>PAVS01000001.1 GCA_002713145.1 Halobacteriovoraceae bacterium
CCGGAGAGAAAGGTGATAAAGGTGATAAGGGTGATAAAGGTGACACCGGAGAGAAAGGTGACAAAGGTGATACCGGTGAAAAAGGTGAAAAAGGTGAAAAAGGTGACAAAGGAGATAAAGGTCACAAAGGTGATACCGGAGAGAAAGGTGATAAAGGTGATAAGGGTGATAAAGGTGACACCGGAGAGAAAGGTGACAAAGGTGATACCGGTGAAAAAGGTGATAAGGGTGATAAAGGTGACACCGGAGAGAAAGGTGACAAAGGTGACAAGGGTGATAAAGGTGACACCGGAGAAAAAGGTGATAAAGGAGATAAAGGTCATAAGGGTCACAAAGGAGATAAAGGTGATAAAGGTGACAAAGGTGACAAAGGTGACAAAGGAGACAAGGGTGACAAAGGTGACAAAGGTGACAAGGGTGATCCAGGTTCTCCAGGTAACTCAGGTGGAAATGGCGGAAATAATGGTCATGGAAATGGTGACCAAGATGCCCCAGGTAACTCATGTTCCAACAATAATGCTGAGAACGCCGGTTGCGGTAGCTAGTTAGCTGATTTGTATATAGAAAAATAAGATAGGGGTCATTTTCTGGCCCCTTTTTTTATTCTATGGTTACTTCTTGATGTGAATTGTTTGGTTGAAAAATGAGAGAGTCTTTAGTTTGAATAATTCTTGACGAATTATTTTGTATGTCAAAAGTGTTTAGTCCACTCAATCCATGAGATGATTGATGAATTTCAGTAGCTGATTTAGTATCACAAAAATTTTCAGTTGGTGTGTTTGATCCTAGTTCATCCACACTAGGGATCCCATAAAAGTGTTCATCGAGCTCAGCTGGAGTCCTCAATTGAAATTCAACATCCACTCCTGCTTTTTGAGTTATATGTTGATGAATCATTTTTTGATAATAAGGTGGGATCATATTGGGAGAGTTTTTTATAATGGCATGTCTTTGATGAACATTACAAAAGTCTTCACCTAAGTGAGGATAACCCATTATGTTTGGGCAAAAATACGGCCTGAAGGTTGTATCCTCATTTGCATTAGTGCAACTTCCTCCAAGAAAAACCCCCATTGCTAAAGAAGGACAACTTGCAGGTTCAGGAGTTCCAATTTTATATCTTCCATTAGAAAGTCTTTGGGTGACTTCAGCTCCAGCTGCAATTGCTTCTTCACACCACGGAATGTATCTGCGACAGGCACGAAGAGCTTTGGACTTTGTTCGATAAGAACTCTTTATTTTACTATTAGTGGTATAGCCATTATGCCAAGCAATGCTGTCTCTACAGTAAAGTGGCGCATCGTTGGCCGTATAATAATACTCATCAGTAAAGCCATGAGTATGAATCACCTCATGGAGCATAGTCGTCCAAGGCATGGTTTTACTCATGATCGGAAAAGGATCTCCTCCTGCTCCAATATCTGGAACCGAAGTATAAATAGGACACAAATCAGCCTCACCACAAATTGTCCCAGCAGTTTCAAGGTCACATTTAGCCAACCTTTCTATTCCGCTATGACCGCCTTCACAAGCAATATTAGCTATAACAGGCTGAGAGTTTATGGTAATAATATTTTGTTCGATTAATTGTTTGTAAGGCTCAAGCTTTGACATCTCTTTTACAAATTCACTGGCAGCTGCAGATGCACCTTGATCACTGAGAACTGTGATATTGAATTGACCTGCGAGCAGATTTGAGCTGATTAATATAATGAGTAGTGATAACTCTTTCATCTATTGGCTTATCGGTATTGAAGTGCTTTTTTAAAGTTCTTGATAAACTATGTCTGATATTTCAAACTCCCTCGTTCCTGAGGGAGTTTTGACTTCCACATCATCGCCGACTTCTTTACCCATCAGCGCTTTTCCAATTGGGCTGCGCCAACTGATGCGATTGTTTTTGGTATCAATTTCATCTTGTCCGACAATCGTGTAGATGATTTCATTTTCATCTTCATTAATAACAGTCACTGTGGCTCCAAACTTTACGACTTCTGACTTGATGATAGCTGGATTGATGATGACCGCTTTTTCAATGCGCTTGCGTAGAAAATTACTGCGTTTATCAATTTCTCTGAGTCGCTTTTTTCCATACAAGTAATCAGCGTTTTCGGAGCGATCTCCAAGACTTGCCGCCCATTGGATGACCTTAATAATTTCTGGCCGTTCTGTGAGGACAAGCTGATTGAGCTCATCGACTAAAGCTTGGTGACCCTTAGGGGTGATATAATTATCTTTCTTTGCTGGCATGTCTTACAGAGGCAAACTGGATAGCATCGGCACTCCAACTTGGAGCAGAAGTTATGGTCGCCACAAGGTCTTCTACTTGGGTACAGACACTAAACATTTGTTTGTGTTCAGGATTGTGAAAATTATTGGCTTCCATATTTTCTAGAAGTTTAATCAGAGGATCGTAATAGCCTTCAAAATTAAAAATAACGAGAGGTCCTATGTATTTTCCCAGTCGTTTGCAAGAGAGCCATTCAAAAAATTCTTCCATGGTTCCACATCCACCTGGAAGGAAGATGGTGGCATCTGATTCGCTCATCATGCGATATTTGCGCTCGCTCATGTCTTGAGTGATATGTAATTCGCTAAGGTTGGTGTGTTGCCACTCCACTGCAATCATAAATTCTGGCATGTATCCGTGAACTTGCGCTCCAGCCTCTAGTCCACCATCGGCAACTCTACGCATAAGTCCTTTAGCACCTCCTCCATAGATAATATCTAATTCATGTCTAGCGAGTTCTTGACCAACTTGATAGGCCAAAGTGAGAAATTTTTCTGGGCACGCATCACTGGAACCGCACATCACCCCGATTTTCTTATGTTGCATAATAATCCTTCATTGTGAGTTGAGTCGTGTTTTAAACGTAGTATCAGATATAATCAATAATCAGCTAAAAGACTAGGAGGAAATGTGTTACACCAAGAGATTGCTGCGGATATTATATTTGAAGGGATGAGTTTAGGTGCTGACTTCTGCGATATTTTTGTGGATAAAGTGAGCTTACAACATTTATCACTTAATAGTTCTAAGATTAAAGATATTAAATCAGGGGTCGATTTCGGGATCGGAGTGAGACTTATATTTGGAGAGCAGATGGTCTATGGCTATACCAACTCCACCAAAAAAGAAGATCTTATTCAGTTAACCAGACTGATCGCCCAGAAAAACGGCAAGAAAACCAGTTTTGATCAAGCTGTTCAATTTAAAACAAAAAACTTTCATCAAGTAGCTGCACTTGCAGATAAAGAAATTCCTCTCAGTGAGAAAATTCAAAAACTCCATACTCTTGATAAAAAAGTCAGGGCCCATTCAGAACTTATCTCCCAAGTTAATATTGGTCTGATGCTTAAAAAACAAGAAGTGGAAATTTTTGATTCTCACGGATTACATGTTCAAGACACCAGACCTTATGTAAGGCTAGCCACTTCTGCCATTGCTAAAGATGGTAACTTGCAAGAAAGTGGATACTGGGCACCAGGGGCGCGAGGTGGATATGATTATATCGAAAGCCTAGATTTTGATTGGATTTCAAATTACTGCGCCAAACAAGCTCTCACCACCTTAAGAGCTGTTCCTTGTCCAGCAGGGAAAATGCCTGTTGTTATTGATAATGGTTTTGGGGGAGTTATTTTTCATGAAGCCTGTGGCCATTCACTCGAAACAACAGCGGTTCAAAAGAAAGCTTCGGTCTTCTGGGATAGAAAAGGGGATATGATTGCCAATGAAGCTGTGAGTGCTGTCGATGATGGGACGATGGATAATTATTGGGGAAGTATCTCTGTTGATGATGAAGGTATGGAAACTCAAAGAACTCAACTCATTAAAAATGGAAAACTCGAAAATTTTCTTTGTGATCGTATGGGAGAGATCAAAACAGGTCATCCTAGAACAGGGTCAGCAAGGCGTGAGTCATATAAGTATGCCCCAGCATCTCGAATGAGAAATACTTTTATCGAACCAGGTCAATATAAAAAAGAAGAACTGATTCAAGCTATGGGAGATGGAATTTTTGCGGCAGCGATGGGCGGAGGTTCTGTGAATCCAGGAACGGGAGAATTTAACTTTGCTGTTCAGGAAGGATACCTGGTTAAAGATGGAAAAATTAAAGAGCCAGTTAAGGGGGCCACCCTCATTGGAACGGGAGAAGAGATTCTCAAGAATATTTCTATGGTGGGAGATAATTTTGAACTCGCTGCAGGTGTATGTGGTTCCGTGAGTGGAGGAGTTCCTACAACGGTAGGACAAGCGGCCATAAAAGTAGACGAGATTTTAGTAGGAGGTAATGCATAATGGATCATTTATTAAAAGCGAAAATGCAAAAACTCATAGATATGTCTTTAGCTGCGGGTGCGGATAAAGCGGATGTCATTCTTTCAGCTGGAGATAGCTTTTCTCTTTCCGCTCAAAATAATAAAATTGATAAGTATCAAGTCTCTGGATCACAAGTCCTTGGACTCAGAGTGATTAAAGATCAAAAAATTGGATTGGCCTATTCTGAGGCTCTTGATGAAGATGCTCTCAAGAGTATTTCTGAAGCAGCGGTAGAGAACGCAAAAAATTCAGAGGTTAATCCTCATGAAGATATTAGACTAGAGAATGGTGAAAAAACTTTTGAAAGTGAGTACAAGCAAGTTGATACTGATGTGGATGAAAAAATAAACTTTTGTCTCTCGCTTGAAGCAGATGTTTTGAAAAAAGAGCCTAAAGCTAAAGCGGCTCCTTATAATGGTTTAGGAGAAGGGACTTCTTCTAGTTATTATATGAATCATCTTGGAACTTTCACTTATGAGAGTGATTATTATATGTCTTGTTATACTTCAGCGTTAATACAAGACGGAGCTAATAGCTCAATGCATTTTCATGACTCTATGGGGAGAAAGTTAAGTGATCTTAAAAAAGATGAATGTGTGAATGAAAGTATTGAGCACGCCAAAGAGTGGTTGACTGCTAAAAGTTTATCCACTGGGAAGTACGATGTGATCTTTACCCCAGATGCTTTCTCCCAAGTCTTTGGGTGCTTTTCCAATATTTATTCTGCCAAGGGAGCCATGGAAAAAACAAATCCCTTTGCAGATAGGCTGGGTCAAAAAGTGATGAGTGAATTAATTACAATTAAAGATATTCCTCAGTATCAGGATGGTTTTTTTAAAAGCTTTGTCGACTCCGAAGGAGTTTTGCAGGAAGATCTGGACCTCGTGGTCGATGGGGTGATGAAGAATTTTTATCATAATTCGAGTACGGCACATTATTTTAACACTGAAACAAATGGTCGAGCTGCTCGAGGAGCAAAATCAAGTCTTGGAACGTCTGGAACAACGAAAGTGATATCTGCTGGGAAAACGAATGTGACTGATTTAAAAAGCGGAGAATATTTTAAAATTCATTCCTTACAAGGACTTCACTCAGGGGCCAATGCGATTTCAGGTGAGTTTTCTTTTGCAGCCTCAGGATATTTAATGAAAGACGGCAAGAGAGTCAGGCCAGTTAAAGGGGTGACTGTTTCAAGTAATTTTCATAAGATGTTAACTTCAATCAATCTTATTGGAGACAAAATTGAATCCACCACCAATAAAGGATTTTTCTCTCCACTTATGAGATTTGAAAATATTAGTATTGCTGGCTAAGGATCGTTATGAAGTCATGGAAGTTTAAAATATTAGCCCCTCTAATTTTTGTGGGGTTACTCTTTATTGTTAAATATATCCTTTGGGATTTTCCTGTATCAGATGGTAAGCGAGTGGGGAATCTGACTAAGATTTCACACAAGGGCCGTTTTATTAAAACGTGGGAAGGCACTATCGATGAGGGAAGTGGAGACCAACTCACGACACGTTTCTCTGTGAAAAGTGACCAGATTGGGGAAGAGCTTTATGCTTTCGAAGGCAAAGGGGTTGTTATCTATTATAATGAACATCTCGTAGGTTGGCCTAGAGAGACTAAATACGACGTCGTAAGCTGGAAACCTCAGCAAAAAGATGCGGGGAGTCAGCCAGTTGAAAGCAATCTGACAGGTAATTTAAGTGAGACAAATCCTCTCGTTAAAGCTCTGAGTAAAACGCTTTTTTGCTCGTTGCTTGGGACTTTGTATAAAAATCAAGAATTATATCAACAAGTTAAAGATTATGTGAGGGAAAACAATCTCTATCTCTATAATCAATATGAAAATTGTAATGACTAAGCGTGTTTAGCTTGTTAGGTTTGAACTTTACTAAAATTAATGAAGGGGTGAGTTTTGGATACAGCTAAAACAACTGAGACCCAAGCGTCTCAAACTCAGCAAAATATTGAACCAAAGTTAAATATAGTTAAGAAGAAAAGAGAAACAAATCTTAAAAGTTTAGGTGAATATAATCGTGAAGTTTCTAAACAGCTGGATAAGAAAATTTTTAAAAGAGATCCTAAACGCCTAAAATATTTTGCCCTTTACTATCCTGTTATTGCCGTCTGTATGTATGTCGTGATGGCGACAGAAGCTTCCTTAATTTTTAAAATCTTAAGTGGAGTACTTATGGGAATGTCACTGGCAGGAACAACATTTCTCGGCCATGAGATTCTTCATGGCTCTGTAGTAAAAAATAAAAAGTGGCAGCAATTTTTTGGTTTTCTTGGTTTTGCGCCCTTTATGATTAGCCCAACCTATTGGAGATTTTGGCATAATAATCTTCATCACGGAAACGCTCAGCTCCTTTATAAAGACCCGGATGCTTTTCCTACTAAGATGGTTTGGAAAAAAAGTAAATACATGCAAAGAGTTTTCAAGCTCTCTCCTGGCTCTGGCTACTTGAGAAGCTATTTATATTTTTTCTATTGGTTCTCTCTGCAAGCTTTTATGAATCAAGCTTGGATGAGATTTGGAAATAAAATGTGGGACAAAATGAATCATAAAAAAGTCACGATTGAATTTGGTATTCAAGTGGCACTTTTTGTGGGTTTTCTCACTTTTATTGGAGTTGAAAATTGGCTCTGGCTTTTTGTCATACCTTTTATGGTGATGAATTATACTGTTATGAGTTATATCTCCACCAATCATAATATTAGTCCTTATACTAAAATTAATGATCCTTTGGTTAACTCACTTAGCGTAAAAAACAATCGATTCTTAGAGTGGTTCAATCTCAATTTTGGTTATCATACTGAGCATCATTTGTTTCCTGCTATGCCCATGACCAGGGCCAAGGAAGTGAGCAAGAAGCTGCAAGAGATGTATCCTGATCGTTATCAGATTATGCCTAAGCACAAAGCGGTTAAACTTCTTTATTCAACACCTAGAATCTATAAAAATAGAGACACTCTGATTAATCCCGAAACAGGAGCAGAGTATTCTACATTAGGTGCAGAAAAAATCATTCAATAGCTTTGTGAAAAACTCAGGTATTGGGTAATGGTTAATACTTTTCAGTAAGTTAAGTTTCATTTGCCAAAACCGGAATAAAATTATTTGATAGAGTCATAACTTTTCAAGGATGGAAACGTGAGATTTTTGACATTATCAATGATGGCCTGGATGCTGTCTTTTTCTGCTTACTCAGCACTTAATATCGTCACTTATAATATTCGCAATTTTGATTCAAAAGGTGATCAAACAAATAAAGCGGCACTCTCAAAAATTTTATCAGACTTAAACTTTGATATCCTCCAAGTTGAAGAAATAGTTAATACCCATAGTTTTCGCAATTATATCAACTCAGAGTTTCCTGGTTACAATGTGGTTTTGAGTAAATGCGGGGGCGGAGGACAGCAGAAAATTGGCTTTGTTTATAATCCCGCTAAAGTTGTTTTGCATAAGTATTATGAAGATAAAAGAGTCAGTGATCCGGGCGTTGTGATAGGCGACTTCGGTTGTGGACGCTTGCGTCCAGCCTTAGTGGGAATGTTTGAAGAACGTAAAACGGCTAAGAAGTTTGTTGTTATTGGTGTTCATCTTAAAGCTGGAGGAAGTGAGAGAAGTTTTCAAAAGCGATTTAAACAATATGAAATCTTAGGGCAAATGCTTGATGAATTAAAGCTGGCGAATCACCATGATATCATCGTCTTAGGAGATTTTAACACTACAGGTTTTAATATACGAAATCGTGATTATGTGAAGTTCACAGAAATGTTAGGAGACGCTAAATTCGAAACAACGGGTGATGATGTTCAATGCACATCTTATTGGAGTGGTTTGAACCGCCATGATAATATTGAAGAGTCTTCCCTATTAGATCATATTATTTTTCCTAAAAATCTCTTAGGTTATAGTAAGCTTTCTGTACAGACAGCTTCTCATTGTAAAAAAGTAAAATGTCGTGACGCCTCAGTTAGAGATTTAGGAATTAGTTATTCACAAGTAAGCGATCACTGTCCTATTTTGGCCCGCTTTGAATAATGAGCTTTGGTTCAGATTATTGGGAATCAAATTACTCTGAGCCTAAAACGATGGATGGCATTGGCAATGCCAAAGAGCACACCGCTTATCTAAAATCATTTTTTGAATTAGAGTTAATCGATATTTCAAGTGTCATTGATCTCGGCTTTGGATATGGTTATCTTTTCCAAAAAGTGATAAAAGCATTTCTACCTTATAAGGCCTGTGGCGTAGAGCCTTCTGAATATGCCTACGCTAAAGCCTTAAAACGAAAACTCAAACCTGTCGAATCTATGAAATTAGAGCTCTTGAATGAAACTATTCAATCATGGTGTGCAAGAAAAGAGCATAAAAAACTGCGCTTTGATTTAGGATTATGCACATCAGTGTTTCAGTATTTATCTGACGAAGATCTCAAGATTGTTCTTCCTATTTTATCGCAAAGAATAAAATATCTATACTTAACAGTTCCAACAGATCTTGAGCTGGAGAGACAAGTAGAGGATTTAAATTTTAAAGATGAATATGCTATAAAAAGATCGAGAGAATTCTATAGAGAAATTATTGGGGAGCATTTTACAAATATTTCAAGTAAAATTTGGGAAAGTAAATTTTATTTCAATGAAGAGACAACATTATTTACAGAACTACTTTACCGTAGCTAAGAGGGGTTTATGAGTATTATTGCAAGACGTATTTTGAACATGGAAGAATCTGCAACTTTAAAAATGGCAAATTTAGCTTGGGAGCTTAAAGACCAGGGAAAAGATGTCATCAGTTTGAGTCTTGGAGAGCCGGACTTCAACACCCCTCAGTTTGTCAAAGATGCAGCCATTGAAGCTATCCATAATGATTTTACTCATTATCCTCCCGTACCAGGTTATAAAGATGTGCGCCAAAGTATTTGTGAAAAATTTAAAAGAGATAATGGCCTTGAGTTTACACCTGAACAAATTGTGATCTCTACTGGTGCTAAGCACTCCCTTATGAATATATGTTTAGCTTTAGTTAATCCAGGTGAGGAAGTTATACTTCCTGCACCTTACTGGGTAAGCTATCATGCCATGGCAAGTTTTGCTGAGGCAAAAATTGTGGAAATTAAAACAGGAATCGAGAATGATTTTAAAATCACTCCCGAGCAGCTCGAAGAAGCATTAACTGAAAATTCAAAACTTTTTATCTTTAGTAATCCTTGTAACCCGTCAGGTTCAGTTTATTCTAAAGACGAACTCATAGCACTTGCTCAAGTCTTCGAAAAATACCCGAAATGTTATATCGTCTCTGATGAAATCTATGAACATATTAACTTTGATGATGAGTGTTTTAGTATTGGAACTGTTGAGTCCATAAAAGACAGAGTCATTACTGTAAATGGGGTGGCTAAGGGCTTCGCTATGACCGGATGGCGAATCGGTTATCTTGGCGCGAGTAAAGAGGTTGCCAGTGCTTGCACTAAACTCCAAGGTCAGTTTACCTCTGGGGCAAATACGATTGCTCAAAAGGCTACAGCTGCCGCAGTTCAAGCTGACCCTAAAAAAATTGAAGAGATGAAACAAACCTTTTTAAAGAGAAGAGACCTTGTGATTGAATTACTCAAATCTATTGAAGGTCTGGGGGTTAATATTCCCAAAGGTGCATTTTATGTTTTTCCCGACGTTAGCTCTTATCTAGGTAAGTCAGTGAATGGGCAGACGATAAAAACTGCTGATGATCTTTGTATGTACTTACTTGAGGACGGGCTTGTTGCGACCACTTCGGGAGAATCTTTTGGTTGCCCCCAAAATATTAGGATTTCTTATGCCAACTCTGAGGAGCAACTTAAAGAAGCAATTAAGCGTCTTAAGAATTCTCTTGCAAAGTTAAGCTAGGCTAAGTTACTGAAATCATCTAAGCACCTAAACGAAATTCTAGGTGCTTAGCTAAAATCTTACATCTGCTCCAGTAAAAATTTCACTCCAAATTGTACTTTATTCTGAGAAGTTCTAATCTTCGCCCAAGGAGGAAATTATGGTGACTAAAAAAATTGTGGGGACAATTGCTTTGGCCATGCTTTTAGGACAAGGCGTGTTTGCTGCGAGTAATGAAGTCTATGACATTGCTGATATGGAATCCATTTCTATTGATGAAAATGAATTATTAAGAATGGAAGCAGAGTCTTGGGAAGCTGAAGAAAAAGATTTAAGTGAGCTCATGGGCGAATTAAATCTCACTCAGAACAAACAAGCACCTATTGCTGGTGAAGCTGTCATGGGGATACGCTCGAGTATTATGCCTAATAATATTAGACCATATGATCCCTTTGCTAAGAAGCGATATAAAAATATCATTCTAGGTAAAGTGTATAAAAGTAAAAATCCATTTAATGGATATGATTATTACCGACATATTACTGTTTTTAACGCGAGAAAAAAGAAAAGTAAGTTTCCTGGACTTTTCTCTCATGAAGAGCCATGTCACACCA
Organism: Halobacteriovoraceae bacterium; assembly: GCA_002713145.1. Classification (GTDB taxonomy): domain Bacteria; phylum Bdellovibrionota; class Bacteriovoracia; order Bacteriovoracales; family Bacteriovoracaceae. The sequence goes on from PAVS01000001.1 coordinate 10,816, forward strand.
GTAGTTTCTTTTTTGCGGACTGGGGAATTAGTGAAACATTAACAGTGACACTTTCTTCTGAAGTAAAAGCAGGTTCTGAAGCACTCGGTCTATCGGCTTCAGTGGGGATGAGTATTTCCAAAGGAATTACTATTTCTACCACACGCAGATTACAAGGGACTGCAGGTTACACGTCTATCCATACTCCGATGTTGACCAGTACAACTTACAGAGGAAAAACTTTTATTGTCACTTACAATAAGAGCACAAAAAAAATGAAATATCTTGAGGCTTCAATGACTCAGAGATGGAGTAACTCTTATCCTTATAATTTTTATTTGGATAATCAAGATGTTCTGTTTTCTGTTGATAGAACGAATGTAAGAAAGTGCCCAGGATATGAAGAGCAAGATTCACCGGATGATGGTGCAGGAATTTATAAGAAAGCTGGTTTTTAAGTCACTTATTTCGTTAATTAAAAATACTTGATTAATTTAGTGGGGCCCAAAGTGGCCCCATTTTTTGTTTCAATTTCTGCCAAAATATTCCGATAGTGAAGTGTACTTTAAACAGTGGTACACTTTAATCAGAGGTGGTCGTGTGAAAAACGTTTGGATTTTTTCTATTCTATTTTTAGCAGTAATTTCTATTTCCTTACTTCGAACAAATCATTATATGGAAGAAAATGGAATGTTTGCAGCAAACGGAAAACTGAGATCTGAATTTCAAAGAGATCCAGCAGGTCTGCAATGCACATCACTTACCGATTCATGTGAGCGCAACGATGATTGCTGCTCAAAAAATTGTCAGCAAAATGTCTGCGAAAAAAGACCTTTGAACGCCAAATATAATGGAGAACGGTGTTCTTCACATAAAGAGTGCCTTTCAAAAAATTGTTCTCAGTTTAGAATTTGTGCTCCTAGCACTCAATTTCAATCTGAAGTGGGAGAGTTTTGTTTGAAGCATTCCGGATGTAAAACTCAGACATGCGATGCCCGTTCAAGAAAATGTAGAAATCCTGCTTCTGTTGTTGAATCTGTTGAGACTACAGAGTAGAAAACTTCGTTTTTGATTTAAGAATATCGTAAAAATCTTTAATTCTTTGTACATATATCACTGGCTCAAATCCCCTGGCATGACCATAAGGTAGCTTTTTGTAATACTTTCTTTGAGCAAGAAGAGGTAACACTTTTTCTATACTCGGCCAAGCAGTGGGGTTTTCATTTTGCCAAATACTCAAAGCCATGGCATCACGCAAATGATAAAAACCTACGTTGTATGCTGCGAGAGCGAACCAGATCTTATCCTCTTGGCGAACATAAGAAGGTATACGATGAAGGAGCTTGGAAAGATACTTAGCCCCGCCTTCGATACTTTGAACGGGGTCAAGGCGATTTGTAACTCCGACACTTTTAGCAGTCCTGCGTGTAAGCATCATAATTCCTCGTACACCTGTAGGGCTTTTGGCTTTAGGGTTCCAAAAAGATTCTTGATAGCTAACTGCTGCTAGTAATTCCCATTCCATTTTGTATTTTTGAGCTGCTTTTTTGAAGAGATCTAAATATTGAGGAAGCCTGTCTTGGATTCTTGCATTGAAAACTTTAAGATTATAAGGATCAAAGGCTATGAATTCAAAATATTTGCGTTTGAGATGTTTGACAAGTTTTTGAGAGCTTTTTAACTGAAACCATTGTTCAACTTTTTTCTTGAGTTCAGTATTCTCTTTATCCATAACCCAGCCGATTTTATTTTCCTTTTTAAACTTAAAAACTATTTTAAGCTCAGGTAAATAACGTCGGTGGAGAGCGGCCATATGTGAATCCATCATGGTGCAGTACTCTGGGTTTTTCCAAATTTCCTGTAACATGGACTCAGAGTTCTCATCTTCTTTTTCCTCCCAAACTAATTCAGGATATAAACTTTTTAAATAAAGAAGAGTTTCGGTAAAACTGGTTTGAGTCGGAATCATAATTTTAAGTTTACTTAGATCTTTTGTGGATTTTATCTTTTTGCGTTTTTTACAAACCACCACCTGATGAACACTGAAATAACTTGGACCAAAATTAAAATTCTCACTCCTATATTCTGTATGAGTGACACTGGCAGCTCCGATATGACCATTGCCCAGGGAGATTTGCTCAAGAATTTGATCCACACTTTCTAAAGTTCGATATTTAAACTTAAGTGAATGGTCTTTAGCAAATTGCCTGGCAAGTTCATATTCAAAACCCTCAGGCACCCCGTCACGGCCATTCTCAAATGAGGCGGAAGAATTGCTAAAGAGAAATTCAATCTCTTTTTTCTGTTGGATTTCTTTCCACCCATAGAGTTTTTTTTCTCGAGGCTGGTTTGAATCGCTACAACTCAAAAGCAATAGAATTATGACAAGGTATTTCATGTGTAGTTATTTTAACAAAAAGCTATGTTTATTGGTAGCTTATAATAAAAAAAGACTTTAGAATAACTGCTATGAAAGCAAAAAATAATATATCTTCAGATCTTCAAAATTTAGTATCATGGTCAGTAGCAAGTCTAGGGCAGGCTATCGAATTAGAATATGGTAAAAAAGTCTTTCAGAGAGTCGAAAAAATACGTAAACAGATGAAATCGATACGTAAAAAAAATCCAGATATTGTTTACGATGTCCTCAAGAATGAGCTGGCTAAATTAAAAAAATATAACACAAAAGAAATAAATGAGATCTGTAGCTCTTTTAGTTTAATGCTCGAGCTTATCAATCGATGCGAATCGGCTTATCGTACTTTTAAACTAGACAATAAAGAGTACTCCTTTCCCAAGCAAAAACCTTACGGAATCATATTTGTATTAACAGCTCATCCCACGGAAGCCAGGAGCCCTGAACTACTGGGGTTGTTTGAAAATATCCAAAGAATTTTAAAAAGTGTGCTCTACGAAGGGCAGGTTAAATATGAAGAAGAGCTCCTTCATTATTTAGTGCTGGCTTTGAAAATTTCACTGGCCAGAAATACAAAACCAACTGTTTCTGATGAAGCTAAGAATATTTATTCTTTTATTTTACAAGACTCAATTTTAAACTCTTTGGGCTTTTTAGTTGAAAATGGTGTCAATGTCTCTTTGAGAACTTGGGTGGGAGGGGATAAAGATGGTCACCCCGGAGTAAATGAAGTGACTATGTTAGAGAGTCTTTCCCAGTCAAGGGAGCGAATTATTAATTTTCTAGATATGAAGCTCACTGGAGTGGAAGAAAAGATTCTTTATTTGCCAGAAAATAAATATTCAAAAATTTTAGAGCAAATAGCTTTTTTAAAATTCCAATTATCAAGCATGAGACATATTAAAAGTGCAGATGGCAAAAAAGTCGAAAAATTTCGAAAATTGATTAAGAAATTTATTGATGACTATGAAAAGACGTTTAAAATTTTATCACCTGAATTAAGACGTATTGAAAGTATGATCTGGCTATTCCCTGCCTTAGTCGTGGCACTTGAAGTGCGGGAAGATTCGAGTGTCGTAAAAGAAGCACTTGAAAGTAGCAGTCAATTAGCTATTCATAGAATGCTGGTCAAGCTTAAAGATATATCTAAAGGTTACGATAGCAAATGGTATATTCGTGGCTTTGTCATGAGTATGGTCGAATCTGCAACGGATCTAGAAAACGGGTTAAAGCTTGAGCTCAAAGTATTTAAAAAACTACAGATACCTGTTGTTCCACTTTTTGAAAATCAATTGGCGCTTACCCAGGCAAAAAAAATACTCACTGATTTTTTAAACTCCTATCCAGAGGTGGTCAAAACCCATCATGAGAAATGGGGGGGGCGATTTGAGATGATGGTTGGGTACTCTGATTCATCCAAAGAAAATGGAGTTCTGTCTAGCCGACTTATGATTTCCACCGCTCTTAAAACGATGGAAAGCACCTTAAAAAAGTATAAACTCACTCCTGTTTTCTTTCATGGCTCCGGCGGCAGTATTGAGCGTGGTGGGGGGTCAATCAAAGAGCAAACCAGTTGGTGGCCTAAATCAGCAATCATGACTTATAAAGCCACTGTGCAAGGGGAGATGGTCGCAAGAAATTTTGGAACTCCTCAAATTTTTCAAAAGCAGGTTTCTGTTATTTTAGATCAACTTACTTCACATAACTCTCAATCTGCTAAACATAGCCCAGAGCTCTTAGAGTTCACTTCGAGAGTTCGAGACAAATATTCGGCCCAGATTCAAGATGATGAATTTCTACAGGTCATTGAGTTCGCTACACCTTATAGCTTTCTTCACCATTTAAAGATTGGCTCTAGGCCAGCAAAGAGGTCAACAAAAACCAGTCACACCAATCTTCGAGCTATCCCTTGGATTCTCTGTTGGACCCAAACCAGAACACTTTTCCCTACCTGGTGGGGAACGGGGAGCGCTTGGAAGAGCATGAGTCAAAAACAAAAAGATGTGATTCAAAATGAATATCAGTCAAATAATGTGTTAAGTAGCTATATGAAAGCCTTAGGATTCACTTTAGCTAAAATTGAATTAGGGGTGTGGAGAGTTTACTTAGAAAATTCAAAACTTCCTCAATCAACGAAAGATAAAATTTTTAAAGAGTTTAAAAATGAGTTTAAGCTCACCAAGAAATTCTTTCATGAGGTCACCGGTGAAAAGCAATTTTTATGGTTTAGACCTTGGTTGCAACAAAGTATTGATTTGAGGTCCTCTATGATTCATCCTATCAATCTATGCCAAATGGAAGCTTTGAGGCGAGAAGATATTGATCTCTTGCGAATGTCTGTTACAGGTGTGGCCTGTGGGATGTTGACCACCGGTTAAGGTGTGAAAAAATTACATACTCAAGAGTTTGCAAATTTTATAAAATAAAATTATTTCCTTAATATTTTTTCAGATTTTGGTATAAACATGCCGTGGGTACAATCTTAAGGAAATTTAATGCTTTTTAAATCTAAAACTCGAATATTTATTTTCATTCTTGTTATCACCAGCGCCAGTCTTTATGCTCAAGAAATACCAGGAACGGTAAAAAGATTTATAGGCCAGAGTAAAGTGAAAGCTAAAGGGCACGTGACCTTTAAAAAGTCTTTTACCCTGAAAGAGACATCGTCACAAACACTAATAGGGCGTATACCAGTTAAGGCTTGGATTAAAGCAAATAAAAAAATTTCTTATAATTACAATTTTCATGAGTTTTACCTCAGCACCGATGGTGGGATTCAACTCTCTATTAATGGTGTAAAAGTAGATGTCACCCATCTCAGTTATAATTCAAGTACCGGCAAATTTAAAACGAGAACAAATGTCGCTTTTGGCTTTCGTTCCAGCTATATCGAAAAAGAGACGGAGTCTCAGTTAAATGAGCTTTTTGCAAGACGAATGAATTTAGCTTTTCGAAAACTCAAAAACGTTTTAAGAAGTAATACCGTGCAAGTGGGGGCCGAAAGAATTCTCTCCGTGCTAGAGGTATTCAAAGTTGGTGGCATGGACATCAGTTTTCCGGCCTATGAAACCACGAATACACTTTTAGTGGTGTCTCAAAAAAATCAGTCGATTCAAATTGAGCCAAAAATCTATGCAGGTGTAAAAAAGAATCAGTATTTAAGCTTTAGCGTTCGCCATAGGTGGACAGGAAGAAATCTCTATATCACAGGTATTGTTTTCAACCCTGGAAATCAGCAGCTGACTTTGAAAAGATCGCGAGGGGGGAGTTTGCTTGAAGTCTATATCAGAGGGATTTCCATGACTGAAAATGTAGGCTATCAAATTGCGCATACAAATAGCATTGATACTCTTGCCACTAGCCTTGGTATTATTTTTGGTGTGGCCCTCAATAATGCCAGTGGAAATTATCGCTATCGCGCCAGCAGTGTTTCCTTTGCTCAAGATTTTATGGATGCCTATATCAGTGGAGGCATGCGGGAGTTCGTGGCTTCCAATAAATCTACCTTGCGTTCAGCTGGTTTTTCACCTCAACTCATTCGCGCTCTTGAGCGAAAAAAATATGGAACAGGAATTTATTGGTCAGAGTTTGTCGATTAAATTTCAAGTGTTTAATTATGTGAACTTTTCTAAACATTTGTATGATTTCGTATAGTTAACCAAGCAAAATTTTGACAGCTCCCTATTAATTTTGTTAACTACTGACCCATGACTACACCTCATAAGATCGTACTCCGAAAAGAGTTAGAAAATTGTAAGCGCCTTGTCATTAAAGTCGGAAGTAATGTTGTGACGAAAGCCAACGGCCGCTGTGATGTAAGAAAAATGCGCATCATTGTCGAAGATATCTGTGACCTGATTGATGAAGGCTTTGAAATCATTTTGGTGAGTTCTGGAGCTGTCAGTGTGGGCAAAGCTTTTCTGAAAAGAATGCTGCCAAGAGAAGGTCGAGTTGACCTTCAGCAATCAGCTAGTGCTATTGGCCAGCCAAAACTCATCAATAAATACTCTCAATTATTTGAAGATCATCATCATATATGTTCTCAAATACTTCTTACTCATGATGACTTTAGAAAAAGAAAAAGATTTCTCCATGCAAAGCAAACGATCGAAGTCCTTTTAAAGAATCATGTCACTCCGATTTTGAATGAGAATGATTCGATCTCCTATTCTGAAAATACTGTGGGGGATAATGATCACTTAGCTGCATCAGCGGCGCAGATGGTTAATGCAGATGCACTTATTATTATTACGAGTGCCCAAGGACTATACGATAAAAATCCTATTGAGAAAGATGCCAAGCTGATTAAAAACGTGGATTTTGGTGAAGAGCTTGATCATATCGATATGTCTGCCACAACAAATGTTGGCCGTGGAGGGATGGAATCAAAAATTCATGCAGTTAATAAAGTCACCCCTCTTGGAATTCGAGCTATTATTAGTTCAAAAGACAATAATCGTATTGTTCTGGATCCACTCACAAAAGAAATTGGGACAATGTTTGGGCATGAATCAAACTTTGAGCCTGAGCAGAAAAAAGCCTGGCTCATTTCTACGAAAAAATTAAATTGTCGTCTCGAAATCGATGAAGGTGCGTTTCAAGCTCTTATGGCTGGAAACTCGCTTTTCCCTAGGGGAGTGGTCGAGAGTCATGGAGAATATTTCCAGGGTGACTGCATCGATATTTGTTATCAAGGAAAGCCTTTTGCTGTGGGGATTTCTGAGTACGATGGTGCCGATGTGGAGAGAATTAAAGATAAACACAGTGATGAAATCGAAGAGGTCTTGGGCTATAAGATTTCCAGTGCGGTTATTTTATACCAAAACCTCGTATTACTAGAGGAAACTATAAATGAATAATTTAGCAAAGAAATCAAAAGATGCATCAAAAGCCCTAAGAGGGTTAAATCATAGCTTAAGAAAAGAATTACTTTTAAAATTAGCAGATCATCTGGAAAAAAGAGCTGCTGATGTCATTGAAGCGAATAAAAAAGATCTACAATACGCTGAAGAAGTTAACTTAAACCAAGCTCTTAAAGATAGATTGATGCTTAACGAAGATCGTATCAAAGATATGGCCAGCGGCGTGCGCTCTATTGCCGAGCAAAAAGAAGTTGTGGGTGAGTTTTACCAAGAGTTTACCAATGAAGAAGGTCTTCAGATCAAACGTCAGCGAGTTCCTCTTGGAGTGATTCTGATGATTTTTGAATCTCGCCCGAATGTTGTTATCGATTGTGCTGCTCTTGCGTTGAAATCATCAAATGCCATTATTTTAAAAGGCGGAAAAGAAGCCAAGCATTCTAATGATATATTGGGAGAAATTATCCAGGAAGCTCTTGAGGGATCTATTCCAAAAGAAGCCGTCCAGGTTCTTGCCTCTGATAGTCGTGAGGAAGTAAACGCTCTCCTAGAATTAGATGAATATATCGATGTTGTTATCCCAAGAGGAGGCGAGAGACTCATTGAGCATGTTTACAAGAATGCAAAAATGCCCGTGATCGCTCACTTCCAAGGTTTGTGTCATATGTATATCGACACTCAAGCTGATCTTGAAAAAGCGAAGAAGCTTGTGGTTAATGCAAAGACTCAAAGAACGGGAGTCTGTAATGCGATTGAAACCCTTCTCGTACATAAAGATGTAGTGGCTAAATTTGCACCTGAAATTACCAAGCAACTTAAAGAAAAAGGTTGTGAAGTTCGTGCAGATAAAGCTTTTACTGAAGCATCTGGGGAAAACTTAAAGCTCGCTACAGATGAAGATTGGGCGACAGAATATTTAGAAAATATTCTCTCAATTAAAACTGTAGGCTCTCTTGATGATGCTATCGAACATATTGACCAGTATGGTAGCTTTCATACCGAATGTATTGTGAGTGAAGATGAAAAAGCTCAAGCTGAATTTCTTAATCGTGTGGACGCAAGTTGTGTCGCGGTAAACGCATCAACACGTTTTAATGATGGAGGACAGTTGGGGCTAGGAGCAGAGCTTGGAATTTCAACGACAAAATTTCATGCCTACGGTCCTATGGGTGCGGAACAAATGACGACATCACGCTATGTGATCGTTGGTAATGGAAATACAAGAGGATAATTTATGATTGGTGTACTAGGATGTGGAAACATGGCTTCTGCCATTGTGCAGGGATATTTTCAAAAAGATAATAATGTTCAGTTTATCACTTATGATCCCAATCAAGACAATGCTAAAAAATTAGCTGAGTCTGTTAAAGGTGAGGTCGCCGAAAATATTGATAGACTAAAAAAAGCAGACTCACTGGTGCTCGCTTGTAAGCCTCAGCATTTTAATGACCTTTCTCAATCACTACGAGACTCAGGGATCGATCTCGCTAGCAAGCATTTTATCTCGATTTTAGCTGCAACCCCTATAGAAGTTATTCAAAAGAAGCTGGGTGCAAAAAGAGTCACTCGCATTATGCCAAATACCCCTGCTTTTGTAGGAAAAGGTATGACTTTGGTTATGCATTCTGATGACGTTGAAGCTGGAGAAAAAGATCTAGTGCAAGCATTTTTTAGTGCATGTGGTGAAGTCGCTGAGATGCCTGATGAAACCACATTTGATCAAGTGACAACGGTCTCAGGTTCAGGGCCGGCGTATGTCTTTTTATTTGCAAAAACCATGGCGGATAAATTACAGTCTTGGGGTGTATCTGAAGAGCAGGCTAAAAAAATAGCCATTCAACTCTTTCGAGGCAGTTCGGAACTTATGCATGCTCAAAGTGATATCAGTTTTCAAGAGCTGATTGATCGCGTGACCAGTAAAGGGGGGGTGACAATTGAAGCTGTTAAGTCCTATCAAGCAGATCATATTGGTCAACTCACTGATAAAGCCCTAGATGCTGCTTATGCTCGCTCAGTTGAGATGACGAAAGAAGTGAACCAATAATTTATTTTTCGACATAGTCTAATTGCTGGACATGCTGAATCCACTTCCCAATGAGCTTATCTTCTTTGGTGAAGTTTGTTTGAAATTCAATCGTGTTCATGATCTTCATATCATCATAAAAAAGAAGCGTGACAAAAAAAGCTTTCCAGATAGTCGTGAGTAAACTTATTCCCGTCACTCTTTTAAGCCAATGACTGTTCTCAAAAAAATAAATGGTCTGTACTTCGCAGCCTCCGTCGATTTTGGGGAGATAGGTGAGCATGAATTTAAATTGAATGGGAAGTATCATCTCAGCTAAAAAAACATTTCCACCAAAAGAAGAAGCCTTCCAATGAAATTTTGTCTTTCTAAAAAACTTAAAAGTTTTCTGTGAGAGTGTTTGAGGTTTATCTACTAATCTTCCAAAGAGCTCAATTTGAGTTTGGTATTTATTTACACTTTCAAAATCAGAGCTTCTGTCTACAATAATGCCATGAACAGCCCACCAGTGATTAAAATCTACGGTGTTAGGATAGATAAGATGGGGGTGAAAGACGAGCTCTCGTCTGGGACCTAAAACTGTGCGATTGTTTTTTGCTAAGTTTTCAAAGTGGGGAAGGGGATAGAGTGGCTCATCTCCATAGAAAAACCATATTCCTCCGTATACTTCTTTAACGGGATAGGATTTAACTTTGGCTCTAGCGGGAGGCTCATCTAAATAAGGAACCTTGGTGCATTCACCTTCGCCATCAAATTCCCAATGATGAAAGGGGCACCTGATGCATTCGCCAACAACTTCTCCTGCCCCAAGCATCGCTCCCATATGAGGACATCTCGCTTCCATCACATGTACAACCCCTGACTCAGTTCTAAAAACGACAAACTGTTTATCAAAAATCTTTTTTAACTCACAATTTCCAGGCTTTAAACTTTTAGATTTACCAAGTAAGTACCAACTTTTGGTAAATTCTTTTGGGTTAGCAAAGCGTTTTAATTTGGGTGAGTTATCTGACATATAAAATATTTTAACCGCATTCTTACATCACTCAAGTCAGGGGCATATATTCCTGAGGGGTATACTCTGGGTTAATTCTGCACTTTTTTTATTCTTTGCAAGGTGCGGATTGGGGATAAAAATAACATCCGTCCGTGATATTGGTGTCAGTTTGGCCTTAAACTTAGACATTTTATTGGCATTAATTTTGCTCTCTAAAATGCACAACGAATTTAAGGATTGAATTCAAAGCAAAGGGGAAAAGATATGTCTAAAGCATTATGGATTAGTTTATTTATGTTAGGGATGAGTTTCGCTGCCAAAGCGGCTCAGTGTGAATACAGTGTTGAAGTTAATGGGCGCGTCATCGCCGCTTATCAAGGTCAAAGCTCTGGGGAATGCATCAGGGCGCAAGCTCGTTGTGAAAACAGAGCGCTTAGAGTGGGTGGCATATGTGTGAATGGGGGAAGAACTCAAGGACCTACACCTCCAAGAACTCAGCCCCCAAGAAGACCTGGACCAGACCCTATACCACAACCAAGACCTAATCCTTATCCGTCTCCATCGAGCTCAATCAGAGTGGGAGATAGGGTCTACCCAGATAATTGGTCTCATGGGCTAGGGGCAACTGTACTTCAGTACAATCACCGAACAGGTGAATATAGAATCAAATCGAATCAATCAGGAAGTGTCTTTACCTTTACTGCTGAAAACTTATCTGTAGCTTACGGATGTATTGCAAGTGTTTGTGTGACGGATAAAGTCTTTCCTGAAAACTGGGATCATGCCTTAGGTGCCCAAGTACTGGCCCAAAATTCAATCAAACAAACGCTTATCGTAAAGTCGAATCAATCGGGAAGCGTGTTTAGTTTCTCAGTAGATAATCTTCTATTAGGGGATGGTTGTGTGAATGCCATGTGTGTAGGTGATCACGTTTATCCACTGAATTGGAGTCATGCACTTGGTGCTGAAGTGATCGCTATGAGTGATGTGAATGATACTCGTCGATCTGAGATGGTTTTTAAAATAAAGTCAAAACAATCAGGCTCGGTTTTTAGCTTCTCTAGAGATAACCTTGCTGTAACAAGAGGCTGTCATGATGGATTTTGTGTAGGACAAAGAGTGTATCCTCGAAATTGGTCTCATTCTTTAGGAGGGACAATCCTAGCTCTTCATAAAAGACAAGGTGTGTTTGTTGTAAAATCCAACCAGTCGGGAAATGTTTTTACTTTTAACTCTTACGATTTATAAATAGAGAACATAGAATAAAAATCGGGGCTCACCATGTGGGCCCTTTTTTTATTTAAAATGATGTAGAAAACCCAAACTCTGGACCTAGTCCTTCAAAATAAACCACAGAAATTCTAGGGTCAGTAAGAAAAGACAGTTTTTTACGATAGATATAAGAAAAACCTATGAGATGACGAACTCTTGAAGCTTCTGCTGTGGCCTTATCAGCATCACCTTCTGCATTTATATTTGATATCTTGCTGCCAGTGCCAATCGCAGCGCCCAACCAATGATGGGACTTTATCTGCTTATTTAAATCAAGTGTATAGGTGGTTAAATACGAGTGCTTTTTGGTTTGGTCATTGATCGGGAGGTCAAATCTTGTTCCATCTGAATATTGGTTGGTGATGCGACCTCTCACACTCGTACGCTGAATGACTTCTGAATATTTAAGAGTGAGACCGTAATTTAAAGTAGAATCTCTTGGTGTCATATTTATAGAAGTAAAAAGATAATTAAACCAGTTATTGACTTCAAAATCATAGTCAGAAGTGTAGGAAGAAAAAGAACCTTCCTCTGAACTAAAACTTGAATCTTTAAACTGACCCTTTATTTGGGTACCACCAAAAGCGATTTGATAATTTTTATCTTTTATTACATTGTATTTAAAAGTGACGGCATATTTAAAAAAATCATTATCCTCTACCGCATAGACCCAAGGGAGAACTCCTATCTCGATTCGCTCTCCTAAACCAAGAGACAGTGAGTTTAAAACTATAGAATCTCCAAATTGTCCTCCCGGCATGCGATCAAAATTGACTTTTAAATGTCCCACAGTTGTGGCTTGGTCACCAATCACTGGAAAGTGGGTGTGATAGGAAGAGGTATTTGTATTATCTAAATTTTTACTCTCAATTTGAGTTTGACTTTCAACTTGGGAACTTAAAACGGACGTGCTGAATAAAAGTAAAAAGAGATACTTGTACATCTATGTATTATATCTTGGATAGACATGAGATACGTTCAGGCAGAATTTTCAAGAGTAGTGTCAGTGGTCAAGATCAAATAAGATAATAAAAAAGGATAACTTATGAAAATAGCGATGATCACCCTCTCGATCTTAATCATTTCTTGTGCAAACCAATCAAAACAATCAGCTCAAACAAAACCTAAAAATGTTATTTTAATGATAGGGGATGGAATGGGACCCCAGCAAATCTCTTTACTCTATTATTTTAGTCAGTATTCGAAGTTAAATGTGATTGCACCTGATGATTTTGCTTTTCAAAAGTTTAACGACAAAGGAAGCTCGGCGATCTCGGCTACAGAGCCCTATGACAAAATGGTGGTTGATTCAGCTTGTTCCGCCACTCAATTGGCCATCGGTGAAGCCAGTCGCTCAGAGATGATAGGTCTAGATAAAAGTGGAAACCCGAAAAAAACAATTCTCAATAAAGCTCAGGCCAGAGGTATGAAGGTAGGACTCGTGTCAGACACTCGTATCACTCATGCCACCCCAGCCTCATTCGCTTCAGCCGTTGCTAACCGTTGGCAAGAAAGTGAAATCGCAGCACAAATGCTACAAACGTCACCTGATTTAATGTATTCAGGTGGACTCAATCAATTTATTCCCCAAGGTGAAAAAAAAAATATTTCAGGGATAAAAGTCACTTCGCGCAGGAATGATAATAAAAACTTGCTGGAGCTAGCGAAAAAAAAATACCATATCATTCATAAGAAAGACGAGTTGGATCTTGAAACGGATAAAAAAGTGTTAGGACTTTTTACCAACAGTGGGATGCCCGATGCTATTTGGCAGTCAAAAAACAAAGATAATAAAGAGAGATCCATTCCTAATCTTTTAGAGATGACTCAATCGGCAGTGAATTATTTAGATAAAAAAAGTGACCAAGGGTTTTTTCTGATGGTCGAAGGTGGTCAAATTGATTGGGCAGGCCATCGTAATGATGCGGGTACTATGCTTCATGAATTGATACACTTCAATCAGACATTGAATTGGCTCCTTGATTGGATAGAGAAAAATCCAGACACTCTCTTGGTCGTGACAGCTGATCACGAGACTGGGGCTTTTGGTATTGGTTATAATGTTCATAATCTACCCGAGCCTGTGACTCTAAAAGGCAGTGCATTTGGCAAAAGAAAGTTTAGACCCAATTTTAATTATGGAGACTTCAAGGTCCTGGATCAAATGTATCTTCAGAAAAAAAGTTTTCATACACTTTGGAGTGAATTTTCAAGTCTAGATAAAAAAGAACAAACTCCAGAAAAAATGAAGAAGAAGATTGAAGATAGTACAGAATTTAAAATTACCTTAGAAACAGCGAAAAAAGTTTTAAGGTCGAAGAAAAATAAATACAAAAATGATTGGCATTATAATTTAAAAGGAGACACCCTCCCCAGGGTCGATGAATCTGAAGCCTATTATTATGATGCACCTAATATCAGGACGGCCCTTATTGGTCGCACCATCAATGAGCAGCAAAATGTCATTTGGGGAACAGGTGGGCACACCGCCACTCCCGTTACCGTTTTTGCCATAGGTGGAGGGGATTATCATAAGAAATTTAGTGGTTATCTTAATCACAGAACAGTGGGGAAGTTGATGCAGGAGTATTTGGGGCTTTAATTTTATTTGCTCTGCAACTTATACCAAAAAATGTGTTTATTTATTAACATGATGTTCACTTGAGAGCATCAATTCTTTCGTATAAAGTACCTTGTACAATTTAAAAAGGAATATCTAAATGAGCAAAAACACTATGAAAGTCAAAGCTGCTGTGGCGTGGGCCGCAAATAAACCACTGAAAATTGAAGAGGTCGATTTAGAGATGCCTAAGAAAGGTGAAGTGCTTGTACGCATTAAAGCTACGGGTGTTTGTCATACTGATGCTTATACTTTATCTGGTGAAGATCCTGAAGGTTTGTTTCCAGTCATTCTAGGTCACGAAGGTGGTGGTGTTGTAGAAGAAGTAGGAGAAGGGGTCACGACTCTTAAAAAAGGGGATCATGTCATCCCTCTTTACACGGCTGAATGTGGCGAGTGTAAAATGTGCAAGTCAGGAAAAACAAATCTTTGTTCCAGTGTGAGAGAAACTCAAGGAAAGGGGCTCATGCCAGATGGAACCAGTCGTTTTTCAAAAGATGGAAAAATGATTCATCACTATATGGGAACATCTACTTTTGCGGAATACACCGTTCTTCCTGAAGTCTCCCTCGCTAAGGTTAGTAAAGAGGCGCCGCTGGATAAAGTGTGTCTCCTTGGCTGTGGAGTGACCACAGGTATTGGTGCGGTTTTTAATACGGCTAAAGTAGAACCCGGTGCCACTATTGCCGTATTTGGATTGGGTGGAATTGGTCTCTCGGTTATTCAAGGGGCGAAGATGGCAAAAGCCGGTAGAATTATCGCCGTTGATATTAATGAAGATAAATTTGAGATGGCCAAAAAATTTGGTGCCACTGATTTTGTCAATCCAAAAAAACATGACAAGCCTATCCAAGAAGTTATTGTTGAGATGACCGAAGGGGGAGTGGACTATTCATTTGAATGTGTGGGGAATGTGGAACTGATGCGATCGGCTTTAGAGTGCTGTCACAAAGGATGGGGAGAGTCGATTATCATTGGAGTTGCAGGAGCTGGACAAGAAATTAGCACCAGACCTTTTCAATTGGTCACGGGAAGAGTGTGGCGTGGAAGTGCTTTTGGTGGAGTGAAAGGAAGAACCGAGCTTCCTGGATATGTAGATAAATATATGAGTGGTGAAATTAATTTAGATGATCTCGTAACTTTTAAAATGCCACTGGAAAAAATCAATGAAGCCTTTGATCTCATGCATGAGGGGAAAAGTATCAGAACCGTTATTGATTATACAATGGAGTCGTAATGCCTTTTGAAATATTAAAAAAACATAAAACCTTTGATGGAGAAACGCTTTTTTGTGAACATCAAAGTGCCAGCACAAAAACAAAAATGAAGTTTTCTGTCTACTTACCGAAGCCAGTTGAAGAGATTGATTCCGCGATTATTTGGCTTTCTGGTCTCACTTGTAATGAGGAGAATTTTATCACCAAAGCCGGTGCTCAAAGAAACCTTGCTGGAACCAATACGATGATCATTTGCCCTGATACTTCCCCTAGAGGTTTGGAGATACCAGGAGCTGAAGATGATTACGATTTTGGAACGGGAGCAGGATTTTATGTGAACGCTACGACTGAATCATATCGAGAGAATTATCAGATGTATGATTATATCGTCAAAGATATAGTAGGACTTTTAAAGAGTGACTTTAAAGTTCAAAAACTGGCCATCAGCGGCCACTCAATGGGTGGGCATGGAGCTCTTGTCATTGGGTTAAGAGAACCACAACTTTTTACTTCAGTTTCAGCCTTTTCCCCCATTGTTAATCCAGTTGAGAGCCCTTGGGGACATAAGGCTTTTACAGGTTATCTAGGAGATAATAGAGAAGAGTGGAAAAAATATGATGCTTGTGAACTTATCAAAGCAGGACATAGTCACCCACAATTTCTTCTGGTTGATCAAGGTCTAGGTGATGAATTTTTAGCTAAGCAACTCCTCTCAAAGAACCTTGAGAATGCATGTGAAAATCGAGAGCAAAAAGTGCAACTCAACTTTCATGAAGACTATGACCATAGTTATTATTTTATAAGTACATTTATAGGTAAGCATATAGAGTTTCATGTGGGGCATTTTTAATGAGATTTTTGTTCTTTATTTTTTTAAGTCTTCTTTTTATTGCCTGTAGTACTTCTTCTGTAAAAAAGGAAAATGTCTTTGATCAAAGACTCACTGAATTTGAGTATCCCTTTCCCGTTTCATTTTTTAATTTAGACTCCCAAAAACAAAACTTTGAGATGGCCTATATGGACCTAAACCCAAAAGCAAAAAAAGTTGTTTTACTTTTGCATGGGAAAAACTTCTCTGGTTTTTATTGGGAAAGAATTGCAAATGATCTGGTAAGTAAAGACTATCGAGTTGTGATTCCAGATCAAATAGGATTTGGTAAAAGTTCTAAACCTGAATTTTATCAATATAGCTTTGCCAATCTTTCGTTAAATACCAAGAAACTGCTGGAAGAATTAGGGATTGAAAAGGTTCAAATTGTTGGCCATTCAATGGGGGGAATGCTGGCCACTCACTTTACTTATTCCTACCCAAAAACAGTGAGTAAGCTGATCCTTATCAATCCGATTGGACTTGAGCCCTATTTAAAATATGTAGAGTATAAAGATCCACAGTTTTTTTATGAGCAAGAGTTAAACAAAACACCCGAGAAATTTAAAGCTTACCAGCAAAAGAATTATTACGATGGCAAATGGAGTGAAGAATATGATTTTTTACTCGCTCCCTATTCAGGACAAATGAGAGGAGAGGATTGGCCTAGAGTGGCTTGGAATAATGCCCTCACTTACGGACCTATTTTTAGTGAGGATATCACCCATTTGTTTTCTTCCATCAAACAAAGAGTGGTTCTCATTATCGGAACCAGAGATAAAACTGGTCCAGGGCGAGGCTGGAAAAAGCCCGGAGTCAAGCACCAGCTAGGGCAATATAATAAGCTTGGTAAAGAAGCTCACAAGAAATTTCCTAACTCTGAACTTTTTGAATTAGAGGATCTTGGACATATGCCTCAATTCGAAGATTATGATCGATTTGCTAAAGTCTTTTTTCCCGAGTTTAGGCAATGAGCCTTTGCACATAATTGAGAATATGAGAAAAAGGAGAGATGAAGTTAATTCTCTCTCTCATTGTCTCACTGGCACTGCACGGGCTTATGATCTTGTCTCTTGATCAGTCGCATTTAGAATTTCTAAATAATTTTGCTCAAAAAAATAAACTCAACGCCCTGAAGAGTCGAATCTATATCCAAGAAGTGAAAACGGAAATTATAGAAAAAACAAAGCCAAGCTCAGAAAAAGTCTCTGCTCTGCCTAAAAAACAACCCCGGAAAAAAACAATTGTAGACGACCAAACTAACCAGTCCAGGTCGGGGGGAGAAGACTCACAAATGGCGGCTTTTTTAGGTGAAGTAAGAGAAGTCATTGTTAAAAACAAATATAAAAGTAGGGTGGCAACGAGACTTCAGTTAGATGGTGTGGTGGAAGTGGAGTTCACTCTTAAAGCACCCAATAAAATTGTGGATTTAAAAATTAAAAATAGCTCAGGAAAAATGCCTCTAGATGAATCTGCCCTAGAAACGGTGCGGAGAGTCACAAATTTCCCTACCATTCCCAACTCCTTAGAATTAAATGAAATACCCATTAGTTTTAAGCTCAAGTTTGAATAATTATCTGACAAATTGATGACAAAAATTTAGGCGTTTATGCTATATCAAAGTATGAAAAGAATTTTCCTTGGACTCACGGCATTACCATTGTTCGTTCAAGCTCAGTATGAGCTAGAAGAAGTCATACATAAGGAAAGAATACCTGTTCAAGAAAACTATGAAACACCGCTTGATCACGACGCAAGTGATATTTTAGCTTCAGAAAAAATCCATCAAACAAAACCTACCAGTGTTGATGATATTCTAAGACAATCTCCAGTGGCCACGACTGCCAGAGGTCCGAGAAGTTCAAGTGAATCAATTCAAGTCAGAGGGCTTGATGCTAATAAATTGAATTTAACCATTGATGGCGCTCGCCAAAATTTTCGCAGTGGTCATTCCACTATGACCCCTGTTAATTTTGAAAATTTGAAAGCGGTACAAGTTTTTAAATCACCTGCTGATTTCTCTAGGGGAAGTAGCCTTGGTGGGGGAGTGAATTTTGTCACCAAAGACCCTGAAGATTATTTAAAGGCCAACAAAAAATCTGGTTCCGAATTTAAATATCAGAATAGCTCGGCTAATGCAGAGAATCTCTATAACGCTAAGACAATTGTAAGAGAAAAATCTTATTCTGCACTTTTAAGTTTAACGACTCAAAACGCGAGTAATACTGAGCTCAATAATGGTGAAACATTGGAGAATTCGGCTTATGAAGATTTTATGGGATTTGCTAAAATTAAGTCCGGTCATTGGTCGTTCTCTCATGATTATTTTAGACGGGAGGATGATAACCCGCTAGATCCTTCCCTCAATCCTCCAGATACAATTGAATCATTGCAAGCTGATAGTGAACTCATTCGAAATAGCACGATCGTCGCCTATGAAGAAAAAAATTGGAGAGCATCTCTCTATTACACGACATCTGAATCCATAAAGACTCAAAGAGATAATGAGGTGGATGAAATTCGAAGGATCGAAACCACGGGACTTAATTTTAATCAAAATATTGAGCAGACAAGTTTTGGTGCTGAGATTTATCAAGATAGACTGGACTCTGAGCAACAAGGAGAATCATTAACATCCTATCCCAAGGCCCATGGGGTAAACGCCAGTGCTTTTGCTGAACATCATTTTAAAAAGAATCAATGGACTCTCACTCCCGGGCTCAAAGCGAATTATTATCAACTTGAGAGCGAAGATTTTGATAATAAATCAGCAAGCGAGCTCTCACAAAAGTTTAAGGTGAGCTACCATTTCGATGAAAGCACCTATCTCTTTGCTTCATATGCGCAAGGCTTTAATGCTCCTAGGGTGAGCGAAGTCTATCCATCGGGGCTTCACTCCCTTGGCGATGGATGGATCGTGCGTGATAATTATTTCATTCCCAATACAGAACTCAAACATGAGACTTCAGCAAATAGAGAGCTAGGTTTTTCAAGCTCAAAATTTGTTATGGATTATAGAGGACAGCTGTACTTCAATGCCTCGATTTATGAAAACAAGATAGAGGATTATATTCGAATTGAGCGAATTGATCGCTCGGTGTTAGACGAAGAGAATGGTACCAGCCAGTTTATCAATATTCCTGAAGTGACTCTATATGGGGGAGAAGTTGAGCTTGGCTTTCTCTACGATATCTATGAGTGGAAGGTAGCTTATTCTCAAGTGCGAGGTAAAAATGAGACAGAGAATCTCTACCTTGAAGATCTACCTGCTGACCAATACTTATATACATTTAATATTGACCTAGACAAATATCAAATGCGAGTGGGTTATCTAGGAATTCAAGCGCTGGAGCAAAATAGAACCAATCCTGAAACTATTCAGCGAACTGAAAAGACACCAAGTTATTTTATTCATAATATCTATGCCGATAAAAAATTGGGGAACAATTTTGAAGTGGGCATGCGAGTTGATAATTTAGGAAATAAGGAATATAGAAGACATGGCTCTTTTCTCAATGAGAGCCGTGAAGATATTAGTTTGAGTTTGAAATATAAGATCAATACACTTTAGGAGAACATATGAAACTATTATTAGTATTAATTGTTTTAAGCACTTCCGCTATGGCCAATATTCCACTGGGAAAATATAAAGCAGAAAAAATTCAATGTAAGACGGGTAAGGTCATGAAGCTCGGTGGTAAGTTTATGGTTTATGATCTGGAGCTAGAAATTAAAGCAAAAGAGATGATCATGACCGTTGTGGCCAAGTCAGGTGACTGGGCGCCTTTTAAACTCAACTGCACCCAAATTAATCGCGGCGAATATGTAAACACTCAAGAGAATAAATATGAAGGTGAGCTTCCAAATATCTCTGCCAAGTGCAATAACGATATGTGGACCAATATCTTAAAAAAGAAACTCTTTGGCGTGGAAGAATACGGTGAGTTCACTTATAGGGCTTCAGGAAATAAACTGGTGATTTACAATCCAAACACTGTAACCAAGTATTCTTGTGATAAGCCAGGTGATTATCCGATTTATACATATAAGAAAATATAACCTTTAAAAGTTATATTGATTTTAAATATTCCAAACCACCCATAATAGCGGCTACTTGAGCAGCATTACATTCTGCATCCGTTACCTTTGGGCTATCAGGGTAAACTTCAGTTGTAGTCACATAGGGTGCATCCGTGAGACCAGCACACAAATGAAGCTTTGAGACATCATACTCAATCACCCCAGGTGAATTCACAGACTTTCCAATGATTTTGCCTTGAGCATCTGAAGGAGCGATATGGGTAACCTGGGAAACACTCTCGATCATAGCCTTTTGAAAATCATCAGACTTGCGCCCACTATCGGCCACTAAATAAAAGCCATCAGGAATCTCCCACAACTCTTGTTCCACACCATCTCTTTTTTCAAGGTCTGGTCTAAAAACCGTGTTGTCTGTATCCGTGGTTTCATGCAGATCGATATGGGCCAGAAATTTTAAGTTTAACTCTGCAAGTGAATGATAGATCGCTGCACATTCTTGTGCAGGGCTGTCTTTAAAAAAGTTTCTGTTAGGATCGATTGCCTCTGGGTTCCAACGATTTATCGTTTCATAGCCCCATGGACTGATGCAAGGATAACAAACGAAATTAAAATCTTTTTCCATGTCACTCGCTTTTTCACTCAGAAATTTAAGGGCTCCATGAGGACCACTGGTTTCATAACCATGAACGCCACCAGTGATGAGAATATTAGGTTTGTCTGGTGCCATTTCTTTTGTCATCACCCGAAAAAGGGGATAGTTTCCTTCCGGATATTTCAACTCACCGTACTGTTCAACTTTAAAGTGAGCTTTTAGCTTTTCAATTTGGGTGACAATATCTTCTTGATAAGATCTTTGAATGGTATGTTTATTTCGCCAACTCTGATATTCATTATTTGACCATTTTTGAATTATTTTGCTCAAGTAACCTCCTGTGAATATATGCTATTATTATTAATATCTTAAACTTTGTCACTGCATCAAATATTCTTTGTGTATTATGTCAGCAAAAATTAATCGAAATTAAGACTTTTATTAGTTTTTGAATTGCATATAAGAGCAATAGACGGCAAAATTTGATTTGATCATTTTTTTATGAAGGTATGTAGCTATGGATAAACAGACTATGACTAAAGATATATTTGCTTCACTCGTTGTTTTTTTAGTCGCACTTCCCATATCACTCGGAGTGGCAGTTGCTTCAGGAGTTGAGCCTTACCTTGGATTAACCTGTGCAATCATTGGGGGGGTAGTAGCATCATCTCTCACAGGATCATCCCTACAAATTAGTGGGCCATCTACAGGATTAGCTGTGATGGTCTTACATGTAGTTCAGAATTATGGTGTTGAAGCATTAATTCCACTCGGTATTATTACAGGACTTTTTCAAATTGCTATTGCTGTTTTCAAAGTTGGACATCTCTTTCAAGCAACTCCACCTGCGTTAGTTAAAGCGATGCTATCTGGAATAGGATTTTTAATCATTATGTCTCAGATTTTTATATTGCTAGGAACCCCAATGAGTAGCGATAGTTATTTAAATATTCTCAATCTTCCTTCAGTTATTAGCAATGGAATTTCTGAGGCAAATGACTCTATTGTATATGGCAGCTTAACTGTAATTATTGTTTTAGGGATAATGATTTTTTGGTCTAGACAAAAATCCATAATTTTCCATCTTATACCTGGTTCACTTGTTGGCGTAGTGGTGACTGCATTTATTGCAGCCATTTTTAATTGGGATATTCCAAGAATTATACTATCTAGCAACATCACCGAAATTTTTTCTAATATTCAATATGCTAAAGCATTTGATGTTCTCGATATAAATTTCATTTTATATTCATTAGGTTTTGCTTTCGTAGCGAGCGTTGAAACAATGTTGTGTGTAAGTGCTTTGGATAAAATGAGTCATACGCACTCAAAATATAATAAAACTATTCTAGCTCAAGGGGTAGGAAATCTTTTTGCTGGGGGAATTGGAACAATTCCTATTGTCGGCGTTGTTTCACGAAGTGTCCCAAATGTTGAGGCTGGAGCGAGAACTAGACTTTCAGGTATTTTATATGCAGTTTGGATAACAGTCTTCTTTTTTATGCCTAGCGTTTTAGAATTAATTCCTATCGCTTCACTTGTAGGACTGCTCATTTATATCGGGTTCAAGCTGCTAGATCTCTCGCACATTATAGACTATGCAAAAGAATATAATAAAACTTCTTTAATATTTGCTACGACATTTCTACTTACTATAACTGTTGATTTATTGATTGGTGTGGTCTCTGGATTCTTAGTGGCAATTTTTATCCTTCTCTTTGAAGTTTTGAAATATGACTTAGTTGTTAGAGAAGAATATGGTAACAAAGTCTTAACCTTCACTGGTAAGCTGTCATTTTTAGATTTACCTGTTTTAAACAAAGAGCTTCAGCAAGCTGGAGAGGATGTACCATCAAATTTAGAAGTATGTTTACGAGAAGTTGTGTACTTAGATCCCACTATAAAAGAGCACTTGGACCAATGGGCTAAAAAAATGGAGGAGCAGGGTGTGAAGGTGAAGATTAAAGAATAACCTGCTTTAGCTTTTCTGCTATTTCTTTATTAGACAATGCTGTGGGATGGTGATCGTTTTGTATAGCATAATTTTCTATATCAAGATCATATCTCATCTCTATAACACTTATATTTTTAGTTTTTAGGCATTTAATGAGAGAGAGTGTGTGTTTATAGCTCACTGATGAATAATCTTTAGAAGACGGATGAATTAACGTATAAAACTTTGATGTAGGAAACTGTTTTAAAAATTCTTTTTGTGATTCTTGAATGATTTGGCAAGTGTGATTGACATGCTTCTGATTTATTTGAGGAAAGTCCACATAAGGCTTTCCAAGTACAGAAAGAGCTTTACCGACAAAGGAATAGAGAAGAGTTTGCCAATATCTTCCTTCAGTAAAGTTTTTTTCCCGAACAAGCTTCTCATTTTGGATTTCATAATAAGGTGTTGGCGCGGTCCATCTCAAGCTAGGCCATAATCCATTAGCCCTTCTTAGGTGATTTGGAATATAACTATAAATTAAAACACCACTCTCTCCCAATTGATCTTTGTTGAGTTGACCTGCTTGAAGCTGAGCGAGCATATAGTTTGGCCCGGTTCCACCGACACCGTAATTATAAACATTATAAGAAGGTCTATTTTTTTGAAAAAAATGAGGTAAGGTTTTGTCATCATTAATTCCAATTCCAAATATAAATGAACAGCCAAAGAAAACTGCAAAATTCTGATTGGTAGAGTTGCTCTGAGTGGTAGAGTGAAGCCTTCTCCCCTGGTCATCTATACTGTACACAACATCATAAACAATACTTTCTTTATATTTTCTAACATGTCGAAGTTGCGTTGAAGGGTTGAGTTTGAAACCTAGGTTTTTGTCTGGAACATTGAGCGGCTTTTCAAAGTAATTATACACTTCAGTGTTTGGAACTTGTTCAAATTTAAGACTTTTTAATTCTGTACTTTTTGCTGATGATAAAAAAAGAAAAATTAGGAATATTGAATATGACATACAGAAAGAAAAGTCCTTTATTTCTTATTTTATCGCATTGTCATTCTAAGTAAAACATCTTTTGTACTTCTAAAAACATCATTATTTCTAATGATACCGGCGTCCAGTAGATCCTGTTTGAATGTACTTGTAAGGCTGCAGAGTTTTAGCTCAGCTCCCTCTTTTGATTTGATTTCTTTTTGAAGCCCAACTAGAAAGCGGTGAGAGGTTTTCTCTATAAAGGAGACATTTTGAAAATCAAAAATAAAAACTTCACAGCTTGATGACTTTATTGAATTTAAGCAGTCTTCAGCGATAGCACTGCTTTTTTTTGATAGATAGCCATTAAATACCACAAGACAGATATTATTTTGCTCCACGATTTTAAATGTAAAACTCTTATTTTCTATAGCTTGGTTTTGTATCATTTCCCCACCTAAATGAAACTTTAGTTGTAACTGATATGTAGTCTAGCATGAAAATGAGCTGACTTTTTGAATGCAAACTTTTCAAACTTATAAGTTATTAAGAAAAGGAATATAGAATTTAAATTATAGTGACTTATTAAGAAGACTAAAGTGAATTCTGTAAAAATATTCTTTATAGGATAAAACCATTTTTGTACTTAAAAGAGAGCGTTTATTCTTTAGAATAAGAAAAATGACAACCTTTCTTGGCAGTGATAGTAGAGTTATGAGTAAGCTAAATAACTTCGAGGAAAAAATGGAAACCTTAATTTCAAAACTAAAAATAGAATCACTTTCAGATGCAACTGAGTTATTAGAGGCTTTATTTGATGTTAATCCAAGTGGAGTTTTTATCTATAATTTAGAAGGTGATTTAATCGCATGTAATGATAGAGCATGTAAAATGCATGGATGGTCCCGGGAAGAGATGAGCAATATGCGGCCAGAAGAGTTTATTCATCCTGATGGTTTTCAAACCTTTGTGGATTATCAAGAGACCTTGATGAAAAAAGGCGAATTTTCAGGGAAAAGTGTAGGTCGCAGGGCAGATGGAGGAAAATTTGAGGTAGAGGTCTTTGGGAAGCTGATTAAAGTTAACGACCAACAACTATACTACGGTGTGATCAAAGAAATCTAACTTATTAACTATCTCCCAATTGTGAAGCTTGAATTTATAAGTTAAAATCCAGGCTATGATGAAATACACTCCATTCACTCTCATTCTTTGCCTTTTTCCCCTTGTTCTCTTTAGCTCGAATACGATTCAAACCGGAAGACCAGGTCAATCTATCGGCGGTGGAGTTGTAGGAGCGGATTTTTTTTCAAGCTCAAATAGGATTAGATTATAATGAAGATAAAGCGGATTCAAAGCTTAACACCAGAGATAGTTTGAATAATATTTTTAGATATGGTCTCTCCTCTCGTTATGAGATAAGCGCTCTTTTTGATCTTGCCAATAATATTGATGAAGATAAAGCTTTCACCAATGTTCAATTAGGAGGGCGAGTGAGATTAAACCAGAAGGCCCATGATTGGATACCGAAGTTGAGTTTTCAAACTCGTATTCAACTTCGGGATAGTCTGGGAGAAGAAAATAATAACCTTAAGTTTGTCTCTATCTTGGCGGGAGTGTTTCCGTTACCTCAAGAGAATTCTCTCACTATCAATCTTATCGCCAATAATATTAATAAAGAAGAATACGATCTCACGGGTTACACCCTTGCTTGGTCAAAAAATTTGAATTCCAAAATAGATGTCTTTGTAGAACAATTCTCAAATAGGTCCGTTGAAGTTTGGAATAAATATTGGGATACAGGACTTGGGTATTTAGTTCATAATGATTTGAAGCTAGACTTTTCTGTCGGCACAGATTTGGAAAATGATTTAGACTCTCAATTCGTGTCTCTCGGTTTTTCTTGGCGCACGCTGTAATAAGGTAGGTAGACGTTTGAGCTATAAAAATGAACTCGATGAAGTTGAAAAAAGACTCAAGGCCTTAAGTAGAATACATAAGCCTGGACAATGGAAGCCAGAGAGTTATGTAGGGAATAATTCTTCCAGATACACCTTTTTAAACCTAAGAGTTCCCAAGATTAGAAAAGCCATGCAAGAGGGCTATAGCTTTTCAAACTTAAGTTTTGATCATCAATTTAAAATATGGACTTATATCTGGAACCAAACCGAATATTTTGAAGTGGCTTTATCTGCACTTCATTTTGTTAATAAATCTCCCGTTGAAGATCTCTTTAAACATTATAAGAAATTACTAATATGGCAAAATAAAGTTGATAACTGGGGACACTCTGATGAATTAAGCAATGCCTATGCTAGACTCTTGGAATACCAACCCAAAGAGATCTTTCCTGCCTTTGAAAAGTGGAATCAGTCTGACAATCCATGGAAAGTAAGGCAGTCGTTAGTGGGGTTATTCTTTTATTCGAGATTCAGAACAAAATACATAAGCTCGAGGATTGTTTTAAAGTTTATCAAACCACATCTTAATCACTCTCATTATTATGTCCAAAAAGCTGTGGGGTGGACGCTGAGAGAGTGTTGGAATGTCTACCCTGAGGTGACCTTCAATTTTATGAAAAAAAATGCAAAAGCTATCCCTCCTGCCGGATGGACGGCGGCTACAGAAAAGCTTAATCAAAAAGATAAAAAAGAGTTAATGACGATTCGAAAGTCTTAGGTTTTATATGAGAAAAATAGGCACAAAAAAAGACCGCATACGCGATCTCTGTTTTGTATCTAGAAATTTAATGGCGGGAGCGACGAGACTCGAACTCGCGACCTCCGGCGTGACAGGCCAGCATTGTAACCAACTCAACTACGCCCCCGCAATTTATTCAGTAGAAAGAATATAAATTTTCAGTTATTTATCGTCAACAATATTTTTGAAGAATTCTTAATCACCTGAAGCAAAATTACAGATAACTTCATCTACAATAAGATTTCCTTGTACATCATACTCACAAATTCGGTAGCTGGTTGTTTGACCGTCATAATCTTGAGTTTCATTATTTGCCATTGTGTCATTTGACCAAGTCATGGCGATTCCTTGCTCAGAATCACAAGTTGGGACAGTATTAGGTTTAAAGCCTTTCCCACCCATGATTTTCATTACGTTATATTTAGGGTTGATCGCACCCTTGCGAACCACGACTAGATCAAGCTCAAGGTGGCTTCTGTAAACAACTTCTGCAAAAACGCGCTCAGTGTTAATACCAATGGGAGTCTCTCCACAAATTCTCGCTTGCGCACTCAATGACCCCAAAATCAAAGTTCCTAATAAAACTGTTTTCAACATACATTCCTCCGAAATATTGTAATTTAAGCCTCTTATACTGGAAATGCCGCAGATCGATAGGCCCCGAGGTAAAAACTACACACTCAGCGCATTTTGCGTTGCTAATTCTTGTGCTACAGTAAATTCCGAGGTTTAGAATGGATTTTTTCTCAATTTTATGGGCGTTTATCGTAGAATCAGCCCCTTTTTTACTCTTAGGACTCTTTATTTCAGGTTTTATTCATGAGTGGATACCTATGGATAAAATTAAGAAGTGGCTGGGCGCAAAATCAATAGGCTCAGTTTTCAAAGCATCTCTTATAGGAGTGCCGCTACCTTTATGTTCCTGCTCAGTTATTCCCACAGCCGTGACGCTTAGAAAAAATGGTGCCAGTAATGGTGCGACGTCTTCTTTTTTGATTTCGACACCAGAGTCAGGTGTGGACTCCATTTCTATCACTTATGCTTTGATGGATCTCCCTATGACAGTTTTTAGACCGCTGGCAGCTTTTGCCAGTGCTTTTGTGGCTGGCGTTTTTCAGATGAAATTCAATGAGTTTGAATATATTGAAGAAGGCACCCGTGAGGCAAAAAAGGATCAATGTTGTAGTGGAGTGGGATCAGTTAAAAATAATAAAAAAAGATTGTCCTTGAATGTTAAAAAAGCCTTCCAGTTTAGTTTTGGAAAATTAAGTGATGATATTGCAGGATGGCTCACCATTGGGATTATTCTTGGAGCGCTTATTCAGTTTATTGTGCCTTCTGATTTTTTTCAGGGAACGGGTATGATTCAAAACCGCTTATTGATTTTAGCGGTAGGGATTCCTTTTTATATTTGTGCCTCGGCTTCTACACCTATTGCAGTCTCTTTGATGCTCAAAGGTTTAAGCCCTGGGAGTGCGCTTTTATTTTTATTAGTGGGACCTGCTACTAATATCTCTAATATTGCGGTTCTTCAAAAATATATTGGTAAGAAAGGAGTAGTGATTAATATCCTCGCTATTGCTCTTGTGGGATTATTCTTTTCATTTCTCGTTGATTATCTATACCTCCATTTTTTGACTATTAAGTTGAGTGAAGGGCTAAGCTCCCACGGCCATCATGGCATGTTTGAGCAAGTATGTGGGGCTTTTCTTGTTTTCCTTTTGATTAAAGGTATTTATAAAGAGCAAGTTAAGCCTAAGTTTTTTAACAAGCAGGCTTCATGTCATTAAGTATTTTTATCACCGGGGGAACTTCAGGCATCGGGAAAGCACTAGCTGAATATTACTTGGAGCAAGGTCATAGAGTTGCTGTATGTGGTAGAGATGAAACAAAATTTAGTTTTCTCAAAACTCAAGAAAATATAAGTTATTACCAAGTTAATGTCGTGAACCGCGATGAAATTTATAACGCTGTCTACGACTTTCACCAAAAAGGCGGACTTGATTTGATCGTGGCCAGTGCGGGGGTTGGGTTTAGTCGAAAGACAAAAATTCCAGATTTTCAACGTTCGCGGGATATTGTGAA
This sequence comes from Halobacteriovoraceae bacterium, assembly GCA_002713145.1. Taxonomy (GTDB): domain Bacteria; phylum Bdellovibrionota; class Bacteriovoracia; order Bacteriovoracales; family Bacteriovoracaceae. Next base: position 39,403 of record PAVS01000001.1, read on the forward strand.
TATTAATCTTTTGGGTGTGATTAATACTTTTGAGCCTGCTATTGAAATTATGACAAAGCAAAAATCAGGTCACCTCGTTGCCATATCAAGTGTGGCTTCTTTATGTGGGTTCCCTGGTGTGTCAGCTTATAGCGCTGCTAAAGCCGGAGTGAATAAGCTTTGTGAAGGTTATGCTGTGGATCTTAGAGAATATAATATAGATGTTACGACCATAGCCCCTGGCTTTGTTGATACCCCTCTCACTAAAACCAACCACCATCCCATGCCTTTTCTCACGGACATCGATGTGGCCCGAGATAAAATAGTGAAAGCGATTGAAAGCAAGAAAGCTTTTTTTGTCTTTCCTTTTTTCTTTGGAGTTATGTTGCGTTTTCTCTCGATCATCCCGAGAGGGCTTTATTTAAAAATGATGAAACTCTTTAAATTTAAATATGCTAAACCTAAGGATTAAAATGAAAACTCTTCTCTTATCTCTCTTTTTTGTGATGAGCGCGGCCACAGCTAAGCTTGATTATACGTTAGTTAAAAATGACCTTGATATTGTGTGGGGAATGGATTTTATCTCACCTGAACTCATTATTTTTACAGAAAAAAGTGGAACAATTAAAACCTATCATCTTAAAACGAAAAAGCTCACAGAGATTAGTGGTGCCCCTAAAGTCTATAAAAGAGGACAAGCTGGTTTACTGGATATAAAGCTTCATCCTAATTTCAAAGAAAATAAAAGGGTGTATCTGACTTATTCAAAATCTGTAGATGACGTAAGAACAACTGCTCTTGGTTATGGCGTTTTAGAAGGAAACGCTTTGAAAAACTTTAAAGAAATTTTTGTAGGGAAAGGAAAGTCTGATGAACGCATTCATTTTGGTTCTCGCATGGCTTTCACTTCAGATAATAAAATCTTTTTTACTATTGGAGATAGAGGCAATAGACCCAATGCTCAAAATCTAGAGAATCATTTTGGTAAAGTTTTGCGTATCAATGATGATGGTACAACCCCTAAAGACAACCCTTTTGTAGGTAATAAGGATGCTCTTGCAGAGATCTGGAGTTATGGCCATAGAAATCCTCAGGGACTTGCTTATGATGAAAAGGCGGATAAGCTCTATGAGATGGAACATGGTCCACGTGGAGGAGATGAAATTAATATCGTAGAAAAGGGTAAGAACTATGGATGGCCTAAGCAAAGTTATGGAAAAGAGTATGTACTCCCTATGGACGTGGGTGAAGAAAAAGTTGAGGGGACAGAGCAACCTTATAAATATTATGACCCGAGTATAGCTCCCTGTGGTCTCGTTCATTACACAGGGAAAAGATATAAAGAATTAAAAAACTCGCTTATTTCAGGAGCTCTTAAATTGACTCACGTTAATGTTGTTAATTTAGACACAGGAAAAGAACTCAGACTCTTTGATGATAAAGACATGAGAGTTCGTTCCGTTGCTGTCTCTCCCGACGATTATATCTATTTCTCTACTGATGGTGGTGAAATTTTTAGAATAAATCCTTAATTGATTTAATTTCTTGTCTTAATGTTTCTTGGTCGGGACCCACAACTCGGCTAAGAAACTTGATGTAGGGTCTCTTACCGGTATATATAGGCTTTACAATTTTTACAATATACTTACTCAGATTCCCATATTGATCTTCAACAATTTGATAGGAGACATCGTGAGATTTCTCATCAAGTATATGTTTAGCGTAAATGGTTTCATCACTGTTATTTTGAATAAGGTATTGCTCAAGTCCAGAAACTGACTTTGATTGCTCGGTGTAATCCTCTGTGTTGGAATCAAAAGTACAATTGAGAACGGGGTTGGTATGATTGAAACAATAGATACTTTTTCTGGAAAACTGAAAGCTAGTGATTTCAGACATGTCAATATCATCGGCCATACTTTGCTCTTCTTTTTGGGCCAGTAATTCTTCTAATTCTGACTCATCAAGGGCCACAAAGTTTTTGCGCTGATCGGTTCGAAATTTTTTATAATCCTCTTCATCATCAGCAAGCTCATTATAAAAATCGATAAAAAAACCATTATAAAAATCACTTTCTTTTAAAGTACGCATATCAGACTTTGAGGTGAAGTTAATTAACTCTTCCTCTGGCTTATTAAAAAGATCATAAGAATTATAGAGCATATTATTTGCCGGACCGAATCGAGCGGCGCGAGTGATAAAGAACATAAGGTCATTTCCTCGTCTTCTATCCTGGCGCATACGGCGCATCCATTTATCTATAGGCAAGAGGCCGGTATAATCATCTATGGCATACCAACCACGATTGGTTTTCAACATGGTGGCCACATGATGCCCCCAAAGTCCCATGTCACCCACAACCCAAATCTTTGCTATATAAGCTGGATGAATATTTCGGACAAGTGCAATTTGGTGAGCAATAAGGGCGCGACCAAAGCAGAAGCCAACATCTTCATCCCCATAACGTCTTTGGTAGCGAACAACCCGAGTTCTGGTCATATCGCGAAAGATTTTTTTGACTTGGCGGTAACTTAATTCTTTCACCGCATCTTGAGGGGCTTGAAAACCGTTCACCTCATTGTCAAAATTTGCAGACATCTCAAGCAGTCTTTCGATATTCTCATTGTTTTGCTCAATTTGCTCTTCAGTCATGGCCCAGTAAATATGGCGAAGATCATTATGACCATACTGAAGTCTTAAATCTTCATAACTTGAGGCGTTTAAAAGATGGGGAGAGTACACCGATTCTGATATATGACCACTTCCGATAGCCACGTCTTTCCATTTTAAATAGCTCTCTACCCAATTGGCATGAGCATAACTTAAGATAAATAGACTTAATAAAATTCCCCATTTGTGCATGGGGTGGTTTTACTTATTTTGAACAAAATTGGCTATGAGATTGAAATTTTTACTTATAGGGCTAAGACTTTATAAATTTATGCTAAGTGTAGCCTATGAGACTGATCTTAGTGTCCTTGTTAATAAGTATTAATTTAAGTTTTGCTGTTATTTATGGTGAGGATAATCGAATTGATTATGTTCATATGGCTAATGATACCCAAAATTTAGCAAATTCATCAGTGGCGATTATTCCTAAGAATAAACTAAAGCTCATCGGCGATTATTTTTATGCCCAAGCAAAAAGTGTTGGGGAAGTTCTTAAACTTTGTGAGAGTGAGCCATTTATTCATCAACCCCAATTAGCAAATTGCAGTGGTGTTTTGGTGGGAGATGATAAGGTATTAACAGCAGCTCATTGTATTGATAAAAAGTCCATTCACCGCACTCAAAATGATTACTATATAGTTTTTGGCTATGTAAAAAACCAAGAAGGAATAGTCAAAGCTTTCCATAAGAGTCAGGTTTTTACTCTGAAAAAAGAACTCTATTACAACTTCGATCCAACATTTAAAGACCCTGTCGATCTTGCTATTTATCAACTCGACCGTGCTAGTGGAAGAAGCCCAGTAAAGATTAACTACAATATTGATAAAAACGAGTCTCTTTTTGTGTTGGGATATCCTATGGGGATACCGCTTAAATTCGCAGACGACGCAGAAATACTTTCATTTTCGAATAAGAGTTTTAGGCATCATTTAGATACTTTCTCTGTTAATTCGGGGTCACCACTGTTCAATGCTCATAATGAACTCATAGGTATACATGTCCGAGGAACGGGATTGAATTCTGATCGTACTTCAGATAATTGCAATATTTGGGGAAGAGGGGATAGCTCTAAAGACTACGGGGAAGCGAATACTCTAAAGGTCATTAAAAATATTCTTTGAGTAGATAATAAGAACTTATCAAAAAAACGAAGATTCCGACCAAAATTTCTAATCCAAAAGTAACACCTACAATTCTGCGGTTACCCTCGTCACTTTTTTTGCGCATTTCAAGCACTGGGTCTTCAATCTCACTCCCATCCATTTCTGGTGGAAGTTCAAAACTGACTCCAAATGGCTCGAGCCTTGTTTTGAGATCTGGGGAGAGCTCACTTTCTTGAGTTTTTATTTGTATCGCTAAAACATGCGTGGAAACACTAGGGGAACTTAAATGCCTAAGATCATTTTTTAAAGTATGTTCGTTGGCCTTCCACATACTTTCATCATCAGTAAGCTCATATTCTACTTGATATTCATCGAGGATTTTAGAGATTTGATCCACCTCTTTTGTAGATAGGCCTCCCAGTTTCATGACTTTCCTTTTTCCTGATCTTGTTTATACTAGTATACATGACAAAATTATTTATTCTATGCTCTTCTCTCTATCTCTCCGTTGTTCAAGCAGGTCCCTATGTGGGCGGTTCTATTTCAAAATTAACCCAAAAACAACCAGCAAATGGAAAACTTCATTCTGATCTGGCTTTAAATGGAACAGGTTCTACCTTGTACTTAGGTTATCGATTATCCTTTATAGCCGTTGAAGGTCTTTATAAAACATTTTCTGCTAAAGATAGTGATGGGGATAAAGAATTTAAGATTGCGGGGACAGCAACAGGTTTAGGAGGCAGGCTATATTTTATAAGCCTCTTTAACTATAAGTTTGGAATCCTCAATCACGCCACCAAAGGGAGTCTAAAAGAAAATGAGACTGAGCTACTCGCGTATGAATCAACAGCATCCTCTCATTTTAACGGTGTGGGCATAAGATTTAATTTAAGTAAATTGGATATCTTTATCGACTATACTCATTACTCACAAGAAGATGACGAGGAGAGCGAAGTGACCCTCGATTTTGAAGAGATAGAGCTTGGGGCAAGATACTATTTTTAAACTGCCGGAAGAAGCTCTTCTCCCGGCATATCTCTATCTACATTTCTGGACTTATAGGTAAATCAACAAATTTCAACTTTGTGACCCTCGGAAGGCTAAGCCCTGGATTCATGTCACAAGCAATATAACTTTTATCTACTTGCACAGTGACTCTTGCGGAGCGATCAAGAATAAATACATAAGTATCAACTTGGCTAATAAGCACACCACAAACTGCAGGGTGGACAAATCTTGGTTTGCTAATAGAACAATTGGGGATTTCAATAAGCTCATCTTTAATAAAGTTATGTACAGAATCGATTCTCGTTTGAGCGTTCTCTAGGCTTATTAAGTCTCCAAGTTCACAGGGCTTAAAAGTCCCAGTTGAATTTGCAGAGGCCGTTAAGGCAATTAAAAGGGTGGTGAGGGTAAGGAATGTTTTCATCATATTTCTCCTGTTAAGTTGATGTGTGAGAGCAATATAGTGGAGACTTTTTATTGGGTATAGATTGAATTAATAAATTATGGTACAATAAGTTAAGTATACATTTAACTAAGTCGACTTAAGTTGTCGTAAATAGGTAGTATGATAACTGTTTTTGATTATAAAGATTATAAGAAATATTTAAATGAAAAAATTGCGGATATGCCTTCCAAAGGAAGAGGGGTCAAGCTCGCTTTATCAAAACACCTTCGTTGTCAAACTGCTTATATCTCCCAAATTCTCAACCAGCATATCAATTTTTCACTAGAGCAAGCAGTCAAAGTGAGTGATTTTTTTGGTCACTCAAAAGATGAAGCAAAATTCTTTTTATTGCTGGTGCAAATGGCCCGAGCTGGATCAAAGGAGCTAGAGGAATTTATCTTACAAGAAATTCAAGAAATTCTTACTAAGCGAGAGGATTTTAGTTATCGAAAAACTGCAGAAAAGAATCTGGAAGAATTGGATCAGCATATATTTTATAGTGTTTGGTACTATAGCGCTGTTCATGCTCTTCTCTCTATCCCCAAATTCCAAACGCCACTTAAAATTAGTGAGAGACTGGGCTTACCCTTGAGCCGAGTTCAAGAGATTTTAGACTTTCTCTCTCGCACTGGACTTGCCATTAAAAAAACAGATCATTATGAGATTGGTCAAACCAGAATCATAGTCCCTCAAAAGAGTATTCAACTCAAAAAACATCATATGAATTGTCGAAATCAAGCTATGAAATCAATCGAATCTGATAAAGCAGAAGATTTACATTATTCCTTCGTTGTGACTCATTCAGAAAAAGATTTAAAAAAGATTAAAGACATCCTAAGTAAGGCCATTGATCAATGTAATGATGTCATCGTGGAATCGAAGGAAGAGAGAGCACAAATACTCAATATCGATTTTTTCAAAATCTAGAGGGGAGATTTTTTGCAATTAACCTTTAATTTCTTAGTGAGCTGAAAGTCTTTTTCCGCCGACTGACTGACAGTCATAAGTTGAGTCGTTAGGTTTTGAGCAGAATAAGGGGCTTTCACTTCTGAGCATGCCACTAGAGTCCCTTGGTCTTGAGTCGTAAAATTTTCTTCACAAAGTGTAAGCACAAAGCTTTTTTCTGGAAACCTTTGACTGCGCATTTTATTTTTCAGTTCAATCACAAACTGTGAGACTTCAAGGTTTGTAGGTGTGGGGATGGGATAGAGCGGCTGATCCCCAAACTCGTTACCTTGAATAAGAAAATGCTCCCATTTATCCATAGGAAGTTTAAGACTATAAAGATACTCAGTGAGTATAAATTTTTGAGTTGAAAGCACACTGAATTTCATGTCTCCATCGGAAATCACTTGAGCTTCACATTCAAAGCGAAGATTAAACCTAAAGCGAGGTTCTGCCCTTCTCGGTGAACTCACTCTTGTTCCCATGTCTTGGGGAGAGATGCCTCCGCCTCCGCCGTTGACAACTCCTCTGGCATCTTTATCAATAATGATATCAATATCGTCGTAATTGATTTCAAGTTCAGGTATATCAAAGTCAGCTGGGATTCTGTCATCAGCACGACAGGGAATAGGAATGCGATTTAAAACAACTGAAGGATCCTTACACATAGGTTTTGCCTCAATCAACTGTGCAGAGACAAGCGTTGATTGGAAGGCAAAAAGTAGAATAAAAATCAGCTGTTTTAATGTCATACGTATCCTCAATAAAGGATCTATATAGCGTATAACTCTTCTAAATCACAACTTAATTGTAAAAACTTCATTCGGATAACTGAGTTGAGCTTGAGCTCTCAGTTTTAAGTTGTGATATCTTTGATTGTGGTTGCTTTGCTTTTTTATTCAGTTTCTCTAAGAGAGCCTTTTTCTTTGCAAAATCAGCTTGGTAAGTTGCATAGCTAATTTGATTTTTTGCAGGCTTTGGGGGATGTAAATCCTCCTAAACAAAAACCGTTTGAAAGACGCTAAAGCTCAAGATGAAACCCAGAAATTGTGTCACAGTTCTCATGATCTAAAGTCCTACAAAGAGAAATAAAAACATGAAAACAAGTATAAAAACCGTAAGTGTCATGCGTGACTTATCCTTGGTTGACTTCCTTTCGCTAAAACCCATATCGCATGTACAAGCCCTGGGATGTAACCTAGCAGTGTTAACAAGAGGTTTAACCAAAAAGTTCCACCTAATCCAACTTGCATGAATACACCTAAGGGGGGTAATAAAATCGACAATAATACTTTTAAAATACTCATAATCTCCCTCTCTTACTTAATTATTTAAGTCTTTGGATATGTTAAACCAATGTCTAGATGATGAATTCATTTGATTGCGGAGATATTGTTAAGAAAACTAAAAAATCAGAGGACTCTTCTTAAACTCGATGCCAGCCAGTCAAGGAGTTTCGTTGCGAAGGGTCTATTGATTAACTCTTCTTCACTTACAGGTTTGGATAGCTTTTTATCTTTTTCGAAAATTGATTTTACTTTCCTTGCGACTTTCTGGGAGAGAACATTTAAATTGGCTTCTTCGTTAAGTTTGAGGGATCTATAGTCAAAATTTGATGAACCCACTGAAACCCAATTGTCATCGATCAAGAAAACTTTGGAATGGTTAAATGTGGGTTGATAACGAAAAAGTTTGATGCCTGATTGGATGCACTCCAACCAAAAGTAGCGAGAGCAATAAGTGACGATTTTCTGGTCAATAAACTGACCTGGAATGATGATCTGAACATCAACTCCACGCTTAGCAGCCTTTTTCAGAGCCTGAAGTGTTTCATGGCTTGGGATAAAATAAGGAGTCATAATCTTTAAAGATTTCTTTGATTTATTTATGGCCAGTTTGATGAGTTTGTTTAAATTATTATGTTTGGCAGAGGGAGAACTCATGATGATATTAGCCGGGTCACCAGCTTTATCATCTTCTGGGTGATAGTATAAAAGCGAGGGGTCTATTTCTGCGGTTTCATATTCCATCCAATTATCAAGGAAAGCACTTTGCAGATCATTAAGAACTCTTCCTTGAATATAGAAGTGAAGATCCCTCCACTCTGAAGGATTGCTCGCGTTTCCCATCCACTTATCCGCGACTCCAACGCCCCCTATATAGCCATCCTTACCATCTATGATAAGAATCTTTCGATGTGTTCTTTGGTTGAGAGGTTTTTGCCCAAAGAAATTGCTCCAAGTGAGAGGATTAAAAAAAGTTAGCTCAATTCCATTGTCTAACATTTTCTGAATCATCTCTTGGTCTACTTTTTGGCAACCATAACCATCAAAGATCACATAACATTTAACACCTTCTTTGGCTTTTTTGATCAATGCATCTGTAAACTGTTGGGCGATTTTTCCATTCCAATAAATAAAGGTTTCAAAGAGGATATAATTTTGAGCAGCCTCTATACGACTAAGCATATGAGAAAAAATCATATCTCCATTTTCTAGAACTTCGAAATTTTGACATCCACTAAAAGGAGCCCCAAAACTTTGAACAATATTTTCTAAGTCTTCTTTCACCGCTCAAGTTTAACAAAGGCCTAATACCCTGTCATATCAGCCTTTTAGCTAAATAGTGAAATTCCTATGATTGTGGAAGAATTTAAACAGTATCTAGACCAATGTATTAGTATTCAAAGTCTCTGATCTATTATGATGAACCAGAGAACAAAGGAAAGGAACAGATTATGACAGCAATTTTAAACAGTATGGAATTAAAATTAAAAGATTTTTTTGATAACTTAAATCTCAAGAGATTTGTGCCCAGTGTTTCTAAAATGATCGCGAACAGGCTCAATGCTCGTGAATTACAACAATTCACTCGCAAGGAATTATATACCGTGGCACAAGATTTAGATATTGCAGGCAGATCTCAGATGAGTAAAGACGAATTGATCAAAGCAATTAAACAAAACAAATAAAAAAGCGGATATTGAATCCGCTTTTTTTATATCTTTTTATTGCTCTCTTCTTATTCGATCCATCCAGTCTCCTCGCCCTCGACTTAATTCTTTCCTAGCATCTTTGAGTTCTGAATAATTCCATTTTGTTTGTACATAGTTTGATCTTCCATTTTCAAAATTCTCTGCTGTATAAGTATCCAATCTGACTGGTACAGCATAGTTTTGACCGGTATAACCAAAGGCTAAATTACGCAGATCAATCTCATTGTAGTAGTACATAGGCGCAATAGTATAAAAACAGTAAGCGTTGGAATGGTTTAAGTCCACATCTGCAATTGAGTTCGCTTTATGACATTTTATATTGATTTGGTCGTATTTATCCATACCCAGATCAATGTACTGAGCTCTTAGCTGTTGGTACGTGGAAACTCTGTTGCGTGACCTGGCTTTTGCCATATCGCGCTCAAGCATTGCTTTGCGTGCTTTCCATAACAACTCACCTCGAATTGTGAGTCCTTCTAGCCACTCATCGATACTTGCAGGGCGTTTCTTTAAGTCCCATGCTTCATCTGGAGTGTAAGGAAATCGAGCATCATAGGAGATAATTAACTCCTTATCTAGAACTCTGTAATCTCCAGAGTCTAACTGAACGAGAGGGGCAACATGGTAATCCCAAGTCTTATTGTACTTAAGCATGTTATAGATACGACGATCAATTTTATCTTTGATCCCTCTACGGCTTTCATCGGCTGTTCCATCCAAAACGCGGTTAAATTTATTTGTATAGTGGATGAAGATTTTCATTGAGTTCACACCATAGTAGTCATACATATCGTAAGCCCAGATATGTGCTCTTCTATAGCAATCTTTTCCATCGACATTCGTATTCATTTGATTCCAGATTTGCATCAAGCGATTTTCTGAAACTTGTGTTGGTCGATAGTTTGTCATGGGATTATAGGGAGTGCTCCCTACATCTGGAATTTCCACCAGCGTTCTCTCTGGTATCGGACCCGGATTGTTGGCAAAAGCATGAGAGGCTAGAGTTAGACCAAGAAGTACCCAGTTAAATTTTTTCATTTAATTTCCCCCAAAATAATTAATGTGAGGGGTTTTTATCTAACTCAATACCGATTGGGAATTGAGTTAGATGATATCTGAAAAATTTTCAGGGGGTCTAGTGAATATTGATGACTCCGCATCCGATTTTTGTACCCGAGGAGCCACTTGGTTGAGTTGTTAAGTCATCGACACCTGCATGAATAACGATAGAGCGGTCAACTATATAGGTGGGGCTTGGTTCCTTAAGAGATAATAAATTTGTTTCAATAACGGTATCTATAACACCGTTTTCATCTGATTCAATATTTCCTAAATCACCTGCATGGGACATACTGTTTTTTAAACTCCCATGAGGATGATCGTGAGGGTTAAAATGGGAGCCAGCATTCTTAGCTTCTTTACCAGTGCAGTCACCATTTTCATGAATATGAGTTCCAAATTTTTGATTAGGTGGTAAATTTTTAATTTTAAAGTGAATTCTTACTGCTTCTTCTGGTTGAGTGAATTTAACTTGCCCCTCAATATCAACATCAGAAACCGCTTGGATAGTAGCCACCGCATCTGTGCTATCAACATTGGTGAACTCTGCCTCACACGCAGAAGAGAAAGTAATAAATAAGCCTAGAAATGTTGTTTTGATTAGATTTTTCATAATCTAAAACTAGCAAGAGAAGAATTAATAAGATTGAAATTTATGCGCAAAAGTTGTTTAGATTTTTTATAAATGTCATTTAGGTTTAAGGGTGGGTCATATCTTTTGGTTTTACCCACTTAGTGAATTCCTCTGCTGTGACCAGGTCAAGTTCGATGGCTGCTTCTTTTAGCGTCGTGTTATTAAGGTAAGCATGTTTGGCAATTTTGGCGGCATTTTCATAACCAATATGTTGATTGAGGGCAGTCACCAACATCAGTGAATTTTCTACATGAGTATGAATAACTTTTTTATTGGCCTGGACTCCCTGAGCACAGTTGTTGGTGAAGGAATCGATCCCTGAGGTGAGTAGGTTTATTTGTTGTAAAATATTATGAATGATAAGGGGTTTATAGACATTGAGTTCAAAATGTCCCTGGGATCCAGCGAGTGAGATGGCACTGTCATAACCCATAACTTGAACGCAAACCATGGTAAGGGCTTCACACTGGGTCGGATTGACTTTTCCTGGCATGATGGAAGATCCTGGCTCATTTGCTGGGAGAATTAATTCTCCAATTCCAGATCTCGGTCCACTGGCCAAAAATCGAATATCATTGCAGATTTTGATCAAAGCCGCTGCTAATCTTTTAAAGGAACTCGAAAGAGTTACTAAACTATCATGACAGGCCAGTGCTGAAAATTTATTAGGGGCTGTTATAAATTTTTCACCTGTGAGTTGTGAAATTGTTTGTGCAACTCTTTCTGCATATTCGGGATGAGTATTTAAACCTGTACCCACAGCACTTCCCCCTAAGGCAAGCTCTCTTATTTCTTCTAATGAATGTTCTATATGATTCAGACTTTTTTCTAATTGATCCCTATAACCCGAAAATTCTTGGGCTAGGGTTAGGGGAGTCGCATCCATGAGATGTGTTCTTCCAATCTTCACAATATCTGAGAACTCTTTTTCTTTTTCACTAAAAGTTTTGATGAGATTTTTAACCGCTGGAACCAGGTTTTCTTTGGTACTAAGAAAACTCGCAATATGCATGGCGGTAGGAAAAGTATCATTAGAAGATTGAGATTTATTAACGTCATCATTAGGATGGATCGGACCAGCCTCTCCAAGTTTATAACCGGCTAGCTCATTAGCCCGATTGGCAATGACTTCATTAAGATTCATATTTGTTTGAGTTCCAGAACCAGTCTGCCAAACTTTGAGAGGAAATTGATCGCTCCATTGAGAAGAAAGTATTTCATCACAAGCTCTTATAATGAACTCTGCTTTATCAGATGGTAATTTTTCAAGATCTTTATTTACAGAGGCAGATGCTTTTTTGACGATGGCAAAAGCATGGATAAACTCTTTGGGAAAAACTTCAGTACCAATTTTAAAATTTTCAAGAGAACGCTGAGTTTGAGCTCCCCAGTATTTATCCGCTGGAACCTCTATTTCACCCATGGTGTCTTTGTCAGTTCTTGTTGTCATAATACATTTCTCCCAAAAAAAAACCTCCCATTAAATGGGAGGTTTTTTAATTCGAAAAGATAAGTATCCAATATTAGTAATTATGCCAACTACTTAATCTGAACCTTTCTTAAAGAATTATGAATAAATCGTCGGAGGATTTATTCTTTAATTATCATAAAAAAAAAAAGCCTAAATCACATTAAGCCACTGTAACGTTTAAGTGTAGAAAATTTCATAATTTATTTATCAAGGGAGAGAGTTTAAAGATTTGGCACTGAGCTGGTGTGAGGTCCCGAGATAAATATTCGACATCACCCGCAAGAAGATTCTTTGTGCTGGATTCTTCGTGGGGACAATCACAATAGAGATGAGCGAGTTCATGAGCTGTTGCACTATAACCATCATCTCTTAGTTCTTGGTATTGAGAGTTATTCACTTGAGACGTTATAAAAGCCGTGTTACGTCGTGGCAGTGGGGCCATTCTCCGAGGCCAGGCAAAGGCGTTCTCATCTTCTATATTCGAACGTATATAAAACACTAATGGTCTCTCAGTGGTTGGGGCCATACTTGCCAGCCTTGCATCTTCATCCTTTTGAAAGCTAATATCAACTTGATCCTCTACAGCAGTGGTCTGGATAAACTTGACCTGATTCACTTTGATGCCACACTGGGCATATATGTCTGCGGTTCTTTGGATGGTGGAGACAACTTGCTCTTTGGTCCATCCATTATTGATAAACTGAACCAGATTTAAATTAATTGAGTGAGTAAATTTCTCTTCGGGCAGAGTGGGATAGATTTCATGTTGCTTGAGAAAACTTATTTCAGTTGAGATAAAACCTGCTTCATTCCATTTGTTTTGTTCATCTTCGATGCTATTGATATTTTCTTCTGTTGAACATTGCCCTGTAGGAGCATCCAGCTGGCCATTAACGGTATTGATTGTTGTTTCAATTTGGTTAACAGTGTGCTTGAGCCATTGATCTGCAGAAGCAGAACTCATTATGATCAAAATGGTGAGGTATAAATAAAACTTACTCATCAGCTTGTTATCGGTACAATAAGAGGTGATATTTAGGGTAGTGGACTGTTTGTCTCGGGTATAGGGGTAATAAAAACCCCCTTACTGAGAAGGGGGTTTTTGATTGCTGTTACCAATGCATCCGAGTATCGCATTTCTACAGCAGCCTATGCTGCTCAACAATACTCTTTTTGATACATCTTTTTCTTAACAGCAAAACTTTAAATTTTGCTACTCCATATAATAAATGAATAATTTATTTTTTCATCAAGCTAGAGTGTAAAATCTGTTTAAGTTTTTGAATATCTTTTTTTCTCTTTCTCTCTAGTGTTAAAAGAGTAAACAGTGAAAAGTATGAGATTTGTAAATAAATTCATCATTTAATAACATACATTTCACTCCAATAGTCGGTGGCCATCCTAAAATCTTAGCAGGAGGACATAAGTGAATTTGAATATCAATTGGAAAAATTTTCTAAAAGACTTTTATCGTGAACTTGTTAATGACAATGTCACAAGTGGAGCAGCTTCACTCGCTTTTTTTCTTTTGCTTTCTTTATTTCCCGCTCTTATCGCCCTTATCAGTATAGGTGCTTACTTACCCATAGGCGATGTGCAGGAAATGATTTTAAGTAGTATTAGTCCTTTTCTGCCTTATGAAGCCTTTGAGCTCATCAAAAATATTTTGAATAGTGTTTTAAGTGAGAAAAATGGGGGGCTTTTAACCTTTGGTGTCCTTGCCGCACTCTGGACAGCTTCTACTGGAATGGTCCAGATAACAAAGCAGTTAAATATTGCTTATCATATTAAAGAAGATCGAAATTTCTTTAAACTACGATTGATGGCCATAGGAATATCCCTGGTCTTGGGTGCAGTTTTAATTATCTCCCTTATGCTTGTTTTAGGTGAGAGGTGGGTCAAAGCTTTTGCTATTGAGCAAGGAATGCATTCCACTCTGGTCAGTATTCTTTTCCCTCTGACTCGAGGGCTGACCATTTTTAGCTTAGTCTCATTTTTATTCGCCTTAATCTATTATTTTCCACCGAATAAAAAAATTAAATTTAAGTGGATTACTCCCGGCAGTGTTTTGGGAACTGTGCTTGTGTTCGCTATATCGAAGGGCTTTTCTTTTTATGTCGAAAATTTTGGAAATTATGCTAATACCTACGGCAGTATTGGTGCCGTGATTATTCTCATGCTGTGGTTATATCTCTTCTCGTTGATTTTAATTATTGGAGCTGAGTTAAACTCGCTTTTAGCTTCTTATATAGAGCCTCACAGCAATGTGAGTAAAAAGAAAAAACTTCAAAAAAATCGCTCACTTAAGAATAACGAGTGGATATATCAGCATTAAATTCAATGTAATAAATACATTTGAGATTGTTTAAGTTTCAAAGCATGGTACTTCTGGGCCATGAAAAAGCTAACACTACTTACAGGAACTCTACTTTTATCTTCAAGCCTTTCAGCCCAGTATGTCTCTGAGGTTTTAGATAAGAAAGTCATGACCTTTCATAATAATGAATGTGAACAAACCTCAAGTTGCGACTTAAAAGAATTTACGATTAAAGTTTATAAGGCACGTTCCAAGTATGGTTCAGCACCTTTTAGTTATAATGTTATGATGGAAGGTTATTACGAAACAAAATCTTTAGATACCCTTACAGATTTTGCCATTGTCCAATTTATTAAAGGGGCATTGGTAGAAACTGGTCGCACTTCAGACTTCACTCGATTTGGAATTCGAAAGTTCTTTGGAAAAAAGTGGCAGCCATTTCATCACCCAGAGTGGCAAATAGACTCATTAGACGAGGATCCCATCTATGCCTCCTTTATTCATGAAGGCGTATATTATAGACATGGGGCTTATCAACTTAACCCGAAGAGACAATCAATTTTATTTGAAGATGTAGAAGAGATGTTTTATCTCAATCATAAACCTACGACACCGAGACTTTATTTTTCCGACTTGCCTACAGGCTCAAGTGTGTCTAAAAGTTTAATTCGTGAATCTGAGCTAGAATTTAGAACGTGTATTTATAAAACCAAAAATATTCCTCAGGATATAGGTCCAGACGATGTAGACTTCGCTGAACCTATTCAATGTTTTGAGTGGGAAGGTAAATTCCCTTATAATCCTGAGACGGGACAAATTAGTCAGTAGCGTCTTCGATGCCATCGCCAGCATCTTCGACTGCGTCTGACATTTCGTCTCCGGCATCATCTACTGTTTCTTCGATGTTTTCACCAGCTTTCTCTAAGCTATCTCCTGCATCATCTTCTTCATTACAACTCACAAGAGTAAAACTTAGTAAAAGAATAAATAAACTCATCAATAATTTTAACTTTAACATAATCGTCTCCTTTCGATTTATATTTCCACGGCCTAAACTGTTAGGCTTTCTTTATACATTGTATTTTTTGTGTAGCTAATTAAACACTCAATAATAACACGAAACTGTGACTTTAAGCTATTCTGTTTTTTGGAGGAATAATGCTGGATAAAACAGAACATTTTAGAGATATTTTTGTGATTGGAGGGTCTGCAGGAGCTATCGAAGAGTTAAGAACTCTTTTGCATGAAATCGATGAAAACTTTAAAGGAATTCTTTTTGTAGCCATCCATTTATCGCCCTATTCCAAGTCGGAATTGGATTTAATATTGGGACGAGAGTGTAAGATCCCCGTGAAATTTGCTCAACACAAAGAGAAATTTGAGCCAGGCCATGTTTATCTCGCAGTACCTAATCGCCATTTTTTGGTGGATGAAGACTGTATGTATTTAACAAATGGACCCAGAGAAAACCGCTCTAAACCTGCCATTGATCCTCTTTTTCGCTCAGCAGCTGTATCTATGCAACAAAGAGTGACAGGAATTCTTCTCAGTGGAAATCTTGATGATGGTTCAGCTGGACTACTAGCAGTTAAGGATTGTGGAGGAGAAACACTGATTCAAAAGCCTGAAACGGCTCGTTTCCCAGATATGCTCCATAATGCCAGGGCCGTCGCCCCTATCGACAATATTTGCAATATTAGAGAAATGGGACAGTTTATCAATAAAACGGCAAAGGAAAAAGCTAATCCAAAATCTCGCTTTATTCCTGAAAATTTAAAACTTGAGGTCGATATTTCGCTTAAAGCACAAAGTGATATAGATCTTCAGAATCAATTAGGTTCTCAGGTGCCGTTTATATGTCCAGAGTGTAATGGCCCCCTGTGGGAGATGAAGGATAAAAGAATTAAACGTTATCGATGTCACACGGGACATGCCTATACTTTGAAAAATTTAGCAGCGGGACAAGAAGAATCTATTGAGGAAGCCTTATGGGCCGCTTTAAGAACACTGGAAGAGAAAATTAGAACCCTTAATACGATTGCAGAGGTAGGGGAGAGTGGAGTGAATTATACGGAAGAGAATGCTGTGCTCCAAGATAAAATAGAAAATGCTCACAAATATATAGATACTTTGAGAAAATTTTTATTAAAATTTGAAGGGGAGCATGGGGATGCCCCTAACACGGAAGAGGCTCCTGCATCTGAAGCTGTTCTTTCAGATGAAGAATAAATGACCTTAGATTTTCAGGGGCTTTAAAGTAATAGTCGGCTTTTGTGATCACATCCCCCACAGCACAGACCCACCCTTGATTTTTCGGAATCATCTCAAAAAATGATTGATCTGCAATATCGTCTCCAAAAGCGATAAAGATATGATCTGGATTATGTTGAACATGACTTTGCACAAAGCTCGCCTTACTAATATCACTTCGTTTAATTTCTAAAACACAATTATAATGATAGACAGAATAAGACGAGTGACTAAGCGTTTGAGATAGCTTTGTCATAAGATGTTGAATCTTTTCTTCTGAAAGAGATTCCTTAATTCTTCTGTAATGCCAAACCCAAGAATGATCTTTCTTTTCAATATGTGAGTGAGGATGAATCTTTACCAGCTCCAGCAGCTTTGCTTGGGTTTTGTCAGGAAGACTTTCTTTTTTTAACTCATTATCAGTAAAGTTTGTCTTCGAGCCGTATTCTCCAGCAAGTTTAAAGCTCTTAGGAAATCTTTTTTGTAAAAATGAAAGTGGCCTGCCCGATAATATGATTAAATCAATGAGCGGATGCTCGCTAAGAGTCGCTAAGTTTTTAATCGTCGACAGAGGAACTGTTGCTTCCTCAGGATTCAGGACAAAATCTGACAATGTGCCATCGAAATCACAAAAAAATGTGAGTTTTTTTTCTTTTGCTAATTGTTTTGTGATCTTTTTAGCTAGTTGATGTTGTTGACCTTGGGCCGACGAAATACTTACCTCCTCCCACTAAAAAGTTATTCAAATTATTAGAAGCCCAAAAATTTGAAGTGTTTTTGTTGATCCACTTCATCGCATCTCTCCATCTTTTCTGTCTCGTCTTTTTGTTTGTTTGGAGACTTTGAACGAGAGCTTTGACTTCCTTTTTAATTTTAAAAGGGTTAAATGTGATTTGGGAACCTAAAAATTTACTTGCTCCCGTCTGATCACTTAAAAAAAGCTGTCCCGGGTTATTTGGACTTTGTGCAGCCAAATACTCCATTGAAACTAAATTCATGCCATCTTTTATACTGCTAACTAAACATAGATCACCACTTTGATAAAATTTGATGAGTTCTTGTTTTGTCATTCTTCCTTCAATCAACTCTATGGGAGTCCAATCATTGGTTTTAAATTGATTGTTTATTCTGTCCGCAAGTTTGAGTACTTTTTCGCGATAATCTTGATAGGCAGGTATATCTTGTCGAGTAGGAATGAGTAATTGTCTTAGCTTAATCTTTTCTCTATATTCGGGATGTGTTTCTAACAGATGCTCAATAAGTTTGAGCTTGATATCTATTCCTTTAGAGTAGTCAAACCGATCCACACCAACGATTGTTTGGAGTTGAGAGTCGTTTGAGGATATTTGACTATAATCTTGAATGAAGTCCTGTGGAGAAATTCCAATGGGAAAACTATATAACTTATGCTCAATAGCACTTAACTCTTCTTGATCGAAATCTTCTGAAATATAATACCAAAAATCCAGAAAGTTCTTTTCATAATCTTTTGTGTGAAAAGCAATCATATCTGCGTAGGAGAGTGATTTCGCAATCTCTTCTAAAAATGGAACTTGCTTAGCTATCTCTAAACTAGGCCATGGGATATGCAAAAAGAAGCTCACCTTTCTTGATCGAGATAATTGTTTAATATATTTGGGTAGCAAGAGAAGATGATAGTCCTGAATCCAGAGTGACGTTTTTTCATCGACCTGTTCATTGATATAGTGAGCGAAGTGGATATTTGTAGCACTGTAGGCTTCCCAAAGAGCAGGGTAAAAGTGAATGAGGTCTACTCTTTCATGGAAACTCGGCCAAAGAACTTGGTTGCAATATCCATTATAATACTGATCATACAAATCACTTGGAATATTGACGTCGAGATATTGAATAGATTTGCTATTCTGTAGATTAAAATCCTGAAGGACTTTTTTATCTGAATGGTTCTCACAACCTAAATGACCGATCCATTGGGTATCTGCTGCGAGATGGGCTCCATTGATGGCCGACACCAGACCTCCGTCTGAGGGGGTGATGGTGTTGTTTTTAATCCCGATGGGTAATCTATTACTGACAATGGCTAGTTTGTTTTCTCTCATATTATTAATATAGCGTTCCCGTGCAAAGACATGTTCACCCCTAGATTAATTAAATGTGTAAATTATTAAACAAATCTTTTATGAAGAGATAAGCTCATAAAGCTTATGTCTAAGTTATATTAAGTGAATGATACTCAAGCCTCAAAGAAATTGTATTCAAATTGATCGTAACTCTCATTATAAGCTTCTCGTCGACGGTGAAAATTATTTTGAACAATTATATAAGATCTTGCCTGAAGCAAAATCTTCTATTTATATTCATGCCTGGGAAGTGGATAGTAAACTAAGATTGAAAAGAGACCACAATCATGATGTCGAACTCAAGAATTATTTATTTTCACTTGTAGATAAAAATCCTGAACTGAATATTTATATTATTTGCTGGGACTTCTCTTTTGTGTTTTTTTTCGAAAGAGAGCTCTTCCTCAAATGGAAATTAGACTATTTAAATCATGAAAGAATTCATTTTTGTTACAACACCAAACATAAATTAGGAGGATCAAATCATCAAAAATTTGTCGTGATTGATGATGAAATCGTTTTTTTAGGGGGGATGGATGTCACGAAGAGACGTTTTGATTCGCGAGATCATGAGCCGGGCAGTGATTTAAGGGTTGACCCTAGAGGCCATCGCTATGGACCCTTCCATGACGTGCAAGTGATGATTGCCGGAGAAAGTGCAAAGACTGTTGCGGATATCTTTAGAGAGGATTGGCTTGATCTGATGGGGGAGCGACTTGAAGAGCCTAAGAAAAAACTTAAATGGCCTCCAGATTTAGCGGGGGATATACATGGGGAGCTGCGCGGAGCTATTTCAAGATCAGGTGTTCTTGGTCAATCTCAAGACATCACGAAAGAAAACCTAGAGCTTTATTTAGATTGCATCCAAAATGCAAAACACTATATGTACTTTGAAAGTCAGTATCTGACTTCTGCTGATTTTGTGGAAGCCCTGGCCCAAAAACTTGAAGCTAATACTGAAGGGGTTGAGGTCATTCTGGTTATTTCGAATGATTGGAGTGGTTATTTTGAAGAAAGAATTCTTGGCGCTATTTCTCAGCGAAACCTTAAACGATTACTCGAAGCCGATAAGTACAAAAAGCTTCAACTCGTGACTCCATGTATCCATAGAGATGGAAAAAAACATTTTATAAAAGTTCACTCAAAAATCTCTATCATAGATGATGTTTTTATACGAGTGGGGTCAAGTAATTTAAACGAAAGAAGTCTCCATCTTGATTCAGAAATTGATTTTTCATTGGAAGCGCAAAACCCCATCCAAAGAATGCAAATAAAAAAATTATTACATGACCTTCTTGCTGAGCATACTGGGGTAAGTCTTGAGGAGGTTTCGAAAAAGCTAAATGATTTAAGTCTATGCGAGTATATAGAAAAAAATCAGCTCAATTCAAGAGCTTTAGTTAAGATCAAAAGGTTTACTGAATCTTCCGCGGTTTATTTAGCCCCCTTTAAATTTATAGCAGATCCAAAGATGAGCATCACTCATTTTCTTAAATCGAATCTCATTCAATTTTATGGGCAAGTGAAACAACCAAAAATGCTGATGGTCATCCTAGGAATACTTTTGGGATTATTTTTAATCAATCATTTTTCCTTATTTGAACAATTGAGAAACTATACCCAGGGAGAGTTTCTGGCAGCCAAAAGCGAAGGAACTCTCTTTACTTATGGAATTCTCATCTTTGGGTTGAGTAGTTTTCTGGGTCTCCCTTTAAATGCGATGATCCCTATCGTGGCCATGAGTATTCCCGGGATAGAAGCATTTTTTATCTGTATGATGGGCTCGCTTCTCTCTTCAACCGCAGGATATTTTCTAGGTCGAGGAGTCGGAACAAAATTGATACCTCATCAAGCGAAGGCAAAAGTTGATAGAGCTTCCCGAATTCTAGAAGGCAAAGGGGTGGTGACAGTATTTTTGACTCGCTCCCTTCCTGTAGCTCCTTTTATCATTATTAATATGGTCTCCGGGGCCCTGAAAATAAAATTTCATCATTATATACTAGGTACTTTTTTGGGCTTATTACCAGGGTTAACTATTTTTACTTTTTTTGGTCATGAGTTTCAAAAAATGAGCCAAGACTTTTCATGGTCGAGTGTTATGCTCTCATTTTGCATGCTGGTTTTTCTGATCTTACTTAGCTTTTACCTTAAAAGTGTTTTTAAATTCAAGCAAGGATTTGATGGTGTCCAAAAAGCTTAAGGTTCTCACTTATAATATTCATGGCTTTGTAGATTTTAAGAAGAAAAATAGAAAAAGTGAGTTGACCTCATGGTTACTCAAACATGACGCTGATATCATCGCCCTCCAAGAGGTGAAATTAAATACCAAGCACGAGTTTGTCCGCCATATGGAGCAAAAATACAAGGTCTATTGCGCTCCGACACTCACTACTGAACAAGGAGAGTATGGAAATATTCTTTTATCAAAATACCCGGCTCAAAAAAAAATTATTCACGACTTAAGTTTTAAAAAAAAAGAACCCAGAAATTGTGTTGAACTTCATTTAAATTTAGGTCCTCAAAAAATTCGCATCTTTGCCATGCATCTTGGTCTATCCCAATGGGAGAAAATCCATCAAATCAAGCGCTTATTCCATGCTATTATTAAACATAATGACGGTGTTCCCGAATTGGTTCTCGGTGATTTTAATCATGTGATTGATTGGCCGCTCTTGAGATATTATCTGTATAAAGGACGATTTAACTATATCCGCAGTAGAACATTTCCTGCTCGTTTTCCCCTCTTTAAATTAGATCAAATATGGTTTCGAGACTTTCATTTACTTAATATGTGCAGATTTAATCACAAATCAGCCTCTTTCTCGGACCACTTGCCTTTAGGGGCTGAATTTATTCTGAAATAATTACTAATTCTAAAGGTAATATGTTGAGTTTATGTTATAACACCTCCCCATAGGAGCCAGAATTGATCCAAATGAAAAGTGATATTTTATCTCACATTAATATAGAAATTTTAGATAAAATTCTTCCTTTTGTAGCTCTGCTTGATCGTGATGGAAAATTAATTCATGTGAATAGGACTTTTCTTGAATTAGCGGGGTTGAAAAATGAAGATATAATGGATCAATATTTTTGGGAAAGTTATTGGTGGAATTATAATGAACTAGCGCAGAGTAGAATAAAAGAATCTTTTGATAAAGCGAGATTAAATGAACACTGCCGTTTTAAAATTTTAGCCCAAATAAAAAAACATCACTTACTGGATTTAGACTACAGCCTTGCTTGTATCAGAAATCATGCTGGTGAGATAGATTATTTTGTTGCTTCAGGGATTGATATTTCAGACCAAGTCAAAGTGCAAAATGAGCTCACGTTGAAATCCTCAGAATTTAGAACTCTAGCAAATTCTATCCCCCAACTTGCATGGATGGCAGATGCTAATGGTGAGATTTTTTGGTACAACCAAAGATGGTTTGACTACACTGGCTCTAATTTGCAGGAGATGAAAGGCTGGGGCTGGAAAAGTGTTCACCATCCTGACCATGTTGATAGAGTGACGGAAAAAATAAAGAGAAATTTTGAGACAGGTGAAGTATGGGAAGATACTTTTCCGCTTAAAAGCCGCTACGGAGAATACCGTTGGTTTCTCTCCCGTGCTTTTCCCTTACGCTCAGCTCAGGGAGATGTCTATAGATGGTTTGGGACCAACACAGATATTACTCATGAGATGGAGAATAAGATAGTCTTAGAAGATCTGACTCGAGAGCTACAAGAATCCAATCGCAGAAAAGACGAGTTTTTAGCCATTTTGGCCCATGAAATTCGCAATCCTTTGCATGCTATAAATTCTGGTATTGAGCTTTTAGCTGCCTCTAAATTTGATCCATCTCTTTTCTCTGAAGTAGAAGAACTCATGCGTAGACAGTCTACGCAACTTACTTCTCTCGTAAATGATCTCATCGATATATCCAGGATTTCCCGAGGGAAGTTGAATTTAAAAATGAGTCATGTCAATGTTAAGGAGTGCTTAAAAAGTGCTATTGAAGCCAATTTACATGAAATCAGAGAAGCTCATCATAATTTAATCGTGGATATGCAGGCAGAGAGCGTTGAGATTTACTGTGATTCCACCCGTTTAGTAGAAGTCTTTTCCAATGTCATTAATAATGCAGTCAAATACACTCCAAGTAGAGGGAAAATAGAAATTAGTTTAAGGGAGTTGGATCACTCTGTTGAAGTTTCTGTTAAAGATAGCGGTATTGGTATAAGACCAGATGACCAAACGAAAATATTTGAGATGTTCGCCCAGGGAGACTATCTCGAGAATGGTACTCAGTCAGGTTTGGGAGTTGGCTTATCGCTGGTCAAACAAATGGTGAAAAGATTTGAGGGAAAAATAGAAGTGATCAGTGCAGGCAAAATGCAAGGAAGTGAATTTAAACTCACCTTCCCGAAGATACAAAAGGAACAAATGGTGGATAAAACTATTCAAAATGAAAACGAGGATTCAAATATGAGTCAGATGAAAATCTTGATAGCTGAAGATAACGTGGATTCGAATAGGCTTCTGCAGTTGAGATTAAGAAAATATAATGCTGAGGTCTTGAGTGCTTTTGATGGAATAGAAGCGGTGAAATTAGCAGAGCAACACAAACCCGATATTATTTTGATGGATATAGGTATGCCAGAATTAGATGGACTTGCTGCTGGAAAGCAAATTAAGGACACTGACTGGGGGCAAAAGATAAAACTGGTGGCCTTAACGGGTTGGGGGCAAGAAGAAGATTATCAGAAAACAAAAGAGGCTGGCTTTGATGCACATTTGGTGAAGCCTATTTCTGAGGAAGACCTTAACCAAGTTCTTAAGTAAGTTTTTGAATCGTGTAGATGAGTTTTTTACGGTCAATAGGCTTACTGATATGTGCATTGCAGCCGACATCAAGACTTTTTTCAATATCAGCCTTATAAGCAAAAGCTGTTAAAGCCACGATAGGGATGTGCTTTTTCTGGTGACTTCTCTCCCATGATCTAATTTTTTCAGTGGCAGTATACCCATCCATAATCGGCATCTGAATATCCATGAGTATTAAATCAAATTGATTATGAGTGTATGAGTTAAAGGCTTCTTCACCATTTTCTACTTCAGTAATTAAGTAACAATCCTGGTTTAAGTAGGCAGAGACAAGTATTCTGTTTTCTTTGGCATCATCCGCTAGTAAAATATTAACTGGTTTTTGGATAGGCTCTTGAATCTCTTCTTTAGCTTCTTGATTATCCAATTCACTGTGAAGAGGTTCTATTAAAGGTATGAGGGCCGTAAATGAACTACCTCTACCCAATTCACTTGTCACCGAAACACTTCCTCCCATTAATTCCGCAAGTTGTTTGACGATGGCCAGGCCAAGTCCTGTACCTCCATATTTTTTAGTGACACTGCTATCAGCTTGTTTAAACCTTTGAAAAAGTTGTTTAATATTCTCTTCAGAAATACCTATCCCGGTATCTTGCACGGTCATTTGCAGCATATTGGACTCATTAAGTGAGACTTTAATGGTGACTTCTCCAAACTCGGTAAATTTCACAGCATTACTCAGTAGGTTAAGTAGCACCTGTTCAATTTTTTTAGCATCTGATACAATAACGTCTGGAACTTCAGGAGCAATATTTGTTTTAAGTTCTATATTCTTTTTACTCGAGAGGGGTTCAATAATTTTTACAACAGAATTAATTAATTGAATTAAATGAACCTGAGAATACTCTACGTCAATTCGACCTGCTTCTAATTTAGAGAGATCCAGAATATCGTTAACAAGATTAAGGAGTACATTTCCACTTCGGTGAATAATGTCGACAAATTCATTGGATTCTTTGTCCAAGTCTTTTTCTTTCAAAAGCCCGGCCATCCCTAAAATTGCATTCATGGGGGTTCTTATCTCGTGACTCATATTCGCTAGAAAGAGGGACTTACTTCTCGCTGCATCTTCAGCACTATCTCTTGCAGCTTCAATCTTTTGTTGAGATTCGTAAAGAGCTCTCGTCATACTATTAAAACCGTCATAGATCTCTTCGATTTCTAACGTATTGACCGACTCATTGAGCTTAGCTTCAACACTTCCTTCTTTGACTTTATTGATTCCGTTTTTGAGTTTCTCTAAAGGAAAGATAATTCGGTCTTGATAGAAGAGCAAAATGAGGTAGGCAGACATGGAACATAGAATCAGAAAGATCAAAGCACAGACAAGGAGATTAAAATAGAGATTTTTAATAGATTTCTCTGCTGACTCTCTTTGACTCTCGAAAAAACGTCTTAAATCTAGCAGGCGAGCATTATTGATTTGGTGAAGAGTTGTAACGTTTGTAAACAAGCTTCTCGCCAGATTTCGATTCCTACTTTGAACCGCTTGAACAACTTGATTTTCTAACTTGAGAATCACCTTATGAGAATTGATAAAGGAGTCTAGAGTTTTTTGTGAAAAACCTTTAATCGTTTCTTGTTGTTTGAGCTTAGATAGTTTTTCTTTGTTAATACTCTGCAGTCTTTTCCATCGCTCTAGTGAATGTACGCTATTGGTAAAGCGAAAAGTGATCAGAGCTTCTCTGGCGCTAGAGCGCAGTTGCCCCACATCTATAATTTCAGCAGCGATATAAGAGCTAACATTGAGTTTATTTTCAAGAGAATTTAAACTATTAAAAATAAATATGCTCATGGTGAGTAGAGTCATCAGAAACACAAGGGTTAACACCAGGAGAGGAAGAATAATTTGGGTTCTAATCGTGAGTTTCATTATTCAAAAGTCACTGTTAGGGGGGCCACCTTATTTAAAAAATAAGGTTCATAATAAGGTATTAAATCTATAGAAGTCGCTTGAGCATTTATTTTTTTTTGTTGAAACCAACCCAATTGAATTTCTAGAATAGAAGTTAAAACGGAGCTCAGTCCCAATTGGAGATAAATCTCAGATAAATTAAAGTGATCTGAATTTAAATTATTGTCTGAGAAATAACTCAATATCAATTTATGACCAGTATCTGGTTGTTGTTCCAAAAAAAGTTCAGCTTCCTTGAGAGCTCTCATAAGCTTTAGAATGGCTGCTTTTTTATTTTGGCAGGTCTGCTCTAAGCAAACCAAAGCAGATAGTTCAGTGTAGAATTCTGTTTTTGAGTACTCCAATTTACCATCGCTTTGAGCATAGAGTTCACTTAAATGAGGTTCCCACCAAGCAAGGGCATCTAGCTGGCCATTTCTCATTTGCTCTTTGAGTGAATCAGAAGTTAAATAGATAATATTCGCTTTATTTTTATGACTACTTGCCATTAAGTATAGATTGAGAAAAAATTCTGCATTGGTATCTTCAATCACACCTACTCTTTTTCCCCTCAGGTCTATCATCCCCAGAGAGTTTGGTTCAAAACGATCAGTACGATACAGGAGGGCAGTGTTTCTAAAAGATCGATGCAGTTCAGTTATAATCTTGATGTTTTTTCTGGTCGCAATGCCCAGAGCAATAGGAGTTTCAAAGGCAATGGCAAGGTCACTCTTACCAGCATAAAGAGTTTCAAGAGCTTCTTTTCCAGTATCTTTATAGTCAAGTCGGAGATTAAGTTGATGGGCCTGAAAGAGACCTTTTTTTTGGGCCAGAAGAATTAAGCCAATATTAGGAGTCTGGGGAAGAGAAATAGTGAGGGAGTGGTTATGATCTTTTGCCGTTGAAAAATGTATGATAAGAGCCGCTGCAATGACTATGATTCCACAAATAATGATGATGTTTTTGAATTTGTTGCTCATTTCCCACTTCTTAAATCAGTTCGCTAAATTCGTCGCGATAATAGAATATATTTAAGCAATTGCATACATTTATAGATAATGGGCTAAACTTTGAATCAGTTTTTGCTTGGCGATCGGTTTGGTTAAGTGACCGTCGCAGCCTTGCTGTTCAGAAGTTTCAATTTCCGTGGGAAGAGCATGAGCCGTTAACGCCAAAACTGGCAAGTCTGGGTAGATTTTCTTGATAATTCTCGTGGCAGTATAACCATCCATCACCGGCATTTGTATATCCATTAACACCAGGTCGTACTCATTGGTCACTGCTTTTTGCACAGCTTCCTCACCATTTTTAGCCCAATCAATTTCCATCTCTTCTGAGTTTAAAAAATGGTAAATGACTCGGTAATTCTCTTTGCTATCCTCTGCAAGAAGAATGCGAGCATTTTTAAGTTTTTTGGAGTCAGGCTCTTTCTCAGTCTTATTCACTTTTGACTGAACATCCTCGGATGCTCTCAGAGGGACTGAGAGTAAAAAGGTCGACCCTTCCCCTAAAACACTTTTTTCTAGAATTAAATCTCCATCAAGTGATTGTATTAAACTTTTGGAGAGGGCCAAGCCAATTCCGGTGCCCCCATAGTCTCGTGTCGCAGAGGTATCAGACTGGGAGAACTCATCAAATATTTGGTCTTGATAGTCTTCTCTTATCCCGACTCCTGTATCCTGAACTCTAATTTCAATCAGATCATTACACGAATTCAATTGGACATTCACAGTTCCATTTTTAGTGAATTTGATGGCATTGCTAACAAGGTTGTAGATCACTTGTCTCATCAAAGTGGGAGATGAGTGGATTTTAAAGGATACAACACTCTTGAGATCTACATTGACTTTAGTGTTGTTCTTTTTAGCCAGGGAGTCGAGGGCCTTGATTGAGCTCTCGACCAGTGTTTTTATATTAATTTCACTAAAGCTAACTGATTGTATTCCATTTTCAAGTTTAGAATAATTAAGGACATCATTAATAAGAGTCATTAAGTGCTGGCCATTATAAATGATACTATCGACAAATTCTTTTTTAGATTTATGATCAAAGTCATTTTCATTCAGAAGTTCTGAAAAACCAAGGATTGCATTCATAGGAGTTCTAATTTCATGACTCATATTTCGTAAGAATTCTGACTTGGTGATATTAGCTGCTTGAGCAGCATGTGTTGCTTTTTTAAGAGAGATTTCAATCTCTTTATAAGATGTAATATCTTCCACTGCACCATACATAGCAAGTGGCTCTCCTGAGGAAGAAACCTCTGTCACTTTTCCTATGGCCTTGATCCATTTATTTTGACCTTTGGCATTGGTGATGGGACAAGTGAACTCCCATGTACTTTTAGTCTTAACTGCCTTTGCAAATTGGTCTGAAACCTCTTTTTGATGGCTCTTTTTTACATGGGTGAGGAATCTCTCAATGCCCCAATCGTCTTGGATTTCTTCATAGCCAAATATTTGGTCGTGTCGATATGATCTCCATGATTGATCAGTACGTAGGTCTAGTTCGAAAGCTCCAATCCCTGAAATATTAAGAATTTTTTGCCATTTTTGTTCTTCTTTTAAAATTGAGTTATTTTTCTGAATGAGTTTTAAGTTTTTCAGAGCGAGTTTATTGAATTTTTGTGCAAGTTCAGTTTGTACACCAATTCTAAAAGTAGAGTTGAGTAATTCTTTAGCCTCTGGGTGTTGCTCAAAAAAATCTAAGGTATCTTGTTCAAGTTTTATATGAGGGTGAAGAGCGAGAAATTGTTTTGAAAAGGTGATAAAACTTAAAAGTGAGAAAATACACTCTAAGTCCTTTTCATAAAGAACATCTTCTAGAATATTATATGCATAAGTCTGACTTTCTTGATTATGAAAATAATCACTCAGAACCAAACAGAGCGCATCTTCCAGCTCAGGGCTCAACGAATGATTGAGTTCAATTTTCTCTGTTAGGTTAAAAAGTAATTTCTTTGCTGAGTTGATCGTTTGTTTATTTTCTTCTAGCTTAACGAATTTAATCCCTTCGTCTAGGGACAGGCTTTTACCAGTGCTATAAAAAGTAAATTGGCCGGCACCCACTAAATTTGTAAAATGTCTTATCAAGCAGTATTTGTTCTCAAAAAACTTGGATAGATGTACAAAAACTTTTTCTTTAAAAATATAGGGCAGTGGTAAATCGAAATATGCATTCTTCGCAAATTGGAGATTCGCTCGATTGATATATTCACTTTGAGCAGTCTTAAAAAAATTGGGTAGTTCTTTTTCCATGCCATGAGTACTTCTCTTAAGAAATTCTTCAGAAAATGCGGTTTTTAAATTCTCTTCAATAATCATTTAATCCCTGTCTCAGTTGTTTTGTTCCTTCATACGACTCCTTCATTTGTAACATTTTTTTTGAGATGTTTGGACGATGTGTATAAATTTACACAAGCAGTGCACATAAAATTTATATTGAATTTAAGAAGTTTATTTCGATAATTGAATGTTAGGTACTTAGGCTAAGCTAAGCTCAAAAGTAAATATTGTTTCTTTATCGACAATGCTTGAAACACACAGATTGCCGCCGTGCAGCTCCACAATTTTTTTGCATTGGTACAATCCTATACCTTGCCCTTTCTTATTAGAATCATTTTCTAAACGTATGAATGGTCTAAATATTTTAGCTAAATTGACTTGCTCTATTCCGATTCCATTATCTGAAAATCGAATCTTAACTTTGGGTGAGTGGGGAGTAAGCTCAGATTCAATTGTTATAAGAATGTCCCTTTGCGGAGATCGATATTTGATAGCATTTGAAATTAAGTTTTGGAACAAATTATCTAAAAGCTCTTTATTTCCTTCTATGACAGGTAAGTTTTGATACAAGATTTTACCGTTAGTAGAGTCCAGCAGTTCTTGAAATTTTTTGACATTTATATCAATGACTTCGTTAAGATCTACAGATCCAAATTTTATCTCTGAATAGGTGAGTTGAGATAATTTTAAAAGTGATCTAATGAGTTTAATCATCCGTTGGGTTGAATCCTCGATCTCATGCATATAAAGAGCAGAGTCTCTATCAAGTCTATCTCCTAACTCAAACTTGAGTAAACCTGAATAAGTTGAAATCTTTTTGATGGGCTCTTGAAGGTCATGGGAGGTGGTAAAGGCAAAATGTTTAAGTTCGTCGTTTTTTATTTTTAATTTTTCAAATGAGTCTTTAAGAATTTTATTCATGGTCATCATCTGGGAGGCTAAAGATTTTAACTCATCATCTGCGAAGGTGTTAAGATCGATTCCATTAGAAAGGTAATCTCCACTGGAAATTTTTCGTGAAAGAGAAAGAAGTTTGTTTATGGAGTGAACGATCTTAGAGGAAAAAGTCTTACTCAAGGCTACTGATAAGATAAGTGCTAATAAAAAAATGCAGAAAAGTATCAAAAATGACCTCGTTTGGATCGCTGCTACTTGTTCTGACTCTGTAAGCCTTTTTTGAGTTATTATTTCTTGGAGCTGAGAAAGGGCAGCTGATG
Source organism: Halobacteriovoraceae bacterium (assembly GCA_002713145.1). Taxonomy (GTDB): domain Bacteria; phylum Bdellovibrionota; class Bacteriovoracia; order Bacteriovoracales; family Bacteriovoracaceae. Next base: position 69,643 of record PAVS01000001.1, read on the forward strand.
CAGGGGAGTCGTCAATTCTAACAAGACTATCAATGACTTTTATTGCCTGACTTTTGTTTTTCATTTTCTGAATAACACTTAATTTATCTAAATACGCCAAGATTGTCGTCTCGACCACTCCCAGCAATTCTCTTTCTTTTTCCGTCACATTTGGAAGGTTTTTATAGCCATCTATTTCTTCTAGTGCGAGATGAAATTCCCTAAGTGCTTTATCATAGTATGGCTTTTGCCCTCTTAGCACAAAGTTTTTAAAGGCATGAACACCTCGATCAAACCCCATATGCTTGAAGATATGCGATATATGGATCTTTCGGGCGACATATTCATCCACGTAGTGCTGAGTGGCTTGGTGAGAGATATGAAGACTATAAGCACTGAAGATTGAGCCTATTATGAGCAAGAATAAGGGGACCAGACTAATGAGAATTATCTTTTTTGTGAGTTTCAAATTCTACCTATTTGATTGTTAAAACATTCGATATGTTATATTATGGGGAGTGGTGCTAAAAGGAAAGCCATTATGGAAGAGCAATTTGTAATCGAAGCCCAAAATGTAAAAAAATTCACTCGTGGATTGCAAAAACCTATTGTTTTGTTAGACGATGATGACGCTCAAATCAGACTCGTTGAAACTTGCTACAAGATGTCAAAACGTGAAAATCAGCTTATTTGCTTTAGCCAACCAGATGAATTTTTAAAATATATGAACGGTGTTCTCGATGGAGTTAATAAAAAACCTGAGCTCGTCCTGTTAGATATAAACATGCCTCAAAAAGATGGTTTCGAAATTTTAGAATCCATACGCTCATATAATGAATTCTCGGAAGTTCCAATCGTCATAATGTTTACTGCTTCAGAGTCATTGCAAGATAAAACGAAATCTAAAAAACTGGGGGCTGATGGTTTTTTTTCTAAACCAACCTCCTTTCAAGATTATATTTCCTTTTTTCAAAATATATAAAATTAATGATATGTATCTACATACGGCGTACGCAGATGTAGGTAACGAGTCACCTTTAAGTTGTGAAAAGAGTGAGAGGAGCGATTTCTTTGAAAGAATTTTCGTTTAACCCCAAAACTAAAATTAGCAAAATGCCTCAGTCTTAATCGCCTTGGTAGTATAACAGTGTCCACTTTGTACATGTCATTTTCATCAGCTCTTTGCTCAAGATTTTGTATTTTTTTATCGCTAACAGTTTGCTCACTATATTCCAAAAATGACCTCCTTTTATTTTCTTTTTAAAAAAACAATGCCGTTTTCGACCACTATTTTCAGATTTTCTGCTATACCTGACTTGTGTTTAATATTTCTTGGCCTCAAAGGCCCTCCAGAGAGTTGGTCTGTTTGAGTTAATCTGCTTTTAAGACTCTCTCTGCTTTCTATATTAATCTTAGAATCATGCTCATGCCTTGGTTTTCTTTTCTTCATAGATACCTCCTGCTATGCAGTTAAATTTATTTTATAATAGCTCTGGTTGCGGAGAATGAAGCTTTCGGGATTCTTTTGTGAATTTTTTGAACCATCTTGGTTTTGTTTACTCAAAAAATACTTAATGTTGGAAAATGTAAATATGACTAAGTTATGTAGAATTATAGACAAAACTATATGACATCTTGATTTTTTATTACCTACGTTGAGTTTAAATAAAGAAAAAGGAGACTTAAATGAGCACCGAAAATTTATTTGAACAATTGAGAAAAGACCATGAAATGCAAAGAGATGTTTTGGATATGATTATTGAGACATCTGGTGAGTCTGAAGCGAGAAAGAAAATGCTTAAAGTCTTGGATGAACTTCTTACTTCTCACGCTAAATATGAAGAGATTTATTTTTATGCCCCCCTTATGGAAATGGAGTCAACTCATGAGCTGGCGAGACATAGCGTTGCTGAACATAAAGATATAGATGATCTTCTCCAAAAGCTAAAAGATACTGACATGAGCTCTTCTGCTTGGCTATCCACAGCTAAAGAACTTAAGCATCTCGTTGAGCATCATTTAGATGAAGAAGAACAAGAAGTTTTTAGACCTGCGGGGAAGTTTCTTGCAGAAAAAGAAAAAACGAATTTAGCTCATCAGTATAGAGATTCCATGCAAAGTCATCGAGATATCAGTATATAAAGAGGTTGAATTAACTCTTTTCATCGATATAGAGACGGTAGGAATAAAAGATACAGATAATACTAAACATCATCTCTTTTATTTCATGATGAACGTTTGTATTACCTCTTAAAAATTCAATCTTAAAATGATTGGTATAAACCACCACCGCAGTGGTAAGGACAAAAAAGAGACAGTATACAGCAAGAGTCGTGGAGCGTTTTTTGATCGCTAGGTAAACATAGATAGGAAAAAATAAAAAGGCGATAGGCCAGATATCGTTATCCCAAAAAGTTTCGTGCCTTCTATAGAGGGGGACCAATATAAAGGCCAATCCTAAGCAGTAGTCAGGGATACGCAGATTGAGAATTCTCTCTTTACCTAAGAGATGAAAAACTGCAGCTATGATGGCCACGAGAGTTATACATCTATCCAACCAGCGGTCGAAAAACTTTTTATTAATATTATGTAAGTTTGTTTCATTCTGATCATTTACTTGGGCCAACCACTCAGGAGTAACAGTTCCGAACATATGTTGTCCCCAGCTTAGTTCTTCTCCCCAAGCCCAAAAAAAGACAATTCCTGCACCTAGCAATAAATAAAAAGGTAGATTTTTTTTTGGTTGTAATTGAGATCTTTTATAAGCTGCAAAGAAAAGAAGAAAGCTCGTGATCAATAAGCTAAAGGCACCTAAAAGTTCATAAAGGCCGCTCTCATGATCTAATGAGTGATAGAGATTAGTCATATTGACGAGAAGAAATGATAAAACGATGTAGATGAAACAGAGAGTAGCAAATCCAATTTGTGAGCTTACCGGCATTTTAGAATTCATTTAAAACTCTTTTGAAAAAATTTATAGTGAGTCTAATGTTACCCTAGGAGATAAGAAACCGTAAAGTGCTCAAAAACAGTCTTATATGAAATTTCCAACTAAACTTTTTCGCTTAGGTTGTTCTATTCGTTGGTCAAGATAAAAATCGACACTTAGAAATTTCGATTTGGCATAGCCAAAGACACAAAGAATCATCGCCAGCATAATGGTTAATTCCAATCCCTGGCCTGAGCTAAATAAACCTTCCTGTGCATGGACGAAAAATATGGCCCCCAAGATAACGGGTAGATTACTTAGAGCCGCTGTTCTAGTGAGTAACCCAATCATTAAGCAAAAGCCACCGATGACGTGAGCAAAGACAATATAGTGAGCTATCATTAAACTAGAGAAGGGCAGGGTTTGGGCGGTTAAGTCATAGAGCTCATGCATATTAAACATGAAGTTCAATCCCTTAAGCAAAAGAGCTGCGCCAATGAAAACCCTGAGTAGACCTAAGGCAATATCGTTGGAATTAAAACTTTCTAGATATTCTCTCATAGAAACCTCGCAGAAAAATCTGATTAAATTTTAAATAAAAATTGAAACAAAAGAATGAAGTATATACACATTTAATGTGTAGTTGCCGTCAAATGAGGAGAGGAGATCTCAGTGTATAAGATTCTTAAAGCTTAAGACAATTAAACTTTTTTCATCATATAAACAGCAGTTAGACCATGAATTAAAATAGAAGCGAGCACAACAAAAGACACAAGCGACCAAAGTTCTTGCTGGTAAGTGAAATCATATTTTTTTAAGGCAAAGGATAAATAGAAAAATGACCCCACTCCTTTAATGCCATAAAAGCCAGTGATCCATTTTTCTTTGTTGGTCATCTTTACCCCAAACAGGCTGAGTCTCGCCACCAGAGGGCGAAAGAATAAAACGAGAAAGATCGCCATAATGGCCATACTCCAAGTTAAATCATCTAAGATACCGCCATACAAACTACCGCCAAACAAAAATATAAGAACGCTTAGAAGAATCCTCTCAATCTGATCTATGAATGAATGTAATTTTTGATGGTATTTATGTTTAAACTCATGGTTTCTGAGAGTGACGGCGCAAACAAAAACAGCGATAAATCCATAGCCATTGAACATCTCTGTAACCCCATAGGTCAGAAGGCAAGCACTTAAAGCGACCAGTCCGTCCCTGACATGGAGTGCTTTGTATTTTTCGGGAAGTGTGAAAAAAAAGAATGCCACCAGCTTTCCCATGAGAAAACCTAATATTCCTCCACAACTTAATCGCCAAAGCACATCGAATTCTAGCCAGCTCCAAAAAAAATGGCTTTGTTCTGTTGATTGAGCAAAAGCTATGGCCAACCAGGTTAAGGGAAAAGCCAGTCCATCATTAAGCCCTGCCTCAGCAGTAAGAGCAAACCTCACATCATTTGACTTGCCTGAATTGGGAGGAGCAGCTTGTACATCCGAAGCAAGCACGGGGTCAGTAGGAGTTATAACCGCAGCAAAAAGCATGGCAACAGCAGCTGGGAATCCTAAGAAAATAAAGACGAGAAACCAGACGAGTAAAAAACTTACCAGCATATAGCCGCTAATGAGGCGTAAAGGAGCTCTCCAGCTTTTAAAACTAAAGGGGCGGTCTATTCTTAGCCCTGTTCCCATAAGAGCTATGATGACCAAGAGTTCGGTAAGTCTGACAGTAAGCTCTTGCTCTCTGAAAGGATCAGGATAAGGAAGTTTGTCGCCTAGGATTGAATATGTAATCCAACCTAATGCAAGAAAGACAATACTATAAGAAACATTAATTTTCTTAGTTAATGTTGGAAGCCAACAAACGGAAAGTCCGAGAAGCCCAATAATAGCAATACTTAAAAAGAAACTATCCATAATTGCGTTAAATCCTACTTAAACCTATTGACCTGTAGCGCTATTCTACCATAACAAAGCTAAGATCTTAAAACATTAAGCTCTCTTGGTCATTTGTAAAGTTGCATTCAAAATATTGCATAACAGTAACCGATATAGCCCATAAGCAGAATAATTCCCTCCCATCGCACTAACTTTTTTCCGGTAATGAGCAATGGATAACTTAGTATGGCCAGTCCGATCATCACGATAAAATCAAATTTTAATATCGCCTGAGACACTGTTAAACCATTATGAGTAAAGAGTGAGGATCCCCCTAGAATAAAAAGTAAATTAAATATTCCACTTCCAATAACATTACCAATAGCAATATCAGTTTTCCCTCTTATAGTGGCCATCAATGAGGACATTAACTCAGGAAGTGAAGTTCCCGCCGCAACTAAAGTCAACCCAATCACGGCTTCTGAAATTCCAGCTCTGATCGCCAGATCCGATGCCCCTTGCACCAAGAATCTTGAGCCAAAAACTAAGATGAGAATACCCCCTATGATAGAAGAGAAATGAAAAAATCTCTGCTTAAATGTGCTGGTCTCTATCTCTGGGGCGGAATCACTTTCATCTTTTTCTGCTCTGCTGGCTCGGACGAGCCAGAGAGTATAAATGAAAACGCTTCCTATTAAAAGAAGACCTTCGATAAATGAAATCTTTCCATCTAAAGACATAAAATAAGTTATAAGCGATGCGAGTATGAAGATAGGTATATCAAGTTTTAGCAACTGCAAATGCACCACTAACGGCGAGACAAGTGCGCAAGCCCCAAGTATAAAAGCGATATTAAAAATATTACTGCCTACAACATTAGCGATGGCTATATCGGCATTACCCTTTAAGCTGGCAATAAGACTGACACCTAACTCGGGGGCGCTTGTTCCAAAAGCTACGACGGTCAATCCAATCACGAGCTGAGAGATTCCAAAAGTTTTGGCTAAACTGGAAGCCCCGCGTACCACCAACTCACCACCTAGAATAAGCATGATCAGACCTAATAAAGAAATTCCCAGAGAAGTAATCAAAACACCTCATTTTTTTGTAATATTTGCGTCAGAGTTCGATATTTTTCTTCTGAGAGCGAGCTTTGAGTGAGACGGCGAGAGAGATTTCCTCTGGTGATGAAAGTCTCTAAACCTTTATGATATCGACTTGGTATTTCAGAGCGAAACTTTTGCATGAGGTTTTGAGAGAACTCTTCCATGTTTTTTCCGGACACATCGAAGAGTTCAAAATATTCTGTATCTGAAATCTGAGGTTGATAAGTTTTTGCTTCCTCATAAATTTTGCGAAGTTTTTGATCAGAAAGAGATTCAGCTAATGAAATGGATTTTCCAGCCACATGTTTTACCAAGGCAATAAACAGATGGATCAAAGTGAAATCCATATAAGGAGATTCCTGAATATCCATTAAGCGAATCTCAATGGCACCTACATCAAATTTGGGGATAGCTGCTCGTGAATTTAACCATGGATGTTGCAGTGTTTTGGCATTATCGTAAACTGATATTTCTTGGTAAATTGTTTTCAACATCTCTTTATATTTTTTGGTGTTCTCATAAACCTCAGGGATAATATTCCCAATGATAGAGGGAATTTTCGCTTGGTTTTTTTCATAAAACCCAAGGCGATTGCATGCCAGTGAACCTGGTTTTCCCTCATAATAAGGGGAACTGGCCGAGAAATAGGGTATCAAGGGTAATACACAACGTACGGCGGAATGAAGTCGCCTAAACTCTTCTTCATTACTATAAGGAAGATTGATATGGATTGATTGCAGATTAGACCAGCCATGCCCCTTGCAATCAAAAATTTCATCGTAGAGTTTGTAAATATCTCTTTGTCCATGAGGCCAAAGTTTAGTTTCTTCTAATGGTTGAAACCAAGGGTGCATAGCGGTGGGCATCAGTTGGCAGTCATATTCCGAAAGAATTTCATTCACATCCTTTATACTTTTATGAAACTGAGACTCCATTTTGACTAAGTCGCTTTGAGGTATCGTGCTCTTAATTTCTAACACATGATTGACGAGTTCATTAGACCAACTGACTTCACCTAGTTCCACTTCATTAACAATTTTTCCTTGGTTAAGTTTTTGGATGATTTTGTCAGCCATCGGCACAACTTTAAGAGTCGTTTTATTGACGATCATGTATTCTGCTTCTATTCCATAAACACTAAAGATGGAGAATTTTTTACTCATGATTTCCTTTTTTCTTTTGGCAGAGTTTAAGAAAATGCTTCGCTATTTTGTCATATAGCTCATCCCCAATAAACTCATCTTCGACACCTGATTCAATGCTTGGGTTATCATTCACCTCAATCAAATAAACTTCCCCATCAATTTCTTTGAGGTCAACACCATAGAGACCATCTCCTATAGCGTTAGCAGCTTTAAGAGCGGTCTTAATCACTTCATGATTCACTTTGGTGGGGTCAAGAGCTGCTGAATTTCCTTCTTCTTGATTTTTATCGTTGTTGATAATCTGCCAATGCCCATCGGCCATATAATACTTACAAACATACAGAACTTCTCCTCCCAATATCCCTACTCGCCAATCATATTCTGAAGGTAGATATTCTTGAACCAAGATGAGGTCTGTGGATTTAAACAATTCTTGTGCTCGACTTTCTAGCTGCTCAAATGTTTTGGCCTTATACACTCCCATAGAAAAAGCGCTGTCAGGTTTTTTGATTATGCAGGGGAGGGCAATATTCTTAGCGTGTTGATTAAAAAGTTTGGAATCATAAATTTTTGCCACAGGTCTTTTGACATGAAGTCGCTCAAGGAGTTGTTCTAAGAAAATTTTATTTGAACATTTGAGTATTGACTCTGGGTCATCGATAACAACGAGACCTTCTTTAGCGGCTTGAGCGGCGAGTCTGTAAGTGTGATGTTTAACATTAGTGGTCTCTCGAATAAAAAGTGCATCATATTCTGAAACATTCACCATCTCTTTGGCTTCAATCAAATAGACTTGAAAACCATTGTCTCGAAAAGCTGAGATAAATTTCTTTAATGCTTCCTCGTCACTAGGAGGAGACTTTTCTTCTTTATCTATAAGGATCGCTAAGTCAAAATAGTATTTTGACTTCGGGGGGATAAATTTTTTATTAGCTCTTACATAATGGGTCAGTTGATCAACACAAAATAGCTTGTGGGATTCAATAAGGGACTCAAAGCTGAGAAGTTTTATTCTTTGAATGGTCCACTCATTTTCTCGCTTTAAATAAACTCTAAAAAGAGGAGCTTGAATGATTCGATAAAAATTCCAGGCGAGTTTATTATAAGACTCGGTGAGGTTTTTTCCGAAATATATACTGAGCTCAAACGTATCAGATTTGATTTTTTTTAATTTTGTCTGAATGAGTTCATGTAACTCTTCCGAATAGAGTTTTTGAATTCTTCTATCTTTTAAATCTTGAATTGTTTGCACACTTGGCAATACCTTATGATTTCTAGCAGCAGCTAAAAGTGAAACATAATAGCCAAGGTCCTGATAACCCAATTGCGAAGAAAGGTTATACACTTTTTTCTTCGTTTTCGTATCTTCTAGCAAGTAGGCCATCGGAGTTATGCATTGGATCTGAGAGTTTTCAAAATAAGATTGATGTTTTTTTTCAATGACCACTAAATGTTGATTCACTTTTCTTTCCTTATCACTAAAAGGTTTCCGTCAAAAGATGTAATACCCAGTAGTATTGAATTGATCAAGCGATCGAACTCAATATCATAATAAAGCGTTTCTCCAATAGGGTTTTGCTCAAATGGGTCAGCGACATTAACTTTATTGTCTTTCATTCCATGTAATACGACAAAATGTCCAACTGAGTTGCCAATGATATCATTTTCGATATTGGTCACGGAATCTTCACGCATATCCTTGTACAACCAAGTACAATTCAAACTCGTAATGATGGGCTCTTCAAATTTTAAATGATTAAAAATAAGCTCTTTAGAGAGATCTCTGAAAAGAATTGTTCCACCCAACTTAAGATATTTTATGTATTGAGGATAGATCCGTTTTGCTTTAGCTGAGAGTTCTTTTTGCGCAAGTCTTTGCTCAAGCTTTATGATCATTTGTTCTTTATCTAATTCAAACCATGTTGGATCAAATATATTTAAATTATAACTGTACAAACAAACGTCATAACCTCTTTTAAGGGCATGGTTTGCCAAGCTCACTGCGATTGTTCCTCCCCCTTCTTCAAACTGTCTAATCTCTGAGATGGTTTGTTCCAAACTAATACTATCTCCATAGTAATTATATATCGCGTGGAGAGTGGTGGGGCCACAAGTGGTGTATGTGGGTTGCTTTTGCATATTAAGTTTGAGGCGAGTATTCATGCGGGAAATATAACATAATTCTTTCTTAGAATTATACTAGAAATTGCTGATAGAACGTAATATTCTATCTTTAGTTATACTTAAATTAGAAAAAGGGAGTTTGACTTGGAAAAAGCGAAAAGAAACTTTGTGATGCGGACGCTCAAGTGGATTGAGAAAACAGGAAATGCACTGCCTGATCCCATTACTATCTTTCTTCTTTTAACTACCTTTGTCGTACTTTTATCTGCTTTATTTGACGGCGTCAGTGAGTCTGTGGTGCAGCGGACGGGGGAGACAGAGCTTAAATCAGTTCAGAGTCTTCTTAGTTTTGCAGGCATTCGTTGGATGTTTACCAGCGCTATTGATAATTTTATCAACTTCGCTCCACTTGGACCCGTCTTAACCGTCATGATCGGAATCGGTGTCGCTGAGCGTACAGGTTTTATAAGCATGGGCTTGCGCTCTTTAGTCAGCTCTGTTCCAAAATCTTTTATAACAGCTGCACTAGTTTTTGCTGGTGTCATGAGTTCTATGGTTGCTGATGCAGGCTATATCGTACTGACTCCACTTGGAGCCATGCTCTTTGCTGGAATTGGTCGCCATCCACTTGCAGGTCTTGCTGCTTCATACGCAGGGGTCTCAGGAGGTTACAGTGCTAACTTTTTTATCACGGGACTTGATCCACTGCTAGCGAGATTGACAGATCAGGCGGCTAAGACGATTGACCCAAGTTATACAGTCAATGCTCTTAGTAATTATTATTTTATGGTGGCTTCTGTTATTTTGATTACTATTGTTGGGACCTTAGTCAGCAACAAGATTGTTGAGCCAATGCTTGGGGAATGGGACTCAAGTCAAGGGGAAGATGAAAGCTCAACAATAAATGAAATCACCAACAAAGAGAAAAAAGCTTTTCTTAAATCAATTTTTGTAGGTATTGGAGTGGCTGTTGCCATTGCACTTCTGGCCATCATCCCGGGGTCTCCTCTAAGGGATGCAGTTGGGGAGGGAGAGCCAGCTATTTCTGCTTTGAATACTTTCTTTGGAACCATCGAAGTCTTAGTTTGTTTACTCTTTATCATTCCAGGGATCTGCTACGGTGTTCTTACTAAGAAAATTAAAAACGATAAAGATGTCGCCAAAATGGCCAGCGATAGTATGGCCAGTATGGGAGCTTATATCGTACTTGCCTTTATAGCAGGACAATTTGTTGCTTATTTTAACTGGACCAATATGGGAGCGATTACGGCTGTTAAAGGTGCTAATCTACTGCAAACCATGGGACTCACCGGCACTCCGCTTCTCATCAGTTTTTTAATTGTGGCAGCTATGATGAATATGTTTATGGGAAGTGCCTCTGCCAAATGGGCCTTCATGGCACCGATTTTCGTTCCGATGCTGATGCTTGTTGGTTTTAGCCCAGAGCTCACTCAAGTAACCTATAGGGTAGGAGATTCAGTCACAAATATCATCACTCCGCTTATGCCTTATCTTCCCATCATTATTGTCTTTGCCCAAAAATACGATCGCAAATCAGGTCTGGGAACGATCATCTCTGCGATGTTTCCTTACTCAGTTGCCTTCTTCTTCTCGTGGACAATTATGTTAGTGATTTGGTTTCTTATTGGAATTCCACTTGGACCAGGAGCCGCAACTACTCTTTAAGGTACGCGCGACCTTTTCGTAAAATTAACGATTTAATCAAGTGGTGGCCCGGGCGAGACTGCAAAATGCGAATAGCATTTTGGACCAGCTTGGCAGATTAAGTAAATTTTAACGAGATTTAGCAAGTGGTGGCCCGGGCGAGACTTGAACTCGCACAGTATTGCTACCGGCGGATTTTGAATCCGCTGTGTCTACCATTCCACCACCGGGCCTTAAATCATTGATAGGTTAAACATAATATGCACCTCGAGTTTTATCGTCAATGCGCTTTATTACTACGCGACGTTTCATTTGTATAAATTAACTTGATTACTTCAACAAGCCAGGAAGCCTTTTCGCATGAATTCAAATAAATGTTGAATTGGAGGTAAACTATGGTGGAATTTCCCGATAGCAGAGAATTTAATACAGAGGACAAGTCTTTTAAACCCCCTTTTAAAAAAGAAAATATAACTCCGCCAGGAGTGGAAGAGTTCATGCAGCAAAAGCCCAAAATCATCCATGAAGACTATAAAGGCTCAGATAAACTGAAAGGAAAAACGGCACTGATCACTGGGGGAGACTCTGGAATTGGCCGGGCTGTGTGCATTCACTTTGCAATCGAAGGGGCGGATATTGTTTTCACCCACCTTCCTGAAGAAAAAGAAGACGCCGAATATGTCTGCCAAATAATAAAAAATTTTGGAAGAAAAGCCATTGCTATTGCTGCGGACTTTCAGAATGAGGATGACTTTGAAAAAGTAAAAACTCAATTTAATGAGAACTTCAAATCATTGGACATTCTGGTTAATAATGCTGCTTTTCAAAACCATGTGAAGGGTCTTAATGCTCTGAGTATCGTGCAGTTTGAAAAAACATTTCAAATTAATATTTTTGCCTATTTTAAGATGGTTAAGTTTATGGAGGAATTCATGCCCAAGGGCTCTAATATTATAAACACCAGTTCAATCTTAGGATTTGTAGGGGATAAAAACTTGATTGATTATTCTGCTACAAAAGCCGCCATTCATAATCTTACCAAGTCTTTGTCTAAAGCCCTGGCAAAGCGAAAAATCAGAGTCAATGCCGTAGCACCTGGACCTGTGTGGACTCCGTTGAATCCAGCTGAAAGAAATTATGAAGAAGTAAAAGAGTTTGGAGAGAATACGGCTTTCAATCGCCCTGCTCAGCCGGCAGAAATCGCACCTGCTTATGTTTACCTAGCTTCGGATATTACTGCTAGCTATATTACAGGTGAGACCATAAATATTTATGGTTCTGCTTCGGGTGCCAATTAGCTTATTTAATTATTTCCAGGTTTTCATTTGCTCGCTGACCTGAATCAGTGAAAAAATAAGTCTTCAATTGAGCACAGTAACGTTTGGCCATTAAAGTGTATTTTTTATGCTTAGGATGAGCAGAAGCAAACTCGAGACAAAAAACGGCACAGCTTAATTGTGCTAAGTTAAAAGAAATATTTCTAGCATTAGGTTCAAATTCATCACTGGATGTTGATCTAAAATAGCTTTCAGTTTTTTTCATCTCTGTCATTAATGAATCAATTTCTTGAGAGAATAATTTAAGATCTATATTTTTCATTTTAAGCGAGAGATATTTTATGAGTGAGCTAAGAGAATTCTCTTTAGCTATTGAACGTAGCACATCTAAGCTGAGGACATTCGTTGTTCCTTCCCAGATAGGAAAGACCTGAGCGTCCCTGAGTAAGCGAGGTATCCGAGTGTTTTCAATATAACCGGCACCTCCAAAAGATTCTAGTAGCTCTGAAGTCATACTCAGAGTCTTTTTTGCGGTGAAAAGTTTTGCTATTGGAGTTAAAATTCTTAACACACCTGCAATATCTTCTGAACTCAAGCCACTGACGGGAGTTTTTTGGCATTCATCTGCACCTAGCAACTCGGTGAGATTAAAAACCAACATAAATTGAATAAACCAATCTTGTTCGGCTTGAGATAATATTTCATTATGCAGAGGATGCTGGATGATCTTTTTGTTAAAAGCTGTACGCTTTTGTGCATAATCTTTTGCTAGCACCAGAATTCTTCTGGAAGCAGATAAGGAGCAGCAGGCATTATAAATTCGAGTTATATTGAATAACGAGGAGATTGTTTTAACCCCCTGACCTTTTTCTCCGACAAGCTTTGTTTTTGTTCCGTTAAGTTTTAATTCAGCAGTTGGTAGGGCATCAGTTCCTAGCTTATCTTTGAGTCTTAGGATCTCAATATTATTTAACTTGCCAGCTTCATCTCTAAGCTCAATATAAAATAAACTCAGCCCCTTGCTTCCAGGAACGATCTTTCCCTCTTCTTCAATTCTGGCTAAGGCCATTGTCATTTGAGAGGTGGTCGCTGAAGTAAACCATTTCACACCATAAAGTTTCCATTCATTATCTTCAAAACGTGCAATTGTTTCGCTTTGACTGACATCACTGCCACCTGTTTTTTCGGTCATCCACTGGCCACTGGTCCAAAATTCATCTGGGTTTTGGCTGATGATATGTTGAAATGCTTTATGCTTTAATTCTTGATCACCATAGAGTTCAATAAGTCTTGCCGCTCCATCTGTCATAGCAAGAGGACAACTGTAAAAAGCACTGGACGCGTGGAAAAGATAGAGTTTACTTAATTGATAAAGCCTAGAGAGCTCTTTATATTTTCTTTGATAGCCATGACTGATTAAACCTTCTTCAGCACTGATGCGGTCAAGCTCCTTCCAAGCGGCTGAGGTTTTAATTTCGTCAATTCTATTTCCCCAAGGATCAAACTGCTCAAGACGAGGCATATTATCTTCTGCTGCCTGGGCCAGGGCGAGGATATCAGTGACCACTCTTTTTCCAAACCTATGAAGATCTTTCTGAATGATCTTGAGCTCTTTTTTGGAAAACTTCCATTCTAAATAGAGTTGGAGTAACTCATCTTCTTCATATTGGTTTTTTAACTGAGGAGGCTCTTGGAAAAAGTGGGTCATAAATGATCCTAAGATTTAAGTTTCAGTAGTTTTAAAGTTTCATCAATATTAAAGCGAAAACTATTCTGCGGGAGATGTTTTTTAAGGCTTGAGTTATCAATCAAACATGAATATTTTAAATAATCGATCAAGTAATCTGGAACTTGTAAATTACTGAGTTTTAAAAATTTGTTTACGACCGAGGCAACAGATATTGGAAAAGGAATACCCTTGGATCCGATAATATCGAGAGCTTCATTGAGAGATATAAATTCATCTGTAGCGACGTTATAAATTCCAGTAGGAACACTGTGAATAGAATGGAAAAGAACATTTGCCATATCAAATTCATGAATAAATTGAAAAACGGGGTTATAGTCAATGGGTCTAAGGGCCAATTGATTGAGAAGGTATTTACTCATGGTATTGGAGATCTGAGTTCCTATAATATTACATGGTCTTAAGACGACACAGCTAACTTCATTTTGATATTTCCACATCCAAGTGGTGCAGATCTGATCCATCTCAACTACATCTCTTAGTTCAGCATGTTTGAGCGAAGCTTTGAGGGGAGCATCCTCTTTAAGAAAAATCGAGTTATCGCTATACGCTCCATAGACGTGAAAAGTACTTAGAATAATAATTTTTTTGACATGAAAGCGAAGGGATAAATCAAGTATTCGATTAGTTCCCATGACGTTAAGTTCTAGTCTTTCGTTTAGACTTTGATGGTGGTTAGTACTATGAGAGATGCGAGCGAGGTGAAAAACATAATCAAATTCATGGTCTCGAAATAAGTTCTCAAAATTACCGCGAGAGTATCTCATTCTCAAAGCCGTGAGCCCTTTTACTTTTGGGATATGATCAGTCTTACGAGAATCAATTCCTAATATTTCCCACTTGGGATGATTTTGAAGTATAAGTCTTGAGAGAATAAGTGCAAGCCCTCCTGAAATTCCTATGATGAGGACTTTGCATTGTTTTTCTTCAATATGTTCGTTTTGTTCACTCTTTGTCATGTCACTTTTTTCATAAGATCATTAATAGGTTTTCTCAGTCCATCGCAAAATGGTCTTCTCTCTTTAAGTCCTTTAGCAATATTAGCTTTGATGACGTTTTCTATTTCAATGATGTTTTTTCTAATCTCATTTTCAGGAGCATCGGGGGTAAGTTCCGTATTCACTTCAATAGGCTTACCAATATAGATATCTATGGGAGAAGGAAGAGGAAATAAATTGAGGCTCAGAGGAAGTGAAGGAAAACCTAGTTTTTTTCCTAGATCTTTAGCTTGAAAAACCACAGGGAACATTTCTTCTGCTCCAATCACTGTGACGGGGAGTATTTTAACTTTTGAATGAATGGCGATACGGTAGAAACCACTTGAGAATTTTTGAAGTTTATAGAAGTCTTTAGTGGGTTTATTGATTCCTCTTACACCTTCAGGAAAAACGAGTATAGATTCCCCTTTATCTAAGAGCCACTTACAATTTTCTCTATCACCCAGTATTGAGCCTGTCTTTGCTGCCATATCTCCAAGAAAAGGCATGGCGGCCATAAACCTTTCCACCATTGAATGTATAATTCTTGGACGATCACTTTCAAAGGCCATGGCTAATGTGATCAGCATCCCATCGATAGGAATTTGTCCGGTATGATTAGAGACGATCATGTAGGGTTCATCCTGAACATTTTCCATTCCAAAAACTCTTACTTGAAAATAATTTCTGTAAATGGGTAAGGTGATATCCATGGCATTTTTGACCGAACTTATACTAAAGCCCCATGGGTCTCTATAGTTTTTATAGCGCTCTTTGAGCTTTTGGTAACAGGCTTCTTTTTGTTTAGAATCCTGAGCAGAAAGCTTTAGCTTTAATTGGTCAAACATTTTAATCCTAAATTTTTCCTCTTATTCATTTATAAGCTATTTAGAGATATACTTAAACCCGGGCAAATTTAGTAAGGAAAAGAATATGTCAAAAAATGAAAAAGAGAATCAAGGGCAAGAATGGAAAAATCGCTTTAATGACTTATTGAATACATGCCAAGCAGAACTCAAAAAAACCACACAGATTGGTATGAAAATGCTCTCAGCTTCTCAGTCAAACACTCGACTTCATGAAGTTTATGAAGAGCTTGGACAGTGGCTTAAAGTGGCGGTTCAAAATAATGAGATTGAAGTGGAAGACCAAAAAATACGCGACTTGATCGAAGAAGCGACTAGAATTGAGACTGAGTTAGAAGATTTCGAGTCAGATGTTCAAACCTTAAAGAAAAGTTAGAACTTAGGGTCTTTCAAAAAACTAATGATGCTTCCCTCAAGGGCATCTAAACCCGTCTTTTTTTCAGCTGAAACAAAGTGAATCTGTTTTACCATTTTGTAAGCTTGGTAGATTTGAGGTTTTAACTTATCAAGAGCTGCTCTTTCTTTTTGTTTTTTTAATTTGTCTAGTTTATTAAACACAAGAAAGATAGGTACGAGTTTAGTATTGATATAGTCATAGAAAACTTGATCTGACTTTTGATTGGGATGTCTCGAATCTTGGATATTGACGACTAGAGATGAATCATTCATGGAATTGAGAAATTCGCCCATTGTTTCTCGCCAATTTTTGGCCATAGATTTAGAAACTTCAGCATGGCCGTACCCTGGTAAATCATAAAGAATATATTCTTTTTCTTCTGGATCGTTCTCCAATTGAAAGGTAAAAATATTAATTTTTTGAGTTCTTCCAGGGGTTTTAGAAGTTTTTGCAGTCTTTTGTCCAAACAATGAATTGATAAGAGATGATTTACCCACATTAGATCGACCCACAAAGGCAAGACCTGGTATTTCGGGATTTTCATGCCACCAAAGCTGCACTTGTTCGACTTTGTCTAGGGCCCGGATAAATTTCGCAGAACCTCTTTTAATTTCTATTCTTTCCATAGGTATATTCTATTAACTGTTTTAGTAAAGATAAGCAAACACTAAATCCCTAATCATTTGATATTTCATCTCATTCTTGGCCCGAGCATTGAATAGATTTCTGCTTATTCAAGGGAGTTAACATGTATAAAGAAGATCAATTCATGTGTGAAGTATTAGATGAAAACGGGCTACAAGAGTTTGATAAGATTAGAGTGATACCCGCATCGGGAAAATCCTATTCTTTTTCTTTGAATAGAACATCAGTTGATTTTATCACTGACAGTCTACAAAAAGAAGTTCAATCACCCGTGATTAAAAAGTTAGTGGGAAGAAAAAATGAAAAAATTCATTTGAGGTTAAAAAAAGTTGTTACTGAGACTTATATTGGAAAACAAAATGAACGCTATCTCGTGGAAGTTCTTAGAGGTCCTGCGATGAAATTAAACGGGCATTATGTTTATAATGCATTAATTGAGCGTGGAGATGAAGTCGAAATAAGTTTTAATAAGATAAAATTTCAATTGACTCCCAGCCAGCAAGATAAAAGTCATTTTCAAAAATACGAGCAAGCTTTTAAATCAAAGCTTCCCATTCTTCTCTATGGAGAGACGGGAACGGGTAAAACGACTCTCGCTAAAAAAATTCACACACTTTCGGGAAGACAGGGAGAATTTGTAGGGATAAATATTTCTGCCTTTTCTCATAATATTGTTGAGTCTGAACTCTTTGGTCATATTAAGGGCGCTTTTACGGGGGCTTTTCAAGATAAAAAAGGAGTGCTTCGCCAAGCACATGGAGGAACACTATTTCTAGATGAAATCGACTCACTTCCTATTGAACTACAAACTAAACTTTTAACGTTTTTGGATGATATGAAAGTGCGCTCTGTGGGAGGACAACAAAGTCATCAAGTCGACACCCGCATTATCATGGCCACAGGAAGAAATCTTTTGAGCCTTATTTCTAAAAAAGAATTGAGAAAAGATTTTTATTTCCGAGTGACAAGCGGTCCGACTTTAAAATTACCGTCCCTGAGAGATGAACCTTTGCTAATCAATGATTTTTGTAAAGAATATGAAGTTAAAAATGAAGTCTTTATCGCGCCCAAGTTGCTTGCTTTCTATCAAACTTTGCCCTGGCCTGGTAATTATCGCCAATTGAAATCTCACTTAGATCAAAAGAAAGTATTTTCAAAAGGTCCTAAGTTAAAATTTGATCAACGAGATGAGTTGCTTATAGAGCAGAGCTCCCATTTGGTGGATATTCACGAGGATTTTGTTTCCTTGAAAGAGATGAAAAGTATGTATGCTAAGAAAGTCTTTTATACCTATGAGCAAAATTATACCAAGGCTGCAGGGAAGCTTGATATCACACCCAAGAGTCTTAAGAGCCTGTTACAGGCAGAAATGAATTTATGAGCCAACGATAAAAAGAATTCTGACTTCCTCTACTTCGCCTTCAACATTATTAGCTTTGAGGAAATTGTTCACTTCTCTTCTGATTTTATCTTTGAGGATAATCTTTCCTTCTTCTTGAAAAGGGAAATCTGAAATGACAGGCTGAACGGTGGTGAAGAAGTAATCTTTAAGTTTGTATTCATATTCTTCTAAGTAAATCTTAGCGAAGCGAGTGCTCGTCCTCACGCTGAAGTCAATGGTTAAGCTATCGACATCGCCGACGTTCTCAACCAACAGAGGGACTTTGATATTGTAAAAAGTTGAAGTCCTTCTAGGATACATTTGATAATCAGGTTTGTAGTCATATTGCTGAGCTGCTGCCGGAGCTCTTTGCGCCTTAAATTCTTGCTGATAGATCGTCTGCCCAGATTGATAAACACCAAAAATCCCTCCCGAGATCATCAGTAAGGCAAGTACAGCAATGGAGCCCTGTGAAGTGCTATAGTGTTTGAGCGTTTTGGAGAATTTTTTTAAAATAGGTTTTGACCAACCCAAGAGAAAATCAATTTGCTTATGCAATGGGGTGTATTTTAAAAAACTCACCAATTTTTCTTTTTTATGATCATATTTAAGAGTGAGCTTCTTTTTGTGATCACCAAAATTATTTTTTGCTTCCCTCATAGTAACAAAAGCATGGGTGATCTGTTGAAAAATCCAAGTAAAAGCATTTCTAACTTGAAAGAAAGCTTTCTGCTTAAAGGTATTTAATTTTACTTTAATGTTTTGAAAAAATTGTTGAACTGGCTTAGGGATGAGCCAGATAAATAGTTTGAGCAGCAATTGGAAGAATCGCTCAAGCTTTTGATTTAAGAAATGTTCTAGTTTTGCAAATTTCTTTAACATAGTTATTTCCTAGTAAACTTGTCGGGTAAGAGTGGCGAAAACTTTAGCCCTAAGTAAAACTAATGCTTTGCAAGGTGGGCAAATTTACCCTCCTTTGGGTCTTCAGCTAATAACCATCGGGGTTTCGAACGATAAAGGGGAGGTAAACACATCCCATGGAGGGGGCTATGCTAGTTAAGTCTTTGATTTTATTATCTTTCGTTTTAATCACAAGTTGTTCTATGTTCGAGCAGCGACAATTTATAAGTGAGATGGAGTACCAGTACGATCAACCACTCTTCTCTGCTCATAAAGATTTCATGGTGGTTGCTGGGGACAATGGTCGGGATTACCGGACGCAAAGACAAATATTTGATCGCACCCCCGCAAGTGCAAGAGATGCTGAGCAAATGGAATATGATCACAGTCTCAAGCGAGAATTGAGCTTTTTGGAAAATAAACTCTCTGAATCAGAGTACCAAGAATATATTCAGTACCAAGATAAGCTCGGTAATATTTCACAAAAAATATACTTTTTAAGGCTCTCTGAGGGGGAGAAGACGAGATATCTTACCTCTCGAGGAATTATTGATACGAAACAAAGAGCTGATATTGCAGCTTACTCACCCAGGGCGAGTAATTTCTATCAAGCGGCGATTGCAGCTCCAAGTGCCCAGAATTATATGCCTAGGGTTAATGATATTGCTCTTGGGATGACAAAAGATGATGTTGTGCAAAACTGGGGACAGCCTGAGCGCAGGGAGGTTGCTGGTGATCCAAACCTTCAAAATGAGCGTTGGGCTTACCGTAAAGCTGGCTCGGTTAAGTATATTTATTTTGAGTCAGGTCGAGTTGAGGGTTGGACAGAGCATTAATTGCGGATAAAACGTATTAATTTTATTCAAAAAGTTGTACATTCTATGTATTTTTAAATCGAAAATTTAGGATTCATTATGGATGTTACACTTGACTTTGAAAAACCAATTCATGAACTAGAAAATCAAATCAAAGAGCTTAAAGAAGCAAACTCTAAATCAGATTTAGATATTTCAAAAGAAATTAAGGCTCTTCAAGATAAAGTCGATTTTTTATTAAAAGAGATTTATGAGAACCTTGATCCATGGGAGAGAGTTCAATTATCTCGTCACCCTAAAAGACCTCATACAATTGATTACATCAACCATATGGTTGAGGACTTCCATGAGCTTCATGGAGATCGATATTACAGCGATGATGCCGCGATGATTTGTGGTTTTGGCTACATCGAAGGTCAAAAGGTCGCTGTGGTTGGAATTGAAAAAGGTAGAAAAACCCAAGATAAAATTAAAAGAAATTTTGGAATGGCCAGGCCTGAAGGCTATCGTAAAGCGATTAGAATTATGAAAATGGCTGCGCAGTTTAATATTCCTATTGTCACTTTTGTGGATACCCCAGGGGCTTATCCCGGAATAGGTGCAGAAGAAAGAGGTCAAGCGCAAGCGATTGCAGCGAATTTAGAAGAGCTCTTTGCGGTAGATGTTCCTATCGTGTCAGTAGTTATAGGTGAAGGTAGATCTGGAGGTGCTTTAGGGATAGCGATTGCTGATAAGGTTCATATGATGGAGTACTCTGTTTATTCTGTTATCTCTCCTGAGTCATGTGCTTCCATTCTGTGGTCTGATCCGAAAAGAGCGGAGCAGGCGGCAAACTCTTTAAAGCTTGATCCTAATCAAGCAAAAGAGCTCAAAATTATTGATGAGATCATTCCTGAGCCAGTTGGAGGTGCCCATAGAGATATTGAGGCTGCAGCTAAGGCCATAGGTGAACAAATCGCAAAAGATCTTGCTCATCTCTCGCAACTCAAAAAAGAAGAGTTATTGGAAATGCGCTATCAAAAGTTTAGAAATATGGGGAATCAGACAATCCACAAAGAGGGGGATGTATAATGCCTTCTCAATCAATGACAGGATTTGGAAGAGGCGAAGCTCATAATGACAATTATACTCTTGTGGTAGAAATAAAAGCAGTTAATCATAGATTTAAAGATATTCGTTTTAAGATGGGTTCCGTATTTAATGCGAAGGAAATTGAACTCAGAAAACAAATGGAAAAAAAGTTCTCTCGAGGAAGTTTTGATATTTATGTGAATTATAAAAAAAATCAAAATGCTACTGAGAAATTTGAGATTGATTATAAAAAAGTAAATCTTTTTATCAATGAGCTAAAAAACGAAATTGAAGATGGAGATATTCAGTTTCATGTGAATCCAACAGAGTTTCTTCGCTCTGATTTTTATAGGGAAGATGAGACAAAAGAAGACCAGCTTCAATCTCTACTTGAAAGTGCCTTTCATGATGCTTGTCATGAGCTGGAGAAAAGCCGTTGTGAAGAAGGAAAAGGGCTTCTTGAAAAACTTGAAGAACATAAGGCTCAATATGAAAAAGCTTATTCCCAAATCTTACCCCTTAAAAATGAATATCAACCAAAACTAAAAGAAAAGCTTCTCAAAAAATTTGAGGCAGAAGCAAACGATTTAAAAATTGAAGAATCAAGATTTTTACAAGAAGTGATTTATTACTTAGAAAAATTAGATATCGATGAAGAGATTAATAGGATTCAGATTCATTTGAATAAACTGAATAGCCTCATTCACTCTAATGAATCAGAAGTGGGGAGACAAATAGATTTTATTATTCAGGAACTCAACAGAGAAACAAATACGATTGGTTCAAAATCTGGAGCAAATGATATTTCTGAACTTGTTGTTCAGATGAAGGTTCAGATTGAAAAAATCAGAGAGCAGGCTTTAAATTTACAATAAGGAATGAAGTGGAAAGAGGAAAAATTCTAGTTATTGTTGCCCCGTCCGGAACAGGTAAATCAACATTGATTGATAAACTCCTCGTGGACTTCCCTCATATCAAATGGTCGGTTTCTTATACGACAAGGCCCATGCGTGAAGGTGAAATTAACGGCAAAGATTATTTTTTTGTGAACGAAAAAGAATTTCTCCGTATGAAAGAGAATGATGAGTTTGTAGAATGGGCAGAAGTTCATTCGAACTACTATGGAACTCATAAAGGCTTTATCAATGACGGTCTAAAAAATGGAGATATATTACTTTTTGATGTCGATGTGCAAGGGTGTGATTCCTTTAAGGATATTTACGGTGAAGAAGCTCAGATTATTTTCATCGAACCTCCAAGTCTTGAACATCTTGAACAACGTTTAAGAAAAAGAGGAACGGAGTCTAATCGAGTCATACAAGAAAGATTGAATAACGCAAAAAGAGAAATAGAACGAAAAGACGACTTTGATTATAAAGTTGTTAATGATGATTTTGAAGGTGCTTACTTAAATTTAAAAGCAGTCGTCAAAGAGATTTTGGAGAGTTAGTGGATTACCATCGCCTCGATTTCTCCCATGAGGGAGATTTAACCATTGAAGAAATTAAAAGAAGAGTTAAGGCTGGGAACCCCGACGCTAATACCGATAATTTAGTTAAAGCTTTCGAGTTTGCTCATCATCACCATATCAATCAAAAAAGAAGTTCTGGGGAACCTTATATCATTCACCCCATGAATGTTGCCGCAACTTTAATCAAACTCAAGATGGATCTTCCCAGTATTTGTGGAGGACTTCTTCACGATGTGGTTGAAGATTGTGATGTGAGTGAAGAAGAGATTAGAGAAACGTTTGGGGACGATATTGCTAATATTGTTATTGGATGCACCAAAATCTCTAAAATAAAATTTAAAACCAAAGAAGAGTCACAAGCTGAAAACTTTAGAAAGATGGTTGTGGCCATGGCTAAAGATATCCGAGTGATCATCGTTAAGTTGGCTGATCGCATGCATAATATGCTGACTCTTCAATATGTCTCTAAAGAAAAACAAGTTAAAAAAGCCCAAGAAACTCTGGATATCTATGTGCCCTTGGCAAGTCGGCTAGGTATTAACTCTGTTAAAAGTGAACTGGAAGATCTATGTTTGAGATTTCTTCATCCGGAAGTTTATTATAGATTAGCTGAAAAAATCGCGATGAAAAAATCGGAACGGGATCAATACATTCGCGAAACTGTTGAGAATATCGAAGAAAAACTTTCAGAATATTCTGTTCACGCAGAAGTCTATGGGCGCTCTAAGCACTTTTACAGTATCTATAAAAAAATGCACAACCGTGGGGTTGATTACGAGCAAATTCAGGATCTATTAGCATTCAGAATTATCGTAGGAAATATAACCGAGTGTTATAAATGCCTAGGGATTATACATTCCTCTTACACTCCTGTGCCTGGACGATTTAAAGACTATATTGCCATCCCTAAAGTCAATGACTATCAAAGTTTACATACAACGGTCATTGGTCCCAAAGCTGAGCGAATTGAAATACAAATTCGTACCCAAGAAATGCACGAAATTGCTGAGACGGGAGTTGCAGCTCATTGGATGTATAAGGAAAATAAGAAAAGCAAAAACAAACTCAAGTGGGTTGAAGAACTCATGGAATATAATAATGAGATTCAAACGAGCTCCGAATTTATGGATGCTGTTAAAAATGATCTTGAGATCAGTGGGATTTTCGTTTTCACACCTACTGGAGATGTTAAAGAACTCAAATATGGAGCCACCCCCCTCGACTTCGCTTATGCCGTTCATACTGATGTAGGAAATAAATGTGTGGGAGCGAAAGTCAATGGCAAGATGGTTCCTCTCAAACATAGATTAAAATCCGGTGATACCGTAGAGGTCTTAACCAGTAAGACTCAAGAACCTAGTAAAGACTGGTTAAAAATAGTTAAAACATCTAGGGCCAGAACTAAAATCAAGCAGCATCTCTTGAAAGTAGAGAGAGAGAAAAATAAAACCATTGGTGAGCAGATGCTTGAAAAGGCGCTTAAAACCTACGGCACCAATATAAAAACCCTTGAGAAGAAAAAAGAGTTTAAAAAAGCCTATGATCAGCTGAATGTTAAAAATCTTGAAGAACTTGTGCTTCATTTGGGTTCAGGTCGCTTCAGTGTGAGACAGATTCTCGAGCATATAGCTTCCATCGATACCACATCTGAAGATGAGCTAACAAAAGAAAACAAAAATAAAGAATTTGATAGCTTATATAAACAATTAAGTTCATCAGCAAAGAAAACATCTAATAAGGATAATGCCGTTATTGTTGATGGCCTCGATGATATCATGGTGAGAATGGGGAAATGTTGTAACCCTATTCCAGGTGACCCCATTATAGGTTTTATCACTCGTGGACGAGGAGTCACAGTTCACACTAAAGTTTGTCAGCGAGTGAATGAGATTGAAGACACCCGTAAAATTTTTGTGGAATGGAATGATGATTACTCCTTTAGACATCCTGTCAGCGTGCGGGTGATCACTCACGATAGACCGGGGATACTTTCCAGAATCACCAATAATATTCACGGGCATGGAACAAATATTAAATCGGCCATCGCCAAGTCACTTCCGGACATGAAAGGAAGCTTCTTATTTGAGATTGAGGTCAAAGATTATTCAGAATACCTTAAGGTTGTTTCTCTGATTGAAGCGATGGAAGAGGTTATATCTGTTAATAGAGCTTAAAAAGCTTTTCTTTATGCGTTAATTTTGAAATAATTTTCGTATGAAAACATTTATTCTCGGCCTCCTTGTTATTTTAATTCCAACGACTTACGCAGAAGACCAATTTCTCGAATTTGGAGATAAGACTTTTGCTTCGGAAAAACTCAATAAATCTAAATGGTATTTCAAGCTGGGTGCAGATTATATGGAGTATATCTCTTCTTTGCCTGAGTATGATGGGATAAATGAAGATATTGAAGAAGATCAAAAAGAATACGTCACAGGTCTTGGTTTGGCCTTTGGTAGAGACCTCTATTTTGGTGGAGGTGTTTCGGCGAATCTTGGAATCTCTGGATCTTATTGGAAAACACTGCAAGAAGACGTGGGCAAAGCTACGGAGGATTTTGACTTTGATGCCGCCAACTACCGTCGCAGCCACTCTATTGCGCAATTAGAAGTTCATCTCGGTCTCAACTACCTTTTTCAGGTCACTGAATCTGTCTATTTACAGCCATTTGTGGAAGGGGCTGCTGGAGCGGGTACTGCTAGGGTGGAAAGAGAGTACGAACGAGTAGAGATAGAAGCTGGAAATGATGAGTATTTTGATTATGTGACTGAAGAAATTTTTACAACCGCGCGTGCGAGCTTAGGCTTGAATGTGATAAGTTTTAACGGACTTATGAGCTATTTTAAAGTGAGTTCCATAATTTATACTGTGAGTGAGAGAGAAACAACTGGTGACTCAAAGCTGGCAGGGAGTGATACTATTACGACGTTCGATGAGAAAGAAGAGGATCTCGCAGACACCAACACGGTGCTGATGGCTTCTGTTGGAATTGGATATATGTTTTAATGAAATGTTTCTTAGGCCTCCTTCCATTTTTAATTCTCGGAGCCTGTAAAACAGGGGAAGAGAAATATCTCTACGATGAGAATTCACCCAATATCGATGATATTCGCCAATATGCTCAGGCAGAGTGTATACGGGAGGCTACATTTTTTTCTAAGTTTGACAGTGTTTCTGAATTTGATGATGCCGCTTATGAAGTAGGGGATATATATAAAATATCACAAGATGATAATTCAGCGACTATTATCTACGCGAAAATTATTGAAAAAAATGCGACTGATGTACGCATTGCCTTTAACTCCACTACCAGCTCTTATAAAAAGTATGTTGTTTATGAAGAATCAGATCATGAAGATTTAGGTTCTTTTTTAGAAGGGGTTGTTTGTGACAGTAATTATGAGGACTACTTTCCAAGTGCCTCTGGACTTACAAGTAGCACTTTGAAGTTTGTATGGAAAAGAGAGACTATTGAAACAGCTGATAGTGATGATGATGATGATGATATCGCCGACGCCTACCACATTTCAGAGCAGACCTTATCTGTGAATATAAATTACCCCAGCTTTTTCTATTTCTATAACGGATCAAAAGTTCATAAATATGATATTGATGATACTGATGATGAAAATAAGGAATTAGTGAAAACAAGTAAGATCACTATAGAGTCTATCTCTGCAAGTGATTGTACTTCTTCAGCTTGTGACTTTAGTCATACAACACCATTGTGCAATATCGTGGTGGATCCAGATGGCTATAAGCAGACAAACTACTCAGCTAAGGCATTTACTACTGATAACACTTCTGCATGTAACTTTCTCTTATCGGATGGCTTTTAGCTTATCTGCTCACGATCCCAAAAGAGTAAAAATGTTGTGGTTTTAAAATACTTATAAACTTCTTTCATGAGCTTTTTGATATTTTCCCACTGGCGATAATCGGTTTCAATGCTTTCATAATAAATTTCTAACTCAGGATCATCGTTAAGCGCTTGCATGATCTGAGAGATACGAAACATATGATAATCATTGGAAATGATAAGAAGGTTGTTATTTTGTTTTAAGGTTTTGAGAAACCTGAGTGTGTAGAGACCATTTTCTATGGTGTTACGGGCCAGGTAATCAATTTCAATATGGTGGCTTTCTTCATCGAGATACTCATCAACTGAAATCGCCCGGCCTTGGCGGTGAAGAAGAGTTTTAAGGGAGTTTTTTGCATAAACCCCCGTGATAAATACTTTGGCTGAAGGGTAGGACTCCGCTTTTTTGAGAGTATAGTCGATGCGCCCACTATCTCCTGTAAAAACGGCGATGACGTCTGGTGAGCGCTGGAAAAAAGCCAGCTCTGTGCGCTCATTTTGGTTTTGAGCAAAAATGGGCAGGTAAACGCACATGAGAGCGAAGACCACACAGCCTGCGAAACCAATAAAGAGAATTGAGCGCAGCACTCTTTTAGAACGGGTTTGTTTTGTCTCAAAGACGTATTTTTTATAAAACAAATTTAACCTTTTGCGGCCATCACTTCAATTTCAACCACGGCACCTTTTGGTAGGGCCGGAACTTCCACACAGCTTCTTGCTGGGTATGGATCTTTGAAATATTCAGTATAGGCTTCATTAACATAATTAAAGTTGCCTAGGTCTGTGACAAAAATAGTTGTCTTGATAATATTCTCTCTGGTGAGTGAGCAAGCTTCCAAAAGCCCATCCACGTTTTTCAAAATTTGAGCGAGTTGGGCGGTAAATCCCTCTTGGAGTTGAGATGTTTTGGGATCAATACCGATTTGCCCTGAAAAATAATAGACGCCATTATGTTCTACACCTTGGGAATAAGTTCCTACCGCTGCAGGGGCGAGGTCTGTTTTTATAATATTCTTTTGAAAACTCATGAGTTCTCCTTTCTTAATTCTGATATTAATGCCGTTAAATGAGTCATGTTTACAATTTCTTCTACCGTTGATGTTCTTTGAACGATATTAGCTGCAAAATCAAGTGGAGCGATAATGGGTCCAATAGGGGTACAATCACTCAATTGACTTAAGAGTTTGTAACTTATATTTGCCGATTGAAGATCTGGAAAAATAAGAATATCAGCACTTCTTTTTAAATCAGAAAATTTAAAAAGATTTTTGATGATATCTTCATTAACTGCGACGTCCGCTTGCATCTCTCCATCAAGCATGACATCTGGCATTTTCTTTTTAGAGAGCTCCACAGCTTTTTTCACCCTAAGAGCATCATCAGTTGTATTGGAACCAAAGTTTGAGTAACTTAAAAATGCAACAGAGGGTTCACTTTGAATAAGACTGCGATACATCTCAACCGCATGTGAAGCGATCTCACTCAAATCTTCTGAACTCGGGTTCATGTTGACCGTACAGTCAGCAAGCATTAGCACTCTATTTCTAAAAACAAGAATGATGATCCCGGCAGCTTTTTTATTAGCCCCTGGACCTAAGACTCTCATCATTGGCTTAAAACAATCCGGGTAGTTTTGAGTTGCACCGGTGATCATACCATGAGCATGACCTTGTTTGACCATCATGGAGCCAAAGTAGTTGCCTCTTCTAATAAGGTCCTCTGACAGAGAGAGAGTCGCTCCCTTTCTTTTTCTTTCGTGATGATACATATGATAATAGTCTTTAAAATGCTCACTCTCACTTGGCCGGATAATTTGAATATTATCTTTGAGGAAACTGAGCCCTAGCTTTTCCATACGCTCTTCAATCACATCTTTTTGTCCTAAGAGAATAGGTTCGATTTTTCCCTCTTCATAGAGAATACTGACTGCTCTGAGAATCCGCGTGTTGTTACCTTCAGCAAAAACAATTTTCTTTTTATCTTTTCTTGAAAGTCTAGAACGGATGGAGCGCATAAAAGAAGCAGACTGTCCGAGACGAGCTTCAAGTTCGAGAGCATATTGATGAAAATCCTCAATCTTTTTTCTCGCCACTCCACTGTCACAAGCAGCTTTTGCAACTGCGGTTGAGACGCGAGTGAGAACTCGTTTATCAAAAGGTTTTGGAATCAAATAGTTTTTACCAAAAGAAAAATCTTCGCCACCATAAGCTCTTTTCACATTCTCAGGAACTTCTTCTTTCGCTAAGTTTGCGATGGCATAAGCAGCAGCAATTTTCATCTCTTCATTTATTTTAGTTGCTCTTACATCCAGTGCTCCTCTAAAGATAAAGGGGAAACCTAGAACATTATTCACTTGGTTCGGGTAATCTGAGCGACCGGTGGCCATGATGGCGTCATCACGAACTTCTGCCACTTCCTCTGGGAGAATTTCTGGATCAGGATTGGCCATGGCAAAAATAATGGGGTTCTTGGCCATCGACTTGACCATATCCTTAGTCATTACACCTTTAGCTGAACAACCCATAAAGGCATCTGCACCTTCAAGGGCATCTGCAAGTGTTCTCTTTTTTGTATCGACAGCAAACATTTCTTTGTATTTATTCATCCCCGCGTCTCGGCCTTGGTAGATCACACCCTTGGAGTCACACATATATAGATTTTTTGGTTGAATGCCTAAAGTATAATAAAGTTTCGCAATGGCCATAGCAGCAGCCCCCGCTCCACTAAAGACAACAGTTGTTTCTTCATATTTTCTACCGGTGAGTTCCATGGCATTGATGAATCCTGCCGCAGAGATAATCGCTGTCCCATGTTGATCATCATGAAAAACAGGAATATCCATGATTTCTTTTAGTCTTTCTTCTACTTCAAAACATTCAGGAGCTTTAATATCTTCTAGGTTGATACCTCCGAAAGTTGGTTCAAGTGCTTTGATAGCAGATACCATTTCGTCAACGCTCTCAGCATTTATTTCGATATCAAAAACATCGACATCAGCGAATCTCTTAAAAAGAATTCCTTTACCTTCCATAACCGGCTTACTCGCAAGCGGTCCTATATTTCCTAACCCCAATACTGCAGAGCCATTACTAATAACGGCCACTAAATTTCCTTTGGCAGTATATTTAAAAACGTCGGCAGGATTTTTAGCAATTTCCAAACAGGGTTGTGCCACCCCTGGAGAGTAAGCCAGGGCCAAATCTCTTGCAGTGATACATGGTTTTGATGGGAGGACTTCTATTTTTCCAGGTCTTCCACGTGAATGATAGTCTAGAGCAGCTTGTTTTGTATTTTCTTTCAAAACTTATCCTTTTGCTTAAAATTATTTAGCTAGTATTCTAACAGATTGCGTAGTGTCAATGCTTGGATAATTGAGAATTATTCACATAAATATTTAATAAATTTATCTATGCTTGAGTAAAGGTCTTGTTTACTTGATTCATTGGAGATGACGTAGTCACTCATTTCTTTTTTTTGGTTAATGGGAAGTTGGTGGGAGATAACTTTTTGGGCAACTTCAGGTGAGCATTGGTCCCTTGCGATCACGCGCTCGATTTGTATATTTTGAGGTGCATAAACGAGCACGGATAAATCAAATTGATGGGCCAAGTTTTTCTCAAAAAGAAGTGGTATGTCATAAATAAGAAAATCAGCTCTCTTCCAGTCCTGTCGACTTAATTCTCTTTGAAACATGGCCGGGAGTTCATTATAGAGAAGTGTTTCCAAATCTTTTTGCAGATCTTTATCGGTGAAAAATTTCTCCCGTAAAAGCTTGAAGTTGACGACCTGCTGCTCAATCACTTCAGGAACCCTTTGGGATAAAAACTTTAATGTCGATGGTAATTGATAGATATTTTTAATTAATGCATCTGCGTCAATAAGATTAAGCCCTCGACTTCTTAAATATTGGGCCACTGTAGACTTCCCAGTTGCAATACCCCCTGTCAGTCCAATTATTGGAACGTTGCAGCGATGAAGCCTTTGTTCGGGACTGAGTCGAATATGGATATTATTGAGAATATGCATACTTAGTTGTAGTATTAGCTAGAAAAATAATAATGTACAGCGGAGAAAAAGTTCATGAAAGGTCATACTTATATTTCCAATCCCGTCGATGAAAAAGGTTATGTGGAGTGGAATGATACTGAAAATGAAACCTGGTCAAAACTTATTCATCGACAAAAAGACATTATTCAAGGGAGAGCTTGTCAGCAATACCTAGATGGGCTTGATATTCTAAACTTTCCCGATGATCGAGTACCACAAATTCCTGACATAAATAAAGTTTTGGATAAGTGCACAGGTTGGGGGGTCGCTCCGGTCCCTGCCATCATTCAGCCGGCAGCATTTTTTGATCTTCTAGCGAATAAAAGATTTCCTGCGGCGACATTCATTCGAACCCCAGAAGAAATGGATTATCTACAAGAGCCAGATATTTTTCATGAGGTTTATGGGCACACGCCTTTGCTCACCAACCAAGCTTATGCAGATTTTATGGAGACTTTTGGACAAATTGCTCTTAAGGCAGACCCTAAAGATAGAAGACGGTTGTTTAGGCTTTTTTGGTTTACCATTGAATTCGGTTTGGTGAAAACAGATCAAGGTCTTAGGGCCTATGGAGGGGGGATTCTTTCTTCGATCGGTGAAACTCAATATTGCTTAACTGATGAGCCAGAGACAACTCCTTTTGATATTTTAGAAGTGCTAAGAACTCCTTATAGAATTGATATTATGCAGCCTCTCTATTTTGTTTTAGAAGATTTTGATCGTTTGTTTACGATACTGGATGCAGATGTTTTAGGAATTCTTGCGAAAGCTAAAGAGATGGGGGATCTTCCTCCAAAATTCCCACCTAAAGAGAGTCAGGTCAAAAGTTTAGATGATGAAGACGAGAATGGAGCGATGAGATGTTAGATATAAAAAAAGAAATGAATGAACTAAATACTGATTGGAAATTGATTGATAATAAAAAACTTCAAAGAATATTTTCTTTTAAAGGATTTTTAAAGACGATGTCATTTGTAAATGCAGTGGCTTGGGAAGCGAACCGGCTTATGCATCATCCTGATATGGAAGTCAGTTTTAATAAATGTGTGATCAATATAACAACCCATGATGAAGGTAATACTCTCACTGAAAAAGACTTTCAACTGGCTAAGCATATAGACCAACTACAAAGCTAATATGATTATAAGAATTGTTTCTCCGGATGGAGGCAAAGATGAATTTGAGCTATTTGACGATATTATTACCATCGGGCGTGGGAAGAACTGTGACATTGTTCTCGCTGATGATCATATTTCTCGTAAACATCTTGAAATAAAAAATATTGGTGGCTTAGTTTATATCAAAGATCTGACTCTCTCTAATTGGGTTTCTTATAATGATGAAAAATTACCTAAAGAATTAGATGTTCAATATTACGACTTTGCACCTCTGCTTTTACCGGGAAATTATCAGGTGGAGATTGATGCCGATTCAGGCAATCTCGATATGAGTTCATCAGGTCATAAAATGGATATCATGCAAGATGATTTAAAACCTGTGAGTATGGCCGTGAATACTCATTCCGCTAAACTTAAAGAATTTGCTGATCTTGAAAAAGAAAAGATCGCAAAAGAAAAAAATAAAAAACAGGCAAGATCGCTTAAAGAAAAAAAGAAAAAGAAGAATAAAAATGAACTGATGGTTTTTATTCTGATAACTTTAGGGGCTATTGGCTATGTCGTTTACGAGTCTGTCATTAATGTTCACAATCCAGCCCCACCCAAACTAAAAAAAATAAAAAAAGTCATTCCCTCAGAAAGACTGAAACCAATCACTCCTCCCAAGGTGGAAGAAAGTGAGCCTGAGACAACGTCAGAGGTTAATCAAAAAACACCACCTAGCTTACTCCTTGGTAAGAAATGTCAGTCTCCTATTGAGAAAGCTCTCTGTCAGGTGATCTTTAAAAATCTTTCAGAGTTTGAAGGGGTTAAAGAAAGTGATTATGTGTTACATGTTTATAAAAACTTATTGAATACCGCTGTTGAATTGTTTGGAGACATCAAAACGGTGAGTGAATTAGCAGTTAAAAATAAAAATATGACTAAAGCGATAGCTGGACAATATATCATATTGCCAAGTTTCCTAGAGGCTGCAGAAAAAAATAATAAGTCTTTTATAGAAATACATTTGTTTAATAAGACGGCAGAAGGACCTGAGGTTGTACATACTTTTGAAGTAGATGTGACTGATTATAGAAAGTTTGACGCTGAAGATTATCCAAAAGCTTATGAATTAATAAAAAACAAAGATTTCTCTTATTTTGATAAAGAGTTATCTGAGCATATCAAAGTGAAGAAAAAATGAGAGAAGTTGATGTCGCCATTATTGGTGCTGGTTCCGCTGGTTTATCCGCAAGAAGAGAAGTCGCCAAAAAAACTGATAACTATGTCGTAATAGATCCAGGTATTTTAGGCACCACATGTGCTCGGGTAGGCTGTATGCCATCTAAGGTGCTCATCCAAGCTGCCAATGATTATCATCGCAGATTTAAGTTTAAAGAACAGGGAATCATAGGGAGTGAGCAATTAAGTGTTGATCATAAACAAACGATGAAACATGTACGCTCTCTGAGGGATCGTTTTGTCAGAGGTGTTACGGAAAGCATGGATGACTGGAGTGAGAAACTTATTCGCAAGCATGCGCGGTTTATTGAACCACATACCTTAGAGTGCGAAGATGAAAAAATTAAAGCAAAGAAAATTATTATTGCAACCGGCTCCAAACCCCACGTGCCCCAGCAGTTTAAATCCTTTGAAAACTTCTTAATAACGACAGATGATATTTTTGAGCTCGAAGATCTGCCAAAAAGAGTGCTTGTTCTCGGGTTGGGAGTTATTGGTGTCGAACTTGGACAGGCCCTCCATCGTTTAGGTGTCGAGGTCTATGGAGTGAATCGTTCTCGCAGAGTTGCTGGTATTACAGACCCTGTACTCAACGACTATACAATTAAAAAATTAAGTGAGGAACTTTCGCTTTTTTTCGGAGGAGTCGAAAAACTTGAAAAGAAAGGGGACTCTCTTCTCGTCACTTTAAAAGATAAAACGGTAGAAGTTGATAAAGTCCTTATTGCTTCGGGGAGAAAATCTAATATCGCTAGCTTGAACCTAGAGAGCATTGGAATTGACTGTAAAGTTGATAATGTTCCACAGATAGATGAATGTACTTTTCAACTTCAAAAACACCCTCATATTTTTCTTACTGGAGATGCGACGGGAGAAAATCAAATACTCCATGAAGCCAGCGATGAAGGGAAAATAGCAGGATATAATTGCGTTCATGATATTATTGAGTTTAAAACAAGAACTCCACTTCTTATTGCATTTTCTGATCCCAATATAGCCGTGGCTGGTGCTAGTTATAAAGAGCTCTTTGATAAAAAAATTAACTTTGCTATAGGTGAAGTCAGTTTTGAAGGTCAAGGGAGAAGCATTGTGAAGCTCAAAGAAAAAGGCTTGCTCCGAATCTATGGAGGTCAGAACGGCGAAATTTTAGGAGCTGAAATGTTTGGACCAGATTGTGAGCATATTGCACATTTACTCAGCTGGGTGATTGATCGCAAGCTCAATGTTCTTCAAGTTCTGGCCATGCCTTTTTATCATCCAGTGGTTGAAGAAGGTTTGAGAACAGCTCTTAGGGATTTGAGATCTAAACTTGAAATCGATGTGCCTGAACTTGAAATTATGCCCCTTTTAGGAGAATAAAATGATGAGTATTTGGCACAGTGAAGTGGATATAAAAAAAATCAATGAAATGAATGAAAACACCATGGTGAAACACTGTGATATTGAAATCACTCGTATTACCGATGGCTCACTTGAAGGCCAGATGATTGTCAGTGATAAAATCAAACAGCCTTTTGGAATCGTTCATGGGGGAGCAAACTGTGTACTCGCTGAAACTCTGGGATCTATAGCTGCAAACTTAACTTGTGACCCTCAGCAAGCCCATGCCGTTGGACTTAGTATCACAACCAATCATGTGAAAGCTGTTCGCAATGGTATCATTACGGGGATTGCCAAGCCTGTTCATCTCGGTGGAAAAATTCAAGTTTGGGATATCACCACTTTTAATAATAAAGATCAAATTACTTCCAAGACTAGTCTCACCATGGCCATCATCGCTAGGCTTAATGAAAGTCAACAATAATAGGTCTATGATCTGAAGGGTAGCCCTCCAAAAAAGATGAGGTGTCTATGGTTATTTGGGTGGGAGTCAGGCCAAGCTCAGGGTCATAGAGAATATGTTCGACGATACAATCGGGAAACATTTTTCCTTTACGCCTATAACAAACTTGTTTGTTATCTAAATTTTGAGACAGATCCTTTAGTTTCATTTGAAGATTAAAAACTGAATTTAGCTTCTTAGTTAAATGAGAGAATGCAGGCATGTCCATCGTGATATTTGTGTCCCCAGCAAAAAGAATAGGCTGATCAAATCTCTCAATCAGTTGAGTAAACATTTTGGCAGATCCATTTAAGTTTTGAATCAAGTTATCAAAATGAGAGCCTATGAAAATAAATTTTTGTTTTGATTTTCGATTCATCAGTTTGGCCCATATCAAAATACGGGGAAGAGCAGGACGCCAGCCGAATTGAAATTCTTCTGGCTGAGGACCCATCCAAAAGTGTCCCTGCTCTAACACTTTAAACTTGTCAGTGTTAATGACTAGTACACTATCTGTATAATTGATGAAACCTTGATGATGAATGGCTTTTAAATGGGGTGAGTCTTTGAGTAGAAAATTTAGATGTGAGCTCGTCCTAAGTTCTTGGAGAGAAATGAGGTCTGGTTGATGGTTCAAAAGTATTTTTTTTATTGCCATCAGTCTTTGACTAAAAAGAGACAACTGAGAACCGCTGCATATATCACACATGGTGTTGAAATTCAGAACTCTCACTGCTGCATGAGAGAGCTGAGTGAATATAATAAGTACCCAGAATATTCGCATAAAATTAATATATAAATATTCTTGAAGTTAGACCAATAGAATAAAGGAGAGTGCTGTTGTCAAGTTCTTGCTAGAGCGCAACTTCATCGCTAGTATGAGCTCACTAAGGAGATTTTATGAAGTACCTACTTATGTTTTTATTTGTTACTAGTTCTGTCCATGCCATGGATATAAATGAATTTTTTGCTTCTGATGCAGCTCAAAGCATATGTGATGATTCTATGGAATTTTCATCAACATCAAGAAGAGAAGTTCTCAAGCAAGTCAAACAATTCGATCAGAGTATCTATTTTGTTTTTAATCATAATTCTCATAGTGAACTCAGAGTCTTCGATCTCAAAGCTCGTGGAGAGTACACTGTAAAAGTAGATCAAAATATAGTTGATATTGAGAAGTCGGGGGATCAACTTTATGTTCTCACAAAAAATTACCTTGAAATTCGTGAGAGTTATTTAGGACTTCTCAAAAAGAGAATCAGAACACTTCCTCAAAATTATCCTATGCAAAGGCATGGTCATGCAACTGGGCTAGTCGTTAAAAATAATAAAGCCTATATTTCTCATGGAGAAATGGGAGCAGTTATTTATGATCTCGATAAAGAAGTTTTTGAAAATATTTTCTTTCCTAGTTTAGAGCAACCTCACCCTGAGCACAGATCGAGTATGACTGATATCGCTTTTGATGGCAGTTTCTTCTATTTTAGTTTTGATAATATTACGAATGGTCAAAACGACAGAGCTTTTGAAGGGGTGATGATTTACGATTTAAATCAAAGACAAGTAGTAAAAACAATACCTGTTAAGCAAACTATGGAAGCTTATAGTGATCCCAGTCTTACCATTGATGGAGAAGATCTCTACGTCACTAATTGGTTTTTAAATTTTCGTCATAATATAAAGAAACTTATGTCGACAAGAACGAGATACATGCTTCCTGATCAAAGAATTTGGAAATATCCTGAAGGTAAAATTGTGGGGAAAGGATTTATTAAAAACAGTACTCTTTACGGTTGTTATTTTAATCATAGAAATAATCAACTTAAATCAGACTCTTTTAAACTAAAATAAAATATATCCAAAGGGAGCTTTGCCTAGCTCCCTTTAGCCAATATCATAAATTCATCAATTGATTTTTGTCTTTTTTGGTAAAGGGCCATAAAGTTTTGAAAACTCACAACTTCATCATGATCAAGCTGAATAAGAACTAAGCTTTTACCTTTCACGCTGTCTTCTGTTTCTAGAACTTTCCCTTCTAACATAAGTTCAACGCGACATTTGTTATATTCAAACACCACTTTTATTTCAATATTTTCATCTTTTGAGGGCTCATAGACATCAAGCATCTCTAGTTCGATAATTTTTTGAGTGAAGTCTTCTAGCTTACATTCAATATGAGGATAGTTTTCAGTCTGGATGTTGACATTAAGTTGACCCGAATCGAGATTTAAATTTTTTACCTCAGTTGTTTCTAGAATTTGATCGCGAAAATCATCATGAAACTCATCATTTTTGTTCACCTTCACTTCTAAAGCTTTCTTTTCTTTATCCGCTGCTATAACAATCTTTTCATCATGTTCTAAATTCTTGGAGCGTAATGTTCTTTCTATAAATCCAAGAATATCAAAACTCTGGCTATGGAGAGGAAAGAATTTTTTTATGCCGAGACCTTTCAATTTTTTGGCTTCATCACGCTCTAGCTCTTTAGAGATCACAACACCATTTAACATTTGTCCGTTTTGATCTAAATGTTTTTTTATCTCCGCAAACATATCCTCATAATCCTGTGACTCTTCAAAATAAAAGAAGATTTGAGCTTCAGGATTATTTTCTATAAAGGATAGGGTGCTTTCCACATTCTCACTGGATTTAAAACTCACGTACTCTGAATCCATGCTGACTATAATTTCATTCTTAAGCATGGAGCAATGAGGAAATTTGTGAAAAATAATTTCGTGCTTGTTTTTCATAGCTCTATTTTAACGGCCAACCTAAGTTTTTTGAGATTTTTTCTTAAGAAGGCTTAAGTGGTTGAAATTGAATTCTGAAGTAAATATTAAGTTAAGATGATCTAAATAAAACAGCGTCCACTTTGACGGTTTGCCACTAAAAAATGGCAAATGGCTAGTAATCGGTATTATTTATGTATTCAGGGGGAAGTGATTCTTGTGGTTCAGGTGCTGGCTCATAGTAATTATCTTCTTGATAAGCTAGTGGTTCTTGAGCTTCACTCGCTACATCTCTGTCATAATTATCCTGATTATAATCATCCCCAGCTTGATAATCATCAGCGTAAGTATCCTTCATATGACCCTGATCCCCTTGATTGTAGTCGTCATAGTCAACACGATCAGGCTCATCGGCAGGGTAGCTGTCTACCTGGTCATATTCATTGGAATAACCGTAGGGGTCCATTTCATCTGCAGCGTGAGAGATATTTCCCCCCAGCAGCACTGAGAAAGTTATAAAAAGGATAAAAGGAAGTTGCGTCTTATCTTTCATTCTATTATTTTAGTTTAAAACAATAAAATATCCAAATGTAGATCTGTAGGTTAATTATGCCATTTCCTAAAAAAATCTTAATGGTTGATCCAAGTTATTATAATGTCGAATATTCTATCAATCCTTTCATGCAAATGAATGAAAAAGTAGACCATGAAAAAGCATATGCTCAGTGGGAGATGATAAAAAATGCCTACCTAGCTCAGGGGCTGGAGGTTGAAATTCTAACTGGGGTGGAGGGATTACCGGATATGGTTTTTTGTGCCAATCCCTTTTTCTCCCACCCAAATGGAATTCTGATCAGTCAAATGAGGTTTGAACAAAGAGCAAAAGAATCTGAATTTTTTGCAAATTATTTTAAGGAAAAAGTTATCTTCCAGGCTAAGGAGAGCTTTGAAGGGAATGGAGACTTACTTTGGAATTATGAGACCATGGAGCTTTTTGGAGGCTTTGGGTTTAGAACGAAAGAGACAATTTATCCCCTCATTGAAAAAGCTCTAGGGCAGTCAATTGTTCAACTTGAACTGATCAGTGAAGATTACTATCACCTAGACACATGCTTATGTATCCTCAACGCACACACAGCTGCTATAGTAGAGAGTGCTTTTAGTGCCGAAAGCTTAGCTATTTTGAAGTCAAAGTTCTCTGACATTATTTATTTGGATGAGCGGGAAGCTAAAACTTCTCTTGCTGGAAATGCCCTCAGTATCGATGGGAGATGTGTCTTTGTAGAAAAAAATGCTCTTGAATTTCAAAAGCAGCTGAGTGCAAGAGATTTTAAGGTGTGTGTCTTTGATACCAGCGAGTATCTTAAATCTGGTGGCTCGATTTTCTGTATGAAAAACTTAATATTTTGAGATCCATTTTTTAATAAGCTCATCAATCTTCTTAGAAC
This sequence comes from Halobacteriovoraceae bacterium, assembly GCA_002713145.1. Taxonomy (GTDB): domain Bacteria; phylum Bdellovibrionota; class Bacteriovoracia; order Bacteriovoracales; family Bacteriovoracaceae. The sequence goes on from PAVS01000001.1 coordinate 108,259, forward strand.
TGGTGCGGTACCAACCACGACTTTGATCTCTAAGCTTTTTATTTTTAGTTGAGTTTTCACTTGTCAGTTGATTTCTTCTTTTGTCGGCGGTCATAATGACAAAAGCCAGTTTTTTTCCTGATTTGGTAAGAATATACCCAGCAAGATTATTAATAAAATAGAGAGAACCTGTTTTTGCAAAAACATGATAGGCATACTCAGGGGAATGAAGTCTTTTTAACAGGCTTCCTGAATGTCCACTAATTGAGAGAAGTGACCAAAAACTTCTTTCATCAAAAGTGTCATAAGAAATGTTGGCCAATAGCTCTGCCAGCTCTTGAGAGGAAGTTGTGTTTTTTAAGCTCAGTCCTGACCCATTCTCAAAAGAAGTATTTTTGAACTTTAAGTTTTTAAATTCTTTTTGATACCAACTTTTCATTTTCTTAGCAGAGTCTTTAAGTGAAAGTGGAGACGAGGTTTCCAAGTTAGCAGCTGCCAGCAGAATACTTTCGGCCATAAGATTATTGCTATACTCTAAGCTTAAAGCAGAAAGTCTAATCAAAGGAAGGCTTTTATGGGAACATATTCTCGTAGCTTTTTTAGGAAGAGATTTTTTTTTGGGCGAAGGCAAAGTTATTCCATAGTTAGATGCCATACCTCTGAATAATTCCGCTGTAAAATAGCTTGCGTGTCTTGTAGGAATATCTTCTGAAAATATTTTAGGCTCTTCGGTGTTCACTTGCCAGAACTCATTTACAGAAGGACTGGGGAGTTGTCGGTATCTAAGGCCATGGGAATAAACCTTTTTTGGTGTGAGCTTAATATGCTTAAGAGGAGCTACAGTTTCTGATCCATATTGCCAGAGCTTGATTCGATTAAAATCTGCGTTGAGCGCTCCAAATGAAGGGTTGTCTGGTTGATCTTCCAACCCCAGAGAATTTATTCTCTCTGAGAAAGGAAAGGATTTATCATCAATATAGAATTCCCCGTCAATTTTGCGTATTCCTAGTTTAAGTAAATGATGAACAAAAGAATTAAGATGTTGAGAGGTAAGATAAGGATCTCCCGAACCTTTTAAGTATATATTTCCTTTGAGTATATTTTCTTTTATTGCTCCCTCATAGTAGAGAGAAGTATTAAATTGGAATTGAGCCCCCAACTTTTTAAGAGCATAATAATTCGTGAAAATCTTTGACACTGATGCCAGTACCATTTCTTGTGAAGAGTTTTTCTGTGTGATGACTTTTGAATTCTCAATGTCTATAAGTGAATAACTCATCTCGAGAGAAAAAGCTGGTCGTATCAAAAATAGTAAAATGAAGCAAGCTCTCATTGCTTGCTCGCATAAATTAAAAATTCTTGCTTATGAGAAGGCAATTGACACTTTTGAATATGTTTAAAACCAGCATTTCTGAACGACTGGCAAAATTTAGGTATATGCTTTACATGATCTTTTTTAACAATTTTCACCGTCATAAAAATACCTTGGATGGATCGAAAAAACTGACTGCAACGAAGGACTTCTTTGATCGCCTGTTTGGGGTTTAAATTTAAATCACTGGTGATGAATTGGTAGCCCTTAAAGTCAAAATCACTGGGTCTTAGGTTTTGAATGGGCTTTTTAATATGTAAGAATTTTTCATGATTTAGCACAATGGGACTCATCTCTGCTGGGTCGACTCCTGTCACTTGATGAAAGTTTTGACAGAGATAATAACTGGCACCTCCTGGTGCCGAACCAAATTCAATCCAATGCAGACTAGGATCATTAATTTCATATTTCTGACAGGCTTCAGCTATTTTGAGATAGGCCCTTGAAGGCGCACCTTCGGGAATTTTTTCCGATTGAGTGCACTTCAATTTATTTTCGATACTCTCTTGCGAAACATCATTATTCAATCCCCACTCTAAGGCAAAAGCAAAATCATAGTCAGGGAGTTGAGAAGCTTTGTAGGTGAGAAAGTTTTTTTTGGAAAAACTGGGTTTTAATTCAGGAGCAAAGAGTTTGATTTCTTCTCTCAGGAGTGCAATATTAGACTCTAGGCATATAAAATAAAAGTAGTTTTCCATAACAATATTAGAACGATTATTTTTAATAATGCCAAGCAATGACTGGAGGAAATATGAGATTAATGCTTTTTTTAATTGTGATTTGTGGAGTCGCGTGGGCTGGGCCTAAAGTTGAGTTGAGTACATCTATGGGAGATATAGTGATTGAACTCAATGATGAGAAAGCCCCAAAAACAGTTGAAAACTTTATTAAATATGTGAAAGCGAAACATTACGACGGACTTATCTTTCATCGGGTCATTGATGGCTTTATGATCCAGGGTGGCGGACATAAGCCGGACATGAGTGAAGCACAAACCAGTGGCTCCATTCGTAACGAAGCCAATAATGGCTTGAGTAACGAAAAAGGAACTATTGCCATGGCCAGAACGAGTGATCCTCATTCAGCGACAGCTCAGTTTTTTATAAATGTCGCAGATAATAGTCGCTTGGATTATCAATCAAAAAATGATTGGGGATATTGTGTTTTTGGGAAAGTTATTAAAGGGATGGATACAGTTAACAAAATTAAATCAGTAGAAACTGGATCTCATGGTCCTTATCAAAATGTCCCTAAAGAACCTATCGTCATAAAGTCAGCTAAAATGCTCTAAAGACTAAGGGACAATTTCTTGTCCCTTTTAAGCTAAAGACGCATCTGAAATATGACTTTCTGAAAAGCGATCTGATTTCCATTTATTCAGTTGTTTTTTTATTTCGTCTTCAAGTAAATCAAATAAGACCGTGGGGTCGGTGTTATCAGCTTCAGCTTTGAAACTTTTTCCAAAAGAGTTGATCGTTAAAATCCCTTTGATTTTGTTAAAGGGCATTTTAAAAGAAAGTCTAATATTAGAATTACTGGGTGCTAACTCTCTTAATCTTAAGATACGATTTCTAATATTCTGTCTTATTTCATCTCTCAGATAAATACCATACTCTAAGCTGGTGTGACGGGTAAGTTTTTGAAGTTTTTGCATACTTCCTCCTTGGGGGTGTGTAGGAGTTTGCAGCTCCTAATAAATTCTAAACTTTTTAGGGGCCTCGTCAATCATCACCAGGTGCAAAAAAAATGTAAATTTGGTCACAAGTAAACTTATGTCAAAGTCGTTCATTATTTATCTAGTTTTTCTAAATCTTTGTAAAAGCTCGGTTACCAAGCTGTTTTTAGAGATGTCTCTTTTAGTCACTGCCCAGTATTGAAATTTTTTATTTTTTAAAAGGCCCCACTTAATCAAATCTTTTCTTTTGATTTGTTCTTTAACCGCAGTCTTAGGGAGAAAGGCTACGACGGGCATTTCCTCACAGCACTTACGAATAAGCTCACTGTCATTTAGTTCTGCTTCCATGGAGAGATCTAATTGGTGTTCATTAAGAAAAGACTCAATAATTTCTTGGGTTGAACATTGACCTTGAAAAGATAAGTATTTTTGTTGAGAAAGACACTTAGGGAATTTACCGGTTAATTTCACATTTGGAGAAGTGAGCGCATATATATCTTCTTCTTTAAGAAAATGACCTTTGAGTTTCTTGATTCTGCCAGAGTAGGGAGCATCACAAATAAGAAGATCTATTTCTCCTGTTTTCACTTCTTTGATGAGGGTATCTAATCCCTTAAAGGTGATATGGAGTTGAAAGTATTTGTTAAGAAGATAAGGTCTGGTGAGCTCAATGATAAAATCTTTGCTTACCCAAGGAACGACTCCAATTTTAACAATTTTTACCGGGGCATGATGGTCTGATTTTACAAAGTTCAGCATTTCCTCAGTCTGTCTGAAAATTTTTTTAGCATAAGACATGACTTGTTCACCATTTTTATTGAGTACTAATCGTTTACCCTTACGATCAAAAAGCTTTTCATCTATATCTTCCTCCAAAGCTTTAAGTTGATGACTTAAGGCGGGCTGGGTGACATTAAGTTTACGTGAAGCTGCCACAATGGAGCCTTCTTGGGCGATGATGAGAAAATGGTAGAGATGATTGAAATTGATTTTATACATTATTAAAACTCGTTATGAAGAAGTGTTTCTATATTAGTAGAAAATAATATCAGATTTATTATGCTTAAATGTTAAGAAATTTACAAAAAATGATAAAGTAAATGTCATGCTGATTTCTGATTTTCTGCTAAATACTTATAAAAAAGAGGAGTGGGAGAAGATATTTATGCATACACAATATCATAGACTTAAATTAGCTTCTCTTGATTTTTCTGAGTCAGCTTTTAAGCAAACATCACTAAGATCAGCCCACGTGGAGGGGATTAATTTTAATTCTTCCCGCATCAGAAATTCTGACTTCTCTATTGCCAATCTTAATAAATCCGATTTCAGTAAGGCCAATATCAAATCCTGCAATTTTTTTAAGTCTCATATGAAAAAGTCTTTGTTTGTAGGGTCACTTATTTCTCAATCTAATATGAAAGATATGCGAGTGTGGAGGTCAAACTTTAAACATAGTTGTATTGAAAAAACGAGTTTTTCTAATTCTGACTTAGATGGTTCATGTTTTGAAGATGCACAGATAAATGAATGTTCTTTTGCGAATACAACCTTGAGGGAATCTAATTTTCGAGATGCAAAAATTGGAAACACCAGTTTTTATGGGGCTCATCTAGATCGTTGTGATTTGCGAGGAGCTGATTTAAGTCAATCTAATTTAGAATCTGCCTACCTTCGAGGATGTCTTTATAATTCTTATACCAGACTCCCCATCACTAAAGCCCAAGCAGAGGAGTCGGGCATGATCTTCACTTATTAAGTAAATATGTAGATTTCTAATCATCTTCCCTCTTGAATAGAACTCAAGCTCGTTGTAATTTTATATCTATGAATTGTCCAAGTGAGGATAGATTATCTCTATATAGAGATTGAAACTTCTGATTGGATGTCTATCAGATTATTTGTCATGATAGAAACAAGTTAATTTAAATCAAGGAGATAAAATGAGTTTAAACACAGGAATTGAAGAAAACAAAAGAGTTGAAATTTCTAAAGGGGTTTCAAGATTACTTGCCGATACTTATACCCTTTATTTAAAGACTCATAAGTATCACTGGAATGTGACAGGTCATATGTTTCAAACCCTACACCTTATGTTTGAAGAGCACTACACCGTATTAGCAGAAGCAGTCGATGAAATTGCAGAAAGAATTAGAGTGCTTGGAGAGAAATCACCTGGGTCTTACGCAGAGTTTGCTGAATTAAGCCGCGTGAAAGACGATACCAGCCTAGATACGGATTCTGAGACCATGATTAAAAACTTACTTGCAGATCATGAGCAAGTTGTAAGAACGGCTAAAGAAATTCTTCCATTGCTTGAAGGAGCAAACGATGAAGGAACCAATAGTCTACTCGGAGCTCGTATTGAGTACCATGAAAAAACAGCTTGGATGCTTAACAGTCTGTTAGGCTAATCCCTAAGAACTATACTCATGAGGCAGGGGACTATAAGCAAAGTAATAAGTGTTGCAATAAGAAGTCCCCAGCCCATTACTAACATCATCTCTGCAAGCATTGAATCATATCCGGCAATTCCATAAGCAGTAGGAAGTACACCTACCACTGTAGTCAGTGTCGTGACAATAATAGGTCTTAGTCTAGTGCTTGCAGTACTTGTAATTCTTTCGATTAGGGTTTTTTGATTGTCTCCAGTATCATTGAGGATTTTATCAATCATAACAATGGAATCATTCACTACAACACCAATCATCCCTAGTGCCCCTATAATTGCAAAAAATCCATAAATACTCATACCATGGGCCATCAGAATCCAAACCACTGCTGAAACTCCAAAAGGAACAGATGATAAAACGATTAACGGCATGACAAACGAATCAAACATAACAACCAAGATGAAGTATATCAGGATAATAACAAGTATAATTGAATTAAAAAACTCACCCTGGCTCTCACGAGTGTCTTCAATTTCACCTTTGAAACTAAAAATCACATTGGGAAAGTCTCTTTTAAGTGGGGGAAAGATATTTTGCTCGATATAATCTGCGATATCAAGAGGAGTCATCTGTGCTTTTTCTTTGAGATCCCCATAAACCATCGTAGAGCGTTTAAAATTATCCCTTTGGATACTGACTGGTCTTTGCACCTGTTCAATGGAAACCATTTTATCTAATCTAATAAGTTGTCCATTTTTGTTTTCAATAAATAACATTAACAGATCTTTGATATTATCCTTGGTTTTATCAGGGACAGAAACTCTTACATCAATTTCTTCTTCTCCTTTATTAATGGAGTAAGCAATAGATCCTTCGACATATGTTCTTAAGGCTGTTGTTAACTTCATCGGATCAACATTAAGCTTTATCAGTTGAGATTGGTTAATTTTAAAAAGAAATTCATTTTTAATGAGAGGGTCATCTATCTCTACTTCTTTGATACTCTCAAGTTTTTCTAATTCAGTTTTAATCCTCTGAGTGATAAGAGATCTATTCTCATCATTATTTTCTTGGACTTGCACTTCAACTGCACTTCCCGAATCATTTCCCCATCTTCCTTTGAGGAACTTAACTTCCTCAAGCCCTTCTATTTGGGCAGCAGCTTTTTCCCAGCGAGAAATGAGCTTACTAAGTGGCTCTGTTCTTTCATCTAAGGGATAGACTTCAACTAAAACTGAGGCTTCATTCTCTCTAACATTTCCTCCTCGGCGAGACATAGCAATACTACTTCTAATGGCCACGACATTTTCTTTTTCTTTGAGAATGATTTCTTCCAATGGATATATCAACTGAGAAGTTGTAAAACGATCAGAGCCTTTAGGAGTTGTGACCTTGATGACAACCTCCTCACTTTCTTCTCTTGGAAACATGACGTAACTCATTTCATTGATAAAAACAAAAGATGATGCAGCTAAAAATAAGATGAGAGAAAGGAAAACCCATACTTTTCCTTTGATGCAACTCTTTAAAAATCTTTCGTATTTCCTCTCTATAGGATGAAACCATGTCTCCGTTTTTTCATTGCCTAATTTTTCTTTTGAATTAAGGTGAGCTGGCAAGATAAAGAGAGATTCTATTAATGAACCTAGGAGCATTAAAATAACAATGAGAGGGATGTAGGAGACTAGTTTTCCAAAAAATCCTTCAAAAAAGAGAAGGGGGACAAAAGCAACGCAGGTGGTGATAATACTGGCAGTGATCGGCTTCCACACTTCATAACTTCCTTCCACACAGGCATCTTTTAATGAGAGACCTTCTTCTTTTTTACGCATGATATTCTCTGCTATGATGATAGCGTCATCCACCACAATACCAAGAACGATGATAATACCAGCTAAGGTCATATTGTTTACGGTATAGCCATACAAGTGTGCGATTAAGAGGGTGAAAGACATGGAGAAGGGGATTCCCATGGCCACCCAAAATCCTGTTTTAAAATTTAAGAAAACAAGTAAGACCAGCATAATGAGAACAAAGCCAATAAGACCATTGCTGGAGATGATGCTAAGTCTATTTCTGACCGCATAGGACTCATCATCCATCATAGCAATTCCAATCTGAGAGTCGGGTTTGTCTTTCTTATATTGATCAATAAAATTCTTAACTTTTTCCTGAGCGGTGATGATATCAGTGGAAATACTTTTTCTAATATTCAAAAAAACCGCTTCATGGCCATTGATTTTAAAAATTGAATTAGAGCGCTCAAAGCCGTCTTGAATTTTCGATATCTCAGCTAACTTGATATTATTCCCTTCATAATTACCTCTGAGAATGAGCTCATTAAAACTTTCAACATTCTCATATTCGTTCAGAGCTGTTATTTTGCTCTCGCCCTGATCTTGCAATGAACCTATGGGCACTCTTATATGATTATTTCTAATTTGATTTAATATTTCTGTGAGAGAGAGCTCGAGTTCATTATTCGTTTCTGGACTCACAAGAATTTGCAATTCTGGCTTGAGATAATGGGATCTTGTTACTGAGCTAATTTCAGGTAGAGCCGTGAGTTGATTTTCAAAATTTAAGACCGCCTGTTGCAATTCTTGACGACCTTTGACATCAAGAGATCTATATCCTTTGTGATAAAATCCCAAGTCCATGATGGCTTTCTCAGAACTTTTAAACTGGCGAATACTAGGGAGGTCTCTGACTTCACTTGGATAGTTGACTCTAAGAGTTGCATCTTTAATTTCTTTAACGACTTCATCACTATCAGGGTAATTATCATCAATAACAATTCGAAAACTACTGGAGCCTACACTGGAAGTGGATTGTACCTCTTTAATTCCCACAACACCTTTAAGTTCATCTTCGAGAGGCTTTGTGACAAATAATTCCACATCTTCTGCCGCTGCTCCTGGATAGCTGATATTAATGCGGACCCAGTTACTTGCAAACTCCGGCATTTCTTCTTTGCTGACAAAATTTTTCCAAGCAAAAATGGCCATCCCCATAGTAAGGATAAAAATAATATTAGTGAGGAGGGGTCTGTTAAAGAAATAGGCAATTAGTTTTTTCATGAAGATATCTTAAACGAATATTGACTTTGCGCAAAGACATTAAGATGTGTTAATCTGGCTTCGATATTTTGAGGAGTAAAATGAAAAAAATAGAAGTTATAACACCAGATCATTTTGAAGCAGATAATCATTTTTATCCTAAAGCGTTAAACGCTCAACTTCATCCTATGGTGAGTCATTTTTTTAATCTTGATCATGAAAGGGTTGCTAAGCGTTATACTCATCTTAACCCTCAAGTGGATAAAGCTAAACTAGAAGAGATCCTGAAATATCAGTCCAAACACTTTTATTGGGGAGGCGCGGATCTTTTTTACGTTACTACCGAATCAGGCCGCAGAAGAATGGTTGTTTTGGAAACCAACTCTTGTCCATCTGGGCAAAAGTCCATGCCTCCGCGCAGTGACTCGGATGATTACCGTGGCTATCGCTATTTAATTGAAAATTCTTTTCTTCCCCTTTTAAAAAAGAAAAGATTACCCAAAGGCTCTTTGGCGGTAATCTACGACAAAAACTATATGGAAGTTTCTGGCTATGCGTCCACTCTCGCAGATATCACCGGAGAGTGTGTCTATCTCATTCCTCATATGGATAACGAAGAACAGTATATCCATTTTGATCAAGGAGTGATGCAACTCAATTATAATGGTCAGCAGGTGCCAATCAGAGCGGCTTATCGTTATGTCACCCAAAAACCTTGGAATCGAATTCCGGTTACGTCTAAAACTTTTATCTACAACTCAACTCTCGTTTGTCTCGCGGGAGGAAGAAATAAACTTCTCGCTAATAAAGCTTATGAGTTTTATAACTCTGAGTTGGCCAGCAGCGGTTTAAAAATAAATATGCCTGAGACAATTAAAGATGTTTCAAAACTTGAAATTCCCCTTTGGGTGCAAAAGTTTGGTGGCAAAGCAGTTATTAAAAACCCTTATTCAAATGCTGGACAAGGGGTTTATACTATTACCGATGAAAAAGAGTTGAATGCTTTTTTGAGTGAAGAGCATAGTTATGATCAATTCATCGTTCAAAGTTTAATCGGACATTATAATTGGAGCTCAACGGGTACTCAAGGAAGGTTTTTTCATGTCGGTACAGTTCCCAATAAAAAGAAGAATATTTATATCGCAGATATTCGAATGATGATTTACTCTACTCCCAATGGATTTATCCCCTGTGCTATTTATGCCAGAAGAGCCAAGAGCCCTCTTAACTCTGAACTTAAAACCTCGAGTTGGGATGTTTTAGGAACGAACTTATCAATCAAAAAAGGTGAAAATCAGTGGGAGTCAGATGTCTCTCGGTTGATGCTCATGGATCGTAAAGATTTTAATGCACTCGGAGTAGGGATTGATGATCTCATCGAAGCTTATATTCAAACTGTTCTATCTGTTATTGCCATTGATAAGATGGCGCAAAACCTAATTAATAAAAAAGGTCTTTTTAGACAAAAACTTTTTACATCCCTAGATAATGATAAGGCCCTTTTAAGTGAGATAATGTATTCATGAGCAAAATAATAACGATCAAAGTTAAAGAAGATTTAAAAATCTCAGCGTTAAAAAAAGGTGAAGTGAATCGAATCTCTGTTCATCTTTCTGATAATGCCTTGGGTGTTCCTTGGAGACTCCCTGTCATTGTCGTGCGTGGGAATCATAGAGGTCCAACTCTTGGTATCACTGCCGCTGTTCATGGTGATGAATTAAATGGAATCTCAACTATTTTTAAACTACTAGAAACCATTGATCCAAGCCATTTAAAAGGAAATTTAGTTCTGGTTCCTATAAGTAATGTTCCCGGCTATTTGAAAAACCAAAGATACTTTTCAGATAATGTTGACCTCAACCGTATCATGCCAGGAAAACCAGTGGGGACCACAAGCCAAATTTATGCTCATCATTTTACACAGAAGATAATCAAAAAATTTGATTATCTCTTGGATCTTCATACTGCTAGTCATGGTCGAGTGAATTCACTTTATCTCAGAGCCGATCTTGATAATGAGCAAACGAGAACCTTGGCCTATCTGCAAAGTCCTCAAATCATAGTTAAAAAATATGATGAGCAAGGCACACTGAGGTCTTGGGCCAATGAAAATGGCATACCAGCGATTACTGTTGAAATTGGTAACCCGAACGCTTTCCAGCATAATCTGATAGATGAAACTCTTGATGGTGTATTGAATACCATGAGGCATTTAAAGATGATTGAAGGCAAGGTGCAAGATTTAATTACCGATGCTGTTGTTTGCGATCATTCTTATTGGATTTATTCAAAGCGTGGTGGCATTGTGGATGTTTTTCCTGGGCTTACAGAACAGATACGAAAAGGTGATGTCATCGCCAAAGTTTACGATGTCTTTGGGCAAGTCAAAGAAGAAATTGTGGCAGATAGATCTGGCATCGTCATTGGGAAAAATGTAAGACCTAATTGTGAATCAGGAACAAGAATACTTCATATCGGAGTTAATATTATTGCTCCTGAAGCAGAAGATATTCCTGGGCATGATTAAAAATTACTTATTCCAAGTCACTGTATATAAATCGTGACGTCTGTCTCTTAAATTCCTTACAGCACCATTGCTACGTGCTTCGAGCAGGGTATCGACCCTTAGGTCTGCGATGGCCACCATCTCAACATTAGGTGTTGTGTCGGCAGCAATACCGTCACGTGCAAAGGGAAAGTCACAAGGTGTAAGGATACAACTTTGAGAATATTGAATATCTAAATTTCGAACACGAGGTAAGTTTCCAACATTTCCGGCCATGGTGACATAGATTTGATTTTCTATGGCCCTGGCTTGACAGCAATATTTTACACGGCAATAACCTTGTCTATTATCTGTGAGATAGGGAACAAAGAGAAAATGAATACCTTGGTTAACCAAGTGCCTGGTGAGTTCCGGGAATTCACTATCATAACAAATCAGCACTCCAATAGGGCCACAGTCTGTGTCGATAACTTTAACTTCATCACCCCCTTGAATTTTCCACCAGTAGCGTTCATCCGGGGTGGGATGAATTTTAGCCTGTTCGTGAACACTTCCATCCCTCAAACAAATATAAGAAATATTGCGAACGGTATTGTTCACCAGAGTAGGGTGTGAACCAGCAATAATATTAACGTTATATTTAATTGCAAGATTCTTAAAGAGATCAACAATCTGATCGGTATAGCTGGTCATGTTCTCTATCGCGACATCAGGAGAGACCTCCTCATTAGCAATAGAGAGAAGTTGCATGGTAAAAAGTTCTGGAAAAAGTAAAAAGTCGGCTCGGTAATCTCCTGCAACATCTACATAATACTCAACGATTTGAGAAAATTCTTCGAAGCTCTTAACCGGTCTTTGCTCATACTGAACCGCCATGATACGCACGGAACTTTGTCTGAGGGGTTTATTTTTCTTAGTATATGCAGCTTCATATTCAGGGTTATCCCACTTAAGGTGAACAGCATACCCCATACTTTCATGATCACCGGGCAGGTACTTTTCTAAAACGCCCACCACTTCAAAATTACGTCTGAGATGAAAACCTAGGGTAGGGTCTTTTATTTTTTTATCTCTCACTTGGTTAATATAATCGAGAACACCATCAACTTTTTTATGTCTTTTTCTGTAATTAGGGATACGGCCAGCAAAGACAATACCTTTCAAACCATAAAATTTAACTAAGGTTTTGCGAGCATTATAAATTCTTTGCCCGATTCTGTTTCCTCTCGCTTCAGGATCCACACAAGTTTCATAGCCGTATAAATAGTCACCGTCTTCGTTATGAGTGGCTGCAAAACCATTGGCGGTAATTGATTTCCAGGTGTGTTTACTCATCGCTTTTTCTTCTTCAATAATTAAGCTTGCTGAGTAAGCAATGATTTTATCTTCTTTAAGCACGACAAAGCAGCCTTCTGGAAATTGGGTAATCTGTCCTCGCAACATATCACGTTTATAAGTTTCACCTTCTCCATAAACTCTTTGGACGAGATTATTAATCTCTTTAATATCACTGATTCGGGCATTTCTTATGTCTATAATTTTTTTATCTTTCATATAATCCTCAATTTTTAGTGATTATATAGATTTTAATGGCAATAGCCTAGCCAAGTTATAAATTTGTGCGCCGCTTAGAGAATATATATAGATTTTGAAACATAAAATTAACTATAGAACAAATAATTCTATCTTCTTTATTTGTTATACTGAGCATTGAGAAATTAGAAAGGAGAACCTTAAATGGAAACAGGAATTAAAGCTACTTTTTTTACATTAAAAGATGCTAGGCAAGCCTTTGCTGAAATGGAATACCTTAAAGGTCCAGGTTCGCGAATTAAACTGTATAATTTAACAAAGCGTACACCTAAGTGGTTAAGAAAAAATACGAACACCAATAGACTAGCTAAATACACTACGATCGGAGCTGTGGCAGGATTTATTTTTGGATTTGCACTTATGCTCATATTGCAACAGCTAGCTGCTTTTGAGTATGTGCAAGATTGGAATATTTTCTTATTTTCAGTCCCCTTCTTAGTTATCGGACTGGTTTGTTCGGCCATTTTCTTTTTTATTAGAAAAGAAAAAATTGTCGAGCTAGTACCTGATGATGTGGGTGATGATGAAGCTGTCATTTCAGTCCATTGTGAGGCAGATAAGGTTTCGTTATTTGAGAAAATTCTCAAGAAAAATCACGCTGACCACATCGTCACCGCCTAAATTAAAAAAAATCACTCTCGAGTGACTCGTTCTATGCTCGAGTTTGTGTTCATAGGTTTAGCCACTTTTACAGTGGCTAAACTTATTTACATGCCCCGCCAATTATAATAAATTTTAGTTATCATGGAAGAAATTAAACTCACGAATACTTTCGTCTTGTTGCAAGAGAAGTTGAATAGTTGGTACGAAGTCGCCATCAAAGGTATTCCAAATATTATCGTTGCCTTGGTTGTGATTTGTGTTTTCATCTTGTTGGCCAAAACAATCAAAGAAACTGTTAAGAAAATTCTAGATAGATTTACAAAGACGAATTCAGTCAATCAGCTTTTCAGTACTCTTGCCCATCTCACCGTTCTTCTCATTGGTTTATTTACAGCACTTGAAATTCTAGGGTTAGAAAAAGCCGTGACCTCACTCCTTGCCGGTGCGGGGGTTATAGGACTTGCCTTAGGTTTTGCTTTTCAGGAAATTGCTTCCAATTTTGTCTCAGGGATACTTATTGCTTTTCAAGAACCTTATAAAATTGGAGATATCGTAGAAGTTGATGGCACCGTAGGGGAAGTTACACGTATTGAGTTGAGAACAACTTGTTTGACCACCTACCAAGGTCTCGAGGTTTTTATTCCCAATAAAGATATGTTCACAAAAGCGATCATTAACTATACCAGTACACCCAGAAGGAGAGTGGACCTTGATGTGGGTGTCACTTATGATGCTGATCTAAGAAAGGTCGAAAGCGTTGTCAAAGAAGCCTTGGAGATGACACCTGATCGAATTAGCTATATGCCTGTTGAGGTCTTTTTTCATGAATTTGGAGATAGCTCCATCAACCTTTCAGCAAGAGTGTGGGTTGAGTATGCGAGTGGTGTGGCTTTTTTTAGAGCAAGACATGCAGTAGTGATGAATATCAAACAAAAATTCGATGACAATAATATTACCATTCCTTTCCCAATCAGAACGTTAGACTTCTCAAATAAGCTAGAGCTCCAAGAGGGGGCTTAATGTTTCTAACCCTCGTGTTTGTTTTATTCACGAGTACACCTACCTGGGCTTATTTAAGTTATGGTGATGCAAGTGATGATTGCAATTTTTCAAGTACCCAAACCTTAAACAAAGCTATTTGGAATTGTGATGATTTAATTGTCGACTCTGGAGTTACTCTCAGTTTTGCCAACACAGTCACTGATCCCATTCAGTTTAGAGTGCAAGGAACGACGACTATTGATGGAACAATCAGTGTTTCTGCTACAGCTTCGGATCCTGGTCCTGGGGGGAGTCGTGGTGGATCGTGCAACGCCAATGCTCAATGTACGGGGCAAGATGGAGTTGGTAGCACCGGAGGTGAAGGTTCTGGTGGGACAACTGCGAACGGAGGTACAGGAGCTGCGAGTGGTGGCGGAGGTGGCGGTGCTGCTTATGCTATTGGTAGTTCTGCTCAAGCGGGAGCAAATGGAGGTAGCGCTGGTGGAACTGCAGGGACTGGGGGAAGTGCTGGAGCTGCTTATGTTTCAACCAATTCTTTGAGTTCTAGTCTGGTCGGTGGCGTTGGTGGAGGTGCTGGTGGATCAGGTGATTTCTTTGGATCATTTGCTACTGGTGGAAACGGAGGTCATGGCTCTGGCTCCATAGCAATTATTAGCAAAGGCTCTATCGTTTTCAATAATTCTGCGATCAATGCTCGCGGATCACAAGGTTTAAATGGAGGTGTTGGTGGTTCTGGGCATTTCGGTGGAAATGGTGGAGCGGGGTCTGGAGGAAGTATTTATATAATCACCTCAGAAAGTGTGAGTGCGACCAATGCTACTTTTGATATACGTGGGGGAGATGCTAATGCAACTGCGAGTCGCGCCCTTGGTGGACGAGGTGGCGATGGTATTTTGAGGATAGATACAGAAAATGGTGCAAGCATAAGTGGTATCACTGTGAGCGATAATGACACTCTCGGCACAAGTTTTAATACGACACCTTCAGGTATAACTGATCCACTCTCAGGAAGCACCGATTCCGGTGAAAGTGGAACTCAGTTTGAATCAGATATAGCTCCTAGCTGTAGTTATAAAGTTTTAGATGAGACTCAAAAGCTTCCTATCATCTCTTTTATTTTCGGTGTCTGTTTTATTTTAATTTTCCGTCAGTTGCACAAATTCACTTACTAATTCGTTGTCACCAATATTTTCATTATGGCCAAGACCTAATTGTCCGCTATTATTTTGTCCCCAGCAGATGATTTTCCCTTCCGCTTTTTCAAGAGCACAGGTATGATTAGCACCGCCATTAATCTGAATAAATTCAGCATTCGCAATGGAGACAAAAGTATTACTTAGAGTCGCTTCTTCATCATCACCAATATGCTCAGTTGATGCGTGACCTGTGGCCCCCAGAAAACCGAGTCCCCAACAATAAACTTTATGATCCACACCTATAGAGCAAGTATGGTTTGTCCCTGTGGCGATGGTTTTCATGTTCATTTCTTCACTTAAGGCCAGAGATGGGAGAGTGCTGACTTCTTCATCATCTCCAAAAGTATCTACAACTCCAACTCCGAGCTGTCCCACCGCATTTCTTCCCCAACATCTTATTTTTTGCCCCTCTCCAATGGCGCATGTGTGTAGAAAGCCTGTGCCAAGTTGTAAAATATTATAATCAAAACTTAAGCTTGGTATATTCTCCACAGTTTCGTCATCCCCTAAATCTCGGGTATGACCATAGCCCAATTGACCATAAAAATTATTCCCCCAGCATTTTACATCTCCGTTAACTAGAGCTGCACAGGTATGGTTGGAAATCGTTGAAATATCCATTTGTAAAACATCACTGTTAAGAGGAGTGTAATCGAAATTTGTTTCATTATCACCAATAGTATGAGTATGTCCGAGACCCAGTTGCCCATTAGCATTCTCGCCCCAACATTTAATATTTTTGCTCTCTAGCAGAGCGCAGTTATAAGCTGTTCCCGAGTAAATACGAACTGCTTTTTCTCCTAAGTTTAACTTAGCCGCCAAACTTAAATCTTCATCGTCACCAATAGTATCGGTGTGTCCTAGCCCTAGTTGCCCTTTTGAATTGTCTCCCCAACAGAGCACCTTGCCACTTTCTAAAACAGCACAAGAGTGATTCATGCCCGCAGATAAATCGATAACCTTTTCATCTATGGCCAAGAGTGGCTCGGATAAAATACTTTCATCGTCACCAATATTATTGACATGGCCAAGCCCAAGTTGACCTAAATTATTTTGTCCCCAACATCTCACGGTACCTTCTTTGTAGATAGCACAGGTATGAAAACCTCCTGTAACAACTTGAGTTGCAATAAGGGGATTTTCTTTCTTACGACAATATTCAACACGAGCAACACTGAAAGGACTTCTTTCTTCCGTTAAAATAATTTGGTTAAGTTCTGAGGAGTAGGTGTATTCCGCTTCAGCCCCATCAACAGTGACCTTTATAGAGTCTTGATCTATATTTGATGTCTTGAGATTGAATTCATTTTGTGGGTCAATTGAACTCATCGCTAATTTTCCTAATCTTTCAAGTCCATCACCATAATCACCAGTGGCAAGGTCTATATTTGTTCCACCAGCAAGTTCAACAATTTCTTTATAACCATAACCAATTTCATTCTCTCCATTAATAGGCATTGAGTCCTTGTTAGTATAAATCACTCCACCTAAGACTAATGGTCTTGATCCATTAACTTCTTTAATCTTCGCTAAGACACTTTGTGGTGTGATTATAAAATTACCTGCTTCATCTTGGCAGTATTTGGCCATGGCCTTTGGTTCTTTTCTCTGGGGGTCACGCACAGGCTGAATATGCTCTGGATATTCAAAACATATATCTTGCTCATCTGCTACAAAGACAATCAAAAGAGCAGCATCTTCTCGCAACATACCTTGAGATTGCAGTTCTTCAATATTATTTGTAAGAGCATTATCAATTGAATAAAGCCCCATCTCTCCTCCATCCGAAAATCCATCTCCTGCAGGAGACTTTAATTTTCGATAGAGACCATCTGTAATATCGTCTATTGTATGCAAAGCAGATTCTAAAATGAGGGGCTCGGTGTCTCTTTGAAAAAAACGTCCACTTTTGGGAGATTTGCCACTATGACCTAGAATAACTCCTATTTTATAATCGATTTCATTAGGAATTGTATTTAAGAAAAAATCAAAACCATTGGCAATACTTTCACGTTCTTCTTTGAGTGAAGTCGATGTATCCGGAACAATAATGATATCTAGTTTTCTCGTTATTGCCTCTTCATCAGGAGCATACTGATCCACAAAACACAAACCATTTTGAGTGGAGCCAGAAGTTTTGACTTCTGTTTCAAAAGAATCATCTAGCGTATCATTGATGGCTTGAGAGTTACCTCCGGAATCCTCACAACTGACAAATAAAAAAACAATGATGAAAATATTAAAAATAGTTTTTGTTTTCATGACGTTATTATCAAGGGGAGTGAGTTCTCATTCAATGAAAGTGAATATTAAGCAAATCTTTAAAAAGAAGTTAAGTTATTAAAATAATGAGAAAAAAATTGAGAGTTAATATTTTTGGGTGATGCCTGTAAGTACTTGAATCAGAGAGGAGCCTTGCTCTAAGTCTTCATTATTAAAGCGATTGATTTCATAACTTAATTTTAAACTTAGGAAACTCTTTGAAAATAAGTGATTTTCATAACTTAAGCCGGAGAGAAATTGATAACTATTGAAGGCCTTAATAGTCATAAAAGGTTTAATAACTTGATTTTTGCCCCAGTTTATTGGCTTTGCGATTTTTAAGAGGAGATTAAGACCAGAGAAGTCGCTGGATTGAGTCACCTGATTATCGTTCAATTCATATTGAGAAAATTGATAAGCGCTGATTCCAAAAGAATAGTTGAGACGTCTCCCTTCATTTTCCCAGGCTAAGTCTAAGTATCTTTGAGAGAATTTTTCTCCATCAAAGACTTCTCCATAACGGGATTGATAAAAAAGGTTTAGAGAATCATCTTTAAAAAAAAGTGAGGCTTTCTTTTTGAAGGCAAAAGCATGTCCGGTGGTATTGACCCCTTCAATCTTAGCTTCAGAAGAGTTCGTTAATTTTTGCGTCTGAGTGATTTGTGAGAGGGCATAATAAAAACTGAAATGGTGAGCATCTCGTTTCTGGCTTTTACTTTCACTTTTGCTTTGAGAAATAATCTTTTTCTGATTCGTTTCAAAAGAAATAAGAGCAAGGGGAGAATAAGGTGAGTATCTATCCCAATGATCTTGATAACGAACTCGATAATAATAAGTTTTTGACAATGGAGCTTTCCATTTTAATTGGGGGCTTTGGGTTCTTTGCTTAAAAAGTGGTTTGCTATCTGCTTTATGTGCGAAGATTTCAATTTCATAACTTTTTGCATCTTTTACTTTTTGCCATTCGATCAATACCTGACTGTCGTCTTGAGCATAGGCATTTGATATAAAAAAATTGATAAATCTTTGCCACCAACTAGATTGAGGAATCTTTTTAATTATATCTTTAACTTCAGGAGCTTTGACTGGGGGAGGGGTTGGAATGATAAGGATTTTTTTAAATTGAACTTCTCTCTCTTGACCCTCCCATTTCCAATAATACATCCCTGTCTCTTTTACACGGAATTGCACTTTTGTACCTGTTATCTTTTTGGAAAAGAGAGGGGAACTTAAGTCACTCCTTTGTGAAAGAACAAGAGTCGCCTCTGAAGCAGGTGGGGTGTTAAGTTGAAATTCAATCAATTGATCTGGCTTTGCAATTTCTATTTTTTGTATTTGATTTTGATCATTTAAGTTATGCACGTAAAAAGGGACTGCTTTGCTATGCGGGGAACGATAAAAACTTTCATTAACTCTTAGTTGATAATAATATTTTCCAGGCACTAACTTCGGAAGAGAAGAGTAATTATTTTTTATTAAAAAAGAATGTATGAGGTTTTTTGAGTGATCAAGAACTTCTAGCTGAGTCTGGGCCGGAGAGTTCCATTGAACGGCTTTTAAAGAGTTCAGTTCATTGGCGTCAAGTATGGTATTAGCCTTTGGTGAGAGCGCTGTGGGAGCTTTAATGTTTTTAATCAGTGTGAATTCTTGCCATATCAGTGGAGTGGCGTTGGATGGAGTTGTGATGCCCCACTTATATTCTTCAGGCTTTAAATTAATACTCTCATCGGGTGAAATTTTAAAAAGACTATCTCGTCTTTTGATATGTATTGCTTCGACAGTTTGATCAGAATCATAAGAAAATGTGAGTGATTCCCCTTGTTCTAGCACCACTACACCTTGAGGAGCGAGTAAAGTAAATTGACTACTTTCAACGGTGGTATTTTGAGGAGTTATGAATGTGCTCATGCCTTTGGTTAAGTTTATTTTTTCTTGGGGCGTTTTGAGTTCAACTTGACCTTTCTCAACTTTAAAAAAGCTCCTTTTAAATTTTTTTTCAATCTGGACTGTTGAATTTTTTTTGGCAGAAAGCTCATAGGTTGTATTGTCTATGATTAACTTTAAGGGCTTTTGACCTTCGTTTACTTTTATGGCCACTTTTCCTTCTTTTAGGTCTATCTCTTGTGCTGTTTTAACTCTCACTAAGGATTGGCTTTGTATGGTTATTTCTTGACCTTGGTCCAAACTAATATTGGCTTCGGAGTTGAGGTGGGTAAAAATGGCGTCGTTATTGATCAGCGGATTTTTTTCTTCACTTGATATAAACTTCCAAGCAATTTCATTGGGATGCTTGAGTTGAACAATATTTTTCCGCTCTAGCACTGAGCCGATGATATTTTCAAGTTGAATACGACTATTTTGGTCGGTGTTTAGCTTTTGATAGCAAACAGCAAAAAGTACTAAGGCAAATAGTATGAGAATGCTATTGAAAATTTTTGTTAAGTGATGAGTTCTCATGTTTAATAGTACTAATATTTTAATTTTAAATTACTAAGCTGTCATGGATTATAAATTAAGGAAAATTCTCCTCCCTATTAATATAAAGCTCTCATTGATCGTTCTCTTGGTCACGGGTGTCGCACTTGGCATTTATGTCTACTTAGCGATTCAAATGTTTAAAACAGACAAAATTGCTTACGTATTTGAGTCTGTGGAAGATCAATCTAACCAAGTTTCACTGAATTTAGAGAATTATTTAAAAAATATCATGCTCACTCATGATTTATTACCTGAAGTCACCAATGTGAGCACTCTTCAAAGTAAAGTTTTCAACGCTCATCCAGAAATTCAAGGGTTTTATGAGTATGTAAACGGTAATCTACAGAAAAAAATATCTCGTACAAACAAAGTGAATGAAGACTTTATCACTTCTATTCAATCAAAAATAAGTGCGAATGATTTTTATTTTGATACTGATAAAGCTCTCATTGTTCATAGAAAGACCAAGGGCGGTCAAATAACTTATCTGGTCTTAGATTCAACTCATTTAATGAACTTGATTCCTGAGTCAAAATTATATGAGTACCATTTAAAAATTGGATCTCATTTTCTGACTCAAGAAAATAAACTATTTAAAAATGAGGATTTATCTTCTTTTTATTTTCAGACAAGAGTCATTGGTAAGTTCATAGTGAATATCACTCCTCTTTTAGACAAAAAACTCATCTTTATGACCAGTATTCCTGAAAAAATTGCACTTAATGCGGCCACTCAATTAAAAGAGCGAAGTTATTATTTTGGTGGGCTCGTAGCCGGAAGTATTATTTTAGTGATTATTTTAATATCAGGACTTTTTACGAGACCAATAAAAAAATTGTATAATGCAAGTCTTGCCCTTGCGAATAAAGAGTTCTCCCATCGCGTACAACTCAAAGAAAGAGATGAAATCGGTGTCTTAGGGGATTCCTTTAATTTTATGGCTTCTGAAATTGAAAATTACTTAGAAGAGATGAAAGAAAAATCCAGACTTGAAAATGAGCTGAAAACAGCCCATCTTGTTCAGCGCTCGTTTTTTCCCACCCAAAATATTCAAAGTCACACTCTTGAACTCGATGCTTACTATCAATCAGCGACCGAATGTGGCGGTGATTGGTGGGGCTATTTAAGGTTTGAACAATCTGAAGTCATCATTATCGTCGATGTGACGGGACATGGAACAGCAGCAGCTCTCTTAACAGCCGTCATTCATAATAGTCTCACTGCAATCAAAAAACTGAGCGAAACTGATCATCGTTATAAAACTCATCCTGAACTCATTATGAGTTTTTTAAATGAATCTTTTTGTGGTGTTAATATTAACCTCAATGCAACGGCATTTGTGGCCATTATCGATAAGGATTCGATACATTATGCGAATGCTTCTCATAATCCTCCTTATCTCATCTCTTTCAACCCTCATAACGAATATGCGAAAAGAGATTTCTTTCCCCTGATGGATGTTCAAGACGAAAGATTGGGAGAAAGTTTTAAAACTCATTATCAAGTAGGTAAGCATAAGTTTAAGCAGGGTGATCAACTCATTCTTTATACTGATGGAATTTTAGAAGCAAAAAATAATTTGGGTAAAGCTTATGGATCAAGAAACTTTATTCGTGATTTAATTCCAAGTTTATCGGAGAACAAAAACACTGTTCAGCAAGCTGTTGAGAAGTTTTATTCTTTTTTGGGCGGCACTCTACCCGACGATGATATTACTCTTCTCAAAATAAGGAAAAGAATCTTAAAACTCTACCTGCATAATATTAAAGATTCTATTGAAGTGAATCAAAAAATTGAGAGGATGGGGTTAGAAATAACTGAAGATATTCGTGAGGCAAATATTGTTCTGTACAGTGATACATTTAAAAATATGTTTTTAGAATTAGGCGAAGTAAAACACATCAATCATTTTATTGGAATAAAAGACTTTTTGAAAAATGAAAATATTTTATCCCATCAAGAGATAGAATCTCTTGCCCATTTTAAGTTAAAGTTTACAGATGATAGTGTGACACAAGTGACCCATAAAATTAATTCAATGCTAAATGATGCGATGGACGCTGATACGTTTGTCGATTTCAAAAGGTTTTTACAACTTATATGTATTGAACTCGTTCAGAATGCTCTGATTTTTGGAAAATCCCAACAAGAAACGAAAGAGATTGAATTAGATTTTATAAAAGGGAAAGACAATTACTCGGTTACTGTAAGAGATGGATATGGCGAATTAGATCAAGAGAAACTTCTGAGCAGTATTGGCCGAGCCCTACTAGAGAAGAATTATGAAAATAAAAAGACCGGTGCAGGATTAGGTTTATCCATGGTTTTAAGCGCTTCTGATGAGATTGTGATAAAAAGAAAAGAAGGTGAATTTACAGAGATTCGTAGTATAATTAACAAGTATAAACGACTAAAAGAATATAAAAGTAAGAAAACAAGTTTGCATTATGTGGAGTATTAAGTGGATTCAAGCTTAGAAATTGTAATGATTGAACAAAATGACCAGGTAACCTATAAACTTTCTGGCCAAATTGATGAAGATGCTGATTTGGATAAAATGCTAAGTGGTGCAGCTCAGTCAAGAATTGTTTTTGACTTGGCTGATGTTACAATGATCAACTCATGTGGTATTAGAGATTGGATAGAGTTTCAGAAAAAAATCAACCAAGAGACCAAGATTATCTATGAAAATTGTCCACAGGTGATTATAGAGCAAATGAATATTATTAAAGGTTTTATTAGGGAAGGCGGAGAGATTTCTTCTTTTTATGCACCTTATTATAATCCAGCGACTGATGAGGAGATAAAAATCTTACTTACTCCAGAAGAAGTTATTGAGGGAAAGGCTCCTGAAAAAAAAGATGAGCAAGGTCGCATGTTGGAGTTTGATGAAATTGAATTACAATACTTTAACTTTTTAAAGAAATAATTATGGATTTAAGTTTCTTCGACCAAATTCTTACTCCGGTTATAGCTATCGATAAAGCAGGGAAGCCATATTATTTCAATTTTATATGTTCAACTTTTTTCCAGCTTCCACCTCGAAAATTACAAAAATGTGAGTCTTTTGAAGATTTAATACTCAGTTCTAAGCTTGATATACAAAAGTATATTGAAGAGGTTGAAGACAAAAAAACATATTCATTAACACCTGAAACAAAATTTCAAACTCCTGGTGGAGATATATATAATTGTGTTTTTAAATTTTTTCCCTTGGGTGAATATATTATTATTAATATTCTCGATTTCTCTATTGAGAAACGGCTTCATGAGAAATATAAAGAACAAATCATTGAACTACGAGAAACTCATGAACAAATTCTAAAAGCGGATAAACTTACTGCCCTGGGTGAAATTATTGCAGGTATAGGACATGAGATTAGCACTCCCTTGATGATCATGAATAACCGTTTGGAAAATTTGGAGAATTATCTAGGGATTGGCGATTTTACAAGTAGCCAGGTTGCTGTAGAAAGCTTGCGTAAAGAATATAACAGAGTGGTAAAAATCTTCTCTGGAATGAAATCAATTGTTAAAAATCAAGAAGATCTTTTTGAAATCGTCGACCTCAATCAAGTTGCACAAGAAACAATTGAGTTCTTCAATGGACTAGACTCCTGCAAAGGAATTGAGCTCAAGAAAACAGTTGATGATGAAAATTTGTGGGTGATGGCCAATAAAATAAAGCTAGAGCAAGTTGTGATCAATCTCATCAAAAATGCGATCGACTCATTAAGAGATTCAAATACACCTCAACCCAAAATTACCATATCGCTTACCTCTAAAAAAGAGCTTCAGCTCAACCAAGTTGATGTTATTGATAATGGGCCTGGGGTGGCATCTGAACATAAAAGTAAAATTTTCGATATGTTTTACACCTCTAAAGATATTGGAGCTGGGACTGGGCTTGGATTAGCTATTTCAAAAAAGATCATTGAGAGTTTTTCAGGAAATATAGATCTCGTCGAAACGAAAACGGGCTGTCAATTTAGTATTGAAATTCCCACGGTTGAGCTAGGCAGTTTCACTTTGACAAACAAATATTTGAGTGGAACTGAAGATAGAGAGGGACCCAAAATATTGTTTTATGGTAAAGATATCGATCATCTCAATGAAATATATGCAAGCCTTGCTTCAACTCATCATGTTCTAATATTTTCTGCTGATGAGAGTCGTTTGTCTGAGACTTTAAACTTTTTACTTGTAGACTGTATCGTGCTTATAGATAAATGTAATCATAATGGTCTGGATGATTTTGAAATTCTTGATATCTCTGAAAAAGATGATGAAACTCAACTGAAAATACTGGAGCATAAATTTGGCTCCTAAAAAACAATTCGATATTTTGATTCTTGAGGATGAGCAAGAAATTGCACAGATTATGAAAACTTATTTGAAGCTTTTTCCTCCCTTTCATAGAATTGTGTATGCAGAGAATGGGCTGCAAGCAGCTCAAAAAGTCTCTAACCAGAGCTTTGATTTAATCATTACCGATATTCAGCTTAATAAACAAAGCGCCCTCAGTTTTATAGAGAGATTGCGTAAACAACCTAGGTTCTATAATCAAAAAATCATGGTGGTCTCTGGATGTCTCACTCAAGAAATAACCTTGAAGTTAATGCGATTAGGAATTCGCTATATTCTCGTCAAGCCCTTTACAGCGAGGCAATTGCTTATCAATGCAATCAGTTGTCTTGGTATCGAAAAGAAACCTGAGAATCTTGTGGATAATATCATCGTGAAAGTAAAAGGACGTTTTAGTGACGAGAAGGATCGTTTTGAGAATGCTGTTCCAGACGATAAGCTTTCGGACATGATCAAGAATTCAAAAGGAGAAAAGTAATATGGAGTTTAAAGAATATTTATCTGCAAAAGATAAGGAAATTCTTTTTGATGAACCTCATACTTGCTATTTGTATTCAGAGCATTACCAGATCTTAATTTTAAAATATTTAGAATTAGAAGAAGATAGTTTTGAAGATAGATTTTTACGATTTATTTTCTTTAATAATGCTATTTTTGTATTAAATGAAGCCAATGATTTAGAGCGCCTCCATTCATATGAAGAGATATTCGAAATGTTTTTTGTTAAGGTAGAGCTTTTAGAAGATTATTTGATGGAACAAGCAAGACAGCTCGAAGTTCTTGAGGATAAACTATATGAAAGACGTGTTCCTCGAGCTTTTATGGATATTTGGTTTTACTACAAAAAAGATATCTCGAAAATTGAAAGGGCTCTTTCTAGAAACTTACAAGTCTGCCAAGATCTATTACAATCAAATATTTTTGATGGAGATGAAGAAAGACTCATTCGGCCAGTCTCTCATTTTTTAAGTTTACTGAGCCGTAACTCTCAACATCATATTCAAAAACTTGATAGCTTACACCATTATTATAACTCGATTAAAGGTGATCGAATGAATAGTAGTTTGTACCTTCTGGCCATTATTTCTGGTGTGTTTCTTCCCTTAAATCTTATCGTTGGATTTTTTGGGATGAATTCAAACAATATGTTTCTCAGTCAACATCAAAATGGTACTGAAATCATACTTTACTCAATCATTGTAGTATTTTTTACTTTGATGCTAGGTCTTCCTCTGCTTAAATTTATTGATCAATGGATCTTAAGAAGATTTTTGGGTCGTTATACTTTTTATGCAAGTCTATCTAAGAAGCTTGATGATATCTCTGATAAATTTTCAGTAAAATAATTGTGAGTTCTTTTAGGAATCAAAGCGAATAAACTGATCAATCAGTTTATTGCCGGAAGATTTAATTTTCAGTGCGAGCTGTTTATCGGAAATATTCAGCTTGTTCTCGATGTATTTTAATGAACTTTCTGGGTGGCCTTGAATAGTCCAAAGTTGGTGACGCTTATGTTTGAGAACCTCAAAGGGTGATTGATCGGTATGAGCAATGATTTCAAATTCTTTGGGGATTTTCTTGACCACTTGCTGGTGAGCGTAGGGCATCGGAAAATGGGAACCAAAGTCATGCCCCCAAATCTTCTGTTGGAAATGAACATCACGAACCAGTTCAAAATTTTCTTGGCTTTGATTAATATAATCTATGTCTCCTCCATAATGATGAACAAAAAGCTGATGTCCAAAACAAATGCCAAGGGTAGGAGTGTTGTTTTGAATATGTGGGAGTAAAAATTGTAAAAGTTCTTTATGCCAAGGCTCATTATCCGTGACATGGGAGGCAGAACCTAAGACGATGACTTTTTCAACTTTGGGTAAATCATAAAGAGAGGCCATGCCAAATCTTGCGGGTTGGTGATAAGTAGCCACTAAATTGTTCCTCAATATGATTTCATTCACGCAGTGATTGATGGGCTCGTTTATAAAATTATCAATGAAGGCGACTGTTTTCATGGCCATATCATATCATCATTGCTCTTTAGGGAAAATGTGTAGAAATCTACATAATTCGCCGCATTAAATTGAATGACTTTTAATCCTACAAATGCTAGATTTTATTCTTTTTTAACGAGAATAGTACTATGTTTTAGGATGTTGAAATGAGTGAGAAAAAAGGTGGTGAAGAAAGCTTGTTTTGGGTTGGAATTGGCGCTTCCGCTGGAGGGCTGGAGTCAATTCAAGAACTTTGTCAAAATCTCCCCAACAACTCCAATGTGGTTTACATTATTGCCCAGCATCTTTCACCTAAACACAAAAGCATGTTACCAGACCTCATCCAACGCAATGTTGATTTAAAAGTCATGACTATAAAAGATGGTATTGAACCTAGACCTAACACCATCTATATCACTCCCCCTCAAAAAGACGTTCAAATTGAAGATGGAAAGATTAGATTGATTCACTCTAATGAAGAACATATCCCAAAACCAAGTATTAATCAGCTCTTTGTTTCTCTGGCCAATGCCAAAAAAGAGCAGGCAATTGGTGTGATTCTCTCTGGAACGGGATCTGATGGTGCCATCGGTATTAAAGAAATAAGAGGTCTTGGAGGGATAACTCTCGCCCAAGATCCTGAATCTGCTAAATATGATGGAATGCCGTGTTCGGCAATTGATACGGAATGCGTTGATCATATTCTTACTCCTAAAGAGATGGGGAAACTCATCACTCGCTTAGGAACAGAACTTCCAGAGAGTGAAAAAAAAGATATGGGCATTGAGCAAAATGATAGTTTTGCTGATCTCATGGATTTTATTCAATCGAAAACGGGAATTAATTTTAAGCATTATAAAAAAGGGACTCTTCAAAGAAGAATTCAAAGAAGAATGATTGCGGTGGGGACTCAAGAGTTCAGTGATTATGCTAGTTATGTGAAGAAAAATGATAGTGAAGTCTATTTGCTTTACAAAGATATCCTTATTTCTGTTACTAATTTTTTTCGAGATAAAAAACACTTCGAAAGCTTAAAGACAACGATCCAAGAAGTGGTTGATTCTAAAAAAAGTCAATCCCATATAAGAGTTTGGAGTGTGGGCTGCGCTACCGGGGAAGAACCTTATAGTATAGGAATTTTATTTGCTGAAGCCTTTGGAGGCGTTGAGAAATTAGCGGAGAAGAATCTGCAAATTTTTGCAACAGATGTAGATCAAGAGGCTTTGGATGTGGCCAGACGGGGGCTTTATAATAAAGCGACAATGTTAGATGTTCCAGAGGAGTATATTAGCAAATATTTTGTGAAAAAAGGTGAGAGCTATGAGGTGATCAAGCCACTTAGAGATGTGGTGCTTTTTGCCAGTCATAATGTGATTGATGATCCACCTTTTTTGAGAATGAACTTAATTGCCTGCCGAAACTTACTCATTTATTTTGAACAGGACCTACAAAAGAAAATTTATAATATTTTTCATTACGCACTTCAAGGAAAAGGTTATCTGTTTTTAGGAAAATCAGAGTCAACGGTTCAGTTAAACCAGTTGTTTCGCCCAAGTGAATCCAAGATGAAGATCTATCAAAAAAGGTCTGGAGTACAAAATTTACTCAATCATAGTTTTGGGCGCCAGTATACGGGAAGCCGCTTCCAACAAAAAGTAAAGTCTAGAGAGAGAGATCAAGAAAATGCTGTACGGGCTTATGAGTCTCTTGTCACCCATTTAGGAAAAGCGAGTTTGGTGGTTGATGAGAACTTAAATATTGAACGAGTTTTTGGTGATGCCACGCCTTTTTTAAAAATTGCTGACCTCAAGCCCATGTGGAATTTAGGTGAAATTGTTAATGAGGCTCATCAACACGAAATTAAAGCCCTCGCTTTTAAGTCGTTAAGAACCAATACCGTGGTACAAGGCCAGCCTAGAAAAATTAAAATTGATGGCAAGGTGACTCTTAACCGAGTCAAGATTTACCCACTGCAGGCGGAAGATTCTGTGGAGAAATTTCTCCTCGTCGTATTTGAAACAGTGGAAGAGAAAGAATCTATTTCAGAGCGAAAAGATGGGGAGACTTCTGCTCAAGAAATTAAAGCACTAGAAGACGAACTTGCTGCTGCAAGAGAGCATTTGCAAACGGTGATTGAAGAGTTGGAAACTTCCAATGAAGAACTACAATCAACCAATGAAGAACTTCAATCCTCTAATGAAGAGTTACAGTCATCAAATGAAGAGTTGGAAACAACAAATGAAGAGATGCAATCCACCAATGAAGAGCTGCTTACGGTAAATGAAGAGCTCAATACTAAAACCAATGAGCTCGAGAGAACATCCAATGAGCTTACAAATATTAAGAACTCCTTGGAGTTTCCTCTCGTTGTTTTAAACCATAAAGATGAAATTATTCGGGCGAATAAGAAAGCTGAGAAGTTTTTTAATGAATCCATCAAAGGTAAAATCTTTGAAAATGTCTTACCCAAGCAATTAAGAAAGTTTGATATTTTAGATAAAATAGAAAAAGTAAAACAAGAAGGGATATCAGAAAAGCTGCAACTAGAAATGGATAAGTCCTATTACTGGCTTCATATCACGCCTTTTAGAACCATGAAACACACGGTGAAGGGTGTGATTTTAAGTTTTATCAACAATACTGATTTTATGATGCAACAAAAGCTTCTCGACTCTAGTCGAAAAAAAGCTCAAGCAGCTAATGTGGCAAAAGCAGACTTTTTGGCCAATATGAGTCATGAAATTAGAACACCCCTCAATGCCATATGCTGTATACCTGAAATGCTAGAGACTTCTTTTGATGACCCCGCTATGAGAGAAGAGCTCATTTCTATTCTCAAAAATAGCTCGAATAATCTCAAAGAATTGGTAGATGATATTTTAGACTTCTCTAAGTTAGAGGCAGGCCAAGTCAAGCTTGAGCACGCGACATTTAATCTACGGGACTTAGTGACAGAGCTTTTAAATACCTATTCTGTTCAGGCTTCGGAGAAAAATATTTCCCTTTCCACTCAAATCACCAAAAAAACACCGGAGTATTTTATTGGTGATTCACTGCGATTAAAACAGGTGATCTCAAATCTCATCTCTAATGCCATAAAATTTACCGAAGACGGAGAAGTTTTTATTAATGTGTTTGGGGAGCATGATGAGGATGACCATAAAAACTTTAAGCTTGTTTTTCAAATTGAAGATACCGGCATTGGTATGACCAAAGAAGAGTTGCAGCTAGTCTTTGAGAAATTCTCACAAGCTCATGGCTCTATTTCAGCAAATTTTGGAGGGACTGGTCTCGGTTTATCTATCGTTAAAGAGCTGGTTGAACTTATGAGTGGATTTATTGATATTCAGAGTGAAAAAGGAGAGGGAACGACTTTTATTCTAAAAATACCCCTACAAATTGCTTCTAAAAAAGGTATTGAGCAATTAGATAAAAAGAAGAAGCTTAATAAAATTTTTGATGATGAGAAAGAAGCTGAAAAAAAACCAGTCCTCGTCGTAGAAGATAATGATGCTAATTTATTTGTCATAACGACTTATTTAAAAAAACTAGGATGTCATTACCAAGTTGCGAAGTCAGGGAAAGAAGGGTTGAGCAAAGTCAAAAAACAAGATTTTCCTCTTGTCCTGTTAGATATACAAATGAATGAGATGGATGGATTTGAAGTTTTCGAAAACCTTAAGAAAATTGACGAAGCGAAAAGACCTAAAGTTATTGCGGTGACAGCACATGTTCATGAAAGTATCAGACAAAAAACAAAAGAGGTTGGGATGAATGATTTTTTAGCTAAACCAATTGAGCTTAGTAAATTGCATTCTTTACTTGAAAAATACTTACAATAGAGAGAATTATGTCTGGTATTAAACTCAAATATCCCCCGGCTTACCCTGTATTCTTTTTAGGCGGTTCCGCGGGAGCCGTGGAAGCTTTCAAAGAAATTGCCCATGCTCTGCCCAATGATTTTCCTGCTCCACTTTTCTTTATTCTTCATCGTAAGAAAGGAGGAGAAAATAAGCAGAATCTCCTTCCAGATATAATTAGAAATGTGACTGACTTAGAAGTCTGTGAACCAGAAGATGGTGAGATCGTGCGTTCGAGAAGAATCTATATCGCGCCGATAGATAAGCATCTCTATGTAGAAGATAACCGCATCTATCTCAGAGATGAGCCTGAAGAGAGTGCGTGGAGACCGTCCATCAATGTTCTCTTTAAATCAGGAGCTAAGGAATATAAGCAAAGAACTGTTTGCGTTTTACTGACTGGACTTTTGGATGATGGAGTCGATGGGCTCATCAGTTGCACTAAGCACGGTGGAGTCACGATTGCTCAGTCTCCCGAAGATGCCTACCAACCCAATCTACCCCTGAACGCAATTTTAAAAGACCATCCCAGTTATGTAGCACCTATTAAAGATATGGCCTTGTTATTATGTGAACTGGCTCAATATGAAGGAGAGGCTGAACTCACGAGGTCTATCATAGAAAAAGCGGCGCTCACCGCAAGGTTAGAGAAAAAAGCTTTAAAAGAAAAATAAAGGAGATCCTAATGCGACATCGAATTCAACTCCCCATGGAGGAATATAAAAGCCTATCTCAAAATGAGGCTTTTTTTTATTTAACCCATGACAATGGAGAGAAGGAAAAAATACTTTTCCATGATTATGCTCGCATTTATCAAACTCCAAAATTATATGAACAAATATTCTATGATCGCTTGCGGTGCAAGTCTCCCCAAGTGGTCACCGATATACTTTATAAGGCGCTGAAAACTGAAAATAAAAATTTCACAGAACTTAGAGTGCTAGATTTTGGAGCGGGAAATGGCTTGATGGGTGAAGCCCTTGATACCTATGGTGTCGCTAGATTAGTAGGAGCAGATATTGAAGCAATGGCCCGTGAAGCTGCTCATAGAGATCGAGCAGGTGTCTATGACGAATATTATGTAAGAGATTTCACTCAACTAAGTGAGAATCAAATCTCTGAGATTCAAGATTGGGGCTTTGATTGTCTGACCACTGTTGCAGCATTAGGGTTTGGAGATATTCCTGTTAAGGCGTTTCATCAGGCGATGAACCTTATCAATGAAAACGGATGGGTGGCTTTTAATATAAAAGAATCTTTTATTACTCCTAATGATCAATCTGGATTTTCAAAATATATAAGGCAGCTGATTTTGTCTGAGCATTGGGAAGTGCATTTTATTGAAAGATATAAACACAGACTTTCACTAGAGGGTGTACCTCTTTATTATTATGCTATTGTCGCACGCAAGAGATCTCATATACCTGAGAGTTTACTGCCTCAGTCTTAAGTCAGCTGATTCTCTTCAGGAAAATACTCTGCGAGATTTTCTTTGCGAACCTTTGGTCTTCTGGGGTGAGAAATTCTTTTTTGAGAATGCTCACCACCTCGTTTCCAAGAGTTCTTAAAGCTACGCAACATAGTTTTTAAATAGTTTAACACTTTCTGTAGCATACATGCCTCCTGGCTATTTATAGCATATTTGCATAAAAGATATGTGTAAATTACTACATCTAAATATGACTCTTAAAAGGGGACATAATTCACCTTTTAATTCTATATTAAGATGTATGAGAGAGCGTGAATTAGAAGATCGAGCTTTACACAATGTCCTATCAACTTTAAGTCAAAAGTACCCAGATCTTTATTATGAAAATACTAATTATATCTCAAGACTCGTCTATCAATATGTGCATGAGAGCCCAGATATTTCTCTAGAAGATCAGGAGATTCTTAACGAGCTTAAAGTTGATGATATAATGTATAAGCTGAGTTTTAAGACTGTTCATTAACTATACATGTCTCATATATTTCTATAATGTATTCCTATGAGTCATTATCAAATAAATCCCATCAGTGAATCTCAAGATAAAGCTTCAAGTTGTTCTGAAATATTGAAAATCATTCCGGCCCGTGAAAAAGACCTAGGCGGGTTTAGTGTCAGAAGAGTGTTGCCAGTAACCGGTCAACGGATGGTGGGACCTTGGATTTTTTCGATCATATGGGACCTCATCATTTTTCACCTTCAACCGGCATAAATGTAAGACCTCATCCTCATATAAACCTAGCGACCGTCACCTATACTTTTGAAGGGGAAATCTGGCATCGTGATTCAGTGGGCAGTGATAGGGTCATTACTCCAGGTGCTGTGAATCTTATGGTTGCTGGAAGTGGAATTGTTCATTCTGAAAGAACGAAGCCAAACGTCTATCAATCAGGACAAAAGCTAAATGGACTCCAGTTATGGTTGGCCTTGCCTGAAAAAGATGAGGAAGTCTCCCCAAGTTTTCACCATTATCAAGCGAACGAGATCCCAGAAGTTCAAGTGGGGGGTGTGTCAGTACGAGTTATAATGGGAGAAGCTTATGGAATCTGTTCTCCGGTTAAAACCTTTGCCCAAACTCTTTATATTGAATTAGTATTAAATAAAGATCAAAAACTTGTACTCCCGCAAATAGAGGAATATGGAGTTTATGTTGTTGAAGGCTCATTGATGATCAATGGTCAAAAAGTATCTTTCTATGAAATGGCAGTTTTAAACTCCGATAAAAAAATAGAAGTCCAAGCCTTAGAGAATAAGACAATTCTTGTGGTTATAGGGGGAGAGAAACTCTCAAAGCGTTTTATTGAATGGAATTTTGTCTCATCAGATAGAGAGCGAATTAAAAAAGCTAAGCAAGACTGGGAGCAAGGTTTGTTTCCTACAATTCCAGGTGATGAAGAGGAATATATTCCACTGCCAAAATCTTAATTAAACTCGCTCTAAAACCACATTAGCTGCTAGGCCTCCGCCTCCTGCAGAAATAAGAAGAATTTTGTCAGCAGACTTTAAATGATTGCTTTGTAATAAATGACTTAAGGCCAGACCTGTTGAAGCCCCAGCTGTGTTACCTGTCTTTTGAACTATCTCAATAACTTTCTCATTGGGAAGCTCAAGCTGCCTCGCAACTTCTCTTACTAGATGGAGATTAGCCTGATGAGGTACCACCCAATCAATATCTTCAAGTGTTAAATGAGTATTTTTTAAAATCTGTCGACTTGACTCCACCATTCCAGATACGGCTTTAACAAAAAGTTTTGGGCCACTTTTCATTTTAAGAAAGTGATCTGATGGCTCTTGGCTGAGATGAGCAGGAGTTCTACTTCCCCCGGCTTGAATGGCAATAATATCGGCGACACTGCCATCGCTATACATCTCTCCTGCTATAAATTTGAATTCAGCACTTTTTTTATTTGGACTTATGAGTGAGCAAGCAGCTCCATCACCAAATAAACTGGTGGCCGACAAATCCCTTTTACTTAAAAATTTTGAACGGATATCGGCAGCAATTAAAAGGATGTCTTTGTGTTGAGCAGTCGCAAGTTGAGCCGCAGTGATAAGACCTGTTACAAAACCGGCACAGGCCGCTCCCAAATCAAAGCAGCCGATATTTTTTAACTGGGCTTTATCCTGGATAATGGGGCTCACAGGAGGGGAGGGATAGTCCCCTGAAATAGTGGCTACAATAAGTTGAGATAAAGTGTTTGGATCAAGAGGATAAGTTTTTTTAAACTTTTTGAGGCAGGCTAGTGCGAGATCACTTAAGGCTTCGTTATCTTCAACCCAATGCCTTTTCTCAATACCTGTTCGGTTTTGAATCCATTCAGGCTTGACCGTCGCATCTAACCATTTCACCAGATCATGATTGGTCATCACACGTGAAGGAAGATATCCAGCGGGGCCCTGAATATAAATATCTTGAGTCGGAATAAAAAGACTCACTTGAGAATACCTTGAGTTTTTGTCATAGGAAGTCCACCTGATATATTTAAAACAGCTCCATTGATGTACTGATTTTTATCCATTAAGGGCATGAGGGCATTAGGTATTTGTGAGGTGTCACCTATTTTTCCATTAGGAATGATATTTTGATAAGCCTCTTTAAATTTTTCATCTTGGGTGTATTTTGATGTTCTTGAAGTATTAAATATTCCAAGGCGAACAGTATTGGCCATAATATTATTTTCACCATAATCAACGGCGATATTTTTCATCAAACCTTCTAGTGCCATTTTTCCCATGACATAGGTTGGATATTTTGTGGTGCCATTTTCAACCGATACACTTGAGATAAGTATGATGCGACCAAAATTTTGCTCAATCATGGGAGGGAGAATGTGATGAACAAGCATCGTATTGCCAAAAATATTCTGCTGAAATTCATTTTGAATCTTATCACTTTTATACTCATGAATTTTTCGAAGGGGTGGCAGTCTCGTAAAAGAGTTAAGTATGACGACGAGATTTTTTTCACCTAAAAAAGAGTGAAGGGTATGGTCACTTGGATCTTTAAAATTAAATTTTACAAACTGAGCGGAGAGTTTTTTCTCTTGATAAGTTTTTTTCATCTTTTCAAGCCCCTCATCACTTGAGCTTGAAACCCAAAGCGTGTGGCCTTGCTGAGAATAGGCATGAACGAGTTCCTGAGCGATATCACTGCGACCGCCGGTGATGAGAATATTCATTGCGCCCCCAATGATTGGAGGTATTTCTCTAAAGCGTCTAAACTTTCAAAAGCTTCTTCGGAGAATTCCTCAGCAGTGATTCTAAGATTAAATTCATTTTCAAATTCAACTAAGGATTTGACCATCACTAAGCTATCAAGTCCCCAGTCGCTGAGATTTTGCTGAGGTGAATCCGGAATTTCAGGCAGCCCTGCTTTTTTGAGACAATTTTCTATACGTGTTTTCATAGACTTAAGTATCTCAGTTTGTCGAATTGGTGTGAAGCGGGCATTTTTGTAACTTCAATGACTTAGCAATATAAATATTACAAATACTATTATATTGCATAGCGTTACTTGCTAAAATGAAGAAAACATAAGGTAATGAACTATGCTTGGATTTAAAACGCTTCCTAAAACAAAACTAAAATTTATTGCTCAATGGCTAGAGCTCTTTGATGGCCCTGAGGTAGAACTCTTAGTAAGTGAAGAGAATTCTAGTGAAATGCTGAGAAAACAATGCAATGGTCTGGTCACGTTAATTGGTCGAGTTCAAGGAGAGCGAGTGGCTTTCATATGTTCTGATTTTAGAATCTATGGAGGTGGCTTTGGTGTTGATAATAGTAAACGTCTGAATCGTTTTTTGCACTACTGTAATCTAGAAAATATCCCCGCTCTTTTTGCTATTGATAGTATGGGAGTAAAAATAGTTGAAGGAAGGAAAGTCTTTTGTGAAAGTTTTAAAGTCATTCCAGCTTTAAAGAAATTCTCAGAAAATAATTTACTCATCACTATGAGCTTGGGTCGTTGTTTAGGACTTGGGGTGTTGTTATATCAAATGGGCCATTACCGAATAGCATTAGGTGAAACCAATCAAATCAACCTCACAGGTCAGGAAGTTTTTAAACGTTTTTTTGGGGAAGGTGTGGACTTTAATGATTATGCTTCTGCCAAAAGACAACAAGAAGCCTCTGGATTGGTTCATGAAATAGTAGAAACAAAACAAGAAGCCCTAGAAAAAATTTCTAATATATTGGGGCTTAAATTTAGAAACAAAGAGTTACTCAAGGCTCAGCAAGTTCACATAGATGCACGTGTTGATTATAAATACTATACTGTTCTCGATGATCTTTTAGAGACGAAAATTGAAATCTTTTCTCAAATGGATAAGTCGGTACAAACTTTTATTGGTTTCAAAGAAGGACAATTTATAGGTGCGCTAGGGAATCCATTGGGTAGACCTAATATGCTAGGACAAAAAACATTAAGAAAATACCGAGAAGCTCTCAAATTATTTAAAAGTCTCGAACTCCCCATTTGCACCATTGTAGATACCGCAGGTGCAGATCCAAGATTAGATCAAAATGATAGGGGACAAATACTTGAACTCACTCAGCTTGCAGGAGATCTTATTGACTACCCTCATTTTAAAACAGGTATTGTCTTAGGGCGCTGTTATGGAGGAGCTTCAGTTTTATCTCTCCCTGATTTTTTTGGCTCCCCAGTTAAACCTATACCAGTCAAAGGCTGTAAGTTGGGAATAATGTCGAATCAAATTATTGAGTCTTTGCTTTCTGGTTCTGCTCGTTTACTTGAAGAATGGGAGGAGCACCGTCAAGAAGAAACAGCAGATTTAGATGATTATAAAAAGATGGGTCTTATTGATGAGGTCTATGATTATCAGCATGCAGGATCTCAGTTTCATAAGCTCTTAAATGAATTTGATCAAATAAATAACCCTACTGATAGTGATGAATTAGAGCATCTCGAGCGAAGAATTCACCGGTATTTGAGTCAAAATTACCAGAGCTCAGAGAAGTCTATAACTATCCAGTGAGTTGATGAGTTGGTTGCGGTCAATTTTCCCATTAGGGTTTAAAGGGAATTTTTCAACTTTATAATAAAGCTGAGGAATTTTTGTCTGAGACAATCTAGGTTTCAAATAGTGAATCATTTCTTTTTTGGTGAGGGTCTGATTTAGTTTTAAGAAAACGAGAAGTTTGTTGTCCTCTGATCTAAGACACACAATCGCCCTCTCAACTTCATCGATACTTCCAATGACATCCTCTATCTCTTTAAGAGAGACCCTTTCTCCGGATACTTTGACCAAATGATCCTGCCGGCCTTTAATTGTGTATATACCTTGTGAATCTTTTTCAGCCAAATCTCCCGTATGATACCATCCCTTATCTAGTTTAAGTTCTTGTCCTATATAGCCCAACATAATATGAGGACCGCGAAAACAAATTTCACCTTGCTCAGTCAGTTGAGCCTGCATACCTGCTATCGGTTCACCGGTTTTTAAAGAAAAGAATTCTTTTGCATCACTATTCATCACAAGGGCTCTTGGAGACATCTCCGTTTGGCCATAATTATTAAAAATTTTGGCGTTGGGAAAAACTTCTCTTAACCTTATTCGTAAATCGAGTCTAAGTTCTCCCCCTGCGCTAACGATGGATTTGATATGGGGAATTTGATGATCAGGTGGATATAATTCACACAAGGTTTGTAGATGGCTTGGCACTCCACTGAGCATGAGTTGGACGTTATGTTCATCTATAAAAAATTTAGCGTGAACAACAGAGGGGAGTATATGTATATGTTGGCCAGCTAATAATCCTGGTAGGAGTTGTCCCAGAAGACCATAAGAATAAGACAAAGGTAGGAACAGTAATTGATTTTTCACATTCTTAAATTCAAGTGCTTTTAAAATGGCTTGAGTACAGTGAGAAATATTTTGCTTAGAGAGTTGAACGCCTTTAGGAGCACCGCTCGAACCTGAGGTAAACATGACAAGAGAGCATTGATCATGAAGAGTGTTTTTACCAACAAGATCTTTTTTAGTCTGAGTTTCTTCTTCTGGCCAGTAGTCGGCCATGATAACACTAGGAGCGTCGTGCTCTAATCTCGCTAAAAATTCAACTATAAATTTGAAGCTTTTGGTAGCTGTTAAGAAGTGAATTTGAGAATCAATATTTTGAGATTCAACTGCAGATACTAATTCCCCATAAGTGTAATCTTTTTTATCAATTGTGAGTGCAATTTGAGTACCGTTGTGTTTTATCAGGCTATCCATTATCATAGATTTATTATGAAGGTGATTCGTCCAGATATCAAACTAAGGATTAAAGGTGCAGCAACGATACTGCCGCCAGGGGAGGCTATCAGTAATTTTGATCTTTTGGCCCAAGGTCCTCAAGCTCGAGATTTATCCGAAGAGGTTATCAAAAAGCTAGCAGACAAAATTACTAAGAAATATGCTTTTGAAAAAAGATATTTTTCACATAATCCAGGATTAGGTAATTTAAAACCTGATCAAGTCAGTTCTGAAACCATGGCCATAGAGGTGGCCAAAAAAGCACTGAATAATTCAGATGAATTAGACTTATACATTCTAGGTTCAACCACGAGCTCTCGTTATACTGGGTCAATGGCACCAGCGGTATTAGGGGCTATCGGACTGAAAAAACCGGCATATGAAACTAAAGCGGGGTGTTCTACTTCTTTGGCTTCACTTTATATGGCGATCTCATTTTTAAAGTTAGGTCATAAAAACGTATTGGTTAGCTGTGTAGAAACACTTTCGAAAGTCATCAATCCAAAGATCAAAGAAACCTGGTTTGGATTAGGTGATGGAGGAAGTGCACTTTATATTGAATCGGTAGAAAATGAAAACGATGGAGATTTTATCGTTGAGAAAATGATTTATAGCACTGACGGTGAACATGTGAATGCTTATACTACTCCAGGTCAGCTCCCCCCGAACAAAGAAGACTTTGAGCAGGGAAATTACTTTATAGCAGGTGATGGAGAACAGCTCAAAGGATTAGCAGATAAATATTATAATTTAATGCTTGATCATTTATTTACTGAAGCTGATGAGCTAGATAAGGTTGATTATCTCATCCCTCATCAAGTCAATCGCGAACTTGTGAATAAGGTAGTGAATCAAAGAAATATTAAGGCAACTGTGATTTGGGATGCACTCGATATTGGAAACGTTGGGGGAAGCTCAGTGCTCTATTCTTTGGTGAATAGCATCGAAAAAAATCAGTTTAAATCAGGTGATCGAATTTTAATGATGAGTGTCGGTGGAGGGCTTTCATACTCTGCACATGTATGGAGGAAGCTTTAAGCTTTTGGTTTTCCATACTCCCATTCAAAATTATCTATCTTACTTCCATCAGCAATATTTTCTCTAAAAATTCTGTTATTCAAACCTATATAACAATTTTCTCCAATTGTTGATCTAGGACCTATGACACAGTTCATTCCAATAAAAGAATTTTTTTTAATATGAACTCTACCCAGAAGTAGTTTGTCTCCTGTAAAGGTGTGACCTGCGATATGAACTTTATCAGTGATACTACAATCTGGTTCAATCGTGATAAGAGGAAGATCAACAAAATCCACATACATGGAAGAATTAATTCCAAAGGAAATTTTAGCTCCCATGATTCTCCAATAAATAAATTTTAATATATAACTTGAGAAAATGAGTTCTTGCAGTTGGGAGATCCTAATGGCCCTGTTAAGTGCGAGATTAAAAAACCAAGCAGCAAAACCCTTATTAAGTCCTGCACTGTAAACGCCCGGTTTCATTTTAGGAATGAATAGTCTAAAGAAGAAAATCAGAGCAAAAAATACAGGAATTATAGCAATCAAACTTAAAAAAGCCATGACATAGTTTTCTTGGCCTACTTGATAGCTAAATGAGAATAGGACGATAAAATAAGTTAAAAATACAGGAAGATAACTAAAAATAATGGCAATAATATCCGCTATAATTTTTATATTCATCAAATCTCCTATACTTGTATATATAATAATTGAATAAACCCCGTTAAGGTGTCAACTGATGTTTCATTTTGTTCGAAATCTGGCCTATATTGGTACTAAATTTGCTTTTTATCAATTCCAAAGACAAGCAAAGAATCCAAAAAAAACGTTTGATGAGCTTTGGGATAAGAATTTTAAGTTTTTGAAAAATTCACCTTTTTGGAGTGAAAAAATAAAACCTGATTTAGATCAGATGCCTATCACTACATATTCCGATTATAAAGATAAATTAGAAGAGTCTCTTAAATTGGGTCGAAATCTACTTAATGGAGAAGATGTTCTCTTTTGGGCACAAAGTGCGGGGACGACAGGTAAAAGAAAACTCTTCCCGCTCACAAAAACATATCAATCCCAATTTCAAAAAGTCACTCCTGTTTTCGTGCATAATATAATAAGAACTAAAAAAAGCTTTCTTAAAGATCCAGCTCTCTATCTTGCCTCTGCAAGCATGGATGAATACTCAGAAAAAGGAACAGAAATTGGCTTTATTAGTTATTTTAATTATAAAACCATCCCAGGCTTACTTCAGAAAAAATATGTTTGGCCTTCAAGCCTCTTAGAAAATAAAGAAAAGTTTTATCATTTTAAAATTCACTATGTTTTAAGCAAAAATATCGGGGCCATATTCTCGGTGACACCTCTCAGTATCTTAGAGCTTAAAAAAGAGATTGATCTCAGATGGCGAGACGTTTTGCAGGATTTACGAGCACAAGACTCCCCATGGCAAGTCTCAACGAAGTGGCTTATTCATTTAGAAAAAACATTGTCACGTCCATCATGGACATTTAAAGAATTATTCCCTCATCTCGACTTTATTTGTTGTTGGAAGTCCTCACTATGTCATTATCAACTGCAAGAACTTAAACCTCTTCTTGGTGATGTTGATTGTCTTGATGCCATTTATAGTGCTACGGAAGGGTGGGTGAATGTACCGCTCGATGGAGACATCGGAGGGCCTTATCACCCAGGAAGTCATATTGTTGAGTTTATAAAAGTGGGTGAAGAGATTATAAAAGAGAATCTCCTTAAACCTTGGGAACTAGAGATAGGGCAAGATTACGAAGTTTTTTTTACCACAGCGATGGGAATGATTAGATATCGACTTTTTGATATTGTTCACTGTAAGGGATTTTATTACCAAACTCCTATTTTATATTTTAAGTCCAAAGAAGGAAGCCAGATTAGTTTAGGGCTCGTCACTGTGGGGGAGGATGAATTGGTGGCAGCAGTGAGTATGAGCGGTATGACCCTTAATCCAAAAACAAAGTTTGCTCCTGCAAAAGGTGAGATGGGACTTGTTTTTTACACCGATGATCCAGAGAGTGTGACTGAGGAGCAAATAAAAAAGATCCACCAAACACTCAAAGAGCAAAATATTAATTATAAAATCTATGCTGATAAAAATCAGCTCAAAGAAATTCAAGTGGCAAGATGGCCTAAAGACTATCAACATATTTTGCATGCACAAACAAAACCTCGCATTATTCTTCAAACTTCTCCAGAGAGAGATTAATGTATCGCAAGTGGCTTTATTGTCTTAATTTTTACTTCAACTTCTTGTTTGGGGCTTTGATTCCACTTATGCCACTGATTGATGAAGAGAAAACCGGACAAGCTTTTTCCGCATTTTCTCTGGCCAAGGTATTGTTGTATTTACCGGCCGGTTATCTAGTAGATAAATGGAGTCCAAAAGCTGTTTTATGGTTGGCGCTTATTGCTCAGGCTATGGCATTTTTTATTTTTGCTTTTGTACCTGAAATGGCTTTAGTGGCAAGATTGGCCGAAGGAGGAGCTCTGGCCATGGGAACAATCGGTGCGCTTAGCCTCCTGCGCTTAATCAATGACCATTACGATGGATTTAAAAGAGATATATCTTTACTCATGCTTTTTGGAGGAGTTGCTTTTTTAGTTGCCCCTCTGAGCACCTATCTTCTATTAATGGTATCGTTACAGTTTACGTTGTATTTTTTATTTGGATTTTCTCTTTTGATGTTAATCTTAGCTCTTTATTTTAATCGAATTTCTGTGACAGCTATGACTGAAACATTTAAAGATAATGAGAAACAAAAAGCACCGATTTTTTCATTTATCCTTTGCCTCTTTTTAGTTAAAGCTTTTATGTTTGGTTATAACCCTAATCTTGCGTGGTGGATGGACCAAGAATTTCATTTCTCTCCTCTTGTGTCTGGCTTTTATTTTTTCGGCCTGGGAGTGGCATTTCTCGGGGGCTGCGCTTACCAGAAGAAAATATATATAAGTTTAGGAGCTATTTCTTATTTGGGTTTAGAGGGGTCTCTTTATTATCAGATACCTTGGTTTTGGTTCATTTGTCTCGTGGGCGTCGCCTTTTGGATGGGGCAGTTCATCACTCGCTCCATTGCCTTTTTAGGCTGGAGTGACCCTATTGGCTTGGGAAAGCATAATAGTTATTGGCTTTTATTTACCGATTTAGGCATGATTGTGACCCCTGTTCTTTTTTGGCAATGGCGTGATCAAGAAGACTTTAGATTAAGAACAATAACTATATTCGTCATAATAGTGATGAGTGTTGTAGCATTTATAAAAGGGAAACGTGAAGCAGCTTAAAGAATTTGGGTTACTTTCAGTTCGGTATCCTAAGATATCCCTCACCATTATTTTTGTTTTATTGGGGGTAGGGATTTTTGGAGCGCTACAACTAGAGTCAGAATATAACCACAAAATTTGGTTTCGATCTGATGACCCTTATCTTTTAAAATATGAAGAGTTCTCGGATAAATTTGGAAATGAGGATACCATCACCATTGCTCTTCATAACCCTAAAACGATATGGAACACTGAAACATTTCAAATCTTAAGAAAGCTCGAAGATATTCTCTGGAAAACCCCTTATATTAATCGAGTTGATAGTCTTGCCAATCATTCTCATATTTACAACTTAGAGGACGATATTATTATTGAGCCGTTTCTTTCTGATGAGATTGAGCTTAACCAAAATAACCTTCTGTCAAAAAAAGAAAAAGCAGAAACCATTGAAGAGTTTAAAAATTATCTTATCGACTCTCGTGATCAAACAACAATGATCTATGCCACATTTGCACCAATCGATGAAGGTCTTAAGCAGTATGGTGAATCTCTGCGGTTTTTCAGAGATGAGCTCAAAAAGATCAATTTTAAAGACTTAGAATATTATATTGCTGGAACTGCTCCTCTTAATATGGCCTTTAGAAATATTTCAAATACAGATGTCATGAGTATTCTTCCTATTGTCTTTGCTTTGATACTTCTCACTCTGTTTCTTGTTTTTCGGTCTTACCTGGTTGTTCTTTTTACTCTCTTGGAGCTTATTGTCAGCATCGTGATAACCATGGGCATAGGAAGCTTGGCCGGGATCAAAGTTTCAGTGGTGATAAGTATGGTGCCTCTTATCGTTGCGGCGATTGCTATTGCTGATACTGTTCATATTCTAAGCAGTTATCGCTTGCAAAGACTGAATGAAGTAGAACATAAAGAAGCTTTAAAGACCGCCTTAGTTAAAAATATAATACCGACATTTCTCACAACAATAAGTACTGGCTTTGGTTTTTTAGGGCTCTATTTTTCTGAATTACAACCAATTTCAAATTTAGGAGCTTTGACAAGCTTGGGGATTTTAATTGCCTGGATGACGAGTTTGTTTTTAGTGGTGCCTCTTATCTATTATTTTCCGCCTCGCTTTAAACGACATCACAATTTCTTTAAATTCAACATTTCTGCTTATTTAAATCATCTTGAAAAATTTAAGAAATCCTACCTGTTTGTATTCGTTTTTTTAACTTTACTTACAGGCTACAGCGCACTTCAAAATTCAGTTAACTCTGATATTTTAAAATATTTTGATCCTCAGGCTGAGATTAGGGTTGCAAATGATTTTATTACTGATCATATTGGTGGCACAGCTGGAGTTCAGATTTTAATTGATGCTGATAAAAAAGATGGAATCAAGAACCCTGATTTTTTAAAACGAGTCTCTCTTTTTAAAGACACTTTGCTTAAGTACCGTGAGATCAGTAAAGTGAGCTCGGCCCTGAGTATATTGACTCGGATGAATGAAGTGATTAATAATAAAGACGCTCTTCCTGAAAACTCAGAACAGATAGCACAGCTTTTTTTAATGTACGAATTAGGGGCAACTCCGAGTAAGTCTATTCATCGCTTTATCACACCAGACTTTAGCCAGATGCGTTTGGATATAAAGTGGACAGTCACAGACTCTCAGGCAAGTATCGCATTAATCGAAAAAATAAAAAAAGATATATCTAGGGCTCAATTAAATGCTGAAGTCACAGGGAAGACTTCATTAATGTTGGGGCTAGATAACTATATCGTTTCAACATTTTACCGCTCAATCCTCCTCGCTGTCTTGCTTGTGGTTTTATTTATGTGGTTGGGCTTTCGCTCTCTCAAATTATCACTTTTTTCCATGATCCCTAATCTTGCTCCACTGGTGTGGGGCTTAGGTCTTTTAAATTTAATGGGACAAAATATAGATGTGGGAGTGGTTTTAATCTGTT
Source organism: Halobacteriovoraceae bacterium (assembly GCA_002713145.1). Classification (GTDB taxonomy): domain Bacteria; phylum Bdellovibrionota; class Bacteriovoracia; order Bacteriovoracales; family Bacteriovoracaceae. The sequence goes on from PAVS01000001.1 coordinate 152,607, forward strand.
CTGTATGTTTGGGAATTGCAGTGGATGATACCATTTATTTTTTCAATCATTATCGCATTGCTCTTGATGCTGGACTCAAGGGAAAAGCGGCCCTTAAAGAAGTTTTGCAAAATGCGGGAAGAAGCTTGATGTTTACTACTGTCATCTTAGTGTTGAGTTTTTCTTCATTTGCTATAAGTCAGTTTGTGCCCAATAGAAATTTTGGAGTCATGACAGCACTGATCCTCAGTTTTGCACTTATTTGTGATCTCGTGATCTTACCCCTGCTTATTCTTTATTTAAACCAAGAGGATAAGCTCAAGAGTAGCAACTAAACGGGTCTGACCTGAGGATCAATGGGTTTAGAGTTATGAGCATCAAAATGAGGGGGTGGGGTTAAGCCATTTTTAGCTTTACGAAGTATTTCATTCACTTCTTCCCGGTTAAGCCCTCGTTTTTCTTCAGACTCTTCCATTGTTTCTCTCGAGTCTCGGTTGAAAATATCTCTTAAAAAATTCTTTATTTCACGAAGCATTTTAGACTCCTTTCGTTGGGTTTATTTTATCACTGGGAGGCTCGAGCTATGTGAGGCAAATTTGCATTAACTTTAAAGATTTATTCACAAATCTAAAGTTAAATAATTGAGATTATTAGCCGAAAAGAAGTTTGAACAATTTATTTAAAGGTTAATTTATGAAAAAAATATCATTCTTTGCACTTTCGTTTTGCTTAATCGTGGGGGCAGGATTTTTCTTACTTGAGGATGAGGGAGAGCGTAGTATTGCGAGCCAATCGGAAAGACTCGTCTTACTAGAACAGATACCTCTAGTGAAAGGTTACGAGTACAGATTAAAGAATGAAGAAAAAATGGCCTACAAATTGGCCAATATATTTAAAAAAATAGCAGATGAAGCGGCAAATGCTGACGGAAGTCTTAACCGTGCGACTCACGCCAAAGGACAATGTTTTCGCGGAAAAACCCAGGTTGTTTTTAATCAAAATTTATCTGAGTCCTTGAAAAAGAAACTTTATCAGGGGGTGTTTAGTTCTGAGCGTGAATTTGAAACCATGGTTAGGTTTGCTAACGCTAAAGGAGAAGTTAATAAAGATAATGTTGGGGATGTTCGAGGAATGTCTTTTTCCATTGATACAAATGGTCTTATTGTTGATCCCATGGGAAGTTCAAGATTAGATTTTATGCTCAATACCTCTCCGATGTTCGCGGTTCGCAACGCAAAAGAATTCTATGAATTAATGAAAGCCGCTAGACTCGCTCAAGGAGACCTGAGTTATATTGTGAATCCTCTTTATTTTAAGACCATCTATAACGCATCTCAATTATTAAAAGAATTTGAAAGAGATGATACCAAAAGTTATGCCACTGAGAGGTATTGGTCCAACCTTCCTTATGTTCATGGTCTGAATTCAAAGAGGGCTCCCCAGGAAATAGTAAAGTTTTCAGCAAGTCCCTGTTTAGGTGTGCAACGTTTAAAAACTTCTAACACAAAACTAGATGGCAATTACCTGCAAAAAGATATTATCTCTAGAGCTGCAGACAAAGGTGTTTGTTTCAACCTTCAAGCACAACTTTATGATAAGCAAAAATTAGTGAAAAGCTATGGTAAAAAATTAAGTAAGTGGAGTGATAAAAACTGGATTGAAAATGGAGGGATGGACTGGCCTGAAAAAGATCTTCCCTTCCATACTATTGGAAAAATTGTTATTCCTAGTGGATCTGCTCCCGAAGATTGTGATCAGGTCTATTTCAACACTCGACTGCACTCTGCTCCGGAGCATCTTCCTTTAGGATCTTTAGCCAGAATAAGAGTTATTGTCGAGGAGATCAGTCGAAGCCGGAGACAATAATTACATGAGCTAAGTCCCCAGAATTGCTAGGTTTATTCAGTTTGTTTTTTTCTTTTGTAATAAAAACGGATCTCATTCGTTCTTTGAGTACAAGGTCATAACAACACAGGTGAACATGATGAAAAACTGGTTTAACCAAGCGGTGCGCTCCCACGAGCGACCTCTTACTCGCTACGTAAAGAATCTTTTAAGGGCCCTACCTCCAGCTCAGGAAGTTGTTCAAGAAACTTTCCTCAAGCTCTGGAAGCATGGTCCTTTTGAAGCCGAAAGACCTCAAAAGGTTTGGCTTTATAAAACCAGTCGAAATCATGCCATCGATATTATCCGAAAGGAGGATAAGATGAGCACACTGACCCAAGAGCAAGAAGAAGAATTAAGTTGTCCCAATGAGATTCCAAGTGTGAGGCTTGAAAAAAAACAGCTAGAAAAATTTGTTCTGGATTTAGTTAAAGAACTCCCTCCCAAGACTCAAGACATGGTGCGATTAAAATTTCAAGAAGGTCTGAGCTACAAAGAAATTAGTTCGATCACTGGAGAGTCAACAAATTCTGTAGGTGTCACTCTTCATAGAGCGATCCTCCACCTAAGGGCAGCAGCCGAGAAAGGAGAAAAATAATGAATACATATCATAACCCTAATATAACGAAATACCTTACCAATGAAATGACTGAGCAAGAAAAAAAAGAATTTGAAAAAGAAATGAAGTCCAATCCGGAACTTGCAAGAGCGGTTGAAGATCTAAAACCCATGTTACAAGTTTTAAAAACTGAACTTGAAAATGAGAGTTTGCCTGTGGCTCATGTAGACACAGAGATAAGCCTAGCAGATAAGTTTAGGAAATTCTTTTATGTCTTAACACCGGTAGCAGCAGTGGCTACAGTGGCCTTTATTATTATCAAGCCTAATGAAGAGTTAGAGTCTTATAAAAATAAAATAGCTCCCGCAGCTCCTGAAATAGCCAAACAGAACTCAGTAACTCCTAAAAAAGAGCAAAAAGCACGCAGAAGTGATCGAGCTCAATCTCTGGCCAAAAAGGTGAGTCCTAATAATTTCTCCGGTATTGCAGAGTCAAGTATGGATATGGTAGCAGCCCCTGCTGGAACTGGGGGAATAGGTGTTGCTCCGTCGACTTTTATGCCTCATCCTACACCTGGGATACCTGGGTCGAAGTCAAATAGCGAAGAATACGATCAAATCACTGCAAACGAATTTATCAAAGTGATGAGTGAGCCGCTTTCCACTTTTTCTATAGATGTGGACACCGCTAGTTATTCTAATATTCGTAGATTTCTTAACCGAGGACAATTACCTCCAAAAGATGCGGTAAGAATTGAAGAGATGATTAATTATTTTTCTTATGACTACGCTGCACCTAAAAAAGATAAGCCTTTTTCTGTGCAAATGGACTTCACGGCATCTCCATGGAGTAAAGAGACAAAGCTCTTAAGAGTGGGATTGAAAGGAAGAGAAATTAACTGGCAAGAGCGTAAAGCTTCAAATTTAGTTTTTCTATTAGATGTATCGGGCTCAATGAATAACTTCAATAAACTCCCGCTGGTAAAGCAAGGTCTCAAGCTGATGATTGATAGCTTAGATGAGAAAGATCGTGTGTCCATTGTTGTGTATGCAGGTGCCTCGGGACTCGTCTTACCAGCGACAAAAGGTTCTGATAAAGAAGAAATAATTGCGGCGCTAGAGCGTCTCTCCAGTGGAGGAGGTACGAATGGAGGGGCAGGAATTGAGTTAGCGTATGCTGAAGCCCAAAGAAATTTTATTAAAGATGGGATTAATCGGGTGATACTTGCAACGGATGGAGACTTTAATGTGGGGACTCAATCAAGAGCGGCGCTAGATGAGCTTATTCAAGAGAAAGCAAAGTCTGATGTTTTTCTCACGGTCTTGGGGTTTGGATCAGGTAACTTAAAAGATTCTCAAATGGAGTCACTGGCCAATAAGGGTAACGGTCATTATGCCTATATCGATAGTTATAAGGAAGCTAAAAAAGTTCTTGTGGAACAAATTGGAGGGACTATGATGACAATAGCTAAGGATGTTAAAATTCAAGTTGAGTTCAATCCTGGGAGAGTTGAAGCCTATCGACTGATTGGCTATGAAAATAGATTATTAGCAAAAGAAGACTTTAATGATGACACTAAAGATGCTGGAGAAATCGGAGCCGGACATACTGTTACCGCTCTCTATGAGATAGTCCCCAAGGGGGGAATAATTCCGACACCTAAAGTTGATGATCTTAAGTATCAAAAAACTGAAACACACACGGATAAAGAAATTCAGCTCAATGAAAGTGATGAGTGGCTGACTGTCAAACTTAGATACAAAGCACCTAATAGTGACCGTAGTCAAAAAATAGAATTTCCGCTAGCAGTTAAGCCATCAATATTCAGCCAGGCAGATAAAGACACTCAATTTGCTGCCGCTGTGGCAAGTTTTGGAATGTTATTGCGAGAATCTAAATATAGTAAGGAGCTTAAGTTTGAAGATATCATTAAAATGGCTCGAGAAGCCAAGGGAGAAGATAAAAAAGGTTATCGTACTGAATTTATAGAATTAGTAGAAAGAGCTCAAAAAGCTAAAAGTTCTCAATAAAAGAAACTGAAAGTCAGACTTAGTTTAGTGGTGCGAAGGTCATAATCGCTAAACTGAACTAAGTCTTGTTCCCCTAAGAGAACAACATCCCAGGCATCGCTTATAGAGTATAAAACTTCAAGGCCATATGAGGATAAGAGACCATCATTATAAAGCTCAGGCCTGACTTCAAAATTTTCTTCAAACACCTGCTCGATAAAATTAGAATCAACACTATAGCGACCTAACTCGTAACGTGGTGAGAAGGCAAATTTTTTGGTAAATTGGTAAACTAACTCAATCCCTAGCGCATCTCGTGAAGATTCAAATAACACAGCTTTCACTTGTTTACTGCGATAATAAGGTCTAAACGACATGAGCCAATGAAATTCATACCAATAGTCGATTGAGAAATGGGTGATAAAAAAAGATGTATACGCACTTATCCCAAAATCTTGAGTATCAGTTTTTAAGATATTCCAGCGAAAACCAAGAGGGAAAATCCATGAAAAGCGATCTAACCAACCATTTTCTGCTGTGATAAAAGGATAGCCTGATTCCAGTGTGTCAGCATCACCTAGCTCTTCAATAGGCTCAGAAACTTTATCAATTGAATATTCGGCACCAAAACTAAATTTGGCTACGTCATAGGGCAAGTTATAAGGGCGCTCTATTTTACTTTCTGAATATTCACCCTTGGGTTGCGAGGCACAGCTTATAGCGGTTAAAGTGAGTAATATATAAAAGTTTAATTTGAACATAGTTATAACTTTAGCAAATCAATTGAACGTTGAATGGATAATTGTAACGATTATATATAAGCGAATTATTTTAATGTCGAGATTTCAGGTACTTATCTGCATGATTAGATAACGTCTGGGGAGTTATGACCAGGTAATATCTTCCAATTCATGGAAAATATTGAGCTAAAATACTCTTAAGGTCATTTAATACCGATTAAGAGAGTATGGGATATCTTGTACCAATTATTTTCCTATTGACCGGTTTTGTCCAAGCCTCTGAACTCACAGACTTCTCATTGAAGTCTAAATACGGTGAAGTGGTTTATAACCAAAAACATGATTTTCTTTATTTAAACTTTCAAGCAACACCCGAAAAAATCAAAGTAGAGGACTGCGGAAAAGTTTTTGTCCAAAGATTTCAAAATAAAGTGCAAAAACTACTAAAAACTTCTCTTCCCATAGAGGCGAAGGGTCATTACAAAATTCAATGGAATGGTGAAGACTATTTAGTTATGCCAAAAAATAAGCTCGATATTTTCCTCGCGAGGCTAGAGACTGAAATAAAACTCATAACTAAAAGTATGGAGCTTGCATGCAAAAAGTAGTGATAAGCTTCTTACTTTATTCTGTGCTGGCCTTGGGCGGTGAAGATTCTCGGCGCTATGGTTTTCTCACAACCTGGTTACAAAATGCTCAAAATTATCCCACTCAATCAGTCACTGAGCAGGGGTGTCATACTGAGGCTCTTATCACTGCTCAGGAAACAAATCCATTTTCAGACTGTCTGAACGCAATTTGTGGTCCGCCTGAATTAAATTACACCATCTATGATTTTACTGAAGAGTCCCTAGCCGAAAATTATTCTCCTCAAAGCTCCGAGCTAAAAAATCTAGAGAATTATTTTCAAAATTTTTATTCAAAAAAAATAAATTATCAATTAGATAAGTTAAAAAAATTAAAAGATTTAATCGAGCAAGGAAAAACAGCTATTGCTCCTGAGCTTCGACCTTTTTTGGCGATGCAATTTGTAATTGGTCAATTAAATCATCTTAATCCTAATACTGATATTAACCCTCAAGGTATTCAAGTTGATCATGCTAATAGAATGTTACGACTTGGACTTAACGAAGAGGTTATACGTACGCGCTTTGCAGCCACGATGCCTCCTGATACGGCTCGTCAGTTGTATCCTGCCTTTTTAAGTCTTATTCAACATCCTCTGATGGCGCAAAGAATGTATGGCAATTATTTTGGATGGAACACTACCTTAGGGAACTTAGATCCAACTAAAGAGACATCTGAAGTTTTGGCAGATCGAATCAATGAGTTTAAAAACCTGAGCTCTACCGCTGGAGCAGAACTGAATACAATACTCGCGCCCATTGGAGGTTTTCCTCTGGAATCTAGTTTTGAGACGATTGATCAGATAGAATCCACTTCTGATTTAAATGAGAATCTTATAGGGCAGTTTGAAACTCAATCGATGCAATTAAAACTCTATTCTGAGTTTTTAATTCAAAACCAGGCACCAGCTGCATTTGAATCCTTTATGGTGGAAGACTATTCTGAACTCTTTGATATGCAAGATATGCTCACATCGGTTGACGCCGCTATAACAAGATTAGAGCTATTAAAAGAGAGCCCTGATAACTATCAAACTGATTTTCAATATTGTGCCCCTCGTATAGCTCACGCCCTCGCTGTGCTTCCCACTCAAGAAGAAAAACAAGAGTTTCAAAACAGACTTGATCCTATACTTTTACGACTTTATGAAAATATGAGTTCAATGTTCTCCGAAGCGACAAAAGAAAAACTTCTCCCATACTATGGTTCAATTGATATTGTTCTGCCTGGGACAAAAAGTAATTTCGAACAAACGCTCGTTCGAGATTTCACCTCACTGAACCAAAGCCTTGATCACAGCATCGCTGCTTATAATGAACTCGAAAATCAAGATCAAATGACCCTTAATTTTATGAATAATTATTTGAGCTGGAATCAAAAAGATTATTTAAACAATTTTGAAGACGTCTGTGCTCAGTATAATGGCCAAACCGCGGTCATCAATGATCATGCCGCTGATTTAGAGTCAATCTCGAAGCTCAACATAAGCCCTTTTGTTTTAAAAAATCCCGACATCACAGAGGGAGTGTTGGCCCATGAACTGGCTCATATCACTAAAAACTTTCTGAAAAATAATAATGAAGCGAGTGAAGAAAGTATGAGAAAATTTGCTACGCTCCGAAATTGCGTCACAAGTCTGCATCCCACTGCTGTGGTGCAAACGGGGTTTTATCCTTATAGATCACTTGGAGCTGGAAGTGGAAATATACCAGGGGTTATCTCAAACTATACTGAAGAAGATTATGCTGATGCCCTGGCGACCACAGTGAGAGGCGAAGATAATCGCAATATTGCTTGTATTTTTTTACAGTCCAAGTATGGAGATTATGTTGAGCGTGAGCTAGAGCATACGAATGAAGACCCTCATTCCACAGATTTATTCCGCGTGCTTCATATGGAAAATATTCATCGCGGAGAATTACCGATGAGTTGCTCCCATGCACTGAACTCAACTGATCAAAATCGGAATTTTCATAATTGTCTCAAACCAATTCAAGGAAACTAAATTATGGCATTTATTTTTAATACACTTATAAGTATCTTAGGCTTTGTTCTTCTCGATAGTGTTTGGTTTAAATTATTTATGGGGGAGTACTCTCGACAAACGATTCGTCCCCTTCTCAATATAGGTTCCGATGGCACCATTGATGTCAATTATATCGGGGCTATTGGAGCTTATCTGTGTATGGGGCTTGTGAGTTCCTTTTTTGTAATGCCAAGGGTGGAAGGCCAGGCAATGCTTATTCAGTTTCTCATCGGTGCACTGGCGGGGCTATTAGTTTATGGGATTTTTGATTTAACAAACCTAGCTATTATGAAGGATTACTCTTACAAGTTCGTATTCTTCGATATGCTTTGGGGAAGTTTTATTTTTGGAACGATGACTGTCATTCTTAAGCTTTTCAAGTTTAATTCATGACCTTTTCTTTATATAGATCATAATAATACTGACTGAAGGCTTCTAGATCATTAAGGATCATAATAGGATGTTCTAGGATAAGCTCTTTATCACCTCTTTTAACTCCAAGAGATATAGTTCCGTTCTTTGAGATATCATCCCCAAGTTTAAAAATAAGCTTTCTCAATTCAAGCAAATTTTTAATTTGTTTACCATTAAAAGTGAGAAGTATATCCCCTGGCTTTACCAGTGAGGGAATATTCACCTTGTCCACTTCCATTATATTGTTTTTTTGGTTTACAAAATTTATATTGATTACTTTTCTTTTATTTTCAGGATAACAAAAACCTCGAGCTTGAAGTTGCTTAAATTTAAGTCCTTCTATGTTGATAATTTTGACGGGAGTTTTTACCGCAGACATAAAGTTAAAGCCAGAATCAAAACAAAGGACATTCAAGGTATGATAGATATAATCACTGATGAGATATTTGCTTGTCTTCTCTTTCACAATGATATCAAAGTGATATATCCCAGGTTCTTCTTTTTTAAAAGCTATGCCTTCCTCTGGAACATCTAATTTCTTTCTTTTGATGTACTCGTTTGTTTTGTGAGCACAACTGAATAGGACTAAGAATAGGAGAAGTTTGAACATTTTAAAAAAGATATTATAGCTTTTGCCTTAAGTAAATGAAGACCGAAATTAAGTTTGTTTTAGGTCGCACCGTATTATTAAGATGAAAATTATAAATAAATTTTAATTTGCTACAAGAATAATCAGTAGATTGGTGATTTCATGACTCTGAGTACAAGAATAAGGAGTTAATCATGGAATCTCAAGGTAAAACATGGGCAAAAGAATATGCATCAGAAAGCACGAAACCTTTTATAGAGTTATTTAAAAAATACAGGCATGAGCTTGAACCCTTTATGGATTCCATCCATAGAGCAATTGATGCTGGGGTCCAAGAACTTAGAAAAGAGTCTCGAGAAGAATCTATCAAGCAAGATCGTATCGTGGCCAATAGGTTGCAAGAGCTCTCGGATTGGGTGGGTGATGCTGCTCATAAGTTTAAAAATAAATCTGCAGATGAAATTTTACAGTCCTTAGAGTCCGAGTGTCAGCAAAAGCCAGCTATGAGCTTTGGGATCACTTATATGTTGGGTTTATTGGGAGGAAGAGTCATAAAACAGATGAAACGACCAAGCCAAACATTCAATAGATTTCAATACCATTAAGAAGAGGAGATAAAAATGGAACAACAACATGAGATTTTAGAAAAACATACAGATATTTCACCCAACCAACACTCAACTTTTAAAAGTGAATGGAAAGAATCAGCCCAAGAGCTCTTAGATGATTTGACCTTGTTGGTTGAAAAACAAAAAAAACTCGTGAGAGCAGAAGTCAGTGAAAAAAGTGATGACTTAAAAAATGGATTTGAAAGCATAGGCTTAGGAGCAGCGCTTTTGATCATGTTTTTGCAAGCCTTTACAGCTTTAATTGTCATTGCTTTAAATAATTTTATGGCATTATGGGCCGCAGTTTCGATTACGACAGTTGTACTCGGAGCCCTGGGGTATACAGTCTTAAGATATGGAACAAGTAAATTGTCCTTAAAAAAATTACTTCCCAAAAAATCGATTCACACCATGAATTTAATGTCATCTCGAATAAAGGAGTCCTATCATGCACTCAGACACTCATAAAAGCTCAGATGAATGGCAAAAAGAAGTCGAAATTCAACTGGCTAAGGTCTCAGACGATATGAGAAAAATAGACGAGAACCTCACCCCCGGAAGAATTATTGATAAAGCCATTTTTAATAAATTTCATGGTGACCGACTGGCGATGTTAGAGCATTTAAAGAACAGACCGATAGGAACGGCCATGTTGGCTTCTGGAATTCTTGCTCTGGGACAAGATGAAGAGTCCAGAGAAAACATGAAATATAAGATGCAAGTGAAAAAAGGGGAGTATTCGGCAAGGTATCAAATCGCTAAAAATAAGCTTGCTGATAAGGTTGATCACCTTAAAGAAAATATATCAAGCCACGAGAAGAATATTAAAATTCCTCATCCTCATACAGAATATAAAAGTCATCGAATTGATAATGAGGAAGAGTTTTTAACCCGTGATGCAAATATAACGATGAACGATGAGTTTAGGGAAGACTCCTACTCATTACATAATGAGCATCATTCTAAAGTTGAAGATTTAAAAAATAAGTCCAAAGAAAACTATAGGCAGGCTAAAGAGAGCTTAGCATCAACGATAGATGAACACCCGCTCTCTATAGCGGCTCTTGGCTTTTCATTAGGCGCCTTAAGCGCAAGTGGCTTTCCAGCTTCTGAAAGAGAAACGCAATTTGCTCAAGAAACTGGTGCTGATTTTTTTCAAAAACTCTCTGAGGATTTTGATCAAGCCTTAAACAAGAGCGTGGATTTACTTCGAGATCGCTTTATTAAAGATTTAGGAAGGATTTAGCTTAATTTTCGTTTAAATATTTAGACAACACCTAAATTTAATCGACATGAATAATTTGGTAACCAACGCTAATATAAATTCAGAGTTTAACAATAAACTAAGGAGCAAATGATGAATAATGATCAATTTGAAGGAAAATGGAAAGAGATGAAAGGTAAAGTTCAACAGAAGTGGGGAAAACTTACTGATGATGACATGGATAGAATTGAAGGAAAAAGAACAGAGCTAGAAGGTCGTGTTCAAGAGCGTTATGGTAGAACCAAAGATGAAGCTAAGCGTGAAGTGGATGACTTTATTCACCGACTCTAATGAAATTCAAAAAGTGAATTTAAATAGAGGCCCTGAGAGGGCCTTTTTTTTGTTATCAAATTAAAAACATTACAACATATTTCAATCAAGAAAATCTCTTCAGTTTTGTATAAACTTAGACAAGTGTTTAACTCAGAAGGGAGAGTATGCTAACTTTTATAAAATCATTTTTCACATCAGTCATTGATCTCGAAAATTTAGACTACCAGCCAGCCGAAAAAGGGTTTGGTCCCCTTATTATCAAAACGTTTTATATAGAAGTCCCTCCTTCAGAGGTGAGTATTTCAGAAGCTTTTGGAAAACTGAAAAAAAATATCAATAAATTTAGGCCTGTGTTCGTGGGAAAAATTAGATCTGCTGACGAAATCAAACTAGAGAACGGACGGCGAATGATTTTAAAACTTGTTGGCCCATACAATGGTCCTGTTGAAGTTCAGAACGTCACAGATAAAAGTTTTAAATTAGTGACTCTCGATAATCATCCCGAAGCCGGATTTATTGAATTTTCGATTATTGAAGGGCAAAGAAATTACTTTAAAATACATTCTGAAGTGAGAGCGAATGAGATTTTTTTCTATATTTCTTATCACTATTTTAAGATAGCAAGCCTCGTCCAAGATCGCATCTCAATTGGTTTTATTAAGAAGTTTTATCAATATGTGACAGGGAGTAAAGCTCACACCTCACAGGTATGCATTTCTAAAAAAATTATAAGAGACAAAAAACGTATTCAGCCGAGACTTAAATACTTAAAGCAATGAAAGCCCTGAGGAAATTAAGAAAAACTATTATCCCCAAAGTCTTTTTGATTTTGCTCTTTCTTATATGCTGTCTTGTTGGGTATATGACTTTTCGCTATTATTATAATGTCTCTGGCCAGTTTCCCTTCACTCAAGAGTTTATTTTAGTCTTAGTTGGTGTTATTTCTACGGTGCTTGTCACTGCCATTCTGCTGATACAGCAATCGAATCTTGATTTAAGAAAAGAAGAAAAAGTTATTTTACTAGCCCAAAAAAAAACGATCTATATGTCAATTATTGAGAAAGTGGCCAAAATGGTTGATAAGCGAGTCATTGATAAACGAGGTATCTCTGAAATTAGAATCATAAATCATAAATTATCTATGTTTGGAAGCATACCTGTTGTAGATAATTTTAATAATATTTTAGACCTGATGCTCGACTCTCTTCGCAACGGAGTCTTGTCAGAGGAGCAAGCTGAAGAAATCATGCACTCTATTGCCAGACTCACTTTTGATATGCGAGTGGATTTATTAGGTGAGATCGAAGGGGGAGATACATCAGAAGTCCTAGATAGTATTATATCGAATTCTATTGATATTGAACAAGCAGATGACGAAGTTTAGCTAAAGACTCGTCTCATCCTAAAATTAAGCTCCTGAATAAAGATTTGAAACTTACTCAAGATATGATCATGCTTAAGGGATTCTTTTTGAATCATTCCTCTATAATCTTTCTCCGAGATAATGATTTCACTTAATTGTTGGTTATTAATAATAAAACAAGTGTCTTTGAACTTTGGTTCATCAAAGTTTAGCGGGTGGTATTTATTATTGAGTTTTTGGACTCTTAATAATTCTAAAAACAAGCAAGGGTCTACAATTTTATTTGGATCCATAAAGATGAGTTGCTGAGAGTGAGAGCGTTCAAGTATTTTTTCAAGTATATCAAATAAATCAGAGCCTTCATCCCAAGTCATTGAACTCAAAGAGTAACCATAAGGAATGTCAATCAACTTAAATTTCTTTTTAAAGATAAGGAAGTGGTGTCGGGGTGGAATGACCGAATTCATCACATTGTGGATGAGTTCTTTTATATTACAATTTTCGTCTTCAATAACAGTGACTAGATCAAATAATTTATGTTTTGGCATCGCAGAACTCCTCACAGCTACAAATAGTATTTGAAGAAGTTCATAGAGTTGTTATAGCTAATTATAAAGTTTGATTAAAAATCTAAATATAATCTCTATTTATCAATGTGGCTCCCCTGGCTTCAGCAGGATAAGCTATCAAGCTGAAAATGAATGAGGAGTCAGAAATGGAAGTATTTGGATATGGAGCTTTAAAGTCAGGTGAAAAACTAAAATTAGTAAAGTTCAATAGGGAGAGTGCCAGAGAAAATGAAATAGAATTTGAACTTTCCCATTGTGGTATTTGTCACTCAGATCTGCATTTTGCTCATAATGACTGGGGAATGACTGAATACCCCTGTGTTCCAGGGCACGAGCTCTCGGGAAAAGTCACTAATGTCGGAGACAAGGTTTCCAAATTTAAAGTTGGTGATCGTATTGGTGTGGGTTGTATCATAGATAGCTGTGGTGAATGCGATATGTGCAAAAAAGATCTGGAGAATTACTGTAAAGGACCCAGAGGTGCCACCATGACCTATGGGGGAACCATGGGAGAAAGTGAGATTAACACCTATGGTGGATATTCCACTCACTTTGTTGTGAAAGAAGATTTTGCAATTACAATTCCGGATAAACTAGAGTCTGAATATGTCGGGCCTATTCTCTGTGCTGGTATCACGGTCTATTCACCCATGAAAAACTGGGAGCTTCAAAAAGGGCAAACTCTAGGTGTCGCTGGTATAGGTGGACTTGGACATATGGCGATCAAAATTGGAAAAGCTCTTGGTGCTGAAGTGGTAGCCTTGACCCGAAGTGAGGATAAAAAAGATAAAATCTTAGAGATGGGAGCTGATAAAGTTATTATTACAAAAAATGATGAAGAGATGGAAAAAGCGGCCCAAAGTATCGATCTTATGATCAATACGATTCCAGTGGCCCATGATATTTCACCCTATATTCCTTTGATGAAGCATGATGGTAATATTGTTATTGTAGGGAATCTTGAAAAAATTCCTGAGTTTGAATCAGGACCATTAGTCTTTAATCGAATTTCAATCGCAGGCTCGCTTATAGGCGGAATCAAAGAAACTCAAGAGGTTATTGATCTCTGTGCCAAGCACGATATTAGGCCTGAGATAAAAAAAGTAAAGGCCAATGAAATAAACGATGTCTTTTCTGAGTTAAAGGAAGGATCGAGTTCTAATTATCGTCATGTGATTGAGATCGATTCTTTAAAAGAAGAAGGTAAAAATAAGGATGCTGAAGAAATAAAAGCTCCTCTAAGATATGCTGAGTAAAGTTGATTCATACACAATGAGTTGAGATTTTAGTGTATTTATATACTTCTTGACTCATTTATCCTGTTGAGAATTTGAGCAGCTGCATGAGCATCACACATCGCTCTATGGTGTTGAGTTAAATCAATATTGAATTCTCTACATAGGTTTTTTAAACTATAAGATTTAAGTCCTTTAAAATGTTTTCTTGATTGTGAACATGTACAGAATGTTGGCATCGTAAAATCGATTCCTGCTCTTTTGAATTCCCTTTGGATAAAGCTATAATCAAAACGAACATTATGGGCCACAAAAATACTCCCTTCAAAAATACTCATTAAAGACTCTTTAATTTCGTCAAATGTTGGGGCATTCGCGACCATATCATTATTTATTCCTGTGAGCTGCTGGATCTTAATAGGAATAGAGCGCTCAGGGTTTATGAGACTTTCAAAAGTATCAATGACTTCACCATTTTTTATTTTTACAACTCCTATTTCTGTGATGCGATGAAAGTTGGCCCGTCCCCCTGTGGTTTCTACATCGATTACACAATAGGTTTGATCGGGGTTAAATTTATAATCACAACGAATGACTTCCACTTCAAAACCAGCTGAGTTCAACGTTTCAATTTGATTCATTTGGTTGAGGCGTAGTTGATCCGTAAGAGTTTTTATTTCAATTAATTTAACCTTACCCTTTTTATAGAGAGCGAGGTCAGGAAATCCGTCGTTATTCTTTAAGTAATTATCAACTAAGCTGCTCAAAACTTGGGCTATTGCTCCTGGAGGGGAGTGATCCCATAACTCTTTTATTCTATCAAAGAGATAATTTTTCCATCTAAAAATAGAATTATCTCTCCCGTAGAGTCGGGTGATTTTTTTTAACAACTCTTGGGGAAATTGTGGGTGATCAAGAGATGAGAGTTTTTGGTCAATTTCTGATCTGAATACCTGTGCAAAGGTATTTTCTAAAATTGTGTTGGGGAGTCTATCAAATTCTGTAAAAAACTGGGATCGTTCATCTTCAAAAATCTCTTCCCAAAAAACCAATCCAAAGAGTGCACGCCAAATATAATTTTCAAATCTACGAACCACATACCCTTGCTTTTCAAAATAATACTTTGCTCCATTTTCAGGTGATTGAAGAAAGGCTTCATCTATAGATATTTGTTGTGACTCTTTGAGTATAGCGGTTCTGATAGAGAGTTGTTTTCCATCTTTAAATTTTTTGTTGTAAAGATTAAAACAGTAATGAAATTCCTCTTCTGAATGAGGAAACTCAATTGTGTCTTTTAATATATTCCTAAGCTCATCCAATAAGTTCTCTTTGGCCAAAAAGGTAATATATAGTTTTTTCGCAGGGAACATTGTGGCACGTTTAAGTAAGGTCAGCTTTTCTAGATTATTGAGATGAAATTTTTTAATCACTAAGTCGAGTAAGATATTGAAAAGCTCTTCTGTCTTTACATCCGTATATGGCTTTTGTAGGATTTGATGAAAGTATTTCTTTTCTTCATCTGAAAAACCAATTTTGTTTTCCTTAAGGCAAGAGATTGCCTTTTTCAGCTGAAAAAAATAAAATATATTCTGCTCGGAGGAAAATCTCGCAGCATCACTTCTAAAATGTTTGTTTGTTTTTCTAAAACCTAATTCACTTTGAGCTAAAACTTGGACGTTTCGATCTAGCTTCCCGAAATAAAGAAAATATATGTACTGAAATGAAGTTTCAAACTTAAAACGATAAAAACAAGTTTCAATCATTCTCTCTTGAGAATATAAATGAAGCGCCAGCTCTTTGAGTTCGCCTACGCGTAATGATTTTTTAAAAGGAACATTATTTAAAGTGAGCATATGAACTAGCTCGGACTTTGTCAGCTGAGCGACCAAAGGAAAGTAAAATTCCTTATCAATACTTATAAAGTGACCTTCTTTAATAAAATTTTGAAATATGACTGACTCGTGATTGATATCAAGACAGTATTTTTTACTCGTTCTATAAACTGAAATTTTTAAGGAAGAAAGTTTGACTGTAAAAAGTTTTTCATCACGAGAAAGACTGTTATAAAAATTGAGAAACTCAACCACAGTAGGATCATTTCCATAGTATTTCAGGATGTGGTCCATAATGATCTGAAAGTGCTCCAGATAATAACCAGCAGAGAGCTCTTTTCTTTGAATATGACTTTTTTTCTTATATCTTACGCGCATAGATAGACAAATACTAAACATGATTTCAAATGTTTAGCTTGCTCAAATTGTATTTTATCCGTATATTATACGTAAGTATGAACGAACTGTCACTAGAGAAATTACGTAAGAAATTAAAGGTTTTAGCAGATGCTGCTAAGTATGATGCTTCATGTTCTAGCAGTGGGGGCGCACGTACTCGGGATGCTAAAGGTATGGGAAATGTAAATGGTATGGGGATATGCCATAGCTACGCCCCCGATGGCAGATGTATAAGTTTGCTTAAAATTCTTCTGACAAATGTTTGTATTTATGATTGTAAATTTTGTGTGAATAGAGTCTCTAGCGATACTGAAAGAGCAAAATTCACCGTAGATGAAATCGTGTGGCTAACCTTAGAGTTTTATCGCAGAAATTATATAGAAGGGCTTTTCCTAAGCTCAGGCATTTTTAATTCTTCTGATGAAACTATGGAGCAGCTAACAGCAGTAGCGCGAATATTGAGAACCAAACATTTTTTTAATGGTTATATTCATCTCAAAGCCGTAGCGGGAGCAAGCCAGGAGTTAATTGAAAAAGCAGGTCTTTATGCAGATCGAGTCAGCACCAATATTGAAATGCCCATTCAGGAAGACCTTGATGTTCTAGCACCTGCCAAAACTATCAGTGAAGCGCAAAATACAATGAATGACGTCAAGGGAAGAATTCTAGAATTTAAAAAGCCTGTGAAGTTGGCCAATAATGTCGAGAGAAAATTCGCTCCAGCCGGTCAGTCTACACAAATGGTGGTGGGGGCAACACAAACTAGTGATAAAATAATCTTAAAAACATCGGAAAGTCTTTATAGTAATTTTTCTCTGAGAAGAGTTTTTTATTCGAGTTATAGTCCCATTCCTTTTGCGGATGCTATATTGCCTAGTTTAAAACCAAGTCTTAAACGAGAGAATCGTCTCTACCAAGCTGACTGGTTGATTCGCTTTTATGGCTTTGATAGTAATGAATTATTTGCAAATAGTGATCACAACTTACCCCTTGATCTAGATCCAAAAACAGTATGGGCTTTAAATAACCGTCATTATTTTCCTATCAATATCAATACAGCGAATAGGGAAGAGATTTTAAGAATTCCTGGTGTTGGAGTAAGGAGTGTGCAAAAAATTTTACAGCTGCGCAGAAGTCAAAAAATTAGAGTTCAAGATCTTAAAAGATTAGGTGTTGTTTGGAAACGAGCTCAATTTTTTGTAGAAACATACGACTCTAATTATGGTTTAAGGTCTTTAAATAGTCACCATTTGAAATCACATTTAAAACCAGATGAACAATTAAACTTTTTCGATAGTCTCAATGCGACCACTGGTGAGATATGATTTCTCTCGATGAATTCACTGAAATTTCAGATTTTAAGAAATATGTCCGTTACTTTATTTCAAAAAAAACTTCACCAAGTGAGATCAATTGGGGGCAAAGTGAAAAACTCTTGTTTGATGAATCTTTGAGCCTGTCGGATGTTCCTGGCGGGATAGAGCTCAATGTATCAAGAGACTATAGTCAACTCGTAAAACGGCTTTCTATGTTAAGAGGCCCAGAGCGATGGGCACTTCTCTACAAGATTCTCTATCGTCTAAAATTTGAAAATAAGAATCTTTTAAATCTTCCTAGTGATCCAGATATTAGGCAAGCGCATATTTATTTAAAATCTATTGCAAGAGACATACACAAAATGCACGCCTTTGTGAGATTTAAAAAAATTGATGAGCCTTCTGAAAAATATGTCGCCTGGCATGGTCCTGAGCATAAGATTCTAAGAGCTGGAGCTCCTTTTTTTAAAGATAGATTTGGTGATAAACCGTGGAGTATTTTCACTCCTGATGAAAGTGCTCATTGGGACGGAACGAAACTCTTCTACTCTGAAGGTATGAGTTTTGATGACTTTAAACATAAAGATGATTGGGATGAAGTTTGGAAAGATTATTATCGATCTATATATAATCCTGCAAGATTAAATATAAAAATGATGAAACAGGAAATGTCACCAAAGTATTGGAAGAGTATGCCTGAAGCTGAGATTATTGAAGAGCTTATTAAGAATACTCCTGATCAATTACAGAAAGCTGCCGCATCACAGTGGTTTGAAGCCAAAGTTGATAAAGATTCAACACTAGATGAAATACAATTCGCTCTCAGTAATTGTACAGCCTGCCCCCTCTATGAAAAAGCCACCCAAGCTGTTCCAGGTAGTGGGCCCGTCGATGCTAAGCTTGTGATTTTGGGGGAGCAACCTGGAGATCTAGAAGATACTCAAGGACGACCTTTTGTAGGTCCTTCCGGCGCACTGCTTATGGATATACTTTCTCAATCAGGAATAGATTCTTCCCAAATCTATTTTACAAACACCGTGAAACATTTTAGTTTTCGCGAAAATGCAAAAGGAGAGCGTATCCATCGCTCACCGACGGGTAAACAAATTCATGCTTGCAAGCCGTGGTTAGAAGCAGAGCTTAATCAAATAAAGCCTCGAGTGATTCTCGCTTTAGGTGTAACTGCGGCTACAGCAGTTTTAGGTAAAAAACCTAAGCTCTCTCAAGAGAGAGGAGAAATATTTTCAACTAAGTACGCAAAAAATATCATAATAAGTTGGCACCCATCTAGTATTTTACGAACAGAGAATGCTGAATTAAAGAGAATGAAAAAAAATCAGTTGGCAGAAGATATTCAAAGAGCTTTTCACTTAAGCCTATTAAATTAGTTTTTTTCGTTTGGCATGCAGCTTTTGATAGCTCTCAATCAGTTTAATATGTTTAGTTAGCCCCGTTAACTTAGAATCAGTTTGGGGAATATTGTAGAAAAATTCTTTTCTTTGAATTGAGTTTTGAGCAGCAAGAACATTTTTGGCATCAAAAAAAAGATTGAGATTGTCTTGGTAATCCTCAAATTGAAGTTCCGGGTTAAGAGCAATATCAAGCAGTGTATTCAAAGCATTAAAAAACTTTCTACGATCAGGGAGATATTCATTGAAGTGAATGAGAAGAGAGCTTTGTTCACTCGCTTGCTCAAGTAACCCCAATTTTAGAAAGCTCAAACATTTAAGTTCAGCAATTGTCATCTGTCCCCACGTCGAATTTTCATCAAATGCAATACCGATGAGCTCTGAGATAGGCATATAATCATCAAGCTCACTTTCCTCTAGTCTTTCTACGAGTTGCTGAAGCTGTTGATCGTTAAGGCTATGAATATTGAGAATATCATCTCTAAAGTGAAGGGCCTTGTTATGGTTATCCCAGATAAGGTCTTCTTTCTCATAAATCTCAGAAAAATCGGGAACGATGATTCGGCAGGCATGGGCACCAAGATCAGTATAGTCTGCAATATAAACTTCTTTATCCAGCTCTGTTAAAATATCCATGAGATTCGAAAATTCCTCTTCTGTACTCCCCGTAAAATTCCAATCGACAAATGGATAATCAGCTTTACTGGCAAAGAATTTCCATGAGATAACTCCAGTAGAATCAATGAAGTGATCCACAATATTATTAATTTCGGTGACGGCAAATTCATTAAAGGTAGGTTTTGGCAGACCATTAAGCCCTTCAAAACTTCTTCCTTGTAAAAGTTCTGTGAGTGTTCGCTCAAGGGCGACTTCAAAGTTTGGATGAGCTCCAAAGGAAGCAAAAATGCCCCCATCTAGCGGATTAATAAGAGTGATATTTACCACAGGAAAAACTCCTCCCAGTGAAGCGTCTTTGACTAAGAGGGGATAACCTTTAGCGCGAAGTGAATCTATTCCTTCCTTAATTTTGGGAAAAGAATTAATTTTTTCTTCTGGTATATTAGGGAGAGTGATTTCTTCACTGATAATTTTATTTTTTGCGGCCCTTTCAAAAATTTCAGAAAGCGCTTGCACTCGAGCTTCATACTTTGAGTTCCCGGCACTCATGCCATTGCTGACAAATAAATTTCCTATGAGATTCACAGGGATATAAACAGTTTGCTGATCAGACTGGCGAATATAAGGCAAAGCACAGACACCTTGGTCAGTTAAACCAGAATTCATATCGAGCAGATGTTTTGGATTTAGCTCTCCGTCGAGTCCATAAGTCTCGAGTAAATAATCATCCATCAGTCCTTCCGGAAACTGATCGTCTTCTTTTATCTCAAACCACTTTTCATCGGGATAGTGAACAAAGCTTTCATGAGCAAACTGCTCTCCTAAGTAAAAATCATTATAAAAATAATTATTACTGATTCGCTCTAAATATTCTCCAAGGGCAGAGCAGAGAGCCGCATCTTTTGTGGCCCCTTTTCCGTTGGTAAAACACATGGGAGAGTCCGCATCTCTAATATGAACCGACCAGACATGGGGGATAGGGTTGCGCCAAGAGGCAATCTCTATTTTGATCCCCAATTGATTGAGCACTCCTGTAAGCTCTTCAATTGTCTGCTCAAGAGGCTTATCTTTACCATGAATATGAGTCAGTGAGTTGTTCTCACTGGTCAATTGATTAAGATCACCATCGGATTCTTGAACTTCGATGATAAACTCAGGAGAGTTTTGGATGACTCTTTTAACTGTACATCGCTCCATGGATTGCAAAATACCTTGTCGATCTTTTTCTGAGAGATCATCCGGGAGTTTAATTTTTAGATGAAAGGTTTGTTTATAGCGGTTCTCAGGTGAAACAATATTATCATGCGTGATGATGATACCTTCTGTAGGTATATTTCTGGCATTGCAATAAACTTTCACAAAATATGCTGCGCACATAGCAGAAGAAGCTAAGAAATAATCGAATGGTCCCGGTGCAGTACCATCTCCGTTATAGCGGATGGGTTGATCTGAGATGACCTGAAAATCATCAAAACGGGCTTCGAGCCTTAAATTTTCTAAATACCTAGTTTCAATTTGCATACTGATTTCTACATTTGCGTCCTGATTTTTGATAGTTATAAGCTCTAACTAAGTAAGTTTTACACTGTAATTTTGGAGAGGAATTATACAAATTGTTTTTTCCTTGCGAGAATAGGAGCAATTTGGAGGATGTATGAAAAGTTTAGGATTAATCGCTATCTTATTTTTGAGCTCTTTTAGTTATGCCCAGGAACTGGGAGCAGATTTTGAAGCTAAAGTACGAGAGATGAGCCAAGTCGATACCTCTCAAAATAAATCACTCCCCATGAAGCGTATTTCTCGCGCAGAAGTTATGGCCAATGCCTATGCCGCTCTTAATTACACTTATACTGTTTCAGAAGATAATTACACCTCAGCTAGACTTAAGAATAGTTGCGAAGGACAAAATAATTGGCTTAGACCTTATCGGTTTTATGGAAAAATTGGAGTCGAGCAAAAAGGAATTCCTTATAAATGGGGAGGCTATTTCTTAGATCTCAGAACTTTTACCAATGGTGTACTTGATGGAAAAGCCACCGGTGATGTGTGTACTTGTGGTGATCCTAAAAGAGGTTATTGTATAACCGGTGGAACGATAGGCCTCGATTGTTCTGGTTTTGTTAGCTTTGTTTGGCAGACGGGTTATTATACCACTTCACGTATGCATCAAATCACTCATCAAATTAAATGGAGCCAGCTTAAAAAAGGTGATGCCCTCAATAAACCGGGTGATCATGTGATTCTTTTTGAGAGTTATTCCAAAGATAAAAACTATATAGTGGGGATTGATTCTTCAACTTCTTGTGAAGGTGTTTGTAAGCGAAGCTTTCGTAAATACGACCTTGAGCGAGAAGGATTTAAGCCCGTACGCTTTAATTCTATTCGAGATTAAAAAAACTAAATTTTCTTTTTCAATTTAAGCCTTCTAAATAAGGCCAAGGTTTGAGTCAGGTCTTTAGAAATGGTGATGGCGATCAACAAAGAAGCCACACCGAGGACAAAGATTATTTTGCAGAAAATAAGATAATCATTCATACCTTGGGTTTCCCCCACAAGCCAAATCGAGTTCATTATAGACCAAGCCAGGGCCGAGAAGGCAACAAGGATGCCTGATCTTTGTTCCTCTTTAAACATCAAGATGATGCCGCTGAGAATGGTGGGAAGAATACAAGCATAAGAAAGGGGTATGTACTCGGTCATCCAGAGCGCATCCATAAAAAACCAAGAAAATGAGTTGATGATCTCGAGCTGATCTTTACTTATATTTTTCATAAACATCCTGTTATTCACTTTTTATGAACAACCGACAACTTATTTAGCGGGAGGGGGTATTTTTTACAGCAACAAACTTTTCTTAGACAGCTTTTATTTGATGAAAACTAGACAATTTTTTACATCTCTGTGCATCTAAATTACCCCCTTCCTTTTATCCTATCCGGTGAATACAAAAGGAGATCAAAATGGGAAGTCCAGAACATAAACAGAAAATTTGGAATTATATCAAAGACATTAAAGTAGGGATGCTCACCACTCACGGAGAAGATGAACTCCATAGCAGACCTATGCAGTTGGTACAGAACGAATATGATAACAAACTTTGGTTTTTTACCGATGCTAATGACCCTAAAGTTAAAGAAATTCAAGAAGACAAAACCGTCAATATTGCCTTTTCTGATCGTGAAAATGGAGTGTATGTCTCCATGGCCGGAAATGCCAAGCTGACCCATGACAAAGAACTCATCGATAAGTTTTGGAATGACTATGTCAGCGCCTGGTACTCAAAAGGAAAAGAAGATGATTCAGTCGCGCTACTCGAAATTAAAGTCAATCATGGTGAGCATTGGGATATTAATAAAGATTCTCGTGATTTTTTCTATGAAGTAGAGAAAGCGAAAAACACTTCGAAAACACCTGATGTGGGTGAACATCAAAAATTCTAAAAAGGAAAGACGATGAAATTAATACTATTAACGCTTTTATTTTCAATCTCTGCTTTTGCAGTTCCTGTCGATGGGGTTGTGACTTACAAACTTGATAATGGGAATTTAGTGGATAGAGAGGTGACTATTGATGTGCCTGCGAGAGGACAAGGTGAAGTCACTCTGATCGGTGAGAACATGGAACTTAAAACCACACATTTCAAAAGCGTTGAAGTGATGGGAAGAAAGGTTTTTACCATCTTCTTTACAACTGACTTCAATGGAAAAAAAGCAGTGCTGGTCTTTAAAGGAACCTATATGCGAGGAGAGAACTACCTCATCTATACCGGTGATATCTACAAGGCTCGCGCGAGCGAAAATAATCTCGCTCACACTGGGGTCTTTACGTTTAAATATAATAGATAAAAAGATGCCGCAGATGTAACTGCGGCTTTTTTTTTTAGAACTGGTAGGTGGTTGCGAAAGTTATGGCACTCAGCCTGAAATTTTCCAGCTCATAGTCAGTTCCCTCGCTTTCAGCATCAATATCAGTAGGTAGGTTAAACTGAAACATTGCTCTTAACATAAGGTCTCTCGAAAGTGAGTATTTAAGCTCGCCACCCAAAACAATCAGCCTATAGGATTCAAAAGAACTTTCATCACCTTCATCATCCTCAAAGTCTTGTTCAGAGTAAAAGCTAATTCCCCCACTTAGGGCAAGGGCCAAGTTCTCACTCATAGGAATCTGATAAGTATAATTAATGAGGAGTTGTCTTTGAGAATCATAAATCTCTTCTTCACCGTTATCCGCATTCTTTGAAACTTGCTCACCAACAAAAGTTAACTCCGCTTGCAATCGCCAAGCATAATCCGCTTCTTTTTTTCCAAGAGCAGCACTCAAAGCAAAAGTTTGACCACCATCAGCCACATTTCCATCTTCACTTGTCGTGGCATGTTCAGCTTCGGGAGTATTAGGGGTATAGAAAAAAGCCACATCTAAAAACTTCCCATGAGCCTGTTGCCATTGTAAGCGCTTGGCTACATAGAGGGTAGGGTTGGTTAATCCTACTGACTCATAGCTATCCTTATCATCACCCTTCACTGTCAATTCACTGGTTTTATGCCCAATATTGAATCCTAAGGCCAAACCTCTAAGAGGGGCATAGGCCAATTCTTGGGAAAGAGTACTCCCATTTTGTTCCCCGTCAGCGGTGAGCACATCATAAGTGGTGGTCGATTTTTGAAAACTTGTTTCTCCAAAAAATGTTCCTTTGGTAGGGAAATAATTGAGTTCTCTTAAGTTTGTTTGGGCAAAAAGAAGAGTGGGCATCAGCAAGACAAATACTTTGAGCATTGTAGTTCCTTATAATGAAGTTATGGTTATTAGATAAAGTCTAAGATTAGATAAAAAAAAAGGCCACGTAATTAAATCGTGACCTTTTCTTTAAGTATTTTTGGTACTCCCAAGGGGCTACCCAGTTAGTAAAATTTAATCAACAATAACAACCACTTGTGAGTGATTTTAAGAACTTAACATTTTCCTTTTCCGGACTTTTCATTATTTTTCATGTTTATTAAGGATCGGTCACGTGCAAAAACGTGCAATACAAATATTAGATGTGTAATAAGTGATTACTCCTTTCCTGCCAAAATAATGAGCTTATTTAATTTTCTAGTATGTTAATTTATAAGACTAAAAATTCATTGTTCAAATCAATCAGGCTAAGTAACTTAAATTCCTCTTGGAATTTGCCTTAAATTAAATTTAGTTTTTATTTAGTCATAAAAAACCGAACCGCATTAAGATAAACAAACCAACATTGAAGGCCATAACTTGACTAAAACAATCTTGATAATACTTTCTTTTCTTATTGTGTCCTGTACCGGAGGCGGTGGAGAGTCCGGCAGTGGCGGTTCATCATCTGGGTCTTCAAATAACAATGATGGAAGTAGTTCATCAGGATCGGATCCACTTTATGAGTATGCTTGGTACTTAAATAACACTGGTCAAAAGTCATTTTCTCTTCAAAATGCTTCTGCAAATGTAGATATAAATGTTACTGATGTTTATATTTTGGGATATACTGGAGAAGGAATTGAAGTTGGTGTCTCTGATGGAAGAATTGATCTGTATCACGAAGATATAACAAATAATAAGCTTCTATCTAAGTCAAGAAACTATAACTATTCATCACCGTATATTGGTTCCCCAACCACTACTGATGATACTGACAGTCATGGAACATCAGTATCTGGAATTATTGGAGCAGAAGCTTTTAATGGGAAGGGATCAAGAGGCGTTGCCTATAATTCAAAAATTGCTGGAATGAATTTTTTAGGTGCAAGCTATAGTCTTTCTAAATATTTAAACCAAGCTTCTAATGACTTAGATGTATTTAATTATTCATATGGTACAAACGAATGTTTAATAGCTCCTGAGGAATCTACTTATATTTCAACTCTAATAAATGGAGTCACGAGTTTAAGAGGTGGAAAAGGAGCGATTTATATTCAGTCTGCTGGTAATGAGTATATTGATCCTTTATACAAATCCTACAATTTAAACCACTGTACAGGAAACTCAGCTCTTGATGGCTATAATTACTATGGTAACTCAAACATGGACCAGTCTAGAGCTTATCCGTATATCATAACCGTAGGTGCAATTAATGCTACTGGATCACAAAGTACATATTCAACTCCTGGCTCTAATGTTTGGATTAGTGGCCCCGGTGGAGAGTCAGGTTATGACTTTGATCCTACTGGATACGGCTTAGATATGATTACCGCTTCTCCTGCTATAATTGCACCGGATTTAGAAGGGTGTACCAAGGGAAGTTCGAAGTCAGATTCAATTACAAATGATTTTGATAACAATACAAATGGGCTAAACTCTAGTTGTAACTACACATCAGCAATGAATGGAACAAGTTCAGCTGCTCCTGTAGTTTCTGGAGTTGTTGCATTAATTTTAGAGGCTAAACCAAACCTTACTTGGAGAGATGTTAAACATATACTAGCCTCGACTGCAAAAATCTATAATTACAGTACGGCAAATCAATCCCACCCTGAAGGGTTAGATTTAGCGGGGCATGTTTACGATTATGGTTGGATAACAAATGCAAAGGGGTATAAGTTTCATAACTCACTTGGCTTTGGAGTTGTTGATGCTAAAGCAGCCGTTGATATGGCAAAAAGTTATAACGTAAACCTTGGTACTATGTACACCGGAAGTATTGAGTCCGGTACAATAAATGCCACAATTTCGGATAATAATGCAACTGGTATTAGTAGAACTTTAAGTTTGGGTAGCTCAAACTTAGAGTTAGAGGCTGTTCAACTTGAGCTTGAATTCAATCACCCCTGGATCAGTGATATTGGTGCAGAGTTAGTCTCTCCCTCAGGAACGAAAAGTAAAATCCTTTGGATTAACAGCAATATCTTAGAGTCAGGAAATAAAACAATTAAATTATTAACAAATGCTTTTTATATGGAAGAAGCTCACGGAACTTGGAGGTTAAATTTAGTGGATGGGAATGCTACAAATGTTGGTCAATTAGTTTCTTGGAAAATTAATTTCTATGGCCATAAAGTGGATCCAACAGACGCTATAGCTCCAGACCCAGTAACAAACTTAATTCACAGTTCAAGCTATATATCTCTAACCAAATCTCCGGTAGTTAGTTTTACTGCAAGTGGATCATCTGATGTTATTAGGTATGAAGCCTCTATAGGATCTACATCTGGTGCAACAGATGTTAAAGACTGGACTATCGTATCAAATAATTTTCAGTTTGATTCTCTAAATCTTACGGCAGGTGAAGATTATTTTGTAAATGTAAGAGTTGTTGATGAGAATGAGAATGTATCTAGTGTTGTTACTTCTTCTGGCTGGATTCCTGAAGGGATAATAAAAGTTAATATGAGTTATTATATTCACCAATCTGATAGTTCAACAGATCCAAGTGGATATACTGGCAACGCTCAATTCTGTAGGGCAAATGATAGAATAAGAGTTCAACAAAATATTACAGGCTCAATTAGCTTGAATAAGTATAATAGTTTTATTGCCTCAAGTTCACTGGGGTCTTGTACTAAAACACTGAATGGTTCAGGTGATACTTTAACTGTAACTTGTGCGGACACAGTCAATTGTACTTATACAGATACAGGAATTTGTGGGACAGGGGCTTACTCAATTTCTTACTGTACCGATATTGTTCCAAATTTTGCAACTTTCTTCGATACGAGTAGTGATCTGAAATTAGACTTTGCTAGTGTTCACTCTGTGGATATAGACGAGAGTGGTAGTGGAACTATTTTATCCGTTCCATGTAATACGACATTAGGTACCTACTCTTTCAGTGGTTCAGGAAACTTGTCGGTGAGTAGTGGAAGCTGTGCTTCTGGAAACACTTCAGTAAATGTAAGCTTCAGTGGTGACAAGGTCTCCTCTGAAACTCTTACTTATACTTTCACTGATTCCACTCATGGAATTTCACAGTCATTTACAGAAAATTTTGTTTTTATTCCTAAGGGTAATTTATATGCATCTCTAGGAGATTTCCATGGTTGCTTAGTTGATAAAGATTATTATGCTAAATGTTGGGGGAATAATGATTATGGACAGCTTGGTGATGGTTCAAACAATACTTCTTATAGTTTAGTTTCAGTTTCAGGCCTTTCAAATAATATTAAAACTATATCATCTGGTTACTCACACTCATGTGCAGTTGATAGTAGTGGTACAGTTACATGCTGGGGATTTAATGCTGAAGGACAACTAGGTAATAACTCAACGACAGATAGTAATATCGCGGTTTCTGTATCTGGTCTTGCTTCTGGTGTTAAGTATGTAGTGACAGGTTCTGTACATTCATGTGCATTACTTACAACAGGTGCTGTTAAGTGTTGGGGAGACAATAGTTATGGCCAATTAGGGGATGGAACTAATACGGATAGTTTAGTTCCTGTAGATGTATCCGGACTTTCCAGTGGAGTTGATTATATTTTTTCTACAAGGGCTTATCATACATGTGCATTGCTAAGTAATGGAGGCGTGAAATGTTGGGGTATGAACAAGTATGGTCAATTAGGGGATGGATCTACAACTGATAGTAATGCACCTGTGAATGTTTCAGGTCTAACTAGTGGAGTTGATTATTTATACACAGGAGCTTATACAACTTGTGCTAAAATTTCATCTTCAGGCAATTTCAAATGTTGGGGTAATAATGAGTTTGGTCAAATTGGTGACGAAACAAAGGTAAATCGCTCGACACCTACAGATGTTTCCATACTTTCAGGTATTAAAGAGTTAAGTGTTGGAGATTGGAATTCATGTGCAAGGTTAAGCGATAATACTAATAAATGTTGGGGGTATAATATTGCTAATCAATTGAATTCAACATCTGTTCAAATTGATACTCCAAAAATTTCAGACTCTAGTGCAATTGCTCACTTGAACGGCCAGAGTATGAATTGTTATTTACATTACAATGGTAGAGTTTATTGTCGAGGAATGAAGTCGCTTGGTCAAACAGGTAGTGTTATTGGAAATGAATGGTCCTCACCAACTAGTGGTGACAAATACATGGTAAAGAACTCCGATGCAAATGCTTCTAGCATGTCAGTAGGAGAAGATCATACTTGTTATGTTTCGAAAGATAATAAATTATTTTGTTTTGGATCAAATAGTTATGGTCGCCTAGGGGACGGTAACAGTAGTCGTACTGATTCTGTTGGCTTTGCTAATCCTGTTGAAGTGTCAGGTGTTTCAGGATCTGCTTCAAAAGTTGCTGCTGGAGCATTGCACACTTGTGTCGTTACCACAGCTGGGGCTGTAAAATGTCTAGGTAATAATACTTCAGGGCAATTAGGTAATAGCTCTAATGATCATTCATCTAATCTTGTCGATGTCACTGGCTTGAGTTCTGGTATTACAGATATTACTGCGGGAATGTATCATACATGTGCTCTAACTAGCACTGGTGGGGTTAAGTGTTGGGGAAATAACGTAAGTGGACAGCTAGGTATCAATAGTACGACAAATAGTAATATCCCTGTGGATGTCTCTGGCTTAACTTCTGGTGTTGATAAAATTGTAGCATCCGGTTGGAACACCTGTGCCCTTCTTTCGACTGGTGGTGTGAAATGTTGGGGAGGGAATACTTATGGCCAGGTTGGTAATTCAAGCAATACTGATGCATTAACTCCTGCAGATGTTTCAGGTCTTACTAGCAATGTATCTGATATTGACGTAGGGAAATGGCATGCTTGTGCAATTAATACATCTGGAGCTGTTAAGTGTTGGGGAAGTAATTACAGTTGCTCACTTGGAAATAATGATGGTGTTTGTAATAGCGGCTTTAATACACCACAAAGTGTTTTTGGAATCACTTCTGGAGCTGAAAGCCTAGCTCTTGGTGAACAGCATAGCTGTGCTAAATTAACCAATGGTACTATAAAATGTTGGGGGGATAATTCTAAAGGTCAAATGGGGAATGAAACTAATGGATTTAGTTACTTTCAACCTACTTCATTTACTCCATCAAATGCTCCATTTATAACACCTGATTTCATTTATGCTGGTGGTGATACAAGTTGTATGATTACAAATGCTGATGATGCTTATTGTTGGGGAGATAATACTTATGGTCAGAGAGGGGATGGTAAGTCTAATAGTGTCTCTAATTCAGATCAGGTAATTAACTCAAACATTTATTAAGAGGATGAATTGATGAAAAAACGGAATTTTTTAACAGGGTTAATCTTAACGACAGTAGTTGGAGGAGTAACTTATTTCTTTCTCCAAGATAAAGAAACAGAAAGTTATGTGAAAGTCTCAGCTGAAAAGATTGTGAGTAAACAAAAAGTAGTAAGGCTCAATGCAACCCAGCCTAAGGTCATTAAAGCTAAAAAGACTAATGTCGTAAAGAACGTGCCTATTAAAAGGTCGGTTGCTAGTAGTGGCAAGAAACCAGCTAGATCATTATCTAGTACGTTTAAGTCAATAAAGAACAAAGCGCGAAAAGAAATATCAGAATTAAGAAAATTATCTCAAAGTCAATTTAAAACAGATGATGGTGTAGAGTTTTTAAATGGCTTATTTGCTGAGAGGGTTAAGCGAAAAGAGGAGCCAATAAAAACGTATGGAGGCTTCTATATCTATGATACTCACTCTAAAGAAAATAATATTGGAATTGCTATAAAGGATGGACGGTTAGGTGTGGTAACAGGAGAAATTGCATTTCAGACAAAAGATATTGAATCTTTAAAAAACAAGATACAAAAGCATAATGCTCAAGAAATCATGAGCGATAAAAATATTGGTGTTTACATAGTTCAAGCGGCAGAACATACAAGCTATGAGAGTATTCTAAATGACTCTGATCTTTCAAGTTTTAATCCTAAGCCTGACATAGTCTTTGACTACAAGCTACCTAGGTGAGTAAATCCTAATATAAGGAAATGTAAGTATTTTTTTTCGAACTTTTTTTCAACCTGTCTGGACATGTCTGGGCATTTCACGACCTGTCTGGACATCACTAGAGTTTTTGGCATGATTCGAATTTAAAAGTATTTAGCAGATGTAAGGCTTTAGAAGGGCTTTTGACGTGCTTTGTTTCATTTTGTTATAATCCGCCTTCATTATTTTTCAGAATAAATGGAGGTACTTCATCGAGATTAAAATTACAATTAATCCCATTCATCTCTTTTACTTAAAACCACTTCTTAAGTGGAAAATACTATCGAAAGAGAAACTTTTTGAATTATCAAACTTTCGTGGAACTTATAAATCGTTTCACAACATTATCAGAAATTTAGAGCGCAAAGGTTTAGTTCATGGCCACAGAGACACAGCAACAAAGAAAAAGTATGTGTATGCCACCGAGCTAGGAGCGAATCATTTATCTGATAAAACTTATTTTCTACCAAATCTCAATTCAATCTTTCATGACACAAAGGTATCGGATTTAGTAGGCGAGTTATCAAAAATGGATAGGG
This sequence comes from Halobacteriovoraceae bacterium, assembly GCA_002713145.1. GTDB lineage: Bacteria > Bdellovibrionota > Bacteriovoracia > Bacteriovoracales > Bacteriovoracaceae. The sequence continues at coordinate 183,746 of PAVS01000001.1, forward strand.
TTATAGATTTTGAACTTGAGCATGAGTATCGAAACACTAGACGTGACGATTATCATAGTAGAGGTTCTTATATTCCTGATGCTGTTTTAAAAGTGATGGATGCAAAAGGTAAATCTAGTATGGATATCGGACTAGAGTTAGAACTAACTCAAAAATCTGAGAAAAGAATCTCAACGAAAATCAAAAAAGGTCTTATTGATAACCGCTATGATCTAATCCTTTATTTCTTCCCTTCTGAAGCACTTTATAAAAAATACTTAACTAATCTCAATTCACTACCCTCAAAAGAAGCTAGAGCGAAATGTGCCATGTTCTGGACCCCTGATCTAATCGTTGGCGAGCTAAATATCGAATCTATCCTTGGTTCTTATCTAGGCCGGCCAGCACTTCTTTCGCAATTTTTAGGAAATATCAGGCATGAATGACTCTGATTTCTAATAGATTAAATATGACTTAGGTTGGACTCGCTAGGAATTGAAGGTGACTAGCGAGGGCTGTCAGAATTAACGCCACCCAAGTGCGCGCAATCGTTTTAAAATTTTCTGCGCCCAATTGACTCCCTCTCTCTCACGTTCAAGGGAGTCACTTAGGCTGGAAAATTGGTGGTGGCGCGCATGGGGAAGGCTTTGGATAAGGGGTATGGAGTATATGAATAATATAGTGTCGGGTTTAAAAGATTGTATTAGATCAGAGTTTGGTATAGAAAATAAGGGAGACTTTCGAAAGGAAGTCGGGCTCTTTGAAAAACGAATATGGCGAGTATCAGACGTAGCAAGATTTTTAGATTGCTCTCAAGGGCATATCTATAATCTCTGCTCAGATGAGAAGATTCCGAAAAGGAAAAAGGGTAAGTTCTTATATTTCGTTCCAAGTGAAATCCTTGAATGGATTTTAAAAGGAGACGTTTATGACAACTAAAACCCAAAGTAAAAAGTCTAGATACAAAACAATTAACTACCGTGGGATAAAAGGTATAAGGCTTGACCAAAAAACTGGTAAGTACCTTGTGCAAAAATATATCCGAGGGGAGAGGTTTCAAGCAAGCTTCGATCAATTAGAAGAAGCGGCTGATTGGAAAAAGAACTTTCACCCATCCCTTAATATGAAATCCTTGTCGCAATTAAAAAGAGATAAGCAAATACAAATTATCTCTAAGCTTCATCAAAATGTTGAGAAGCCTAACGTAATTGTGTTAAAGAACGGCAATGATTTTGGATATAAGTTTCACGATGTTTGGCAGTTGTATCTATCAAAATATCTAGTCAGGGTAGAGAAATCTACTTTTGATCGTAGAGTGCAAAATGCATCCTTGTTTTATAAACAATTAATGGATGTGCCGATGGTTGATTTTACAGCGAACTTTATTTCGGATTACTTGATCTTTAAAAAAGATGAGGCCATGAATAATCCTAAAAGTCTGCGCTATAATTTTAACGATGACCTCAAGTCATTAAAAGCAATTCTTAATTGGTATCGAGAAAACATTGATGCCCAATTCGTGAATCCTATTCTTAAAAAACACAAAGTCGAAGGTGTGATTCGTAAAGTTCCTAAGCGCAAAAAGAAAATGAGGCGGCATGAACTTTTGAGTTTCTTTCAAGCACTATCGAATGAAGGAGAAATGTGGCGGGACTTCGCTGAAGTTCAATTTTATTTCTCTGGTCGTGTTTCAGAAGTTGGAGGATTGCAATGGGCGAGTGTGGATTTCATTGAAGGCGTGATCGAAATTGAAAACGTCATCGTATGGGGGCCACAAAAATGCTTTCAGTATTTAAAAGATAGCCCTAAGAATGGTGAAAATCGTTTTGTACCAATGACAAAAAGACTGCATGAGATTTTGAATCGTAGACTAAAGCACAGACTTACTAAAAAGCTTATCGATCGTCGATCTGGCAAGGCCTTCTTAGGTGATTTTGTTTTCCATGAAAATGGAGAACCTTTAGAGTATCGAAAAATTTGTTATCGTTACAATAAAGCACTAAGAAAAGCTGGACTTGATCATAAGTATTCTGCCACTCATATTCTCAGGCATACCATGGCTAATCTCGTTCGTGAGCGTATGGGAATAGAGCATGCCCAAGCGGTAGGCGGATGGAAGACTCGTGAGTTAGTCGAGCATGTTTACACCGACACACCAGGGCATTTAACTCGTGATGCTCTCGATAATATCGAGGACTTTATGCAGGAGAATGAGAGTAAAAAGTTGGGGTATCACGTGCAAAATTAAAATTTCACGTGCAAGCAAAAAAAAAGCCTGCATTTCTGCAGGCTTATATAAACTTGGTACTCCCAAGGGGATTCGAACCCCTGTTACCGCCGTGAAAAGGCGATGTCCTAGACCGGGCTAGACGATGGGAGCATTTACGTATCGTCTATAGTTTTCGGAGATGGTGATCGCGCTGTGACTCGAACACAGGACCCTCTCCTTAAAAGGGAGATGCTCTAACCAACTGAGCTACGCGACCTTGTCTCCAAAACGTGAAACCTAATTTAAGTATTCTGGCCAACTCTGTCAACAAAAAGCGAAGCCTTAATTAACAAAAATTAAGCCTCTGTAATTCTTATCTGGACAGAAACGTCAACTTGCCAATTCATTCACTAAATCCTAGTTTGAAGCGAAATGAACCACAAAAAGACAGTTTCTTTTCACACCCTTGGCTGCAGGCTCAATATGTCTGAGACGGGATCTATTGCCCAGAAATTCGTGGACAAGGGATATGAGATTAAGTCTTTTGGCGAAAGTGTAGACGTCACTTTTCTTAATACCTGTACTGTCACAGACGGAGCTGACTCTACTTGCCGCAACCATATCAGAAAGGCCCAAAAGGCATCACCTGAAGGAAAAGTCGTGGTGGCAGGTTGCTATGCTCAAATGGAGGCAGAGAAGATTAAAGCTATGCAAGGGGTAGATTTAATTTTAGGAACTCATGAAAAGCATAAAGTTTTTGATTTTTTAGATAGTGAAGAAATGAACCAAGTTCATATTGATAAGTCCAATGAGTTCTGGGGAGCGGCGACGACCGAAGCTGACTCACACACCAGAGCTTTTTTAAAAATACAAGATGGATGCAATTATGTTTGCTCATTTTGCATCATCCCTTTTGCTCGTGGAAGATCCCGAACAATTTCAAGAGAGAATGCCATTGCAGAGGCTAGGAATCTAGTGTCCAAAGGTTTTAAAGAAATTGTTCTGACAGGAGTAAATATTGGGGAATATGAATCAACCTCTGGGGAGAGATTGGTTGATTTAGTTCAGGGGATCCTAGAGGTCGAGGGCCTAAAGCGCCTTCGACTCTCTTCTGTCGAGCCTAATACGATTACCAAGGAGCTTTTAGAGGTTCTCAAAAATTCTGATAAGTACCAGGATCATTTTCATATTCCCTTACAATCTGGGTCTGACCGAGTGCTCTCTAGTATGAGAAGAAAGTACGATACTTATCAATACCGAGGGGTAATTGCTCTGGTAAAAGAGTATTTTCCTGACGCTTCTATTGGTGCAGATATTATTGTGGGCTATCCCGGAGAAACTGAAGACGAATTTTTAGAGACCTATAAATTACTTCAGGAGCTACCTATAACTCATTTCCATGTCTTTCCCTATAGTAAAAGAAAAAACACTACGGCAGCGAGAGCAGAGAGCCATATTCAACCAGAAGTTAAGAAAGCTCGAGTAAAGCAGCTGATCGCACTAGGTGAGCAAAAGCTGGCTGCATTTACCAAGATTCAAGAGAGCCGCCAGGCTGAAGTTTTATTTGAACGAGAAAAAGAAGGCTATTTTTACGGCCATACTTCAAATTACCTAAAAGTTAGAGTGAAAAACCAAGGAACCAACCTCAAAAACCAGATTATGCGAGTTAACCTTAATCACGCGCAAGGCACCACACTTGCTGGAGAGGTAGTAGATCTTTGAAAACATATTTTATTTATGTGCTGATTGGACTCATATTTTTATGCTATAAAACATGGTTCTAGAGCTTTCTTAAATTTTCTTTAGAAAAATTTACCACGCTGATTGTGTGAAAGTTTATCTGTGCTATAAAGCGCCCACTGAAATTCTGGCTGGGTAAAGCGAAGCCTTTTGGCACTTACTATCTCCGAATCTGCACTTGCTACGAGCGGGCTGAATGGCTCCCCTAAGTTAAGGTAAAGATGGTATTTAAGATGGGAGAAATGCGGGGAACATTTCTTAGCTGCCATCAGAACCAACTCAAGGTTCATCCTTAAGGCTTGAACCTGGTCAGAATTTCACCCACAAATAGATTAAAAATAATCCTTCCTAAAATGAATTTGTGATCTCTCCGGGCCGAATGCTACGATACCAACTGGAATTCCTAGGTTTTCCTCAATGAGTTTTATATAGTCTTCAAGCTCTTCAGCGTATTTTCCTTTCGCTTGGAAATCATCTTTAAATGGCTTTAAGCTTTTATAAAGTGGCTTGGCTTGAGAAAGATCTAACCCTGGATAAGCACAGTCATATTCTCTTCCGTCGACTTCGTATGCGTAGCAGACCTTAAGCTCTTCAAGTCCAGACAAAACATCAACTTTAGTTAAAGCGATTGAGGTGAGACTTGAGGCTTTGACTGAATATTTTAGAATGGGAAGATCTAACCACCCACATCGTCTTCTTCTTCCTGTGGTGGCCCCAAATTCGGCACCGATTTGCTGAATTCTATCTCCAATTTCTTCTGCTATTTCTGTAGGCATAGGACCTTCTCCAACTCTTGTGGTGTAGGCCTTAACTATGCCAAGCTTTTCTCCTACAACGCCGTTAGTTACACCCGCTCCAGTGTAGATGCCAGCTGCACCCGTAGAGCTTGAAGTAACATAGGGGTAGGATCCATAATCAATATCCAAAAGAATCCCTTGAGCTCCCTCAAACAAAACCTTTTTTCCCGATTGAGTGGCTTTGTCGATGAGAGAAAAAGTGTCATCTACATAAGGAAACAAAACTTGTCCAAACTCAAAGAGACGTTCTACTTCTTCCTCGATGGTAGGGTAGTCAACTTTGTAGAGGTTTTTAAATAAATGCTCTTTTTCTTCTAAGGCAATTTTAAGTTTTCTGGTAAGGACCTCTTTATTGAAGAGATCTTTCATTTTAATAGCTCGACGTCCGATTTTATCTTCGTAAGCTGGACCAATTCCTTTTCCTGTGGTTCCAATTTTATTGTTTGTAGCACCCTCACGAATGGAATCTAATAATTTGTGGTAGCGAGTAATGATCGTGGCATGAAGTGAAATTTTGAGTCTGTCAGGATTAACTTCAATATCCTCAGAAACTTTTTTAAGCTCTTCCATAAAAGCCTCTGGCTCAAAGACAACTCCATGGGCGATGACAGATGTACAGTTTTTATGAAGAATACCGGAGGGAATTTGGTGAAGAACAATTTTTTTTTCGCCAACAATGATTGTATGTCCAGCATTGTTTCCACCCTGGAAGCGAACCACGTAATCAGCTTTTTGACCCAGAAGATCTGTGATTTTTCCTTTACCTTCGTCACCCCATTGGGCCCCAATAATCGCTAGGCTTGTCATTGAATTTTTCTCCCTACAAATGTCCAAACTCCCCAACAATACGGCCGTTTGGGCTGTAAGAAAACAAAAAAATAAACGCTTTGTCAGAGTTGGTTCACTGTGCTATTTTCAGAGAAATAAACAATTTTCAAACAAGTCTAGAAAGTATATCCAAAATTGATCGCAGCCGTAGCACTATCGTGATGAGGAAGTAATATATTCTCCTCTAGCCCTGCGATATCCTCATATTTTTCTGTGGTATCGTAGCTTGTATTATAACTAAAGCCTTGGGCCAAAAGACTTGCACCTAATGTTAAACTTTTAAATCTATACAGATAGCCAATTTGAACACCGCCACCAGCTCCTCTTATGGCATCTTTTATAATCCTATCTTCGTCCTCTAAACGAACTTCAGTGTAAGAGAGAAAACCCCCTACAAAAAAACCCTGTTGGAAGGCACCGTTGAAAAAATAATCCGATTTTAGATAAACACGACTTACATTAGTTTGAAGGTCAAAGCCATTGGTTGCATCTGAAGTAAAAATATCCTCTTGATCAAAACTTTGCGCTGTATTATTTGGTACGAGTGCTCCTATATAGAAAGCAGACTTTGTTGAAAAAGCCTCACCAATTTCGATTATTGAAGAGGGTTGGGAGGACAATTCTATTTTGGAGTTGAAGTGGATTGTTTCCTTTTCTAGACCAAAGGCAAAAGCATTTAGTGATAAAAACAGACATGAGAATAAAAAGCTCTTGGTAAAAAAAATCATAATAATCTCCCTACTCTAAAAGGGAGCAATTCTAATGCCAAATTGAAATAAGATTAGCCCCATCTAGACTTTAAACTGCTGAATTAATTTTGGCAGGTGGTTAAAAATTAATCAGTTTTTTCGTATATTCTTGTTGTAGCTTCCAGAATTCCTTAGTAACTATATCTCCCAATAAAGACATTTTTAAAGGAGAGATCATGCTATCAAAGATGATATTTGCTATTGTTATGGTTTGTTTTTCGATGCAATTGGCAGTCGCCAAGCCTCGAAAAAGAGCTGAAAAGAAGATTAAAAAGTCAAACTCAAATGAGGTGAAAAGATTCCATGTTTATGGTGCCATGAATTTAGGGAGAAAATTTGATGAGGTTGCTGAGGGTGATAACGATGCGACTACTTACTCTATCGTTAACTTTGAAAGACCAGGTTTTGGGCTTGGGGTTGACTATGATTTAGATATTAGACTGCTATGGGATGAACTCTATTGGAGAGTTGGTATTTATCACGAATTTAATCGAGAATCTTGGCAAGTGAGTCAGTTTTCAACTTCAGGAGCTGGAGGAAGTACAGGAGTAACCAGAGAGTCAGAAGTTGAGTATCAAGCCACTATTTTAAGTTTTACAGGTATGCTTTATAGAGAGAATGGCTGGGATCTTCTTGCTGGACTAAATTATACCAATATGAATTCCAGTGGTTCTGATCAGTTGAAAGATTATGAGGCTAAAAATGATTGGGGTCTACACGGAGGTGTTGGATATGAATACGATGGACTAAGATACCAATTTATTTATAGATATCTGACCCATGAAACCAAAGGCGACAATGGTTATGAAGGATATTTAAATCTTTCTTCATACCTAATTACAATTGGAAAATATTTCTAAAATAGAACTAGTAGAGCCCCTGAGACAAAAGGGGCTCTAAACTAGCACCCTTTGAACTGACCGAGAATTTGAATGAAGGTTAGGCTATGGGGTGTAAGTCTGAAATTATTTTCTTGTTGTACATTCCACTTATTATCCATTAGCCCAACAGGCTCAACAATTTTTTTACCATTAAAAAGAACAGAGTTTCCGTAGAGCCCTTGACCTGCTTCTAAAACATCGTAGAATTTGTCACCGGGAAAGCCCTCCAGCTGAAATTCTTGAAAATCTTTAGAAAGGTTTATGGCCAATAGAACAGCACCGTTTCCAAATTTTGAACAATGAGCATAAAATCTTAAATCTGAGCCTTGGTTATCAAAGTCAACTTCAAGAACATTTCGACCCATATACTTTTTCCACAGAAGACTAGCGTAGTAGTCAGGCCTAGGAGAGCCATCTCTATTTAAAAGAGCGTAGTCAGCTCCAATAAGGTTTTGTCTGATGACAACTTTATGCTCAAGCTTTGCCAACTGTCCCAACTGATCTATCCACCAAAGTGCGTTGATATATTTATCAGAAACTCCAGGCTCTCCTCCGCATTGAGCTGAACCAGTTTCACCCAACCAAAGCTCGCTTTCTGGTGCATATTGATCTCGAGTTTCTTTCAACTTTCTAGCCCAGACACTGACCTCGTCTAAATACTTGGGCGTAATCAAATCATCTTTATCCATTCTTCGAATGGCCACGGGACATCGAAAAGATTGAGTGGGGTAGTAGTGCCAACTAATAATATCTATTTTTTCTTTTAATTCTGGAATGAGATTTTCAGTGGATCCGTACCAAAATCCAAGGGGCTCTCCAATGACAGGCCAGTAGGCAGAAGCAGGCCCTGCTAGACTTGCTTTTAAGTTTCTCTTTTTGAGGAGAGATTTCATTTTAAGGTAATTTTTAGCATAAACTTTTTCTGAGGGTTGATAATCAGCTCCAAAAACAGCCCACTGAGCAAAAACTTCATTTCCTAATTCAAATTTCCAATCATATTTTTTTTGAGACAGGTAATTCAATAACTCCATATGATTATCTGATTGCCACTTTTGATTCTGGAAACTAGAGGGACCATGATTGAGAGTGAAAAAAACCTTAAGGCCTGTTTTTTTTGAGAACTCTTCAATCTCATCTAGTTTTTTTATTGTAAACTCAGAGTCGTAACGATCCGGTTTCTGATTGCCTTTTATATTATAGTAAACCGCTTCTGATTCAGAGCCACCTATTCGTATATATCCTGGCATAAGCATTCTCGCTCTTTCGATTAAAACAGGGTCCGCTAGATCTAATGGAGGAATTTTATTTTTACCCCGGCCCCCTATAATATCTCCTTCTTTATCCCAAAAATAACTACCTACAATTTGAGCCGTATCAAAGGAGACCGATAAAAACTCTTCGTGGGTGGAACTAATTTTTTTGTCAGTTTTAATTTTTATCGTTGGGGGTTCTGAGTTCAAACAAGAACAGAGTAAAAAGAGGAAGATAGTGATTGTCAGAGTATTCATAGGAAGATTTTAATAAAAAAAAAGCCCCTTGTCTCCAAGGGGCAAAACGTCTAAATGCAAAGGACACTTTATGCGATAGAGCGCATTTCAAAGTTCGCTTCTAGGGCATCCAGTGTTGCTTGAAATTCTGATAATGTAGGAAGATTTCCAAAATGAGTGTTCTCAAATGTGTTCATTCCGATAAAATCGAAGACCTCAATCTTGGTTGATTGTTCACTGTCTTTTCTAAAACATCTCCATTTGGTGTCACCGGTTTTTTGGAAATTTGTCAGGACACTTTTCACCAACTCCTCTCTGGTTTTTACTCCAATACCCATAACTCTTCCATTAGTGTCGAGTTCCAGGTACCAGACTTTGTAGTCCTGCTGCTTTTCGGGATGTTTGTGGGGTTCTACACAGACTGCTAAAAACATGTGCTTCTCCTTGTCTGATCACCAAGAATCCTTCTTGATAATTATTCGCTTCTTGCGTATTTTTTTGCAGTGGTTTTTTTAGATAGGTCCATAAGTTCTTCCATAAACTCTTCCTGCGCGGACCTATTTAGCGCTTCCTGCATGGTCATCATATCCATGTTCTAGATCGGCCGCACGAAGTTTTCCCTAACAGTTTCTGGCCTATAAATAAGAAATTGTAAGAAGCAAAAGGCTCAATTTGCCCCGATAAATGTTAGGCCGCGCAAACCCGTGGAAATTGCTGGCCTAGCTAGTGGTGGGAAGATGGGGCGTTTTGCCCCGATATTGCCCCTACGCTTTGTTTCAATAGTGTTTTAGGTGAGTATTGAGTAGAATAAAATTTAACATATGAGCATTAATGTATTTCTCGCCTCGATGAAAATGGCGATGGCAACTTTTTTAAGTCGAATTCTTGGTCTGGTAAGAGAGCAAGTGATTGCTTTTTATTTTGGAGCTTCCGGTTTCACAGATGCTTTTCTAGTGGCTTATCGAATTCCAAACCTTCTTCGAGATCTTTTTGCTGAAGGAGCGTTCTCCGCAGCTTTTGTTCCTTCATTTGTTGAAGCTAATTTAAAAAATAAAGAAGAGGCTAGAAAGCTTTTATGGTCACTTTTTATTTTCTTAGGGCTTGTGACATTTAGTTTTAGCTTATTAATTTTTATTTTTGCACCTGAAATTATTACTGTGTTTGCTCCCAGCTTTGTTGAAAGTTCTGAAAAATTTGAACTCACAGTATTGCTGACGAGAGTGATGTCACCCTTCTTATTCTTAGTCTCGTTAGCAGCTTTATTTATGGGGGTACTGAATTCATTGAAAATCTTTTTTATTCCCTCACTTGCGCCTGCATTTTTTAATTTAACAACCATTGCCTCGGTTCTTTTTTTCGTAAATAGATTTAGTGAACTGGGTTTGAATCCCATTCTTTCAGTTGCAGTGGGAGTGACGCTTGGGGGATTGGTACAGGCCATGGTTCAGCTCCCACTTATTTTTAAACGCGGATACGGACCTATAAGGCTTACAAAGATATTTACTCGTGAATCTAAGAAAGTCATCGTAAAGCTCGGGCCGGGTCTATTAGGTTTTGCAGCGACTCAGATTAATCTTATTGTAAATACTATTCTTGCTTCTGGAACAGTTGTTGGAGCAGTGTCTTGGTTAAGTTTTGCCTTTCGACTTTTTCAATTGCCAGTGGGAATTTTGAGCGTATCTATTGGAAACTCAAATTTGGTATTGTTTTCTAAAGCATGGAAGGCGGGAGATAAAAAACAAGCGGTCGAACTATTACAAGGAAGTTATTTTCTTTCTTTATATCTCGTATTGCCAGCTATGATTGCGCTCATATTATGCAGTGATGAAATGATTAATGTCATTTTTGAGCGAGGAAAATTTACAGCTGACTCGACAGTCATGACTGCTAAGGCTCTTCGTTGGTATGCTTTAGGACTTCCCTTCTATTCTCTTTATAAGATATTTGTTCCGACGTTTTATTCAATTGATCGTCAAAAGATACCTGTTTACTGTTCTATCGTAGGGATTATTTTAAATATTATTTTTTCAGTCGCTTTGGTTCCTTCCTATGGGTTTGAAATTTTGGCGGTGGGAACGACTTTATCTATTCTTTTAAATGCTTGTGCTCAAGCTTGGATATTAAAGTCTGATTTAAACTTTGAGCTAAATTTTTATCTGAATATCCGTTTAGTGAAAATTCTTCTGAGTGGGATTACGACTTTCTTTTTAGTGTATTTTGTAAAAACTCAGATTCATTTCCTAGAATTTAATTTTTTGATACGCTGTGGCTTTTTGTTTGGATATTTAGTCGTTATTGCTCTGTGCTACTTTGGGTTTTGCGCCGCTCTAGGAGAAAGGGAGCTATTCAAGCAAATTCTTGCGAAATTTATCCGTAAAAATTCTTGAGTTAACGAGTTTCCCTAGTGTAGACTGTCCCCAAATTAAATAAGGATCCTGATAATATGAGAACAGATTTCAATACATTAATCGCTCTAGCGACTCACACGATAAATCACCTGAAGCAGGCGGACATTATTGAGTACGCGGCAGACAAACGCTCAGAGCTTATTGATGCCATGGCAACTGAGCTTGGAGTCGCTTTTTCTACTGATGAAGATATAAGAGATCAGGCTATCGAAGAGGTTGAAGAAAAATTTGGCTTAGAAGAGGTCCCTGAAGATATCACCGAATCAGAGATGTTTAACCATGCGAGAAAAGAAATTATTAAGTCATTCCAAGGTGAGAATCTTGGAGGTCTTTATATGGTTGAATCACTTTTTAATGTGGGAAATAGAGTAAAAGACTTCCTTCTAAATTGTGATCTTGTCGATGATGTCTATAGCTCAGATGAAGATCTTATCGAATTCGTTGTAGGTGCAATGAGAAAATTTAATCCTAGAACCGAAAATCAGGCTCAACAAGCTTAATTAAACGAAATACAATTTCATATACTTAGCCCCTCTTTTTTGAGGGGCTTTTTTGTTATTTCAATTATTTAAGATTAAACCTCTCATGTTTTTTCACATATCAACCGATACTCCGATAGAGATGTCATAATTTTTTAGGAGGGCATTTTGAGTTTAAGTATTTTTACTAGGTTTGTCTTAGTTGCAGGTTTAATCACCAGTCATATTGCCTTCTCGCAAGAGGTTGATCTTGGAGTGCATGGCAGCCAGTGTTTTAGAATAGGAGGTGTGCCAACAGTGACAGCTCCTGATGAGGATGGCTGTGTTGTTCATGGTTGTAGTGCTGGAGGTCCGACTCATAGAGTTTGTAATCGTGAAGAAAAAGAAAGTGATCATGAATTTGATCTGGCAGTTCATAGTAGCCAATGCTTTAGGGCCGAAGGTGTGCCAACAGTGACCGCTCCTGATGAAGATGGCTGTGTTGTTCATGGTTGTAGTGCTGGAGGACCAACCCATAGAGTTTGTAATCCCCTCAGTAAATCTACTGAGGAAGAAGGCACAAACGTATCCCTATCATGGATGGGAAATCAAAGGGTCGTTAGAATTGAAACAGATCCAAGTGAGCAGGGATATATTGAGACTTGCTCGAGGGCAGGTGGATTTATATCAAGAATACCACTAGAGGGTGAAAGAAGAACTGAAGTAAATGTAAGAGAGGGAGTTGTTCAAGCAACCATAGAATCATGTGAGTATATGATTTGTGCTCTAGATTCTGGGGTGTCTGCGATTGCGGGGCGAAGAATTTGCATAAATACTGTGGTTGAAAATGAGCAAACCAACAGCGGTGCTGGAAGAGCTATTTCTTGTGTGAGAGGTGATGACGAGCACACAATTATCTGTGGAGATGAAACATACTCTAAAACCTGTGAAGATCAGGCAAATAATGAGCTTGATATTTCCGTACAACCGGCAAAAACTTCCGGTTCGAGAAATGTTCAGCCAGGAGCAAGAGTTATAGTTAGCCCGTAGGTGGGAATTTTTTCCGACTCAAAGGCTTTTGTTTAATGGTTTATAATGAAGTAGGACAGTAAACCTCAAAAGGTGAAAAAATGGTTAAGGGAACTCGTTTTTTAATTTTAATCTTATTACTCACGCTTAGCGTGCCGGTGATAGCGGCGGAAAGTGTGACGTTGGATGCGACCACAAGAAGGATCATGGATCTTTGTCGCGAACTCAACGGAACTAGAACGACTCAAGCTATTCCTGGTGAACCAGAAGAGGGGCGTCGAGTCGAAGTTTCTAATAGAGGTGATCTACGAATAGAAACATGGGAAAAATGTGAAACGAGTCTTTGCTATATCAATACAGCAGATGTCGGGTCTGTCGACTTCAACGATATCAGAAGCTTTGAAGATGAAATGATCAGCGTGGAATCACAAAGTGCCAGTGGTGCAGTTGCAAGAGGAAGAACTTGTACAACAACTGTAAGAGAAATTCGAGAGACCGTAAGAAGAGATGGTGATGATCGAGGAGATCGTGATCGCGATGGAGGGGGCTCAGGAAGTGGCGGAGTCTCAGTCGAGATTGATGGAAGAATATTTAGGTGCGATACAACCTCTGATCCAGAAGAGTGTCTAAGAATTAAAAATCGCTCCCTAGGGGGATGGGTTTTAGTTCGTGGTGGACTAGATGGAAGTGGTCGTAGAATTTATATCGCTAGACGTAGTGGAAGTGGTGACACTGACGGACGTATCGGGACCGATATAGATTGGGATATCGATGGAAGAGGAAATGGTGCTAATATCCGTTTTGTAAACGGTAGGTACGTTATTGGCGGACATAGATGTGCTGTTTCAGAAAGTAGAAGATCTTGTTTAAGAAGATTGGAAAGAGAAGGGCTAATCGGTGTTAGTGGCTCTGGTGAAATTATTATTGATTGTGCTACCTGTGGCTCTCGTATTAGTAGTCGAGGTTCTGGAGGAACTATCCTTCAAGGAATCGCAGAAATAACAGGTGCACTTGCGCCACCACTTTTTGGATACCTTGGCGTGAGAGCAAATGCTCGTGCATTTGAAAACTCTAACGTCGCTTGGGCCGGTGCCGCCGCAACTGGATTTGAGCAATGTCAAATTATGCAAACAAGCTATGTTCAAAACACATATGATTATCTTTCGGGTAATGAACTACCTGATAGAAACGTGCTACCTCCTGAATGTAATGGCTATCAACTAAATGGATTTGCCGGAATGGGTGGTATGTTTGGTAATGGAGTGGGAGGTTTTGGAAATGTGTGGGGGGGCGCTGGTTACTCACCACAATTTATGGCGGCAATGTATGGACCCGGTGGTGGATTTAATCCTTATTTAAATGTTACTGGTGGTTATGGAATTGGTAATCCGTATGCTGGGATGGGATACAATCCGTATGCTGGATTTGGACTGCAAGGTAATTTAAATCTAAACAGTCTTTTAGGCCTTCCACCGAATGGAATAAGCTTTAATGGTGGACTTAATTCTGGAATGTACTCTGGATATCCAGGTGGATTTAATGGCGGATTTAACGGTGGCTTAAATGGAGGCTTCACAGGATTTCCTGGTGGATTTAATGGAGCAGCTTATAGCCCAATGACTTGTTTTAGAGCACCTTGCCCTGGTGGTTTTAACGGCGGATTTAATGGTGGATTCAACGGCGGATTCAACGGAGGTTATAGACCAGGTTGGGGAAATAACGCGACAACAGCTCCCTGGGGTGGTGCTACTGCTTGGGGAGGAGTTCAATATCCTAACAATGGCGGAGGCTATTGGAATGGATCTGGAGGATATAATAACGGAAGTGTGAACGGTAACGGGTGGTTTCAAGTTCAAAACGCTCAGTCGTTTAATAATCAAGCTTTCCAAGCGGGATCATTTAATCAGCAGATAGCGCTTCAAAATCAAGCAGGACAAGCTGCCTTTAATACCCAGTATGGAGGGGGAGGAAACTTCGGTTATGCTCCATTCGCTCCAAGTAATGCTGGATTCTCCTTATCTGGAGGGTTTGGGCTTGGAACAGGATTTGGTTTTAACGGATTCTAGAAATAAATAAAAATAATAATGAGAGTTTTATAGAGGGAGCTTTTTAGCTCCCTTTTTTTTGGAAACGCTATCGCGTTTCTGAGATTACTTCCCGTGGACAAGCAGTTTAATTTCGTGTTGAAAAAGAACTTCAATTTTGTCATCAACCAAATTTTGAACAATACCAGGTCCAAAGCTTTTGTGATCTAAAATATCCCCAACATTAAAAGTCTCGCGGATAGTATACTTAATAGATTTACCTGCGGCTTTTCCCATCTCTTCAATCCAAAGATCGTTAACTGATATAGCTTTCTTTCTTTTTCTAGTTGTCGTTGCTGATGACTTAACTCTTTTGCTTTTTGTTGCAGGGTCTTTATACATGTGAACAGCTTGGCACGTATTGCATTTTACTTTGCCTATCGTGTGAGTGTCTTTCATGGCAACAATTGTGTGGCCAAGAGGAAGCTTACACTTTCCACAGTAAGAGAGAACTTCTTTACCAGCTGAATACGATGTCATTTAATTTCCTTTAGATTCCATTGGATAAATAAGGCGGTTTTTCAAATCTTTTCTAAATCTTTAAAGCTGCGCTATACTCTCAATGGGAGAAATCGGATTTTGAAAGATAATAAAACCTCGAAGATATTAGCAAATTCGGAGGCTTACGACAAGTCTAGGGACAAGGCTAAACCCATTGAGAGACTTGATCGCGAAAAGCTTTTGGCCAAGGCTAATACACTGCCCAAATCCCCGGGTTGCTATTTAATGCAGGGAAAACTAGGTGAAATCTTATACGTTGGGAAGGCAAAAAACCTAAAAAGCCGAGTTACAAGTTATTTTAATAATTCAGATAAAAATCCAAAGACTCAAATACTTGTTTCTCATATCAAAAATTTCGAGTTTTTTCTGACTAACTCAGATGCTGAATCCTATGTCCTTGAGAACAATCTCATAAAAGAATATAAGCCAAAGTACAATATCAGACTCAAAGACGATAAGAGTTATCCCTACCTTGGAGTCGATTGGAATGATAAGTTTCCAAGACTACTTTATTTAAGGAGACCTAAAAAAAGAAAAAATTTGGAACTTTTTGGTCCCTTTCCTCACGGATATAACGTTTCTTATATACTTCGAATTTTAACCAAGTCTTTCGCTCTTAGAGATTGCTCCAATCATGAATTTAAAAATAGAACTACGCCTTGTATTCTTTATCAGATGAATCAATGCACGGCTCCCTGTGTGAACAAAATTTCCAAAGAGGAGTATCATTCTGATTTGAATGCTGCGATCGATTTTTTTAAAAATAGGAAAAAAGTAGAAAATTCGATCAGTCTTCTTACTGATAAAATGATGGTCCTTGCAGAAGAGGAAATGTTTGAATATGCGGCTCAACTTCGAGATCATATCGAAGAGTTAACTGACTTTGCAGAAAAGTCTTTCGAGCAAAATGTAGAGTCATTGAGTGATTCGAACGTGGATGTGATAGCTTATCATGTGGGCGAGCAGGAAATAGACATAAGTATTTATCTCATTCGCCAAGGAAATCTTTTGGGCCAAAAGAATTTTCACTTTCTTATGGATGATCTTTTAGATGATGTGGAAAGTGAAGTTTCATTGGCAGTTCTTCAATACTATGGTCAAAATAGTGAAGTTATTCCTTCCAAGATAATTACTATGCTTCCAAGTCAAGGAGCAAAAGAATTACAAGAAGCTCTTTCTCAAATGCACGGTGAAGGACTCAAGATTCGAGTCTTCGGTCAGACAAAGAAATATGAATCACTTTTAGGAGCCACCCGTGAGCATGCTGAACAATGCCAAAAAGTGAGAATTAAAAATCAAGACTCTGTCTATGTGGGGCTCAATAAACTTAAAGACCTTTTGAAATTGAAAGATCGCCCAAAGAATTTGGAATGCTATGATATTGCTATTTGGCAGGGAAAATCGCCCACTGCTGCCCAAATTGTCTTTTTTGAAGGAAAGCCGGATCGAGCTCAGTATCGACATTATCATTTAGAAGAAAGACCGGAAGGTAATAATGACTTTGCTATGATGGATGAAGTGTTTAGAAGGCGCTTAAAATATGGGAATCTTCCCGATGTTTTTATCGTGGATGGGGGAGTCGCGCAGGTCAATACAGTGGCAAAAGTTTTAGATGAGCTAGAATTAAATATTCCCGTAGTAGGAATAGCAAAGGCCAGAGATTTGAAAGCTCCCGGGGGATTTCGTTCGTCAAAAGTTCAATCAAGTGATGAGCGTCTAGTTATAAAAGGAAGATCAAATCCATTTATTTTAGCTAAATGTCCTCCTCTTTTAAGAACAATTGTCTCTATGCGAGATGAAGCTCATAGGTTCTCACGACGTCTTCATCATAAAGCTGAAAAGAAACGTGTTTTAAAATCATGGGTGGATGAAGTTAAAGGGTTAAATACTGAAATTAGAAAGCAAATACTTAAGAATAATAGCTATACTCTTGAGGAGCTTAGTGAATTTAGTGAAAAAGAATTGAGTGATTGCTTAGAGATAAATTCAAAGCATGCAAACGCCGTTTATCAGTATTTGCATGCTTTAAATAATTAATTCAAGACGTGAATGACTTTTCGGTTTCCTTCGCCACAATCGATACACCTTGCGGTTTCCTGGACGATAAGATTCTTATAGTCGGGCAAGTGGCTCAGCAGTAGCTTTGATCCGCATATGCGACAATGTCCCATAATTTTTTGAACATTCTCCGCTGTTCCCCAGTACTCTTCAAACTTCTCAAATTTAAAATCCATTTCCTTAGACATGCAGTTGCCTCCCAGATACTTAGCTTATCGGGACGAGATCAACTGGCTTAAATTCCGAAAGCTTTAAATTTAGACTAGGAAATTAGTGTCTGTTTAGGTAGATACTAGGCATGGAAAACCCCTATAAAGATGCCCTGCGTAGACTTCGGGCAAAGGATTCACCCTCAAAAGTCTTTGAGCCCCTATGGAGCTATAAAAGCTCTACAGAGCCTCTGAGAGACCAACTAGAGGATGAAATTGCAGAAGTAGAAGGTGAAGTCTCAGATCAAGCGGAAGATACGGTAGAAAATTTAGAAAAAAATGCCATAACTGAGAAAACAAAAATTCTTGACTCTCTTTATCAGTTTAGTGATGAGAAGTTGGCAAATCGAGAGGAATTCGAATTTCCAGGGGGATCACTAAGTAAAAAGGATAAGGGAGCTAGAGTGCTGTCTAAAGGCTCTGAAGATATATCAGCGCTCAAGAAAGATGATATCCTGGCCCTCGCTAGAAGGGTGTCTGAGCAAGCAGAGACAATACATAAAGATCACTTAAATAGACTCACTGAATGCCAAGTCCTTTTTGTGTCAGACTCCTCTACAGGAGAGATGGAGCCTAACAACCTTTTTGAGTGCTTTTTTAAATCCCACGTTGCTGAGCTTTTTCAAAGAATGGTGAGTGCAATGAAGCTTAACGAAACTTGGATGCTAACAGAGGTGGGGGACAAGACAATTGAGCAATTAGCACAGGAAGTTCTTTTCTATAAGCCCACGATCATTATGACCTTAGGAGCTGGTCCAACTCAATTTCTTTTAGGAACCGAGAGCCGACTAAAAAATATTCATGGTCAATTTTTTCAGGTCGAGCAAGGCGAATATCAAGGAAAACTTATGCCTTTATTCTCACCTAAGTTATTGAGTACAGCTCCAAATATGAAGAAAACGGCATGGACGGACATGCAAAAAGTCATGACTGAATTAAAGCTTTTGTAATTTCGCTTAATTGTACTAAAATAATAAGGAGTCCAAGGATGGGATTTGAAACTAATTTTTCAAGGAATGATTTTTTTATTTTCGTACACGGCTTTGGCACAAGGTCCTTCAATTAATGTGCTCATCGCACGCTCTTTGCAAAATGTTTTTGTTTCTGGAGTAGATCTTAAGAGTAAGGTATTTCTAGCCAAATCGGCTAAAAGCTATCTGGGTAGAAAGTCTTTAAACTTTAAATGTAAACCTGAAGGGAAGAATATACTTCCACTTAAGCCACTAAGGTTAGCGAGCGTTGCTTCGATGACTGGACTTTTAAATTGGCAAGAGGCTAAGTACCGAGGGAATCTTCATATTATAACTTCGGAGACAAGGGCTGGTTGTGATCTTATCAATGAAATGCCTTTGGAGGATTATCTAGCAACTCTACTTCCCAAAGAGATGAGTGCAGATTGGCCTTTAGAGGCTTTAAAGGCTCAAGCGGTGGCTGCTAGATCGTATGCCTATCATAAGATAAAATCCAAACAGGTTTCTAAAGGTAAAGGCTTTAACGCTTATTATGATATTGAGAATTCAGAGAAACACCAAGTGAATGGAAACTTTTTTGACGCTACTTATTCGACTTTCAAGGCAACTCAAGAAACGGCGGGAGAAGTTTTAACAATGTATGATGGAAAATCTCTACCCATTTTTTTCCATTCAAAATGCGGAGGCAAAACTCTGAGGCCTGATCAAGTGTGGAGTAACGCTGTGAAAGGGTATAAGTCTGTTAGTTGCCCTTTTTGTCATAAGCATGGAACGAAAGACTGGAAAATTGAGCTTGCTAAACCTAAACTCTCTCATTATTTAAAAGAAGCCCTGGCATCTTACGAGAATCAAACGATGATGACTTCGAATAAAGGAGTTAAAATTCTCTCTGATAAAAAAAGCCATAGTGCCCTTAGGTTCTATTCAAAAGATGATCTTTACCATCTGAAAAAATCAAGATTACGTGCTACTTTGGGAAGAAGAAGTCTTCCATCAAATAACTACTTTGTTAAAGACAAAGGAAAAAATATAGTTATCTCAGGCTCAGGTTTCGGACATGGTGTGGGCCTATGCCAATTTGGAGCAAAGGAGCTAGCTTTGAGAGGATTCGACTACAAACAAATCTTGAATCATTATTTTCCAAATTTTAAACTGACCAAAATATATTAATGATAATGAAAAACTTGTTGATCATCTTCCTTATTCTTTTTGGATCTAGCCAAGCATTTAGCTTTGTTATACTGATTGATCCCGGACATGGAGGAAAAGAACTTGGTGCAGTCAAATCTTACTCAGTAAAAGATAGCAAAGGTCGTCAAAAAAAAATCACAGTTTATGAAAAAAACCTCAGTTTAAGGCTTGCAAAATATTTGCAAGCAAGTCTTCTCAATGAATTTTCAGTTTATCTTACTCGAAGCTTTGATCGAACAGTAGATCTAGATGATAGGGCTTCGATGGCAGATACAGTAAAGGCAGATTTATTTATCTCTATTCATTTTAATTCAGCTAATAGTTCAGAGTTTCACGGCTTTGAGACCTATTATCTCGATAATCACAAAGACAAAGCCATCGAAAAGGTGGAATCGATTGAAAATAAAGATCTGAAAGGTGAAGACAAAATTATCAACCAGATTTTAATTGATTTGGTAGTGGGAAAGACGGTTAATTCCTCAAAAAAACTAGCCGGTTTGGTTCATGGGAATATTGGCAAAAATATAAAGTCCTTTAAGCGAAAAGACCGCGGAATTAAACCTGGACTTTTCTATGTCCTTGCATTGTCGAAAAGGCCTGGAGTCCTCATCGAGGCCGGCTTCATGTCTAATCCGCGAGAGTTGAGTAAGTTAAATTCTGACAGCTATCTAAAAGCGTATGCAAAGGGAATCGCTCAGGGAATAAAGGAGTTTTATAAAACATCTCCTAAAAGAGAAATTCCACTTTTCTAAGTTTAAATTTCGACAAAAAAAAAGCGCAAGAGGTTAGTCTTGCGCAATTGAGAGAGGGAGAGAGTACTTAGACGATGTTTCGTCTCAGTGATTAGTTTTTACCTTATTTTTTGACTCGTCGCAATAAAATGGAGCTTGGTGTGTAAAATCTACTCATTTTTTACCCGCTTCTTATCTTGATCATAAACACTTAAAATTTAAGGAGTGAAAACATTATTAAATAAATGGAAACTCTTTCAAAACGAAGATAGCCGCTTTTTGCTTTTAACTGGCCTTAAGTTTGTAGGTATTTTTACCTTCGTGGCTTTATTTGTTTATTACTTGGTCTGGATTGTAGCCTCACTCAATAGTGTCTATTTTGAAGCTAGGGATTTAGGAAAGTCTATTGAGTTAAGAGAGGCATTAACTGATAGTTTACTGTCTGTTGTAGTCGATAAACTGCCGTTAGGGCTTGTATTATTAATTATGATTTTTTTCGCTGGTGTTTATTTTGGTAAAATTCTTTTACGTCCATTTGAAGTGATAGGAAATTATAGTGCTAAGAGCTCTGAGGGAGAGTCAGTAGAATATAATCCAGATCTCTTTTCCGACTATAAACTTTTAACCAGATTTAGCGAGTTCTTTTTTCGTTATTTAGAAGAATGTAAAAAAGAAAAGAGACTAAAAGATGCAACAATTCCTCCTACCTTCACGCGAATCCATGGACCAACATTCGAACGTGTTTTCTTTTTTCATTTTCTTCTCTTAATTCTTATTTTTACGATAATTACTGTATTTGCTGTGGTCTA
The DNA here is from genome assembly GCA_002713145.1 of Halobacteriovoraceae bacterium. Classification (GTDB taxonomy): domain Bacteria; phylum Bdellovibrionota; class Bacteriovoracia; order Bacteriovoracales; family Bacteriovoracaceae. The sequence continues at coordinate 204,865 of PAVS01000001.1, forward strand.
TATAATTGCAGAATTGCGGTCTCAATTATTTACTATACTGCTTAATACAACTGGCAAAGCTGCCAGTGAACAAGCATCATTGTTTTTCCTAGAGAATCAAAGTTTTATCTTTGAGTCGATAATTTGGATCTCTGTTATTCTTATGATTATTTCATACCTGACTTTAGCGTTCCATCTTTATGGAAAAGTATCTGGCGCTATATTTGCTTTCTTTTCAACGATGAGATCATTTATGAAGGGCAATAGAAATGCAAGAGTACATCTGATTGGTTATGCTCAGATAAGACCCCATGGAAGGGCATTCAATAAATACTTAGATTATATTGAAAGATTATGTGAAAATAACGAGAATAAAGGGAATTAACAGAGAGTTGACTGTGAATTGACACAGATAATTTAATATAAACCGAAAATATTTTAGTACATAACAAAAAGGAATAAGAATGATGAAACGTTTATTTGGTTTAGTCTTGGTTGGAGGAATGCTTGTAAGCTGTACGGCAGATAAAGCAACGATTGGTGAATTGTTAAAGAAAAATCCTGACATCATCACCGATGCAATCAAGGAGAACCCTGAAGAATTTATCACGGCTTTAAATGAAGCTGTTAAAGTTGCTCAGAAGTCTCAAAGAGCGAAGCAAGAGGAGGCTGAAAAGCAAGCCTATGAAGACAGCTTTAATAACCCTTTAAATCCTGAAATTAGAGATGATGAAATTATTAGAGGGAATAAGGATGCTGAACTGACATTGATTGAGTACTCAGATTTTGAGTGCCCTTTCTGCTCGAGAGGATACAATACTGTGACTCAATTGCTTAAAAAATACGACGGAAAAATTAGATTCGTTTATAAGCATCTTCCTTTGTCTTTTCACCCAAACGCAATGCCAGCTGCTAAGTATTATGAAGCCTTAAGACTTCAAGGAGATGAAAAAGCGATTCAATTTCACGATCAACTCTTTGATCAGTTCTCAAAAATTAAGCAGGGAGAAAAGTTTTTTAGAGCTATTGCCAAAAAAACAGGCGCTAATATGTCTAAACTTGAAAAAGATTTAGACTCTGAGGTCGTTGCCAAAAGAATCCAAGAAGATCTTGATGAAGCTAAAAAGTTTGGCTTTCAAGGAACTCCTGGCTTTCTTATAAACGGAATTCCTGTAAAGGGTGCCTATCCAGCAGAGCATTTCGACGGGATAATTGAAGAATTAAAAAAACGTGGAAAAGTAAATATGTAGTTTTGATTTGCCTTAAAAGTTAGTAAATCGACGAAAAAGCCCTCCTAGAGAGGGCTTTTTTAATGTGTGAGCGCAGATTGTAAGCATAAAATAGATGATGGCAAGTTTTTAAAAAAAATATATTTTTTTGATAAAAAAATTTGCCAAGACCTGAAAACGAGGTAACAATTTTTCTATAGTATTATTAACACTGACCTTCAGGAGATTTCTATGAACAGAAAAGAGTTAGTTGAAGCAATTATTAAGTCTAAAGAACTTAGCCACCTATCTAAAAAAGATGCAGATCAATTCATTACTACAATGCTTGATACTGTAAAAAGAGCTGTTAAAAAAGGTGACGATGTATCTTTAGTAGGATTTGGAACTTTTACAAAAACGAGAAGAGCAGCTAGAACTGGTGTTAACCCAGCTACTGGTGAAAAAATCAAAATCAAAGCTAAGACTCTTCCTAAGTTTCGTCCAGGAAAAGCTTGGAAAGAAATGTTCTAATTTCCCTTTGGGATATAAGAATAACAGGGAGGTCTTGATGACCTCCCTTTTTTTTAAGTTATTATGACAACAATAGATAAAATTTTTTTCTTTGCAGTTTTTGCTCAGGCTCTCTTTCCACTAGTCATGCTAGTTAAATTGTTTCTCCGTCGTAGAACGGCTGTTATAAAAAGGGAAGTCTCATTTAAGTACTTTAGAAGTTACCAGGGTCGTGATTCCCTTCCAGAGCATCTCATTGTCCATGAGAGGCATTACTCAAACCTTTTTGAGATGCCGGTATACTTTATAGGTTTTGGAGTGCTCGTTCTCGCTCTAGATCAGGTAGATCAAGTTTTAGTGGCCCTTGCCTGGGTCTATGTTCTCTTGCGCCTGGGGCATTCAATGATCCACCTGGGGAGCAATAATATTAATCACAGGGCCATAATGTTTGGCGGCTCATGTTTAGTTCTTTTGATGTGTTGGTTCTATTTAGCCGGCAAAATATTCCTCTTATAGTTAATCCGAGTAAAGGACTCTGTCAGCCTTTTGACGATTTTGCCCATTTTTGAGGCAAAAATTACCAAGTGTCATTATGCTCTCTTGCTTTCAATGTCTGGGAGCGCTATAATTTTGACATAAACCTCTGGAAAGGATTTCCAGCAGGGGCCTATAACAGGAGTGAGTCATGGCCGACGAAGATAACCAAGACACAGGTGCAGAAGAAGTAGCAAAGCCTGCTAAAGCTGCTAGTCAAAAAAACCCTTTAGTCGCATTGCTTTTAATTTTAAACCTAGCGGGATTGGGAACTGTAGCGTTTTTCCAATATCGGTTTATGGAGATGGAAGCTAAAAGACCAGACCTCACAAAGCTTTTAAAAGAAATGGGTCAAGATCCAGAGCTAATGGCTGAGTCTGGGGGACCAGTTCCTGTTCAAAAAGAAACATTGGTTGATCTTGCTTCATTCACAGTGAACTTAGCTCAGGGTGACGGACCAAGAAGATACGTAAGGCTTAAAGCAGTCTTAAAGTTAGATGAAAAATCTGAAGTCTCAGAGGTGGAGGCGCGTAAGCCTCAAATTAGAGACACGATTATAAGTATCCTAAACAGTAAAAGACCCGAGGATATCTTAAAGAAAGACGGGAAGCTCTATCTTAAGCAAGAGATTAAATCAGCGATTAACTCTTTTCTTATAGATGGAAAAATTGAAGACGTATTTTATGTTGGTTTTCAGATAAACTAACGCTCTTAAATAGGATGTTTAAGAGCCTAACAGTTCCAGGAGGGAACAGACTATGGCACAAGTTTTAAGTCAAGACGAAGTTGATGCACTATTAAGCGCGGTTAATGATGATGCCGATGTAGATGTAGATAATGATCTTGATGATGATTTTGATGATGATGAGTCGGAGAATATTCAGCCTTATGATCTGACCAATCAAGATAGAGTTATCCGTGGGCGAATGCCTATTCTGGAAATCATCTATGAAAGATTCATAAGGCAATTTCGAGTTTCTTTATCAAATAGTCTTCGTAAGATCTCTACCATCTCAATGATCTCTACTGACCTTCTAAAATTTGGAGAGTTCGTTAATACACTTCCTATTCCAAGTTGTATGTCGATCATGAGGTTCAATGAATTAAGAGGTCCTGCTCTTTTAGTTTTTGAATCAAAACTAGCTTACGCTATCATCGATTCCTATTTTGGTGGAACAGATAGACCCTTTACAAAAATTGAAGGAAAAGAGTTTACTTCGATCGAGCTTTCTTTCATGAAAAGAGTTATGGATATGGCAATCACAGACCTCGAAGAAGCCTGGCAGCCTGTACATAAAATTGATGCTCAATATGTAAGAACTGAAATCAACCCTCAATTTGTAGGTGTAGTTCCTCCAAGTGATGTTATTATTACGACGACATTTGAGGTTGAATTTGAATCAGCTTCTGGAACTATTATGGTGGTTATCCCTTATTCGACCATTGAACCAATTAAACAAAAATTAAGTTCAAGTTACCAATCAGAAAATGATGTGGTGGATAGCCTTTGGACTCAGGCCATGCATGATCATGTCAATGCTTCTGAAGCCACCGCAATTGTTAAACTTGGGGACACTCAAATGACTGTGGGGGACCTCGTGGGACTTCAACCGGGAGATATCATCCCCCTAAGCCAAGAAGTTTCTGGAGAGCTTTTCATAGAGGTTGAAGGTGTAAAAAAACTTCAATGTTTAGCAGGGGAATATAAAGGTAATAAAGCCGTTCAAATAACTAAACGATTACAAGATCTATAAGAGGAAAAAATCATGGAAGAGAACACAGAAAACAACGTGACAGACATCAATCAAGAGCAAAAAGATGCCATTTCAAATCTCGCTGATCAAATTAAAACAGGTGACGAAGCTCTTAATAAACTTAAAGTTCAGAACCTAGATTTTATTCTAGATATTCCCTTGAAAGTAAGCGTGGAGCTTGGAAGAGCTCAAGTTGTTATAAAAGATCTTCTTCAACTTGGACAAGGTTCTGTTTTAGAACTCGACAAGCTTGCGGGTGAACCTCTGGAAGTCTTGGTTAACGGAAAACTTGTCGCAAGAGGTGAAGTTGTCGTTGTGAACGAAAAATTTGGTGTACGTCTAACAGATATCATCAGTCCATTAGAGAGAATTGAAACCTTAAAATAGGTGAGGATTTTATGAAGTATATTGTTTTACTTTCACTTTTAGTACAGTCGGCGATAGCTGGTGTGACTTTGACCAAGCTAGACTTTAACAAGACTGACTCTCAGGGAAAAATCACAGTTAAATTTGATGGAGTGATGAGAGGAATTCCTGAGTTAAAAGTAATGGGAGAGGCAGTACAAGTGGTCATCCCAGATTCAAAAGTAAAACAGAATATGGAAAAGTCTGTGAGCTTTTCTTCAGGACTTAAAGATACCCAAATTAGAGCCTATCAAACTACTGCGACTCAAACTAAGATTAAAGCTTTACTTCCCTTCAATATTGAAAAGAAAAGCGATCTTGTCACTCTGAAATTAGAAAACAACCATATTGAACTGACTTTTCCTAGAGTTAAAAAAGCTGTTAAAAAGGTAGCGCAGCGAGGATCTATTCTACCCAAAAAGAAAACGAAAGTTAAAAAAGAGTTTTTGAACAAAGACTACTTAGATAGCCTTCTAGATATTGAGAAAAAAGATGAGGTTGCAGCCCAACCTAAAATTATTAAGCCTACTGTTGCCAAAAAAGATTCGGAACAAAAGTCTGAGGCTAAATTATCCACTACTGATGCAGTTCAGACCACTCAGGCTGCCAACCAAAATATCGGCTCAAGTGATTTCTCGCTAGTGAAGTATGGCGGGAAATTTGTCGCTTTCCTGGGACTTGTCCTTATGCTCTTTTATGGTGTGATTAGTCTCATGAAAAAGGGGTTTATTAAAAAAGGGAAGCTTGGCTTTTTGGGGAGTACCGATAAGATTATGGTGCTTAACCAACATTATTTAGCTCCTAAGAGAAGTCTTATGATGATTAAAGCTCATAATCAGGTTTTTCTTGTGAGTAATACTGAAGCTGGGATTCATCCGATTTCGGAAATTCGAGATGTCGCAGGTCTCATTAAAGATGAAGAGAAAACTCTCGTAGGAACGAACTTTGATGCAAAATTAGATTTTGCTGAAGCTGACCCTATTAACGATGCAAAAATTAAAATAAAAGAAGATATATCTGAGTCTAATAAAGAGTCTTCATTATCAAGTTATAACGAAATTAAAGAAAAGATTAAATTTTCAGATCAAATAAAAGAGAAAGTGAAGGGACTTAAGTCACTTCAATAGGATAGAGAATTGAAATTAACTAAACTTTTGATGACGACATTTTTAGGGGTACTTTCCACAGGCGCTTTTGCTCAAGCGGCAGGCTCAGGTGTAAATCTTCCTGGCCTAAGTGTTAATTTTGGTCAAGGAACAAATCTGGTCGATACCATGCAGGTTATGGTTCTCTTTACGGTTTTAACACTTGCTCCAGCAATTATTATTCTGTGTACATCTTTTACGAGAATTATTGTCGTTTTGGCTTTTGTCAGACAGGCGATAGGAACGCAAAGTATGCCTCCGAATCAACTTCTTATTGGTTTTGCCATGTTCTTATCTGTTTTTGTGATGATGCCAACAGGAAAAAATATATATGATAAAGCGGTAGATCCTTTAATGAATAAAGCCATCACGACCACTCAAGCTTTAGAGACTATCGAGGTTGAACTTCGAGGTTTTATGTCCAAGCAAGTAAGAAAGGCAGATATTGGACTTTTTTATGATGTGACTGGTACTACCGCTCCAAATGATATTAATGCTGTTCCCATTCATTTCTTAATTCCTGCTTTTATAATCTCAGAGTTAAAGACAGCCTTTCAGATAGGCTTTCTCTTATATATTCCCTTTCTCGTATTAGATATGGTTGTGGCCTCAGTTCTTATGGCGATGGGAATGATGATGTTACCTCCTGTTATTATATCGATGCCATTTAAGTTACTTCTTTTTGTACTTGTTGATGGATGGCAATTGGTGACAGGTTCAATACTTAGGTCGTTTAATTAGAAGGATAGATTATGGATAATGGATTTGTTGTAGAAGTTACCAATCAAGCAGTGAAAGTGGCCCTTATGCTTGCAGCTCCGATGTTGCTTGGGGCATTAGTCGTGGGTATTATGGTTTCACTTTTCCAAGCTGTCACTCAGATTAACGAGCAGACTCTATCTTTTATTCCTAAGATTTTAGTTATTGTTATGGCATTGGTATTTATGAGTCCATGGATGATGGAGACAATGACTTCTTTTACTCATGATCTTTATACGAATATTCCAAAAATGGTGATGCATCGATGATAAGCATTGGAATAAATGACTACCCAGCTTTCATCGCATTTTGGCTTGTGTTTACAAGATGGGCAGCTATTTTATTCCAACTTCCCATATTTGATAATACGGGAGTTCCCTTTCTAGTTAAATCACTTACAACCATGATCATTAGCTATGCATTTTTCCCAATGGTAGAGGGAGTGATGATCAAGCAGGTTTTAAGTGTTGGAGTTGAAAACTTTTGGTATTTGACAGCTTTTAATACGATTGTCGGTCTATTTATAGGATACCTTGTGAAAACAATCATGAGCCTATTTGTCGCCGCCGGTACGATAATGACTCAGCAAATTGGTTTTGCCTCAGTTACTTATTTTGATCCTACAGCTCAAGCGCAAATAGGTCCTTTTGAAAAAATCATTCAATGGACTATCTTGATTCTTATCTTATCTACAGGAGCACTTCTTCCTATGTTTAAGGGAGTACTAAATTCATTTTTTAGTATAAGCATGGATAGCCTTGGAAACTTCGCAAATATTCACGTGTTTTATCACAGCTTTTTCAAAGGTGTTTTTTCGGCGGCTTTTCTTCTCGCAACTCCTATTTTGTTTACGAATTTAATTTTGAATATGGTGATGGGGATCGTGGCACGGACTATCCCTCAGATGAATATATTAATGGTAAGTTTTGTCGTAAATATTGGAATTGGATTGACTGTATTCTATGCGATTTCTGAGGAATTTTTTACGGTGGCTTATAAAATGTACGTGGACCGATTAGGTGATTGGTTCCAATTTGTAATTTAGGGAAGTAAATGGCTGAAGACAGCGACAGTGGCGAAAAAACCGAAGAGCCTTCCCAGTATCGACTGGATGAGGCGAGAAGAAAAGGAGATGTAGCATCCTCTAAGGAGCTTAATTCTGTTTTAATTCTTTCAGGTGCTTTCTCTGTTTTGATTTTATCTAGTCTTTTCATCTTTGAGGTGATGTCGGATTATATAGCCTGGCTTTACGGACTTGAATTGGATAAAGTTTTTGAGAATAAAGATATTGGAAAAGAAATTTTAAGAGAAACTTTCTATGCTGCAGGTAAATGTATTGCTCCTGTATTTGGAACATCTTTTGTTCTTGGTTTGCTCTCTCAAGTGTCCCAAATAGGTTTTATTTATGCACCTGATGTTCTTCAAGTAAAATTTGATAAAATCAACCCAATCAATGGTGCCAAGAGATTATTTTCTAAAAAGTCCCTTGGCGAAGCAGCCAAGGGTGTTTTTAAATTCTCAGTGGTTCTCACTATTACCTATTTTATCATCACAGCAAATATCACGACTTTTACGGGCTTTTTGCACACAGAGGCAGCAGAAGCCTTCAGCTATGGAAAAATGTTTGCCTTTAGATTAGCAGGCTCTATTTTAATCGGTTTATTGGTTGTGGCTATCATGGACTTTTTCTGGGAAAAGTTCTTGTACAAAGAAAAACTGAAGATGACTAAGCAGCAGGTAAAAGAAGAGTCTAAGGAGAAAGACGGAAACCCTGAGGTTAAGCAGAGAATCCGCGCTATTCAACGAGAAATGTCTCAAAAGAGAATGATAGCGGAGATTCCGAATGCGGATGTAATTGTTACAAACCCCACCCATATTAGTATAGTTATCAGGTATGATAAGTTGACCATGGTTGCTCCCCAAGTCGTTGGGAAAGGGCAAGATCACCTGGCCATGAGAATTAGAGAAATTGCGAAAGAACATAATATACCCATCGTAGAAAATGTTCCACTCGCTCGAGCTCTCTATAAGACAGTAAAAGTAGGCGAAGGAGTTCCTCGTTCACTTTATAAAGCGGTAGCTGAAATTTTGGCTTTCGTTTATCGAATGAAAAGAAAACTAAAAGCATTGAGTTAAGGATGACGAATGTTTGGTAATTTTAAAGATTTTGCAAAAAGCCCTGACCTCTATATTGCGGTCACATTACTAGCGGTTTTAGCGGTTATGATTGTGCCTGTCCCTCCTGGGATGATGGACTTTTTAATCGCTATAAGTATAGCAGCTTCAGTAGTTATCCTTCTTCTTTCAATTTATATTAAAAAACCATTAGAGTTTTCGACCTTCCCATCAGTTCTTCTTGTTATTACTCTTTTTAGACTTTCACTCAATATTGCTTCTACGAAAAATATTCTAGGACGTGGAGCAAGTGATGGTTCAAGTGCTGCCGGAGAAATTATCCGAGCGTTTGGAGAATATATTGTCGGTGGTAATTATGCTGTCGGTATTATCATGTTTATCATCTTCGTTATCATTAACTTCATCGTTATTACGAAAGGTGCCGGTAGAGTAGCTGAAGTTGCTGCAAGATTCACATTAGATGCGATGCCTGGAAAGCAGATGGCCATTGATGCCGATCTGAATGCAGGTCTTATCGACGAAGCGACGGCAAAGAAAAGACGTGCGGAAGTTGCATCAGAAGCAGATTTTTACGGATCAATGGATGGTGCTAGTAAATTCGTTAAAGGGGATGCCATTGCAGGTATTCTTATTACAGCCATCAATATCATTGGTGGTATCGTCATCGGTGTGGCTCAATCTGGAATGGATTTTGGAGTAGCTGCAGAGACTTTTACCCTACTAACAGTGGGGGACGGACTCATTGCTCAAATACCCGCGATTATTATATCTACTGCCGCCGGTATTATTGCCACTCGAAATACAAGTGATGATGGTCTAAGTGAGCAGATAGGAAAACAATTTAGTATTAACCCCAAAGCTATTTATATTACAGCGGGTGTTATTTCTTCATTTGCCATTATCCCAGGTTTTCCTATTTTCCAATTTTTATTAGTTGGTGGTGGGCTTGCTTATGCGGCTTATCGAATGGAGAAATCAAAAGAGGCAACTGTTCTTAAAGAGAAACAAGATAAGATTGAGGAGAAAAAATCTAATGAGGACAATCTTGAAGATCTACTTGGACTTGAACTCATTGAACTTGAAGTTGGGTACGGACTAGTCAATATTGTTGATACTGAACAAGACGGAGACCTTCTTGAGAGAATCAGTCATATCAGAAAGCAGTTTGTTTCCGATTGGGGACTTATTATTCCGAGTATAAGCATTAAAGATAATTTAGAGTTAAAGCCTGGCGGATACAGTATTCGTATTAAAGGGATCAAAGTCGCTGAGGCAGACCTAATGCCTGATCATTTCTTAGCGATGGATCCAGGAACTGTTATTGAACAAATTGATGGAATTGAAGCAAGAGAGCCAGTATTTGGGCTGGATGCAGTTTGGATTAATGAAGAACTACGCGAAGATGCTCAATATAACGGCTATACTGTAGTTGATCTATCAACTGTCATCGCGACTCATATTACAGAAATCTTAAAGTCTAATCTTCACGAGATGTTTGGCAGGCAAGAGTTGGTGGGAATTCTTGACTCCTTTAAGCAGGATTACCCTAAAATTGTTGATGATCTCGTTCCTGAAATAATGACCCTTGGCAGTGTGTTGAAAGTCCTGCAAAATTTACTTAGAGAGGGTGTTCCCATAAGAGATATGCGTACAATTCTTGAATCATTAGCTGAGCATGGTACAATGATAAAGGATGCAGATACGCTGACGGAATTAGCGAGAGAAAGCTTGTACAGGACGATTACGGAAAAAGTTAAAAGTGACCAAGGTGATATTCCACTTTTCACATTAGACCGTGGTATTGAGGAATCTCTTGCTCAAAATATTATCCAAACAGAGAAAGGTCAGGAACTTTCTCTCGATCCAAAAGTAACGCAAACCATTCTAGCAAGCTTGAATGAAAGAATCGAAGAGGCAACAGAGATGGGAGAGAAGATGATTGTTCTTTGCTCTCCAGTTGTTCGAAGACACTTTAAGCGATTAACAGAAAAGTTCATTCCGAATCTCATTGTTGTGAGCCACAATGAACTTAGCCCAGAAGTAAATATTAGATCCCTTGGCACGGTGAGGATGTAACGTATGTTTGTAAGAAAGTTCGAAGGAGACACTTTAGACGAAACCTTAAAGGCGGTTAAAAGGGAATTAGGCCCAGATGCTATTATCCTTAAAACGGTGACTAACAAAGGTTTAAAAGGTGCTTTTAAGAAAAAGAGAATCGAAATAACGGCGGCTATTTCCGAGCAAAACTATACCAAGAAAGCGAAGGTTGATCGCGTCCTTTCGGATGATCAAAGAGAAAATTTTTATCAAAGCCCGGCTGAAGAAGTGAATCGCGCTATCAATAATTATAATGAGACTCCTCAAACTGCAAGAGGTGGTTATGGGAGCCTAGGTCTCAATAAAGTTGTGAATACAGTTTCTCAAGCTTCTAAAAAAATACAAAACTCGTTGGATGATTTTCTAACCACACCAGAAGAGGAAGAAGAAACAACAGCAAGCCCAAGAGTGCGGGGAAGTTTCGATCAATTTATAAGTGAATCATCTCCTCAGCTAACTAAGACACAATCTTCCTCTCCCGTATATGAGGCCACAAGCGAAAATTATCCTACTCAGGATGAAGGAATTCAACGTGAGTTGGAGATGGAAAAAAGAAGAGTCAATGAAGTCTCTGCCACATTGGGTGGAGAAATAAAAAGTCAAAAACATCAAATAGAATTATTAGAAAAGAAACTCTTTGAACTTACTGAAAGACTTTCTGAGGCCCAAGGTGGAAAGTATGAAGAGCCGCAAGGGCTAAGAGAGTTAAGAACCACTCTTCGGTCTTTAGAGTTGGAAGAAAATATAGTTCAAAAAATTGTTAAGAAAGCTAATTTTGAACTTACCCCAGAAGATCTTTCGGATTCAGACTCTATTTATGAATTTGCCCTGAGAGAATTAAATGAACTTGTTCATGTGGGAATGCCCTATTTTTCTAGGTCAGAAGCCAAGCAACCTGTGACGGCGCTCATTTCAGAAAGTACTTGTGGTCAAGCTAGTATGGCGCTTAAGCTTGCTGTGCTTCAGGACAATGTTCAAATCATTCGTTTTAGACAGAGAGAAATTGACCAAGGTAAATCAGATTTTACTTCGAGAATATTTAAATTAAAGATATCAGAAGTAAGCTCTTTGTCCCACTTAATGGCTGAAGCAAGAAAGGCTAGAGAAGAGGGAAAAACTCTTCTTTTAGATTTAAGATTAGATTTTAAAGAAGAAAATGAGACGAAAAAGTTTATTGAGACTTTAAGAAGATCATTTGATCAAATCGAATTTATAGTCACTTTGTCAGCAATCCATTCGGAAATTTACAACCGCAAAATTCTTTCCAAGTATAAGAGTTTTGTAAATGGTGCTACAATTACACATATTGATCAGTGTTTGAGTTTTGGAGCTCTTTTTAACGCTCATAATGCTTACAATGAAGTGCCTTTGATGTTTTATAGCACAGGGGCAATAGTTCCGGACGATATAGAATCGGCCACAGCAGAGAGATTACTAGCTGGAATGTTTCAGTTATAAATAATTTGACCGGCCCGACAGGATGTTGAGCCGTAGTAGGACAGGAAGTTTATGGACAGAACTAGTGAATGGTTGAGCACGTTCAACTCGCGAAATGAGATCAGCAGTCAAATTTTAGATTCCACAAAGTCAGAGACCCAAATTATCTCTATTACCGGTGGTAAAGGGGGAGTAGGGAAGACTTCAATTTCATTAAAACTTGCCAGAGAATTAGTGGAAAAAGGAAGAAAAGTTCTTCTCATCGATAGTGATTACAATTTATCCAATACAGCTATCAAACTTGGACTTCCTCTTAACAATACTTTTTACTCCTTAGTTTCTGCTGAAAAGGTTTTTGAAGACTGTCTTTATAAAGATGGAAATTTTCATCTCCTATCTGCAAGTAATGGGTGCCTTGACCTTTTTGATGCGGATTTCAGTTTAGAGGAAATCGTCATAGACATCTTGAATGAGCACGCCAAAGAGTACGATTTTGTTTTAATTGATTGTCCGGCGGGATTGACCAAACAGTCCCTCACATTAAATGCTTATAGTGATAAGAGAGTGGTGGTTGTCACTCCCGACAAGTCTTCGATAACGGATTCCTATTCTTTGATAAAAGTTCTAAGCATGAAATACGGAATCAAAGAGAATCATTTATTAGTAAATATGGTCAGTCAAAAACAGCAATTTTCTAAAGTAGTTAAAACGCTGAGTGAAACAGTTGAGAATTATTTAGGCTGTAGAACTCATATATTAGGCGGTTTGAGACGTTTAAACGTGGCTGCAGGGCAATTTGATAGTGAGTTTTTAACTCCCGGCAAAAATAGCCTGCACCAAAATTTTCTTCAAGTGGTCGAGCGGTTGACCGAAAAAAAGAGTGTAAGGGCCATGCGCCGTGAACAGGAAGTTCATTAACCCTCATGCTTAAGGAGAAGCTCAATGTCATCACTCACCGCTAAATTAAAAAACCTTAAAGATTACAGATGTACCGTAGACCCAAAGGTGAAAGACGAAATCATCGTAGAATACGCTCCTCTTGTACGCTTTATTGCACAGAAAATAGCGGCTCGTTTGCCAGCAAATATTGAATTAGATGATCTTATATCATGCGGGGTTATTGGTCTTATGGATGCTATCCAAAAGTTTGATCCAAGCCGTGATAATAAATTTAAAACATATGCAGAATTTAGAATCAGAGGTTCTATTTTAGATGAACTTCGTTCACAGGATTGGGTTCCACGTTCTGTTAGAGAGAAAACAAAAACTCTCGAAAGAACTTACGCAAAACTTGAAAGAGACCTAGGAAGACCCGCTACAGATGAAGAGATGTGTGCGGAGCTTGAATGCTCTATGGAAGAATTCCATGAAATGCTTAATAAGTCGAAATCAGTTTCACTGCTTAATATAGATGATTCAGCAACTTTTAGTCGTGGTGATAAGAAGCTTATGATGGGGCTTTTAGAACACAGAAGATCATCGAATCCATTTTCAGCGGTAAATTACAAAAGAGCTCAAAATATTATTAGAGATGGAATCAAGTCACTACCAGAAAAGCAAAGATTGGTGCTTTCACTTTATTATTTTGAAGATTTAAATCTAAAAGAGATTGGTCAAGTACTTGACGTTACTGAATCAAGAGTTTCTCAGCTTCATACTCAAGCCATTTTGAAGTTAAAAGCTAAACTTAAAAACGATTTTGAGTCTCACGAAGATATTGCAGTCTAGAAGTCACACCTTAAATTATGGTAGAAATATAGGGCCGCTTAATTAGTGGCCTTTGCTTTACAACTCATTGAAATTTATTAGATAATTTAGTCAACGCACAGGGAAGTTGCGCCAAGAGGTTAGGATGATTCGAAATTATAACTCCAAAGTAAATCTTTACTACCAAATTTCACTTCTATTTATGGGAGCTTCCATATTAGGAACTCTTGCCTATTTTTGGCAGCTAGGATTTTTGGATGGAAGCCGCGCGAAGAATTTGCACCAAGTGAGTTATATTCTTGAAGATTTTGAAAAGAAAACTGAACTCAATCGAGTGAGAGAATTAGTTGAAATTGAAGATTATAAATTGGCGTTGAAAAAAATTAAAGAAGTTGAGAACGAATATGAAAAAGTTGATCTTCATATAAAATCTAATCAATTTAAAACTTTGAAGGCAGATTTTCAAAAGTTGAAAACTTCAACTCAAAATCTTTTATCATTTCCTAAGACGACAAAAGTCATGAATGTCTTTAATACAAAAATGGATAAGTTCTATGATTTTGTGAGAGAAAATCGATGGCGTACTTTAACTAGAATGAGCGATAGAATTTATTCTGTCACGCGTTCCGGGGTTAAGGTTAATAATATTGAATCCCTCATTAAAGATGTTGAGAGGGACTTTAATTCAATGCTTAAGATTACTGAAAACTCAATTCTCAAAAGGTCTGATAAAGCAGAAATCGCCTCTCGTATAAAAAATCTTCAGACAGAAATGACTATGCTGACAAAGTATATGGAAGAATTAAACTTTTTCCGCCAGCTTCACAGCGAGGCTATGGAGTCGAGTCAAAAATGGTTTCAAACAGTCAGTCCAGAACTGACTCTAGAGAAATTAAAAGTTGAGCAAGTAGGGAAAATGTTCATCTACGGTCTTGGAAGTCTTTTTGTGCTTTCGGTTTTCCTCTTTGGAATGGGAGTTCCACTAAGTGGTTGGCTAAATAGGAAGGCCCAGTCTCATATGGAGAAGGATATTGAGAATTTAATTAGTGAAAGAATCATTGAATCTGATAAGTCTGTCTCGATTCCAGGTAGTACTGAGTCTTTTCAGAATTTCTGCGAAAAGATGTCTCGATATGTAAATAAGAGAATGAGTATGGGAAGTATTTTTCAAGAGGCACTACCATTGGCTTCCATTCTTCTGGATGAAAATCTGCAAGTCATTTGGAGTAATAAGTTTTTTAGTGAGGAGTGGTTGATCGAGGAAGACGAACTTAAAAAAGATTATATGACTTGGGATTTTTTAAGTAAGCTCACAAATCTGGGAGAGGAAGACCCGGTTATTGAAGCTTTAAAACATGGAGTAGCTGGGATCTATCAAATTCAAGTGAAACCTTCTGATGACTTAACTGCAAGACCCTATGAAATGTTTGTCTCTCCGGTTGAATATCAAGGTCATCGTCGTATTCAATTATTCTTTTATGATCTTCGCTCACTTGAACAAACTATTAAGGATCAGGCTCAAGGTCTTATCAATCCTATAAAATCAAATCTCAAACGGCTGAAAGAAAATTCTTTTGAAATGAGTGAGGAGACTAAATATGAGTTCGTTCTGGCAGGGATAAAAGATGTATATCAGCTGTTTGTTGAGAACCATACAAAAATTCAGCAAGAAAGAGATTCATTAATAGACCAAATTGAAATTTTAAACTCTGAGGTAGAAAGGCTTGAAGCCGACCGTGACTTTGTAAGAGAAAAATTGTCTGAAAATCTTGAGTCAGTGAAAGGAAGCTTGGGTGATCTAAAAGCGTTTAAGACTCATGTCATTGGATTATCCCAGCAGGCGAGAGAATACGATCGCATCGCTAAAAAATCAATTGAGATCATTAATGCCAACGTTACAGCTCTCCAACATAGTAAAAACAAGAGTGAAACCTTAAGAAGTACTTTGGAGGAGATTTATCGATCTGTACCTCAGTATGGTGAACAGAAGGCAGAGCTCAAACAACTCAAGTCTGATTTGAGTGATCATCTCAATCGTCTTGTGACTCAGGCAAAGAGTAAAGTGCCTACAGAAACAATAAATCGTTGGAGAGAAAGTCAGGGTGAGTTGGATAAGAGACTCTCTCAGTTGGAAGTACTCTTAAGTAAGGCTGATATGGTATTGTCTAGCGGTAGAACTCGCATAGATGACTTGACGTCTAATTATGAAAGTGAACAAATTAGTTTTGCTCAAAATGAGATTAAATTGATGACTAAGTCGATAGCCTCAGGGCAGGCCAAGGTAGAAGATGATGAAGCGCAAATCATCGCAAGTCTAAGAAATATTTTTGAGGGTACAAAGAGTCAGATGCATCAATCTGGTGACGCTCATGGTCGTTTAACAAACTAGATTCTGTGGACTTTATTGAGGTAGTTTGATAGTACTAACTTCACTTTAGGTACTCAAACACTATGACTTTAGAGACGGCAACCATTGATAAATCTTATAGAATAATGTCTCTCGAAGACATCGATGAAGCGCTAAAAGCACGCTTATTTCAATTTGGTTTAGTGCCTGGCTCTATCGTTCGACTTAAAAGAAAAGCTCCACTTTTTAGTGATCCTTTTTTAATAGAGGTTTCGGGAAGTCAAATCGTCATATCTAAAGAGCATGCTAGAGTTGTTGGGATCGAGGAAATATGAGCTTCGTAGCCTTGGTTGGACTTCCTAATTCTGGAAAATCGTCACTATTCAATGCACTTACAAATTCAAGACAACGAATCGCGAATTTTCCCGGCATTACCACGGAAAAAAAACTTGGAACTCTTGTAGACTCAGATATATCCATTTTAGATCTCCCTGGGGTTTATACACTTGATGCTGCAACATTAGATGAAAAAGTAACGCGAGACTTTATCTTTGATAAAGTAGAAGAAGAGAAAGCTGATCTTTTAGTTTTAGTTATGGATGCAACCAACTTAAAGAAGTCATTGTATTTGGCTTTGCAACTCAAGGAAATTAACCAAAGCTTTGTATTGGCTCTGAATATGATGGACCTTGCAACAAAAAGAGGGCAGGAGCTTGATTTAGACAAGCTTTCACAATACTTGGGAGGCGTTTCTATCTTTCCCGTCTCGGCAGTTTCTGGACAAGGCTTAGATGAGTTAACAAAGAAAATTCATGACTCCCAACCAGAAAAACGCGAATTTAATATTCCAAAAGACTATCAAACGAAAATTAAACGACCTGAGTATGTTAAGGAAAAGCTAGCTCAGATTGAAAGTATCGTAGATGATATCACGATTAAAAATATCCTTGCGGATAGCTTGACTGAGAAACTCGATAGATTTTTTCTCCATCCATGGCTAGGCCCCATCATTTTGATTTTTATTTTATTGTTTATGTTTCAACTTCTTTTTACCTGGTCCGATCCTTTTATGGGGGGAATAGAATCTATTTTTACTATGCTTGGAGATTCTGTCTCTACTCTGCTGCCTGATGGGTATTTAAAGAGTCTAGTAGTGGATGGTGTCATTGCAGGTGTAGGCGGAATTCTCGTTTTTCTCCCCCATATCGTTTTTCTTTTTTTAATTATCTATTTTTTGGAGGACTTTGGTTATCTAGGGCGAGTCGCTTTTAGTTTAGACTATCTCATGCGAAAAATGGGACTTCCGGGAAAAGCAGTTGTTCCGATGCTTTCATCCCATGCTTGTGCTATTCCTGGTATTATGTCTGCCAGAATTATCGAAGATCCTAGTCAAAGGCTGATTACAATGATGGTATCCCCTTTGACGACCTGTTCAGCCAGACTCCCAGTTTATACCTTATTAATAGGAGTCATGATTCCCAAGGGTCATTTCTTAGGTCCATTTAGTTTACAAGCTCTCACTTTGTTTGGTTTATATGCTTTGGGTATAGTCTCTGCCTTTGTTGTGGCCATGATTGCACGTAAAACTTATTTACCAACTTCTCCAGCCTATCTCTTGATGGAGCTGCCTCCGTATCGAATTCCAAGTTTTTTTAAAATTCTGAAACAGTCTTTAATGAAAGGTTGGATTTTTGTTAAAAAAGCTGGAACAGTCATTCTTCTTTTAAGTATTGTGATTTGGGGATTAGTCTCATTTCCAAGTGCACCTGAGGGAGCAGATCAACCAGCCGTAAATTATAGTTATGCAGCTAAGATAGGTCAGACTTTCGAGCCTATTTTTAGGCCTCTTGGATATGATTGGAGATTGACGACAGCACTCATTCCTAGTTTTGCAGCCAGGGAGGTCATGGTTGCAGCTATGGGAACTGTTTATGCGGTTCAAGGTGATGACGCTGAGGAAGAAAGTTTTCTAAAAAATCTTTCAAGTATTTTGAGTGCACAATATTCGCTAGCAACAATGATGTCTTTACTTATATGGTTTGTATTTGCACCTCAATGTATTTCGACTTTTGCCGTTCTTAAAAAAGAAACTGGAGGTTATAAGCATCCATTGATTTTTATGGGCTATACTTTGGCAATGGCCTATGTCTTTGCTTTTTTAACCTATTTAGCCTTTAAATGAGACTTTTTTCCAATTTTTTATCTGCCAAACGGTGTGAACCACTGCGATAACTTCTTCTGATTTGTTTAAGATATTTGTAGTCATCTCAACTTCAACCATGTCTTCACTCTGTAACTGTTGACCAAACTGATCAAGCTCTTGATGATTAACTATCACTTCACCTAATAAAGCCTCTTTTGCTTGTTTAAAATACTCAACTTGAATTCGTCGCATTATTAGGCGGTAGCGACTCATTCCGAATTTTTTTACTAAAGTCAGACCCGCTGGATATTCTCCTAGGGTCGCCACGGCACAGGCGTGGAGCCCACCCAGATGGTTCTTATTCTTTTTAATATAAGGAAGTTTTAAAACGGTCTTTTGATGAGAGATCTCAACAAACTTAAATTTATGAGGAATATTAAACGGAATGCCTTGGTTAAAGAGAGTCTCTAAGGCGACTAATTTAGTCTTGGACTCACTACCAGCCATAAGTTTATCTAATAGTTTTGAAAGTTGTTTGTTCATAAAATTCTTATCGGTCAAGTTTTATAGAAATAAACTTGTTAGATGATGTTTGTTTTCAGGGGGTTACCCCTGTGATTTACTTACTCTAAACCAAAGGAATGTTATATGAAAAAATTATGGATGATTTCGTTAATGGTGGTGAGTTCCGTTGCTATGGCAAAGGATCTTTATATCACTATCGGCAGTGATGCCGTTCAATCTGCAGAGAAATCTGTAAAGTCTAACCTATTGGCATCGCAAGAAGGGATTTCAGTTTTAAGAATTCAAGAAAGTGATGTTGAGTTACTCTCAGAATTGATGCATGAGAAATTTAATCGTTGTGGAGGATTCATTGTACATGATTCCTTGGACGAAGCTCTGCAAGTTATTTCTGATTCAAAAACTAGATTGCAAGCTAAGAGTCTAGATCTTTTTAATTATAATATCTCTGAAGGTGAGACAGTGCAAAGAATGCTGACTCAAGTAAATGAGTTTGGAATTAGGGAGATGATTTTAAAATTATCTTCTTTTAGAAATCGTTATTATAAAGCTCAAACAGGCGTTGATTCGCAAGCTTATGTTAAAAGTACATGGGAGAAATTAGCCGGCTCTAGAGCAGATGTATCTGTCGATTATTTTCAACATGACAGATGGCCTCAACCATCAGTTGTCATGACTGTTGAAGGTACTTCTAAAAAAGATGAAATTATTGTGATAGGTGGTCACGCAGACTCTATTGCTGGTTTCTTTGGAAGAGAAAGAGCGAGAGCTCCGGGAGCCGATGATAATGCTTCAGGAATTGCAACTATTACAGAAGTTATTAGAGTCATTATGGATGGTGGATATAAGCCGGAAAGAACGGTTCAATTTATGGCTTATGCGGCTGAAGAAGTTGGTCTTCTTGGTTCTAAGGCAATAGCTAATCAATACAAAAGAGATGGTAAGAAAGTTGTTGGTGTTGTTCAATTTGATATGACGAATCACAAAGGAACAGAAGAGCTTGATATCGTTTTTATGACTGATTACACCAATGAAGCTCAAACTAAGTTTATGGGAAGCCTAATTGATACTTACTTAACAGATGTATCCTGGGGGTATTCAAGATGTGGTTATGGTTGTTCAGATCATGCTTCTTGGCATAATGCAGGTTTCCCTGCCAGTATGCCATTCGAGTCGACAATGAATGATATCAACGGTAAAATCCACACAGCAAGAGATACAATTGATGTTGCAGGTTCTGGTGGAACAGCGGATCACGCTGAAAAATTCGCAAGACTTGGAGTTGCATTCGTCGTAGAAATGGGAAAATAGACTGAAAATAGAGGATTTATTTCAAGAGATCGAAGATAACTTAAAAGCGTCTCGAAATATATTTGTTAAAAGTATTTTCGAAGATGATGATGAGGACCTTCGCTCTCTTGATGAATCCCGACTCTTACTTGAATCACTTAAAAATATATTGAAGCCAACCCAGGCACTTCTTAAAGAATTTCCCTCATTAGAACATTTATATGAAAAACGTTTCGGAAAATTATCCCACTCTTTAATGCGTGATAATATTATCGAAGTCTTGTTTCGCGAGGACTATTTATTTCCAGAGCAGGGAGAGTATCCACTTGTTTCAGACCAGCATATTGAAGAGAGTCTTCTACTAGATTATCAGCAGGCTCATCTTGAGTGGCTGGATGGATTGAAAACAGATCATATAGAAACCCAAGACGAGATTCTCAATAATTTCAATATCGAGGTGAAGCAAAATCAACTGAAGTGTCAGTGTCAAAAATGCATTGCAGACTATAGGGCCAAGGTGAGAGATGTTGTCTTTCAAAATGAAATTGAAGCGATTGACCGAGCTCTTGAGAATTTAGAAGAATTATTACTAGAACGTGATATTTCCTATTTGAGTGATTTCGTTTCCAAGGTAAAGAAAAATCAAGAAAAAAATCTTCAAAAAATTCGCTATAGACTTAAGAGAAGTTCATTAAATAAGCTCGACTCCGAACTAAAGAACTATTTTAAAACGAAACTTGGGCCAAATTCAGAAATCGGAAAGACTTATATTTTAAGGTTAAAGAGCTTTTTCTCTGGAATCTTAACTGAGCAGGGACATCCTGCTGATATGATCACAGATTCCGAATATGATAGGTTTTTCAGTCAATTAAACCTTGGTATTTGGCGATCTCCGCAAGCGCTTAAACGTGATTTTTTGAAACTTCTTAAGTCTGTCATGGCACTAAAAAGAAAGGATATTTCAGCAACTATTTTGCGAGAATATTTAGGTCAGTTTTGGATTCACTCAGAGGCAAGAAGAAAGACGAGAAAGATTGTTTATCATATGGGTCCTACAAACTCTGGTAAAACCTATAACGCAATTGAAGCCCTATCCAAAGCTCCAAGAGGCTCCTATCTTGCACCTCTAAGACTTCTAGCTTCAGAGCTGTATGATACTCTTAATGACAAAGGGGTGCCTACAACACTTCTCACGGGAGAAGAAGTGGTGGAAATAGAAGGGGCACAACATTTTTCTTCTACCATCGAGATGGCCAAAATGAATCAAGAGTTCGATTGTGTTGTCATTGATGAAATTCAAATGATTACAGACCCTCAAAGAGGTTGGGCCTGGACTAGAGCCCTTGTTAATATGAATGCTGATGAAATCCACCTGTGTGGTGATCATTCAGTTTTTGAGTTGGTAAAGCAGATATTAGAGCTAACGGGGGACACTCTTGAAGTAAAACAGTACGAAAGGATGACTAAACTTAAGGTTCTTCCCAGACAGATTAGACTCGTGGATATGCGAAAGCACGACGCACTTATTGTTTTCTCAAGAAGAAATGCTTTGAAATATAAAAGAGACCTTGAAAATTTAAACTTTAAAGTGTCTATCGTGTACGGAAGACTGAGTCCAGAGGTAAGAAGAGAGCAGGCAAGAAAATTTGATGAAGGTGAAACTGATATTATGGTAGCAACTGATGCTATCGCTATGGGAATGAATCTTCCTATTAAAAGAATTGTCTTTTCAGCTATCGCTAAACATTTTGATAATAAAGAATTTCCTCTTACAAACTCTGAATTAAAACAAATCGCAGGTCGAGCAGGCCGCTTTCAACGTTTTCCAGAAGGAGAGGTGACAGCTCTTCAAAAAGTAGACGAGGCTCTCCCTAGACTGGAGGGAGCATTGAGTGCAGAGCTTAAACAAAAGACTTTGGCGATGGTGGGACCTGATCTTGAGATCTTTAGATCTGTTAATACGGCACTGAAAGAGAACAACCTGGAAACTCTATCTTTGTCTGAGTTCCTTCAGCTTTTTAATACTATGTCGTTTGAAAAACCATTTTACTGTGTGGATCTCAAAGAAATGATTGAGCTGGCGGAAATGGTTGAAGGTGCCGACCCGATGAATCTATTAACGGATTCAGAAATTTTTGGATTTGCTTGTGCGCCTGTTAACCAGGGACTGATGGAGCATGTTCAATACTATGTTTGGATATTGAACCATTACGTTGGAAGACGAAATGTAGAAAATGAAGAGATTGATGCTGACTCTGAGGATATTGATTATCTGGAGACGGCTATAAAGTGTACTGAACTCTTTCAATGGCTTGCCAGACATTTTGATTATAATTATTTTGATTTTGATATGGATAAGCTTCTTGATAATAAATCAAAAGCAATTGAAAGACTGAATCAATTATTGTCTGAAAAAGTCTCTAAAAAATGTTCATCTTGTGGCAAAAAACTTAGCGATGATTTTCAGTTTAATATTTGTGAAGGATGTTTTTCTGAGAGAAGACGGTCTCGAGGTCCTCGTAACACGAGAAACCCAGGTGGAAGAGGAAAAAATAAGAAAGGTTCAAACAATCAATCTCGTTCTTCAAAACCAAAGTCCAAATCTTCTCACAAGCGTAACTCTGGTAAAAAGAATAAAGCTTCGGCGTTTAAAAGAGGTTAAGCTTTTTTCATGGAATTAAGTGAATTCGCCAAAAAAATTTTATTCGGCTCAACTCTAGAAGATAAACTTATCCGACCAGATAAAATTGAGTTTGATGATGATCAAAAGTTTCGTGAAAAAGTATTCAATCTCCCATTCAAACCTGCGAGGTCAGAGCAAATTGGCTTCTCTGACGAAAATATCAAGTTTCCCAAAGGCCATTTTCATTTAAAAGAAAAACAAGCTATTGCTCTTCATAGTTTTGCTAATCATGAGCTTCTCGCCTGTGAGATGATGGCGGCAGCTCTTCTTCGATACCCTCATGACACGGAAGAGCTGAAAAGATTTAAAAGGGGTATTATTAACACTATTTTTGATGAGCAAAAGCACTTTAAACTTTATGTCCAGCAACTTGAAAGGTTGGGATACAGTTTTGGGGACTATCCCTTAAATGATTTTTTTTGGTCTTATATGAAGGATTTAGACACTCCTGAAAAATACACCGCAGTGATGGCCATGACCTTTGAATCTGCAAATCTAGACTTTGCGACCTATTATGAAAAGATTTTTAGGGATTTAGGTGAAGATGAAATTGCTGATGTACTTTTAGAGGTCCTTAAAGATGAAATTTCCCATGTTGGATTTGGTGTTAGGTATCTGAATAAATGGAGAGAAGACCGAGAGTTGTGGAATTATTATATAAGCCAGCTTCCCTGGCCACTGACTCCCGCTCGTTCAAAAGGACAGCATTTTGCTTATTCTCCCCGTTTAAAAGCAGGAATGCCTAGAGAGTTTATTCAATCTCAAAAAAATTATAAAGATGAATTTAAAGTGACAAAGCGAAAAGAATGGAAGCAGTGATTTTCAATGCCGATTTCGAATGGCAACTTTTTCAAAAAAATCAATTTTTTAAATCCTCTAAAAAAACTCAAGAGTTCGAATATCTTATTAATTGGGTAGAACCTCATCAGACCATTTATACTACAGTCGATTATCCTAAAGATTACCAAAGATGGTTTTTTAAGTTTAATCATGAGGCATTTAAGTTTACAGACTCTGCTAGTACTATTACTCCTTGGTGTGGGAATTTCGATCAAATCGAGCTGAAAAGGAAATTGCAAGATAAATCAAAAACTTTAAATTTTGCGGCTCAATATAATTTAGGGCCTCAACAATTTGCCCTTATAAATGATGCCGCTCAAATAGAGCCTGGTTTTTTATATAAATTTCCAAAGTCTCTTAGTGGAATGGGACATTATCATTTTCAAGATCAAGATAAAATGAAAAATCTTCTCAAAAGCGGTGAGGTTCTTACTAAGGAAAAAGTATTGAATCGTATTTTAGATTTTTCTACATTATGGCAAGACTGTCAGCTCATGTATTTTTATAGAAATATAGTCACCGATAATTATCAATACAGAGGAACTATTATTGAGAAAAATACCGGCTTTTTAACTTCTGAAGAAAAAGAATTTTTTGAATCGAAAAAACACTTTTTATTGGGTTGGCTAGACAATTTAAAAGGCATCTTTTCAATTGATTCGTTCCTATATCTTGAAGATAATCAAAGAAAAATATACTTCTTATCAGAAGTAAACTGTCGCAAGACGATGGGATACTCTGCCATTCATCTGGCCCAAAAATTTTTCCCTGATGCGGTTATGGTCAAGTTCCTTTTCGGAAATTATCAACTCCCTGTGAGAGACTATGAGAAACTCTATTCAGACTCAAATGGATCAATTCTTCCTCTCTCTCCAGACGGACACAAGTTTAAATGTTTTCTCATTGCAGGGGATAATGAACAAGATATTTCAAGCTTAGAAAAATTATTACTTTGATTCTCTTAAAGTATCTAAAACCAGTTTCCCTGCAATTTCTGCCGAAGGGCCATAACAGATGAGTTCTCCTGGCACACTTGTGAGTGCAAGCAATCCAGAACTTTGTTGTTGAATCGTATCAGAAATTGAAATTTCAGCAGCTTCAAAATCCTTAGAAAAAGTATCTTGGAGACATTGATTCTCATTTTTTTTGATATATTGGTATATTCCCTCGTGGTTGAGGTGAAAAATAAAATTAATCTGAGGGCAATTTTTGAAAATAAGAAAGTGCATATGAGTGGTGCTCGACGGGGCAATAGGCCCTATAGCTTCGATGACTTTTTTTCGGACATCACATTTTTTAACTCTGGTATATTGAGCACCGTCTAAGTTGGGAAATTGGCCTGTATTTGCTCCAGTAATAATGAATTCGTTTTCGCCAACGAGAATTCTTTTAGAGAGGTCTCCATAACTGACTCCATCACTCTTGTTTTGGCCAATCATTCCCATTCTGTAAAAAATAATTCGCCATTTTTCCAAAGCAATATAATTTTCTTCCAGTAAGGGAGGTGAAAATTTCAAATTGTGCTTAAATTTTATATCGGTGGGTGAGGGACTCATTTCAGCTCCAATTAAATTTTACTCCGAGTAAAAACCGTCTATAATATTATAGTATCACGATTTCTATCGACAAGTAGAGGTACTATATATCTGACATAGAAGACGACCCATTAGATGATCTAGACCTTTCTCTCGACTCTGAATTGAGTTTAGATGAGGAGTTAGGCTTAGATGAAGATCTTGATCTGGAAGAAAATCTAGACTTAGAGCTCACCGGAGAGTTGGAAGCAGATCTAGTGGCTCAGCTAAGAGAGGAAGCTACTTCAGAGAATAATAATTTAACGACAGACCTTGAAGAGGATGATCTCTTGGGGGACTCAGAACTTGATGATATTAGTCCAGAAGATCTTGAGCAAACTTCAACATCCAGAGTGGATCTTGGACAAGCAGATGTAAAAGTAGAACAAAGTTTTTCTCAGCTAAGCCCAGAAACTTTAACTCACGAGCAGAATATCGAAAGGCAAATCGCTGATGAAGTGGAAAATGATGGGGATATAGACTCTGACGATTCAGGGGAGTATGAATATGAGAGTGAAGGATTAGATGATGAGGATGAATACCTAGAACCAGCGCAAAACACTTCACTCAAGAACAGAGTTCAGGACTTTTTCTCAGGCCTAGCGGGAAAGGGGGGAGGTGGCTCTAAAACAGTTATCATGGAGAAGGCCACCCAGATTTTTAAACTAGGTCAGGCTAAGACTGGGACTGTTGGACAAAGCACAGGATTTAAAGCTCCTTCATTGCGAGATTCTACCGTATCAAGAGTTCTCCAAGAGAAAATTCCCGCTTTGGCAAAAGTTCTCAATAAGGGAAAAGCAGATTCTGACTCGACGACACCAGACGCAGGTCCAACCTTTAAAGAACTTACTCAAATCTCAGAAACAGATTTAGAACTAGATGATGATGCTAATATAAATTTATCCGGCGGCAAGCGGCAATTCAAATTAGATCGCAAAGGATTGATTTATATTTTTGCTGCTCTTTTCTTTGCTTGGTTTGTTTATGATGAATTTATGGGAGAGAAAGAAGAGTTTCCTGATCTTCCTGATAAACCTAAAGAGCAGAGACCTAAAGAGCCTGTCGTAAAGGAGCCTGTGGTAGAAGAACCTATAGAAGAACCTACAATAGATGACCCAATCGTCCAGGAACCAATAGAAGAACCTACAATAGATGACCCAATCGTCCAGGAACCAATGGAAGAACCTATTATAGAAGATCCCGTTGTCAAGGAACAGCCTATCGTCAAAGAACCAATTGATGATACGACTCTAGATCCTACGGATGCGACTAAGGATAAGAAGGCCATTGATTCCGCGCTAGAGGAAATACGGAAAAAAGAGGAAGCTGAGAGAAAACGATTAGAAGAACAAAGAAAAATGGAGGAGCAAAGAAAGCGCCAGCAAGATTTGGAGAGCTCAACCGCTAGTGAAGCTGATCCCGAATCAGACTTAGATACTTATACTGGTGAGGAACAAATTCTTCCACAGGATGTGATAGAACCACCGGCATCTAACGAAATTACGAAGCAACTTTTAAAAGACCTTGAAGTGAAATTAAAGGAAGAAAGAAGAGAACAAGAAATATTGGAAGACGTAAAACCAACCTCAGCACCTTCATATGACAATATTGGAAAAGGTTTAGTATATAATTGTATTGATGAGCATTGGGCCTGTGTTAATGATGAAAGTTTTAAGCAGTGTCGTGGTAATTACAGTTGGAATAGACAGCAAGAGGTGGACACAGAGTGCTATCCTTATGCCCAATTAGGTAACGAAATTGATTGTGCCACTGTTCAGCAGGAAAAAATTGACACTATAAGTGCTACGACTTTTTGTAAGTAAGTCTTCGATAAATACCAAAAATTCCGAAGTAGATTAAAATAGGTATGCAATTCCCCCAAAAGGTATTTTCTATTCTTGGGAAAATACCCAGGCTTGCAGCTATTAATCTTACAGGTAGATATAAGTAGATAAAGAAAATACGATGAAACACAAATAAAATTAAACTATGGACTCCAACTTGGTTTATTCCCGGTAATTTAACGCCAAAATTCTTACGCTCAAGAAATAATGAAGCAGAAATAATTAAGATTATGGTAAGGACAATTGAAGCAAGTCCAAAAATATTATAACACCAGGCATACTCATCGAAGAATACGTTATTGACATCATAAGGGAAGGGGGGCGTGAATTGATTGACCCCAATGATGGCAAATAGTGACAAAACAGTTATTAAGAGGATGAACTCGTCTTTGATTTTATGGTGATACTTTCCTATGAGAAAACCCGCCAAAGCTCCTAAAAAGAAGATATCCGGCCTGATCTCGAGGCTAAATTCAGGGTGTATATTATGTAGGACTTCCTCAAAGGAGCGAGTCCATGAGTTTAGAGGGGTGTAGAATTGGGCCGTTCCAGCAATAACAAAGAAAAGAGATGTCACTCTTACTCCAAAATAGAAATAGCCATTTGCTAATAGCGCGAGTGCAATCATCCAAATTTGTAAAGGATTTGGACTGAGGATCTCTCCAATATTTCTTCCTATAATAAATTTCTCCAATGTGAAGTAGAGAAAGAGAGCTAAGTATTTTCGATTATAAGAAGCTAGTTTTTCTTTGGATAATTTGTGAGAGTTGAGACCTAGGTTAAAAGTAGCAAGCGCTAGATAGACTTGAATTGTCCAAGGAACGATGAAGACAACCATCCAAGTCAGTATATTGTCTATGGGGAGGGGGCCTAAACCGGCTTGAATATTACCGGCCAATTTACCAAAGTAGAATCGATCGTAATAACCAACCCAGATATGGTTCATATAAAAAGAATAATGCTGGAGAAAAGCGAAGAATATAAAAATTCCACGGAGAAAGTCGAATGTCTCAAGTCGCTTAGTCATCAATATGAAACTCTCTTATAGGCTTGAATATGCTATTAATCTTAACACCACTTAAGGTGTATGAGAACTGAGAGGTGCGGTTAACAAAATTACTGATGACTGAGCTTTGTATTTGATTTGAAAACGTCTGAATACTCCTGCGACGAGGAAAGCTTTTAGGCGAAGCGATAACAAACGTTTCGTATTGTCCCCAAATTTGATAATTGAAACCTGCTGATTGAAGTGTTTTTAAAATAATTTTTTGTCCTTCTTTATGAGCTCTTGAGTTATGAGTGAAAAATGGATAGTCGAAAACGAGCATGCCTTCCTCACTCAAAGATTTTTTTGCCAACAGATAAAACTCTTGGCTGTAGAGCTTCATGAGATCGAAATTTATGGGAAAAGGAAAATCTGCAAGAATGAGGTCATAAGTCTGCTTGTTCTCCAAAAGAAAGCTAAAAGCGTCGTCTTGAATAAGATCATATTTATATTCAGTGTTATGTAGTTGGTTGAGAAATGGACCTTCTTTGGCCAGCTTAACCATTGCTGGATCAAGTTCAACTAGGGTGAGCTCAGCGATGGGTTGAGGAACTCTTGAAAATTCTCGAACTAATCCTAAATCACCACCACCTAAGATAAGTACTTTTAAAGGTCTTTTAGGTAAATACATAAGGGGAAGAAATGTCATCGTTTGGTGGTAGATTTCCTCTGTATCAGAATAGATTTGAACTCTACGGTTAAGAAAAAGACCCCATTCTTTATCGTCATTTTCTGAAGAATAAAAACTTTTAGGGAGAAAATCTATTTTCTGATAAGGAGTTTCCATATGAAAAATGGGAGGAGTTGATTTAACAGCAAAATATAGATTCTTAAAATCATTTATGGACTCTATTCGAAAATTTAAAAAAGAAGCCTTCCGGGAAAAATTATTGACCTGAGGTAAATAGAGATGAGCTAAAGCGACGAAAAAAGCGAGGAAGTAGACGGCTACTTTGAGTTTCTTTTTTAGCCCTATAAATGAACATACCAATAAATTAGAAATTCCCATAAAGAGACAAAAATACTGAAAGCTAGTTGACTGGTAAGCGATTGAGACGAAAATGAGACTGGCAATTAATGTCCCGGAATAATTTAGAAAGAGAACTCTTTCCTGTCTTGGGTCTCGATCAAGATAAAAAGGTAACTCGATTCCAGATAGACTCCCCAGAACAAAAACCAAGATTCCACTAGATATCCACCAAGGAATAGAAGCAAGGAGACTGATTTCACTTGAAAATAAAAGGAAAGGAAGCGAAATATAAAAAAAACTAAGAAATATCTGAATCGGTATAAATCGTTTTTTGAGTTGTGGTTTTCGTTCCAGGATAAGTGAACTCACTCCAATCGCCATAATAAAAAGGGTAGAAATATAGATTTGAACAATGAGATCTTTTTCAGTTAAAAAGGCAAAAAATTTACAGAGATAACTATAGGCTAAGAAAGTATTAAATGACGTAATGACCGGTAAAAAAGCATTCACATTAACATCACTTTTTGCATATCAAAAAAGAAATAGGATGTAAGTAGTAACGCAAAAGCGCCTACCAGAGAAGATTTTTTGTAAGAAAATTTTTCATTTAAAATGATGACGCATAAAAAGTTTAAACTTGCCGTCAGTACTAATGTTAATTCCAACCCGAGTTCAGGCAATAGAAACCAGGGAAAAAATAGACCAGCTAAGGCCATGCCTACATAGTCTAGTCCAAGTATAGAAAGGTAGTTTTTTTGTCCATGCATAAGTGCTGGCAACTCAATTCCAGATAGAAAAGCGATAAAAAAGACGTAACCCAGGTTTAAAAGCTGAGAATAGGGGGCATACTTAAAAAGAAAAATCGGCACAATAATAGTCAGACTCCCAAAGACAGTGAGAAGAGTTTCGACGGCAGAGAGTTTAATCGAGCTTTGATACCGTTCAAAAAAAAGAGATCCCACTCCCAGACCAAAAATATAAAGGCCAATAGTGAGAATATACTGCATGACAAGCCCACCATAAAGAATGCTCATAATATGGGATAGGGTGAACTCGTAGATTAAACTCGCAAACGCAACTATTAGGGTAACAACTTTCCTGTCGTTCAAATTATCTCCTCCTTATTGAGAGAGGACTGTCGCTTTTAGAGCTCGTATCTGGCTTTACCTGTTGAACCACCTCTAGTTGAACCAGTTCCACGACCTGTTGATCCACTACAAGCAGTAGGATCAATAAGGCATGTAAATGTAGAAGAACCGCCAGGAATTCCTGAGCTATAGTCAAAACAAGATTCGTAGCATCCATCTCCATCCATATCAGCGGCATAATGAAAACTACTTATCGCTTGGCATTCGGCATCTGATTTATCAGAGGCACAGCCACCTCCAGTATGCCCTCCTGTAGCGGTACAAGCTCCACCATCACAACCGGCATAACCACTAACAAGACCTACTCCAAGGTTAGTACCGTTGGCTGCTCCTCCAGCGCTTTTTGGAAGCCCTGAAGATCCTGGATTGGTTCTACATTTTACGCAATTATAATAAGTCTGCTGATAAAAGTTATAACAATGAGACTTTCCACATTTCTTCTCCTCTGGTCGCATAAAGTGTCCGGCCGGTACTCTTGTGTAGCCTGCAGGGCAAGTTTTTGCACCAGTGGCTGGATTAGTGTAATTAGTAGAGGATCCGGTTGCATACGATCCGCCATAAATACATGAGGCTGTACCCTCCATAGGAACGCATTCACCTTTTGTTTCATCGTATTCCATATCGGGATCACCATCTTGGTTAAAGTCGATGGCTTCGCAGGAAGCTTTAAGAGCCGTTACAACTGCATTTCCTTCAGCACTATAACATTTTATCAAGGTGTTAGAATTGGATGTATCAAGTGTAGCGTTAACATAGAAGAACTTATTTACGACTCGAGGTCGCTCTCCATTGGACTTCGCATTTCTATTTCCACAGGCGGCACATGTTCTTTTCTCAAATTCGCCTTTAAGCGTTAGTTTCGCTTGGCGCAGGACTAAGTTTTTGGTTTTATCATAGGGATCTTTTCCGGGAATAGAATCACCTAACCATTCTAGATTGGTCACATAAAGCTTTCTAAAAACGAGTCTGCCTGACATAGAACCTGCATTGGAATCAGGGGGGACTGCTCCATTATTATCATGGAGCTCTTGAACGGGGTTAATAGTAGATGCAATGAGTTTACCAGTGGCTTCGTCTCGTTGTGCGAATTGAATAACTGGGACATTGACTGAT
The DNA here is from genome assembly GCA_002713145.1 of Halobacteriovoraceae bacterium. Lineage (GTDB taxonomy): Bacteria > Bdellovibrionota > Bacteriovoracia > Bacteriovoracales > Bacteriovoracaceae. The sequence goes on from PAVS01000001.1 coordinate 236,055, forward strand.
CTGTTGGTTGGATTGATAGACGTTCCTGCTGAAAAATTTAAATCTCCCAAAGTGGCATAACAAACATCAGAGTTTAAGAGAAATTTTTGAACCTCAGATTCCATCGATTGGATTGCTCCTGAGTAGCCAGCTTCTCTTTGCATATTAGTTGTATTTTGATTGAGTTGCATGACCCCTAAGGCAACACCTCCCATAAGACCAGCGGCTATTACGACTTCCATTATAGAAAGTCCCCGACTATTATGGATTAATGAAAATAATTGTTTTAGTTTTAACCCTTTCATTTTTTCCTCTCTTTAGCTCTAAAGCTCATTCGATTCCCATCTGCTCTTTAGACCAAGATATCAAATCGCTACTATTGGTGCGAATATTTAAGTACTTATATAATAATACAAATCAAGATTTTGATGAAGAAGGCAAAACTCCTAGTAAGAGCTGTCCTGTATTTATTTTTCCTAAAGAAGCAGCAAGTTCTAGTGATTACAGAGGGTTAGTTAAGGGAAGGCAGCGTTTTTTTTGTCAATTGAGCTTAGAAAATAAAAATTATCTCATTCGACTCTGTCGGAAACCAAATCTGAAGTGGCAAAAATCTGAGTGTGATTCCGATATTTGGGGGACTATCTACCCATTAGTTGATCGCGATCAATGCTTTAAGACAAAAGATCAAAGAATGTTGATTTTTTCAGATTCAAATCCCTTTTATCTTCGAGACAATTGGTCAAGTATTGTTAAAGACTTGTCATTAGAATTTAAAATTCAACCTATGGGCCTGGTGTTGTATAATAAAGGCATAGAATTAGTTTATTTTTAGGGAGTGCAGTATTACAAAAAATCAGCCCGAACAAGAAATTACAGAAGAGCTGGAAAGGGTTCAAGAGAAATCCAGGCGACTCAAATTTGTTTTTGCGGCTATGATCATCGGAAACATTGTTTTAGCGGTAGGAATATTTTTAGGTAAAAAAGAGCCAGGAACTACTAAAACTGTAACCGAAGCTCCGTCAGGGCCAGTCAAAAATAAGATTTCGCAAGGGGTAAAAAAACCTAAATCAGAGTCTAACTCGGTAGATAAAAACAATTCAAATAATGATTCACCTGAGATCAAGTTGTCACAAGAGCAACGAGAAGTGCTTAATAGATTCTATCGAGATCGAATAATTCTGCGTGAAAAGAAAAAGATTACTGCTAAGAAAAATTATACTCATTATAGAACCATTAAAGACTTTGTAAATGAATCTAAGATGTCTCCTGTATCACCTGAAGGTTATTTTGCCGAGCCCATGAAGAAACCTTTACCGCAAGTTAGTATTATGAAGTCTATTAATCGTGAAAAACAGATGGAAATACATACGATTCACTCTTCAATCCCGCTAAATAAGGATGCTTTCGAATATGCCGCCTCTAAATACGTGAATCAAAACCTTGAAGATTTTGTGCCTTACGATAAAGTTAAAATCGATCATCCAGATTTTAAGACAGTAAATACATTTATTATTGACGATGAAAATCCTGTCGTCGCTGTGGTAGGTATTCCTAAAAACTCGAAAGACGGTTCGATGGTTATTGTAACCGTTCATGGGGATGGAGAGAATATTCGCAATGATCAAGAGGCCCTAAAAGAAGAGTTTAATAAAATCCAGTTTCTAAAAGACAAGAACTAAGCTGCTTTCTTTACCTGCCCTTTTTTTCTATCAAGCAGTGGCACGTAAAAGTCCCTTTCTATTTCAACGCAATGGAATACTCTCATAAAACTTTCTACCAGGTTCGGATCAAATTGAGCGCCAGCGAACTCGTTAAGTTCATTGAGAACAATTTGAACGGGAAAAGCACTTCGGTAGGCTCTGGCCGATGTCATTGAATCAAAAGTATCACATATGGCAATCACTCTCGCTGCAAGGGGAATATTTTCTCCTGATAGTTTGTCGGGATAGCCTCTTCCGTCAAATCGTTCATGGTGATGAAGGGCGGATTTAGCCACGTTCGAAAGATGGTCAAATTCGTTTAGGATTTCAAAAGATCTTGTTGGATGGCTTTGCATGACTCTGTACTCAGTATCATTGAGTCTAGTAACCTTATTTAGTATTGAGTCTGGCATGGCAATTTTTCCAATATCATGGAAAAGAGAAGCTAGTTGTAAGTCATAGAGCTCACGATCGGAGATTTTTTGATCGAGACCAACCAGAAGAGCGTAAAAACACACTCTCTTGCAATGATCAAAAGAGTATTGATCTCTGGCATTGAGGGACGCTAAAATTCCTTTGAGAGCTATTTCGGTTGCCTTATCTTTTTCATCAACAATTTTATCGAAACGCAGATCAAGTTCATGCAGTCTAGAAACAATCAAATTAGTCACATTATCCATAGTGTCTCCTTGCACGGCTTGTCGGTTGTTTTCAGACAAAATAAACAGTAAAATACTGAAACTGACCTTAAGTCATTAATAAAAGGACGAAAATTGATAGTCATCGATGAAAATTCTCAACTCATTGATTGGTTAAAATCGCATAATTCTGAAGGAATTGGTTTTGTGAGAGTTGACCTAACAACATTTGAATTGTCTCAAGGGCTAGAAAGTGAGCTGGTGATGATTCAGGATACGCTCTATCATCAATTAACTGACCCTCAAAAAGCAAAGCTTCAAGGGGTGGAAGCCTTGTTAGTTTTTCAAAGCTCTAAAGCTCCTCTTCAATTTTACCTCAGTAACGTTATAGGTGTCGTTACGCCAGAGACTTCAGAAGAGCTCTTAACAAATCAAATTTTATACTTGGAAGATAAGGTTAAAGGAACAAATATTCTTAAATCCCAATTGATAACTCTCTCACATGAATTAAGTGACATTATGGGGGGAGTTGAAAATCAACTCATGCGAGTTAAGAAAGCCTACGAGCAGCGAGCACCTAAGAGACTTGAGAATTTTAAGGGGCTTAATGTATACAGTAAGTATGCAGCCGGTGAAAATATGGGTGGAGAGTTTTTTGATATTTTTGCCCGTGATCATAAAATATTCATGTTAATGTCTAATAGTTCATCCTACCTTGCTTCTAGTTCCATTCTACAACATTTTAGTGAACTCAAAACGGTAACTGAGATTGAGGCTGATGCTCAAAGAGTTTTGATTGAGAATATAAAAGCTGAAATCGACAATCTAAATCGTAGCAAAAAGAAAACTATAATTACTCAGCTTCTCACCTTTGAGCTTGATCTTAACGAGATGGAATTAACGGGTTATCAATTGGGTGAATTTGAAGTCGTAAGCTCTAATGAAGAGCATGATCTTGCGATTAGTAGTTATTTTGAGCAAGACTTAGATCGAGCTCGTTTTCAGATCAAGCTACAGCGTGGGGAAAGGTTATTATTCAATTCTCCAGGTTTTGTAAGAACCTGGTCGGCTTTATCGAAAAAGCCGCTTCTAAGTGATATGGTTAGTAACACGGAAGTAAAGGCATTAGATGTTTTGGATGAGGCTTTTTTTCAGTTAAAGAAAACAAGCTCTTCAGGGTTTCTCTCGCAAGACGCATCTTCAATAATTTTAGAGGTACAAGAAAATGTCATTCTTAAGGTATAGCCTTCTTTTTATTTTAAGTTTCAATGCATGGTCTGCTGGGTTTAGCTCAAATGAATGTGTCATGTCGAATTTACAGACTTCAGTTACTCACGAGGGAAAGTTTTTTGGATTGATTAAAAATGATCTCAAAATAGAAAAAGATCAATGTAGAATTAAAATAACCTACCACAAAATTCTTGAAACACTTTGGGACATAGATATTTGTCGAGAACCGATTCATATGAAAGTAACTAGTAAAGCAAGCCAATCAGTTTATAAAAGAGAGAATGATTGTCATGGAGACAAAAGTGATTATTGTCACTATTTAAAAGACCTACTCTCTGTCATTCAAGATCATGGGCTTATTTTTGCTAAAGGGGATCGCGAGGATATCAAGTCTCCTCATGGTCAGACTTATTGTGTATACAGATTGCTAAAGCTCTACCTTGAGGAGGGAAGACTTTTTTCTAAGTATAAACCAAATGGAAACATATTTCGCGATCGTAGCTCATCAAATAAGCCTCATAAAACGAAAATTAAAGACATCTCCAAGCATAATTTTGAGGAGAAGGCTAAGGAACTCACTCAGCCTAAAGCACAAAGCGATTCAAAAATAGAGTCTGCAGGGGATCAATTTGATCCTATGCTTCGCAATGCTAAGCCGATGATTGAAGAAGAAAGCGAAACTGAAGAAGATGATTCAGGCCTTCGGTTTTAACCAAAAGCCTGTTTTAAATCTGCAATCAAATCGTCTGCGTCTTCAATACCAACACTCAGCCGAATCAGATTATCATATAGTCCAATAGACTCACGAATCTCCTTAGGAACAGAAGCATGAGTCATGATGGCCGGATGTTCGATAAGAGATTCCACTCCACCAAGACTTTCTGCTAGTGCAAAAAGCTTAACTCTTTCTAGGAACTTCTTAGATTCCTTTACTCCACCTTTGATATAAAAAGTGATCATTCCACCAAAACCGTGCATTTGTTTTTTAGCAATCTTGTGCTGAGGATGGCTTTTTAATCCTGGATAAACAACCTTATCGACTTTAGCGTGACCTTCAAGAAATGCTGCGATTTTTTTGGCATTCTCCTCATGAGCTCTCATTCTAACTGCGAGTGTTTTTATCCCTCGAAGGACCAACCAAGAGTCAAAGGGGGAACATGAAGGTCCAATGGAATTTTGAAGTGTCCATAGAGCTTGGTGAATTTTTTTATCATTTGTCATTAAGGCTCCACCGACAACATCTGAGTGACCATTTATATACTTAGTCAGTGAATGAACAACAACATCTGCTCCTAGATCAAGAGGATTCTGAAAATAAGGACTCATAAAAGTATTATCCACATATACTTTTACTTTATTAGCCTTGGCGACCTTCGCCACTCTTTGAATATCTGTGATTTTTAAAGTCGGGTTCGTTGGAGTCTCAATCCAAATAAGTGCTGGTTTTTCTTTGAGCTTTTTTTCGACAAGTTTATAATCAGTTGTATCGATGAACTCAAATTTATGTTTATTTTGAAACACGGTAGTAAAAAGTCTGTAAGTTCCTCCATAAACATCGTCACCACAAAGAATATGACTTCCTTCAGGGAGCATATGCATAATCAAAGTATTCATGGCAAGACCTGATGAAGTTGTAAGCGCATACTTGGCGTTTTCAAGTGCGGCCAAATTTTCTTCTAGTCTCGTTCTTGTAGGATTGTGAGAGCGAGTATACTCATATCCTTTGTGTTTTCCAGGGCTACTCTGAATATAGGTAGAAGTCTGATAAATTGGAGGCATAACAGCTCCAGTTTCTTTGTCTGGATGACCACCAGCGTGGATCGCTTTTGTTGCAAAATTTAAATCTTTGTTTTTCATACGAGCTTCCCATTATTTTTTACAATTTCTAAAATCGCTTTATCAGTTGCATCTTGGTCTGTGTTTAGAGAGTAACCTTTCTCTTTCATCCAAGAATCATTATAAATTTTCGAGGCATATTTTCCCCCTCCATCATGAAGAACCAGGAGGATCTTTTTTGGCTCTTTTAAAGTTTTTGCATATCGAAGTGCACCTAGCACCGCAGCCCCGCAGGATCCTCCTGCATAAACACCTTCTTCAAGAACCATTCTTCTTGTCATTTGAAAAGATTCTTCATCTTCCACCACGACGAAGTCGTCAATGATGTCAAAGTGAACATTGCCAGGAAGGAAGTCCTCTCCAATACCCTCAAGAACATAGGAATGGGCTTCCCCCATTTCGCCAGTGGCTTTATAGTGAGCTAAAATTGAACCTTTGCAATCAACCCCAACAATTTTAACTTTCGGCATTTTTTCTTTAAGGAACTTTCCAATTCCAGAAATAGTCCCTCCTGTTCCTACGGCGGCCATAAAGACATCAAATTTACCCTCTGTTTGTTCAAAAATTTCAGGACCAGTTTGAAGATAATGGCATTCAGAATTGTAGACGTTGTCGTATTGGTTGATATGAAAAGAGTTAGGAAGACTTTTTAATGATGCTGCAACAGAGTAATAAGAGCGAGGATCTTCTGGCTCAACGTTAGTAGGACAGACGACGACCTTTGCTCCAAACGCTTTTAGGTTATCAATTTTTTCTTGGGACTGCTTATCCGCCATGACAAAAACACAATTATAGCCATGAGTATTTGCATATAATGCAATTCCCACCCCGGTATTTCCTGAAGTACACTCTATAAATGTCCCACCTGGTTTTATATCGCCTCTTTCAACGGCTTTTTCTGCCATATAGACACCCATTCTATCCTTGATCGATCCGCCTGGGTTTAGGTACTCAAGTTTTACATAGATTTCGGACTCGACTTCCTTATCAATCGATTGAAGTCGAATTATAGGTGTGTTGCCAATCGCTGAAATAATATTACTGTTTTTAAACTTCTCCATTAGGTCCTCACTTTTTGCCATGTCTGGATTAATTTTATTAGGTGTATGTGTGTGTCTATACTTAATATTTCTGGGAAACTTAAGATGTTTTTAAAATGCTTTTGAAGTCCATTTTTGAGCTGATCTTCTCTTTGAATGAGAAATTTCTTCAGTTCTTCTTCTTGTGATCCCTCAGCTGGATTCCAATTGTTCAGGCTTTCATTAAGACATTTGTTTACGGCAATAAAGCTCTCATCAGAGAAAAGGTCAGAAGCGTTCTTTTTCAATTCTAAGGCTTCATCCAATTTATTCTGTTCGACGCTGGTAACTAAGTACCAATCGCAGTGCTGCGGATCTCTCAGAGTCTTTTGAAGTTTTAAGGCACCTAAAAAAGCATCTTTTGTACTGTAGATATGAAGAACGGCCTCAATAAAGTCTTCAACGAATTTTTCACCAGTGACTTTGCTAAGGTAGCCTAATAGTTTTTTAACTCCACCCGAAACAACCATCGTTACCATTCTCTTTCCAAAGTTCATACTCGTATTTGTTTCTACTTTTTTTCCAAGATAGGTAAAAATATCTATAAAGCTTTGATCAAAGAAAACCCTAATCCTCTCAATACTATCTAAAAAATCTAAAAAATGACTGCCAGGGGGAGTGTCTAAGATAATACAGTCATAGAGGTCCTGGTTGACTTGGTATTGAAGTTCCACCACAGAGAGAATTTCATTGAGACCACCATAGGGTCTGGTTAAAATTTTTAAGATTCGATTCTCTAAAATATCATGTTGATTTGTCTCTTGCGCTATTTTTAGAAAGGTTTTTTCTGGGTTCATTAGTATGACATCAAGTTTTAACTCCTCTCCGTCGTGATCAAAACTCACATGATTTGTTTCACCTGATTTTTCATCAGAAAGGCCCAATAAGTCTTTTAACCTTTTTGCTGGATCAATTGTTATCAGAAGAATTTTCTTCTCTTGTGCTGCGAGAGATAAAGCCCTTGCCGTAGCTAGCGTAGTTTTACCGACCCCACCAGTTCCGCTGAAAATTTCAAATTTTTTCGCTGACATGAGCGTCTCTTATACTAGATTTTCCATCGAAGGTAAAAGTTCTTTCACTAATGATTTTGAATCGTTTGCCATGCAAAAGGGAATTATTTGCTTAGCATCAAGTGCAACTTCTTCCAGAGCTCTATTTTCGTTTGTGAGCTTTTGTCTGAGTTCTTCAGGAAGTTTCAAATCACTATATTTTATCAAAGAGTTATTACAGATTATCTGAACCGGGAGAAGAGGTTCTATTTCTTGCAGTTGCTCAATAAAATCTTGTGACTCCTGCAGAGGTAGTGGTGAGGGAAGAGTAATCAGTTGAACTTGTAGGAAGTTCTTTTGTTTTAATAATTGGATCATTTCAAGTGTGTCGTCATAAAGTGCACCTTTTTGAAAAATCTGATTAAAGTTTTTAGTCGCTTCAAACATCGTAAGGGCATGGCCAGATGAGGGGGAGTCGAGAACGATGACCAGTTCAGGGTCTTGTTTTAGATACTCTAAGATTTGGCCCATATAAATGAGATAATTGAACCCGGGGATCATATTTATAAGGGATTTAAAGAAGGGAGTTTTAACAACCCAGGAGGCTACTGTTTTTGAACCTAACTTCTTTTGAATATAAGCCTGAGCAGAATCAAGGAGATCCAGTCCAAGAGTCTCAATATTGAGCTCTTGGGCCTTTTTCAGTACTTCTTCGTATTGGATAGTGGATTCTTCAAGTTTACTCGTTTTAAAATAAGCGAGCTTTGCTTTTGATCCTTGTTCTGTAAGGTGTTTTGTAAAGGCTAAGGAGAGCGCTGTTTTTCCAACGCCTCCTTTACCTGTAAAAATATAAAATCTTTTAAAGATCATTTAAAGAAATCAAAACAAATACATACAGGTTAGTAAAAGCTTAAAGTAGGAACCTCTTACCGTATCTGTTTCATCTTGTTTGATATCAAACGGGTGGTGATACTGAGCGAGAACGCCCATCACTATCGTGTCATTAAGTCTGAGATCGACACCTCCACCAAAATTTACGCCAAATGTATATTTTGCTTCAGATGTTGTGCCATCTCTTTCTCTGATTTGAGGCATGTAAAAACCAAGACCGCCCAGAAGAAATGGTGAAAAAGAATCGAATTCGTACGATCTTCCCTTGATGCTGATTGCAGTCCCTCTTAAAAATACGGCTCTGTCTTTATACTCATGGGTTGAGAAGTGAGCATTTACAAGAAGATCAAAAGTATAACTTGCAGTATAGCTGTAAAGGATATCAGCTGTGATTGCATTATCACCACGTTTTTCAAAATTTCCAAACAAAAAAGTTTGTCCAAGTCCAAGCCCTAGACCGTGTTTGTTTATTTCCCTAACTGCAGGCGCTGTTCGATTAACTTCTGCTTTTGCTTTTTCGACCACCTGTTTGACTTTGTCGTCTCCAAAGGAAGCTTCTGAAACAAAAAAACTCATGGTCGCTAGGACCATGAGTCTTGAAATTATTTTAGTCATAAATTTAAAACTAAATTAGTTTAGTGTTGTTGAAGGAGTTTCAACAGATCCAAGGTTTACAGAAGTATTCATGAAACCTGGCATTGTTGTTTCTTCTTTCTTCTCTTCAACAGCTGGCTCTGTAGCAACTGAAGTAGGGTAGTTAAGATTTAGTTTCGCTTCAAGCATTCTGATATAACCAGTTAGAGTTCCCTCTTCTGCTCTGATAACTCTTTTTAATAATTCAGTATCACCTGGCTTAAGAGACTTTCTTTCTTGGTCAGCAAGTAATTGAAGCTGAGTCATATAAGTGATGTCGTTTTTTGTTTTATTATCGATAACCTGAATCTCATTACCTTCTCTGATGATCTGAGAAATCTCTTCAAGAGTAACGTAGCAAGATTGAAACGTGTCATAGAGTTTTCTGTTCTGGTACCTTTTAATAATTCTTACATCTTTCATTTTGGTTTTCCCCTATTTTTAACTTACCCTTCATGGTTAACCTTCCGGGTTAATTCAGTTAATAAAACTTTTAGTGCTTCGGCGCCTCTAAATAACGCTACCGCACCAGGCGTTTTTAATGCCCATTACATACACGTCATTTTAGAAAAAAGTCAACTCGATTAGTCAAAAAAAGTTGAACGATCCCTAATTTAACCAAAATTAAGTATTTTTTACTCACTGCATCAGTGAGACGGGCGGCAAATCACGCCTATTTGGCCTGGAAAATAGCTGGGAATTCATTTTTCGACTCTAGATTCCGATATCAAAGCAACAGCTCACAAAGAGCTTTTTACGAAAAATTAAGGTGTTACATGCATTCTCTAAACTTTTTATTGACCCTGACACTCATCATTGGAGTTTTATCTTGTTCCCAGGCTCCGGTGAAAAAAACCGAAACCAGAGATATTTCACAGCTGACTCCCGAAGAAATCAATAAAGTTAATGAGGAGGCAACTAAAAAAGTGTCTCAAAGACTGAAAGAGCTGGCCTCGGCTGCCAAGAAGTCTGGACCAGAGAAGGTACAGTTTCTCGCAAGTGATATGTATCTCAAAGCCTCTGCTGCATTGATGGAAGGAGATTATTATACTGCGAATATAATCTTTGAGCAGCTCATACAATTGGTTCCTAATGATGATTTTGTGAAACAGAAATATGCTATTAGCTTGATTAGAACAGGAGAGCTGGAGCAGTCAAAAGTTCACTTAAGTGAATTATTTAATAAGTCAGGTAGAAAAGATCCAAAAATGGGACTTGTTCTAGCAGGTGTTCACGGAAGTTTGGGAGAGGTTAAGGAAGCGAGAGAAATCTATCAAAGACTAGTTGCTAAGAATCCCCAAAATGAAGAAGCATGTATCTTTCTTGCTAAGTCCTATGCCGTGGAAAAGAAAGCGGGCAAAGCCATTGGACTTCTCGAAAAATGCTCAAATCGAAATCCAAAAAAACCAATTTTTGACTACTATATTGGAAAAATAAATGTCGAAAAAGAGAATTTTAAAGCAGCGATTGCTGCCTTTAAAAGGTCTTTAAAAAAGGACCCGGAGTTCTCGCTTGCAGTCATTGCATTAGGGGTCATCACTGAAGAGCAGGGCAAGCATGAGCAAGCATTGAAAATATATGAGAATCATCTAGATAAGCATCCTAACGACACTATTGTCCTTACTAGAGTGGTTCAGATCCTGTTTTCCCAAGGAAAGATGGCAGAGGTTATTGAGTATGCCGAGCGTCTAAGTGACTATGAGCCAGAAAATTTGAACTTGAAGGCAAAGTTAGGAATCCTTTACAAAGATACGAAGCAATATGCAAAAGCGATATCAATATATAAGGATCTACTGAACTATGCTCCGGATAATGATATGCTTCTCTATTATCTTGGGTCGATTTATCAAGAAATAAGCGATTATGAAGAGGCTATAGTCTATTTTGGGAAGATACCTGAAAAAAGCGGACTCTATCAAGATAGCTCATTTCAAATAGCTCAAATGTTGTCCCTTTTAGCTAAAGCAGATTTTGATAAAACTAATGAAAAGGGTGATCAGCATAAGCGCTTTGTTAACTTTATAGATCAAAAGATTGAAGAGATAGAAGCATTTAAAGTTGAGTTTAGTGTCGTTAAAGCGGTTTATTTTGAAGGTCTTCTTGATAACGATGAAGCCATAGATATATTGGAGAGCTTAAGAGCTGAGAAGTCTTTTGAAAATGAGCATAGATTTTATCTTGCCTCCCTATTTGAGAAAGAAGATGAGTTTGGCAAAGCAACAGAGTTGATTGAGGAAATTATTGAATTTGATCCTAAAAACGCACACGCTTGGAATTTTCTAGGGTATTCGTTATTAGAGCGTGGAGAAAAGCTGGACGATGCCTATAAATATATAAAAAAGGCAGTAGATCTGAAGCCAGATGATGGTTATATCAGGGATTCTCTTGGTTGGTACTATTATAAGACTGGGAATTTACCTAAAGCGCTAGCTGAGGTTAAAAAAGCTGCTCAGCAAGTCCCCAATGACATGGCGATCAATAAGCACCTGGCCATTATTTATTCTTCTATGAAAGACTTTGGTAAGGCAAAGGAGTTTATTAAGAAGGCTTTAGAAACGGCTCAAAATGATCAGGAAAGAGAAGAGCTGGCACAAGCGTTAAAGGAATTGGAGCAAAAACGTATACCTGCTTCATTTAAGGCCAAAGAATAATATTTGATTAACTAGCCCACTCGGGTCATCATAGCGGGCATGAGATTAGTCGCCCTCTTAATTCTTATTCAAAGCTGTGCCCTTTTTAAGGGTAAGGATTTAAGCGATCAACTTGATGAGTCTTTGAAAAATGTCTGTCTTTCCTCACAAGGCAAAGGAAGGCTTCAAGTTGGAAATAGTAAATATGTATTTAGTTATGAAGCTGCCCTTGATGAAGAGCATGCAAACTGGCTTTTGGCTTTGAATTTCCCCCTAAGGCCACAAGAAACCCTTCAGCTTGATTGGTCGCAAGAAGGGGGCACCAAATTAAAAACAAGTTTAGAAGATAAGATTATTAAAGAGAACCGAGGAGTAGATCCTCGATCTGTGGAAAACTTTGTCCAAGGACTTGGTGCATTGATCCAAGAAATAATTCACACCAGAACAAATGACGAAGCGCTTAAAACAAAACAATTCGATTGGAAGAAAGTGAGAAACGAATTATGGACTCTCAATAAAAAACGCAATATCAAAGCTAAATTTAAAAAATTGGGAACAGAGGGTTTTTTTACTTTGATGGAACTAAGTTATTTAGAGCCAGATAAGAGCTTTTATAAGCTTGATCTTGTTGTGCGGCAATGTTTTGAGAACCAGAAATAACCCAGATTTCTATAGATATATTCGCGAATAAAATCATGGATTAAGCGTGCTTATTCAGTGCCAAATTGCACTAGTTGTCATATGATAGCCGTTCTTATACAAAACCAAATGACTATATTTTAGTATTGAGGAAATAAAGGGAAGAGATTATGAGATTTTTGTCACTTGTATTAACGATGTGTGCACTGATAGTGAGCTGTACCAAAAAGCAAAACTATGATGAAAAGGTTCTGAATGTAGTAAAGCCTGCTAAAGTTAAAGGACTTGATCCTGTAAATGCCGGTGACACTTATTCAAGTGCTGAAATCGCAAGAGTTTATGAGGGATTATTAGAATATCATTATTTAAAAAGACCTTTTGAGTTACAACCAAACCTTGCAGTAGCGATGCCTACCGTCTCGGAAGATGGACTTACTTATACTTTTAAAATTAAGCCAGGAGTTAAATTCCACGATAATAAATGTTTTCCTAATGGAAAGGGGCGTGAACTAGTTGCTCAAGATTTTGTTTATTCAATAAAAAGAATGGCAGATCTTAAAAATAACTCTACTGGATGGTGGCTTCTTGATGGAAGAATCAAAGGACTCAATGAATGGAGAGATCAATACAAGGGAAAAGATCCTAATTATGATCAGAAAGTTGAGGGGTTAACGGCTCTCGATAAATATACATTGCAATTTAAACTTACCTCTGAATATCCTCAGTTTCTCTATTCTTTAGCGATGGTTTATACCTACGCAGTTCCAAGAGAAGCAGTTGAAATGTATGGAGAGGAATTTCTAAATAACCCAGTTGGAACAGGTGCTTTTCAGATCACTGAGCCTTACTCGCAATCTAATACAATTGAATATGTGAGAAATCCTAATTACAGAGACGTTCGTTATCCAAGTGACGGGGCGAGTGATGCTGATGTAGCTGCAGGTCTCACAAAGTATGCAGGAAAAAAACTTCCACTTGTAGATAGAATCAAAGTTCAAATTCAAACAGAAGCTTCGACACGTTTCCTCTCTTTTCAGGATGGAAATGTGGATTACTCTGAGATTCCAAAAGATAATTTTGATACTGTAGTTACTCCTGATCAAGGGCTTACAGACGAGTTCAAAACCAGGGGAATTAACCTGGAGATCACCCCTGATTTAGATATAACCTATATTGCTTTTAACCATGATGATCCTCTGTTCAAAAATAACGTAAAACTTAAGCAAGCAATGAGTTTGGCTTATAACGGAGAAGAGGCTAACCAGCTTTTCTATAATGGTAGAGGTATGCTCGCTCAAACGATTATCCCTCCAGGAATCGGTGGATATGATCCAAATTACAAAAATCCCTACGCAAAATACGATCTTAAAAAAGCTAAAGAGCTTTTAGCAGAAGCTGGATACCCAGAAGGAAAAGGCTTGCCTGAAATTACTTACGACACAACAGCAACCACTGTGAGTCGACAGATGTCTGAATTTTTTGCGAAGTCAATGTCTGATATCGGAATAAAAATTAAAGTGAATACTAATACCTGGCCTCAACTAACCCAGAAAGTAAAAAAACGTCAGACTCAAATTTTTGGTATGGCATGGCTTGGAGATTATCCGGATGCTGAGAACTTTCTTCAGCTTCTCTATGGTCCAAACTCTTCTCCTGGGCCAAATGGATCTAATTATAACGATGCAACTTTTAATACTGAGTTTGATATCACGAAAAATATGCAGCCATCTCCTGAGAGAGCAGCAAAGTATGCGAAGCTTGCTCAAACGCTAGCTGAACAAGTGCCTCTACTTCTTGGTGTACATAGAACTTCATTTGTATTGAAGCATTCTTGGCTTAAGAACTACAAGTTTTCTACTTTTAATCATGGGCATGCGAAGTACTACGATGTTGATATGCAAAAGAAAAAGAAAGTTCTAGAAAGTGGAGTTCTTAAAAAGACTTCTGAGAAAAAAACAGCCTCGAATTAGAAATAATTGAACTGGAGTATTACTGAATGAATTCAAGTGTTAACTATATCATTAGAAGACTGCTATATCTTATTCCAGTTTTGCTGGGAGTTTGTGCTCTTATCTTTTTGTTGTTTAATGTGGTCGCTGGAGATCCAACGGCTTTATTATTAGGTAAACACGCATCAATTGAGCAGATGACTGAACTAAGAGAGCAATTAGGTCTTAATAAATCACTTTTTGCTCAATATTTAGATGTTGTTAAATCTGCATTTACTTTTGACTTTGGAAGAAGTTGGTCCACTAAACAACAAATTTCAAGCATGATTGTTCAAGGGGCCATACCTTCATTGACGTTATCAATCCCGGCTTTTGTGATCGCAACTTTTACGTCAATCATTTTTGCCGTTATCGTAGCCTACTATCGAGGTAAAGGAATTGATCTTTTTATTCGAGTCACCTGTATTGCAATGATGAGTATTTCTTCACTTGTTTATATTCTTGTTTTTCAAAATGTTTTAGCCTTTCAATTGGGACTCTTTGAAATATCAGGTTATGAGTATGGATTTCCTAACTTCCTTTACTATGTCTCGCTTCCCATCATTATTTGGGTTGTTTTAAGTTTAGGTCCGGATATTCGATTCTATCGAACAATAATCTTGGATGAAATCTACCAAGACTATGTACGTACTGCGAGAGCCAAAGGTTTGAGTGAGAAGGTCATTCTATTTAAACATGTGCTTCGAAATGCCATGATTCCCATTCTGACATACACAGTTGTTCAGTTGCCTTTTCTTCTCCTTGGAGCACTTCTCCTCGAGAGTTTTTTTGCGATACCAGGGCTAGGGGGGATGACGATCACAGCTTTGAACTCCTCTGATTTTCCGGTATTGAAGGCGATAACTATATTGTCAGCAGTAGCTTATATTATTTTCACTCTTATTCAGGACATCCTCTATACTTTGGTCGATCCTCGAGTGAAATTACAATAGGATATTTTATGGCAAACTCAACAACAGCAGATAATACGAGGATGAACGAAGTGAGTTCACAATCACCAGTTAAAAATAAAAACTCCCTTTGGCATGATGCCTGGAGAAGACTTAAAAGAGATAAGATCGCCGTTATATCGTTAGTGGTGGTTGCACTTTATGCTTTAGTCGGGCTTCTCTCTGCAATCGGTCTCTTAGCTTCAGATTGGAATGTAGAGGTAGGACCTAGTTACGCAGCTCCTTTTGAAAATTGGGATTATATCTTAGGAACAGATATTTTCGGGCGAAGCGTAATTACAAAGGTTATTCATGGAACTCAAATTGCCATGAGTGTTGGTTTAGTTTCTTCCTTAATTGCGATACCTATCGGAGTTGGATTAGGGGCTTTAGCTGGATATTTCGGTGGCAAAGTAGATGAGATTATCGTTTGGTTTTATACCACTGTATCGAGTATCCCTGGAATTATGCTCCTTATGAGTATTGCTTTTATTTTAGGAAAGGGGATTACGACAGTTTATATAGCACTTGGACTGACTTCTTGGGTAGGGCTTTGCCGCCTTATTCGTGGTGAAGTGATGAAACACAAAAATAGAGAATATGTGCAAGCTGCAGATGCTATAGGTGCAGGCCATACAAGAAAACTCATTAAGCATATTCTTCCTAATGTAACTCATATTGTAATTATTAATACTTCTCTTCAGTTTCAAGTCGCAATTAAGTCTGAGGTTATTCTCTCTTATATCGGCCTGGGTGTTTCAGGCCAGCCTTCATGGGGGACGATGATCGATGATGCTAAATTGGAGTTGGCAAGAGGAGTTTGGTGGCAGCTGGCTGGAGCAACATTTGCAATGTTCTTTGTCGTTCTGGCTTTTAATATCCTGGGAGATGCTCTTCGGGATGCTCTAGATCCTAAACTAAAAGGTAAAGAATAATGAGTGATTTATTAAAGATAAAAAATCTCAATGTTGACTTTCATACACCTGAGGGAATGGTTAGAGCTGTCAATGATGTTTCATTTGATGTTCCACTGGGAAAGACAGTAGGGCTTGTTGGAGAGTCGGGTTCAGGAAAGTCAGTGACTTCACTTGCCGTTATGCAACTCATTCCTAATCCTCCAGGAATTATTTCAAACGGAGAAATCTTATTTGAGGGCCAGGATTTATTGAAGCTTGAAGAAGATGAAGTGAGAAAAATCAGAGGAAATGATATAGCCATGATTTTTCAAGAGCCTATGACCTCTCTTAATCCAGTTTTTAAAGTAGGGAATCAAATTTCTGAATCTCTTATTCTTCATAAAGGAATGAGTCCTAAAGAAGCATGGGAGAAATCTGTAGAACTTCTAGATCAAGTCGGAATTCCTAATCCAAAAGCTTCTGCAGAAAAATATCCTCATGAGATGTCTGGGGGACAAAAGCAAAGAGTCATGATCGCAATGGCGATCGCCTGTGAACCAAAGCTTTTGATTTGTGATGAGCCGACAACGGCACTAGATGTTACCATTCAAAAACAAGTTATTGATCTGATGTTTGATCTGCAAGATAAATATAAGATGGGAATGCTATTTATTACCCATGACCTTGGCGTTATTGCTGATATTGCTGACGACGTCGTAGTTATGTATCGATCAAATATCGTCGAGCAAAATACAGCTAAAAATATTTTTATGAACCCAGTCCATCCTTATACAAAGGGACTTATTGCCTGTAGGCCTGCTCTGGATAAAAATCCAAAGCGCTTACTAACAGTCTCTGATTTTATGGATAAAGAGGGTAATGAAGTTGAGGTTGATGAAAGTAAAACCGTCAAAGTGGATAAGGTTCATCGTGTAGATGAAGAAAAGAATCCTGTTTTACTAGAAGTTAATGACCTTCACGTTCACTTCCCGATCAAGGGGGGAATACTTGGAAGAACAGTAGATCATTTTAAAGCTGTAAATGGAGTTTCTTTCAAACTAAGAAAAGGTATGACTCTAGGACTAGTTGGAGAGTCTGGTTGTGGAAAAACAACTTTGGGTCGTTCTATTTTACGTTTGATTGAGCCTACAAAGGGCCAGGTTATTTATGATGGTGTGGATGTTACCAAACTAGATAAGACTGGAATGCGTGAAATGCGCTCTAAAATGCAAATAATTTTCCAAGATCCGTATTCTTCTTTGAACCCTAGGATGACTGTCAGAGAGATCCTATTGGAGCCAATGAATTTGCACAATATAGGTTCATCTAAGCAAGAGAAAATTGAAAAAGCCGAATGGCTAATGGAAAAAGTAGGACTCAAAGCAGAACAATTGTCTCGCTATCCGCATGAATTTTCGGGAGGACAAAGGCAGAGAATTTGTATTGCTAGAGCACTAGCTGTTAGCCCAGATTTTATTATTTGCGATGAATCCGTTTCTGCGCTAGATGTTTCAGTTCAAGCACAAGTTTTAAATTTGCTACTTGATCTACAAGCCGAATTTGGTCTGACATATATCTTTATTTCGCATGATCTTTCAGTTGTGAATTTTATTTCTGATGAAGTTGCCGTTATGAATGCCGGACAATTTGTAGAGCTAGATAAAGCTAATGATGTTTATCTAAGACCGAAAAAAGATTATACGAAAAAACTTCTTGAGGCGATTCCAAAAGGTATGCCTAAGGAGCTTTTGGCTTCACAAACTTCGCTTTAATATAGAGGGCTAAGCTTGCAAGGCCAAACCCAAGGTAGACGTTCCAGTTCCAGTTAAGGTTTAGATGGAAGGTGTTGAGATATACTCCCAGAACTCCAAAAGCATAAGCTATGATGACGTTAATTGCCGTGAGTCTGGCTATTTTAAAGACAAGGGTTGCGAAGAACACGGCAAGTAAAGATCCTGCCGTCCAAGATGTGATTTTAAGTCCAAAAACTAATAGTCCTTCACTGCTTGAAGCAATAAACGCAATAATCATAAGCCCAATAGTAATGAGTAAGGTGTCTTTCTTATAAAGTTTGCCAATTTCTTCTTTTTGGGTCGCTTCATGTTTAAGAATATCATTATATAAGGTCGAGCTAAGAGCATTGATTGTTGAATCTAGGGTACTCATCGTTGCCGCAAGTACACCTGCTACCATAAGGCCTTTAATACCTGCTGGGAAATGATTGGTTATGAAATAAGCAAATATTTGATCGTCTGCAACTCCCGGATGAGCATTAGACTGATAATAGGCCCATAGGAGAGCGCCAATACTTAAAAAGAGAAGCCCTACGGCAATGGAGACAAAGCTTGAAAGAAAGATCGCTTTTTGTGCACTTTTGATTGAGGAGTTTCCCGTTAGTCTTTGAACAAAGTCTTGATCCACTCCATGGGTTGCCATATCAAAAAGTATCCCACCAGCAATTCCAATGAGGACTAATCCTGGGTTTGAAAGATCTAATATTGTAGTCTTTCCAGCTAGTGTTGCCATTGATATCAATTCGCTCCAAGTTTGATTGGCTACTTGTGGAATAAGATAATGTGCCATTAAGCCTCCAAAGATAAAAAGGAGCATTTGGGCCATATCAGTTCTTACAACAGCTTTAAGACCACCTATGAGGGTGTAAAAGAAGGTAACGACACAAATTAGAAAAACAGCTAAATAAATGTTCACCTGAAAAAATTGCGCTACTAGAATTGAGCCTGAAAAAAGTCTCACTCCAACGGCCAAAAACTTATTAATTGAGTAGAAAATGGCAATCGCCTTTTGACCTCCAGGATTTCCCATCTTTGCCATGACAGAATAGACAGTAATTCCTTTGTCATACACCAGAGGTAACATGAGTCTAGCGATAATGATCCTTCCAAAAATAGCCCCCATATAAATTTGGACGAAAGAATAGTCTTTTCCAAAAGCAAAGGCTGGGATGCCAAGAAAAGTGAGTGCCGACACTTCCGTTGCTATTATTGAGCCCAATGATTCCCAAAAGGTGAGTGACTTACCAGCAAGATATTGATCTTCAACCAGGCCTTTACCGGTCTCTTTTCTTCCCGAGAGAAATGCTAGGGTAAAAATTCCACAAAGGTATAAGAGTATAATGAGTATATCTAGTGTTTCGATCATGACAAGTTCCTGAAATTATTTAGAAATTCTGCCTTTGGTTTTATGCTAATTTATCTGAGTTATCAAGTCTGCCTTTAGGGTAATTCGTTAGGAATCTTTTAATGTTATCCCTAGCAATTCCGATAAGTTAATGTCGTGAACTTATTTTTATGGGAGTTTAATGGCAGTTAATATTAACGGAATTATTTTTAAAGAAGAGAACTTGAAAAAAGTTTTGCTGTCTGAAATTAAGACACAAACAATCTCACGTTCTCATTTTTTTCACTCCATGCCTGGAGGAAAATATCTCTCACTTTTGAGAGCGGGTGATTTCGTTGAGCCTTCTTTTATTTCCCATTATCTTGAGAAGGGGATGCTCAGTCTTTATCAGCTTGATATGATCAATGAGCAAGATCTCTCTGACTACAAGCAAGCCTGGTCAAGTTTCAAACATGCTAAGACGGAAACAGAAAAACTCAAACGACGGGATTTTATTTTAAAGAAAATCTCTAATGACTATTGGTTGTCCGATGAGAAAAGCTTTTTAACTTATGTCATCGCCACCTTTGAAGCTTTTTATATTTACCCCCCACGAGTCTTAGATCATCTCCAAAGTGAGAGCTCACTATTATATACAAGATCGCTTTTGATAAGTGCCGTCTCATCGATTGCAGCATTGATAAATAATTATCTCGACTATAACTTCATCAAGGATCTGTATAATACTGCTTTTATATTGGATTATGGTCTGGTTGATTTTGGTAATTTTAATTTTGTCATGAGTCTAGCTTGTGAAGCGGAAAGAAATAAACCTGGCAGTGGTTTGGATGTACTAAAAAAATACAATCGCTCAGAAGGTGAGATAGCTATTTTTAATAATCATCCCTTGATTAGCTACGAGAGAGCTCAAGAGCAAAGTGAGCATTTTACTTATCCTGAAATTACGAAGTTCATAAAGTTTCATCACGAAAAGACTGATGGTTCGGGGTTTCCTAAAGGGTATAGTTATTCGGCTTTAAGCGATGCTGAAATCTTACTTGTTTTCTGTGACTATCTGATTCCTTTCCAGGAGCATGTTTTTAAAGCAGCTGACGGGAAATTAATTGTTAAAGATTATTTTGAAGATTTAAAAAATCTTGATGATCGCTACCTTCTTCCCATTTCTAAAATGCTCAATAGTTGGGAGTCCTGTATGAATTGGGCCATGAATAAAGAGGAGGATGTAGCATAATGTCTTCAAAGATCCTCTTAAATATGTTTGGAGAGCTTCCTGATGACTTTTTAAGTTATCTCGAACAAGCAAGCATTAAGCTCGTTACTAGAGATGAAGTTTCAGCGGAATCTGAAATAGACTTTATTCTTGTTGATTCGGTTGAAGCGGCTCAAGAGAGAGGAGAAGAATTCAAGTGTAATCAGAGAGGAATTAAGATTATTTGTCTTGGGAAGCGAAGTGAAATAAAAAGCTTCCTATTGAGTGGTGGAAGGTTTTTCATAAATTCAGATTTTGCAAAATCTGAACTAGGTAAATTTGCCTTAACTAAATTTATCGAGGAAAAAGCCAATATCCATCTTGAGGAATCTTTCTCAGCTAGTTTTGAAGACTTCAAGAAATTTAATATCATCAACCACCTTGCTACAGGGCATTCCTTAGATAGATTATCTACAGAAGCTTTTGAGCAGGGATTTAATCCGGTCAATATAAGAAGTTATGTCGACCATACAATCTTCTACCTTACTTATTTAAAGCAATCGGGAAAAGCCGGTGTTCCTTTTGAGTTTGAGTATGCACATAATGAAACACATTTTGTATTGAATATGTTTGCCTCCGTTGAAGGCTTTTCAGCTGAGTTTATTATGGATTCGTTTGGTGAGGTAAACGAAGATAGGCCTTTACAATTCTTAATGGGTATAGCGGCGAATAGCTGTGATTTTTTAGATATTACCTATGTTGAGGATCCAGGGAAAATTGTCCTAACTGCATTCTTTGGAAAAGGTGAAGATCAAAGATTTAAGGGTTTAGCCTTTAATAATATTCAGACGACAGCACAGATAATGGCTCAACTGGAAAGAAAACTGAGCAATTTTTCTCCTGAAGAGGCGATTGTTACTGAACTAGCTGAAAAACAGAATGGGCTTATAGATCAAGAGCTCCCAGGCGGTTTCTTTGATATCCCTAAACCTCCAGAGGATTCAATTCTCAACAACGAAGAAAAACGTGAAGAAATTATGAATAAGGTTGAAGGGAAGTTTTCCGAACTTTTCCCTGATAAAGATATTTCTCAAATGACTCCGGAGGATTTTGGCCAGATTATAAATTCTTTTCCTGAAGATGAACAAGTAGCATTGAAAGAAAACTTGAGCCAAGACGACCAAGATTACTTAATCGAATCAATGCAGAAGAAAACCATAATAGACGAAGCTAACTCCATAAAAGAAGAGGCACGTCAGGAAATTTCGCAGAATCCAGAAAAACTAGAGCAGATTAGAAAACAGGCTGCAGATGATATTGTTGAGAAAGTTGCTGATCAGATGTCTGTAGACAAGGTAAATGAAATTTTGGCAAGTGAAGGAGCTGATCAGAGCAATGAACCTGAACTTGCTTTTAATATAGCTGTGGACCCAGAGAGTTTTGTCCCTCCTAAATTTAAAGAAGGAGAAGACCCATTCTTTACTGCCCCGGGAGAATTTGCAGACCCTATTAAAGCAGCTGAACAAGCCGTTCAATTTGCAGAGGACAATTTTAATAACCCCCAGGAAGCTCAAGCCTTTGCAATTCAGATGGCCGAAAAAGCTCATGAACATTTTGATGATCCTGAAAAAGCGAAGCAATTTACAGAAATTTTGGGTGAAAAAATTGGAGCAGATCTTTCTCCAAAGCAACAAGAAGCCTTTCAGGAGGTACTTGATTCTAAAGCGATCGGAGATGAGGGGCCTTCGATAAATATTTTTGCTTCCGCAAATTTAATACCTAAAGAATCATCAGCAGATGGACCAACGATTCCTGAATTTAAAGACCCAAAAGAGGCGGCACAGAATTTAGCAGAGCAAACAAATAAGCATTATGATGAAGCTCCTGATATTCAAGCTTTTGCCCTGTCTCAGATCGCTCAAGCAAAAGATAAATTTCCAGATGAAGAGTCCAAAAAAGAATTTATTGAAGGAATTAAAGATCAGTTTTCAGAGCAAATTTCGGATCCAGCTAGTCAAAAAGTTTTTGAAAAAGCCATTGAGTTTCAATTATCGGATTCATTCTCGCCAGATACGTCTTTTATGCAGGATGTGGGAGATCCTTTTGCCGTTGCTCCCGGGGAGTTCGCAGATCCAGTGGAAGCAGCTAAGAAAGTTGCAGCTATCGCACAAGAAAAATTTGATGATCCAGAGGAGGCACAAGCCTTCGCGCTTAATATGGCCTTTCAAGCTCATGGGAAATTTCCTAACCCTGAAGATTTTGCAGCTGCACTTTCCTCGGAGTTTGAGGATTCTTTTGATAATGATCAACAACAAACTGACTTTACGGGTACATTAAATGCTTTGGCCTCTGGAATGGGGGGAAAGAGTCCAGAGTTAGAGGAAGATCCTTTCGGTTCTGGATTCGTAGCAACTCCGGAGAGTGCTGAGAAAGTAAAAGGTTCACTTCCTGAACCCGAAGAAGATCAAGTTGTAAAAGGTGGAGCCGTTGAAGAAGAAGGTGTCATCTCAGTAGGAGGGGAAGAGGCTGGAGATGAACACGCTAGTCGAGTAAAAGGTGGAAAAGAGGCAGCTGATAATTTTGCTCAAAAGATAAGAGGCACGACTCCTGATAAGAAGGGTGAGTTTTCAGTTCGTTTTTCAGATTCTTTTGGAGAGGGTAATGAGAAAGGTGCCTTCAATTTTAGAACGTTGAAACCAAAAGACCGGAAGAAAGAATTAAATAAATTTGTAAAATCAACACTGGATAATGATGACGTATTAAGTGGACTTGACGAAACGATCAAGGCTTTTGTGCATAGAGAAGCTCCAGAAAAAATTAATAAGGCACTAGAGGATTTTGCCTTTTCTCAAGGAATCGACATAAATCAATTGTCTGATGAGGCCATGGACGAATTCAGAAAAACAAGGCTACCTCAGGTTATGAGTGATGTTCTTGAGGATGAAAAACAAATAATTAGTTTTCAGTCCACCCTTGAAAGTGTTGATAAAAAAGAGCCTTTTAAAGTTATATCCAGTAAAAAATCAAACCCTGATGAGGGACAATTTAACCTAAGGCTTAAAGAGCAGTTAGAAGAAAAGCTTATGGGGCTTGACGGAGTCACCCAAGAGGATGGTCATCTTGTTATTTCAAGTGAATTAGCTCAAGACAGTAATTTTCAAGCCTTGATCAAAGACTCAATGAGCACTGCACTTCAAGGTGATATGGACTTGCATGACCTTAGCCCAGAGTCTATTAATAAATCCCAAGCCAACGTGACCAAATCCTTGGCAAAATCTTTTCAGCTAGAAGATGATAAAGTGCAAAGTTTAGTTAAAGACTCTAGTGAAAAAGCAATAGAGCAGGTAGAAAAGCAAGTTGTTAAAGAACAACAAAGTCAAAAGCCAGCAGATAATCAACAAGGACAAAATCAACAGGCATCAAATCAGGATTCAAAGGGCCAATCTCAAAAAACAGAGGCACAGTCACAGGCTTCCTCGCCGACCTCGCCGAAAGAAGCAGCCTCGCAAGGCAATAAGCAAGAGCAAGTTGCTTTAATGAAGAAAGTGAAAGAAGCGGAAGCTCAAAAAAAACAAGCTGAGTTAAAGCTAAAAGCTATGGAGGTCAAACTCAAAGCAGCAGAAGCCGCAACGGAAAAGATGAATAAGGTCAACAGTGAATCTGAAGTTGATAATGATTCGGCACAAGATGCTGGTGAAAAAGCTTTTGCAGAAAAACAAAAAAATGGGGAAATCCCTACTGAAGCTTTATCTTCAAACGAAAGAGAAAAACTAATGGGGGATCTCAAAGCGGGACGTCAGCTTAATCCGGAAGAAATGGAGAAGCTCGCTAAAGCTATGGAAAATGAACAAAAAGTTCGTGAGATGGCCAAAAAGGCTGAAGTTGAAATTAAGAAACTCCAAATGGAAACCCAGAAAAAAGAGCAAATCTTTAGAGGGGAGTTTTCAAAGACTGAGAAAGCGCTGAAAGCAAAAGACTCTGTCATAGAAAAAGCCAAGGAGGATATGAAGATTCTGCTTGGGAAGAAAGAAAAAGAACTCGATAATACTCGTCAACAGGTCAATGAATTACAGCAACGACTCGCAAGTGACAAGTCCGCGCAAATGAAGCAGGAATTGAAAATTGCAAAAAAACAAGCGGAAGAATCTGCTAAAATGACCGAAGTTTATAGATCGAAAGTTGAAGCACTCTCGAAAGCTGCAAATGATAGTGAGAGAGATAGCAATATTGCTTTGGTTGAAGAAGAAAATAGAAATTTAAAACGTCTTAAAACACAGCTTGAAAATAAATTGAATACAGACACCAGGCAGCTAAGATCTCTTGAGGAAAGATACAATCATTCCAAGCAAGGAGAGATGGAAGCTAAAAATGCTCTCGCTCAGCACAAGGCTAGCTTGAAACAGGCTCAAGGGCAGTTGAAATTATTGGCCACTCAAAATGAGAGACTTAAAAAAATGTCAGCCCAGGCTTCAGCATCTAAAAGCCCAAGTGATGATAGAGAGCTGAATATGGCAAAAGCTCATAACGCTAAACTTCAAGAGAATATCAGAAGATTGAATGCTAAATTAGAGCAAGCTGCGAAAGCAGGACTTGATCAAGCGTCAAAAGTGGAGGGAGCTGTTGTTCAAAAGGTTAAAAAAGAATTAGAAGAGAAAAATCGTGAAGTTGATTTAGTTAAAAAGCAAATGGCAAAACTTCAAGAAAAGATTCAAAGTCTTGAAAAGCAGAATGATGAAATGGTAGTCCAGGATGTTGCCCCCGAAAAGGTCGCTGAA
This sequence comes from Halobacteriovoraceae bacterium, assembly GCA_002713145.1. Classification (GTDB taxonomy): domain Bacteria; phylum Bdellovibrionota; class Bacteriovoracia; order Bacteriovoracales; family Bacteriovoracaceae. Next base: position 261,235 of record PAVS01000001.1, read on the forward strand.
GTTAAAAAACAAAAAGATGACAAAGAATCAGCAGCATTTGAAAAAGAAGTCGAGCTGCTTAAATCTCAAAATGAAGAGCTTCAAGATAAACTTAAAAAAGCAGTGGATAAGATTAAGGAAGCTGAAGCTTCGGCTGATTCTCCTGAGCCTAGCAAGAAAGAAGAGCGCCTGGAGCGGAGCATTAAATCTATGAATACCGAGCTTTCGAAAGCTAAAAATGACGCTGCTGAAATGAAAAAGAAGGCCATGACGATGAAGACAAAGGTTACAGGTCTTGAAAATGAGGTAACCAAGCTTAAAAAAGAGAACGAGAAGCTTAAGCAGACAGCTGCTCAATTAGCAAAGAAAAACGGGAAAAAAGCTGCTTAATTTTTCTTGTCGAAATCCTATAATTTCCTTATATTACTAAGACTCATGAATGCCGTAGTGGTGGAATTGGTAGACACGCTAGACTTAGGATCTAGTGCGCAAGCGTGGGGGTTCAAGTCCCTCCTACGGCACCATCTTTTTGAAACACCCTAACCATTAAACTCAAACTTTCGTCTCTAGCTCAGTCACGTACATTTGAGTACGCTCCTTCGCTCTCGCTCGGTTTTCATTTAAGCGTTAGGGCGTTTGAAAAAGATGTAGTAGGTGAGTGAGGGACTTGAACGGGAGAAAGATTGTTTAAAAGAGACGACCAGCTCCCTGATCATAATCAGGGGCCAGTCTAAAATATATGTCTTAACTAACGTCTAATAATTCTTAAGCGAGCACCTTCAACTGTGAGACCTGTGGTTTGAATAAAACCATCTCCCTTTAAGGTACAAACACCTTCAAAAACATTGATAAATGCAGCGCCTTCACCTCCAGCAATGATTCCACCGCCAAGTCTTAGGCCGTAGTAATCTCCTTCGGGATCTGTTTGACCTCCGCAGTGTACAATAAAGTCTTGATAGTCTTTAACTCCTCTGAAGGTAGCTCCTATCCCCCACAGGGTTACTTCGTAGTCGTCTCCACCTCCACGGCAATAGAATTCGTTGTAAGTGACCAGCGCAGATATATTGTCCTTTTGATTACATCTCAATGTAACTGCAAAAACATTCACGCAGGAAAAAAGTAATAGGGACACTAGAGTTAATTTCATAATTCTCCTCAGTTGGCCCTCGCAAAATTTAAAAAATACACCCATGGTAAAAGTGCTGGAATAGGTTATCAAAAGTGAAGTTTTGGGCCAGAGAAGTTGAAAAATTTGACCTTGGTGTCTAACTTGTAGACAAATTATCGGCACTTTCGGTGGGTGTATAAAATCTTAACAGGTATGCAAATTTTTCTATATTTAAAGATTTAGTCCATGCCAGACGCGAGTCCTTGATATAGTCCGGGAAACTTTTAATGAAATTTTAAAATCAAACTGGGAGTTATCCATGAAAAAGTTCCTCTTCGGACTCGGTCTTTGTTTAAGTAGCAGCGTGTTTGCCTGTACAGCTTATATTGCCCCTCAAGGAGAAGGTGAGGTGAAAAACTTTGCAGCAAATATATATGCAGATGAAATCTATCAGCACCTCGAAAGGTCTTTAACTCAAAAAGGTTATATGCTTACCACTCAACCTGAAGAGGCCAACTATATATTTGAAAATGTAGTCACTATTTGTGCTCAAGATGTATCAGCTAGCGATATTTGTCCTCATGCTGTAGCTGTCCTAGACTATGCTTCTACTGACTCTGCAGGAAACCCTGATGCAGGTAGTTATACAGGGGCTGCCTCTAACTCATTTAACTCACAGATGGGTCAGAGAGAAGCTGCCTTTGAGGCCATAGACAAGATCAGAGAATGCCATAATTAATACTTGCTAAGTTGCCAGACTGCCTCCAATTTGCTGTAATCAGTCTAAACTCGGGAGGTTTGTATGAAATTTATCTTAATGATAGCAGTGTTAGTAAGTGCAAATGTTTTTGCAGCAGACTATGAACGTCAAATGGATTCATTTACCATTTCTACAATTGCAGGAAATGGAGCAAGAGTTTATTACAATTGTGATAGCGTCGAAACCAAAACAAAAAAAGTCCTAGAGCAGATGGGTGCCATTGTTCAATCAGTAAGATGTACAGGTGGACTGGATAGATGGAATGGTAGATTTAACCTTCCTGCAAGAGTAACTGCGGTCTACGATGTATTAAACTCAGAGTTAGATGGAAACGTTGCAACAAGAATTGTCAGTACAAGAATTTCTGAGAGAGACAATTGTCACCTCAATATCGAAATTTTCGAAGCCGTAAAAGACAATTTTGAAATTGAAAAGTTTACTCAAAGAAGATGTTCAAGACCAAGTAATAGAACTCTTATTGACATGACTGTTCTGCAAGCTCAGTAAAAAAAAGATCAATATTTAGTGAAAATAAGGGAAGCTAAGGCTTCCCTTTTTTTATCTCCTATGGAGCGCGATGTATTCCTTTCTTTTTTATCGGCTCAAAAATCATTCGGTTTTTGTGATGAGCATCAAGAAAAAGAGTGAAGTTATCTTGCATTAATTGATATAGCTCCGGCCCTTCAAGAACTTTAAAAGCTTCAGCGATAGCCTCGAAAGTACAAAGGCCGTAATCATATTTTTGTCTTCTTAAAGTATAACGGCTAGGAGAAGTGGGAGATATTTTAACATGAGGAACTCCCTCTAAAAATGCCTCCCTTCGATGGATTTTCTTCGCTTGTCTCCATGTCCCGTCTGGCACGATGAGATTTACAGGTTTGTCTAAGGTCGAAACAAAATTCTGATCTAATTCTACGGCTTCATCGCTTGGAAACAAATACAATGGTTGAAATCCATCTGGATATACAAAGTCTTTAGTCATTGAGACTTCTTGATGACCTCTTTCAAACTTAAAACTTTTCTCAAGACTCATGAGTGCCAGATTCGCAGTATTTGAAGGTAGCCATCTTTCTTTTTTAAAAAGAATGATACTGAGTCGATTGTTCGAAGAAAGATGGTTGATTGATGTACAGAAACAATTGTCCTCATGCACAAGACATTGAGGACAACGATTATTGGTTCTTCTCATTACCGTAGGTATTTAAAAAACTCAGCCTCCGAAGATAAAATGAGTTTGGTATCTTCTGAAAGTGACTTCTTATAAGCCTCCATAGAGCGGGTAAAATCGTAGAATTTGCGATTTTTATTTAAAGATTTGGAATAAATGGCAGCTGCCTTTGCGTCTGCTTTCCCTTTGATAATCTCAGCTTGTTTGTAGGCTTGTGACTCTATCTGTTTAAGTTCTTTATTAATTCGGCCTTCGATTTTAGCTTTTTCACCTTTACCAATCGAGCGAATTTTTTCGGCAATTCTTTGGCGCTCTGAAATCATCCTCTCATAAACTTTTTTCTCAACTGATTGCTCATAAGAAATTCGCCTAAGTTGAACATCAATAAGTTCTATTCCAAGGTTTGCTAGATCGTCTTTTGCCTTTTTTAAAATCATTTGGCTCAATTGCTCTCGACCAACATCAATTTTTGCAATTTCTCCAGAGACCTCTTCTTCTACGATAGGTTCACCTGCTTTTTTCTTGCGCTCTATTTCCGCTTTTTTCTCCTCAATCTTTTCAATGATCGAGTTTGAATTTCTTACCGCTTCAACTAGATTTTGCGATGAAATCACATCACGGGTGGCTCCATCGAGAATTGAATCAAGCTTACTCTTCGCTCCAGCTTCATTCTGAACCGTTTGAATAAACTTAAGTGTATCAACGATTCTCCACCTAGCTGTTGTATCTACATTGATAAACTTCTTATCTTTGGCAGTGACTTGATTTGGTAAACCATCCCAAGTCAGAATCCTCTTATCTACAAATTTGGTTTCTTGAATAAATGGTATTTTAAAATATAGTCCAGCTTCGTTGATAGGCTCTCCAACAGGCTTTCCGAGTTGTGTGATAATAGCCTGGCGACCTTCAGTCACAATATACATTCCTGACCATAAAGAAAGTAAAATCGCGATTCCAAATAGAGGAAGTAGAATTCCTAGGGGTGAGTTTTTCATTTTATGACCTCCTGCTTGGAAAAGACGGGAAGCAGTCCTTTGACCTTTTGATCAACTATCGTGATCCCCTTCATGCGTTTATAGAGTGTTTCCATCGTTTCTAGAAAGATTCTCTTCTCAGTAATGGCTGGCGCTTTGTTATACTCAGAAGCTAGATCATTAAACCTCTTAGTGTCCCCAATAGCTCGGTTAACGATTTCTTGAGAGTAACCTTCGGCTTCCGCAATTAATTGTTCAGCCTTACCTTTGGCTTCAGGAATCACTCGGTTATAAGATTTTTCTGCTTGGTTTAGCATTTTCTCTTGCTCTTGTTTAGCAGAGTTAACTTCATTAAAAGAGGCTTGAACTGCTTTGGGTGGATTAACGTCTTGAAGCTTAATTGTCGTTATTCTGATTCCCATATCGTATTTATTTAATACTTCTTGCATGAGTATTTTGGCGTCGCCTGCGATCTCAGCTCTTCCTGTTGTAAGAACTTCTGTTACCAGTCTATCACCAACGACTCTTCTCATAATCGACTCAGAGATGTCTCTGATGTTTTTTACCGGCTGACTAGTTCTAAAAAGATACTTGAAGGGATCTGATATTTGATATTGAACAACCCATTCAACATCAGCAACATTTAAATCCCCGGTTAGCATAAGAGATTCCCTTACATACTCTCTTTTAGAGTATCTTGTTACAGCGGGACGAGAATCAGTAGTTTTAAAACCAAATTCTAGTTGATGGACAACTTGAGTTTTAACTTTAGTAACATCGTCTACACCAAATGGGATTTTAAAATGTGGACCAGGGCCTTGAGTAGAAATATAGCGACCTAATCGAATGACGACAGCTTCTTCATCTGGCTCAACCGTATAAAAACTTGTTCTCGCTCCTATTAGTACAATTAAAACGATAATAAGGGGCGCTTTGAATTTATTAAAAAAATTGGCTAGCAACTGTAGCTCTGGGGGAGGCGGTGGAGTGCCTCCATGACTTCGGTATTTCATCTTTTACTCCTTTCTGAAAAGAGGTAGTATTGTGGTATGCACCTTAGACATTGGCAAGTAGAGGCGTGACTATGTACGTTGAAAATTATGAGGCACCTTTTGGAAATTTAATATTGAATTGTTCAGAGCTGGGCCTGACTAGAGTAAGTGTTGGCAAAGTTGCAGTTGAAAAGAATCATCCACTTTTAAGACTAGCAAAAGAGGAGTTAAATCAGTACTTTCGCGGTGAGCGACAAAGTTTTTCAGTCCCTCTGGATATACAAGGAACTGAGTTTCAAAAAAAAACTTGGACCTGTCTTCAAAAAATTCCCCACGGTTGTATCATTAGTTATAAAGAGCTAGCGCAAAAAGTGGCGACTTCAAAACACTGTCGTGCTGTGGCCAATGCCAATAATAAAAATAAGCTTCCCATATTCATTCCTTGTCATCGAGTGGTGGGATCAGATAGATCTTTGGTTGGTTTTGCATGGGGAGTAGAAGTGAAAAGAGAATTATTAAGAAATGAAGGTGTCGGGGGATTCCCGACACCATCAACACACAAGAGAGAGAATACTTTTATCAAGTAATCAAGAATGGCCAAATATACTGAGTATTACTCAGGATGGCAAGTGTTTGAATTTCCAAGTGTAAAAAAAACTGTACAAAGACTTAAGTATCTAAAATTACTAGCGAACTTCACGTTAACTTTTAGGGGAGACTCTGCTAGTATGTCGCCACCTTGGATACTTTACGGAAACTTTATGAACTCTCGATTAGCAGCATATGTAAAAACTAAATTTATGGCGATTGCCCAAGACTTGATGGAAAACCCTTCCGGATTAAAGTTTAAGCTTGAGAAAGCCACAGAGAAGATTAACAAAACCAATGTTAAAGAAGCCTTGGGTGTTTATTTTGATGATCTATTTGCTTTGATTCGATTGAGTAAGGCGTGGGTATCTCGTAAATACACAAAAGTCTCAAAGCAGACTATTTTATACACTATTTTAGCGGTTGTTTATTTCGTTACTCCAACGGATTTCGTACCAGACTTCTTATTGGGCCTTGGATTTATGGATGATATTGCAGTTCTTTCTTGGGTCTTAAATAAGATAAAAGCAGATGTGGCCGAGTTTAAACGTTGGGAAGCAGGTGATAAAGACCATTCAAATGATGAAGATCATTCTTCGGAGGAAAAAAGCGTTTCATGAAGTATTTAGTTTTAGTTGTTATGGTTGCCTGCTCAATGGCAAAAGTTGAAATTGATTCGAGTGAGCTTCTTCCTTATAAAGAATCTTCTCAAGTGACAAAATTGTCTCAAAAACTACGACCGGTAAGGATTGATCTGGTTGAAGATAAAAGAGAAAACAAATCTTTTGGGTTCGCCTATACTGGAGTCCAATATGTTAAGTCTCCTGTTGAGTTTGGAGTTCCATTAGATATTTTGATACGGGACCTAACGACAGATGCATTCGAAAAAAGAAATTTGATTATTGATAATCGTCCGAACTCTCTTGGAATGGAGATTCAAGTCAATAAGTTCTGGGTAGAGGAAGTCATTGAAGAGTTTCAACCAGAAAAAGCGAGATGCAAAATAGACCTCTCTTTTCATATCAATGCAGAAAAGACTAAATGGTCAGGACAGTACTGGACAGAATTTACTTCAGGTGGTGATTTGAGTGATGGAACCACTAGACTGGCTCCTACTCTTGCGAGCTGTTTTAATGAGCTTATAGAAAAATTAGTTAACGATCAAAAGTTTCAAGAGATTCTCAAATAATAATCTGATAAAGATAAATCATTGAAGCTAGGGCAATACTGAAAATGATGTTCAACCCAAAACCTAGCTGCAACATATCGACCTTATCCACTCTTTCACTCCCATAAACAATAGCATTAGGGGGAGTGGCAACGGGAAGCATAAAGGCAAGTGAACAGGCCATTGAAACCCCCATCGTTAAAAAGAACGGACTTATCTCCAGTTGGCCAGCAAGTGAGATCATTATAGGGATTAAGATATTTGCAGTTGCTGTATTGGAAGTAAGCTCTGTAGAAAAAATCACGAAAGTGAAAACACAAAGAAGAATAAGAAATAGAGGCATTCCATCTACAAATTGGGTTAGAATCTCACCCGTCATTTTGGTTAAACCTAATGTATAGAGAAGCTTACCAAGGGCAAGTCCACATCCAAAAAGCATTAGAGACGACCAATCAATCTGTTTAATATCAGAACCCAAAAGAATCTTTTCACCTTTTATAGGTAGAATATAAAGTATCGAGGCCGTAAATACTCCGACAACTCCTGGTGTTAAATCTACGGGGAGAGATAAGCCAAATAACTTCGCAAATGAAGGAAGTACCCAGAGGATAACCGTACAAAGAAAAATAGAAAAAACCCATTTTTCTGAAATACTTATAGGGGAGAGCTTATTAAATTCTTCTTTTAGATAAGTGTTATTGAACTCAATCTGCTTATCTTTTATCGCAATATGAGTCAGATAAAATAATATTCCTAAGAATAATGTAGCAATAGGAAGTCCATAAACCATCCACTCAAAAAAGGTAATTTTCATACTGATGAATTCCTCTAACATTCCTAGAGCAATAATATTTGGAGTAGAACCGATTGGAGTCGCAATTCCTCCAATACTAGATGCGTAAGCAATACAGATAAGAATTAAAGAGACAGACTTTCTATCTTTAATTTCTAGACTATCGAGTACGCCTAGAACAAGAGGAAGCATCATCGCTGTCGTGGCGGTATTTGAAATCCACATCGTAAAACTCGCAGTCAAAAACATCAGTGTAAATAACAGTCTTGATAGTGAGCCCTTAATAAAGTCTCTAGTCAGGAGGAATAGAGAAATTCTTCTGTCTAGTCCGACCTTGTGAAAGGCTCTGGCCAACAGAAATCCAGCTAAAAAGAGATAGATGATAGGATGTCCAAAATTCGCCATCAACTCTTTTGCACTTGAGAGTTGGAAAATACCACTAAGACCCACTCCAATAAAGCCAGTGACGTAAAGTGGGACTAAAGTAAATAGCCAGTTATAGACAACAAAGCCGAAAATAGAGAGAAAAATTTGTTGTTGAGAATTTAATGACGAAGTTGAGAAATAAATGATTAAGGATATAAATGGCCCCAAAAGAGGGGCCATCATTTTTATAGATTTAACCATTGTACGTTGGAGCGCCTTTAATATTTTCCTGGTAAAAATCGCCGAAGCTTTTCATCTGCTCATGAAATGAAGCGGCCAACTTTTGAGCTGTCGGTATATAAGCCGATTGATCTTTCCAAGTTTTTTGAGGCCATAACATATTATTGTCTACGTTATCTATCCCCATCGGAATGTCGAGCCCGAATATAGGATCTCTTTCCGTTTGAGTTTCATTCACTGAATTTTTCTGTATAGATCTAATGATTTCTCTTGTGACTTTGAGAGGAAAACGCTCACCTTCCCCATAAGGACCACCTGTCCATCCTGTATTGATAAGCCAAACATTGATGTCATGCTTATCAAGATATTCTCCTAGAAGCTTAGCATAAACACTAGGATGTCTTAGCATAAAGGGAGCTCCAAAACACGGAGAGAAGGTGGCTTGAGGTTCTTTGACTCCAATCTCTGTTCCTGCAAGTTTTGCTGTGTATCCAAGTACAAAATAAAACATTGCCTGCTCTTTAGTTAGCTTACTTACTGGAGGCAGAACTCCAAATGCATCCGCAGTTAGGAAAAAGATATGAGAAGGGACTTGACCTCTTGAGCTTTGCTCAAGTTCCTTGATAAACTCAAGTGGATAAGATGCTCGTCCATTTTCAGTTATTGATTTATCATCAAAATCAATTTCTCGCGTCTTTGGATCATAAGTAACGTTCTCAATCATTGCCCCAAAGTTATGAATAGCATCCCAGATTTCTGGTTCTGTTTCATGGGAGAGTTTATAAGTCTTCGCATAACAACCCCCTTCAAAATTAAAAATTCCTTCATCACTCAAACCGTGTTCATCATCTCCGATAATAAATGTTCCTTCATCTGTAGAAAGAGTGGTTTTGCCCGTTCCAGAAAGTCCAAAAAATACTGAGCTTTCCATATTCTCCCTGCGGGAAGCTCCGGCATGCATAGGAAGAATTCTCTTTTCTGGAAGTCTATAATTCATTGCCGCAAACATTGATTTTTTTATTTCACCAGCATAGAAAGTCCCTACAATAATTGTTGTATTGGTATCAAAGCAAGTCACAACACAAGTCTCACTTCGCGTACTAAACTCGTCTCGTTTAATGAGCAGTCCAGGCGCATGCAAGATTGTAAAATCTCCGTCCTTCCATTCTCTTTGCTTATCTCTAAATAGATGCGTGGAAAAAAGTGCGTGCTGTGGCCTTGGGGTAATAAGCCTGGCAGAAATATTATGCTCTGGATCAGCACCAACACTTCTTTCTGTAATATAAATCTCAGGCTTGGAATTAAGGTATTGAATAACTTTCTTTTTCAATCTATCGAAAGTTTCAGGCTCCATTGGATTGAGATTGTTTTCCCACCATATAGAGTTCTCGGTAGTTTCAGATTTTACAATATAACGATCCTTGGCTGAGCGTCCTGTATGCTTACCAGTTTCAACTAATAAGGCTCCAGCCTTAGATAATTTTCCTTGATGACGCTCTAGCGCTTTTTCGACATAGAAACTTCGGGGTCTATTATAGAAAAATTTAATATCGGGATCTAGGTTTAACTCTTTGTAAAACTCTTGCATACAGGTCTCCTAAGCTGATTTTGATACCTAAAGGTAACCAATATTAATGGGGATGTACACTATTTAAGTGGATATGTTCTATCTAAAATTATTGGCTCTACCTGGTGCTTAGTATGAGCATCTAAATACTCTTTTAGGGCAATTTGAGCAGCAGGCTCACCGTGGGTGAGAAAAACTTTTGCGGGAGATTGATCCTCTAGCCAATTTTTAAGTCCTAAGCAGTCTCGATGCGACGAAAAATGTGTGAAATTATGTATTTTGGCATTAACAGAATACAGTTGTTCAGAGATCTCAATTTGTAAGCTATTTTTAAGAAGCTCAGCACCAATAGTTCCCGGAGACTGAAAACCAACGATGAGAATGCGAGTAGACTCATTTTCAATATGATTTTTCAAATGCTCCATAACAAAACCACCTGTTAGCATACCACTGGCAGTTAAGATTATTTTAGCTTGAGAATCTGAAGCTAATTTCTTTCTTTGACTAGCAAACTCCACAAATTGAAAATGATTTTTTAGCTTTTTAACCCAGGAGGCTGATGTTTTTATTTGTTTTGAGTACCGCTCATAAAGCTCTGTCACTTTCATGGTCATTGGTGAGTCCACAAATACTGGTAGTTTTGCTTGCGGAAAATGTTCAAATACCATCTCTAAAAATCGCATCATATTTTGTGAACGTGCATTGGAAAAAGCAGGTATGATAACTGTTCCACCTGAATTTTTAGCTTCAAGAAATATATCTGAGAATTCTTTGAGCGGAAGAGCTTCGGGGTGTATTCGATCACCGTAAGTCGACTCCATGACTACTATTTTGGCTTGAGCATGCGAGGGAGGAAGAATCAAGATATCATCATCTCGACCTAAATCACCCGAAAATTGAATTTTAACGTCTTCCCATTCAATGAGTGGACTTGCGGCCCCAAGAATATGACCTGCCGGATATAAAGTTATTTTAAACTCATTCCATGAAAAACATTTCTCGTATTCATGAAGACTCATATGGGCAAGGGTTTTTTTTACATCTTGCTCGGAGTAATACCAAGCAAGCTCAGGAGACATGATTTTGGTATTATCTAACCATAGAATTCTTGCCAAGTCTTTAGTGGCCGGAGTGCAAAATATTTTTCCTTCAAAACCCTTTCTCACGAGGTATGGAAGAAAACCTATATGATCCAAATGAGCGTGAGTTAAAACCACTCCATCAAAACTTCCTTTCCCTAATGAACTTAGGGCTTTTGAATTTTCTTTAAATGCATCTTGCCCCTGGTAGATTCCGCAATCAATTAATAAGTTCGTATTCGTTCCACTTATTAGATACTTTGAACCTGTCACTTCCTGACCAGAGCCAAGGCATTTTAAGGTGTTCATTTTAAAAGATTCTCTGCTTCATTTAGGATTTGTCCTTTTTGCTCTTGTGATAACTCAAGGCCCTCAAAAAACTGTTGGTTTTTTACGAGCTGGCTGACTAGAAGACAGTCATTTTGTATTAAATATTTTGCCTGGCTTTTCTTTAAAGTTGTTAAAACAGAAACAGGGAAAACTTTGGTTTTAATGGCAAGCTCAGATAGTGCCTGTTTCTTGGGAGCGTTAGGACCTAAAAGTTTCAAACCTACACAATTGGAGTAAGTAATCGCATCTTTAGAAAATTTTGTGTTACTAACTAACCAAAACTCATGAAAGCTATTTTGGGAATTATTTCTAAGATCTTCAGCTCTGGCATTTACATATAATGAAGTTTTTACGTCGTTTTTAGAGTTTGGATTATTGTGGAACTTGCATTCACATAAAATCGTTTTTTCGCCTACTGCCTTTACATCGATTTCATGTTCAACGCATTTTCCTTTTAAGGAAATATTTGTTGTGGCCCTATATCCTTGCTGATTGAAAATGGCGCAAATAAATTTTTCAAAATGGAATCCATCCGGGCCAAGCTCAGAAATCGCTTTCGTCATAGAGTACCTTGAAGCAAGGACTCGACTTTCTTTCTTTATTAACTTTCGTGCGAGTCGATATAGCTTTTTAGTCGAGTACCCTTGGGAACATTTTTGCTTTATCTGAGCGGAAATCTCTTTTGCTCTAGCAGGTTCAAGCCCACATGCAACGAGAGAGTTTTGAAGCTTCATAATTGAAAAGTCTTCGCGTTCACCTGAGTTTTTTAAAATTTGTAATGCGTTCATAATTGTGGGAAAATTCTCTAAAATTAAGCTAGTTCTGTCTAGCTTCTGGAGGATTTCATGAAAATTGCCTTAGTGACTGGAGCAAACCGAGGTATTGGGTTGGAGGTTTCTCGTCAACTCGCAACGTTAGGCTTTAAGGTTTACATGGGAATGCGAAATCCAGAAAGTAATAGAGACCTCACCGACGATTTATTGGCGCAAGGTCTTAACATCGTTCCCGTAAAACTTGATGTAACCAAAACAGCTGATGTAAGAGAAGTCCAAACCCTTATAAAGGAAAATGAAAAAAGAATCGACGTATTGGTGAATAACGCAGGCGTATTCTTGGAAACCTTAGGAGGAGGACTTGAATCAAGTGTCTTGAATGTAGATCCAGTGATCGTATTGAAGACTATTGAGACCAATACTATTGGACCTTTAAAGATGATTCAGGCATTCGTTCCTTTAATGCTATCTCAAGGAGAGGGAAGAGTTATTAATGTTTCCTCTGGCATGGGTTCACTTAATGAGATGCAAGGAAAATACCCAGGCTATCGGATGAGTAAGACTGCGATGAATGCACTAACGGCAATCACTCAATCAGAATCTCAAGGAAGTGCAATTTATATCAATAGTGTTTGTCCCGGTTGGGTGAGAACCGATATGGGGGGAGAAAGTGCTCACCGGTCAGTAAGTGAAGGGGCTGAAACTATTGTGTGGTTAGCAACTACGGATAATCCTCCTCAAGGCAAGTTTTTAAGAGATAAAGAGACTATTGATTGGTGATGTGCTGCGTTTTTTTTGGTTAATTTTAGTCCAATTTAGTTCTCAACTTGAATCTCGCTTTGTATACTGACACTGGAGGTTGGATGAAAGGAATTACTTTATCCATCGGCTTCTTCCTAACGGTTGGAGTGCTGGTTGAGATTTTTCTAGGTAGCTATTAAGTCTCACAAAAATACAGTCTAAAGATCAAATATTCTGGATTCACCAGGCGCTAGTGTGGTGAATTTTTCTTGCTCAATTTCTTGTTTTTCTAATGCTTTATTTAAATCTATTTTTGGCTCATCAATAGCTTCGTCAGTTAATTGAAAAGTCCCAAAGTGAATTCCTAGAGACTGTTTAGACTTTAAATCTTGATGAGCCTTTACGGCTTCAGCGGGATTAATATGCATAGCCTTCATAAACCATCTGGGCTCATAGGCACCGATAGGAATCAGGGAGAAATCCATACTACCTAAGCGCTCAAAAATATCTTTAAAGTGTTGAGAGTAGCCTGTGTCGCCCCCAAAGAAAATTTGTTTTTGGTGGGGAGTTTGAATAACAAAACTTCCCCATAGACTTTTAAAGCGGTCAAAAACACCTCTTCCTGAAAAGTGTTGAGAAGGAGTATAAATAAAATTATACGCTCCATTAGAACTATCAACTTCTTGGTTTTGCCACCAGTCTAACTCAAGTACTCGGGTAAGTCCCTCGGAATCTAAAAAAGTTTTATCACCTTTAGGGCATAGAATAAGAGGAGAGAATTTTTTGTCTAACTTCTTTAGGGTGGATAGATCCATATGGTCGTAGTGATTATGTGAAACTATAATGACATCAATCTTAGGGAGATCTTCAAGTTTAATTCCAGGAGCATGGTGACGGGCAGGGCCTGCCCAAGTAACTGGACTTACCCTATGGGACCAAACGGGATCGGTTAGAATATTTATATCCTTTGTTTGAATGAGGAAACTCGAATGTCCCACGAAAGTTAGATTGATTGAATTCAAGGTGGCTGGGTTTTCCAAACGAGGAGAATGGCTAAGTTCGACCCACTCAGGCCAGGTTTTTGGCGTTGTAGTCAATTTCCATTTTATGACTTTCCATAACCCCTTAGTTTGAGAAATATATTGATTTTTAAAGCGGTCCTCTTTTGGGTCGTAATGATCAGATTTTTGAATATTTCTTTTCATGCTGCAGCCTAATAATATAATAAAGATCAGTGTTTTTCTCATTCTAATAGATTATCATAAACGCAGGAGATAATTATGGGACAAATTGTTATTGCTAATTCACTTAATAAACATGACCTAGACAGCTTAGAAGTTGGACTAGAATGGTCCAAAAAAATGGATTTGGATGCGAAAGTTGTCCACGCTGATAGGTTAGCTGACTACAATGCTCTTGATCCTGTTTTTGCACATCTCAATATCGAAATTCATCAAGAGTATTTAGAAAACCTGTTAAAAATGAATGAGCAATCTCTATCCAATCAAATTAGAAATATTGACCCGGACTTTGAGTCCTTTTCTTACCACTCCATGGCGGGCAATCCTGTAGAAGTCATAAGTAGAGAGTCAGAGAAAAAAGACTGCGAATTAGTCGTCATGGGAAAAAGAAGTGATAAAACTTGGTCAGAAGCTTTTATGGGGAGCGTGAGCGAAGGAGTTATTCATAGAAGTCACCAGTCAGTCTTATTGGTTAAAAACAAAAATCTTCTCAAACCTAAAAAAATAGTCGTTGCTTATGATTTTTCCAAGTTATGCGACAAGGCAATGCTCTGGTCAAAGAGACTAGCCAAAGTCTTTAACTGTGAAATTCATGTGGTGAATATCGTTCCCTGTTATTATGAGGGATATCATGTTGCCCATACTATGCGCAGTGATTTTAACGATGCTATTGAAGGAATGATCGATAAGAGCGTGAAAAAAATCGATCAAAGGCTTCAAGATAAGTTAGGCTCATTTTTTGAAAAAGAAAATATTATTGGAAAAACTCTTGTGGATAAAAATGCAAGTATCTCTGGTGCTGTTATTGACTATGCTAACTCAATACAAGCCGATCTCATCTTATCTGGATCGCATCAGCGTAATAAGCTTGCAGAGTTTTTCATGGGGTCAGTGTCTGTTAAGTTAGCGAAGAAATCAAAAGTATCTGTTCTCATTGCTAAATAAAGATCTGCTTTAAAGAAATTCTCCTTGAAAAACATTCTTTAAAGGTTTTTTAAGACAATCTAATATGGTCGTTTGGTCAGAGTTTTTAGGATCTAGCCAGGTTTGGATTTCGTTTTCATCTAAATTGATAGGACTACGATCATGTCCTTTTTCTAAGACTTCTTTTGTTGGATCTGTCGTGATAATGGCAAAAGACTGGATAACTAAACTTTTGTCTTGCGAATACCAATTATCATAAAGACAGGGGACATGGAGAATTTCTTTGTCAGGATCTGTAAACTCGATTTGCGTGGACTTTCCCTGATGATCCACCCACTCAAAAAAAGAGGTCACTGGAACAATACCATGAAAATTCATGAATGGTTTCTGCCAGGCACGTGCCTTAAAAAGGGAGTCGAGCCTTGCATTATAGGTGCTTTTTATCTCTATGTCTTTTCCCGTTTTAGGGTTAACTCTTGTGTATTTTTGGCCTTCGCAAAAAGACGGCAATAATTGGTATCTCATAGGACGAAGTTCTCTTTTACCTCTCACAAAAGTGATAATAGGTGCCCAAGATTTAGCATAGATACGTCCATCCTCAGTAGGCATTTTATAGACATCCGGGTGAGATTGAGTTCTCTGGTAGAAGTACTCAAAGGCTTGTTCGTTTATACTCGCTTGATAGAGCCTAGCTAGCTTGGAGAGGTCTCTTTCGATCATAACTGAAAAACACATAGGTCTAGTTTGGCAGAAGAAACGCTAAATTGCGATGGATTTTTAGCTTTTTGAAAATTGTAAAGCATGAGCTATAATAGCGTCATGAAGATTGCGGTCATACTTTTTATTTTATTAGTAAATGTACAAGCTGAAATCAAACCAGTGAGTTCAAAGGAGTTTTATCTCTCTGTTATAAAAGACTTTGATCGTTTAGAAAAATTGAAAATACCAGATCCTATTAGTGAAAACCCAATTAATACCGAACTTTTGGTGGCATTCCAGGGAGAAAAATTAAAAGGCTATATTAGAGAGCTAAGCACGACAACGGGATGTGATAGTGCCTGTCTTCCATTAAATTACACGACTTTCTACAATGCAAAAGGTGAGTTTATTGCATTAAGAAGTAGAGAGGGGCTTACGAAAAAAAATCACGCGCCAATGACACCAGATGATTATAGCCGCCTTGAAATGATCGTTTTGCTAGCCCCACCAGAGTTTTCTAAGGTTAATCACCCAAAAGAATTAACAGATGCAATCAGTGGTGAGACTTTAAAAAAATATCAAAATATTGTTGTGCCAGAAGCAGCTTATTCTACTCTGAGAGTACATCTCTATAACCAGCAGACTATCGAAGAGATTAAAAAACTAAAAAAATAGTTTTAATACTGGCTTAAAAGCTCCCAAAGCTTCTCTCTGTCCTCAAAGCTTGTCGCAGGACCTTTATCGAAAAATGACTTGGCAACGATCTTCCTATCAAACCAAAATTCTCCGTTTCCCTCATCTAAACTTTCTACTGAAAGATAAATAATGGTATCGCAGCCTTGGTAATAATTTCTCAGAAATGGTCTTACAAGTTTACGAAAGAGAGGTAGTGACCTCTGAACTCCTGGAGTGTCAACCCATCCAGGGTGCATGGAGTAAGATTTTAGGTGAGGATATTTGTCTGCAAATGATTTTGCGAGATCCACCTGGTGTCTTTTATTTTCAGCGTAAGCCATCACTCCATCATAAGGCCTTTGTTTATAGTGCAGGTCTATTAAGTTGTGAGGTGCTCCATACATCCCGCCTGACGAAACCCAGACAATTTTTTTTAGCTGATTTTTTAAGGCGAGAGTTAACTTAAAGGGCATAAGAGTCATCAAGGCAAAACTTGTTTCAAAACCTTGTGGAGTTGTTGTTTTTTCTTTTAATAAAGCACCCGCATTATGTATCAAGCAGTCGATTCTGTGTGTGATAGCTAATATATCCCGAGTTAGTGGGGTTAAAGAATTTAAGTCCGATAGGTCGTAGCATAAGGGATAAACTCTGCCCTTTTTTAACTTTTTAAATTCGCTCTCAGCTTCATTCATGCGCTTTTGACTTCGGCATATGATAATGACATTGGCATTCATTTGTAGGAGGACTTTAGCTGTTTCAAAACCGAGCCCACTATTTGCGCCAGTGACAATAAAGTATTTAGAATTGAGATCAAGTTTTTTAGGATACCACTTAGACTTGGGGACAGAGAATTTAAACCCTAAACTTGTAAAAGTAGATAGCTTCAATAGATTCTTCATGGTTCCAACTCCTCTGCTTTGTAAAGAAGATCAGGATTTTTTTGTTTTAAAATTCGAATGACTTTTTTGTGATGTTGGTCATTATATTTTTGTAGCATAAATATAATGGAGGCAGCTAAAAGAAAAAGGAATACGCCGTAGCCAAATGCATCTTTTATAGAATAGGAACTTTGGGAATTATAGACTGTGTAGTCTAAAATTATCCCCGCTATATATATACCTAAGGCACGAGAGAGCTTATCTGAAATTCTCCAAACACCAAAGATCAGGTTTGCTTTTTTTTCACTCTGTTTATAAGTGTGAAAGTCGATAATATTTGAAAGATAAGAATCAATTAAAGCCACGATCCCTGTAAAAACACCTGCAAATACAATAAGTGAGTAAAGCGCCACAAAATTTCTACTTGGTATGAAGGGATAGATGAGCGTCACACAGCACATTGTGACTAGACCTAATGTTAACGCGAGTTTCTTTCCTTTTTTCTGAGCAAATTTAACCCAAATAGGAATAGAGGCACAGAAGATAAGCATATAAACCCCAAGAAGAATACTTGTCTCTCCCTCTGTTAGTTTTAAACCATTTTGATAATAGTACACAGCGAGGGTCTGATTAACTCCGAGACCAATACTTAAAATGGTGAAAGTCGCATAATACCCACTGAAGACATTATTTTTAAAAAGATGAAGAAGACTTTGGAATAATTTTGTGGACTGTCTTTCAATTTTTCTTTTTTGCACTTTTTCTTTGATTCTGCTTAGAGCTGTTGGAGCAAATAAGATGATAAGAGCCACCATGGCCAATCCCATCGGTGCAAAATTTTTAGCAGGGAATAGCTCACCTAAAAAAGGAAGAGAGACACCAACCATGGCACCAATTGATCCAAAAAAATACCTCCAAGCATAGAGTGTCACAATATCCTCTTCAGACTTGATGAGTTCTTTGGCAAGGGCAAGGTAGGGAATCAGAAAACTAGAATAGGAAATCTGATAGCCGAGGATTAAAATAAAAAGAAGAACTCTCTCACTTGGAATCCAGTCGGGTATAAATATGAGAATTATAAATATTGAAAGTGATAAAAGGGATCCCATGATAAAAGGTTTTACTTGTCCTAACTTCTCTTTCATCAAATCGCTGTAATGACCAATGAAGGGATCAAAAATAGATGAGACGATCAGAGAGGCTGAAACCATGGCCCCAGCTTGAGTTCCAGATAGACCCACTATTTTAGTGAGGTAGACCACAAGGTGTAATCGCAGGAACACTTCAGTGGTGCTGATAGCAAATTGGGGTAGTCCATATAGGGAGAATTGCATGCCTTATTATTGCATTTTTAGGGACTTAGGGCGAGGCTGTTCACTTTCTGCCAAACAAGATTGAGTTTTTTGCTCAAGTTTTAGGTGGAATAGTCCGAAAAACCCTCTAACACGGGAGTTTTCATGCATAAGGCTTTTCACTTTTATCAGGTTTTTAATCCTATGCTCAATGAGCAAAGTCTCTTTCCAACGCAAGCTCATGAGTTTTATTTTGAGCTCAAGCGACGTTACCACGAGAATCAAGGTCAAAGTAATTTTCTCCATTGGGGCAAGGTGAGTGTGACTGAGGTTGAGGAGAAAGTAGAGTTTTTTAAAGAAGCACTTGAGTCCAATAAAGCGCATGGCTTAGATACCCATCTTTATCTAACTGATTATCATCATTTCTGGGTTGCAAAAGTAACTGAGGTAAAAACTGAGCTGATAGATAATTCTCAAACACTTCCTTTTTATGAAAATAAAAATGTTAGTATATGGTTTAAGGTAGAGGACTTTGATCTTTTGTCAGCTGAATTTTCAGAGACGACCCATTACATAGGCTGTTTATATCTCAATAATAAGTTTAACGATTTACAAATACCAAATCTCAATCCTTATATTGGTGGATTACATTTTCCATTAATAATTCAAGACCACAATCAAGAGCCCTATTTCAAGTCTGGATTAAGAGTCCAACGTGAAAATATGCTCATTGAGAATCCAAGTGTTCAGGCAAAATTGAGGGAGCAAGTGACAAGCTTTGTTTTACCACCCCATATTTTTAAGCAGCTCTCATTTGAAGCTCAGCAAGGCATTCTTGTTTCAGAACAATTATTAAACCAGGTGAAGTCATCTCCAGAAGTAAGAGAGAAAGTTTTCTTTAATTATATTTCCGTTATGGAAGAGAGTTTAAATCTTGTCATAGGCAGTATTCTTAGAGAGACGTATGCAAAAAGTCTGTGGGTGTCAGAAAAAGGTGACAAATTTTCAGAAGAACCCTTAATGGGATACATACCGGTAGGAAAATTTGATAACCCAATTAAACTTGAAGGCTATTTTCACTTATTACAAACCCATAAAGCTTTTGGAAACTTGACTATGAATGTAGTGGAAAACGAGTTTTCTGAAGTCGTAAATTACTTTTTAAAAGAGTTAAAACCCTTTCTTGAAGCCCAAGAGGTCTTGGCAAAGATCAGCATGTCACAAGAAAACCAGCCTCTCATTTTAAATGCAAATAATGTATATGAGCTTCGAAATTTTGTCTTAGGCGTCGGATGTCTGGGTGTGGTCAATACACTTTTAGGGCAGAGGATTGTCTGGCTGGGAAATAGTAAATTGCTCTCAGCATAAGACTTTACGGGCCATCGTGGTTCCGGTAGATTAGGTGAATGACCAAGAAAATTTTAACGGTAAGTGCAATTGTCGTGCTCGTTGTAGCTTTGGCAGTTTTAGGAATATTACGTTCGAAAGTTCCCTCTCAAAAAGGAGAGAAAGCTTTTTCTCAAATAGAGCATCCTGTTTCGACTTATTTTGATAAATACGGAATCCCTCATATAGAAAGTCAAAGTTCCGAATCGGCATACTTTGCTTTGGGATACCATATGGCTTCTGAGCGATTGTTTCAAATGGATTTATACCGTCGCTTAGTTCAAGGCAGATTAAGTGAAATTATTGGAGAAAAGACTATTGAGTCTGATAAATTACTGCGAACTTTAGGGTTTAAACAAATGGGTGAGAATATGCTTAAAAATATTTCTCCCCAGTCCGAAATAATGATTTTAGCTGAGGCCTACCTAGAGGGAGTTCACGCTTTTATAAAGGAAGGAAATCTTCCTATTGAGTTTTTAATATTAAACTATCATCCAGAACCCTTTTCAGTGTCAGATATGATTGGTCTTACAGGTTATATGGCTTTAACTTTCACTGAAGGAATAAATCAAGATGTCTTTCTCTCTGAACTAGCTGAAAAATTACCTGAACAAAAATTGCAATCGTTGCGAGTTAAAGACTCAACAGATCGTTTTTATTTTCAAGATCAAAAAACAGTTTTTTTAAAAACCTTAGAAAATGTAAATAAAGCTTTTTCTGAGATTTCAAAAATAGCTCCCATCCTACATGGATCAAACTCTTGGGTTTTGGCTGGGAGTCGAACTAAGTCTGGCTTTCCAGTCTTGGCCAATGATCCTCATATCGGAATTTCTAATCCACATATATTTTTTGAAGCCCACCTAAAAATTCCAAATTTTGAGCTTTATGGAAACTATATTCCATTGATGGCTTTTCCTGTCATGGGGCATACCAGAGAAACAGCTTGGGCCCTTACTATGTCTGAAGTGGATGATTTTAACGTCTACTTGGAGAAAATTAACCCTGATAATCCAAATGAAGTCATGTTTAATAACGAGTGGACTGAATTAGATATAAGAGAAGAGGTTATTAAGGTAAAAGGGCAAAAGCCTGTAAAAATTGTCGTAAAAACTTCTCCTCATGGACCCCTTTTAGATAATACAGAAAAAGGAGTTTCAGATAAAAGTTTGTCTGTTTCTTGGTCTGTTCATCACCCAGAAAATAATGCTCTTGCAAGTATTTACGGAATACCTAGAGCAAACACTGTGGAGGAATTTAAAACTGCCGTCTCTCATGCAGCTGCCCCCGGATTAAATATTAGTTGGGTGCATAAACGTGGAGATATAGCTTGGTGGATGCTCGGAAAAAATCCTAAACTTCCGGAGGGAGTCAAAACAGACCTTGTTTTAAAGGGGTGGGATGGTTCAGAAGAAATCGAACGATATTACTCAGTGGATGAAAACCCTCATCAAGTTAATCCCGAAAGAGGGATTATAATTACGGCTAACTATCGTCCACAGTTAGAAGAGTTCTCTCATTTTCAAGGCTATTGGCAGCCAGGTGGCCGTTATTTTAGGCTGGAAAAACTCCTTGCCTCTAAAACGAAGTGGAGCTTGGAGGAACTAAAGAAAATTCAATTCGACAACAAGGTGCCAATAGGAGATCAGTTAAAAGAACAGATGCTCGAATGGGTCAATAGAGAAAATTTTGAAAAGCTGGACCTTGAAATTCTAGATTATCTCAAAGAATGGGATGGAGAATGTCTTACTTCTAGTGTGGGCTGTAGTGTCTATCATGTTTGGAATTATTTTAACACGCTGGGAGCTTTTCAAGATGAGATGGGAGAAAAAGGTTTTAAAAAGTTTGGAAAGTCTGCGGATTTTTTTCATGTTTATAAGAATTTAATGTTTAGGTCCAATGACTCACTTTGGGATAATGTTGAAACGAAAAGAGTGGAGTCCGGAAAGGATATTGTGACTCAGTCATTTTTTAAAATGAAAGAATACCTAGTAGATACCTTAGGCATTCGCGTTTCAAAATGGCATTGGGGAAAAATTCACACAACTGAGTATGTTCATCCATTGGGAAGAGTAAAACCCTTGAACATCTTTTTTAATATAGGCCCGGTACCCGCAGCTGGAGGCCGGTATGTTATAAATAACATGGGGCACAAGAAAGAATTACTGGATTTTAGAGCGGTTCACGCACCTGCAACTAGAAGGTTAATTGATATTGGTGATGTAGACCGCACATTGGGAATTATGCCAACAGGTAACTCCGGAAATCTTATGAGTCCTCATTATAGCGATCAATTGAAGCTCTACCATGCTGGTAAATATCGGACTCAACTGATGGATTGGAGTTATATCAGGGGCTTACATTGTTTAAGATTTGTCCCGGCCACTGTGAAATAATAGTCAAGCTTAACGAAAGTTAAATACTAATCTTAACAAAAACTTTACAGTCAATTATGTTGATTCTGCGCAAAACTCGCTTACTCCTTCTGATGACTTTCTCAGGCCTAATGATTATTTCCTGCTCGCAGAAAAATAATAAATCTTCAGGGGATCAAGGTGCAGGACGAGGTGAGCAATCTGATAGAACAGAGCCATCTAAAATTTGTTATGATGGGGTAATTAAGAAACTCCTAGGCGATGGAAGAACAGCACTTGTTCAGTCCACAAACACTAAGGAAGATAGTTTTTTATGGAATTATCTCACTCAGTCGGTAAAAAAAGAAATCATCCCTATTTTTGAAACTGATATACTAAACGATAGCGGCAATTTACTCCTAAGATCTTTTGATGCTGTTCGTTTTCAGATTCAAGAAACAAATAATTCAAACGGAACTTTTAGAGATCTTAGGCTTTTTAGGAGAGGTAGTAATCCGATTGTTAAGTTTTCTCAAAGTGGGGATTATTTACTTTCCACGAGACGAAGAGGCTCAACACTTCGAAATAGAATTGATGTTTTAGATATCTATAAGAAAGATATTATTTGGGATGCCCAGTTTAATAGAATTATTAGTGCTGAATTAAAAGATAGTACCAGAGGAGCGGTCGTTACCATCATTCGAGGCTATTACCAGCTTAATATCTTCAATCCTAGTTCTAGGATAATAGATAGAGGAATAAGATTAGAAGGAAGAGGGTTTAGTGACCTCGCTCTATCTGAAACTTTAGTTCAAGTAAAAATGGGAAATAATCTTTTAAGTTTTGATGGAGTCACAGGAGAGCTTCTTTCTCGAATACAACTCACTCAACTTATTGATGTGGATAAAAATAGTGACTTTGCTTTAATTGCTAGTAGTCCCTTCAACTATAATGTTGTAGACCTCAAAACAGGAAACCTAGTTAGGAGAGTTTTTATTTCAACCAAAGATCGTCTATCAAGTTGTCAGCTTAACTTTAGAGAGTCTATTGTCGCCTGTGTCGATCCAACTAAAGTCTCTTCAATACATGTTTACGATCTTCAAACTCAGACTAAAGAATCTGTTTGCTTGCCTGGATCTCTTTAAATTCGCCAGAGACTACTCTTTTTGTTAATGTAATATTATGAATGAAGATCTTGGTGTTTATATCAGTCAGTCTGTTGCTATTTTAGTCGACGGAAATAATATTGAAAGAAGTATCGATAGCGCTTTTGACGTCGGTAATGGAATGATAAATTTTGATGCGTTAATCCCGAAAATATTGGGAGAGCGGGCCCTCAATCGACTCATCTATTTTCGAGAGGGGAAAAATATCTCTTCAAAGCTCGCAGAAAGACTTCATCAGAATTATCATGGGTCGGTAAATCCTTGCCATAAGTCGGCAGACATCCCACTTACTATTAAGGCAACTCAGCTTGCTAATAAGGTTGATTGTATTATCATTCTATCAGGTGACTCGGACTATGTTGAGTTGGTAAAGCACCTCAAGGGTGAAGGAGTTCGCGTAGAAATCTGTGCGGTAGAGACAACGACTAGTAAGTATCTCATAGAGGAGGCAGAGTTTTTTCATCCTGTTTCTAAAGATGATATTTTTACTTATCAATCACCATCGAGACATAAAAAAGTTAAGAAAAAGAAATCTTCTCGCTGATTTGAGAGTAAAGCTCATTAATATAGGATAGGAAGTAATCCTCGCAAGTTCCAGAGGCGACGAGGTCCGCTTGACCGCTTGAGGGTTGAACATACTCATCATGCATTGGTTTTACTTGCAGATCAAATTGGTTTTTGACCCCTTGGGGAGTTCTTCCTCTCTCCTCTACATCTCTTTTAAGCCGTCGCTGAAACCTTATCCCCTCAGGACAATCAACAAATACTTTGACATCCATCAACTCTCGAACTTTGGGTTGAGAAAGAATTAAAATTCCATCCACGATAACAATAGGTTTGGGTTTTTGATCGATTTTTTTCTCTTTGCGGGTGTGAGTTGGAAAGTCATAAATAGGTATTTGAATGGGTTTTTGCTTTTTTAATTCAGTTAGATGTTCGGCAAGAAGTGAAAAGTCAATTGCATCTGGATGATCAAAATTAACAGAACCACCGTCAAAATCAAATTTCGCTGATTGATCTTTGTAGTAATTATCTTGGTAGAGAACAAAGGAAGATTCCGGCCCAAATCTTTCGCAAAGAGTTTTTGCAAAAGTTGTTTTTCCAGAACCACTTCCTCCGGCCACACCAACTATTATGACTTGGTCATTCATTGCGCTAGAAGACCATGAGTCTTAAAGTGAGTCAACTAAGTCCTGTATAATATTCCCTACTGCATAGGGAACAGAATAGTTTCGTTTTTCAGTTCGATTAAAATCGTGGGTAAAGCCTAGTTTATGAGTCCATTCGTGCACAATATTTCCGGCAACCTTTCCCAGGCTATTGGTAGTAAAAAACTTATCGTTAATCCAAACCCTATTGGTGTTGGGATAGGTGTAACCCACGGTAGAATTATTGGAGTAGTATAGAGTCAGGTCCAGATCCATTTCTTGATCTCGTTCTCCATTCAACGTTTCCACTCCGGCCATAATGACCTCATAAACTTCTTCATTTGTGAGGTTCTGATTATCTACAAAGGTTTTTTCTCCCTGATATTCATGGGCGAGGACTTTTTGTTTGAATTCTTTTGAGTTAATGACAAGAAGCATTCTTTCTAGAGCATCATTAAGCTTATCTTCCTTTGGTATACTGAAATCCCTGAATTCCAAATTTACGGTTAGATCAGCGCCAACTTCTCTTTCTGGTATATTACAGAGTCGTGGTGGAGTGGTCTCATCCCCTTGATTAGCGTTTATATTACTCTTAGCCTGGTTTTGATTGCCAGGTAAGACACATGCTTCTGGTGGCGCAACTGGAGCCTCACATCCAATGAGCAGTACACTCAATAATATTAATTGTAGTTGAAATTCCCTTTTCATTCGATACCTTCCTTGTTGGTTATAAAGAAGTATCGGTAGGGGCAAAACTTTCAAAAGGGCTTGCTGTAGGGGAGGAAGAATTTTCTATGGGTAATTTAGGGGAATCATTTGAGCGAATCGCTCTGGAGAAGGTTTTGAGTCGGTCGAAAGAGCATGAATTTTTTGGGTAAGATTTGGGATGTTAATTGAATTCTCAATTAACGTTGGTGGGCTTGATAGGTAAGATTTAGATCTCCTTCAACCGACTCAACTATCTATAGAGCAAGTAGTGTGCCAAAAGTTTAGACAGGCCAAGTATCTAAAAATACTTGATCACATTGGGTGGCAATATGATTCCGGTGCATAATGCCCGTGATCTTAGGTGCCAGATGACCTTTTTAAATG
Organism: Halobacteriovoraceae bacterium; assembly: GCA_002713145.1. GTDB lineage: Bacteria > Bdellovibrionota > Bacteriovoracia > Bacteriovoracales > Bacteriovoracaceae. The sequence goes on from PAVS01000001.1 coordinate 286,713, forward strand.
AATTCTATTTATAAAATTTGCTAATTTTGTCTTGCTGCGCCTTAATTCTAGCAAGTTGTTCTTCGCTAAAATCAAGCTCTACTGAATTTAGGTTCACTGCAGCTCTACCAATTGTATCTAATTGTTTTTGGTAATTGCCGCAGCAGTTACAGACAAACCTGTGAAATCTCAAGGTCTTATACTCAGGTCCTGAGACATCATCAACTGTGGAAAGGATATAGGCCACTTCCTTGCAAGTAAGTGTATTTCCACTAATACTCTTTGGTACGAGTCTCAGTAAAAATTTTATAAGATCTAAAACCAGATTCTTCATAATTTATTCCTTCAGCCTATTTTCAAGCTGAAGCCTTAATTTATTTTTTGCACGATATATTAGTACCCCAAGATTAGTGACACTAATCCCCATAATCTTACAAATATCTTCCGTCGATTCTCCCTGAACCTCTTTCAAGAAAAATGCGAGTTTTTGATTTTCTGGTAAGCAGTCCAGAGACTCTGACAGGATTTCACCAAGTTGCTGATTCTCTAACCAGGCATCTGGTGAGCGTGGTTGCTCAATATGATGTCCGGCCTCATTAAATATTTTGTCTAATTCAGAGTCCTCAAAATAAGCGGTGTATTTTTTATTGCTGCGCCAAAGCTCTTTTATTTTATTGTATAGTATCCCGAATAGATAAGTCCGAATATGCGATCGTCCTTCAAATTTTTCAACCCCTTCAAAAAAGCTTGTCCAAGTCTGCTGTACGACCTCTTCAGCTTGATCAAAATTTAACTTCAATTTTAAAGCCGCTTTATATAGTGGCATTTGGTATTCTGAAATCAGCAAGTCAAAAGCTGCATGATCTCTTCTTTTTAGACTTTCTATAAACTCAGGAGAGCTTAAGTTCATGGCACGACCTGCTTATGTCCAGCTTTAATGACAATTCTAGAAACATTATTTTTCTCTTTATTAGAAACTCTATTGTTTATAATGTTGATGCTTTTATCTTCTTGATTCTCACTTTTGGTAAATCGAGCTATTACCTGTGGTTGATTTAGTTTTACAAAAGTTTGTGAATCTACTTTTAGATCTCGTGAGGAAGACTTTAGATTGATATTGTATCCACCCTTTAAAATAATACACGTCAGTTGAAAACTCTCTCCATCAAATTCGATTTCTGATTTCACACCACTTAAAACAGAATAACGTCCTACGAAACTCACTTTTCCTTTGGTATCTTTTGCATAAAGTCCTAAACGAGTACCTCGGTTTTCTGCTATTTTTAGATCAGAGCTATTTTGGTCAATACGACTTAGTTCTATATGGCAGAGGTCTTGTTTCACGGCTTGCTGAGGAGAAAAAACTCTGACACTGGGATACTTTTGCTGGATATATCTAGTATAGAGCTTCTCTCTTATAGGTTCTGTTTTGACTTCGCCACAACCATCTTGAATTCTGATGCTATCAGAACCTGTCTTAAGAAAATTAAGGTCTTTATGAATAGAACTTAAGTGGGTTGGGTTTTCTGGGCAAAACTGAAGAATAGTTATTTCACAAAATACGTTTTGGGAGAATAGGAAAAATAAAAATAAAATTAATCTTTGAGTCATGGATTCTTGGTCTGTTTTACTAAATTTCTTATTGATAGTAGGATAAAAATCCTATGCCGATTTTACAAGAGATATCTATTTTACTAGTTGAGGATGAGAAAGATCTCAAACAACTCTTTTTATGGGACTTCGAAAAGTTCAAAGTAAAAATAGAAACGGCAGAAACTTACCAAGAAGCAAAAATGCTTCTTCAGACAGAAGTATTCAACGCCATAATTAGCGATATAAAGTTACCGGATGGCACTGGAGTCGATCTTTTTCGTTATATAGTTGATGAACAAATCAAAATTCCAAAAAAATATTTTATGACAGCTTTTACCAGTGATGAACTTGATTTAGAAGGTCTTAGAGTTGATCGTTTGTTTAAAAAACCTCTTAAGACGAAAGAAGTTGTTGAGTATGTCGCCAATGAGTTAGGATTAGACCTCGTTTGAAAAAGAGGAGCTAATGCTCCCCTTTTTTTCATAGAATGTGTTGGAGTTTTAAGCCATCGGCAGTCTGAAAGCTCTACTCACCAAACAAAGTAATAAAGAAATAACCATAAAATCTAAAAACATAGTGTGCCCCCTGTATTAATAATTTTATTTTATGAATTAAAATATATCGAATCAAAGTCAATGAGATTGGCATCACTCGCACTGAGTACTTCCACTAATTCTAGCGCAAGTTCTGTTGCCATAGATGATTCTAAGTTAAACCTCTGACTAAAAGTTCTTTGCATTTTGTTGAATAAAAGCTCTTCCATTTGCATGGTTGTTTCCATTGCGTCCTCCTTGACGTTTAGCATGTGTGTGAATGTTTAAAAGGTTGATTCAGTACGATCTATACAGACCGACCAATATACCTCTGATTTGAAAATCGCCTCCATCGACGTCGGATCCGTTCACGACGATAGGAGACATTGAACTATTTGCAGGATGTAGCTCAATTGCTTTTGATTTTTTGTAATAGCGTTTTACCGTAGCTTCGTTATTAATGGTGGCCACCACAGTTTGACCATTGACTGCAGTTCGGCTTTCTTTGACGATGATTATATCTCCATCAAAGATACCATCTTCTATCATTGATTCTCCGCTGACTGTTAGAGCGTAATGGGTTCCCTTTCCAACCATGGCCACTGGTACTTCAATCGTTTGATCTCCTTCCATAGCTTCGATCGGATTTCCGGCAGCGACAGATCCGTGTAAAGGAATCTCAATGGCTTGAGCTGTAGAACTGTTTGGATCTACTGGAGTGAGACCGCGAACCGAGTTAGGGTCATTCTCAAGAAATCCAGCATTCTTTAAATAACGAACATAATCTTGAACTGAACCTAGGGACTTAAAACCAAAATGCTCTTTTATTTCGACTTGAGTGGGAGAGTAACCATTTTCGTCAACATACTCAGAGATATAATCGAAGACTTGTTTTTGTTTTTTAGTTAGGCTCATTTTTCTTCCTTGATCATACGTAATATTTCCGTATATATTTAGATTATCCGTAAACCTTCCGTAGGTCAAGGAAAAATTTGAGGTAAAAATGAAAAAAATTATTCACGTAGATATGGACTATTTTTATGCCCAGGTAGAGGAGTTAGATCACCCTGAGTTAAAAACTAAGCCTTTTGCTGTCGGAGGAAGTTATTCGGGAAAAGGTGTGATTTGCACTAGTAATTATTTAGCTCGAGATTATGGAGTTAGATCTGCGATGTCTAGCTTTGCAGCGCTAAAGAAATGCCCACAGATTATTTTCATCAAACCAAATTTCTATAAATATACCGCTAAAAGCCAGGTCGTTTTTTCTATATTTAAAAAGTATACAGACAAGATTCAGAAACTTTCGTTGGATGAAGCGTACTTAGATGTAAGCGAATGTCCTTTGTTTAATAATGATGCAGTAAAGATTGCTAAAGAAATTAGAAAAGAAATCTTTGATCAGACTGGGCTTACAGCAAGTGCCGGAGTTTCCTACAATAAGCTACTGGCGAAAATAGGTAGTGATCTTTTTAAGCCCGATGGTCTCGCCATCTTAAGACCTGAAAATATTGAGAAGAATATTCAACACTTTCCCGTTCATAAAATCCAAGGAATTGGAAAAGTCACAACCAAGAAATTTCACAAACGAGATATCTTTACCTTCGGAGATCTACAACGTTTCTCAAAAGCAGAACTAGTGACTTGGTATGGAGATTATGGCGTTCAACTTTATGAGAATTGTAGAGGGATTGATCATAGAGAGGTTTGTTCTTCACGAGTTCGAAAATCTTTATCAGTTGAGAACACATTTTTTGAAAATCTCCAAAATGCGGATGATATGCTTTTTAAATTAACCCATACATTTGAAGAGTTAAACACTCGGCTACAAAAGCATCAAGATAGACATATTAAAAATTTAGTCGTCAAACTGAAGTATCATGATTTTAAGACATCTACAGTTGAAGGTGCTTTGAATTATGATGAAGATTCTTTTCGAAAATTATTTTTAAAAAGGTGGGAGGAGAGACAGGAACCAATCAGGTTACTAGGGCTAGGAGTAAAGTTTAAAATTGGTATGAGCCAAGCAAGACAACTAGCATTTAATTTCTTGTAAAAAACCTTAAATCATCAATCATTTTTTGAAATTCATCTTTAGGTGTTTGCAAGTCTTGGGGGAGGTTCAATAGATCCTCGCTAAGTTTTTGCCAATCTCTAGATTCAAGAGAAATTCTCAAAACGTCATGGTATTCAAAGGGAAGCTTTTCAATAAGATTATTTATCTGAGCGATTAGCTCGAGTTTGTCGTTTTTAATAATTCGTTTTTTCTGAAATCGATAAAATAACAGAGCAATAAGAGCAAGAAATACGAGATCAAAGAGAATAAAGTACCAATTTTCCATAGGTTTATCATAATTCAGCTTGGACAGTTTAGAAAGTTTCAAGCTGAAGCCTTGATACCCCGATAGGTTATATAAGGAGAGGCCCTATGTATTATGCCTTCGGTCTTCGGGACCTGTTAAGTGTTGCAGAACTAAATAAAGAATTTTTCGAAGAATTAGATACTTTTCAATTGAATTTTATCGAAATGGTTTTTAAGCAGATGATTGATAGTCAAATGGGTCTTCTCACAGAGACGGAACATTATAATTATGAACTCTTTCTAGAGTTTTCAAGAGAACATTTTCAAAGAACATACGGAATTGATCAAGACCTTATCAAGAAAGCTGGGTAATAAAGTTTACTTTGAGAACTTTTTGAATAAGCTCCATTTCATGATTAACTCCAATGAACTCCCCCAATTTTACATCGGTCCAGATATTTTCACCTTCGTGTTTTTCACTGGAGAGCAGTAAGTGGTTTATTTTTTCTCCGGACTTTGATTTTGATTCGCAGTTTGTCTGAAAGTGAGGGCATGTATCTCTATCAGGACAGGAAGATTTATGGGTACTGTATTTTAGATGTTGACCACCATTAAATCCTGCCAGAATACTTCCCGTGGTGAGAATAAATGTGAGATGACTTTCTTGGGGATTAGATTCAATTCCTCCATAGAGATCACCAGTATACTCACTTACAATATCTAGAAAAGATTGAGTTGCATCGATTATAGTTTCCAGTTTGGCGTTAGGCTCATTAAGTGGATGTCGCTTTTCTAGTTCAGATAACAGAAGGTAAAACATAACCTCTGAGTCTGTGGTTCCTAAGATAAATGGTCTAAGTTTTTCTGAAACTTTGTCCATAAGCTTTGATTTATATTCATGAAAGTTTTTTAGATTTCCGTTGTGAGCAAAAACCCAGTGTCCATACTGAAAGGGATGGCAATTAATTAAAGTGTGTTCTCCCTGAGTCGCTTTTCTAATATGCGCAAGCACAGTTTTGCTTGAAACAACTCCACTGACTTTGTGGAAAATATGATCATCAATGGCTCTGTCGGTGGACTTGATGACATGGGGGATATTTTCTCGAAAATAGGCGACTCCCCAGCCGTCCGGATGCTTGGTGCTCTGATCGGCTAAGGCATTGTCAGCTTCGATCAGACTTCTATGAACTTGACTGTCTAAGACGGATTTAAATCCAAATAGGCGGCACATAAGTGAATTATCTCGTAAAGTCATATTTGATACAAGTGATCAATTTTCGCCTGTTTCAGATAACTTAAAAAGTGTTAGAATGATTTTATGAAGCGTAGTGGTCTTATATTTTTTGCCTTACTTGTGGTTGGGGCTTCATCATTTTTTGTGATCAAAAACTCGGGAAGAACTCCCAATGAATCGATCAATTTAGCTGTTAATACCTTTAGTAAAACTTTTGACCCAGCGATTGTTTTTAATGATGACTCGTTGACAGTTCTTGGTCAATCTATGGAGAGTCTTTATCAGTATCATTATTTAAAGAGGCCCTTTGAAGTGATTCCTGCCTTAGCAGACGGGATGCCAAAAATTTCTCCCGACGGTTTGATTTACACAATCCAAATTAAAAAAGGGATCTTTTATCATCCCCATAAAAATATTTTGAAAAAAAATAGAGAGGTCATAGTTGATGACTTTATACTGCAAATAAAACGCTTAGCATTTGCCCCACTAAAAAGTACCGGAGCTTTCCTTTTCGAGGGGAAGCTTAAGGGATTCGAAGAGTTTCGAAATGAAGTCGGGTCTGACTTTGAGAAGTTTCTCTCTACCGAAATGGAAGGAGTGGTAAAGTTAGATGATTATACCTTTGAAATACATTTGGAAAGGCCAGAACCAAACCTAATCTATTTTCTAGCGATGACTTTTGTGACGCCAATTCCCTTAGAGTTAATAGAAGCTTATAAAAATGATCTGACAGAAGTCCTGGTTGGTACCGGGCCATATATTTATGAAGGACTTGAGAATAGAGTCTACAAATTTAGAAAAAATCCTCATTTTAGAGAAGAATTTTATCCCACTGAAGGTGACAGAGATGCCAATACATCTAACTTAGTAAAATCATCAAGGGAGCGCTTACCCTTTATAGAAAAATTAAAGATTCATGTTATGACCAATGAAGATGAAAGGTGGCAATCTTTTCTTGACGGTGAGGTTGATATTCTAGATGTGCCTAAAAAATTTCTATCTGAGGTAAATAGCCCTTCAGCAGAGGAACTACAGGTATTCGATGAGCAGGGAATCGAGATCAAACATTTTCCGAGTCAATCTAATCGATGGCTGGGATTTAATATGAATGATCCTGTTGTGGGAGATAACTTAAACTTAAGAAAGGCTATTGCTCACGCTATAAATTACGAACGGTATATTGAAGTACTTACAAAAAACACTAATCTTCGCTCAAACTCTATTTATAACCCTTCTATCAACGGATACAATCCCTCACATTATCCTCCCTATGAGTATAATCTAGAAAAAGCAAAATTGTTCTTGCAGAAATCTGGATACAAACCTGGGGAGCTGACGATTACCTATTCAACCAGAGGGACTCAGGAAATTCACTATAAAGAAGGAGAATTTTTACAAGCTCAATTAGCCGAAATCGGGATTAATTTAAAAATAGAAGTCATTACATTTTCTGATTTTTTAAAACTCGGTAGGGCTGGGAAACTTCAATTTTTTACGGATAGTTGGATCTATGATTATCCTGATTCTGAAAATTTAATTCAACTCTTAATTTCAAAAAATCATCCTGGAGTCAATAAATGTGGATATTCAAATCAAAAGGTTGATGAACTCTATAAAAGACTTTCGAGAACTCTACAAAAAGATAGGCGACTTGAAATTATGCGTGAAGTGGAACAAATTGTAGAAGAAGATCTCCCGTGGGTGCTTCTTGCTTATGATAGCGCTTATGTCGTTAACTACCAGCATATAGAAAACTATCGAAAATCTTTTTTTTCTAGAAACTTTGTCAAATATCTCGAAACATATTAGGAGCCATCCAACAGCTGGGTTGGCGATATTGCTCTTGCTCACAGGTTAAAAAGATAGAGTCCTCAATGAGGATTTTTTTAGAGTTTGAGCAGGTAATGGCAGCGATAAAAGTATCTAAACGACATTGTGGATTTGGATGTACTAATTCTGTTGTGTGTACGGTATTTAAATCTGGTGAATGGACTTCAAGTTCATAAGGCCAAAATTTAATCTCTGCATAAATACTCGTGAGATCTAGCGCAGCTTGAGTTAGGGAATGACAACTCTTATGACTCCCGCATTGTTTAAACTTTTTATTCACCTCTTCTAATTGAAGCTTTTTTGCACATTCTAAAATAGAGTAGTAGTCAGCTTGTCCCTCTGCAGTTGACCAGCTTTTTAATTCAGAGTTTCCTCTGTTTTGTTTAGGCAAGCCCCCAAAAGCATGTCCCAATTCATGGCAGACCAGAAGTTTTAATACATTATTATTCATCTTATTATGTGAAAACATTCCGTAGGTTATATTTACTTTTGGATTTCCTGAATCATCTAGAGTCGCATAGGCATTAATTTGAGGGGATAAAACTATATTGAGCGAGAAATTCTTTTTTATCTGTGATGAAATTTCTTGTTTTAATAAGGCAATTTTCTTTTCGTCAGCTTCAGTGAGAATGAGCTGAGATTTATTTTTTTCAGTATAGCTCCATAAACCAGACTCTTCTGAAAAAGAGGCCCAAGTTTGAGAGTGAAGAATACAAAGCAACAGAAACAATTTCATGGATAACTTCTAACAAAATTAAAACAAGACGAACCTGATATGTATCATCTTTTCTCCTGATGACATTCACTTTGCAACATGATTTGTGGTGTAGGCAATTCATAGTGTTGAAAATATTGTTGCACTATAAATAACACAACCCATGGGAGGGACATATGAAGTTACAATTTTTAATGACACTTTTTTTATTAGCCTCAATTGTGCAGGCTTCTGTACCTGAGGAAAAGTTGGTTCCTGTAGATCACCTCTACGTTCCAGCTGGATTCGACACTAACGACAATTCAGAGATTGTGATAACTGGGTTTCTTCCGAACCTTTGTCATAAAAGTCCTTCCTCAGTTGTTAAAAGGACTGGTAAGAAGATTAATATTGAGGTGAGTTCTCTTTATTACCATGAGTCAAATCCTTTTTGTCCAGAAATGGTTGTTCCGTTTGTAGAAACTGTAAAGTTAGGTCTATTGGATAAAGGAAATTATGAGATTACTGTGAATGGTAAATCTCCTTGGGAATTAAACGAAAAAATTGCGATTTCTGAATCGACTTCGGCATCCGTGGACGATCATCATTATGCCTATGTAAGTTATGTTGATAAAGAGACAGCTAGTGGAGAAGTTGTTTTACGAGGTTATAACCCTTCTGATTGTTTTGAGCTGGATAGAATTGAGTACCTTTCCAATAAAAAAGATGCTCTCTCTGTTATGCCAATTATGAAACAAGTTAGGGGATTTTGCCCAATGAAGATGGTGCCGTTTAGCTATAAATGGAGAGTACCAACTGAGTTAAGTGCAAGAAAAGTACTACTACACGTTAGAACTATGGATGGGACTTCTGTAAATTCAGTATTTTATCATCAATAAGATAACCCGGGGTCTCCTCTTGAAGGAGGCCCTGCACTACCTTCATCTGATCTTCAAATGTTTTTGACCTTAGAAATGAACTTTTAACCTGATTACCTTCATTAAAATCATCAAAAATATACCGACTCACACTTTTAAGTCTTCTTATCCGAGAGGCCTCTTCTATTTCTTGCGCCCCGGTTTCTTGGTAGAAAGCGCTAAAGTAGCGTAATATCTCTTGGCTTCGTAACTCAAGACTATCTTCTTCATTAGACTTCACAAGTCTTGCCATCCAGGGTGTTTTGAGTGCAGGTCTTGCTAACATAATCGAATGACAGCCTGTGTAGTCGTAATAGCGCTCTATGTCTTTGGTGGTCCAGATATCTCCATTTCCCACGACTGGAATTGTCGCAACCTTGACCGCCTGTTTGATATAGTCCCATTTCGCTACACCTTTATAGAGTTCATCTCTTGTCCTAGCGTGAATAATGACTGCATCGACTCCACAGTCTTGGATAAGTCGAATAATGTCTTCAAAATTATGATCATCTTTATAGCCCACTCTGATTTTACAGGTGAAGACTCCTGGAAAATGATCTCTAATAGTGCCAAGAATACTTTTAAGCTCTGGAAGTTCGCTGAGAAGGTAAGAGCCACCTCTATGTTTACAGACAGTTTTTGAGGGACATCCTAAATTTAGATCAATCCAATGAAATCCAAGATCTCGAACTTGTTCTACTGTTTCTTTTAAAAAAGCTCCTGGACTAGTAAGAATTTGATAAATAGATTTAGCCTTCAATTCCTCAGGAAAATGTTCTCCAAAATGTTTTCTAACATGTTTTAAAGGGTAGGGATTGGGGTTTGGAACTCGCAGAAAATCACAAGAAAAGCTATCCCACTCGGGGTAGAGAGCCCCAATTACTTTTCGATAAGTATCGTCGGTTATGCCTTCCATAGGAGCAAACATAAGAGAATTGGATGGAAGGGGAAATTTACTCATAGATAGTCACAATCAATGTTCGAGGTTTAGAAATATTTCTAAACTCACAAAAATAAATTCCCTGCCAAGTTCCAAGTCCTAACTCACCGTTGATGATGGGGATAGTGAGCTCTGGACCTACGAGCGTCGACTTTATATGCGCCGGCATATCATCTTCTCCCTCGGCCGTATGGGTGTAGAGGGATTCATCCTCTGGAACTAATCGGTTAAAAACAGTTTCAAAGTCAACTCGTACAGAAGAATCACAATTCTCGTTAATTGTTAAACCTGCTGAGGTGTGTCGACAAAAAATATTTATAAGACCAGATTTGGGCAGTGAACCTATTTGGCGAGCTATATCAGCTGTAATGAGGTGAAAACCTCGAGGTTTAGTAATATTGAGGTGAAATTGGCGAATCATGAGCCATATCTATATAAATTTTATCCACTTGTCATCGACTCAATTTAACTATGAATTTTTTTTTGATACCACGCGTGTATCAAGGGGAATGAATTATGAGGTTTTTAGCTCTAACACTACTAGTGTCTGGTTTTGCCCAGGCCAAAAGTATCAAAGATTACGATTTTTACAATTATGACGTTTTCTTCACGAACCCACAATGTGAAGGCTATGAATATGACGAGACTGTTTATTCCAACGAGGGAGACGTTCTTCGTAGTAAACCTGAGAATGTTTATTGTAAACGAGGGGACAAAGAAGGGAATCAAAAGCGTGAAGCTTCACCGCATTTTAATCTAAGAAAACTTATCGAAAATGAAGATGTTAATGAGATGTTTTTAACGTTTTTATCATTTTCAAATAGTGATATCGCAGACGCGCTTTGTGACGCCATTGAGAGCAGAAACCTTAAAGTGACTTTTATTATCGATAAAGGTTCTAGAAGCAATGAGGGAAAAAGAAGAAATCTGGATAAAGTCGCTGCTTGTAGAGCTAAAAATACTCCTGAGAATGAAATGAATATTCCAAGAACTGAATTTAGAGGTCAAGTTGGCGGTCTTGGATATGCTCATAATAAAATTATCATCGCGAAATATAAATCAGAGCCTAAAAAGACAACTCTCGTGTTCGCATCGGGAAATATGTCTTCAGGTACAGTTCTTCACCATGAAAACTGGCACTTTCTCACCACATCTACAGAGTCCTATATTTCTCAAGTTCACGAGTGTATTGCAGAAGGAATGTTAGATCATTCACATTCTATTAGAGCTTCTAGAAGAGCAAATAGAAGTGCAATGTCAGCTATGGATAATTTTAAAAACTATATGACTGAGTGTCGTTCAAAAATTGAAACTCCCGAAGAGGATGATATTAAAACCTATGTTGTGCCGAGTGATGGTGACGAGGCGATGGAAAATATTGTGAAGGGGATTAAAGCTGCAGAAAAGGTTGATGTCGCCGTTCACCGATTTACACATCCAGACTTAAGAGAAGCTATGAAAGAAGCTGCTAAAAAGGGAAAAAGAGTCCGAATGGTTGCTGACGATGATATTTATTGGGTAGGAGAGAATGCTCCACGGAATAATGGAAATATCACATGCCGAGGTGCTCAGAACGTTGGTGCAAATATGTGCTTTGAATACTTTAATATGAGAAGTGTCGATCGATCAGGCGTTGATGTTAGATTTATGGAGACGAATCATAATGTATTCCTTCTTCATCATAATAAATATATCATATTTGACTATGCTGAAGAAAACGAGAGAGCAGATGGAGTACACTGTGGTGCAGGAAACTTTACTCAAGCTGCATTCTCGAAAAACTTTGAGAACTTCTATTATATAACAGTGCCGGAAGTGGTTGAAACGTTTAAAGCTCAGTACGAGTATATGTTTACAGAGCTTGCGACTGCTGAGGAAGAAATGCCTGATACAATGGTAATGCCTTAAATTTTAAAATATGTGGGGGGACTTCTAGTCCCCCTTTTTTCTTAACCAAATCTTTTTATTTCAAGCACCTCCCAAACTTAAAGTCAGATGATATAGTCCCTTAAAAAGGAGATCACTATGGATAAGTCACTACTAGAAGAACTCAAAACGCTAAGAGACGAAATTAAAGTTCAAAGTCATCTATTAGGAATGGAACTCAAAGATGAGTGGGAATCGGTTGAAAAAACTTTTTCGAAGTACGAATCTCAACTAGAAGATGTTCTAGCTGATTTTGGTAAATTTAATGAGGATTTTTGGGTTGGCAATAAAGAGGAAGTCGATCAGATGATCGCGACTTACTCAGCATTGAAAAACAAAATGTAATTAAAAATCGCCTGAATTGAGCATATGTTTTATTCTCATGACACCTAGGGCCCCCATTGACCAATCGAGCTTACCTGAATGTAGAAAACCTTCTATTTCGGGTATGCTATAGGCTTCAATCGAGAGGATAGTTTCTTCTCCGTCAGGGTTGGGGATTTTAGATTTTATGAGATCTCTTGCTATCACTTGATAAAAATTATTATTGACCGTACCGGATGATTTTCTATGGGAAAGTAACTTAAGACTCATTGCTTTAAAGCCAATTTCCTCTTGCATCTCACGATTTGCAGTTTCAAGGGGATCTTCGCCTGGGTCCATGAGGCCTGTGACGAACTTAAATCTAATGGGTTTATCTTCATGAGGTCTTGTTTCTTCAATCATATAAATTTTATTGTCATCGGTCATAGGAAAGACCATAACTCCATCACTTAGATAAACTCGCTCCCAAGTAGTGCCTTGAATATCTTCTTCTGTGACTTTGATAAATTTTCCCTGGTACTTTGTGACTTCCATATTCAGTACTATAATAGATAAATAGAAGTGAGGAAAGTATGGAATTAATACCTCTTGGAGTTATGGGTTTAAATGATGCAAAAGCCTTTCAAAAAAAACTGAAGGAAACAGGCATTGAGCTGGTACTCAATCATAATGAAGCTAGTTGTACTCGAGGTTGTGCGGTAACAGTAGAGCTAATGGGAAAAGAGTCAGATATACCGGCCATTCAGAAAGCTTATCAGGCAGAATATCAAAAATCTCTACAAGGCCATGATGTGGATTTTAACCAGATGGCGGCTGTATTTGATCCCTCAGCGGAAGAAGTAACTTGCCCTGCTTGTGGCCATCAATTCAAGCCAGAAGGCTCGGAGTGTCCAGATTGTGGACTTATGTTTTAATATTTTATTTATGAACTTTATTTAAGTAGGTCCGTATAATTTCTTGCTCAATAGTTCCCCTCCGTGCCACAGGGGCAGATACTCTTACTATCATATCGATTTCATTGGGAGATTTGAATTTTAGATTAATCCTAGGCTCTGTTTTAGGCATCTCTAATTGCCTCTTATCGGTGACTTTTTTGAAATAATCAAAAGCTTTTTCTTTGTAAGCTTCACAACATAACTCAGCGCTTTCTAACATTGTGTCATAATGTTTTTTCCACTCAGGAGTATTTCGAATTGGAACTTCAAAAGAGTGGAGAATAAAATCGCCTTCGTGATGAGCCGACTCGTTTTCATTGGAAACAGCTGTAGTAAGAAATGTGGAGTTGGGGATAGTAATGGTTCTTCCAGTGTAATTATGAGTTAAGTTACCTGGACCGACTTCCATAACTAATACTGACATAATACCTACATCTACAACATCTCCTCGCATTCCATTGACCTCAATTCGATCTCCAACACTGAATGGTTTGGCAAAAAGGCGATAAAAAGTTCCTCCAACATTCAGAAAAAACTCTTTGAGAGCGATCGCCACACCAGCAGCAAGAGCAGCAAGGGAGAGAATATACTGATAGATATCATCTGCCCAAAGAGTGACTGCAGAACCTGCAATGAGTACGATAAAAATCCCTCTTGTATTGGCTTGCGTTCTTCTCTTTTGATCCTTATTCATTCGAGACGACATGATAATGCGAACGATTATAAGGTAGAGACCTATTAAAACGAGAAAAATAAATAGGAAGGTATAGAAGCTGTTTATATCAAGTAGTTTTTTGACAAATTCCAGACTTATCCTTTTTCTTGCTCTGAGAAGAAGCTCAGAGGTTGTCTAACAGCAACTCGCCCACCACCTTTCGGCTTTGGAAAGTCTATAATTGCCAGAACATCCTTCATGCAATCAAGACCTTTTTTTGAAAATCTAGAGTCTTTGGCTTTTACGTTCGCCTTGGCCACTCTTCCCGAGGGAGAGATTTCAAAGTTAAGATCAACGATACCTTTAATATCGTCGGCGTTATAAGCCAACTCTTGTTGGTAACAATGCCTGAATTGTGGAAGGTATTGTTGTAAGATTTTTCTAAGTAGTTCTGGGTCCATTGAGCCTAGGACAACAGTTTCGGTTTGGATATACGCTGTATCTCTACCTGATTTACTAGAGAGACCTTTTGATCCAAAACTTGCTAAGGCCCTTCCCGCTTTGTCCGAGCCAAGTTTTCCAACTTGATTGGAGCTGGTTCCATCCACTTTAGTATTTAGGCTTCCCGATACACTACTATCTGTCTTAACTGTATTTGGAGTATTAGAGTTAGAAACGGCAACTGACTTAGAGTTTGAAAACAGTGAATTTACGTTTGTCGCAAGCTTAAAATTATAACTCTTAGTTTTTGCTTTAGCCTTTTTAGACTGTTTTGACTGCTGCTTCGCCACTTTTTGAGACTTAGCTTTTTTAGGCTGAGCTTTCTCTCCTGATTTTGAGTGAGCGATTTTTTTGTCTGGCTGTTTTTGTTCCTTATGACCGGTATTCTTTTTTAGGTCATTAGGATTTGTGCTTGCCATCTTTTTACCGTCAATATTTGCGTTCGTAGGCTTTTTATAGATAATCGAAAGTTCTTTTAAAGGCTTTTTCTTTTCTACATTAATATCCACGAGTAAAAGAAGTAACATGGGAAGGATTGCCAAGGCAAACTTCTTTGCTGTGTCTTTGTAAAAAGCGAGTTCCCTTCGAATCGAAGAAATATGTAGGAGGTGATTTGGCGCTTGTCCTACCTCAATAAAAACCTGATAGGTTCCTCTAGAGAGAACTAAAACAGAGGAATCGCTGAATTTTAAACTGTCTTGATTTAAACTAAAATCTTCACTTGGCTCAAGTATAATAGTATCTCCTTCCACTTTAAAAAGAGGTACTGGTTTATCTTGTGCCAAGATATCAATAATAACATTATTTTTTCTAGCTGTTTGGCTCGCGTAAACAGTTCCATCTTGAAGAGGAAAATAAAACTGATCTAACATGGATCCATTCATTGTCGTCGTAACATGGATACACTGTTGGTTGGTCTCTTCGAGAATATGGAAACCTTCTTCTAGCGAGTCTCCCTCAACAAATTCATCTTTTGAAACTTGCACACCTGAAAGGGGATTTCTATGAAAAGGAACAAATGTTTCATCATCAAATACGATATCACAGTATTCGTCATCAATAAGAACTTCAGAGTCAGAAGATTTTTCAGGAATATAAACTTTTTGTCCTTGTAGATCGGCAAAGATCTCAACTGTCGCATCAGTTTTCTCAATCTCTTGAACAGTTATAGACTCAACTACATCGCAGTGGAGTTTTCCAAACGTAATTGTGTCTCCATCAAAGAAAGTTGATTTAGAGGCGACTTTTACTCCATTTATGAAAGTTCCATTTGAGCTATCTAGATCCATTACAGTGATCGAGCTATCTGCATTTACGATTAACATCGCATGATAATGAGAGATACTAGAGTGATCGAGAGTAATATCGCAATTCTCACCCGAGCCTAAAATGACTTTATCTTTTGATAAAGTAACTTCATTCTCATTGATAATAAGATGCAGATTAGAATTCTTTGACATGATTAATTCCCGTCGATTTTTTCAAGTCTCTTAGTAATCTCAAGTTGTGAGCTCACATAAGCACCATTGCTCTTATCGGCATTATCTAGCGTGGTTTTAGCGTCATCGAACAATCCGAGCATGTAATATGTCATTGCCAGATTGGTCGCCACATCATCTCTTGTTCTGTAAGTCTTTGGAATTTTGTTAAAATAAACTAGAGCGTTTTTGTATTCTTTTTTCATTAACTTCAAGTGTGCCATAGAGTTCAGAAAGTCGATATCTGAGGGAGCTGATTTTAAGAGAATTTCAAGCTCGGACTCAGCTCTTCCATAGATTCCAAAATGCAAATAGATCTGAACTAAATTATACCTTGGAGTCAAAGACCGACCGTTTAGTTTAACCGCCTCTTTAAAAACTTGTTTAGCTTCCGGATAATTTTTATTTTCTAAATAAACAACTCCCAAATTATTGAGGATCACCGCTTTTTGTTGATTTGTCTTTGCCTGTGCCATGGCCAAGTCTAAGAAGTTTTTTGCTTTGGAATACTCTTTTTTAAGAATATAACAAGTACTTATTTGGTTCCAATAAAGATAATTATCTAAATTTTTATCTAATTTGTTTTTAAACTTTTCTATCGCTTCATCGTAATCGGCATTGTGACAGAGTGCTAATTCAGACTTAACCTCTAGATTTTTACCTAATCTTAAAGAATCATAACGAGTCAAAGATTCGTACTTTAACCCATCAAGTCCAGCCTCTTTAATCTCTCTTGGATTTTTATGGCTAGCACAAGAGGCTAAGATAAAAATAAATGATACTAAAAGTAACTTCATCTTAATTCCCCAGTCCAAAAGTAATAGCAAACTCAGATGACCTAGGTCGTATATCTGATATTTCAATAATCTCAGAAGCAAAATGACTTTCATCTCTTCTAACAGCAAGAATTTCATATTTTTCGATGAGCTCTTGAGCCTGTAGTTTAAAGTTATCTCGCTGCGCTTTAAAATTTCCTACGAGCGCATTCATTTGAGCGGAAAATTGTTTTTGAAACTCGGAGTCATCGATAGGAATGGAATAGCTCTGCATTTCTATTGCAAGACTCTCGGTTAGATCTGTCAATGCGTCGTAGACAAGAACTGAGATTTGTCCATGACCTTGTTCAAAAATTTTATCTGCATCATCGAGAACCGGTTGAAGGTTACTAAGTCTTATTTGAAGTTTTGCAGCAAATTTATTTGGGTCCTGATCTTCCTTGACTACAATACTGTCTCTTTTGTAGAACTTTATTTTTTCTAGAAACTTCTCATATCGGGGCAATGTTCTTGTGAGAAGTTTAGCTTTTGACTCATTCATTTTTTTCAATCTGTAGAGGAGTTTACTTTCCCATCCAGGATTGTTTCCGTAATAATCCCAGTAGAGTCTTTCATAATAGAAAGAAACTTCCTCAGGATAAATCGCCGCCATTTTGAAATCATCAATAAAGTCAAGAAGGGTATTCTGGTGACGGTTCTCAAAGTAATGAGTCATAATTTCTTTTTTGAGTGAATTAGGGAATGCAGAAATACAATGTTTGTACTTATCCATTGTATTTTGAACTTTAGTAATATAGTCATTTGCAAGATCATTCTTTATCGCAGCGGTAAATACTTTTACATTCGCCTTTTTTTCTTCACAGAAGTTTTGTAAAAGAAATTTATTCAGTCTTGCTGCTTTGATAAAGTCATGAAGAAGCGTCGTCCTTAGCGCCATCTTTTCTAGGAAGATTCTTTTTTCAGCTTTTTCTTTTTCAGTATAGAACTCAAAAGACTTTTGATACCATTTAATAGCGTTGTTATTGTCAGCAAGGTCAGTATAAATCATTCCCATGTTGAACGCTGCTTCAGCCTTAATAGAGTCCGGATAATATTCAGTAAAATGAACAGATTGATAACCACTAAGGGCCTCTTTTGTTTCTCCTTTTCTATTAAGCTCTTGAAAACTATTGAAGAGAATATTAGCTAGGATTGTTTCTGATTTTTTTACTTCCTGTTTTGAAAAGCTTAAATAGCCTTTTTGCATTTGGTTGATTTTTCCCGCTAGAAGCTCTGTTTTCTTCTTCTTAATAAGAAGATCAATCTGGGCCCTATAAAGATCTTGTTGTTTAGGTAGATCTTTAGGGAAATTTTTTGCATACTGATCAAGAGCCTCCTGCATCTTTGGAAAGTTTTCCTCAACAGAATAAAGCGCATAAAGCCTTGGATAGATCTCTTGAGCCTTTTTATCTTTAGGCCAATAGGAGAGATACTTAGTATAGGCAAACTCCAATTCTTTGGCCTTCTCTTTTTTGTTGAACTTAATATTCTCAATACTTGAGAAAATGGCATCCAGATTTAATTTTCTAAGATCTTTTTCTGAAGGTGTCTTGTCATAATCGGCTAAAGACACTTTATAAGATTCTAGTGCAGGTTTAAATTCATGAACGGAATAATAGGTTTCTGCTTTAAAGTATTCGTACTGAGCCTTTTCAACGGGATTAACAGCAGAGAGTATATCAAAATAGGTCACGATTTCGTTTAAAATCTCTTTATTATAAACCTGATCTTGCTTAGAAAAATCCTTTTTAAGAATAATTTGTTTTGCTCCTACTAACTCTGACACTTTTCTTACGGCGTCTTCTCTTTGGAAGTCGTTAAACTTAACTTTTGGAAACATTTTAGTTACGGCCAATAATTTGTCAGTTTTATGATATTGCTTGTAAACCTCGAATTGAAACAGTCTAAGATCCGCATATAGCTCAGGCCTTTTCTCAGGACTTATTCGATCCTCTAAATCTTTGATTATTTTTTCCGTTTCATTGTAATAACCTTTATTGGAGGCTTTTTGCGCGAGTCTCAATAATGAGTCTTGTTTATCTAAAGCATTTTTATCAATAAACTTTATCCCTCTATCAATTTGTTTGCCATAGACGTAGAAATTAATTAAGCCTGTCATCGCTTGATCTCGAACATCAACGTAGAAATCATCTTCGCTGAGTTTGTGGCTTTTCTCAAGACTTAGAATCGCGGTTTCAAATTTTTTATCTTTTAATTTACACCATCCATAATTGAGGAGATTTTTCGAATACCATTCATCATCTTCGTTATTAAGAACAATATCATATTGGTAAATAGCAGATTTCCATTGTTTTTGATTGTAATAATATTCTGCCAGGGATGTTCTTGCTAAATAATTTACTTGGCTTTGTCCATTAGAAAGGTCGATCGCTTTCCTTAAATAGCCAAGCTGTTTACCATCATAGGCAAAGTCTCTAGAATTTAGTGCAAGGGTGTAATATATCGCGGCTTTATAATGAGTCTTTGGGTATTTTCTTAATAGATTAGTCCCGTATTTATGGGCATCAGCATATAGTGAAAGGGTCTTTTTAAATATTTTCGCTCTTGAAGCTTTTTTTCCTAACTTCTTTTTTAATGAAATAAACTGCTTATTCTCTTTTTCTTTATAAAGCTTGATAAGTTCAGATTTCAACTCAAACATTCTATATTGAAGTTTAACTGACTTTCTCCTAGCTCGATTAATCGTAGCCATTTCCTGCTCAATCAGAGTTTTGATCTGCTGCCAGCGCTGTTGCTCAAACTCCTCTGGTGTCATGACCTTCTTTTGTCCTTCAGCAAAAGATGCCATTGAAAATAAAAAAAGAATAAGGTAAAAAAACTTCATTAATAATTCCCTCTGACAATAAACTTGAATTCTGTGTAACCCACCATCGCAGAAGTATGCATAACACCCTTCATTACATTGTAGGGAATCTCTTCGTCGAATACGAGATTCACTCTTTTCGCCGCCTTGACCTCGGCAATATCGGAGCTTTCTTTAATCGATTTAAGTGCTTCCATTAAGATGGGACTTTCTCCTGAACGTGTAATTAAACCAATTGGCTTATTATTTACAAATAATCTTTTATTTTTATCAACTTGGACGATGACAGCATGTTCTCCCAAAGTTCTCGCCGCAGAATTTGGAACAACGAGATCTTTTACAAGGTTTAATTTTAAGTTAGATGCGTTATAGCTTTTGAGAAGAAAGACTAATAGAATAACCAAAACATCTAGAAGGGATGTAATATCAAGGTCCATAGGTTCTTTCTTTTTTTTCTTTCCGTTAAAAAACATTCGTTTCATATCTTAGTCCTGAGTTTCAAAAATGATTTTATCAAACAGCTTTTTTGAAGGGTACTTTCTATTCTTTTCATCAAGAGCTGTAATATAAACATTTGGGTCCATAATTTCTCTTGTGTTGTCTATTACCTTCACTATTTTGTTATATTGAAAGTTATGCGCAGGTTTAAATATCGCAGACGACTCTTTAGGATTTTGCTTTTTAAGTTCAATAAGGGCCTGATTGAGTTCAGGTAATTGAGCCAGACTATAGGTCTTGTAAAGCTTCTCATCAAGACCTGTCTTGACTGAGATGTTTTCTCCCTTGAGCACCAAAGTTAAATTAAGCGGCTCTTTTTCCATCTTATTATTGGTAGTAGAGGTAATTGGAGCATCACTACCAATTTGATAGATATCAATAAACTGAGCCGACATTAGAAGAAAGAAGATAAAGATAAAGATGGCATCTAGTATCGGTATCAAATTTAACTTTTGCGTCTTCGCTATTTTCCTGCGCATAACTTACTCCTGCTGCTTAGGCAGCATTCTGGTTTTGTTCTTGTTTTTGTCCTTTACGAGTTGATAAAAGATCTACTAACTTCACAGAGAAATGTTCAAGGTCTCCCATGATTTTTTCTGCTTTCGTCGTAAGGATAGAGTGGATCACCATAATTGAAATGGCTGAAATTAAGCCAAATGCCGTGGTGTTCATCGCTTTTGAAATCCCAAGCGCAAGTAGCTCGGCTTTTGATGAAGGATCAGCAGAGGCAACAGCCGCAAACGACTGAATAAGACCATAAATAGTACCAAGAAGTCCAATCAACGTAGAAACGTTAGCGATCAATGCAAGATAGCCGAGTCTTTTTTCTACGTGTGGCATAACTTCAAGCATGCTAGATTCTAGTGTGTCTTGAATCTGCTCTTTAGATTGATTCGCTCTTTTAAGTCCATTTCTCATAACATTTGCGAGGTATGATTTATTTGTTGAGCAATTTTGAATTGCATTTTGAACTTCATTAGTAAGAACATCTTTTTTGATTTCGTTCATAAGACTTGTACCGTCAACGTCTGCAGCAAAAAGAGTTTTAAACCTTTCTACAGAAATAATGATACCGAAGACCCACATGAATAAAATAATCCACATGAAAACTCCTCCGTCGTCCATGAATTTTGCAAACCCCTCTATGGTTCCTACTTCTTTAGGCCCTGAAGGGATTTCAGTTACTGGTGTTGTTGGGTTTTCTACTACTTCGTTTTGGGTTGGGGTTGTTTCTTCCATTTTATGCTCCTTAAATTACCTCAAAAATTTAATCTCTTCGATGATCTTTTTATCGAAGTCATCTCTATGGTAAAGGTCTCTCTCGAAAACTTTCCGTCTTCGCTCCTTTACTGAGATGTCTCCAGGAGCAATAACACTCCCTTTAATTTCCAAATCACCGAGATCAAACTTCTCGTATTCTTTGTATTTGTAAACTTTTTTAACTTTTTGTGCCTTAACCGGAAACGTGCTGCATAATAACAAGGCTAGTAGTAACAATGATTTAGTTGTCATCCGGTTTAAGCCTCCTGGTTTTACATGAAGATTTTAAAGCGAGAGAGTAGTCACCCAGCTCATCTGCCCAGAACTCACTTTTGAACTTGTAGAATTCTTGATCAGGTGCAACTGTGATATTACTGAAGTCTCCACGGCTTCTATCTTTATTGAACGTTTTATTTTTGTATGCGAGATCCCTTTTTCGGGAGAGTATTTCAAGCTTTAGATTAAACATTTCACTTGAAAGCTCATGTATTTCATTGATAAACCTGTACATAGAAACTTTCACATAGTGATTGATTTGTTCTTTTAAGTCTTTTTGCATTCTCAATAGAAGCTTAAGATTCGCACCTTTGTTGGCTCGAAAAATTTCAGCGTTCATAGCAAAATAAGAATTGAGATCTAGGTTATACTTTATTCTTTTTGAAGCTTGAGTCACAAGGTTTCTAATAAACTTATTACCTTTTTCAGTTTCTTCGATAGGGGAAAACATTAAATCAAAAAAATACAATTCCTTACTTCCTTGAGACTTTATAAGAGATTTTAATTTCTCAGATCTAGGAGCATAAGTGTTGTAATAGCGATCTATATGCTCTAAGGCATCTTCATAAAGGCAAAGTTTAAAGTAATTCATTGCTTTTAAAACTTCCGCTTCAGGCATAAAGTAACTTTCAAGTAGAGGAGAGTTATAGGTCATTAGAATACCTAGTGAACGGTTATAGTCACCAGTGTAGTAATAGGCCCAGGCCTTCTCCATTAATGTGTATGGCCATTTAAAAGATTTTTTTGGAATCTCTTCATAATGCCTTATCGCAAGCTTATAGTCTTTTTGCTTGTAGTGAATTCTAGCAATATTCAAAATACAAGTTTCTTTGAGAACAGCGAAATAGTTTTTTTGTTTGTCTTCAGTCTGCTTTTCCCATCCGAAAGCAACTTCTGAGCATTCTTGATAGGTCTTAATGGCTTTATCATATTCTTTTTCTTTGAGATAAGCTGTTCCTTTTACAAGAAGTCCTTCTGAATAGAGTCTATGACCTTTAGGCATCCTCTTAAGTCTTTTATGAGTGTACTCAAATTTATTTAAATAAAGATTTCTCTTTGCCATGATCAAATCTGTTGTAGGAATATTTAGTTTTCTAAGCTCTAAGTCGCTAAATGTATTAAAATAATGAGTTCCCGTATGAGTAACCAATTCTTCTATGAAGTGCTGGATGTTTTGATCAGGAGTTTCATATTTATAAAGCTGAGCTATGGTATCTAAAGCCGTAAAATAATCTCGATCTTTATAATGCTTTTGAGCCTCAGCATATATTTTTGCTTTTTTCTCTTCGGTGGAAGCAGAGTAGGCTAAGCTTGTGAATAGGAGTGTGAGAATTAAGTACTTCACTAGAATGACACCCCTATGCTGAAAACGAGATCATTATTCTGTCTCCACTTTTCTGTGTTTGGAGAACTTGGAGTTGCTGTTTGAAAATTCGTATTGAGAAACTCTAGTCCTACATGAACTCTTTTGTTCACATGAAATTTAACATTCGTTTTCAATTGAACGGGAATGAAAGTCTCGTCTTTATAAACATTTGGTGAATTTGGTGATTCTATATTGCTATCTAAACTACTTTCGACATTAAACTGACCGGTACCAACACCGAAAGACCAATCGAAATAATAGATTTCATTAAAAGTATTAATCTTTCCATAGAATGGAGACCATATAAAAAAGACAGAAGCGTTACTAACGGGTCTTACAACGAAAGGTTCTGCACCATTTACGGCTCCTACAGATTTGAAAGCTGTGTTGTTTGAGTTATTCCATTGCATATAGCTGAATTCAATGGCGTACTCTTCCTTAAAGTAATATCCTGCTTTGAGCTGGGCCCCTGTGGTATCTTGAAAATTACTTGTTTGATTAGAGGCATATCCTAGATCAACATAAAAAGAATTATCTTTTGGGTGAACCTTGTTTTGAAGTACATAAACGGACTTATCTGGGTCTAGCCACAAAAATTCATAGAGATCTTTCTCCCCGGCGAAAGTAGAGGAGGTGGCCAATAGCACTAGCAATGGAAGTATCTTTGTTAACATTAACTAATCCCTTTTTTCAAAGTCATTAAGTTATTGAAAAACTAGATCTTCCATGAAGTTTTCAATGAGTTCGCTTAGTAAAAATATCGGACTCTTCTTTCTTCTTCTTTAGATTTTTTTAGTGAATTAACCATGCTCCAACTCAGTTAAATCACAACTAAAAATAGAATTATTAACTTAATACAAGGGATGTCTCGCAATATGATTTTCGATTCACGTTCAGTTTCAGCTTACGTACAGCACATATTCGAGTATTGAAATTTTATTGTCCTATAGATTTGAATTTTAATCAAGTGTTTTTGTCGGGAAAATGCTCAAGGCTTCGAAAATACGAGGAGGGCGTTAGCGCCCTCCTCGTATATAAATGGATTAGTATTCATACTCGATTGAGATGTCTGCCCCATCAGCTGGCGCCACATTAAATTTTACCGAGTTTGAATTTGAATTGTAGACCCAGTCAAAACTTTCTACACCATCAACATAAACTTGGATTTGCGCTGAGTCTGCAGGAGTTTGAGATAGTGGGAATTGCTCAGTTAGACTAGAAATCTCTTCACCCATTTGTAGAAGAGTTTCGTGGAAGTCTGACTTGATACTGGCAACACTTCCGCCGGTAAGAACACTCATTTCATTATAACGCTCATAGCCTCTTGTGATGGCACCTCTTTTACTGGAAGGAACCATATCTACAATTGAGTATGCCTTTATCAACCCTTGATTTCCTTTCCACTTTCCTATTTGCTTTAAATGAGCTTCAGGGTCCTTCTCTGATTGGTCTTCCTCATCGCTCACATAAACAATGGCATAGTAGGCATCATCACGCATCCATTTGTTTTGAAATCTGTCCGTAAAGACTTCGGATGCCTTAATTCCCTTCTCATAGCCAGAACCTCTCGTTCCAACTTTGACCATTTCAGCAAAGTCTTGCATGAACCTGGGCTTGTTTTCTTTAAGCTTAGTAGAAGTAAGCTTTGCAATAGAGTCTTTGTATTCTCTACCAGCATTGTTTCTGCTGGTATCAGTTGTTGTGACCGCCATTTGGAAATCTATGTCTTTTTCAACAAACTCAGTGATAAAAGCTTCGAAGTTGTCACCAAGGGCTTTTTGTTCATCGCCCATACTTCCTGAGTTATCAATAACCCATAAAATATCTAGCTTTGATCCAGTAGCTCTTTGAGTAAAGGTATCAACTTGGTCTTGATAGGTTACGTCAGAGTCGTCATCGTTTCCAGATCCGTCGTTGTTGTCACCGTCGTCACCGCTTCCAGATCCGTCNTTNTTGTCACCGTCGTCANCGNTTCCAGATCCGTCGTTGTTGTCACCGTCGTCACCGCTTCCAGATCCGTCGTTGTTGTCACCGTCGTCACNGCTTCCAGATCCGTCGTCATTTCTATCCCCTGGAGGTTGATAATCTGGATCATCCGGATTATTGTCGGGATCATCCCAGGCTTGTTCTGCTTCATCATCAGGAATTTGACTTCGCTCATACTCGTCTTTAAGAGTATCGAGGTGATCCTTTTCTAGAAATTCCTCTTCTTGACATGAACCAAACAAAAAAAGTAACGACAGAATCGTCAGAGCTTTACTTACCCCTCTTGTTTTCATCATTGACTCCATTGTAGTGATCGGGCGACCACCTAGAGAACCGTTACCTTGACCTACATATCACGTACTTCAACCACAAACGTACAACACAAGGCAGAGCGATGGAACCTTATTTTCTAATAGGGTTGTGAAAAACTCAAGTCGTAAAAGATTTTAAAATGAGAAATTTAAAGTATATCAGTGGGTTATTTGCAGTTTTTAAGACTTGTTAACTCTATGTATTTTTTTCCAGCAGTTTCTTTATCTACTAAGAAACAACGACCATTTTTTTGGCCTTCTTGTTTAATGTAAACATATTCTGTCTCGTTAGGTCGGCAGTGTTTTTTCGCAACTTCATCGATATAAAATTCTTCACCTTCGATAGCCTGTTCATAACAATAGCCACTTGTTCGATCTTTTAACTTGAAGATATAGAGGGTTGATTCGGGCTTACAAAACTCTAATTTTACAGGAATAAGTTTTTCATCATTATCTTTTGCAAAACACTCCCCAGATGATTTAGAAGTCTGCTTAAAAAAGTATGATTGCACATTTTCCGAGCAATCCTGCATTTTTAGTTTTTTATAATACTCCTTTCCTTTAGAAGGAAAGTCATATTCGTAACATCCTGATTGGTCTCCAAATGTTTGCAGTTTTGTAACTGTGTTGGGAGTTTTGCAATTTTCTATGTCAGTTTTGGATAAGTAATTCTTTCCTCCTGTTTCAGCATCAACTTCAACACATTCGCCACTAGGAAAATGAAAAGCTAGTTGAGTCTCACCTGTTTTACAATTTTCTGCAGCAGCTCTTTTCTTAAACATACGACCTTGGGTTTGGCGATCATACTCAATACACTCGCCATCAAAAAGACCCCCTTTAATATTCTCCCATCGATAGTCAGTGATAAGAGCGCCATCCGCAAAAAGTGGGGGGGAGACTAGAGTAAGGACGATGATAAGAAATCTCATAAAGTTATTTTCGACTGCTTAGAAATATTTTCCTAGTTGGAAAACTTTGCCAATCAGGTATTCGGCCTTTCTTTTTTTTTCTCTCTGAACGATAGGTATCTTTGAGAGGTTTAATATGATGGAAAATTTTAAAAGTTATTTAAGTCGTGGAATCGACAAAGCTTCACTGATTGAAGGTATTTTACAAACTCCTGAGCATGGCTGGATGAAAGAAGATTCGTGCACATTTGCTCATATGCAAGATTTCTTTGAAAGAATCCCTTCTAAAGTACTCAAGAAAGTTTTCGTCGATGAGCATACAATTCTGGTACCTGCTTCTGGAAAGTATGCTTGCGCAGTTAGAAGTCACCATCAATATGTTGTTTTAGTCTTCTCAGAAGTTTTACAAAAATTAAGTAAGTATAACGATGGCTGGGCAAAAGCTGTGCTAGCCCATGAGTTAGGGCATATATTTCTCGATCATCATAAGGTTAATGAAGATATAATGGAGTCTCAAGTTGATGCTGACGCTTTTGCTTGTGACATGGGATACCTTGAGGAGTTGGAAAGTTTCCTGCATGATCAACCAGAGTCAGTGGAAAAAAGAGTAAGATTAAGCTTTCTTACTACCTATTATTTTTCACAAGAAAACTAGCAATGAAAGGAAACATTTATGGGACTTCTGGACTTCTTTAAGAATGAGGACCAAGCTGAAGTAAAGAAATATAGCGGGTTGTATGATCAATTAGCTGTAGAATACCAGCAGATTTCTGAGAAGGACCTAGTCGTTTTGAGCTGTATCGCAGGGCTGATGGCACGAGTCGCGTATGTCGATTTTGATTTACACGAAAATGAAGTTAAAAAAATGAAAGAACTCATTCAGAGTTGGAATCAAAAGCTTGAATTCGATCATGAGATTACAACAGATATGGCCATTAAGTATGTAAGAGAAATGGCCGGCATTGATAATCACCTTCTTGTTCACCCTTTGAAATCACATCTTAATCCAGATCAACGCTATCAGGTACTGCAAATGCTTTTTTTAATTGCAGCTAGTGATGGCAATGTTGCAGGAATAGAGTCAGAAGAGATAAGAATTATCACGAAAGGACTTGAGCTAACTAATCAACATTTTCTCGCGGCAAGGGCGGAAGTGTCTGAATTCTTTTTAACTCGCTAGGTTTTATTGAGTTTACCCTTTAACGCAATTTTGAAATTTGATATCCTATTCTAGTAGAAAGGAACAGGATGTTCATATGGGCCAGAAGAAGGCATTAGAAGAAAAAAAATCCTACGGGAAATTTGACCGTTTAGATGGCAGTCATCCCTTTAAAAAAGTTCTCCCAAAGGGCTTTATTGATTATCCTGCGAGAATTAGGCGTGGGGGAAAACTCAAGTACTTCAATTACGATTTGGCAAAAGAAATGGGACTTATTTCTCATGATCATCCCAATCAGATGAATTCCGAATTAGAAGAAAAAATCCTAGAGACCTTTTCGATACAAATAATTAATGAGTATGACCAAATGAAAAATAGAAGTTTTCCCAAAGATGAGGTGAAAGCTGGAACTTATATGGCCACACGCTATCTACAGCTTCAACATGAAGATAAAAAAGGAAAAACTTCTGGAGATGGAAGAAGTGTTTGGAACGGTCAAATAAAGCATCGTGGAAAAACTTGGGATGTCTCCTCTGGAGGGACAGGAGCAACGAGACTTAGCCCCGCAACCAGCAAGTTCAATAAATTCTTTGAAACAGGGGACCCTTCAATTTCTTATGGCTGTGGATACGCAGAATTAGACGAAGGTATCGCCACGGCATTAATGAGTAAAATTTTTAATGCTAATCAAGTAAAAACAGAACAGACCTTAGTGGTCATTGATTTTGGAAATAATATATCCATCAATGTTCGCGCTTATCAAAATTTATTAAGGCCAAGTCATTTCTTTATGTACTTAAAACAAGATGACTTTAATTCTTTGAAAGCTATTACAGATTATTATATTGATACTCAGCGAGAAAAAAAATCATGGGAAAACTGTCCATCAAATAAAAAAAGATATGATTTCTTTCTTAAAAAAATGAATGAAAGGTTTGCTAAACTGGCTGCGGACTTTGAGGATCAGTATATTTTTTGTTGGCTTGACTGGGATGGCGATAATATCTTGATGGACGGTGGGATTATCGACTATGGTTCAGTCAGACAGTTTGGCTTGTTTCATTATGAATATAGGTATGACGATGATGATCGCTACTCCACAAATTTAATAGAGCAAAAATCAAAGGCTAAATATACTATTCAAACTTTTCTACAATTAGTAGATTTTGTGAAAAACAATGAAAAGAAGCCTATTTCTGATTTTGCTTCAGATCCACTTCTAGAGGATTTTGAGAAAATTTATGAAGAGCAGAAAAATTTAAATATTCTCCACCGCATAGGTTTTTCAGCGAGACGTGCGAAACAGCTCTTGAAAAGACATCGAAAACTTGTTGAGGACTTTAGGAAAACCTTTTCTTATTTTGAAAAGAGTAAATGTGATAAAGGAATGCAAGAGATACCCGATGGGATCACATGCGATGCTGTTTTTTCTATGAGAAAATTTTTGCGAGAATATCCTCAGATATTTTTGATCGAGGGACAGTGGTTAGATGACTCAGACTTTTTAGAGGTTATGAAAAGCAGTTTTGCTAGTGAAAAAGATTTAGAGATTAATTCCTATCGAAAACAAAAGATAAGGGATTTTCAAGCGATATATCATGAACTCATTCACGAGGTTTCCAAAATTTTCCAAGAGAAAGAGCATGAAACTCTAATAGAAATCATTAAAAGATCAAATATTATTAATAAATCGGCGAGGGTCACAGGAGACTCCGTCACGATCATTGTAGATAAGATATTAAACAGATCTAAGTCCTATCAGGCCGATGAGCTCTATGATTTATTCGACTCAATTACTCGGTCACAAAATCTGGATCCTGATATAAAACTAAATAAAAACCCACAAAAGCCGAATCAGAAAGTTATGCAGATGATTAATATCATCGAGGAACACCGTGAAGGCTTATGAATCTTGTTTTTTATAGTGGCGGAGAAGCTGAAGAAAACTTGTCGTTAGATAAGCGCCTTCTTTCTTTGAAGGGGAAGCGGCCACTGACTCTAACCTTAATTCCTGCGGGATCTTATTTTGCAGAGGAATATTATCAAGACATCGTAGAACAATATGGACCCTTGGGTGTCTCGAGAATTCTGCTTTTTAACATCGATCAAGCCTTTTCGGAAGCCTTCAAGCGCGCCGTCCTAAGATCAGATATTATTCATTTAGGCGGAGGAAATACCTTTTATTTTCTTAAACATTTAAGAAGGTCGGGGATGTTAAAAGAGTTAAAAGAATGGGTTCTAGGTGGGGGAGTGCTAACCGGATTAAGTGCGGGAGCCATTGTGATGACTAAGACAATTCACACCGCCAGCTTTCCAGACTTTGATCGAGACGATAATGACGAAAATTTGAAAAACCTAAGTGCAATGGGTTTAGTAGACTTTGAGGTTTTTCCTCATTATAAAAACTCAAGGCGATATGATAAAGAGCTAATGAAATATTCACTTGAAAAAGAGGGTCCTATTTACGCTCTGCCCGATGGAAGTGGTATAGTATTGACGGACGAGGAGCTTTCATTTGTTGGTCGTTCATTTTGCTTTCTAGCTGGGAAAAAATATTCTATCCATAAATAAGTGTTTAATAATTTGTTAAAAGACCGATAATTTCTATATGTCGTTTAAGAAAGAAAGCTTCTTGAAACTTGTAAAATCTGCAGTTTCAAACGGAGTAAGTGATATCCATATTAGAACAGGTGAGAGACCTTGTTTTCGAGTGAGAGGTGATCTTGTTCCAGTTAAAATAGACCCTCTCACTTATGATGATGTCAAACTATGTGCATCTGTCATGATCAAAAATGAAAAAGCAAAAGAGCAGCTTGATGTTCTCAAAGAGCTGGACGGCTCTTTTAATATACCTAAATTATGTAGGCTTCGATTCAATCTACTTCGGTATCAAGGAAAGATGGGCCTGATCTTAAGAATTATAGATGCAAACATTCCTTCTACTGAAGATTTAGGCTTACCATCAGTTGTCAACAAAATTGCCCTTGCTCATAAAGGACTTGTACTTGTAACGGGGGCCACAGGTTCAGGAAAAAGTTCTACTCTAGCTGCCATGATAAATCATGTAAATCGAACAAAGCCGGTTCATATTTTAACGCTTGAAGACCCTGTCGAGTATATTCACCAGCCTATAAAAGCGAGGATTACTCAACGAGAAATTGGCGAAGATACAGATGACTTTGCAGCGGCACTTCGCTCTGCCCTTAGACAGGATCCTGATATTATTTTAATTGGGGAAATGAGAGATGCAGAAACAATTGGTATTGCACTAAAAGCTGCAGAAACTGGCCATCTTGTTTTTGGAACAGTTCATACCACCGATGCTCTTAATACTATTGGACGACTCATTTCAATGTTTCCTCCAGAGGAACAGGATGCAGTCAGAATGCGTATCTCTGATAATTTATATGCAACAATTTCACAAAGACTCCTTAAAACGGTTGATGGAAAAGGAAGAGTTGCAGCACAAGAGATTATGATCACTTCTCCAGGTATCAGAGAAGCACTTTCAGACGCCTCGAAAATTTCAGAGATCTATACTTATATTACCAAGGGAAAACGAGGGCAGGGCACGCAGACATTTGATCAGCATATAACAGATCTCTACAAAGCTGGAAAAATAACTTTGGACGAAGCTAAAAATGCAGCTTCCAGCCCGGAAGACTTTGAAAGAAATTTAATGTTTGGTGATGAAGAGAACGATGAAACCGGAATGTATTAATCCAGCCTTTGGGACAATTTAAATATCACTGAAATTTTAGGCTGGATTAATGATCCATGGAACTTCCAGGGGAAGTTCCAGACTCCAGCCTTTGGGATACTTTAAGAATCACAAGAACTCCAGCCTTTGGTTAGTACTCAAGAATAAATGTGACAGGACCATCATTTTTAGATTCAACCAGCATTTCGGCTCCAAAAATTCCCATTTCAACTCTAAGCCCGTTTTCTGTAAGCTTATCATTAAATTTTCTATAAAAAATCTTTGCTTCATTAGGTTGCATTGATTTGTCAAAACTAGGTCTATGACCCTTTTTCCCATCCCAGGATAAAGTAAATTGAGAAATAGAAAGTACTTCACCTTGAACTTGTGAGAGACTTAAATTCATCTTTCCCTCGTCATCATTAAAGATTCTAAATTTTGATATCTTCTCGACAGCTAAATCTACTTTGTCCATGGTATCGCCGGCTTCAAAACAAACATAAAGCAAATAGCCTTGCCCTATTTTTCCTGTGACTTTATTATCCACGGATACCGATGCTTCTTTGACTCTTTGAATAATGACTTTCATTAAAAATATCTCTTTTGATGTCTTTGATAGTCCACATCTTTTAGGATGAGGTCACGCTGATTTGTAAGGTCTTCAAAGTTAAATGACAAAAATGAAAGAGTGTCATGTAATAAGCTAGAGTCATTTTTATCAATTTCTTTTTGATAGAGGTATTCTCCTAGAACATGTCCAAAACGATTTGCCACTTCAAATACCAGCATTTTATCTCTATCTTCAAGGCTTTTTGGAAAGGTCTTTGCCGTAAAAAGATTTAATAATATTTTATCTTTAGGGGTATTAGACTTTTTAAAGTCCAAATAGAGCTCGCATTTTCGATGTGGATTAATGATTTTGGAGAAAAAATAAGCAAAGACTCCTTCCCAAACATGAAGAGTAAAAAATGAAGCAGTCTTACTGTCGGTCAGAGCACTTAATGAATTTAAGTTCTTTTTTTCAAAATAAAAATGTGAAAGATGAATTCCAGCTAGATATGAGATTCGATTCATAGAGTAGCTCGAACAGTAGAACTTATTTCCCAGGAAACAGAAAGAATGATTTCTTGCAATGAGATTTTGATAAAAAGTTCTTAAAGCTTTATCCATTGATGAAGTAAGAGTCTCTTCAACATATTCGAGGTTCGTATGATCATACAAATTAAAATCATCTATCTGATCGATTGTTATTTCCAAGCCCAGAAAACTAATAATCTGTTCACATATAAGACTGAAATTTTCGTGAGTATCGTCGGAAAATATTTTTTTCCCATTTTCTATAATATAGTGATGAATATCAAACTCAGGATCATTGCAAAGATTTTCATACCAATAGACCATGCTTTCATATTTGACCCAAGGGGGAGCCGTTAATATACAAAATTCGTGAGGGTTAAAGCAGACGGTTTCAGCTTGAGATCCACTCTCAGCTAGTTTCCAATAAACTTTATCTAGGTTTTGGTGGATGATTAGTTTTTCTAAATTGGGATTTAATTTCTCTAAGAGTGCAGGCATCTTATTAGGAGCAATGTGGAGCTCTCCATATAGAACAATGAGTTTTTTATCAGGTTGCTCATTATTAATTTTTGCCAGAAGGTCTGCTGCAAATTGATCTCTCTCTAGTAAAGTTCCCTTCTTATTTAAAGCAATAATCTCAATTTGAAATTCTTTAGCCAGCTCAAAAATTAGCTTATAATGAGTCCATGGAAACCTCCACGAATCGTGATAGTCAATTTCCTCTAAAAACTCTAATTCAGTTAAGTGTCCCTCAAGATAGGTATCCAAAATAAGTTGGTAGGAGCTATCTATCATCTCAAGTCCAATGATGGGGGTGTGATCTTGAGTGATAAGTATTTTAATAATACGTAGAACATTTCTAATATTTTGATCGAAAGTATGGAAATCACCAATAAAGGTCACATCTGTATCTTTTACCTTTGAAAGCAAGTGATCCATTGTACAAACTTCAAAATCGCGGTCCGAGAATTTTTCTTGATTTGAAAAATAGAGGTCTAATTCTTCAGAGCCGACCTCGTAGGAGAGTGCTTTATTTTTAAGATAATTAAATATTTGCTTTCTTAGCTCTAAGATTCCAGATTTCAACAAGCACCCCTTATACTCAGTTTAAACCCAGAGTCTTTTTTTTCCAATAACTTACCGATTGGAAAAAATTGATGTGTTAAGTGCCTGATTAAAATCTTCAGTTACTTGGGTCGAGAGGTGGTCAATTGTCTTCACTTGAGCATTATAGGCTTCAAATATATTATTGAGATCAGCGATATTTGGTGCTTGAATACTTTGAATAATCTGAGAGATTGGGTAATCCTCTAGTTTTTGAAGGATAAATTCAATAAAGCTAAGCATATTCTCGTCAGAGTGAAGACTTATGGCCACTCCGTCCTCATGTGCCAGCTCTAATTTACAGCCGTCCTCGTATCTGACTTTCTTCGTTTGTTTGAGAGGTTGATGAAGTTCATCAACATCTGCAGAATTGAACTCGACGTAGATATCTTGGTTGTCGGGATATATATTATACTTTTTAGAAAGTAATAGAGGTGTCTTGAATAAGGGATTACTAAAATTGACCTTTGAATTTCTCTTAGAATATCCAATCAGATCCAAACATTTTGTTAAAGACTGTCTAAAGTTAGTAAAAATTTCTAATATTTCACTAGGGTAATCCGTAACTAAGTTTTGAGTCAAAACCTGGATCTGTGCATAGGTGCGTTCCAGCTCACTTGGATGGATAGTAAGTAAATCTTCCGCATTAAGTGTGAGAAAAGAAAAACTCTCTTTTATTGTTGGAGGCATTTTCTTAAAGGTTTGAAAAAATGCAGGGACTAAAACCTTAGAAAGGTTTCCTTTCGTCTTGCGAATTTCATTACTAAAAGTTAGTTGAATAATTTGTCTTCCCATTTCAGAAGAAAGGAAAGCTGCTATCGTTGTACTTGGTAAATTTTTCCACTTTGGATAGATATAAAAATAAGAGCATAGTGCGTGGCCATACTCGTATGAAACTGCCTCAAGAGTTTGTGAGGAAATCATTTTAATTTTTATATCATCTTTGTTTCTTTTATCTACGACTATGCAATGGTCAGGGATATCTTTTCTAAAACTATTCGAGAAATCAAATAGAGATTCCTGTTCATTTTTTTCACTACCTTTAAAGTCAACTGGCTGAATCTCATAAAAATAGTTCAGAGGGTGGCAGGTTTGCATTAACTGCTTAAAAAAATGTGGATGAGTAATATTCTTGGTGTCTCGACTCGAGGAGTGAATAAGCTGTCCATTAGCTATGGCATCTTGATAAAACTCAAGCCTCGTTTTATTTACGATCTTTTGATAAAGAGGCGGTAAGTCTTTAAAATTATCCAAGTAGAAAGTTTGAATCAACTCTGTTAGATCTTTAAAATCATGGAAAGAATTTAGCTCTGCTGAAAAACGAAAATTATAGCAGCACTCTTTTTTCTGATTATTGTATTGAGGTATTTGAGGATTCTTTTTTCTAAGAATATAAAGAAAAGATCCAACTTCCCCTTTCCCTGTGAGCTCTTCAAAGTTAAATACACCTTCTAATTTAAGGTCTTGCAGGAGGTTTTCAACTTTTGCCTGCTGGCTGGGAATAAAAAGTTTTTTAGAGGTTAGAACGTAGATTAATCCGTCATTCTTAACTTCCGGCATCTTTTTAATGATTTGATTAAAAACAAAATGATGAGGATTATTTTTAGGCGTGCTGGCCAGATTCATAATAACTCGATCATAAGTTAACTCACATGGTTCAGAACCCAAGTCAAAAAACTGAGCCTGTTGATTAGCACTGTTTTTCCTATTGTGGAGATGAGAATTTGCTACATGACTGATATAGGTTTTGGCATCCTGACCTTGCTTTTGAGCGATATTAGCGAGGAAAGTTAAAAACTGAATTTCATTAATAATATTATAGTAGTTCCCCTGAAAGTTTTCCTCGCTGGTGAAGTCAGGACAAAGAATCTGATCCCACTTTAACTCTTTGTTATTGTCTTGTGCGAGCCAATGGGAAAGAGAGAGAGACTCAAGATTGTCTCCGTAGAATTTACAACTAATTATTTCTAAACCATCGAGTGTTTTATATTTTCTCGGACTCTTCTTTTTTAAAGACTCAAGCCAAATGGGAAAGTTGATGAGAAGATTGTTGAGAAAAAGCCCAAACTGTTTATGGGATAGACTATGAGAGTAGTCTGCTGATGCTTTTAGAATCGTCTCAGAGCCAATAGAGATATTTTTAATGATATCTGTGATAGAGAGCTCTAGACAATAGCGACTAAATTTTTCAAGCTTTGCATTTAATGTATCTGAAGGTTTGTACCAGCTATAAATATTTTGCTCAAAAGCTTTGGACTTTAGCTCAGTCGAACTAGCGGATTTAAAAAACTTACCCAAAAAACCTTGAGGATAAATGATATCTCTCATTTGGGATTTTTTTTGAGTTTGGTGATTTAAGGTAATGATAAACCTGGCTTTTAAAACGAAAATAACTGCAATTCGATAGGAAAGAATTTGGCAAAAGAGATCGAGCTCTTTTGCATTAGGAGAGTCGGGATTACCAATCTGCTCCCAGAAATCTTGAGCCGAGTCCATATGAGTAATGCTTAGATTCAAATAGTGAGAAAGACTCAGAAATTCGTTGTAAAATTGTTGGACTCTCTTTCTTGGAAAACTTCTTTGAGACCTAATCGAATCAAATGCATCTTGTTTGAGATGACTGATAAGTTGATTAAAGTCTTTGACATTTTTTGAGATGAGAGATTCACCCGTCCATCCAGGAACAAAGTATTGCTGTACAAGGGCTTTTGGATCATTGCTTTTATCAGGGTAAAAAGGTGCAAGAATCTCTTGGGGGGATTTGGCCCTTCTTTTAAGGTTCTCAGACAGAGACTTCTTCTCCTCATCCGTTAAAAACCAATGATCTAAATTTAAAGAATTCTTACTCAATGTATTCTCAAATATGCTAAATAGTTTTAATTGTTTTGTGTGTTTTTTGCGTCCTAATTTTGTATAGAATCACCCTCTTTTTGTCATCTAAAAAGAAAAATTTTCCCCCTTAAAGTACGTACTCATCAAAGTGATTTTATGACCGAAAAGTAGGTAAACGGAACGTATCCGTATACCGAATTTGTTTAGATGAGAGGAGTCAATCATGGACAAAGGCTTTAATGACGATGAATTAGCTGACATCATGAATGAAATTGAAAGTTTGGAGCAAGAATTTACTGACGAAGTAGAGGCCAAAAAAGAGCCGGTCCAAGCTCAAGATGAACCTTCAGTCCAAAATATGGATAATGTTGAAGATCACCAAAATGATGTGGAAGAATCAGACCAAAATGTTGAAACAGTTGTTGCTAAGCAACACCAAGAAGAGGATTCAGAATCAGAAATTGATGAAGCATTTCAAAATTCACCTGAACCTTCTGTGGCGGTTTTAAAAGATGTAGCAAAAAAACCAGTGGAAGAGGTTACCTCTATTCATCACGCACATGATGATCAAAGTTCATTTCATACATCGAATTCTAGTGCTCAAACATCGATGAGTTTTAAAGTCGAAGGTGATATGAAGCTTGATCTTGCATTTAATATTTCGGGAAGTGAAGTTCAACTGTCAGTCAATGAGCATGGGCTTGAGATTGGTCTTGAAGGAGGAGCTAAATTTAGTGTACCTCTTTCTAAAACTCATCATCATAAAAAAGCTGCTTAAAAAAATCATGTCTTTAAAAATATTCGCAGGGGTCGCTAAGGGTTTTTCTTTAGCGACCCCTCGCAATTTAAAAATTCGTCCGACAACCGTTCAGCTCAGAAGAAAATTATTTGACTCTATCCAAGACATGTCTGATAAAACATTTATTGATCTTTGTTGTGGTACGGGAGCTATGGGACTGGAAGCGCTTTCAAGGGGAGTAAAACATCTCATTATGCTTGATACTCATATAAAGCTTGCTGATCAAAATACTAAAAAACTAGTTGATCAATATAAATTAAAAACGAGCCACGAAGTTCAAAAATCTGATTGCATACGTTGGATCAATTCTCACCTTGAATATTTAACACAAGAGAAACCAATTCTTTTTTTCGATCCACCTTATGAAAAAAAAGACCTTTATAAGAGTTTTATGGAGCTCCCTTTAAATGAGATCAGCTCAATTAGCATAGTTGAGGGATGTGAGCAAAAAACTATGCGCATAGCAGAATTTGAAAAAATTTTTGGTCCAGCTGATAAAAGTTTTCGTCAGGGGACTAGCTATTTTCTATTGTACCGTTTTGACGTAAGATAATAATATGAATTTAAGTTCAAGAGTTAAAGAAGCCCAGACAAGTGTCACGTTGAAGATGAATGAAAGGGTTCAGGCCCTCGTCCAAAGTGGTCGCCATATTTATAATATGACCAATGGACAGCTGCCTTTTAAACCTTCAGGCGACTTCATCGAATCGATCACAAAACAAACAAACTTTTTAAAAAGCTATCAATATAGCCCTATCTCTGGATTTCAAAAATTGCGAGATAAGTTTTTAAATCATCACTTAGAAAAGAGGAATATGAGTGATTTAGATATTGATCTTGAATTAGACTGTATCGTAAGTAATGGCTCTAAGCACTCACTGTATAATGTTTTTGGAGCGTTAATTAATCCAGGGGATGAAGTTATTATACTAACTCCTTATTGGGTTAGTTATCCTGAGATCATAAAGTTCTGGGGTGGTATTCCCGTCGTTGTGCAAAGTCATGCCTTCGACGCTTATACGCCTAGTTTTATAGAGATTGAAAAGAAAATAAGCGCTAAGACCAAAGCTATTATTATCAATAGTCCTAATAATCCTGCAGGTATCCATTATTCAGAAGCTTGGATGCGCGAGTGTTGTGAGTTCATGAAGAAGAATAATAATCTTGTCGTTGTTAGTGATGAAATCTACAGTGATATTTCTTATTTTGACCCAAAGCCTACCTATTTTTATCAATATGAGCCTGAGTTATTAAAGCAAACTATTATCGTCCATGGGATTTCAAAATCATTTGCTTCAACAGGTCTTAGAATTGGTTATACAATCGCAGATCAAAAATTGATCCAAGCGATGGGGAGAATTCAGTCGCAAACAACCTCAGGGCCAAATAGTTTAGTTCAGAGAGCTTTGATTGAATATGACTTTGGAAATTTAGCAGAATTTTTTGATCCAGTTAAGGCGCATCTACGAGAGTGTGCTCAAATATTACGTGAGACTTTTAGAGACGCAAATCTTCCTCATTGTTTTTATCAAACACATTCTGCTTTTTACTATTTATTGGACTTTACGAGGATGCCATTTTTCGCCAGTTACTCTGAGGACTTGGACAATAGCGAGCAGATCGTAAATGATATTCTTGAGGAAACTGGTGTGGCATTAGTCCCCGGAGGGGCCTTTGGCTATCCTAACTCAGCTAGAATGAGTATGACTCTTGAGCTTTCTGTGTTCAGAGAAGCTATAGAGAAGCTGGTCAATCATCTCGCCCGTAAGATTTGAAGTAATTTTTTCCTAGCCCAGTATGAGCCTCTCCGCTCAGCTATAATAAGGAGAGGAGCGTAAATGCTAAGAAACTTACTTATTTTATCCATTATAATTAACTTGGTATCCTGTGCCCCGACCTCAGAAGAAGAGGTTGCCTCCGCTGTTAGTGAAGCAAGATATCACCTCTCCTCAATGGAATGTAGCAAAGCAAAAAGTGTCTTAGATGATGTCGGCTATCAGAGTGATGACGCCGATTATATTTCAGTTTATGCCTCTTCTCAGGCTTGCGAAGCGGGATTCAAAGTTCTCGACGTTTTATTTGGGGGCAATCTTGAAAATATAGATTCTAATAGTTTGATAGGTTCTCTTGCAAGTTTTACAACTTCAAACGAAACCCAAGCTGATAGCGCTAATTATATCGCGATTCAAAATGCCATCACTACTCTTATAGAAAGTTCTGGTGGAACACAGCCGAGTACTACCGAGAGAAATTCTAAATTTGGGATCGCCAAAAGTGGAGATTTGAGTTTACAAGCTCTCTATTTGATATTTGTTCAAATGGGAAAATTCTTTGCTCTGTATGGAAATGCAGATGCGAGTGGAGTCAAGGGACAAGGTGATACCTTTGATACTAACGATTGTATCTACTCCTATACCACCAGTGACGCTGTTCAATGGATTGACGATAATTCACCCGGGAGTTGTTCCGCGGCTACCGGTTCTGAGGGTTCTGATTTTCTTAAAACTCCAGTGAGCGCAACTGAAATCAAAACCAGACTTTGTGAAGGGATTATACTTTATAATAATATGATCGATATTCTTAGCAATATTACACTTCCTTCTAGTGATGAATTGGGGGATGTAGGAAATATAGCAACCGCACTAAATACATTAATGACTACGGCCGAGGGAGCTGAGTCAGGAATCTATAACGATGGTCCAGCTGATTCTCTCAATGCGATCAGCACGCTTAGAGGTGTTACCGCCCAAGCAACATGCGAAGCTGTAACAATTGAGCGAATAGAAAAATTTTACGCCATATTTTTTGAGACTATATTTCAATGAAGTATTTAGTATTTCTTATATTGTTAACATTCAATCAAGCACATGCGGTGGTAGAGCGAGCACTGGGGACATCGCCTCGTGGACTTTTGATGGGGAACGCTTATACGGCAATCGCTGATGATGAATACACACTTTTTTATAATCCAGCTATTTTGGCGAGACACAAAGGTTTTTCTTTTTATCCCATAAACCCTCAGTTTAGAGCAAGTAATGTTCTAGATGATCCCGATCGTTTTATGGATATTGGAAGTGATCCAAACGATTTTGCAGATGCAGCCTTCGATTATCCGATACATTTGGGAACCGACTTCACTCCAACACTTAAAATGGGGTATTTTGGATTTTCAGGTTTGTATCAAAATAATACAAATATGAATTTACAAAATCAGGTCAATCCCTCATTGGATATTGATCATAGATCTGATACCGGATTTATTGCTGGTTTTGCCTATCCTCTTTTTGGAAATTTCTCCTCAGATGGAGGAGGAAACCATCTCGCTCTAGGTGCTAGTCTTAAATATCTTAAACGTGAATCAGTTTATGGCTCTTACGATTTGACGGGGTTGACTTTACTTGATGCTCTTCAAGCAGGTGAGATTGATCAAGTTTTGGATCAATTAGGAAAAGTTAATGGACAAGGTTGGGGATTTGATTTCGGGCTAGACTATGCAAACTCTTCTGGTGGTTCAACGTTCACAGCAGGTCTTGTCTTTTTGGATGTGGTGACGACACTTCAGACCGAGGACAATATTAATGACTTCGAAGTCCAAGATCAGCCGATGCAAGTTCACTTTGGTACAGCTTGGAAAGGTTCAATGGGAGCCGGTTTTGATGTTACTGTTTCTGCAGATATAAGAAACCTCTCAAGACAAATGGAGTTGGCCAGAAGAATTCATTTAGGTACTGAAGTGGGTGTCTCTCCGGCATTCTCATTTTATGCTGGTGTAAATGCCGTGGATAACTATAGCTATGGACTCAAGTTTAACGCGGGTCTTATAAATCTTATGGCCGGATTCTATGGTCAGGAGATTGGTCAGAAGCTGGGTCAGCAAGAATCTAATCGAGCTGTTATATATCTGAGTCTTTTTGACTTTACCTTCAATCCCTAGTCATTTGCTTCTTTTTTCTCTACAATTTTTCTAAAGAATCTATTTATTCCAACGGAGGGAATATTGGCAAACGACAGCAAAACATTTGTTCTTGATACTAACGTTATTCTTTTTGATCCATCTTCAATCAATAAATTTGGAAATAACAAAGTCTTCATTCCATTGATAGTTGTGGAAGAGCTTGACCGCTTTAAAAAGGATCAGAATGAAAATGGGAGAAATGCAAGATACTTTGCAAGAATAGTAGACGAGTTAAGAGAGAAAGGCTCGCTGGTTACTGGTGTAAGTTTGCCAAACGGTGGTCAATTACAGATAAGCATTTTGCGAGAGCCTAGTACAAAATATGCAGGAATAGACCTCTCAATTAATGACAACTTAATTTTAGCGAATGCCCTTTTCCTTCAAGAAAAAAATGAGAATGTCACCCTCATTACCAAGGATATAAATCTTCGACTTAAAGCAGATGCTCTTGGCCTGAGAGCTGAAGATTATGAGACCACTGAGATCATAACTATTGAGCAATTGTATTCAGGCCAGAGAACTTTTGAAGTTTCAGCAGATAGACTTGTCGAATTTGAAAGTAATCGATTTTTAGACTTAAAAGAAGAAGAAAGAAAAACATTTTTTCCTAATGAATATTTGGTTATTCATGAAGTGGGAAATCCTCAGCGCCGACAATTGGGTAGATTTCATGCTAAGAAAGGAGGAATTGTACCCTTGATAAAAGTTCGCGAAGGTGTTTGGGGAGTTCATCCTAAAAATATCGAACAGCAATTTGCGATGGATGCTCTTCTCAATAATGAAGTCGCACTTGTTTCACTGGTTGGGAAAGCTGGTACAGGAAAGACCCTTCTGGCAATTGCAGCAGGGTTGGAAAGTGCAATTGGTCAACAACAATACTCAAGAGTACTTGTCTCAAGACCGATTGTTCCGATGGGACGAGATTTAGGATTTTTGCCAGGTGATGTAAATGAAAAACTAGGTCCTTGGATGCAGCCTATTTTTGATAATATAGATTTTCTTTTTGGGAACCAAAGAGCTAATAATCAAACCACCACTTGGGATGAACTGATTAACCAAGGTCTTCTTCATGTTGAACCTTTAACTTATATTAGAGGACGTTCACTTCCTGGTCAGTACATGATTGTAGATGAAGCTCAAAACCTAACTCCCCATGAGATTAAAACAATCATAACCAGAGCAGGTGAGGGGACCAAAATTGTACTTACCGGTGATAGTGAGCAGATAGATAATCCTTATCTCGATTCAATTAATAACGGATTAGTCTATTGTATCGATCGTCTCAAGGGTGAAGATATTGTGGCCCATACGAAACTTGTTCAAGGTGAAAGATCTCCGCTATCAGAGATTGCTAGTGAATTATTATAATGTTTGAAACGAGAGGATATCAAAGACGTTATCTGCGTGCTCCCTATAGACAGGAGATCCTCTACTCATCTGAAGATTTTATTTTTAAGGCCAGAGCCGTTAATATTTCCGAGGGAGGCTTGCTACTGGATCAGATAAGCCATTTTCCAGAAGATGATATTCTGCCTTTTATGGTAATCCTACCTCAGTTCCCTTTATTTAAAGATTTTACTTTGGCCAAAATTATGGCCTAT
This sequence comes from Halobacteriovoraceae bacterium, assembly GCA_002713145.1. Classification (GTDB taxonomy): domain Bacteria; phylum Bdellovibrionota; class Bacteriovoracia; order Bacteriovoracales; family Bacteriovoracaceae. The sequence continues at coordinate 329,022 of PAVS01000001.1, forward strand.
GATCCCACAAGTCTGGAGCCTAAAATAGTTAGATTTCAAGCGAAGATGGCAAGAAAGATTGGATTGGAAACGAAAATTGATGGAGTCTTTGCGTCCCAGATCGGACTTCAAATCAAGGATGTTTCTCAGTTCGATCAGGCGAAGATATCTAGTTACGTGGATGTTTTTGCAAGTAACCTTATTTTCCTACAGGTCTTACTTGATTCTCTTCATAGCCACAAAAGTAATTTAATTAAAATTAGAAAGGTATCTGAATATCTAGGCTACGAGAAAGATATGAAGCTTGCTCTTTTAAGAAAGATCGTTCAAGAGGATTATCGAAGCCTGCAGTGGTTATAAATCTTTAAGATATTCTAATTGTAGGTTGAGAAATTTTTCGAGGTCCTCTTTTAATGAAGCCTCAGGCACTTCTTTATTATCAATTGACTCAGCAAGAAGCTTGTTGAGAACTTCTATTCGAATACAATTATTTAAAAAGTCGTGCCTTGCTTGATCCGTCATTACTGTAGAAATTTATCATCTAATCGCTTTCTCAAGTTTTGAGAAAACAAGTTAATCGTATTTGCCATTTTATTAGCGTCCATTCTCTTTGCGAGCTCATCCATTAAAAGAGCACCACGTAGGAGAAACTCTTCTGATAACTCATCTTCATTAACTTTGTTCATAATGTAATTTGCTTCGTATTGTAGCTCTTCTTGCTTCAATTTTGACAGGTAACCTTTGATCACGCTTTCCTGGCGCTTCAATTCCTTTAAACGTCTTTGTTTATCCAATGAAATAATTTTCGTACTCATACTCTCTCTTTCTCCTAATATACTTTTCGGAATCCTCATGATTCCGTCTCTCTCTCATAAGGAGCAAATAACATGCCAATGGTATTTTAAAAGGAACGCTAAATGCTTCATTGATTTATAAGAATTCAGACTCAATTCTTCAATAAACCAGGCCGAAATTTACACGCTTTCTTCAGATTTCCTTTAGAACGTGAAATTTTTATAAACGCACAGTGATACCAGAAAAATTTGCTGAGGATGAATTGTCACCGACGAAACTTGTCTGGTTTTGATCGACAAAACTCATTTATAGCTACGTAAGTCATTAAATTTATTGTGATTTTCTTTGTTAAGTTTTAGCATCTTTTATACAATTATCGCTTAAGAAGCTTCGGTAATAAGCCGATATTCTTTTGGTAAACAACTTAATTTAAAAAGGACTAAGGTATGAGCCAGCCAAAAATGTATATCCCTAACCCTGTAGTTATTGAACAAACGGCAAGGGGAGAGCGGCAATACGATATTTATTCAAGATTATTATTAGATAGAATTATTTTTTTAGGTACTGAAGTGAACGATACTGTGTCTAATCTCCTTATCGCTCAAATGCTCTTTTTAGAGCAATCAGATTCAGAAGCTCCTATTCACTTTTATATAAACTCACCCGGGGGAAGTGTTTATGCAGGTCTAGGGATCTACGATATTATGCAACATATTTCATGTCCGGTTTATACTTATTGTGTAGGACTTGCAGCTTCAATGGGATCACTTCTCCTTGCAGCTGGACATAAAGATAATAGATATTCACTGCCTCATTCGAGAATTATGATTCACCAACCATTGGGTGGAGCGAGAGGCCAGGCGAGTGATATTGAAATTCAGGCTAAAGAGATCTTAGACCTGAAACAGCAATTAACTCAAATCTATGTAGATCACACTTCTGTAGGAAAAAGTTTTGATGAATATGAAAAAGCAATGGATCGAGATCATTATCTGAGCCCAGGTAAAGCTAAAGAGATGGGTCTAATAGACAAAGTAATTGAGCCTAAAGGAAAGTCGCAAGACAAAGAATAAGAGAGTAAGGAAGAATTATGACAACAAAAAAGCGAACCGAAAATTCAGGAGTTCTCCGTTGTACTTTTTGTGGGAAATCACAAAAAGAAGTGAAAAAGCTGATTGCTGGACCTGGAGTGTACATCTGCGACGAATGTATCGAATTATGTAACGATATTATTTTCGAAGATTCGGTTAAGACAGCCTCAAAGACTGCATTAGATAATGTACCTAAGCCTCATGAAATTAAAGAGCACTTAGATAAATATGTTATTGGGCAAGAGCGAGCAAAAAAGATTATCTCTGTTGCTGTTCATAATCATTATAAGAGAATTTCTCATCGTCCTGCAGGAAAGGCTGGAGATGAAGTTGAATTGCAAAAGTCTAATATCCTTCTTGCTGGACCAACTGGTTCGGGAAAAACTTTATTAGCGCAATCACTCGCGAAATACTTAAACGTTCCTTTCGCCATAGCTGATGCAACTTCACTGACCGAAGCAGGTTATGTTGGTGAGGATGTTGAGAATATTATTCTTAATCTTCTGACAGCTTGTGATTACGATATTGAGCGTGCGCAACGTGGTATCGTCTACATCGATGAAATTGATAAAATCGCAAAAAAATCTGAAAATCCATCTATTACTAGAGACGTTTCAGGTGAAGGTGTTCAGCAAGCTCTTTTAAAACTTATTGAAGGTACAGTGGCTTCCGTTCCTCCGAAGGGTGGACGAAAACATCCTCAACAAGAGTTCCTACAGGTTGATACGAAGAATATTCTTTTTATCGTGGCAGGTGCCTTTGTTGGATTAGATAAAATTATCGAGAAACGTCAGGTTAAAAAGCCAGCTCTTGGTCTTGCTGGTAAGCCAGAAAAAGAAAAGAAAGATGAGAAAACACCTATCGAAACTTTCGGTGGAATAGAGGCTGAAGATCTTTCTAAGTTTGGACTGATTCCTGAATTCATCGGACGTCTACCAGTAAACGCTATGCTTGAAGAGTTAGATGAAGAAGCTTTGATTCAAATTCTTAAAGAGCCGAGAAATGCTATAACAAAGCAGTATCAAAAGCTTTTTGAGTTTGATGGCCTTGAGCTAGAGTTTGAGGAAGATGCACTTCGAGAAGTTGCAAAGCTTGCAATCTCTAAAAAGACAGGTGCTAGGGGCTTGAGATCAATCCTTGAGCAGACCATGCTGGATGTAATGTATGAAATTCCTTCTAAAGGAAATATCGTTAAATGTATCGTGACTAAGGATTCTATTCTTGGGAAAGAAAAACCTCGATTAATAGAGGGTGAAGACGGTGGAGACGGTGAAAAAAAGAAAGTAGAAGATAGTAGTGTTAATGCTTCATAGGTACTTGTTTTTAATTTGATAATATACTAGAGGGGCCTTTTCGGGCCCCTTTTTTATTTCCTGAGTAATCTAGTTTTGCCTTCTTAAGCCAATCTAAAGCTAAATACGGCCTTCTGGGAAAAATCTTACAAGGTCTTGCAATTTGACGCTATGTGATTAAACACTTTTCTCTTAGGAAAAATTGTCACTCAAAAGGTATCTTGTGTCGCATTCCAATTCATGGGAAAATAATCTTATATCCGTTGTTGTCCTAGCGGGTAGCAAAGCGCAGGAGGTGCTATGTCGGACAAGAAGTCAAACGCCAAGAATTTTCCCCTTCTCCCCTTAAGAGACGTCATTATTTTTCCACATATGGTCGTCCCTTTATTTGTTGGGAGAGAAAAATCAATCTCAGCCCTAGAGCGAGCAGCCAAAGCAGGAAACGAACTTTTTCTCGTGACTCAAAAAGACGCGAGTGTTCTAAACCCTGAAAGAGAAGATGTCTACGACGTAGGAACTGTGGTTAATATTATCCAGATGCTTAGGCTTCCAGATAATACTGTAAAAGTCCTGATCGAAGGTAAATACAGAGCGAATATTAAAGAATTCGAATGTAAGCCTGAAGGTTACTTTGCAGATGTTGTTGAAGCGCAAGATGTGATGGAAAATCCAGTTGCACTTGAAGCGACTGTGAGATCAGTTAAAAATATCTTCGAGCAATACGTGAAACTTAATAAGCGAATTCCACCAGAACTTCTGATGAGTATTTCAAGCATTAATGATCCTTCTCGTTTGGCGGATATTATTGTTGCTCACCTCACTATGAAAATTCCTGAGAAGCAAGAGATCCTTGATGCGGTTGATGTAGAAAAAAGACTTCAATTACTTCTTGAGAAAATGCAAGGTGAGATTGAAGTTATCAACGTAGAGAAGAAAATTAGATCTCGCGTGAAAGCTCAGATGGAAAAATCTCAAAAAGAGTATTATCTCAATGAGCAAATGAATGCGATTCAAAAAGAGCTTGGCAATAAAGAAGACGGAAAATCTGAAATTGGGGAAATGGAAGAACGACTTCGCGCTAAGAATATGCCTCTTGAAGCTAAAGAAAAAGTTGCCAAGGAGATTAAGAAGCTAAAATCGATGTCTCCAATGTCAGCAGAATCTGCGGTTGTAAGAAATTATATAGATTGGATGCTCAATCTTCCATGGAATGAGTATTCTTCGGATGATAATTCTGTAAAACATGCTAAAGATGTTCTCGACCAAGATCATTTTGGACTTGAAGATGTTAAAGATAGAATCCTAGAGTATCTATCTGTGAAGAACCTAGTAGGGGATTCAAATAAAACCTCAGGAACAATTCTATGCTTAGCTGGTCCTCCAGGTGTTGGTAAGACTTCAATTTGTAAATCACTTGCTACTTCCATGGGACGTGAGTTCGTAAGAATCTCACTTGGTGGAGTGAGAGATGAAGCTGAGATCAGAGGTCATAGAAGAACTTATGTTGGTGCGATGCCAGGTAAGATTATTCAGGCCATGAAGAAAGCCAAAACTGGTAACCCAGTGATCCTTCTCGATGAAATCGATAAAATGAGTTCCGATTTTAGAGGAGATCCAGCTTCGGCCATGCTTGAAGTGCTAGATCCAGCTCAAAATAAGAATTTTACGGATCATTATATTGAGTGTGAATACGATCTTTCAAAAGTCATGTTTGTCATGACAGCTAATGATGTGTCTCGAATTCCAGGACCATTATTTGATAGAATGGAGATGATTCATATTGCTGGATACACTCCACATGAAAAACTTCAGATTGCAAAAAGATACCTTTTGGATCGTGCTGTGAATTCACATGGTTTAGAGGAATATCCAGTTTCAATCGCTGACAAGGTTTTCACTAAAATCATTAGAGGGTATACCAAAGAAGCTGGTGTAAGAAATCTTGAACGTCAGATGAATACCATTGCTAGAAAGATTGCTACCGATGTTGTTACCAATGACGTTGAAAAAGGTAAGAAGTACAAGGTTACCGATAAAGCCGTTGAGAAGTATTTAGGCCCTATGAAGTTTGAAGGCACAAATATTGAAAATGAGCCACAGGTAGGACTTGTTAATGGTCTTGCTTGGACTTCAGTAGGAGGAGAGCTTCTACATATTGAAGTGGTGACTGTTCCTGGAAACGGTAAGATTCAAGTGACTGGTAAACTTGGAGACGTTATGCAAGAGTCTGCAAAAGCGGCTTTAAGTTGGGTGCGTTCTTTAAGTGACAGACTAGGAATTGATCACGAGTGGTACAATAAAAATGATATCCATGTGCATGTACCTGAAGGTGCAACTCCAAAAGATGGACCAAGTGCAGGGATTACTATGGCAACTGCGCTTGCTTCTGCAATAGCGAATATTCCAGTTAAGCAAAATGTAGCTATGACTGGTGAGATAACGCTGAGAGGAAGAGTACTTCCAATCGGAGGGCTAAAAGAAAAACTTTTAGCGGCTAAGCAGGCAGGAATCACAACAGTTGTTATCCCTGAAAAGAATGCTAAGGATCTCGTAAAGGTGCCCGAAGAAATCAAGTCAGGTCTTGAAATCCATCCAACCGCTCATGCAGATGCAGTCTTAAATATTGCACTAGAGCATCAAATGGATAACTTCCTTCAAGAAAGAGCTTTCACAGTTCTAGACGGGGGAGAGAAAGCTTCCGGACAAGATCAAGCCGTAGCCAATTAGTATAAATTTGAATTTATAGATTCATAGGCCTTCGCTTAGCGAGGGCCTTTTTTTTATATTAATGCAATAGGTTGATTTTTGTAATTGACAACTTTAAGGCCTAAGAATATCTTAGGGGTTCTTAAAAAGTGGGCGTTTAGCTCAGCTGGGAGAGCGCTACCCTTACAAGGTAGATGTCGGCGGTTCGATCCCGTCAACGCCCACCACTTTCAACCATCCCAATTATTTCGACAGATATCACAGTTTGCGGTGACGCATTCGAGGAGAAAATGTGCGGTGTACATTTTCGACGAAGAACAGGTTTTCCGCATTACGTTGGTCTTTCTCAGGAGAAGCATGGGAAGATTTGATGAAAAGTTAACCTGTTTAAGAGAGAAGGGCCGCAGATACCCCGTCAACGACAATTCCTTTATATTACCTGAGACTATTTTTAGAAATGAACTCATCAATTTTTTCAGCTGTAATCTTTTTAGAAATATCCTCAATCGTGACCTTAGAAAGCCCTTTTCGGAGTAATGGGAGAGCCTCTTCAAGAAATTCATCCATAACGTCTGCCATCGAGTTCATTATTAAACAATGCTCATCGGGGTCAAGTTTAAGCGGCGAGGGGAGAAGACTTTCATCCAAAAGATCAAATATTTCTAGGAAACTTATTTTACTAGGATCTCTTAAAACGATCCAACCTCCTCCATGCCCTTTTTCAGAATCAACAATTCCCGCTTTTTTAAATTCTCCTAAAATTCTTCGGATAATTACAGGGTTGGTTTGCTGGCAAGATCCAAGCTCTTCTGAAGTGACGGGACGGTTCATTTTTATGAGATGAACCAATGCATGAAGCGCCACTGAGACTTTACTATTTTTTTTCATGTAATAATTATAGTTGCTAAATATTAAAAGTCATGTAACTATTATTATTACGTAATGGAGGAGCTTTTGAAACTGATTGTCTTATTCACTTTAATGCTGGGATGCCAGCTAAGTTCATCTATAAAAAAAGGAAATATGATCGTGAAAAATAAAAAATATGATGTTTTAGTTATTGGTGGGAGTCATGCTGGATTAAGTGCCGCAATGGCCTTGGGGAGGCTAAGACGAAGTACCCTGGTCGTTGATGCTGGGAAACCAAGGAACCAGGCTTCTGAACATGCTAATAATCTAATCGGAATGGATGGAATCCATCCTGATATTTGGAGAGATAAAGCCCGGGCAGATCTTAAAAAATACAAAACGATTGAGATAGTTTCTGGAAAAGTTATTGATGTACAAAAAATAGGTGATAGCTTTAAAGCTCAGCTGGAAAATGGCCAAGAAGTTCAAGTCCGAAAACTTATTCTTGCTTATGGTATAAAAAATAAACTTCCTGATATTGAGGGAATTTGGGAGCACTGGGGAAAATCAGTTTTTCATTGTCCTTATTGTCATGGATTTGAGTTTAGAGACCAGCGTATCGGGATGGTAATAGGTGCTAATTTTGCTGAACATATGGTTCCTATGATGATCAATATTTCAAAAGATCTTGTTCTTTTCACTGAAGATGCTGATACCTTGTCTAATGAATTTAGAGATAATTTAAAGCGAAATAAAATTAAGCTTATAACAACTAAAATTAGTTCACTCGAGTCAGAAGAATCAGAGCTTAAATATATTGTACTAGAGAACGGTGAAAAGATTCCTGTTAAGGGAATCATCGTTGGCCCTATTATGCCTCTTGAAATGAATGCTAATTTTGCTGATGAATTGAACCTTGAAAAAGATGAAATGGGTTTTATCAAAGCTGATATGTTGGGAGAAACAAGTATGCAAGGAGTGTTTGCTGCAGGGGATATTATGACTATGCAGCACTCAGTTTTAGGAGCAGCAGCCACAGGACAGATGGCCGGAGCAGGAGTGGTTGGGCAGCTCTCTCAAGAGGAATTTAATTAAATAGGAAGGTTCACAATATAAAAATTATCTCTCCTGCATCGTAATGAGAACTCCGAGTGAAGATATTTTCTTGAGACTTTATAACGGTTTTCCAAGTATGGGTCCCAAGTTACTGTCTATTAGGCGAGGTAGAGATCCTATTGAGTTAAAAAATTGGTAGAAAAGACTGAAAGCATATAATTTTTTCAAAATTAATTTATGATTTTTACAAAACCCTTTGAGCTTTAATATCTAGTATAGTTTAATGGATTTAATAAATGGAGACACACTTGAAACATATAATCTTAATGTTTGTTTTGGCTTTTACATCTCAAGTATTTGCTGAGCAAAACTCGATTCGCAATATCTATACACCTCAAAATCAAATGTATTTTTACAATGATGTCATGAGTTTTAGCTTGGTTTTTGATCAAGATGTGGTGGTTAGTGGACAGCCTACAATGACATTGAATTTAGATTCTGGAAGAGTCGAGGCTGAGTACTCAAGTGGCTCTGGGACTAAGACAATTACTTTAAAGTATCAAATTGAGGCCGGTGATTTTGATCATGATGGAATCAATATTTTAAGCCAGGTAAATACGAGCTGGGGCGATATTAAGTCTTTAGATGGCTCTAGTGTTGACTTAAACCTCACCCCTGCTCTGAGAAATGTAAATTTAAAAAGCATCCTGGTTAGAGGATACTAAGTCTTAAAACAATAAAAATTTTACCGACTTAGTTTACTGTTCACCAATCTGTGCCTAATTTAACTCCACCAAGGACGCACAAGGGGAAATAATGAGATTTATTGTTAAAGGTCTACTCACATTAGGAGTAGTGGGTAGTTTATTGAGTTGTGGAAGTTCGACTTCAGGTACAAGTTCGAAGCGTCCTGATCGAGACAGAGCCGCAGGAAATAGAGCGGAGTCTTTAGAGAGCTTTTCCGAGAGTGATGTTTACTGTGCGGTTCCGGGAAAAGAATGTCCCAATAATGTTGCTAAACTTACCATGAGATGGAAAGAAGAGGGAGAGTACAGAATTGGATTTTGCTCTGGAACTCTTGTCGGCCCAGATCTCATTATAACCAATCGTCACTGTATTCCACCAGGGTTTCAAAGAAATGGAGCCGACTGTAAAGATGCTATTGTTGCCTTATTTCCAAAAACCAAAACAGGGGAGAGAGAAAAACTGGATTGTTTAAATGTGGTTCAAGTTTTTCCTGATGAAGCTGACCAACCAGATATGGCCGTAATAAAAGTTGAGAGAACTAAATTTAGAAGAGACCCTCTCACGCTTGTTAAAAACTCTTTAAGTCATGGTGATCAATTAACCGCTTATACCATGGATCCAGGTTCAGGAGTTTATGGCTCTATTAGAAAAAAGACATGTAAAGTCTCTCAAGATGATATCTATTATTTTAACCAAGATAGCTTTGCAGGAAATATGGTGATCTCTGGTGATAATTGTAATGTCATTGGTGGAAACTCTGGATCAAGTATTAGAAATGAAAATGGTGAGATCGTAGGACTTATCCATAGCCGTCTAGATACCTCTACTCTTCGTCAGATTTTCACTTCAATTAGCATTAAAACTGAGTTCCTAGACTATGCTGGGGTGATGGTTAATATGGGATGTATGGCCAGTATTTATCAAGCTGCTCCCAAGACATGTGAAATCTATCAACAGACTAAAGAAGGTTTAAAAAACTATCTCGATCAAAAAGTTATCGATAATGGTGTTATAGGAATAGATGAGAGTACTATAAGTTTCAAAGTAAAAAGTGATCTTGGAGTGGAAATGAAGCAAAGTGAAACAACAGTCAGTTTCTATTCATTTTTAGACAAGGTTCGTAGAGACTTGACCAAACTTTATTTCGGAGAGCAAAAGCATCTTGTAAATTCAATTGAAGACTTTGAGAATTAAGAATTATTGCGCGAAAGCCCTTTGGCCAAATCTTAAAGGAATACAATTATAAGATGTAACACCCTCTGAGTTATAAACAAAGAGGCTCGTTTCTCCTGATAGAACCAGATACTGAGTCGTATCGCTAGGATTTACAGCAGTCAGTGAAGCTTCATCAGATTCACCAATAATATAAAGAACTGATTGTTTGTATTCGCCCGAAGGGTATTTTTCCTTATCCGCAAAATAAGCTTCATGGCTCCAGTCTATTTCAGGTATCTGGGGAAATTCATTTCCAAGCATAAGATATTTTTTGGTTTCAGGACTTTGAGATTGATGACATTCAAATTGAGGGGAGTGGGTTTCTTGGGCAAATGCGCTAGTAGTCGAGATTAAAACAAGTAAACCAATCAATTTTTTCATCAATATTATCCTTTGATTTAACTTATCATTTATTGCGCGATGCGCAATAAGGACAGAGGAATATTGTAATAATTTCAGAGTTTTAAGGTTACGAAAGACCAATGATTCTAATCTCTTCTGACTTTATTACTAGGTTTTTACATTTGTTAGGCCTGACCATCGGAAATATTTGATAGACTGTTTTTAGGCTTCATTCAAGATAGAATGAAGAATAGACGGAATTTGAAAAAATGGATTTTTAACATGCAAAAGCTCTGGTTAGGATTACTTTGCTCATTAGTGCTCGCAGGATGCGGCGATCTTTTTATGAAAGACGATTCAAGTAGTGGGGTTGAACTAGATCAATTTGCTACTTGTGAACTTGATATTGATGCTTTTAGCCGAATTCTTGAACAAAATATTAAAGGTGATATTGAGTGCTTAAGAGATCAACTCGATCTTTTCATGGATATAGTTAGAACTGACAGACCAGGGTTTATTTCCAAAAAAGTTTTAAAAGAATTTCTTGTCAATGGACCGGTTGAAGTAGAACCGGACGTTGTTGATGTTGTAGATAATATTTTTGATTTAAGTTTTCTTATTTTAGGAACGGATCGAGATTTCATTCAAAGAGCAGAAGTTTATAAACTGATCGATTTTTTGATTTATTTTAATGAGCATATTTGGAGATCCTATAAATTCTTTGTTTCTGAAGATGAAATAAATTACGCCAGACAAATTAGAGAGAGACAGATTATCTTTGATGAATTTGCACTCATCGCAGGAAAATTGCGTGAAATCTATAAACCACAAAGATCAGCTGTAGACGTTATTGATACGGAAAAGTTTATCTATAACTTCTTTAAGACTGACCCCGAAGGATTAGAACGGGTAAAAAGTCTTATGTTCTTAAAGCGAGTCTTTTTAGGTGGTCAAGTTTGGGAACTCGATCACGTCGAACTTAAAAGAGCTTTTGAAATTCTGCCGTATCTTGCTCAAGTCGCATTTGATTTTGTTAAGATTCAAAACTACGCTTTTGAACAGCAACAAGAAACATTGATTAGAGTTTTTGTTAAAGATATAGAAATCATTCAAGATACGATCTTTTTTGAGCCGGACTCCTTTGAGTCAGTCTTTACCGTTTATGACATTATCAATGTGGTGAAAACCATGATGCCTGATCTGGATGAGACTCTAGATGTTGCTAAATACCCAAGAGAGCTTATGAAGATCAAAGAGATTTTCTTGGGCTCAGGGGGAGAGTTCTTTTCTTCTAAAGAATTGGTTGAGTTTCTCGATATCGGAAATAGCATCTTAGATGAGTCTATTACCTTCTATAGAATATACACCTATTATCAAAGAGAGTTGGATGATACAAAGCCCATCTCTCACGACTTTTCAGACTTTCCAGTCAATAACTCTCGGCAATTGAGCTATAGAGATAATTTTGCCAGAATTGTGAGCAATTACAAATTTGTAAAGGGCTCAAATATATCTCCTTTTTTTACTCACGAGTGGCATCGTAATCCTAACGCCTATTTTGAAATTGGTGCTTTGGAAAGATTGGTGGGTATGATTTTTGATTATTATGGAAGCAATAATCCAAGTGCCCGCGGTGGCTATGATATGACGTTAGATGAAACCGTTGAGCTTATCCGAGATTTCAAATGGCTTCTTCGAGATTTCGGAATCATTGTTATTGGGAAAAAAGGCGGAAGGGAAATTCAAGGTACAGCTGAGAATTTCGTGTTGATGTCGACTCTTTTTCAATATCAATCAGATGGTTGTGGAGACAATGTCTGTATGGAAGTTCCAGAAGCCTTAGAGTTTCTCTTGGGTCTTCTTACGGCTTTAGAGATCAAAGATTTCTTTACCGATACCATGATGGAAGTCTGTGCTGCGGATTTAGACCAATATGATCGAATCGCACCGACTTGTTTTAGAAATAATTTTGTTAAAGTTCTTGAGACTCCAATTCCGAATGATGATCAAAACAGAGCGATTAAAGATTATATGCCTTTATTATATGCTTCGATTCAGGACTTGGTTCAGGATTTAAGCCCGGGTGAGCCACTGGTTAATTCACCTGGATATTACAAATTTATTACTGAGACGGAAGCTTTTACGAGAAGCTGTAGCTATTATGATGATGCTGAAACAGATGAAGTTTATTTGAAAAGTAATGATGCTTTTGCGGTATTTGCAGGTCTTCTCAATATCGAATCAACTGTACTTCGTTTTGACGTGAACAATAATAATAAATTAGATGCTCCAAGAAATGGCCATAATGAAGTCATGGCAGCCTATTATGAAGTCTATCAAGGGGCCATAAAGGGTCTTATTGCACCAAATGGTGGCTTTCTAGAGAAGCTTGCTAAGCCTGTATATAAATATCTTGTTGCAAAAGGAGAGGTTCCTGATACCGGAAGCTTTGGAAGCATTTGGAACTTTGTGAAGTTTATTCTTCCTTGGAATAATCAACGCTCTGATGCTTCGAGAACTACGCTTGCGACGGTTTTAAAGACTATCGGAGAGCAGAGTGAAACAAGCGCAGAATTTCCTTTTAAGTGTGAAGAATGTCTCAGAGATCCAACAGTGGTTTGTGAACCAGAAGATGATCAATGGGAACCTCGAGTTGAGCCTGTGACCTATTAATAATTGCTTGAAATGAAAATTTATTGATAACTAAAAGAGGGCGATGAATCATCGCTCTTTTTTATGTCTGTAAGTGCTTCGTCGAAATAGACTTGCAGACTTGCTGGGATTTGAAGGGCCCTGTATTTCTTTCCATTGGTCAATCGAATCCAGTAGCCATCTAGGACATCTCGACTTTCTGTAGTCATCTTAATGGGCTTAATAGAAACGATTTGATCGCCATTGATAAGCATCATATGCTTTTCATAATTTCTTTGCGCCTCATTATAGGTCAATATGGTGAACCGATGAAAATTCATGAGGTTAATGTAGCTTAGTTTGTAAGTGAGAGTTAAGTGGTTTGAAAATTTTTCAGGCTGCCTTTAACAGCCTGAAATTTATAAGTTCAATAGAGGTTTAGTAACCCATTTCTTCAGCAACTTTAATGACAATTCCTCCTATTCCATAGGGCACAGAATAGGGTCTATCAGCATTATAATTAAAGTCATGGCCAAAACCCATTTTATGTACCCATTCGTGGGCCAGATTAGCGGCTACGTCAGTGGGAGTCCATGAATTTCGACGGTAGTATTTTTTATGAATCCAAATTCTCATGGTATCAGGGTAGGTATAGCCTTTCACCTTGCTAAAGGGATTCCAGCTTCTATAGAGAGTTAAATCAAAATTCATGGTGTGATCTTGATCTGGCATGAGTACCTCAGCACCAGTCATGAGATGAGCGTATATTTCCTCGTTAGAAAGACCGTTATTATCGTTGAAGGTTCTCTCCCCCCTCCATTTGAATCCATACACAAGTTCTCTAAATCGCTTAGAATTCATCACCTGTTTTAAGATCTCTACTCCTGTTTCTAATTTCGCCTGGTCTGAGCGCCTGGAGAAATTCCTGGTGTGAATATTGGCATCCAAATAGGGGAATTCTTGTTCCATATGGTGATGATCAATTTTGGATTGATCAAATTCATAATGGGTGAAAACTTGATGTTGACTTGCATTGGCTTGGTAGGCCAGTAGACCCAACAGGGTACCGACGATGAAATTCCTTTTCATAGACACTTCCTTGTTTTTCGTTTATTACCAAATCGGAGATGCCTGAAATGAACTTAAAATGGGATAGCCAGCTGGAAGAATTTACCCAATATGGTGGGAGTTCTCTTGAGAGAAGAAAGGAAATTCTATCAGCAATGAGGGATCAATTTTCTCAAGGAAAGAACTGCAAAGCTTGTCAGGGGTTTTGTTGCACTTCCTTTTATAACTCAATGCAGGTCACAATTCTTGAAGCTTTCGATTTATTTTTCTACCTAATTAAAGAGAATAGAATGACTCAGGATTTAGTTGAGAACTTGAAGTCGAATGTAAAAAAATATCGGTTAGATTATTTTCTTAATACCGGGCGTAACTCAAGTTTTAGACGCAGTTATACTTGTCCATTTTTTGTTTCGGGAAGTAAAGGCTGTACTATTGACCCTGAATTTAAACCCTATGGCTGCCTCGCTTTTAATCCTTTAAAAGAAAACGTTAACTCTGAAGGACATTGCACATCAAATATTGCTCTTCTTGAACGTCGCGAAAATTTGGAAGACGATAAACTCAATTTAAAATTACAAGCATTGTTGAAATTGAATTGGGAAAAAGAAAGTATTCCAGTCGCCCTTTTAAACTTGATTGAATTATTTGAGTATAAAACTTAGAATACATAGTTCCGTCATCTTTTGTTTCACTATATAATGTTGGGTAAATATCAATCACAAGGAGAGTGAGATGACAAAAGCCGTTCGTGCTCAAGCAATGTTAAACGCTTTTAAAATTCCTACAAGAGAATTCAATGTGCCTAAAGATGTCAATGGCAATCCTCTTAGGGTTAGTGAGTATTATGGAGAAAACGTTTTTGACTATCAAAAATCAGAAATACTTACAAAGCAAGATAAGCAAGATATTGCAGATGTTCTAGACAATAAAAAAGATCTTACTAAAGAGATGGCAGAGAAATTTGCTAATGCTGTTTTGAACTGGGCCACTAGTAAAGGAGCGACTCACTTTACTCACTGGTTCCAACCTTTAACGGGATCAACAGCTGAAAAGCATGATGCCTTCTTATCAATTGAAAATGGGAAGCCGATTGAAAAATTGTCTGCCTCTCAATTAATTCAAGGTGAGCCAGATGCTTCTTCTTTTCCTCACGGTGGATCTAGATCTACATTTGAAGCGAGAGGATACACTTCATGGGACTTTACTTCACCCATTTTCCTACGCTCTCATGAGAATGGAAAAACTCTAACGATTCCTACAGCATTCGTATCCTACACAGGAGACGCGCTAGATACTAAGACCCCCATGCTTCGCTCTTGTAGTCAGCTCTCAAAAGCTGCAACGAAGTTTTTAAATATCACTGGTGGTTCAAAAAGGGCCGATGACGAGTTTAAGAGTGTCGATGTTAGTTGTGGTTGTGAGCAAGAGTATTTCTTAATAGATAAAGCCCTTTATTTTGAAAGACCTGATCTTGTCATGGGGGGAAGAACTCTTTTTGGAGCTTCAACTTCTAGAAACCAGCAATTAGAAGATCATTATTTTGGGACAATTCCTGAAAGAGTGATGGCATTCATGCAAGAAGTAGAAGTGGAATTATACCGATTAGGTATCCCTGCTAAAACAAGACATAATGAAGTTGCACCTGGGCAATTTGAATTAGCTCCTATTTTTGATAAAGCTAACGTCGCCGTAGATCAAAACCAAATGATCATGTCTGTCCTTCAAAGTGTAGCAACGAAACATGAGATGGTTTGTCTCTTACATGAAAAGCCTTTTGGGGGAATTAATGGTTCAGGAAAGCACCTTAATTGGTCTATAACGAATCCAAAGGCTGGAAACTTACTGGATCCAAGTGATACTCCTCATACGAATTATAGATTCTTAGCTGTTGTTTCGATTATTCTTGAGGCTCTCAATAAATACGGTGGGCATTTAAGAACAGCGATAGCTTCTCACTCTAATGATCATAGGCTTGGTGCTAACGAAGCTCCTCCAAGTATTATTTCTGCTTTCTTGGGTGATACGCTCACTAAGATTTTAGATGCTTATGGTGCGGGAGAAAAGTACACTGAAGAAAATCCAGGCTTCCTAGATCTAGGAGCTGAGCAATTGGCAAGACTGGTTCGAGACAATACTGATAGAAACCGAACTTCACCTTTCGCATTTACGGGAAATAAATTTGAGTTTAGAGCTGTTGGTTCTTCTCAAAACGTTGGGATTCCTTTGACTGTTCTTAATGCAGCCGTCACAGATGTTTTCAACGATGTAAATGAAAGACTTGAAAAAGATATCGCTGGTGGGATGTCAGTAGATGATGCTCTTATTGCAGTTACAAAAGATCTTTATAATGGAGCTAAGCATGTGGTTTTCAATGGAGATGGATATTCTCAAGAGTGGCAAGATGAAGCTGCTAAAAGAGGGCTTCCGAATCTAAAAACTTCAGCTGATGCACTAAAATTGATCGCAGACTCTGATGCTAATAATTTTCTTGTAAAGCTTGGAGTTTATACTCCAACAGAATTAAAGACTCGTTATAATGTTCGAGTTGAGCGCTACTGCAAGCATAGAGAAATCGAATTTAAAACGTTGGTGAATATGATTCATAAGGATATTATTCCAGCTACGATTCAATATAAGGCAATGCTCGCTTCAGCTATCGACGATCAAAAAGATTGTAAGATTGATCCAAAGGTTGATACCGCAGTTCTTAATGGTATTAACGATAAGTTGAATGAGCTTTTCGACAAAACTTCTAAGCTAAATAAAGGTTTAGAAAATCTGGGTGAAGATATAGCGGATGCTGAAAAAATTGCAAATGAGCTTCTTCCTTTAAGTGAAGAAATTGCCGAGGTTATCGGATATCTCGAAGAGAACGTGTCCGAGGACTTATGGCCACTTCCGACTTATTATGACCTTTTATTTGTTAAGTAGATCATAATTTAAATAAATTTAGAGGGCCGAGGCTAAAGCTTCGGCCTTTTTTTTTAGAAAATTTTACAAATTAAATTGTCAAAGTATAACTAACTCCCTAAATTCAGGCTTAGCATGATTGGGGGATTAATGAAAATTGTCATTTTATTTGCACTAGTGTTTAGTGCTCTGAATTCTTTTGCCGAGACTATACTTACTGATGTTGTTGAAGTTGAAAAAATCAACTCGGAATACGTTTTATTTGCAAGCGATGGTCAGATATATAGACTGAATGCAGATAAAGATATCGAGGATGCTATAAGAGCTAAAGAGCTTGGTTTTATGGTTGAAATTCAACTCGATGAAACATTAGATACTTCCGAGATACTAGGTCATAGAAATAATATTTTAGGTATAAGTCTAAGTTCAAAAGAGTCAATGAATTCATTTTATGACTCTAATCCTTCTCACCAAAAAAACTATTCGCCGGCAGATTTGATAAGTTCTTATATCAGCGATTTTGATTCTGAATATCAAGTGAATTCCTTATTTCAAAGTCTAAATGGAAATATGAGAAGAAAGTCACAGTGTTATAATCGGGCCCATGTTTGGTCTTGGGAGCTTTACCGAATATCTCGCTCAGCTGGGAGAATTCAAACAGGTAAGATGTGGCTCTTTTTCACACGAAAGTATATACGTGAATATGATTATAAGTGGTGGTTTCATATTGCGCCTTATTTAACTGTTCAAGGTCAAGCCAGGGTCATTGATAGAACTTTCACTAATGGACCTTTGGATGAGCGCTCTTGGACAAATATATTTATGCAAAACAACGCAGCATGTCCAAGTGTGTCTCGCTACACCGACTATGAAAATAATCAAAATGCAGCTTATTGCTATACGATCAAAACCAGTGTCTATTATTGGCAACCATGGCAAATTGAAGGCTTAGAGAAGAATGGGCAGGTAAGAGATCAATGGCAGTCCTATGAGGTTAAAAAAGCCTATAAGAATGCTTTTGGCTGGAGGGCCAGGGTTCCGGAGCTGGATTAACCAGCTTGATTAGGCCATAATCTGGCTATGAAAAAGCTCGTTCTCAGTTTAAGTTTTTGTGTTTTCTTTTATTCTTGTGGCGAAGTTGCCAGTGGTGATGGTACCGGTTCTGATGGGGTCGCTACCTTAGAGCATAGGATTTTTGCTTCCTCTTCAACCCATAATGGAAACTTAGGGGGAGCCAGTGGTGCAGATACGATCTGCCAGAACTTGGCTACAGCAGCAGGACTTTCTCGTAGTTATGAGGCCTTGGTTAGTACCGACAGTGAAGACGCGGATGATAAGCTTAGCTTTTCTGGGGCGATATATATTGTTGATAGTAGTGATGAGAAGACTCTTGTAGCTGGATCGGGAAGTGAGCTCTGGGGGACAGACTCAGCTAATCTTACAGCTCGAATCAACGTTGACGAAGACGGTAATACTATTAGCACAACTAATAATACCTGGACTGGAACGAATTCAGACGGCGGAAATCAGGTTGGAAGAAATTGTTCAAATTGGTCTAGTAGCTCTATTTCCGACGATGGCTTTTATGGAAATACAGATTCGTTCTCTGCTACTTGGGTTGAAAATAATTTTGAAGATTGTGCTAATACAAATCGAATCTATTGCGTGAGCCAGTAAAAAAAATTATTTTTTCAAAAAAAAACTTTTCAAAATTAATCGTATGCGTTAGAACTCTCAAGCTTTTAGATAAGAGGCCCTTGCGGGAAGTCTGAACTGGATTTGTATGAGAGCAAGTCTACAAGAATCGGCTTTTTTCGAAGGTCTTAAATGGTTTTATTAGGGGACGATCAATGATCGTCCCTTTTATTTTTAAGCAATGGGTTGATAATTTTCAGTGACTTTGGCATACGCCGTATCTCGAAGCCAAGCGGTATCAGCCTCTGGTGCTGGTTCAATATTGTCAGAAAATTTAATCGAAACTCTAATTTCTTTTTGCTGGCATAATTTCCAAAGATGAGAAGCAAAATCCATGTCTCCATACCAGCAAACAAAATCTCTATTCGTTTTATCTACTTTTTCTCCGTTGATTTGGGTGTAGTTAATAGTAATAGGTGTTATTGCCGCTCCCGTATTAACCGAGGCTTGAAATAAAGAGCGTTTAAAATTCAAAACACCTTCACCGTTAGTACTTGTTGCCTCTGGAAAAACGACGACATTAAGTCCTGATTTGAGAGCATCTTCGATATCTTTAATTTCATTTTTGATTTTACTTTTATTTCTTCTTTCAACGAAAAGACATCCGGCGAGGATGACGATTTGACCTAGTACGGGAGTATTTTTCATCTCAACACTAGTGACAAAGGAGCTTGGAACAAGGGAGCTCATAACCATAATATCCATATAAGAGAGATGATTACTGACTAATAATTTGTGGGTATAGGCTTTTTCTTTGAGTTCAGCATCCACCTTAACGTTCACAATCCAAAGTACGATATTGGAATATATCGAAACAATCTTATTGAGAACCTTGCGCGTTTTTTGAGGATACTTTTTAAAGAAAAAAAGCCCAGGCCAGGTGATAAAAAAATAACTCGTAATCACCGATATTATAGTGATAAATTTAATAAATCCCATTTGTAAGACGGCCCTTAATTAGCAGCTAGCTTATCGCCGAATATACTTACTTGGCTTTTAAATTTCCTCTTACTATTACGAAGAAGATATTTTGGAAGACTTAAAAGAGAGATCTTTCCAATTTGTAGGACTTCATCTCCACGCTCAAAGTTTAAAATACCTTTATAGTAATTCGTGATGTCTCGATTACGGTGGTAATACTTCGTATCAGCTTCACTTTTCTCAAAGACAGAATCGGAAACACTTCCTTCAAATACAAATGTTTCAGAATTAAATTTCGCATCATAATTAATAGCAATCGCTGAACGATGAGATTTTGAAATCCCTTGTGCAATTTTTAAATGAGTCGGACTCGGAGCTTTTTTACCAAACGGAGAAGGGTATATATCTTCAAAATAAAGCGCTACATTTCCAAGACTTGAAAGAACGCAAGCGCAGTTTGTGATCCAAACTCCATTAATCGGGGACTCCATAAGAAGATATTTTACTAAAAGTTTATTCATTAGTTTATGCGTAAGTTTTTTTCCTCGAGCGATAGGATCAACACAAGTAAGACCAAGGTGAAGGGCCGTGCCTATAGATTCGATATCAAGAACAAGTGAAGAGCAAAATCCAACTAATTTCCCTTCAGCATTTCTAGCGGTACAAATAATAGCTCTTTGAAATTCATCACGTTTTCCCGTCAGAACTTGATAGTAAGGGATATCATCAAAACACTTGGAGCTGACATCTCTTAGCTCTTCTGTTAATTTAGCTAGCTCATCTTTGCTAAGGTAAATACCTGGATAAACTAAAACGTCGTACTTAATTGCGCTCATAAAGTCTCCTTGTGTCCCCTTTAGTATAGTCCCCAAATCTGTTTTTCGTATGTTAAAGTCCTATAAAGTTTTGTCAGGACCGCGTTAAGAAACGGTCACAGGGATAAACTGAAATTCTCCTGCCACATGAAGAAAGCGTTTATCAGTACTTATAAGTTTAATTCCGTATGTATTTGGCTTGGCCGACTCAGAAATATACAGATCTACCTCTGAACCTAAATAAACCGGCTTTATAAAACGCACATCGATCTCAGAGATCTCAAAACCCTGTGCTCTAAGCTTTTCAAAAACAATGGCAAAAAGACCAAACCCATGCATAATTGAGCCTCTAAGACCCATAAGCTTGGCTACGGCTTTACTCAAATGAATAGGGTTAACATCTCCTGATAGATAGGCATAACTTTTAGCATCTTCTTTGGCGATAACCAGTCTCTCAACCAAACTTAACTCATCAGTCTTGATGGGTTGATGTGTTCCCTTCTTTTTTAAAGCTGATTTAGTATCCTTTAAAATCACAGCATAGATCTCAGAAATCAAAGCCTGTGAGTCAAGATGGGTACCAGTTGTCAGTCTTTGGCTTACTCTATATTTGGAATCCATATTCTGAATTTGATAGATCTCTGCTTTCGAGGTGAGACCTGAATTTCTTTTTAGTGGGGAGTTGATTATCATCTTTACCCCTTGATTGAGAACTTTATGTAGGGGAAGATTTAGTGATTTTCCAAGTTCATATAGTTGGGGGTAGGTCCAAAGGGGAAATAGATGCGGAGCAATTTCACCTTCGTAATAAGATTCACAGTCGAGCCATTTGTGATAACGATCCACAAGTTTTGGATTGGGAATCACATTACTATATTCACTTTTTAAAAGATGTTCTTTTATTTCATGATTACCGTTTTTAATCGCTTTTAAAAGAATATTGGCCACTACATTAAGCATCGGGCCTTGATGTCTTAAAAGTGAAATGTCTGCGTGCATGTGTGTCTCCTGCAAAAAACTAATTTAAAAATTTCCCTCAATTTACATTGCATTGCTTTGACTTTCCTTAACTTCCGTTAAATTTACAGGGAGTGAAAAAACTTTTTACACTTAAGATAACGCATTGAATTTATTGATATTTAGTGCCTAAAGAGCTAAGTTCTACCTATGAAAGAATATCTCTATAACCAATTAAGCCGAGTTTTATTTATACTTTTACTTCTCTCTTTTTTCGCCTCTTGTGCAAGTAAGCAGCTGACTATTATTGCTCATCGAGGTGCCTCTGGATACCTACCGGAACATACTTTAGAGAGCGCGGCTCTAGCGCATAGTTTTGGAGTAGATTATATAGAGCCGGATATAGTTCTTACTAGAGATAGCGTACCTGTCATTTTGCATAATATTCATTTAGACCAAACGACAAATGTGGCGCGGTTATTTCCAAGAAGGAAAAGAGTCGATGGAAGATATTATGTTATAGACTTTACACTTGATGAAATTAAAAAATTGTCGGCAATGGATTCAATAGATCCGAAAACGCAAAAACTGAGTTACCCGCCAAGATTTCCTTATGGGAAAAGCCAATTTAGAGTTCCTACACTGGTTGAATTTATAGAGCTGATTCAAGGACTAAATAAAACAAGAGGCACGAATATCGGCATCTATCCAGAACTGAAAGCTCCCGAGTTTCATATGAGTGAAGGAAAAGACATTGCAAAGATTGTTCTTCCTGTGCTTGAAAAATATGGATACAACCAAGCTTCTGCCAATATTTTTCTTCAATGTTTTCACCCTCCAACTTTAAGAAGGATGCGAGAGGATCTTGGCGCCAAGATGCCCATGGTTGCCCTGCTAGCGGAAAACTCTTGGAAGGAGAGTTCTGTGGACTATGAGTATTATAAAAGCCGGAAAGGACTTGAGGAGATATCCCAATATGCTCAAGGGGTAGGTCCTTGGTTAGGACAATTAGTGGATAAAGCTGGTAAGCCGAATGGGCTTGTTAAGAATGCTCATGCCTTGGGACTTAAAGTTCATCCCTATACACATCGTTCAGATAATCTGCCTCTAGGATTTAAAACTGACCAAGAGTTCTTTAAGTTTCTAAAGAATTCTTTAGAAGTTGACGGTATTTTTAGCGATTTCTCTGATCGAGCCAAACTCTATAGATAGCTTTTCGCTGAGAATTTTTTACACGAGGTATTGGGGTCCATCCATTTTTCTTGTTTAATCTGACTCTAATAAAAAATGCGAGGAATCAAAATGAAAACTATGAGAAACCTTTTCTTGGGGCTAATTGTCGTTCAATTCTCCCAGGCTAATGCATGTGTAGATTTAAATAATAATGATGAGACTCTTACGGTTTGTACCGGAGACAATGCAATCGTTGCCAATATGAGAACTGCTGAGAGTGGTGACGGAGTGGTTGTAGGTGTAAATCCTAGAACGAGAAAAATTTCTGTGGACTTCACAAACGGATCAAGTCGATTTGGTGGAATTGGTACTTACAATTTCTATGAGGCCACTTTTGGAAATGGATGTTATGGAGGAGCCTGTGTTGGAGATAAAGGTATAAGACAAAATGGAAACAGAGTTGAAAGTGGAGATGGTATAATCGTAGGAATCAACCCAATTACCGAAAAGGTATCTATTAATTTTAGCCACGGAACCAGTAGGTTCAAAGGAATAGGGACCTATGACTTAGATGAGATTACCATTGGAAAGGGATGTTTTGCCGGAGTTTGTGTTGGTGATCGAGCCGTACGTGAAAATGGAAATGCTGTTGAAAGTGGAGATGGTGTGGTCGTAGGAATTAATCCTTCCACCGGAAGAGTGGCCATTGATTTTAATCAAGGAACCAGTCGATTCAGAGGAATTGGAACCTATTATGTTGATTCAATTACTGTTGGTAGTTATTGTGTTGAATATGGTCCTGAATCAACTGCTAGATATACGATGAATAAATTTGAATTTTACGAAAACTTTTCAAAATAGGTTTTGATTATTTAGGCCTCTTCTTGATTAAAAGCTTGAGGAGGCTTATTCCTGAGTCATTTGATAATAAACCTGCCAAAATTTATTCTCATGAACCTCGATGAAATTGCCTGATTTCAAGAACTTAATCTATTTTCTTAAGAAAAGCTTCCTCTAGTGCGATAATATACATAGAGGAGCACAATTTTATGATGACCACTGAGACATTTCAATTTACTGTCGGCAGTTCTCATGGATGTGAGGTTATGATTAATAGTCCCACAGTCAGTAGAGCTCATCTAAAAGTTTATTATTCTGGAGATAGTATTTTGGTCGAAGATCTCAATTCCAGTAATGGAACCTTTGTTCAGCATGAGGGAGAGTTCAAAAGAATAAAAAGTGCCAAGATTAAGCCGGAGACCCAAATTCGTTTGGGAAGTGACCTCGAACCAATTGCTATAAAGGATATTATAGAACGTTATCACCAAGCTCAGGAGAAAGATAAAAAAGATATTATAAAAAGAATCAAGTCTGGTGGACTCAAAAGATGTTATGACTGTGGAACCGTTTTAAGTAAAGAGAAGATTCATTGTCAGTGCTGTGGAGCGATCTTTGAAGAAGTTTCTTAATTCAAAAGCTACATTTCTCACTTTATTTGTAAGTATCCTAGGTTGTTTGATCGTCAATATTGTCTTTACCTTTACTCCAGAGTTTTGGTCTATGATGTTTATCGGCAAAAGAAGTCTCGTACAGGGGCTAACTTTTCAAGATGTGATGTGGGCGATCTTTTTTATCGGTTTGATGCAGGTCTATTATCACAGACGAGATATTGGAAAACTTTCCCATTATAGTACTAAATCTTATCTCCCGAGAGGATTTGAAGTCATTATCGGAGATGATGAGTTAACCGAAGTCATAAGAAAAGTTCGCGAGGATTCAAATTCACCCATGGGAGTCCTTCCTTATATGATCATGCAAATTGCTTTGCAATTTAGGACCAATAATTCTATCTCAATAACGTCTGATTTTTTATCTAAACAATTAGAGCTGTCTTTGCACTCCGTTGAATTAAGATACAATCAGTTAAAGTATATTATTTGGCTAATCCCTTCTTTAGGCTTTATGGGAACAGTATATGGAATTGGGCTTGCCGTTTCTCAATTAGGTGAAGGATCTCTAGATGATCCGGCCCTCCTTACCAAAATGGCCGCAAGCTTAGGAATTGCTTTTAATACAACACTTCTTGCTCTTGTTTTATCAGTCATATTACAGTTTTTTACTCAACACTTCGAGGCAGAAGAAGAAGACCTTATTAACTCTTTTGGAAAAGAGATCATGGATAACCTTATCAATAAGTTAGTCGAGAAGAGGTAGAGCATGCGGGAGAAAAGGTAAGCATGCGAGCAAAGAAATCCAGAGAAGTTAACATATTCTCAGCTTCTGTCGTTGACCTTTTTGCCTCTGGACTTGGAGTCTTTCTCATCGTATCTATACTCGCTTTAGTCAATCAGAAAAAGGAAACCTCTAGAGCTCTTGAGGGGGGAAAAAATGGTACGATCATTAAAACGCCTCAAGAAGAAAAGGGTGTTGGTGAACAGCAGAATTATGCGAAGGCAGATGATCCACTGGTAAGTGAGCTTAAAAAAATGGTGGAAAAACTAGAAGTAAAGCTTGAGAAAAAAAACAGAGAAGCTGCAGAACTTAAACAGGCCCTCCTTTTAGAAAAAACAAAAGTAGAACCTGAAGTCGATCAAGAGAATAAATTTGAATTAGAGATTACCAAAAGAAAGAATAAGGAACTTGAGCGCAAACTTGAAAAGGTTGAAGCAGAGAATGCAAAAGAATTGAAAGATTTCGAAAAAAAGGTTGTACAGCTTCAGCAAGCTTTGGCCAACCAATCAAAAGCTGCAAAATCTGGAGAAAAAGGTGTCGCTGAGAGTTTCTCAGACTTCCAAATAGGATCACGTATTAAGCTTCAAAATGTTCATTTTTATCCTGGAACAGAGAAAGCGATTGAACCTTATTCCAGTCGAGAAGTTTCAGACCTCGCAAATTTTTTGAGACAAAATCCTATCGTTACGATTGAAATATCCGGCCATATTTATGAGACTAAGAAAGCTATCGAAAGTGGGAAGGCGGACGATGAATATAATTTATCTGGTCGAAGAGCTAATTATGTTTGTGAGAAACTAGAAGAATTTGGTATCTCTAGAAAAAGACTTCGTTGTGTTGGTTATGGAGCAACCAGACCTTTATATTTAACTGATGATCAGTACTCTGAAGAAGCGCAATTAAATCGGAGAGTTGAAGTTGAGATCCTTACCAAATAATCTTCTTCCCTATGACGGTGAAGTTTACCTGTTTGAAAATCTTTTTACTTCCCAGAAGTCTGATCAAATCACAAAAAATATTTTAAGCGAGGTCAGTTGGCGGGATGATAAAATTACTATGTTTGGTAAGACCTATCCGCAAGCGAGAAAAGTCGCTTTTCATGGTGACCCTGGAGTGGATTATATCTATACGAGAATAAAGATGATCTCCCCTGGTTGGACGCCACAACTTAAAAAGCTTAATATTTGGCTGAGAAAAGAGTTCCAGCTCGACTTTAATACGGCCCTGGTGAATTATTACCGAGATGGTAGGGATCATATGTCTTGGCATCGTGATGATGAACCTGAATTAAAACTAAACCCTACGATAGCTTCACTTAATTTTGGTGCTTCAAGAGATTTCTTTTTCCGACATAATGAGGGGGAAAAAGTGGCATTAAATTTAAAACAAGGTGATCTGTTAGTGATGAAAGGACAGACGCAAACTTTTTGGAAACACTCACTTCCTAAACGTCTTAAATTAAAAGAGCCAAGGCTTAATATTACTTTTCGAAAGATTTATTGAGCACTTCTTCAACGCTTATATCATCAGAGCACTTAAAGTGACCAAGAGGACAGGAGGCTTTACCATGTAATCCGCAAGGCATACAGTCAAGACGCTCTCTTTGGATGAGACAACTATCAATACTTAAGGGCGTGTAGCCAAAGTCTGGAACGGTAGAGCAAAAAATGGCGGTGGTTTTCGCGTTAACACTACTAGCAAGGTGTAATGGAGCTGAGTCATTAACAAAAACCCTTTGTGAGGTTTTCATTAATAATGCTGATTCTACTAAACTGAGTTTTCCTGCGAGATTAATAGTGCCTTCTCCTAGACCTTCTAAATATTCACGATCGTCAGGACCACCAATGAGTATGACTTTACCTTTGTTTTTTAGTTTATCAATAAGCTCGATCCACTTCGATCTTTGCCATTGTTTGGTAAACCACACAGAGGACGGCGCTAAGACAAAATAAGGGGAATTAATATTAAGTGATTGAATTTTTTCTTTTTGAGATTGATTGAAGTAGAGCTTAGGAGGGATTTCTTTAGCCGGTGGTATCGGATCATTTGTGAGCCCGGATAGTAATTGATGATTTCTTTGAACTTCATGAAAATATCCATCACGAGTTTGATGAGGTATCTTGTGAATAATCTTCTTCGTGAAAAATCTTGAAAGTGGATTCGTGTGGAAGCCAATACGAACTCTTGCTCCAGATAAGGCTGTAAGTAGGCCAGCATTAAAGAATCTTTGAATATTCAAAACAGCATCATACTTAGTTTTTCTTATTTTAAATAGCAGCTTAATTAATCCTGCAACCTTCGCAGACTTTTTATTCCAAACCAGAACTTCATGGATTTGAGGATTATCCGCTAATAAAGTTTCATTTCCTGCTCGAAGAAGAAAGTCAATTTGGGCATTGGGATAGGCTAATTTGGTACTTTCTATTAAGCTTGTGGCCAGTACGACGTCACCTATAAAAGCTGTTTGGATGATGAGAATTTTATTCATTTTTTTAGTTTTGTGTCGAATTTCTCTCCAGCATGAAGTCTATAGACTTTCACGTTTCGAATAAACACATTCCAAGCACCCATACAGGAAATAATGAAACCAGCTTTTCCGTCTAAAAAACCTCGGTTGAGGATGTATCGTTTTAAAAAGGCAAAAAAAGGTTTGATCAACAAATGATAATAAGTTACTCGCTTGATTTTTTTGACGCGATCAAGTGCCGCCCAGGTTGTATATCGCATACCTTTGAGGAGGTGAGGTTCAAGACCTTTACCTGCATAAGTATCATGTTTGAGAGCGTGCTTTAGTTTTCCTACATCTCCTTGAGCAAGAATTTCAGCGTGCACGTGTTTGTCTTCGTAGCGACATTTTGACTTCCTAAAAAGTCTTATGACGGCATCACCCTTCCAGACATTATTTACCGATTGGTCCATAAAGTAATTGTCTCGTTTTATCCAGAAAGCGACTTCGTTGGGATTGGAGTTGATTTTACTTTTTATTTCATCAATTAGCTTTTGAGAGGTTCTCTCGTCTGCATCCAATAGAAAAATCCAGTCATGGCTTGCTTGTGGAATAGTCCAATTCTTTTGAGCTGCAGAATGTTCGTATTCGTGCTGCAAAAGTTTTACTTGGGGGAATTGCTTAATTATTTCAAGGGTTGCATCGTTGGAAAATGAATCGACCACAATGATCTCATCTGCAAAAAGACAAGACTCGATAGCTCCCTTTATATTGTATTCCTCGTTATAACAGGGAATGATTGCTGAAATTTTCTCACTCATCTGGTTATTATAGTTTTGCCATGTGCATTATGTCTAGAAATTGGATTTTATTTTTCTTAAAGCCCAATTTTCATACATAGAACCAATAGAGAGACTAAAGAGGATCGTACTCATTAATACTAAAGGTAGATGAACAAAGATCTCAATCGCTGGTGAGAATTGTTGAAATATAGCAGTTAAAATAACTCTAATATACTCATGGAAAAGATAAAAAGATAAACAATTAATTCCAATCTTTTGAAAGAGGGTAAAAAGAGTTGGCTTTATAGGACAATAGATAAAAAACAGAATAACAATAAGGAGTAGTGAATATAAATAATTTAACAAAAAAAAGTAAGATATCGGAAGTAAGGAGAGCTTTAAGAGGTGATGTTTTTCTCCTTCAAGTGATGAAATATAAGCCCCTGCTAGAAAAAGGTGAAAGTGCTGAGCAAAAAATCTATGTTGCAAAGGAACAGTTTCAACGGCATCACCGATACTGGAGATCCATGGTTGAACAATATAGGCTTTAAGGCAAATTGAAACTAATAGCAGAACAAAATAGAGGGAAGGCTTTTTAAACTTAAAGAGAAAAGGGGCCAGAAGATAGAAGACCTCTTCTACATGTAGTGACCAGCCAATTCCAGAAATATTCATCGCTTGACCGGGGAAAAAACCAGAGAGTAATGACCAGTTAAAAAAGTAAATCCAAATGGGATAAATCTCTTGGAATAAAAAAAGGTCTAAGCAAAAAATAGTTACGATTAGGAGACTCCAAAGCGGAAAAATTTTTGCAAATCTCGCGACATAGAATTTTTTTATAGGAGATTTGTATTTTTGTTTATATTGATGAAATCGGCCAAACAAAAGATAAGAGCTAAGTACAAAAAAACCAAAAACGATGAAGCGGGCCAATTTCATGAGATTATCGATCCATACTAAGTTTTCTTCCTGAGCTGCAGTGGCCAAAAAGTAGTGAGCAAAAAAGACAACCAAACAACCTGCCCCTCGATACAGATCAATCCCATGATTTCTGTCTCTAGGTGGTATTTTATGTTGTTGTGTGCTGTGAGTAAGTGGATCTTTCATGTCAAAAGTAAATACTATTACAGCTTATTGCGGTCTGCCTAGGTTTTGGGTGACTATCTAAGTCAAAAACATCCGTTTAGAGCCTATATTTACAGGCTTTTGGGAGGTCATTTTGTTGTCTTAAGGGAAAAATTACGTAACAATATTAAGGATATAAGTCCGGTCTAAGGAAGAATTGGTGCTCGGGGCGGGACTTGAACCCGCACAGCTAAATTAGCCGAGGGATTTTAAATCCCTTGTGTCTACCAATTCCACCACCCGAGCCTGTGCGAGGTAGTTAGAATGAAGGAATTAAAGAGGATAGTCAATAAAAATGAATAGCATTTTAAAGCGAATTTTTTCACACTTTATAATTATCGCCAATCTTTTGTCCTGCTCTGGCGTAGAAAAAATCTCAGATTCCGTAGAGGAAATCGTCCCGGTCGACTTGAATGGGAAAGACAGTAATATCTTCGGGAATAAAGATTATGCAGATGCTATCGTGTCTCAAATAGTGCCTCAGTGGTACAATGTCGACGATCGTTTTCAGTTGATTGGCGCCAATGGAAATATCTCTGCTCATATGTTTTATGATGTTTTGCCCGATATTAACTCCGAGTCTTATAAAGTAAACTTTGTGGTCTCAACCGCACAGGGAAGTAAGCGAATTATAAATATAGATCTACTTTCAGGACAGCACTATACGGAAAAACTATTATGTGAGCAAAACGATATCATTGGGAAGTATAACGAGCCGATTTTCGAACCACCTTTCACGACAGGAACTATACCTAGACTTTTAGATCAATTAGGTAGACCTCAAAAAATCTTAGTGTTTGGAGATAGCGATTATTACCGAACTAACTACCGTAATAACTTCTTCGATGTGAGAATTATTGGTGGTTATATAGAAAAAGTTTGCCAGATAGGAGCCTGCCCTAAGCTTACCGACTACTCAAGTCGCGTGGTTGTTCTTGCCGTTCAAACAGGAAATGAAAGATACGAGAAAGTGAGAAGTATTGAGGATTTAAGGCTCGTAGAGAACTGGAATGAGATACGAGCCTTTGTAGAAAATGGATTTGGAAAAAATAATGTAGCAGGGACTTTTTATCCAGCTTATCGAGTTGGACCAGAGCTTTCTGCGCTACAGACACTGACTAGTATTAAACAAAATTCTATCTATTTGACTAATAAGAAACTCAATCAGATGCGCAATTCTTGCTACAAGCTTTACGATTATGTTTGGCAGGTTGTTGCTAGACCCTCAAAAATAGAAAAGCAATTGGCCTCTCTTAAAGATCCAAAAGAACGAACTAAGTTGTACCGAGCTACGAAAAAGCTATCAAATCGCTTTTTTTACCAGAGATTCATTTCGGCTTTTCGAAAGTTCGGCGATGAATATAATACCTGTGCTAAATTTATTTACCCATCAAATATTTTAGATAACCCTCGAAGGCATTGGTTCTTGGCTTATTACAGCGCTGTCCATCTTCTTAATGACCTAGGCTATACATTTGATTGTCGTAGAAGTTTATGGGTCAAAAATCCAATAATGACTGATGGCAAAAAAAGTACAAAGAGAGCTCAAGAGTTTCAAGGATGTAATGCGAGACAAATTGATATGGCCTTCGAGTTTGCAGTTAACTATTTAGATAACTTGAGGATTAAGAATTATCCCACTTATAGATATATTGATTATGATCGACACTCATTTGGAACTCACGAAAAACTTTATTCATGGGTTTTTCAAGAAAATAAAAAGCTGAAGTGTTTTGGAAAAAATGAAGATCTCGTTGAAAAAATTTCAACTTTTCCAAATGATGTAAAGTGGGTGAGGCGTTCGAGTCTCTTGAGGTCTTTTAAAAAGTAATTATGGGAAGAATACTCGATCAACTAAATATATCCACTCAGTCTAAGTTGAATAATCTTAATGTACCGATCAGTTTGTGGGGAAACGGCGTTTTGGATACACTGTCTTTTCATCACGAATATGATCAGTACATCAGTTCCTTTGAAGGACTACGTGCGGGCCCGGAGCAACCACCAGAGGTTTTCATTGTTGTCGGACCTATCAATAAGGTTCAATTGGACGATTTAAAAAGTGAACTTAAGCAGTATGAAGATCAAAAACCTTTTGTCATTTATATTGAAGGACTTTTATCTCGTAAGATATTGAAATATTCTACTGAAGTCGTAAGCGATCTAAGAAATCATATCCGAATTGACTACGAATATCATAAACATCCAGTTCAATTAGACGAGTTAGTTTCGGAAATTTTAAACCTCATTAAGGGTAAAGATGAAAAGTGATCATATTCAGGGTCTCATCAAAATAGACGAGCACTCGAGTTTTATTAATTATAAATGCGAAAAAGATGACTTTTCTAAGGTCATTTTTTATCTCAGTAGCGAATACAGTTATATTTGGCTTTTAGGAGTTCATTATTACGAGTTAGAAAACTTGCAGTACAAACTTAAGTATTTCTTTTTTGACTTCGAAGAGAAAGAAAGATTTAGTGTCTCTTTTGAAATTCAAAGAGGAGAATCATTCTTTTCTATTGTAAATCAATGGAAGAATGCACAGTTTTATGAAGATAGAATTATTAATAAAACTGACTTAAAGAGGCAAAGTGATTATCGGTTTTCGTCGGTTCAAAAGGATGAAACACTCTATTTGCCAGAGATAAAACTTTCTTTGGAATCAAACTTAAGACAGAACAATAATAAAATAGGATTACGACTCGAAAACGACACAATTGCAAAAGCCTATTTACCTCAAGGAAGATTCGATATTGGAATAGAAAATCTTTTAGGGCAGTTAGAGCTCCCATTAAAGTACCACGCTTTGGAGAGTTACTTTCCACGTAAGAGTCTGTTTTGGTCTCATCTTTTGACTTTCGCTCGAGAAGAGGCAGAGTCCCTTGAAGTTCCAGACAGGGCTAAGGCCATTAGAATGGTATTATTAGAGATGGGGAGAATTTTAAACCATCTTTTTGACCTTCACTACTTAGGACAGGATTTTGAGAATCACACTTTATATGTTTTCTCCCAATTGTGGATTAAGAAAATCCAATCTCTTTTGATCTCGTACTCCGGAAATGAATTTGGCATGAATATCATAAGAAGAGGGGGAGTTTGTCTTGATATCAATCAATCTTGGAGTTCTCGTACAATTGATGAACTAAGTGCTCTTGAGAAAAATCTCACAAGTTTAATACGTGATTTTCTTTTAAATATTCGATTCAATGAATCAGCACTTCAAGTAAAGTTGGTTCATAAAGACCAGGTCATGAATTGGAGTTTAACTGGTCCCATAGCAAGAGCTTCCGGCGTTAATTTAGATCTAAGAAAGAGAGATCCTTTTTATTTTTATTCTGACGTAGAATTTGAAATTCCCATGGGAGTCGATGGAACTTTGTTTGATTTGATATCAGTTAAAATAGAAGAGATAGTACAGTCTGTGGGAATCATCATACAGGTGTTGGACAATCTTCCAACGGGAAATTTTTATTCAAATGAAGATCCGTTTCAATTTTTTCATCAAGCTGAGGAGAAAGCCGAAGAATCTTATCGTAACAGCGTTAAAAATTATCTAGGCAAACTAAACTACAGTAATGTTTGTTTTATAGAGGGGCCTGGTGGAGTATTAGGAATCGATATTAATGAAGGGGAGGGGAATTCCCAATTGAGACTCCTAGGGAGTCAGTTTAGTGATGCATTATTCTTAGAAAAGTCATTAATTGGGAAAAACGTAGATCAAGTTTTCCCTTTGTGGACAGCTTTAAACTTAGATCTAAAAGAAATTGAGCGCTAATTATGATAGTAAATTTGAAGAAAAGAAGCTCATTTAATTTTTTGGTCATATTAAAGCAATTATTAAACGTCGTTATATTCAAATGGCAAATGTATAGAGACGGTATTAAGATCTCTCACGATCGCAAGAATCTTAAACAGTATTTTCTCTTTAAATATCCAGGGTTCAAGTTTGATCACGTAGGGAATTCATTGTGCATCAGTTGTGGACTTTGCATCGAGGTTTGTCCCGTTGATGCGATAGAAATTAAGAAGCCAAATTTGGTAAATTTTCCAAGCTCCCTCAAAACAGGAGAGGCTCCTAAAAACTTTTTTCTCGATACATCATTTTGTACCAAATGCAATTTGTGTGCTATTGCATGTCCAGTTGAGGCATTAGAGTTAAATCAAGAATATGGTCAGCTCAAAAAAGTTGATTTGGTACGGATGGCGGAGACGAAAAAAGCTGGTCACGGGACAAATTAATGTTTTTAAGTTTTTGAAGTTGAGACAAAAACTCCTCTCTTGGAATTTCGCTTCCTCCAAACCTCTCCACGATTCCAGTGACCATTTGAGTGTCCAAAAAGGGAATATTGTTCTGATGAAGAATGGATATGATAGCATAGAGGCATAATTTTGAGGTGTTGTCTCTATGGTGAAACATTGATTCTCCTGAAATAATACCTCCAAAGCAAACCCCGTAGAGGCCTCCGACTAAGTCGTCCTTATCATAAACACCGACGCAATAGGCATGCCCTTGGTGAAATAGATTTGTATAGCCCTCTACAATTTCTTGAGTTATCCATGTTCCTGATTCGTGTTTACGTGAAGTTAGTGCACACTGTTCAATGACAGAGGGAAAATCATGATTGTACTTTATTTGAAAAGGATGATTTTTTAGAAATCTACGAAAGGATCTAGAAAGAGTAAAGTTTCTGATTTCAAGAATTCCCCTTGGGTCAGGTGAAAACCAAGTTAAGGGAGAATCTTTGGAAATCGGCCACGGAAAAATTCCACTTGCATAAGCTTGGCTTAATGTCTCAAGAGAGAGGTCACCACCAATTGCCAGTAAACCTTCTGGGGAAGCTTCATGTACTGGGGGAAATCTTACGGGCATCTAGGTCATTTCCATCTAAAATACACTCAGCGTAATCTAGTTTAAATTCACTAAGAGAGTTCTGCTGAAATCGTTGGATAAAGTCTTTGATGATTAAAAACTCAAAAGAAATAATATCGTTATTTAGTCTTTGATACATACCTGCGATATGAGATGTCTTGTTTAAGTTTGAAACCTGACTTCCATAGCCCGGAGCAAAGGGTTCTTGTTCAAATACATCAAGATAAGCAAAAGACTTAGGATTTTTTTGGAGAAAATGAATCAGTTCTTCCTCTTCAAAAAGCTCTCCTCTTGCTGGATTCAAGATTAAACATTCTGAGCTAAGCTCATTAATATTAGATTTATTCAATATTTTGCGGCTTGTTTGATTTAGGCTTGCGGCACAAATGAGAATGGAGATATTTTTTAACAGAGCTGGGCTCCATTCATTGTGAATAGAGTAGGGGATATGTTGAGCCTCAACGAAAGGATCGAATACAGATAGTTTCGGGCAAAGGGGAGCAAGGGAGCTTGCCAATATTTTTCCAATATTTCCATGGCCTAATATGAGTATATTTTGATCACGAATTAACTTTCTTGGATAAGCTCTCTCTGTTTGCCAGTGGTGATGATTAGGAATGGGTGCGAAGTGCTTGAACATACATCCCATCGTGTACTCAACAACGGCATTTGCCCTAATGGGGTTTCCTATGATTATGGGGAACTCTGCAGATCGTCTAAACTCATCGGAGAGGTTATCGTATCCTGAATTTGGATGAATCATGAGAACTGTTTCTTTGAGAATTCGTTCCGGAATGAGATGAGGATCAGTATGAGTGTTGGTTATGAGTATGATCTTGCTGCCTGGTTCATATTGCTGCAGCGTTTGGATATAACTAACGTCGTTTATTTCTTCTAGGACTTTCTTCTCATTGGCGAGATATTTCGAGTCCTGGTAACTTGACGCATGTGTTCGATAGACTTG
Source organism: Halobacteriovoraceae bacterium (assembly GCA_002713145.1). GTDB lineage: Bacteria > Bdellovibrionota > Bacteriovoracia > Bacteriovoracales > Bacteriovoracaceae. Next base: position 363,683 of record PAVS01000001.1, read on the forward strand.
AAAATTCATGCTAGAATATTAGACCATTCTGGACCTAGATACTAGCGAAAAGGCCTGAAAGAGTGTAATATCCAGCCGAACTTAGGGACGTAAGTATGATAAATATTAAATCAAATCGAGAAATTGAGATTATGAAAGAATCCTGCCAGCTCGCGGCAAGGACCTTAAACTTTATTGAGGATAAAATTCAAGCCGGTATGACTACCGAGGATGTTAACGAGATATGTCATAAATTTATCACAGAAAACGGAGCTTATCCCTCTCCTCTCAATTATAATGGTTTTCCAAAGTCAGTTTGTACCTCTTTGAACGATGTGATCTGTCACGGTATCCCCAGTAAAAAAGATAAAATTAAAGAAGGTGATATCCTTAATGTTGACGTAACCACCTACTATAAGAACTTTCACGGTGACACGAATAGAACATATTTTGTGGGTCATGTTGATCCTGAAATAAAAAGACTAGTTAAGGTGACCTATGAATGCATGATGGCGGGAATTGAATTATGCAAACCCGGTGCAAGGATTGGCGATATCGGAGCTGTGATTGAGGAAATGGCGCATGATAATGGCTTTAGTGTTGTTCATGAATACTGCGGTCACGGTATAGGAAGAGAATTTCATGAGGACCCACAAATTCTTCATTACGGCACTCGAGGTACTGGTGTTGAGATGAAACCAGGTATGACTTTTACCATTGAGCCTATGATTAACCTGGGAAAACGTCACTGCAAACTTCTTAAAGACGGCTGGACTGTCGTAACTAAAGATAAAAAACCTTCGGCGCAATTTGAGCACACTATCTTGATTACCGAATCCGGCTTTGAAATTTTAACTTTAGATCCAGCTAAGCCTTATCAGCCAAATTTTGATGAATGAAATATCAAGTTGAAGGTTTTGAGTATGAAATCACTTTGGATGCTCAAAACAAAATTTTTAAATTTCAAACCTCAGATTCTTGCTCTCAAGTTTTTTGTGACGAGCTCTTAAATAAAGAGATAGATGAGGCGCTAGTTTATCTTAGTTCTCGTATAGAAGGTGCGAGTTATTTAGCAGGTTGGCGCACTCTCTTGGCCTTAAAGTCTGCACGTGGTGACAAAGTATTATTTTTTAAGAACCCAAAAAGAGATCAGTTGATTTGTCGCTGCCTAGGTTACTCCCTCACTGATCTGAAAAGTGAAACGTCCAGAGCGGATCTAAAAAGCTTTATGCGGGAAACTTCGGTAGGGATGGTGTGCACGACATGTCGTCAAACTTTACAGGCGGTTTATCATAGGTTTGAGTCGGAAAATGATATTATAGAGGGGAAAAGTCTTCAGGAGTGGAGAGAGATTACGTGGGCACTAATGCCTGAGTTTCAATTCTATTCCGGTCAAGATATTGCAAATTCCATTATAGGAATAAACTTAATCGACTTTCCAAGAGTTAAATTAGTCGTATTAGAGCATGATGAAATTTTAAACTCTGAATCAAAAAAACCACTAGAAAATAGAATTAGCAATTTTCTGAGTCAAAAACTTGATTTAAGAATTAACGCTGAGTTAGCAGCCTGGGGCGACTCTTCGCGATAGAATCTTGTCAAAAATAAGGTCGATGCCTTTGAGCTCTTTTAATAGTTTTCGTTTAGAGATGTCAGTTTCAAGATAACGAGTTTTTCGAAAAAAATCTCTCAGCTCTGGTATAGATTGTTCCAGGCAATCAGCTTTGGAAAAGCTTGACTGGTAGCGACTTAAAAATTGTAAAAACATGGAAAGAGAGTTTTTAGCAAGGCTTTCGGGGCTACGTATATCTCCTCCAGGCTTTTTTTCGCCAGTTTGTTTAAAGATCTTCTGTCCATCGATGATGAGAAGTCTTAATAGGTGAAAACTTGAATATTTTTCTTCACATATCTCTTTTAGTTTTTCAGCTTGAATTTTTGTATCGTCGGGAAACATGACGACAAATGAAATCATACTCTGGTTAAGCTCGAAAAAAGCTCCTCCAATTTTTTGCTTATGAATATATTTTTCCTCTTGTCCAAGACACTTGAGAAGTTCACTCTGGCTGGCATAAGAAGTGCTAGAAAAAAGTATGAATACCAAACAAAAAAGTTTCATATATTTATTATATCGACCGATTATTGTAATGTCCTGAATTTATTTGTGAATTCTCAGTTAGGTGGGTAAAGTTTAACCTGAAAAGGAGAAGTGTTGAAAGAGATGACTCTAACCGATCATCTAAGGGAGTTGAGAACTCGGCTCATCTGGGTCGCGGCAATTCTCTTTATTGCCTTTGGAGTCTGCTATAATTTTGGAATAGAGTTTCAAAACGCTCTTTTGAAACCTTTGAAAGAGGCACTTGGAGACTCAGGACAAATTATGTTCACTGGGTTATTGGATAAAGTCCTCACTCAGTTTCAACTCGCTTTTTGGTCAGCCTTAATTACTTCATCACCGTTTTGGTTTTCTCAAATTTGGTTTTTCATCAAGCCAGGGTTGTATGAAAAAGAAGTGAAAATTATACGACCTTTTATTTTTCTCTCCTTTATTCTCTTTATTGCTGGAGTTGCCTTCGGCTATTACATCGTTTTCCCTTTTACTTTCCAAACGATGCTAGAGTTTGGAGTTAATGATATTGAAGCGATGATTAGCTTAAAAGAGTATGTGGTATTAACCAGTAAGGTTTTAGTTTTCTTAGGACTTCTTTTTCAACTGCCCAATGTGTTACTTATCGCGGGTTTTATGGGGCTTGTCTCTGGCAAGCAATTGCTCAGTTGGGCAAGATACGTATTAACTGGCTTTGCTGTTGTTTCTGCTCTTTTAACTCCTCCAGATCCCATCACTATGATGGCCCTTTGGGTACCACTAACAGCACTTTACTTTTTTGGTACATCACTGGTTTTTCTTTTCGTAGACCCTTGGAAAAAGAAGAAAAACAAAGACTTAGAGACCTATAATCCAGACTCCTCTAGGTCAAGTTAAAGGCTCAACTTACCGAAAAGATTCTAGAGGTAAGTATGATTTTAGATTTCCAAAATGTTTCCTACGAGATCCCAAATGGTGAGTTAATTTACCATAATCTAAATTTCAAATTATTTGAAAATGAATTCTACGGAGTTTTAGGGAAAAATGGATCAGGGAAATCTACTTTAATTGAAATGATTATGGGCATGAGAAAACTTACAGAAGGAAAGATTCTTGTCCTGGGAGAAGACCCATCAATCGGTGATCGAACTCAAAAACATCGCATCTTTACTGTCACTCATGACATGATGGTGCCGGGATTTATAAGAGTCAAAGATATGCTGGATTATTATTCGTTTTTTTATCCTCGCTATTCAAAAGAGATTGAAAAGCAAGCCGCTGAAGTTTTAGAAATAGACACGAATAGAAAATTCGGAGCGCTCTCTACGGGACAAAAAATTAAAGCTCTTTTGTGCGCAGCTTTTGCTGCTAGGGCAGAGCTTTATTTGTTCGATGAAGTAACAGCAGTGCTAGATCCTAAATCGCGAAGAAATTTTTTCAAATTTCTCAATAAGTTTAGAATTTATCATTCTTGTTCTCTTCTTTTGGCGACCAATATTGCTGAAGATTTAGAGCGGAGTGTAGACAAAGTCATTTTTATAGATGATGGTCATAAGATTCTCATTAAAGACGTCGATGCCCTAGATAAATTGTTTGACGATTCTCCAGAGCAGGAGTCTGCGTGAGCACTTTTTTCCACCTTCTCAAATTTAATCTTATCTTTCAGAAAATGAGAATTGCTTTTCTTACGGTTTTGGCCATATTAATGGTGCTACTCGTGCATTATTTTATGGATTCATCACAAGAGATTGGTGAATCACTCATGCAATATTCAGCTTATATATTATTTGTCATTTTTACCGGAAAGCTCAATGCAAAAAATAGTCAAATGTTTGATATAAAGCATCTCCTCGCTTTTCCTCTGTCTAAACGTGAGATTATCTTTACTAAGTCTGTAGCTGATTTAGTTCAAATGTCCCCCGTCATCATTACTTTTATGTGGGGCTTTTATCTAAGGTTTCCCGAGTACCATTTCTCAATGGTGGCCATAATTTTTCTTCTTGCACTTACTGCGATGAATATAAATGCGTTTAGTAAAAGAATTGATTTTTTTAGGATGCAGCATTCAAAATCACATTTTAGAAATATGTTTCTCTATGCTCATAAATATCTAGAGCTGATGATTGTTTTGCTTTTTTTGGCCATCTCGGTTTCTCTCATTTTTGGACTCTTTGGAGAGAACACTTTGATGATGGAATATAGTCTTGTTATTTTGCTAACGACTGCAATCTTTGTTTCGACAATGAACGCGCTTCGAATGCTAAAAGATGAAACTCTTTCTTATTTTCTCTATAAAAGAGATATCTTTCGGATGGGATGGAAGCTTATGCTTCTTATTGGGCCTGGACTGATGTTTCATGGAGTCTACAAAGGAAAACTCGGTGACTCTGAGCTTGCCGGCGCGCCTTTAGATATCCGAAGCCATTTAAGTGTAATCAATAATATCGAAAGTCAGAGATTCATGCTGGCTGCCCTCACTGATGATGAGGAATACCTTAGTAAGTTTATGCAAGAGAATAAACCAGTCCCATGGGAAACTCAGGTGAAGGGGATGTATCCTGCTCACGCTGCTGTCTATGGAGATCACCCAGAATTATTGGAATATTTAATTAAATTAAGGCCAGAGGTTGTTAATAAACCAGGCAAACAATTGAGTTCGACCCCACTTTTTGTTGCCATGAGAGAGTGTCATCTTCGCTCAGCTGAAGTTCTCATTCAGGCCGGAGCGGATATTAATCACAGAAATAAAAATGGTGATACAGCACTAAGCTACGCTATAAATCGAGGGTGTTCCGGTGGCGTACTGAGACTTGTGGAGGCTGGAGCTGATTTAAAGTTGAAAAATAAAAAAGGTATCACTGATCTTGCTCTCCTAGAAAGCAGTCAAACCGGCTTATATGAATATCTTCGCTCAAAAGAAATGATTCCAGCGATAGATTTTGAAGATAAACAAACGAAAAGAATAAATAGAAGTCTTGCTTCCGAAAAAGAAAGCGCTTCAAAGAAAAATTAATCCTGCATTGCCAACAGAACTTCTCTTGTCACTTTTGCTGCAAAGGCCTCAGAGATTCCACTTGCATCGAGTTTGGGAGCTAACTCTACAATATCTGCTCCCACAAAGTTTTTCTCTTTAAGAGTTTTAATGATTTTTACAAAACCGTGAAAGTCTTCTCCTCCTGCTTCCGGTGTACCTGTTCCAGGAAGAAAAGCGGGATCAAAAAAATCTAAATCTAGAGTTAAATAGACGGGACGATCATTAGGGATCGCCTGTAGTCTTTCCACGCATTCAGCTAGGCTTTTCGCTTGGGTGTTGTGATTTTTCATGAACTCAAATTCTTCTTTTAGTCCAGATCGAATACCGTACTGGAGAAGGCTATTCTTCTCGTCCATATGGTCCCATATTCGTCTGATGATAGAAGCATGGGAGTATTTTTCGTCAAGATAACCATCGCGAAGATCCGTATGGGCATCTAGGTGGAGAATGAATAGGTCCTCATAATTGTCGAGACATAATCTTATAGGCCCGTAACTAATAGAATGCTCACCGCCTAAAGTAAGAAATTTAATTTTGTCTTCTTTAAGTTTTAAATCCTTAGTAAGCTCATGAAAATTATCGTTCATGCGTTTCCACTGACTAGAAAAGATAGGCAGATTTTGGCAGTCATAAATAGAATAATCTTCGAGCTCTCTATCTAGGTAGGGGGAATAGCTCTCGATTCCAAAGGAACCATCTCTGGTTCCATCAGGTCCGAAGCGGGCCCCTGGACGATAGGATGTCGTTCCATCAAAACAAAATCCAATGATATGGGTGGCGTTCGAATGAATCTCATCAGATAGTTTAGTCCCTAAAAATGATTTGGAAGCTTCTAGTTTATCTATTTTCTTAATCATAATCCCGTCATCTTTTTGTGAAAATTGCTGATTTGGAATGCACCTTTGTGCCAGTCCATATTATACCATTTAAGGTTCCTACTGATTTCATCCATATGTAATCTTTTTTGCGAAAAAATATCGGTCGCTCGGTATCGCTTAGACGAAAAGCCAAAAGTCCAAAATACACCGGGGTAAATACTCATGGGAGCATTAAAGGATTGAACGATGGGAAAGATATCCTGCATATTGCGATAAATCTTTTTAATGCCATATTGGTCGTAGAAGGGATTTTCTGTTTGATTCATCATTATTCCTTCACTTGTTAGAGCTTGATAGACATCTGAATAAAACTCCTGGGTAAAGAGACCTGAAGCAAAATCTTCAGGATCAGTTGAATCAATTATGATGATATCGTAGAAGTCTTTTTTCTCTTTAATAAATGCAAGTCCATCCTTAGGAAGAATATTGACTCTTTTGTCTGACAGGCCAATTGTGCATTCAGGAAAATACTTTTTAGAGACCTCTATAACTCTTTGGTCAATTTCAACTAAATCAATTTGTTCTATATCTGGATGACGCGTAAATTCGCGAACAACTCCGCCGTCTCCCCCTCCTATAATTAGCACTCTTTTACAATTTCTCGAAACAGCATAGGGTATATGTGCCATAACTTCATGATAAACAAATTCATCATGTTCACTCACCATTGTTTTTCCATCGAGAAGCAATAAATTACCGATTGCTTCAGTCTTAACCACATCAATGCGTTGATACTTTGATTGCTCAGTGTGTAAGACTTCTTTGATCTTCCAACCCATTTTAACCTGCTCAAAATAGGATTTTTCTTCGAACCAATTATCATTAATCATAGAATACCTCGTGAGTATTTCTACCTTTTTTGTCACAGTTTATAAACTCAAAGTAGTCAAAAAACTGTGTGTATGAGAGAATCTAGGGACTTTTGCCGCATGCATTAATAAGGAGTTTCTATGTATATCGTGACCGGTGGTGCTGGGTTTATAGGTTCTGTGGTTATTAAAGCTCTCAATGAAAGAGGGATTGAAAATATTTTGGTGGTTGATAGGCTCGAAAAAGATGAAAAATGGAAAAATCTTAGGGGGCTAAAATTTCATGAGTACCTACATGCTGACGAGTTCATCCAACCCGATATGCTCAATCAAATTTTTGATGAAGGTGTGACTCAAGTTTATCATATGGGGGCTTGCTCAAGTACGACTGAAACTGATGTTGATTATTTAATGAAAAATAATGTCGAGTACTCCAAGATTCTTTTTAGCTTTTGTACAGGTTTTGATGTGCCTATTTGCTATGCCTCCTCCGCAGCAACCTATGGTGCTGGTGAGTTTGGTTATAATGACAATGAAGGTGAGATTCAAAAACTCCAACCACTTAATCCTTATGGGTGGTCTAAACAACTGGTAGATGAGTGGGCACTCGCCGAAGATAAAAAACCCAGTAAATGGTATGGGGTTAAATTTTTCAATGTCTATGGACCCAACGAATATCACAAAGGATCCATGCGATCTGTGGTGGTACAAGCTCATAAGCAAATTATTGAAACGGGAAAAGTAAAACTTTTCAAATCTTATCATGCGGACTATGAGGACGGAGGACAACTAAGAGATTTCGTTTATGTAAAAGATGTAGTCAATGCAATGGTAGCACTGATGTTTGAAAGTCATAACGGGCCAAATGGTATCTATAACTTGGGAACGGGAAAAGCGAGAAGTTTCGCCGATCTAGCGAAAGCGACATTTAAAGCTTTAGGTAAAAATGAAAATATCGAATATATCGAGATGCCTGATCATCTCAAAGGACAATACCAGTACTACACTCAGGCTAATATGAATAAACTAAGTGAAGCATTACCTGATTTTAAATTTTCAAGTTTAGAAGAGGGGATAAAAGATTATGTTCAAAATTATCTTGAACAAGCAAATATCTACGCGAGGACTCGCTGATGGCTGACTTCAAAGGTGGTGTGAAAGAAGCTGCAAAAATGCTGATGGCCCTTGAAGGAGAGGCACGTAAAAGATTATTGGAAGAAATAAGACAACGTGATCCTAAAATGGCTGAACAATTGCAGTCTAATCTCATCAGTATTGAGGATATTCAATTTTTAACTCCTGGTATGTTAGTGGCGCTACTTCGTGAGTTGGATATGGAAAAGTTTGGCCTGGCTTTAAGAACTGTGGATCAAGATATTGTTGATAAAATATTAAATCAACTTTCAACTAATATGCGACTTGAGATAAATGAGGGAAGAAAAGGAAAGCCAGTTCCCGTAAGTAAAGTTCAAGAAGCACAGGATATCGTTTTAGAAGTATTAAAAAGAAAGGTCGATCAAGGCCATATCGTTATCGATAAAGACGAGCAACTCGTTTAAGTATTCATTAACACATTCATTAGGCCAAGTTGGCGGTTGCAAGATGCACTTTTGACATTATGGCACCGAGTCTAAAGCTCAACTTAAGGTTCTAAGTATCTAAAATTTCAAAGAAATATCTTTGGCACGGCGGTTGCACATGTATTGGCAAGCGAGATCGGATAGGAAGTTTGATCTTGTAAGTTCGATAGGAAGTTGAACGAAAAATACCTCAGGATGATTAACCCTCTAAAGACCCCAAAGGAGTTTAGGATGAACCAGCTTAACCGTCAAAAATTCATGAACATGTTCAATGACATGCTTAATGATCGAGGTAACAACAACTCTCAAAGACAATTTGTTACCGAAACGAAGGGTGACGAAGTCGATTTTGCAACTCAACAAAAAGAACAGGTGTTACACCATAGGTTAGATCAAAGGAATGTTTTCTTTCTAAGAAAAGTGGCTCAGGCCAAGCAAAAAATACTCGATGGAACCTATGGCCTATGTGAAGACTGTGGATGTGATATCAATCAAAAAAGACTTCTTGCAAGACCAACAGCAACTTTATGTATAGATTGCCAAGAAGAAAAAGAGCGGGGTGAGTCTGCCTTGATTGGAAAAAGACGTGACCTTAAAGATAAGAAATTTGAAGAAATGGATCCCGATTCACATCTTCGAGCCGAGCCTAAGTTTACGAAGGTTAAAGATATCGGTTTTGATAGTGTAGTTGGTGATATGTAGTTTTTTTTCTCTGTGTTGTTTGTTTGAGAAGGCCCGAATAGTTCGGGCCTTTTTCTGATTATTTAGCTCTAGTTTTAATCGCTAAAGGCTTGATTATCAAAGACCGATATTTAGTTTGTGAGAAAACTATTTTATTTTTTTATCCAATTTTTAGCTTTAACAAATTTTTGTTATTCAAGAGAGACAGTTCTATTTATCGACACCAATTCAAACGAATTAGAGATTGAGAAAGCTAGAACTGCTGCAAGAGCAGCCGGAAAGACTTTTATATCTTATCCTGATGAAGGAGAAATGTTTTCAAGTGAACGAGCAACGGAGTTACTAGAAACGATGTCATTCTCTACGTTGATCCTTTCTGGGCATGATGGGGGTGGACATTTTTCTGGGGATAACGGTGGGATAGGTTCAGGTGATATAAGAAGAGCAATGGCGAACAATCCTCAAGCCAGAGAAGCGACAAGACATGTAATGCTTTTAGGTTGCAATACTTCAAATCCGGGTCAAGTGCTTAACTGGCAGACTATTTTTCCTAATTTAGATCTTGTGTCAGGGTATGACGGAACAGGCCCAAGCCAAAATACACTTTCGGGTCTGACTTATATTGAGCAGATGCTAACAAGAGAAAGTGAGTTTTTAGAGTTTGACAATGAACGTGACCTTGAGAATATGCTTAAGGGGATTCCTTATATCTTTAATCTTGAGGCTGGTATTTACGTACGAAAAAGAGAATGTCGTGATGGGCAATTAGATGAAAATGCCTTTATTTTTAGACCACTCACTCAAACCGGTGAAAATCGCTTCACTGAACTAAATATAAGCGAGTGCTCTGCTATTCTAGATAGATTTCGAAGAGAAGAGCTCAGTACATATATGGAGTATTATAATGGAGAAAAAGATCCTTCGAGTCCCGAAGGAAAAAGCGAAATGCGAAGAATCTATAATTCTTTCCATCAAAATGCCCATTGTTTTGATCTGATTAATCAAGATACTTACTCTGATGATCATGGTTTTCCCAGTTGGCAGACAGTCCTTTCTCTAAGATTTTGGGACGAGACTCAGAGTAATATTGCTGAATATTACGAAGAAGAACTCAACCACACATTTTCAACTTTGAGATCAGCTGTCGAAAATCCCGACTTTTTTGACAACGTTCTTGAGAGAAAGAGAGACAAACAAAGACGTGATTTAGAGGGGCTTACCTATATAAAAAATAACTTAGCTGAGACACGAGCAAGTCTGGTTGAATTACGAGATCAAGCAGCCAACGCCTATATTAGGCTTGAATCTCTCTATGGTGAATACGATCAGTCTTATGAAGCTTTATTTAGAGGTATTTACTCTCAGCTCTCAGAGAGAGACCAAGAATTACTTCAAAGTGCCATGAGTCTTAATTCGGATAATCTATGGGGTGTTAGATCAGAAGAAGAGGTTAGGTCAGTCATTGTGTCGATTTTAATCGATTCAGGTATGGAAGACTCTCAAATAGCAACAACTCTTGATAATTTTAGTGGAGAGTTGAGCCGGTTCGCCTCTGTCGCTGTTGCTCAAAATGAAGCGGAGTCTCTTTTTCAGAACCAATATAAATATGAAAGGGCTATTGAGGTGATCGACTCAGGAGAGCTAGAAGATAATATTGATTGGCGAATAGACTCTCTTAATCAAACGCTTCAGGAATCAACAAGCGCAGGAGATATTCAAAAAATCGCATCCCTGAAGAAAAGTATCAACGAAGTCATACCTGCAGGTTTTGATGCTGAAGCTTATGGACGTATGAGTAGGCAAGAAATTTCAGAATTTAGTCACAAGCTCTCAGGAATACAGAGTCAAGTTGTAAACCAATTGAATGACTTTACGGTAGCGAGAGAACTTGGGATTGATCCATTAAAGAGATTTGTTGATGAGGTAAGTTTTCAAATGAACAAGGATTACATACCTTTCTCCTGGCATGAAGAGCATGATGAGATTGAAGCTCCAGGCTTTGGTGGGACTCATGATACTTGGGAACACGAGTTTGCAGGTATTAATGAAGAACCTGATGATTCTGAAAATGATAAAATGAGTAATGATCCTTTGGTTTTAGCGGAGATAATTTATGGAAACTTCTAAACTTTTTAGAATGACTTTCTTTTTTATTTTAATGATTTCTTCCTCCGCTACTTTAGCTCGATTTGAAGTAATTATTGTAGACACTGATATCCCAAAGAAAGAGGTAGAAAAATTAAGAACAAGAGTTAAAGTCAGAGAGCCAAGTCAATTTGTTTCTCCACATGCTTCTGTTATCAATTTTTATTTAGAAAAACACTTCGAACAAAGAGTTCAAGAAATGGATTTTTTCGCTCGAGATATTATGTACAAAAAACTTGCAACATATACATGGGAGAGAGCACGAGCCTCGATGCCATGGCTTACAGAAGAACAATTCAAGAAATTTCGCTCAGATATACCTCCCTATGAGAGAGAAAGAAGTTCGCGTCCTCCTAGGGCCAGAAGGGCGCGACCGACTATTAACTTTGAATAATCTATATAGCTAGATTTGAAAGCTCACTCATAAGATCTTGTGATCTGATAACAAAGTCTTTTCTTTGCTGATCATCTAAACCTTCTCCGGATATCGCAGCAAGGTCATGAATATAATGTGCCATCTTGTCTGCTAGATCCTTCTTTCCTTCTGAGAGTTTCATCGTATTTTGCACTAAAATATGTGAAGGGTTCACAACGAGTGTCTTCTTCGATGGCATATCAAAGCCTGCATTTCCCATCTGTCGAGTCATATTTGCAAAACGCTTCATCTGCTCATCAATCTTAAAGTAAGCCGCAGTTTTAGAGTTTTTAAAGTTTTTCACTTCAATTTCCATCTGAGCAGGATTTTTTTCATCTTTTTCTCCCACTAAAAATCCTGTGAAGAGGTCTTTGACTTTCATATCATCTGCTGAAGCCTCTGCTGACTCGAGAATCTCCTCAATTGCATTATCCACTAATTGATATTTAGTTTCCGTTTCACCTTGCTTTTTCATTTCTGTATGTTGCATAAAATGCGGGTCAATATAAGAATCAGTTGAGATGGCGTGAATTCCTTCCTCAAGTAATTGAGTGCGAAGATTAGAGTCACTGACACCTTCTTCAAAGTAGATGACTTTGCCTTTCATTTTCTCAGTATATTTTTCTGGTACTTGCTCGGAATATTCACCAAGAGTAACGTATTTTTTATCAGAGTTCTTAAAGAGAACTTTATCTCTCATAAGTTCATCAAATTTTGGATCACTAACAACTCCATACTTTACAAAAAGACCAATATCTTCCCAAGCATTTTCATAGCGCTCACGCTCATTTTTATAGAGTTTCTTTAAAGACTCAGAAACTTTTTTCACGATATAATTAGATATTTTTTTAATATTTGGGTCACCTTGAAGGGCAGATCTTGAAACGTTAAGGGGGATATCTGTTGAATCAATGGCTCCTTTTAAAAGTCCTAAGAACTCGGGAATAACATCTTTAACATTATCACTGACAAAGACCTGCTTAGAATAAAGTTTAATATTTCCGTCATTTACAGGTTTATTAGGGTTGAGCTTAGGAAAGTATAAAATCCCCTGGAGAGTGAATGGATGGTCAACATTTAAGTGAAGCCAAAAAAGAGGCTCTGGGTCCATTGGGAAGAGTTTTCGATAAAAGTTTTTATAGTCTTCATCTTTTAAACTTGCAGGATCTTTTTTCCAAAGAGGTTCGCTATCATTGATAATATCATTATCAGGTATTGGCTTTTTATCCTCTTCTTTTTCTGCTTTAGCATTCTCTGCTGTAACTCTAGCGATCTCGTTTAAATCTTTAAGATAAATTGAGTAGGGCATAAAATCACAATAACGCCCCAAAGTTTCTCTTGTTTTCCAAGAGTCTAAAAACTCAGCACTCTCATCATTTATGTAGAGAGTAATTTCGGTTCCCACTTCAGATTTGTCAGAATCTTCAAAGCTATATTCTGTATCTCCTTCACAAATCCATCTTGCAGGTTTGGCTCCTTCATTCATAGAGAGCGACTCAACTTCAACTTTTTCAGCCACCATAAAAGCGGAGTAAAAACCGAGTCCGAACTTTCCAATAATGTCATTCTTTTCATCACCGGATTCTTTCATTTTTTGAACAAATTCCTCAGCTCCTGAGAAAGCTAGTTGCGCGATATATTTTTCAATTTCTTCCTCGTTCATACCTAGACCATTATCTTTAAACGTTATGGTCTTCGCTTCTTTATCGATGAGGACTTCAACTTTTCCCTCGGGAGTTTCCTGATTCGAGGTTCTGGCGAGAGTATGGCGCTTAGTAATGGCGTCACAAGCGTTAGAAACAAGTTCTCGGATAAAAATATCATGCTCTGAGTAAAGCCATTTTTTAATGATTGGGAAGATATCTGTGGTATTAACTGAGATAGATCCTGTACGCGCAGTCATGTAAACTCCTTGAAATTCTTATAAATTAATAGACAAAAACAATATGGTGGCCCTATTGTTAGAGTCAAGGTGAAGACAGAGAAAAAAATGCAAAAAAACCAATGGCGTAGGGTGCACATCGTCACGACGGGGGGCACTATCGAGAAGACTTATGATGAGCAGGACGGAACACTTTTTAACCGGGAAACTGTGATTCATAAGAGGCTTAATGAAAAAATTCGCCTACCGTACACTGAGATTAAAATTCATGCGTTAATGGCCAAGGACTCTCTTGATATGGGACTCGAAGATCGAGAGGTTATTCGGGATAAAATCAAAAGCTTAATTCCAGAAGGTCATCCCATTGTTGTGTTGCACGGAACAGATACTATGCAGGAAACTGCTGAGCTTGTTGCCAAAACTATTCTTAACCCACAAATCGCAATCATTTTTACCGGGGCTATGAAACCCCTAGGATTTGAAGATTCGGATGCACTTCAGAACGTCACAGAAGCCTTGATGGCAGCTCAAATTATCGAGCCGGGAACTTTTATTTGTTTTCATAACCGAATCTATTCGGTTCCCGGAGTTCGCAAGAATAAAAAATTTGGTACTTTTGAGCAGTTTTAATTGAGGGAGGAATATTGACTAAAATAATTCCTCTCACTAATGTCCTTCTCAGTTTTTTGCCGATTATTGTACTTGGCTGCATCTTTGTCACTTGGAAACTCGACTGGAAAGAGCTCTTATACGCTAGTTTGAGGATGTTGATCCAGCTCTTTTGTATTGGGTATTTTTTATCTTATATTTTTGAGCGTGATTCAGCGTCTTGGACCTTGGGCATTTTGAGTTTTATGTTGTTGGTAGCGAGTTGGATCTCGCTGCACTCGATAAAAAATCAAAGAAGAAAATTTATTCTCCATGCTTTAATAAGCATTCTGATGGGGGCGGTACCGGTTTTAATCATGGTGGTAGGCTTCATCATTCCTTCTGAATCTTGGTATTCTCCAAGTTTTATTATTCCTATTGCAGGCATGATTTTTTCTATTTCCATGAATACAATTGGAATTGCAGCAGAGAGATTTGAGAAAGAAATTCAAATGAGCAGCTTGGAAAAATCAAAGCAAACGGCCCTTAAAGCCTGCCTGATCCCTCAGATAAACTCTTTTTTAGCGGTAGGGCTTGTTTCACTTCCAGGAATGATGACCGGACAAATTTTGTCTGGTGTGGATCCTCTCATTGCTGTTCGCTATCAAATCGTAGTGATGACTATGCTTATAGGAGCGGGAGGACTATCAGCAACAATTTTTTTAAGCACTAAGAGGCTAAGAGTCTAAATAGGACTTTAATTAATGATGGGCTTTTTCCTCTTGACTCTGATATAAAGCTACTATGGCCATGAGGACAGAGGATATATGATGCGTGTTGTACTTCACCAAACTCACCATAATGTTGCAGACTTTGAAGGTGTACTTAAAACACTTAAGGAGCTAGATTTATCTGCAAAGTCTCCTGAACTGCATATCTTTCCAGAGATGTTTACTACTGGTTATCCGTTACAAGATATAGTCTTACAAAAATCATTTATAGATCGACACCAATTTCTGATGAAGGAAATCGAAGACTGGGCAAGCGGACTTTCGAATGAAAATATTTGTTTGTTAATGGGAGGCTTAAAATATAGTTTTCAAAAAGAGCAAGATGCTATTCCTAGCCGAATAGAGAATGTTGTCTATCAAGTTTTACCTGGAAGAAAGCCTCAACCTGTATACACTAAAATGCTCCTTCCCAATTATGATATTTTTGATGAAAAAAAATATTATGCTGAAGGAAAAGAGTCTAAAACAATTGAGTGGATGGGGAAAAATATTGGGCTCTTAATTTGTGAGGACATGTGGTACTCAACATTACATGATATTAACCCAGTTCAAAGTTTAAAGGAATTGAATACAGAATTGGACTTAGTCGTAAATCTTTCTGCCAGCCCATACAATCTCTATAAAACTGAAAAACGAAAAACCCGAGCGAAAGAGATTTCAAAGCTTTTGCAGTCTCCATTTTTCTACGTCAATAGAGTAGGGGCTGAAGATGAAATCATATTTGATGGAAATAGTTTTGCGGTGAATGGTTCTAATTCGCTTAATCAGGCAAAAGCTTTTGAGGAAGACAAGCTTTCTATAGACTTACCCCAATATTGTGGTGAAATATTTGACCGAGAAGACTCAGTTGAAAATACTTGGGAAAGTCTATTCAGTGCTGGTATTATTGTTCCCCCCAATGGATCTATGCCTCATTTAAAAGAATTAGATCATGATCACTGTCAAGAAATTATTCAGGCTTTAACTTTTGGTGTTCAAGAATATTTAAAAAAATCGTATTTTAAAAAATTTGTTGTGGCCCTTTCGGGAGGACTAGACTCCGCACTTGTATTAGCACTTTTGAAAATTTCTTTAAAACCAGGCCAGTCTTTGGAAGCCATTTATATGCCTAGTGAATTTTCTAGAGAAATTAGCTATAAAGCTAGCTTAGAGATGTGCGAGAAAGCAGGTATTCCCTTTCATGTGCTCCCTATAAAAGGTACTCATGAATATTGTCGTGATCTTTTTGATAAAGAACTTGGTAGTCCATTAGAGGACTTAGCAGATGAAAATATTCAAAGCCGTATCAGAGGCTTATTTTTACTAGCTCGCTCTAATCAAACAGATGCACTGGTGATTAATACCTCAAATAAGTCCGAACTTTCAGTAGGGTACTCAACAATTTACGGAGATAGTGTCGGAGCGATAAGTCTTTTAGGAGATCTTTATAAAAGTGAAGCCTATCAAGTCGCTCGGTATATTAATTTAAAATACAATAAATTAATTCCTGAAGATATCATTGAGAGGGCCCCTTCGGCAGAACTTAGAGAAGAGCAGGTAGATACTGATAGTCTTCCTCCATATGAAATAATGGACACCATATTAGAAGGAATCCTTAGCTATAGGCTTTCGGGTAAAGATTTGGTGGAATTAGGTCTCCCCCAGGAGGATGTAAAAAAGGTGATAGACCTCTATCGTAAAACTGAATTTAAGCGCTCTCAGTTTTGCCCTATTTTGAAAATTAAATCGAAAAGTTTTGGCTTTGGTTACAGAGTCCCCATAAGTAAAAACTCACTCTATCTTTCCCTTTAATTCAGAGTAAAAACGTCAATTAAGGCTTGTAGGAGCCTCTATTGCCTTTTTTTCATGCCAACCTTTTCCTAAGAGAGGAACTCTATATTCATAAATTCAAGGTCTTATGCAAAGATTTTCGAAGCGTATTTTGAAGGAGCTATAATAGTTAAGTAAGAGAAATTACGTGCCGATAAAGAAGTTAGTGATGAAGTTATCTTGGGCCTACATTCTTTTAATATGTTTAGCTTCCTGTGTAGAAGCTCCTCAGACTCGAGCTCCGGGTTCGGAGGTGAATAGTATAAATTCGGGTTCCGGTGGAAGTGGTGGAGGAAATGGTCTTACCAACGATGACGGAACTTTAGATGGGGACGGTGAAATCGTCATTGCAAAAGTTGAATTGCGACATCTTATTGAACCTAAAGTTGACGACAGTGAAGATAGTGAAGCTGGAACATATAAAAGAAAGCTCACCTTGCCTAAAAACTATGATGGATATCTTTACTTAGCAGGTATTAATATTTCAACTTTATCTTCACAAAGTATAAAGGCTAGATTCAAATTTGGGCTCGACAGGTCTTCAATTGAAATCCCTGCAACCGTGAGCACAGCTCCAGGACTTACGCCTCAAACAGATATAGAAGTTTTAGTTCTTGATTTGAGGTCAAAACCCTTTGACGATATTCAGCTTATCTATGATCTTTTCGACTATAACGATTATGATTTTACAGGCGCAGATGATTCTTCTTTAAGCTCTCCTGTTGCCAATAATCGAGATGATAATTTGTTTTGTCGAGGTTTAAAACTCGAAGACGACTCTACTTTTACAGGCAGTATAACAGATGGCTGTTCAGACTCAGGTGATATCTGTAAATATGCTTATGCTAAAGTTGTTGATAAAGGTCTAGTGGAGTCAGGATCTCCTAATATTCCCTATATCCCTTCGGAGATTAATGTTCAAAGCGGTGATACCGGATACTATGATGACTTAGACAGTATAAAAGTAGACCGATGTTTACCTGATGATCTTAAAGCAAGTTATGTATATGACGATTCAACCAGTCTTACTTTTAATGATAGTACAGCGACGTCAATTGATGGAATTGGGTATTTTTATTTAGGTCCTTATCGTTCACTAAATACAACCAGCTGGGAGATAGAGTCTAGCGCCGTTACTAGCGCTTATGGAGTTTTTGGAAACTTATTTAGTAATGACCTTCAACTAGGATACCAATCTAAGCTTTTTCCTCTTTATGTACAGTATAATTTAAACAAAGATATAGAGTATCTAGGAGCTTCTATCGCCGATGATGATAAGAACCTTGAGACTATGTCTGCCAATGGCGACTCATTATTTCTCGATGGTTGTAACGAAAGAGTGAGAACAATAGATGATATAACGGGAGAACATATCGGTTCATGTAATGTTACTGCTACTATTGAAATTGTGGCCACCGATGATTCTGGTAATGAGACGGTCGTGGATATTACAGATGAGGTGAAGCTTCAATTAGTAAAACCTGAAGACATTAATTCTTCTGGAGAGAACGTTCTCCTTTCAAGCTTTCAGCAATGTTCAAGTTCTAATCAATGTGGATCAGATTCCTGTTGTATAAATAGTCGTTGCTGGGATAAATCTTTGGTTACCCAGTGTGTGGACGACCTTCCTAATTTTGGAAATCTAATAACTGGAGAGACATGTAATAGTGATTATGAATGTTCATCACTTTGTTGTGATCGAATTCGTGGCACATGCCAGCCTCATGATACCATTGCTACCAGTCCGGTCTATTGTGCGAAACCTGCCGGGCAAACTTGTGTGGCAAAAGAGTGGTGTGATCAACATCCCGTTACAACTTGTGGGATTGTAAGAACAGGGACTGATCCTTTTGGAAATGTTACTTGTGCACTCCGTTGTATTACCGCTCAGGTCTTTGGTGAATGTGTGGCAAGTGACGGAATTGGTGCTGCCATTTGTACGCCTCCGGATCAGCCAGATTCGCCAACTTTTGATCCAAACGATCCAAATCGTTGTAATCCTGAAGGTGGACTTCTTACACTAGAACAATTGATTGAACTGGCCAATAATCCAAGTCAAGGTAATCCTCAAGTCAATTAGTTGATGTTTTGCTATCTATTAGTTAAAGTTTCTCCATGTTACCTGACTGTTATTTAGATCATATTGCCATTGCAACGGATGACTTAGAGTCCACCGTGGACTTATACTCAAAACTTGGTTTAAGCTTTGAGGCTAAACGAGAAATCGTTGAGGATCAGAAAGTTAAGACGGCTTTTGCCGCCATTGATGAAAATGCTCACGTCGAACTCTTAGAACCTACTTCTTCAGACAGTGCGATCCACAAATTTATTGAGAAAAAAGGTCCTGGTATTCATCATCTTTGCTTTCGAGTTCCAGATGTGATGGCGAAACAAAAAGAATTAGAAGCACAAGGGATGAGATTTATTTATTCTGAACCAGTGAAAGGCGCGAATAATTGCTTAGTTAATTTTATACACCCTAAATCAATGAAGGGAGTATTAACCGAGATCTCACAAAAATTATGAACCAAATGTACGTACCACCTCTTTCTCAAATAAATAAAAAAATACTCATGGTCTATGTGGGAAGTTTTGTGGTCACCACCATCTTTAAGCTAGGAATGGGCATAAACCTTCTGCCTGTTTTAGGGCTTTCCTCAATGGGGATTCAGAAAGGATTTATTTTTCAGCTTCTCACTTTTCCATTTATAGAAACTCAAATGCTTTCCGTGGTTTTTAACGCTCTTTTGATTTGGTTCATTGGAAGTGATCTGGAAAGTCGCTGGGGCACTCGCTTTTATCTAAAGTTTTTAGCGCTTACAACATACCTTCCAGGTTTAGTTTATCTTGGTCTTTCGTTTTATAACAAAGGTCTCTTTCAAGTATTTAATGGCATGTCGGGAACCAACTTAGCACTATTAGTAGCTTATGCTATGGTTTTTAGTGAGCGAATTCTTGTTTTTATGTTCATATTTCCTATGAAGGCTAAGTATTTCTGCATGCTTTTAGCCGCTATTGAAGTTTATATGACCCTTAGTTATAAAATGAGCTCCTTGATTCATTGTCTTTCAATGGCAATGGCCTTCTTTTATCTTCGCTATGCATCATTTATCGCTAGAGGTGGTAGTTTTGGGCAGTTACGGCAAAAGCGTGAGAAAGAAAAAATGCGCTCTAAGCTTCGTTTGGTAAAAGATGAAGAGGAGATTTCGCAGAATAAAGGCCCAAATCCGGATGAGCCTAAATACTGGCAGTAAGCTTTACAAAAAATCGCCGACCGTGATACATAATGTCGTCAAAAATCTATAACTATTTGAGGTATAAAAGATGAAATTAAAGTTAGCACTTGAAGATAAACTAATGGACACAAGACTTGTTGACCGTTTTATGGCTGAAGGTAAACTTACTAAAGCTGACTACGATAAATACCTTTCTTCTCTAGATGATTGCGAAGGCCAGTATGAAGTGGTTTCTGATAAGCGCGCTCATGTAGACTCTGACGAAGAATAAACTTACTGAATAATAAATTTAGAAAATAGAATTTTTCTTATAACCGGGTTGGGGACCATGTCGTTGACCCGGTTTTTTACTCTTGTCTCCAAAAGTATTTTCCCTGTCACCGAATTAAGTTCATTAGGGCTCATATTTCCAGCCACATCTATCAAAGTATCGAATATATGAGGCTTAAGTAACATGACAGCTTCACGATCTTTTTCCTCATATAGTTCAATATTCATTTGAGTATCTAAAAAGCGAAGTCTTGCTTCTCTCGAGTAAAGATTTACGACAATTTCTTCTAAGACTACGGGTGGTTTTTGGAGTTCGCCCATTTCTTTTTCAATCATAGACCCGAGTTCTCCGCCTCGATCAGTGGGAGGGGGAGAGATAATATTGTGGGAGTAATAAATTAGGCCCACCGATAAACCTACGATGGCCACGTTTAATGCTGCTAGAATTTTGTCGAGACTTTGGTTCCCCGTCATACTAATAGTTTAGCATGACGGGGTATTTTTAGGTATTTAGAGATATTTTTCCGGGTCAAGTTCAGTGAAAGGTAGCTCAAGATCATCAGCAACTTGTTGATAAACTAGCTTTCCTTTGTAGATATTTACCCCTTTACGAAGGAATTCATCCCTCATAATTGACTTTTCTACTCCGTTAGCCGCAAGCATTCTTGCATATTTCAGAGTTACGTTTGTAAGAGCATAGGTTGAAGTTCTAGGAACTGCACCTGGCATATTAGCTACGCAGTAATGAACAACCCCATCAACCACAAAAGTAGGGTTTTCATGCGTGGTAGGCTTACATGTTTCAATACATCCACCTTGATCAACTGCAATATCAACCACTGCTGATCCGTCTTCCATCTTAGAAATCATCTCTCTAGTGACAAGTTTAGGAGCCTTTGCTCCGGCAACAAGGACGGCGCCGATAACAAGGTCAGAGTTAATCACAGCTCTTTCAATATTTAGTGGACTTGAGAATAGAGTCGTAATTCTGTTTTCAAAGAGGTCATCCATTTCAGCGAGACGCTTAGTATTGAGATCAATACAAGTCACATCCGCTCCCATTCCCATTGCCATTTTTGCAGCATTTGTTCCTGCGATACCACAACCAATGATTGTTACTTTTGCTCTGTGAACACCAGGAACACCACCAAGAAGGATACCTTTTCCACCTTTATCTTTTTGAAGGCACATAGCTCCAACTTGTGTGGCCATTCTTCCAGCAACTTCAGACATTGGGACGAGAAGTGGAAGAGAGTTGTCTGGGTATTGAATAGTTTCATAGGCGATGCAAGTCGCTCCAGACTTCATAAGTCCTTCAGTAAGCTCTTTATCTGCTGCTAAATGAAGGTAGGTATAGAGAATATGATGAGGTCTAAGAAGAGCGATCTCAACCGGTTGAGGCTCCTTTACTTTGATAATCATTTCACCTTGTTCGAAGCAATCCTCAAGCGTGTCTAGTATTTTAGCTCCCGCATCTGTATACATTTTGTCAGTGATACCAATTCCAAGTCCTCCTCCCTTTTGAACGAAGACTTCGTGTCCGTCTTGTACTAGCTGTAGAACCCCAGAAGGGACTAGTCCAATACGGTTTTCATTGTTTTTAATTTCCTTAGGAACAGCAATTTTCATAGTGACCTCATATAGATTTATAAGTTTTCACCACTATACAAAAAAATCTTATTATGAACACATTAAAATCGACCAAGTGGTAAAAAATGCGGGCTTTTACAATGACTTTTACACTAAGCACCATAAACTATTTTGAGGCCTAACCCGCTTGTGAAATTTCTCGGTTGCAGGTTATAATTGAGCTTCAACTGGAAAGGGAGTTCCTATGTTAAATCTGCAGCTTAAATCGCTCTTTAAATTGATGCTGTTTCTTTCCCTGTCTGCCAATAATACTTACGCAGCTGGATCAAAGTCGAAAAAAGAATCAAAAAATGAAAGGACCAAGAATTCCTTGGGCATACAATTTGAAGTTCATGAAGAAGTCTTAGACAATGGCCTAAAAGTCTTAGTTGTCGAGAATAAAAAAACTCCTGTTTTTAGTTTTTATTCCTATTACCAAGTGGGCTCTAAGTTTGAACTGGCTGGAGCAACTGGATCTAGTCATTTACTTGAACATATGATGTTTAAGGGAGCTAAAAAATATGGGGAAAATGTTTTTGATAAAATTGTTTCCGGAAATGGTGGGCAAAATAATGCTTATACGACAAATGATCTAACGGTATACTATGAGATGCTTCCAAGTGAGCATTTTGAAAAAATCGCTGATGTTGAGGCTGATAGAATGCAAAACCTTTTGCTTGAAACATCTTCCTTTGAAAAAGAACGTTATGTGGTTTTGGAAGAGAGAAAGCTTCGCTATGAAAACTCAGATCGAGGTAAATTATATCTCAATATGATGAAGGAAATGTTTGTCGGGACACCCTATGGATCCTCCGTTATTGGAGAAGTAGAAGATCTTAAAACAATTAGTCGAGAGAAGGTTTTGGATTATTTTAAAAAATTCTATGCTCCCAATAATGCCGTTGTCCTCGTCGTTGGCGATTTAGAACATGAAGACGTTTTCCGAATTATGAGAAAAAAGTTTGGAAAAATAAAAAAGAATCCTGATCTTGAAAAGCAGAAAAGAGAAATTATTGCGAAAAAAGGTTTTGATTGGAAAGTAAAACTCCCGAGAGAAGTCAAACTGAAAGGGACTTCTCCCACTCCTACATTCTTTCTGGCTTTTAAAGGAGTTAAAATTGGTGAGCGTGATGGATTTGCCCTTGATCTCTTATCATCTGTTCTTGGAGACGGCGAAAGCTCTTTTTTAAATCGAGAATTTGTCATTTCTAAAAAGCCAGAGTTATCTTCTATTTATGCTGCCAATATGACTATTCAGGAGAGTGGGGTATTCTTTATTGGAGGAAAGCTTCTTGAGGGAGTTAAACTTGAAAAAGTCCATAAAGATCTCAAAAAGTCTCTGGCCAAAGCTTGCGATAGTGCACTTAGCGAGAGAGCCGTTCAGAAAGTAAAAAATCAGTACCTATATTCATTGATGGCGAATCTAGATACTAACTCAGGAATTGCGGAGTTTTTAGGAAATAGAGAAGTCTATTATGGTGATTATAATTTTTATAAAAAAGAGATGGAGGTTTATGATTCAATCGGTTTAGATGAATTAAAAGCCACTTGTGAAAAATATATAAAAAATCAGCCCGCTTTATTACTTTCGATTTGGAAAGAGAATTAATTATAAATTTTAAGGATTAAATATGAAATTATTAACACTTATGCTTTGCCTCTACTCCCTAGATCTCATGGCAAAGAATTATCTCGATGAGAGCCTTAAAAAATTTAATTGGAATGGTATAGAAGTTTTTTGGATTGAAGACGACTCACTACCAACATTTGATGTTCTGTTTTATTTCGGTTCTGGAGCTTTAGATGACGGAAATGAAAAAATAGGATTAACGGAATTAACCTTTTCAGAGTTAACTTCGGGCAGTTCAAAATATTCTCAAAAGCAAATCGTAGAGTCTCTGGAGTTCTTTGGAACAAATTATGGCAGTCGAGTGACACATGAGTACTCTTCTTTTAATGTGAGTGGTCTCAACAAGAACTTCAATCCGTCTCTCAAGTTGATTTGCCATCTTTTTAATGAGGCAAGCTATCCAAAAACTGAGATAAATAAATCAAAAACAAGGATTCTTGCGGGAATGAAAGACATCGTGACAAATCACGGAGCATTAGCCGATCATATTTTTAGAATTGAGTCTATGAAAGGTTCGGGGTATGACTTTCCCACAACAGGCTTTATGAGCACCATCAAAAAGATCGAATCAAACGATCTGAAGAATCGACTTTCTTACTTATCTAATCAGGCACCCAAGCGGATCTACATGAGAGGGGATTCAACTCTTAATCAGCTAAAAAATATCGTTAGAAATGATTGTGGTTGGAAGCAAAGTAAAATTAAAGTTCAACTTCCATCAGTAAAGAAAACTGCCGGACAAAAAATATTTTTAGTCCCCGTGCCTGATGCTAATCAGGCCCAGATTCGAATTGGAAGAATTATGACTACCAAAGAAGTGGGCGAAGATGATTATGTCTTAAAGTCGTTCAGCGGCAAGTATCTGGGAGGAGGATTTGCTGGTAGGTTAGTACAAGAATTAAGAGTGAAAAGAGCTCTTACTTATTCTGCTGGTGCTTTTGTTGCCGAACAAAAAAACTATGGAAGGATTGGAATTACAACCTTTACTAAAAATGAAACTCTCGTGCCCATGCTTAATGCTATTAATGATGTGATTACTTCGGTGAGTAAGAAGCCAGAAGATGAAAACTTTAAACTTGCTGTGGCCAATGCAAAGGGAACATTTTTATTGAGCCTTGAAAGTAGTGCGGGATTTTTAATGCATCTTCTTCAGTTCGATCATTTCGGACGAGATCATGAGGAAATATACGAATACTCTGATAAAATTGATACTATCACTCCTAAGAAACTTGCAGCAGCCGTCAAAGAAAATTTTGATTTAAAGGAGCAGGTTATAGTGATTGTAGGAAATAAATCTTTAGAAAAAGACTTAAAGGCTAGTGGATTCAAAAATCTTGAAGTCTTAGATTACAAGAAATACCTTTAAGGCTAAGTTTCTTCAGTATGACCTTCCATATTGATTTCAGCTCCTGGGAAGATGCTGATCTTTTTGGCCTTTACTTTGCCGGATATAAACGCGGAAGAGCGAGCCGTTAATGTACCAAAAGCATTGATAGAGCCTTCAAAGTCTCCAAAAACTTCAATATCGTGGCAATAAATATCGGCCTTAACAGATGCTCCTCTTTCAATAGTAATTTTACCTTCATCTTGCATCGTTATTTTTCCTTCCACTCTGCAATTAATGTAGGTATCACCTTGAAATGAGAAGTCACCGTTCAGCTCTGAAGATTTTCCTAGAAGTGAAAAGTTTAAATTTCTAAATTTATTATCGTCCATAATTATTCTATGTTAAAAGGTCCTAGTTGCTGGTAGAAAATTAAATCACCTGTATTCGAAAAAAGATACACTTTATATCTTGCACTGGCATCAGAGACTTTATTAAATTCTGCTTCTTTGACGACGCTTCTATTCATTCCAAATATTTGTCCTGAGGAGAACTCCAATTTCAAGTTTTTCTCGTTGGGATCTCCCTCAGGCCAGTACTGAATCATATTTCCCTGATACTGAATAACTGTGAGTTTTCCTGAAACTTTTTGATTGTAGGACTCATTTTTCAAAAAATTGATAATGAATTTGATTTTATTTCCAGAAACCTCCACTTTCGTATTCGAAATTGTGGCAGCATTTTCTGATCGTAGATCTTTGGCACCTATGGGAGTCACAAAAAGTCCCATCAGTGAAGAGGTTGATTGATTGGTGGTCGAGCCTCTTGAGATTTTATTTGTGAGCTCTTTATTTGTCTTTTCTAATTCTGAAATTTGTTTTTCGTATTCGCTTTTCTGATCGTCTAACTGGCTTTTGATTTGAGGTTCAAGTGCTTTTAGCTCACTTACTTTATTTTTTAAGTAGATAGAATAGAAAAGTGAACCTGCTAAGAAGATGATAATCAAAGCTGGTACAACCATTAATATATAACGAATTAATCGCTTGTTTATCTTTATATACTTAGGCGGAGCCGGGGTATTATAGACAATTAAAGTGACTTCCTTAGATGGATCCTGAATCATTCGCTATTTCTTTTTTTTTGGCCACAGTCTCAAAAAATCTCATTGAGGGAGTAAAAGCAATATTAGATTGCTCTTTTATCTTTTGAAATCCTTCAAAAACAATTTTCCATTGATAGTTTTCATCTTTTTTAAGGTAGAGAGTTTTCTTTCCAATATCTTGAATGACGTCTGAACTATAATCTTGTTCAATGGTAACTACGGCATAGTTTTTGTAGGTTAGTGCAGATATATTTCTAAAATCAATTATGGGTTTATCATCTCTGGCAAAGACAGCTCGCTTATATCTCTTATAAGCCTGGTAGCCACCTTTACTACTAGTAAATTCCGTTGGGCTATAAGAATTGATGTAGGTTTCAAAATCTTTTTCAACCCATGCTTTGGACCAGCTCTCTACAGCACCTAGAAGCTCTTCTTTGTTGGTCTGCCAAGTAGCCTCTGACAAAAAAGCTAGATCTTGAACAATAACCACAGGAGTGTTGGTAAGGTCAATATACTGAGAAATATCTTTAAGATCTTCATCAATAGCGACAACGCATCCTCTGGAGTCTAATCCTTTTTGGACACGACTATCATCATCAGTTGAGTGGAGCCAAATCCCTCCACCTGTCTTTCCTTGCATCCGATCAATGATGTTTGGATAATTTGTGGTAAAAGCTCCTGCACCGTAGATAAGACCCGTTTCACCATATTTTTTTATAAGGTCTTCTGCAGAATGAAAATTTTGAAAGAAATAAACTCCCTCTGGAGTTTTTTTGTCTCCTTGAACTTTCTTATTTCCAATAATTTTTCCTGTCGCAATTTGGTACTTCTTTAGAAGTCTTGGAAGAGGTTCATCATATTGATAAAGGTAGAGCGTGTGTGTGGACTTTTCAACAACAATCACATGGTGAGTGAAGCGAGCATCTAGCTTATAAATCACTGAAGGCAAAAAATCATTTGCCAAAGCGATTTGAGAAAACAAAAACGCGACAGCAAAGGTCAAGTTTTTCATAATTTTAATCCTTTTATGCAACTGCACCTTCTAATTTTAAGTCTAGCAGTTTTCTTTTTCAACATAAATGAGGTGGTAAGCGTCATCTTTTACCTACCTAAGCATCTGAAATATCAATCTGATATCATGAGATTATACCTTGGAGATTATTGTGATTATTTTTGCATTAAAATCAGAGAACCCTACATTTATAGAGCTTATGGAAGAGCTCTCTAAACTAGCACAGATACAGGTGGAAGAGTCAGCAGACTCATTATTTCTAAAAGTATTTGATTGTGATGCGATTCTGTTGGATCTAGATCAGCAAATGAAAATTGCAGATAAGTTGACTAAAAAAGTCCGAAAAACTGCTCCAGATAAACCAATCTTTGTTCTCTGTAATAATATGGATTCTAAGAAACTTGCCAAGCATCAATCAACAAGGGCGGCTCCCGATCTCTATTTTCGTTGGCCAACGGAGTCCGAAGTTCTTCAGATCATGCTCTCAGAATATTTTGATGAAGAAGATGATGGCTATGATTTAAGCGAAGAAAGTTCGAGTCTTCTTCAAGGCCATGAAGCGCCCGATAGAATGGATACGGCCATAAGAAAACTGAGCAGTAATATTGATAGTGCTTTTGAAGATGCATTCCCTAAAGAATTTATGAGTTTAGACAGAGAAGAAAGACAAGAGAAAGAGCAAAAGAAACCTGTTGAAGAGCAGAAGGCTGTACCTACTGCAACTGAGTCGACGCCCGACGAGTTTGATCTTGGTGATGATTTCTTAGAGATGGAAGAGGATGAAGTCATGGAGCTTTCAGACGAAGACTCAATGGAGCTCTCGGATGAACCTTCAAATGATAATGACCTTGAGTTTGATGAAATGAATCTTGGGGATGATGAATTGAATCTTGGGAATGATGAAATGAGTCTTGGGAATGATGAAATGGAGCTTGGAGACGATCTAGATTTGAGTAGCGGTGAAGTGACAGAAGAGGACGAAGCTGATGAAGAAAGATTACCTTCATCAGAAGACCTAGAGTTTCCAAATGTTGAAGAGATAACTCAAAGTGTGAGACTTGAAATGGACAGCGACTCTGGAGAGGATGCGCTTTCGCTTGGAGAAGACACCGCGACATCTTTAAGCTTAGATGATGATGCAAGTGATTTTTCGACTCAAGAGGAGGGCCTTGAGCTCTCGATTGGTGAAGATGAGCCCGGACTCTCTGTTGATGAAGAGGAGTCGGATCTTTCCTTTGATGAAGAGGAATCAGAGCTTTCTCTGGGTGATGAAGCGCCGGTGGATTTGGAGCAAAGTGATGATTCAGGTCTCTCTCTCGATCTTCAAGCTGAAGACGATGTTGATGAGAACTTTGATCCTTTCGCTTCAGACATCGAAGATTCAGATGAAGAAGGCTCAAGCGAAGAAGTTTCAGAGTCTTCGGCATTAGATATTGAAGAAAAGTCTGAAACCGGCTTTAGAATAGAAGAGGGGCAATTAGATGACGGAGAGATGGCTCAGTTATTTGGAGAAAACGAGCAAGAAGAATCTTTAGAGATTCAACACTTCGACAAAAGTGGAGAGGAAGATTCTCCCTCTACTCAAGACGATGACTCTGTAAGTTTTATGGAGCCAGATGATGAAGAAGTTTTTGAAATGACCGAATCTGTAGTATTTAAAGATGAGGCCACCTCAGTTGCCTCTGGAAAAGAACTTCCTCAAAGTCCACCAGAGTTCACCTCGAGTATTAAAACAAGTATTGAGGAAATAGACGCGCTTCTCGAAGATCAAGAAGACCCAGAAAGTGAAGTGGAACTCTCTCAAATGCCTCCCCCAAGTGAACTTTCTGCTCAAAAAGACTCGGCTGAACAATCACCAGACGATGAGGTTAAAGTAGAACAAAATAACGTAGATGAGGATTATAGTCCACAAGCACTGAGAACCAAGCAGACTCAAGCCGATGTTTACAATGCTCAGGATTTAATCGATGAAATTGAATCTGAAGACGAAGAGGCTCATGAGGTCAGTGTAACTAGTAAAGCCTCTCCATCCGTAACAGCAAGTGAAGTTGATAAAAATGAATATCGCGAATATATCCAAAATCGAGATGAAGAGCTAATGAGGCTAGGTGAGACCATAAAATCTCTGCGTGCGGATCGTGAGGGACTTATGAATAAAATCTCTCATCTTGAAGAATCACACGAGAGAGAGAAGCGCGACTTTTTAGATATCCAGGCGCAATTAGATGAGAAGAAGATTGAGCTCGAAATACTTAAGAAACGTTATGCAAAAGAGTATGATGACTTGAAGTTTCGTCTAGATTTAGCCACTGATAAAAAAGAGGTATTATCTGCTAAGAACAAACAGTATGAGAATGAGTTTGAAAAACTTAGAAGGGAAAAAAATGTTGATGTAAATCGTGTTCGAGCCAGAGAACGTGAGCTAGAGGAAAAATTAGAATTATTAAAACGTGATACAGAAGTTCAAATTAGAAATCGAGATCACAAAATTTTGGAACTTAAAAGAAGAATAGATTCACTTGAATTCGATATCGAAAACGCACATATCAGAGAACGTAAAAAAACTGGTGATCAAGAAATTCTTGAAGACAGAATGGATAAGGTTATTAAGACTTTAAGAACTGTGATAGGCCAACTTGAGGACGACTCTTTTGAAGAGAGAGCAAAATTGATTAAGAAAAACCTGGACGTATAATTGAAAGAGATAATTTGTCATAATTTAAATAACAATGATGTGGAAACATTGGAGAAAACATTATCCCATGGTCCGCAATACAAATTGGTTCATATCTCTTCCATTGCGGAACTTCTTGAGGTAGAAGTGGGGCGGCTCAGTTGTTTTTTTATGAGAATAAGAAGTCGTGATGATTCAGATAGTATAGAGGCCATTCTAAAGTACTTTACAAGAATTCCTATTCATCTTGTTATAGAAGATCAAAATTACGAAGCACTAAGCTTAGCTTTTAAATACCGAGTTAATGAAGTTTTTGAGTCAGAGATAAGTTCCTCTACTTTAGACCGTGCACTGTTAAGAGTTAGCCTTCTGGAGGATACAGATTCTACGCAAGTTCCTATCGAGCAGGTTTTTAGACTTTTTTCAGGATCAATGAAAATTAAAACTAATCTAGATCTTTTTAATAGATTAGCTTTGTATTTCAAAAGCTTTCAATTCTCTTGTGAGTTTTCACTTTTAGAAAGTCTAAAAGATGGGACTCACTTAGTGTATGGAAATGACATTTCGCAAGCAGTTATAGAGGAATTAAAGTCTAAAAAAATTCCGAGAAGATATTTAGGAGAAGTTATTGAGCTTGAAGATGATCGCTTAGGTACAGTTGTATTTAGTGGTTCTAATCAAGCTGTGTGGGCGGTCATAAAAACTGACTTTGGAGATCAAGACTATCTTTTGAATCCTCTTTTTTTTAAATTCTTAGAGGGAGTTATGCTTTTTAGAGCTTCTGAAGAAAAGCAGCAATCTTTAGAGATGCTGGCTAAAACGGATGAGGTAACGGGACTCTATAATCAAAGAAAACTTTCTGAGGATTTACAAATTGCAGTGAAGCAGCATGAACAAGACCATGACAAGTTTAGCATTATGTTTATTGATGTAGATCACTTTAAAAATGTAAATGATAGTCATGGACATGTGGTCGGTTCAAAATTATTACAAGACATTGGGAGTGTCATTATTCAGATATTGAGGCAATCAGATCATGTCTATCGTTATGGGGGGGATGAATTTGTCGTAATCATGCCTCATGTTGATATTGAGACGGTCTATAAAGTGGCTAATAGGGTCTTAACTCAAATTAAGGGTAAAGAATTCGAAATTGAAGGTGGTGATATTTATCGCCTTTCTGTTTCGATTGGTATTGCCGAATATCCCACGGACGCCAAGTCAGCTCTTGATATTATCCGATTTGCGGATGAAATGATGTATATGTCTAAGAGATCCGGTCGAGGAAAAGTCTTTCACGTAAATGAGGTTGATGATGCAGGTTCTGGTTCTTAGTGATTTTCACCTTGGTAAAGGGAAATTCCTAGAGAATGGTCATATAAATATACTTGAAGACTTCGATGAAGATGAAAAATTTGCAGAATTTCTAGATCATTATTCTACAGGAACCTATTACTTCTCGGATATTCATGTCGTCTTAAATGGAGATATTTTTAATCTCATCCAGATGGATGTTGATGGAGTTTTTACTCACCTCATAAGCGAAGAAGATACAGCTAAGATGGTTGAGCAAATTATTGAAGGACATCCTGTTTTTTTTAGTGCCCTTAAAAGATTTCTCGCTAGACCTAATAAACAGGTGACCTATGTTTTTGGAAATCACGATATCGCCATGATTTTTCCAAAAGCTCAAAGAGCGGTTAATTTGGCTGTAGAGGCAGAGGTTCATTTTACTCATCAATTTTGTCAGCATGGAATTTGGATTGAACATGGACACAGGTTTGAGCCTATTAACACCGTTCCGAGAAAAAAGCTTTTGACTGAGGGACCTAATCAAAAAGAAATCATAAACCTTCCTTGGGCCTCTTTATTTTGTATATATATGCTCCCAAAACTTAAAAAAATAAGACCTTATATAGATAAAGTTCGACCTCTTTCGACCTATGTTAGGTGGACTATTTTAAATGATTTTCGATTTTTTATTTATTTGAGTTGGAGTGTCTTTACCTACTTTATTAGAACTCAATTCAGACCTTATGGAAGATTTAATAAAAATTTTAAAATGTCGATCAAACAGATTTTTAAAATCGCGATTCATCCAAAGTATGAAAAGAACGCACATAAAGTTTTGGCCACGAGAAAGGATGTTAAAATTGTTGTGATGGGACATACTCACATTACGGAGTGGCGTAGGTTTAAAGATGGTAGGTTATATTTCAATACAGGAACTTGGAATCCTGTACCGTCGATGGATGCGGCGCTTCATAAAAATATCACCAATCTCACTTATGTCAGTATTGAGGTTAATGAGAAAAAAGGCCAAATAAAAAACGCTTACCTTAACGTATGGCAAGGTAAATGGAGGCCGTATCGTGAAGAAATTACAACCAGTTACTTTCCTTAGTATTTGAAATTCTAGTATTGCCTAACTTCTAAGAGAAAAAACTTGATCAAAACGCTGTGTTACAGGTAACTTAACTCCTCAAATAACGTCGAAGAGGAGATTTGACGATGCGAAAGTCAAGCCTATTACTAATAGCTCTAATTATTTTATTTTCCTGTGCTAAAGAGTCCCAGAAAAAGAATTACCCTAAAGAAGTAGAGGATAGGATATTTTCATCTAAAAGTGGCCTTGTGGAAGACGAAGTTCTTACTATGGTGAAATTAAAAACTCCTGCACTTTTCTCAACTGCAGTTGTGGTGGATGGTAAAATAAAAATCGATCAAGACCAACTCGAAGCGCTCAAAGCGGAGCAAATGGAGTTTTTAGATGAGGTAAAGAATCTTTCTGATAAAATAGAAGTGCTTTATAGATACCAGTATACGATGAATGGGTTTACTTTAAAGACTCCAAAGTCCTTAGAAAAACAAATCATGGAGCTGTCTAAAGTAGATGTTACTCAAAGAACCACTGAAATTGCTCCTCCTGTAAGAAAATTTTCTCGGCACGAATTTGAAAGCCTGCTTAACAAAAATCTTCAAGGGCCAAGAAATACCTCGGTGAATTTTATTGGTGTAGGTGATGTTCAATTGCAATACGGATATGATGGAAAGGGTCTTTCAGTGGGGATTCTTGATACAGGTATAGACTTTACCCACAAAATGTTCGAAGGACCTGGAACGGTAGCGGCTTTCGAAAGCGTTGACCCAACAGCTGACGCACCAACCTCTCTTTTTCCTAGTGCAAAAATTAAAGGTGGAATCGATTTAGTCGGTGATAATTTTACTCCAAGAAGCAAGATTCCGGCTAAGAGACTACCTAAGCCGGATAAAAACCCAATCGATATCTCTGGTCATGGTAGCCACGTAGCTGGAACCGTTGCAGGTCTAGGGGATGGTGTGAGTTCTTACTCAGGCGTTGTTCCTTCAGCTGACTTACATGCCATTAAAGTATTTGGTGGTGGAAGCACTGGGGACTATATTGTCTTGGCTGGGTTCGAGTATGCAGCGGACCCTAATAATGATAATGATCCAGCAGATGCCTTAGATGTGTTAAATCTCTCTCTTGGTGGAGCTTACGGAATACCTGGAAACCTCTATGAGGCCGCGATTAAAAACCTCTCAAAGGTTGGAATATCAGTGGTGGCAAGTGCAGGAAATTCAGGTGATGTTTCGTATATTACTGGTGCTCCCGCAACAAGCTCTGAGGCGCTTTCAGTCGGGGCTTCTATTGATAATATGGATCACAACTGGAAGTTCGATGCTATTAGTTTTTCGTCGGCGGCTCTGCCTGAAAAACTAGTGACAGGGTATGGGACTGCTTCATTTACAATTAGTTTGAACGATATTGAAACTCTCGAAGGAGAAATTGTATATGCTGGTGTTGCCGCAGAGGATTTCAACCAAGAATTGAAAGATAAAATTGCTGGAAAGGTGGCTTTAATTGATAGAGGTCAGGTGTCTTTCGTAGACAAAGTAAAACGAGCACTTGATGCTAACGCGATTGCAGTCGTTATCGGAAATAACCAGCCAGGTGGCTTCATTCAAATGGGTGGAAGTTCTGATTCTAAAATTGAAATACCTGCTGTGATGATTTCAAAAGATCAGACAGATATACTTAAAAAGAATTTGAGCGCTGGTGCTTCAATCACAGTTGATCTTAAAGCTCCTGAGAAAGAGGAAAAGCCGGAGCTTATCGATACCCTAACTGGCTTTAGTTCTCGAGGACCTAGGTCTCTCGATAGTGCTATCAAACCCGAAATTGTTGGTCCCGGACAACAAATAGTTTCCGCTGCGGCTGGCTCGGGAGATAAAGTGACTCGGATGAATGGAACATCTATGTCAGGGCCTCATTTAGCGGGTGTTATGACACTTATGAAGCAAGCTTATCCTGAATTGAGCGTCTCCCAAAGAAAGGCGATTTTAATTGGAAGTGCTAAACCTATCAGTGATAGCGAGGGAAATCTTTATCCAGTCTCAAGGCAAGGTGCGGGAAGGGTTCAAGTTCTCAAGGCTGTAGAGGCAAAGCTTTTTGCAACCCCGGCCACTATGTCTTTAGGAGAAGTTAATGTAAAAAAATCAATCACACTGAGAAGAACATTGACTTTAACCAATACAAGCTCAGATGCATTGACTTTAAAGTCTAAGGTAGTCAAATCAAACAAACTCGATATTTCCATGCCCTCTGAAGTCGTTGTTGCTGGTAACTCTAGCACAGATGTAAAACTTACGATTAAAATCGAAGGTGATCAATTAGAACAAGTTGATGAGGTTGATGCGATTATAAGTTTTTATAATGAAACTAAGCAAGTTGTGATCCCGGCTTTAGCGGTCGCAAAGAGACTTTCAGCACTCACAGCAACCCGTCTAACGGTGTATGGTTCTGCAGGGGCAGATCGGGGTGCAGCAGTCGACCTTGAACTTAAAAATAATTCCATGCATGAAGGACTGGCCCTCATTTTCAATAAAATGATTGAGGATGAGAGAAGATTACCTAATGCCGAATTAATCGACCTTAGAAATAATTTTTGCGATTTGCAAAGCGCTGGATACAGAATTGTTCACGAGAATGGGAAAGATATCCTTGAGGTAGGAGTTAAGACCTATGGGCCACAAGAAGTTTGGTCAGGCTGTGAGGTCAGTGTTCTTATTGACAGTGATGGAGATTCGAAACCAGATCAAGAGATCAAGGGGACTACCAACTCAGGAATTCCAGGTTTGACCGATACTGTTCCATCTCTTAGTCCACGTGATTTTCAGAGTTTTCTCATCGACTACGAATTGGCAGCAAGTATTGCAAGTCGAGTTGATCAAGAGCAACGAAATGGGAATGAAGACATCGAGTTAAATATTGTTTCGGCCATTCAGGGAGCGGAAACGTTTGAAAAATATGACCATTCCACAGTTTCGATATTGAGAGCGGATTTGTCTTTAATTGAAAAAGCCTCTAATGGAAGCATTCAGTTTAAAGTTAAACTCGATAGCAGGGACTCTGAAGTAAATGAATCAGATGACTTTGCTGGTTCAAAGGATGATTGGACAATGCTCAATCCAATCAAATCAGAGGGAGCCTATTTGGATTTTCCTAAGTCGGTCACGCTAGCTGGAGGAGAAAGTAAAACTCTAGAGCTAACGAGAGGGCTTGGAAACCCTGATTTACTTATCTATTATCCATATAATATGACAACGAGGTCAATTCTTGTTGATGATCTGACTCAACAAACAGTTCATCCTAGTTACAATGATTAGTAAAAAATAATTTAAAAGTTATTTGATAGAAATGATCCCCTCCTTATGGAGGGGATTTTTTTTAATTAGAACTAGTTTTCTTTGAGGCTTTTTTCTTAGTTGCTTTCTTTTTAGCTACTTTTTTAGTCGCTTTTTTAGAAGTTGCTTTTTTTGCGGTTTTTTTAGCCGTTTTCTTTTTAGTAGCTTTTTTCTTGGAAGTCTTCTTTTTACCGCTAGTCTGGTTTGGTACAAGTGCCTCTAGTTTCTTTTGAAGCTTATTGAGTTCTTTCTTTTGAGTATCAACATACTTCTTTGCTTTTTTTATTTCTTCGTTTACCGCTTTTTCAATCTTTTTCTCGAGCTGATCAGCTTCTTTTTTTATTTTGTTTCTTACCTTATTAACATCTTTATCCATTAAATTCGTAAGGTCTTTTTGAGCAGATTGAACCAAAGTGACAACATTCTTTTCAAGCTCTTTGAGGTTTTTATCCTTAAGAAAGGTATTTAGGTCTTTTTGTAGTTTCTTCCAAGAATCTAGAATTTGTTTTTTTGCGCTCATTTTAAGTATCTCCTTCATTTAAGAAATTCTTTTGTGGAATAGCTTCCTTGTCGCAGGTACCATCCAGTTGATATCACTTGAGAGTGTATACCTAAATGCTGAACATTACGAGTTAAAACAATGTTAATTTTTGACTTCAATAGAAAGTCGTGAAAATTTTTCATTGCTCATCAATTCTTTTCTCTTACGCTAGATATATCACAGGCTTAATTGACACTTAAAGTGTGGCCGGGCATATTAAGCCCTCACTGATTCGTGAGGGATAGATATCTATGAAAAGCAGAGTTTTAGTAATCGGAGCCGGACTTGCAGGAGTTGAAGCTTCAAACTTTTTAAGTCAACGTAATATTGAAGTTGTTCTTATTGAGTGTAAAAGAGTGAAACTCAACCCGGCTCAAAAGATAAATTCATTTGCCGAACTCGTTTGTACCAATTCTTTAAAGTCTAAGGACCCTAACTCTGCCCATGGGTTACTTAAAACGGAAATGAAAACGCTAGGCTCATTAGTACTGGCAAAGGCACAAGAGTCTTCAGTGCCTGCAGGTGATGCCTTAGCGGTAGACAGAGATCAATTTTCAAAGCTAATCACAGAGTCAATTGAAGACAATAATTTGATTTCAGTAATAAATGAGGAAGTATCAGATCCTTTGGCAATAGCTGAAAAGCATAGTTGTCAGCATATTATCATCGCAACTGGGCCGTTGACCACAGACTCATTATCAGCTTGGATTCAAGCTGAGGTTTCAGGAGAGGATTTTTATTTTTATGATGCCATCGCTCCTGTTGTTGATGCTGACTCCCTCGATCTGAGTAAGCTTTACTTCAAGGATAGGCATAAGCCAGTAACCGAGACAGCAGACTATTTAAATGCACCTATGACAGAAGATGAATACTATAGGTTTGTAGAGGCACTAGTGGAAGCTGAAAAAGTTAAACCCAAAGACTTCGAAGAAGAGAAGTTTTTTGAAGCTTGTTTGCCCATTGATCTCATGGCGGAAAGAGGGAAAGATACTCCTAGGTTTTCTTGTATGAAGCCTATTGGGCTTGAACAAGATGAAGAAAACCCACCGTTTGCTGTGGTCCAGCTGAGAAAAGAAAACCTCTTAGGCTCAAGCTTTAATCTTGTTGGATTTCAGACGAGATTAAAATACCCCGAGCAATTGAGAGTTTTTAGGATGATACCAGGCTTTGAGAACGCCCAGTTTAATCATCTAGGGTCTGTTCATAGAAACTCTTTTTTGAATGCAAGAAAAGTCCTCAATTGGGATATGAGCACTCAAAAATTTCCTCAGATCCACTTTGCTGGACAAATTACGGGTGTAGAGGGTTACACTGAGAGTGCTGCGTCGGGATTGTATGTGGCTTATCAAGTCTATAAAAAGATATTGGATAAAACTTTCTCTCAATTTCCTGTGGAATCAGCTCTGGGGGCTTTAGTTAATTATATTATGACCAATAATAGACCAGCACCTTCTAATATTAATTTCGGACTTATTCCACCTGTAGCGCTGAGTAAAGAGCAAAGAAGAGATCGAAGAAATAGGAAAAAAGTGAAAAAACGCCTGGCTTCTGAGAGAGGCCAAAAAATCTTTCGAGAATTTATTCAAAATGAGGGAATAATTTGATTGGATTTTTTTTCGTATTCACAGCTTGCTTACTTTGGGCCTTGGATACACTGATCCGATATCCTCTCGTTCAAGGACAAATAAGCGCTGTCAGTATTGTCTTCATTGAGCATTTATTATTAACGATCATATTCTCAGTGGTCTTTGCTCGCTCAGTTAAAAGACTGGTTTATATAAAAAAGAAAGATCTTATATCTTTTGTTATTGTAGGAGGAATTGGTTCAGCTCTTGCCACAGTGGCTTTCACTAAAGCATTTTCTTACTTAAATCCGTCCCTCGTGATTTTACTGCAAAAATTTCAACCGGTGGTGGCCATCGTTCTTGCTAGACTTGTTTTAAGAGAGCGAGTCCAGTTGCCCTTCGCTTTTTGGGCAATGGTTTGCCTTTTTGGTGCCTTGTTAATTGGATATGAGGATATGATAGTCGTTTCTAATGCAGAGAATTTGAACGATTTAGTCTATAGAAATGCTGGAATAGGTTATGCATTAGTCGCTTTTAGTGTCTTAGGTTGGGGAGCTGCGACGGTATTCGGTAAAAGACTCCTGGAGCAAGGTTATAAACATGAACAAGTATTGGCCGGTCGATTCTTTACAGGTCTCATATTTCTCACTCCATTTATGTTAACAGAGCAAAGTATTCTTAATTATTCTATTGAAATTTTTGGAAAGATTTCATTGATGGTTTTTGTTTCAGGACTTTTAGCAATGTACTTGTATTACAATGGTCTAAAAAAGATGAGTGCTAGGGCCTGCTCCTTAACCGAACTTTTCTTTCCCTTTTTTGCTGTTATTGTGAATTGGATATATCTTGATGCTACATTAAGTGTTTATCAAATAGCAGGTGGTCTCATTTTAATTTTAGGCTCTGTTGTGATTCAAATGAAAAGGCTTTAATTTATTTATTAAGCTAAAATAGCTTCTATTTGTTGAATAACATCATCAATAATCTCGTATAAGCCTTTAGATTCAGATTTTTTGATAATAGTCGCTGCGGAATGTGCATGTCCGCCTCCACCTAGAGCGATAGCAATTCCTCCCACATCATAGCCTGCAGCAGACCTAAAACTGATTTTAACTTGGTCACCATCATCTCTAAACATGCAGGCAACTTTAATTTCATCTAGAATGAGAAGATTATTGATAAACCCATGGGTATCTTCAATATCAATATCAAAATGATTAATCTCTTGATGCTTCAGTACTAGCCAAGCAATTTCCTCAGAAGCATTCGTTTTTGTTGTCGCGAGCACTGAGCCCAAAAGATGCATATGTTCAACTTTTTTGGTTCCGTATATTCCGTTGTAAGCAGCTGGTGGGTTAATTCCTGTTTCCATAAACATAGCAATCATTTTATGGGTCTGAGCCGTCACAGTAGGGTATCGAAAACTACTCGTATCAATTAGAACAGCAGTATAAAGGGGCAGAGCCATCTCTTTATTGAACTTTAGTCCCATTTTTAAAATTAAATTTCCAACCAATTGTCCTGTCGCAGCCGCCGTTGTATCAATACAATGATCTTCTTTGGTAGATTCTGCGCAAGGATGATGATCAATATATAAAACAGGACAATTTATCTGATTATAATACTCGTTAAATAGGGGGCCTGTTCTTTTAATGGTATTTGTATCCACCACAATAATAAGGTCCGGTGCCTCAGAGAATTTGGATCCAATATTCTCAACATCTGTTATGACTTCTTGCGGGTCTAGATATTTATATCTATTAAGCAAAGGGACATCGTTGCAGCAAATGGCGTTTTTCCCTAGCTCTCGTAGAGCTAAGCATAGTGCAATTTCCGATCCTATTCCATCAGCATCAGGAAATGAGTGGGTGGTTAATACAATATTAGTCGCACCTTCTAGAGCAGAACGAAATTTATCAATAATTTCCATATGATAAATATCGGTTAAGAATATCGAAAACTCAACCTCGAATGAAAATTCACATTTAAAGAATTACTAGGTATCCTTATAAGTGCTTATGAATGCGATAGA
This sequence comes from Halobacteriovoraceae bacterium, assembly GCA_002713145.1. Lineage (GTDB taxonomy): Bacteria > Bdellovibrionota > Bacteriovoracia > Bacteriovoracales > Bacteriovoracaceae. The sequence goes on from PAVS01000001.1 coordinate 403,078, forward strand.
AGTTGATGGAATCACTAAGGTTATTGGTGAACGAAAAATTCTTAATCAAGTTAGTTTCAAAGTGCAGAAATCTCGCATTCACGGATTCCTGGGACCTAATGGTGCAGGGAAAACCACAACGATGAGAATTCTTTGTGGACTTTTAAGACCCACTGAGGGAGAAGTTTATTTTAATAATACACCCTTAAGTAAGTTCGACAGTAAGCTTTATCACAAGATAGGCTTTTTAATTGAAGAGCCACCGCTATATGGCGATATGCGAGTCGTTGATTATTTAAAATACGTAGCGAGGCTTCGCAGGGTTTCAGACAAAGACCTAGCATCACATTTAGACTATTGTATAAAAGCTCTCGACCTAGCTGAAGTAAAGCAGAGATCAATCGAAAATTTGTCTCGAGGATTCAAACAGCGGGTTGGAATTGCTCAGGCCATTATTCATATGCCTGAGATTGTGTTTTTAGATGAGCCTAGTTTAGGTTTGGACCCACGATCTATTTCTGAAATCAGACAATTGATTTCAAATTTGAGGGAGAATCATACTGTCATTTTATCTAGTCATCTTTTGCATGAGATGAGTCTTGTTTGTGACGATATTTCAATAATCTCTAGAGGAAGAATTCTTGAAAGCGGTGCCTTGGATAATCTAAGATCGTCGCTGGAAGCAGCCAGCAGTTTTATTGTTTCAGCTTTACGTGAAAATACTGAATTCGAACGAGCACTTAAAGAAGATCCTAATATTTCAAAGTTTTCCAGAATGGAGCATCAAAATCATATAGATTACCATATAACTCCCACTGTTAACGATGAGTATCGCCCTGCTATTGTCAAAAAAGCGGTAGAGTGTGATCTTGAAATCTTGGGACTTGAAAGGAAATCTTTTAGCTTAGAAGACTATTTCTTAAAAGTGACGGAGAACCATGATTAGTTTAATCTGCGCTAAAGAATTAAAGTCATTTTTTAAGTCTCCTATAGCATACGTGATTCTCGGGCTTTTTAGCTTGTTAGTGGGTTGGATGTTCTTTAGTCAGCTCAGTTATTTTTTAGAGAATATTCAAAAATTACCTGTTCATATGCGACATGAATATGACTTCTCTAACGAAGTTATTATAAAGGTTTTTGGAAATGTGAATTTCATTTTCATTTTCATGGTTCCTATTTTGACCATGCGTACTTTTGCTGAAGAGTTCAGAGAGCAAACGATCGATTTATATTTTGGATCAGTTGTTTCTGATTTTGAGTTTATCTTAGGAAAATTCTTTGCCGTGATCATTCAGGGCTTTGCTTTAATAGCGACAACTCTAATTTTTCCTCTGCTTTTGGCCAATATTAATCTATCTGATATGACTTTTTTAATTACAGGCTACCTGGGAATCTTTTTTAATTTTATATTCTTTGCCACTATAGGTTTAGTGGCTTCAAGCCTTGTAAAAAATCAAATTATTGCTGCAATGGTAGCTTTCGTGGGTATTCTTGCAGCTTGGATGCTCGCTGTTATGAGCCAATTGACTTCTAATTATTTGCTGGCTGAGCTTTTGAGGTTTCTTTCGGTAAATCATCACTTTGAAAATATGGTTAAGGGATATGTCTCTTTTTCTGACTTTAGTTTCTACTTATGCTTTTTTATGTTCGGCATTCTTCTGATTAAAAAAAGATTGGAGGTTAGGAAATGGTAAAGCAATGGAGCGCTATCCTAAGTATATTTGCCGGAATCAGCTTCATCATGATTGCGTCTATTATGCTAATTGTTGCTCCTGAGTATCTGCAGTTTATCTATGGCGTTTTCGGTGTAGGAATTTTAAGCTTGTTAATTTTTATTATCATCTTACGTCGAGAAATGAAGTCTTTTATTCAGTCAAATTTTTTCAAACAGCTCGTGAATAGTTTTCTTACTATTTTCTTAGTGGGATGTATCTTTTCACTGCTAAATTTCATTGTTTATAAAAAAGATTATACCTTAGATTTTACAAAAAATAAGATTCATACCCTCTCACAACAGTCACTTGAGGCATTGAAACTGATTGAGCCTGGCGAGAAGATAATTTTTAGGCTTTTTTCAAAACGAGATGAATGGGGCCGGTATCGAGAGCTACTTAAGCTGTATAAAGCTCGAAAGAGAGATGAAATAGATCTTCGCTTTGTCGATGTTGAAACAGAACCAGCATTAACAGAGTTATATAAAATAAAGGAAAGTGGAACTCTTGTTGTAGAATACAAAAAGACAAAGTTCTCTACTTTCGCAAAAGACGAGCTTGCAGTAACAAATATATTGCTCAAAATTCTAAATCCTAAAAAAACGACTCTTTATTATACTGTTGGTCACAATGAAATTTCATTTATGGATAAAAATCTATTAGGGGCTAATTACCTACGGGAAAAAATACTTAGTTCTAACTATCTTCTTAAGCCTCTTGAATTACAAAATGGAGTTCCTAAAGACTGTAATGGAATTATTATCATGAACCCTCAGATAGAGTTTTTAGAGCAAGAAATAAAAAATCTTAAAAGCTACCTAGCAAAGGGAGGAGCATTAGTATTTCTCATTTCACCCCAGTTTAACGGTCTTTTGATTGATAATTTTTTAACATTCATAAGAGAGTTAGGTGTGACATTTAATAATGCACTCATATTGGATCGCTTAGCGAGTAAGCAGGGCTCGCAACCCTCAATCCCTGTGGTGCAATCCTATAATTTAGAGCACCCTGTAACTAAGAAAATGGAGAATCGAACTCTTTTCCCTGTGAGTGGCTTTTTTAGTTTTAATGAGAACAAAAAGTTTTCATGGGATATCTTGATTAAGTCCACTCCCTTTCCTGCCAGTTGGGGAGAAGTCAATTTTGATGAAGTCAAAGAGGGGAAGGCTAATTTTAACGAACAAACGGATTATAAAGGTCCGCTCAATATAATGGTCGCAGGTGCGAATGAAGATTCACGTGTCATTGGGATTAGTTCTAGCCAATTTATTGCTAATCAGTTTCAGGGTCAGACCCCAAATTTCAACCTCTTTCTAAATGCGCTTAATTGGGTGGTCAAAGATGAAGCTTTAATCAGTCTTGATCGCCCAAAATTATCAGGCGAAATAGTCTATATATCAGACATTCAGGCTTCCTTGGTTTTTTATTTTTCGGTTTTATTCTTTCCTTTCGTGTTTTTTATCGCGGGAATTTTTGTCTATCGTCGTAAATTGAGATTGTGATGAAGACGAATATAGCTCTTTTTTTTATTCTTGGAATGATGCTGGTAGGAGTTTATCTAGATCAGGAAGTTTATGAAAAGGAAGAAGCTAGAGCTGAGTTGGTTGAAAAATCACTTTTTCGCCAGACCGATTTCAAATATTTCGAATTCTCCAATGGAAGTTTAATAAAGCGTGAAGGAACCTGGGGGCACTCAGAAATAGGATGGTCGCTTAATTCATTAAAAGTAAATGAATTTATAAAGATTCTCCATTCTTTGCAGATCAAAAAAAAGCTAATGGAGTTCAATTTAGAGGATTTCTTTAAAAAGCGAAAACATATTTTTAAAGTGAGGGATCAAAAGTCAGAGCACGAAATTTGGTTTGGAGATTCGATCGAAGCCACGGGGCGGTTTTATGTTTATCATGTAGGTCTAAAAGAGCTCTACATTTGTGAAGACACCAGTCATTATAAGATTCCTTATTCATCGGCTCGAGATTATGGCCTAAAAAAATACCTTAGACTTATTCAATTGTTGGAGCGTGGGGTAGATCTATTCTGGGAGTCAGATTTTATTGAAGGACTAAAAATGACAGAATTGAATAGATTAAATATTGATTCCGTTCGAAATAGGGTTCTCGAAATTGACTTAGTGAGTGGGAAAACAATACCTCAGGCTCCAACTCCGCTTGAGTATCGTGATTTAAGAAAAACTGTTTTAGATTATTTTCAAAAAATTCAGGTTCTTAGAGTGATAGCTTCTGGCCAAAATTATTTATCTGATCAAAGAAGCGTCTTAAAAATCGAAGGCAATCAGAATTTCAGTTTAAGATATTTTAGTGGTTTAAATGAAAAATTTGGGAAATACATTCGCATTGAAGGACTAGACTATATTTTTGAAGTTGAAATGGAGCCTAGAAATATCTTCTTTTTGAGTGGTAATGATTTTTGGCTTAAAAATTTTCACTACTCACAGAGCTTATCAAACTTATCTACACTGGAATTCTCGTTAGCATTTGGTGATGAGAATTGGAAAGATTTCAGTATTTTTGATCTTGAAAATTTTAAAGTTAAGAGTCTTTCGAACAAGGTTTCATTTTCTCAAGTTCATATTAATGTATTGTTTAATCTCCTTCTAAATCTGGTTGATTTTAAAGAAGCTGTTTATGTAGAGAAGGTTGGAGTCAATCAAATTCCACAAAACGATGTTTTAAGCGTAAAGCTTTTGGGTAAGGTGATGAAAGTATGGGTGGAGGAGGATTTTATAAAAGTCATCGATACGGAGTATAATCTACTCTATCATTTTCCCGACGTTGGTGATCAGATAAAGCCTGGCTTCTTTCGTTCCGCCTTTACAGTCGAAACTAACTAAAAGAGAATATTAAAGATGCATATTACTGAAGTTTTCACCACCTATATTCATTATTTGATTCATCCATTCAAAACTCATGAACAATTCCTGCATCCTGATAGATTTGAAACTCCACTGAGCGAATATAGTTCTTATCAAAGTCTAGGTATTTCTTGGGTCTTTGCTGTCATTAATGGTCTGGGTAGAATTGTGATTCTAAATTTTGTTCTGGTCATGTTGGTCAGTCTGATTCGAGATACAGAACTTAATACCATTATCAATATAGGTGAAATTTCGAGTTTATATTTGATTATTTTATCCACTGCTTTGGATGTTATTTTTTTTCCTCTCTTTGGCTTTTTTATCATTCAATTTTGGGACATTATAATTAGGGCAGTCGCATATTTACTTGAAACTCCCGGAAACCTTGCAGTAAAAGCGGATCGAATTATATCTGTCTATCTTAGTGCAAATATTTTTAGGATTGTGCCTATATTAGGCGGTCCAATAAAGTCATTGGCAGGAATGGTTTTACTTTATGCAGGTTTAAGAAAACAGTTGAATGCCTCGCCGCTTTTATCTGTTTGCGTGATATTAACACCAATCCTATCAATGATGGTGGTTTTTTCAATTATAATGCTCTTAGTTCTTTTAAGCTTTTAGTTATTTTGAATTCTCATTGCTAGAGCTTCGAAAGAGCGAAACAATTTAATTTTCTCTTTTCTTGTAAGTTTGGTTTTTTTCAAGGACAGGTTCATACAATAAAGCCACTGTTCCTTGGCAGCTTGATCGATTTTTATATGTAAGTGTCGAGCACGCATTCTAGGTGGGCCATATTTCTCAACAAAGAGATTGGGGCCACCAAGCCAGCCTATAAGAAAGAATTTAAGCTTCTCCTTGGAAGCTTGAATGACCTTTCCGTCATCTGTTTGATGAAGACTTAAGCAATGCTTAGCCTTTGGATCTGTTTCCATGGTTCGATAAAAACTTTCAACGAGCTCTTCAATCGCTGGTCTGCCAAGTATCTCAAAAAGACTTGTTTGTTCACTGCGATCTTTAAAAAAATAATTAAACATATCGTATTTTGTTGCTTCGCATTTTTGGCAGCTTAGAAACCTTTGGCCAATTTATCCTTACAATGAATTGTCAGATATAAGTCCGATTACTATAGTCATGAATATCCAATAAGACAAAACGCTATAAGCTAGCAAAGAGAGATAAAGATGAGTATTAGCCCTCAAAGTTTCAATCACGGTGCGATCGAAGTGATTTGCGGACCGATGTTTTCTGGCAAAACAGAGGAACTCATCAGAAGAGTAAAAAGGGCACAAATCGCGAAGCAAAGAGTTCAAATCTTCAAGCCTGCTATAGACGTAAGATATGATAAGACTAAAGTTGTGAGTCATAGTTCACAAGCGATACATAGTGAACCGGTAGAAAAAGCGACGGATATACTACTAAAACTCAAGGACACAACCCGAATTGTGGCAATTGATGAGGTACAATTTTTTGATATGGAAATTATTAAAGTTGTCACCAAGCTTGCCAATCGTGGTTATAGAGTTATTTGTGCCGGTTTAGATCTAGATTATCGCGCGATTCCTTTTGGACCTATGCCACAACTATTAGCAGCAGCTGACAATGTGCAAAAGATCCAGGCGATCTGCACTGTGTGTGGAGCACCTGCTACTCGCAGCCAAAGACTCTCAGATTGCTCAGATACGGTTCTTTTGGGGGAGAAGGACTCTTATGATGCCCGCTGTAGAGCTCATTATTTCTATGAGCCTGAAGATGAGCAAATGAGACTTCCTGTCGCCGAAGAAATCGAGCATCTCGCCAATTAAATTTCAACGTGTTAAACTCTTTAAAAGGAGTGAAGCATGGAATTTCAACCAGAAGTACTTATTTCAGAAGAAGAGCTAGCCCTACGCGTAAAAGCATTAGGTAACGCTATAACCTCAGACTTTGAAAATGAGGAAGTTCTTATTATTTGTATTCTGAAAGGGGCCTTTATGTTTTGCTCTGATCTTATGAAGGAAATCAACCTCCCAACGAGGCTCGACTTTATGCAATTGTCTTCTTACGGGGATGGAATGAAGAGTTCGGGAAGTGTAAAAATTGATTTAGATATTAGTGAATCGATCAAAGATAAAAACGTTATTGTTGTGGAAGACATTGTTGACTCAGGTTTAACGATGAAAACTTTGCTCGAACTTCTTCAAGCGAGAGGCCCTAAGGCTGTTAAGATCGCTTCACTTCTTTTTAAACCGTCAAAGAATATCCACAAAGTACCAATTGATTATTTGGGTTTTGAAATTGAAGATAAGTTCGTGATTGGTTATGGGCTAGATTATGCAGGTCGATACCGTGAGCTTCCTTACGTCGGTGTCGTCAATGCGGGTAACTAAAGAGGGGAGTGTAAGAGTTGACCTTGTAGGAGGGACTCTAGATCTTGAGCCCATAAACCTGATCCTTCCTCATGTTGTGACATTGAATGTAGCGACTTCTCTGAAGGCAAGAGTTGTCATTGAAACTCATGATGCCTCTGAATTAATTATTGTCTCGAGTGATTATAATAAAACTTATACCTATACTCCCGAGCAATTGAACGAACGTGATGTAGTCTATTCCAGTAAGTATGAAGAGATGGCATTTGTGCTTCAGATCCTTCTTTTGTTTGATATAAAAGGTGGACTTAAAATAACACTCTCTTCAGGTGCTCCGGCTGGTTCAGGTCTAGGCGGATCGTCTGCTATGGGAGTGACACTCTTTAGTGCTCTTTGTGAGTTACAAGGTTCCCAGCTAGATAAACATGAAATTGTACAAAAGGTAAAAGGCGTTGAAGCTCGAATATTAAATCAGGGTGTAGCCGGTTACCAAGATTATTATCCTGCATTGACGGGAGGAGTTTTAGCTTTGAAAGGTTCACCTGGAGAAATCCAATGTGAGCAGCTTTATTCGAATGACTTGACTGAGTTTTTAGAATCGCATTTAACGCTGGTGTATTCTGGTCTTTCACGCAACTCTGGAATCAATAATTGGGAAGTCTACAAAGGTTTTTTTGATAATGTGTTTCATGTAAGATCCGGTCTTCAAAGAATCTCTGAAATCAGTCAGCAATTTTATCAAAACTTAAAAAATAAAAATTACCCTTCGCTTTTGCAACTGATAGGTGAAGAAGGTGAAGCAAGAAAACAATTAGCACCTGGGATTGTTCCTCAGAAAGTGCAAGAATTTCAAAGTCAACTAAGTGAGCAGGGCAACTGCTATGGAATTAAAATGTGTGGAGCAGGTGGAGGTGGGTGTTTTATCATCTCTCACGCCAAGGAGAAAGCAAATGAGGTCAAAGAATTCGCTGTAGAGTTTGACTTTAGGCCTTTAGAATTTAAGATCCAATCCCCACTTGAGGATCACGCGTGAGTCATGTAGGGAGTGGAAATAGCACGATCGCTGGCATGAGCTTAGGAGGAGGGAAAAAAGAGAATTTTTTCTTCTGCCTTATTGAGTTTTATGAAACTGAAAACCGATGGTTTTTAAAATCGTTATACCAGGTCAAAGAGGAGAGTAATTTAACCCATGATGAAGTTATCACGACATGGGTGGAAGGCTCTGATGTAAAAAAAATGGTTGTCGATTTTCCCTTGACCAGACCTCCTTGTGAAACTTGCCATTTGGTCTGTCCTGGAACTGAGCTTTGCCACAATGAAGAGGTCACTAGCGTTCGATCTCAGATGAGGGCTTTACTGGGAGAGGATGGGAAACTTGTTCGCGAAAACCCTAAAAAATATGAGCAAGAAAGATTGGAGGACGACAAGGTCCAGTATTCTAAAAGTGTCTTAAGTAAGGAGACTAAAGAGCATATTTTATCTAAATCTTTCAAAAGGAAACTTAAAAAAGGGTTTATACCGTATTGGAATAGACCGATCGACTTTTGGGTTTGGAAGCATTATTACGATCAGTTGCTCTCTCTTTTTAATATTAGTTTTGATTCCTTCGGGAATGTCTCTGTTATGCTGATGCATAAATTTAATTATCTTCTTCGTCATCTTCCCAGAGATTTAAAGATTATGGAAAGTGATACTTATTTATGTTTGATTGAGTTATACCGAGCAGGGATTGTGAATAAGAGGCATCTATTGGATTTGAAGGATATTAGTCTTTCCGCCTTGGCTCGAGTGCAGATTGCCAAACAAATTGAAGCTAAATTAAATGTTTTTATTTATGAGAAAGATTTAGAGTTAATTTCAAAAAATCCAAAAGCATTTGACTCTTTCATACTGGCAATAATAGGGCGTTGCTATATTTTAGGACAGCTTCGAGAAATTGATATTGATGAGAAGCGTGAAAGCTTTATCGTGCCCGATTTTTCTTAGTCTTTGGTAAGATCTTAAAGTACCTCATTCCAAGATAGACGTAGAGGTATAAAAACATCGTTATAAGGGTCGCCCAGCTGAACGGAATTCTCTGACTGAAGACACTTCCAATAAGTTCTAAAGCCGACAATAAACAAGTTGAGAAGGTATAACCATAAAGAAACTTAACCGCAAAAGGTTTTCCTCTTCCAGCTAATGCGTACATGATTGCGTTAAAGGCAATGATTACTGTAAATGATAAAATAAAACTTGATTGTAAAATTTCAACTAAGCTTTCGAATTCTTGCATGGAAAGATATCTAACTTCAGGATTCGTACGTTCCAATAAAGCATATATTTGCTCTCGCTGAAACAATCTAGGTAGCATTTTGGTCTTAATGTAATAAAGCAAAATACAATCAGCAAAAAGACTTATAAAGGGAGAGTATTTTGCAAAAATCTTCGGATTTACATTTTGAAAAATCTGATTGAGAAAAGCCTTCATAAGTTTTATTATCTAGTTACTGCCAGTTATCGTCAAAGGAATACTGTTTTGATACCAGTCCTCATACTTATTTTATCTATTGTCATTCTATATTTTGGTGCTGAGTTTTCCTTAGAAGGCTCGGAAAAGGTTGGTCTTAAACTGGGTATGTCTCCTTTAGCAATAGGTATGCTTTTGGTAGGATTTGGCACATCTCTTCCTGAGTTTTTCGTGGGACATATCGCAGCAGCTAGAGGGGAGATTGGGATTGCTCTAGGAAGCCTAATCGGTTCGAATATTGCCAATATGTTACTGATCTTGGGAATTTGTGGGCTTTTTACTAAAATTCCAAGCGGTGGCAAACCCATGAGAAATCAATTTATCGTTCATTTTGCACTTGGATTTACTTTATGGTTTGTGCTTAGCCAATCAAAGCTTGATATCCTATCTGCTTCACCTCTTATTGGAATTTGTTTCGTTTATCTTTTTATGCTTTATCGAGATTTTCGAAATGAGCCACCTATAGAAGCCAATCAAGACATTGGAAATATTCCTAAGCTCGTCATAAAAATGATGGCAGGTTTTGGAATGCTATATTTAGGTGGAGAGCTTTTGGTGAAATCTGGAACAGACTTAGGTCTTATGATGGGAATTGATAGTTATATTATCTCAGCAATCTTTATTGCATTTGGAACTTCTTTTCCTGAGTTAGTAACGTCTCTTATTGCTTGCTTTAAAAAGAAAGATACAGAGTTGATTCTTGGAAATATTGTCGGTTCGAATCTTTTCAATTGCGCCTTTATTTTAGGGTCTCTTGGGATTTATGAATATCCTCTAGAGGGTGGGTTTCACTACGAACTAGTTGCCTTAATTGGAGGAGCGGGATTTTTAGTTTTAGTTTCTCTTTTAGGTCGAAGCTTTTATAGAGCGAGTGCGATTTTCTTTTTAGGCGGCTATGCCTTCATGGTGGGTCATTGGGTCAAAATTTTTTAAAAGGTAGGTTATTATGACGGAACAATCTGTAATGGTTATTGTGGCAGCGCTCGTAAACTTCTTTATAGGAGGGTTTTGGTATAGCCTTTTTAAAAAACGTTGGTTAGAGGCTTGGGAGCTTGATGAAGCAGATATCAATCGAAAAGACCCTGCACCCTATCTGATTGCCTTTATAGGCTCTCTTTGGTGTAGTTATGGACTTTTTCTTGTTCTTAAACATATTCAGCCTAAAGACCTTTCTGAGTTATTTGCCATCGCAATAGGTCTTTGGCTTTTTATATTTGTGGGTATGGGTGCAAAACACTACGCTTTTTCTCAAAGAAAGCTTTCGGCATTTTTGATCGATTATGGACTTGATCTTGTTGGGATTATCGTAATGTGTGGACTTTTATGGAGAGTTTACTGGTTCGAGTTAAACTCTAAATTTGCTGACGGGTATTCCCAAGTATAAAATCCGTCGAAACTATTGATTCGCACTTTATATAAAGCGAGAGGGGTTCCCCCAATTCTTCTGACCTTGTCAGACCATTTCTGAATCTCAGAGTTAAGTTCCGTATTAGCTTTTTCCGCTTTTTCAGGATAATTCTCAAAAACTTCAATTTTGGTGTTTAAGGAGTTAATTTTATTTTTTGATTTGGCAGTAACGATCAATAATAGATCTACTAGGGCATAGGCCTGATCTTCAGTGAATTGAGATTCTGTATTAACCGAATGTATCTGATGAACTTGCATTTACTCGTATTGCCCTTGTCTCAATTTTCTTTCTACTTCTTTTTGCTTGGTAGACTCTCTTTTGTCATGGAGCTTCTTACCTTTAGCTAAGGCGATTTCAATTTTGACGCGACCGCCTTTAAAGTATAACTTGGTAGGTATCAGTGTTTGACCCTTAGTGGCAAGTGATTTTTGGATATAGCTCAGCTCTTTTTCGTGCAGCAGCAATTTGCGTTTTCTATCCTCTTGGTGATTATCGTAGGTCCCAAAGGTATAAGGAGGAATATGGAGCTGTTTTACCCATAATTCGTTATTTCTATCAAAGTCACAAAAAGACTCAGTCATAGTGCATTTACCGGCCCTGAGGGACTTGACCTCGGTGCCCTGCAACACAAGACCCGCTTCAAATTTCTCATCTAGAAAAAAGTCGTATCCCGCGCGTTTGTTAGAAGTAATGATTTTAATTCCGCCCATAAAATCAATATAGCAAATTTGTTTTTAAAATTATAGTGAGCTTAAATGATTCAAAAGGTCATAAACTTGTTTTAATTCCAATGATTCCGCCCTAGCAGTCATGATATCTGGCATCTCGGTCTTCAGTTCAACAAGTTGTTCATTGCTGAGCCCACCCTTTAGAACAGAACCAAGCTGCTTTCTTCTTTGGGAAAAAATGAGTCTGGTAAATCGGTCGATTTTCGAAAAATCCTTGATGGCAAATAGAGGTTGGGACTTTCTGATATAACTCACTACTACTGAATGAACTTTTGGGGGAGGAGAAAAGCAGCCAGGAGCGACTTTTCTTAATAGTTTAGAGTCAAAATAAATTGAACTAAGGGTTAAAAGTCCATTCGTGGTATTTTTTTGATCCCGAAAATATGTTTTTTCTCCCACTTCTTTTTGGAACATCAACGTCATATATGTGATTTGAGAGAGCTTAAGAAATTTTAAAAACAAGGGGGTTCCAACATTGTAGGGAAGATTGGAGACAAGCCAAACATTCTTATTCTCAAAGTTTTTTAATAATTTTTGCCAGTCGAACTCTAGCGCATCCTGATTGTAAACATGGGGGGTAAGATTCTTGAGATCATCAATAAAGCGATCATCTTTTTCAATCAAATAAAGGGGAAGATTTAATTGAGATAAAGCTTTGGTTAGTATTCCTGGACCTGGACCTACTTCAATGATGACCTCTGCATCTTTTGCAAAGTCCGTTGTTATCATCTCAATCGTCTTTTTATCCGTTAGAAAATGCTGACCTAGAGCCTTGTTTGCACTTGGAAGATTACCCATTTTGAACCTTCTGAATAAATCTTCCTCTCGCATCAATTGCTAAGCATTCTGGATATTGATGAGCATGATCAATATTTAATAATCCGAGATGAGCAATCATGGCACCATTATCGGTACAAAACTCTGGTTTCACAATTTTAGTTTGCGGATATTTATTTTTAAAATCCTCTCTAATCATTGAATTACAGGCCACTCCTCCTCCAATGACCAGATCAGTTGTCTTGGAATTAAAGCCTAGATTTTCAACCTGTTTAAAAGCGTATTTGGTTTTTAATAAAAGTGCTTTTGAAATAGCACTTTGATAGGAGGCGCAGAGATCAAAGAACTCTTGGGAGTTTTGATCTTGCAGAAAGGAAGGATTTTTTTCTAAAAAAACTCTCAGCGAAGTTTTAAGGCCTGAATAACTGAGTCGACTGTCGGCACTGGCCTTAAGGCCTATAGGAAAGTCGAATTTGTTGCGATCTCCTCTTTTTGCTTTTGCATCTACAAGATGGCCTGCTGGATAACCAAGACCCAGAAGTTTTCCGCCTTTATCAAAAGCTTCACCTGCAGCATCATCAATAGTAGATCCTAAAACCTTAAACTCTCTGGAAGATTCCACCCAAAAAAATACACTATGACCTCCGCTGATAAGGAGACCAAGATAGGGGTAGGATACTTCTTCACTCATATGAATAGCTTCTAAATGAGCATAAAGGTGATTCACTGGAATTATGGGTTTTTTAATTAGGAGCGCTAAGGATTTAGCGGCATTGACACCAGTTAAAAGTGGCCCTAGTAACCCTGGCACAGTCGTAACTGCAATGGCATCCAAATCATTTGGCTTGATGTTACTTTGCTCAAAACAAGCTTCAAGAAGGGGAGTCATTTTTTCGAGATGATTTCTTGCTGCAATCTCTGGCACGACTCCACCCCACTTAGCTAAGCTTTCCTCCTGGCCAAATTTTAAATGGGAAAGCACATCCAACTTTGCTGAGGTTTTTTTTAGGAGTGCAACCGAGGTGTCGTCACAAGATGTTTCAATGCCGAGAATTATTTGAGTCATTATTCTTTTTTGTCTAGCGGACAAGCTACTTTTTTAAGTTGCTCAGCAAAATACTTCTCATCTAGGCTCGTGGCAAGTCCCTTCTCGTTTTTAATATACCACTCCGGAGACTGATCACGACTATGACAATTTAAACATTTCGATTGCATCTGATCAGCTGCTACCGGAGTATTCTCAGAAAAGGGGTGCTCAGCATCTTGGTTGTGGCAATTCAGACATTGAACATTTCCATAATTATGAGTGATTTTTTTCTCTTGATCGTATTTTATCCAAGATTTAATGATTTCTTTTCTTTTTTGACCGGCAAGCTCTCTTACGGGATGTTCAAACTTAACTTTTTCTCCCAGTTCTTCCCAGTATTTGTCGGAATCAAATCCTTCAACCTCACTAACGACCATATTACTCTTTGCGCTGAAACCATTGGGACTATTTAAACCTACGGAGTGACATTTTACACAACTGGGATTATTGCTGGCTTTTGCATGAATCAAAGTAGAAAAAGAAACAGAGTGTGCTGTTTCTTGCCAGAATTCAACTTGCTTGGTGTGGCATTGAGAACAGCTGATATAAGTTGGTATTCTATTGTCGGTGATTATCTGGTCTCCAAGTAAAGCTTGCTCCACAGCTAATATTTCATCGTATTCTGTTTTAAATTTATCTAGCCATCCAACCATAGGGTTAGGCTTTGCTAGATCTTTTTTCTCATCGCGAATCTCCAAGAGCTCATACTTATCTTCTGTGTAGAACTTTAATTCACCTAAATAGTGATTCCTGGAAAGAACCTGAGCGATTTGAGTTTTATTAACTGTTCTTGCTTCAGTAAGAAACGTTTGGGTATGTGCCCCAATAATCCAGTCGAAAATTTCAAACTTCTGGGCCAGTTTTTCGTCGGCTTCAAAACCTGCATGTGAAAGAAGAATATTCTTGTTCTTAGGGTTTAGCGTTTTGACTATATTTTCTATTTCTTCATTTATAGGTTTGAAAAAATTTTTGTATTGAGGTTGAAGTAAACTTGGATCAACCAGCGAGACAAAAACATACTTGTCTTTACCTACCTCAATTTCGATTTTCTTTTGATGTTTAATCTTTAAGTTGTTAGTAGCATTAGACATTAAAAATTCAAATTTGTGTTTTTGAGAAAGGGCAGAAAGAAACTCAACTCCTAGGGCAAAATCTTGATCTCCTGGTACAAAAATTCTCAGACCGAGTTCATCCATGGCTTCGGCTAATTTTTCAGCCTTATACCGAGCAGACTTCAAGTTATAATCAGGGATAATGGGAGTTTCGAAAAAAGTATCACCAGTATCGACATAGATTACCGGATGCTGAGATCTGATCTCGGTCATCTGCCCATAGATTTGAGGTAATCCTCCTAAGGGAAATTTACGACATCCACAAGGATGAGTTTCACCGTTTATATTATGAGAAAAAAGAATGGAAAAAGTCTGGTCTTTTTTAAGAGCAATCTGATTGCTATAGCCTGAATCAGTTAATTTTATAAAATCACTGCAAGTGCTTAAGGTAAACGTGAGAAGGACAAGACCAAAAATTTTCATCATTTGTTTCATTTAAAGTTCTTTTTTAGCTTTACTGACGAAGACGGATTTTGGATAGCTTTTGATAAGCTCTTCAAAAGTAGCCTTTGCCTTGTCAGTTTCGTTTTTCTGCTTAAAGTTCATACCAATATAATACAATGATCCAGGAGCTTTTGAGCTTCTTGGATACTTTGTATAAATTTTTGAGAAGTAGACGAGAGATTGATCGTAGTCTTTGGCCCAATGTTCAAGTAGTCCTAGATTATAATAAACTTTATTTTTAGTCGCATTGCTGATTTTTCCTTGGGCAAGAACCTCTAGATAGAGATCTTTTGCCTTTTTCTGTTTATTTGCTGTGAAAGCTTTATTGGCCTCTGCATAAAGACTATCTGATGATTTGCCTGACATCTCTGATAGCGTTCCTGTGACTTTTTTGATGAACCCTTTTTGAGTTTTTAGAGTCCCCTGCATTGTTTTTAATTGAACTTGCATCATTTGATTGTCTTCAGATAGGGCCTTGACTTGTTCTTGAAGCTGGGCAATTCTCTCGTTGATGCTTTGATAGGATTGCGCGCCTTCTGTTTGTGTTTTGTAATCAATTTCTTCAATTTGTCCTGTCGCTCTGGTAAGACTCCCTTTAAGTTCTTGAACTTCAATCCTAAGGTCGGCGATTATTTTAGAAGACTGGCTAAGTTGTCGATCGACATCTTGCTCCCGTTTTATCTCTTCAGCTGTTTTAAAACACGAAGTAAAAATGAGTGGGATAGCAAACCATAAGCATTTGTTCATAGAAATCTCCTATGAGAAAATCTTAGCATTATCAAAGGGCCTTGTTAATTTTCTTGAGTCGCTTTTTTTATCGCTGCGAATTCTGCTTGTTCTGCAAACTTTTGAGAGAGGGTAGCGTATTGCTTGGCTTTATTAAAATATTTTCTACGGTAAGCAGACTTAGCTTTCAGGTAATAGACTTCTGCTTTTCTAAATAAGCCAGGTGCATGGACTTCGGCTTTTGAGGATTTAGCAGCAAGAAAGGCTGCTTGAGCCATATTCATTTCTTCTTTAGGGCGCGTGGTAGTCAAACCACACGCCGTCAAGAATATCGAAAGAACAATTAATTTGGTTATAGACATTATTACTTAGCAGTAATAACGAAATTGGCTCTTCTATTTTTTGCCCATGACTCTTCGTCATGTCCATAAGCAACTGGCTTTTCTTTACCGTAAGTTACAGTATCAATTCTAGCTGCACTTACTCCTAGGGCCTCTAAGTACTCTTTAACAGCTCTTGCTCTTCTTTCACCTAGAGCGGCGTTATACTGTATTCCACCTCTTTCATCAGCGTGACCTTCAACTTGAATCTGAACCATTTCAGCCATTTTAAGTGCTTCAGCGTTAGCTTCTAAATTCTCTCTTGCAACACCAGATAGGGCAGATGAGTCAAATTCAAAATAGATTGTTTTAAGTGGTCCAGCAGTTCCATCGTCAGATGTACCTTGAAGCTCGAATTCTCCATTAGTAGCAGCATCGTCGATCATTGTTTCGCCTGTGCTATCACTTCCAGCCTCTTTTTTAGGAGCACTTGAACATCCAACAAATACAGCAGCCATTAAAAGAGAGGTTAAACTTAGTTTGATTAAATCCTTCATTAGATCTTTCCTTTTTATAAACGTTTTACAATAAGATATTGAAATCTCATTTTATTATGACAGAAACTTTCAGATTTTGAAGTCTTTTCGATAGATTAAAATAATTTCTTAAACTGAAGAATGCGCTGCACTCTTTGACATGTAACCGTCAAAATTCCAACTCCCAAAAAATTAAAAGTGCTCCATTTGGCGATTGAAGCGAAACAGGCTTTTTAAAAGTTGGCACATGCTTTGCTATATATATTGGTGTGTGTGTTGGGGTTATAGAAAAAGGATTTTTTTATAACTTCTCCTTATGTCTCTCAAAAAAGCCTATCAGTTCCTGGTAGGCTTTTTTATTTTTAGCTCTCATGAACTTTTAGCTTTCTTGAAAAAAATCATAAATTAAACCAGCAATGATTCTAGAGCCCTTCTGCGAAAGGTTGTCCATGATGGGATTGTATTCATAAATTCCAAAAATCTGTTGATGGTCTGGGTGGTTTTGCTGCAAATATGAAATAACTTTTCGCACTAAGTTTTGTCCAAATCCATTATGATTTGGCGCGCTAACAGCCTCCATTTCTTCTGCGGATAAACCATCAGCATCTAGGCTTAAAATGAAAATTGCATCTTTTGAAATCTCTATTTTTTCTAAGTTAGTTATTACTTGATGGAAAAGCTCTGAGTCCACAAGATCTTTTTTGTAGATAAGTGATTGTTGGATATTTGTTAGATTACCTAAAGTACTCGTGGAGTTGGCGTAGTGATGAACACCAATTTGTATAAGCGATGTTTGAGTCGGCTTAAGCATATCAAAATCTCGAAACGGAGTTCCTGAATGGTGAATTTTATCGACACGAGTGTCACAGTGGGCATCGAAATTCAAAATAATGATTTGTTTTTTAGAATATTCTAGTGCACGCAACAAGGGATAGACATGATCGTGGCCACCTCCTAAATGGATCGATTTTCGAACTAATGTTTGAGCTAAACATGATTTGATTGTCTCAGATTCTTTTTCTTGCGCTTTTTCAAAATTAATTAACTCTTCTGACTGATCAGAAACTTCAATAACGGCTATTTCATTTATAGCAAGGTGGTCTTGCATCTTTTTCAGGTTATTTAGAATACATTGAGGTCCGAAACGAGCTCCATTTCGTCCAAGATTTTTTCTGACTCCAATATCGCTACTAGAACAAAAAATGAGAGCTGATTCTGGTGTTGGTTTTAACTTAAATTTCGGTGATAGTGACTCTAAATGGCGATTTTTCATTGTGAGAACCTTTAATCTATAAGATACTTAGTATAATGCTATGGATTGGTTTTTAATAAAAGAAAATGAACATTTGGGTCCTTTTGATGAAGAGACCATACGAGAATTATTTGCTGATGGCCAATGCTCTGAAGATGATCAAGTGTGGAAAGATGGATGGGCGGACGCTAAAACCTTTGCAGAAGTTTTTTTAGAGGATGACCCGTCAAATTCATTTCGTTCTTTAAGTGAAAAACTTATTCCAACTGGTGACGTAGACGAAGATGAGGACCTCGATGAGGGCCCTCCTCCGCTCCCTCCTCTCCCAGTCATGAATTCAAAAAAAACGGATGAACCTCCCCATGCAGGAGAGATAAAACCAACTCACATGACTGAAGTTCCCTTCGAAGAAACTTCAAGTGTATCGAACGAAGAAGTAGAATCGTCTATTAGTTTGGATTTCGGTGCAGAAGAATTTGAAATTGATCAAAACGAGAAACGCCTACTAAGGATCGCTAGAAACCTGGCTATAGCATTAATCGTTGGGATATTAATATTTACGGGTTATTTCTATTTTTTTAAAAGGGGCGAAATTTTCGAACGCCCAAAAATTATGACTCTTGGAGATTATGAACGTCTCTCTTCAGTAGCTTCTACTGATCCAAAAAAACTGGACTTTGCTTTTGCACTTGCTTCAGATAAGAGAA
The DNA here is from genome assembly GCA_002713145.1 of Halobacteriovoraceae bacterium. Classification (GTDB taxonomy): domain Bacteria; phylum Bdellovibrionota; class Bacteriovoracia; order Bacteriovoracales; family Bacteriovoracaceae. The sequence continues at coordinate 421,592 of PAVS01000001.1, forward strand.
CTCTATGGGCGTCTACCAACAGTCCTCTGGAAGGTGAGGTTTTCGTAAATTTAAAAAGTAAAAAGGGGAGAGTCCTAGGCAGAGATGTAGAAGTTAAAGCGAAGGGATATTTGAAAGAGCGCTTAGTTATTTTTTCTGATTTTCAATTTGTTCAGGGGACAAAATTTATTGATGGATTCTATGATGTTGAAATCTACACAGTGGATGACTTAAAAATTCCTTTGCTTGCCGGAATAAACTTTAACCCTGATAGACAATTTCGATTTATCAATGAGTTTCTAATTACAAGTATGAATAGAGAAGATTTTAATCAACAACTAGAACGATTTGCTTCAAAAAGAAAGATGAATTCATCAGAGTTTTGGCTAGAAATTGCTGAGAAGTATCGGACGGTAAGAAGTATAACGGAGCAAATTAGGGCAGGCTTTGTTAAAGTATTGCAAACTCCGAGTAAAAACTATCAGGAGGCGATCAAAAGTTTTAAAGATGATTATGCAAACCGCTATGGGGTCTTTTTTACTTCATTTGTAAGAGACAATGAAAGTAGCTACGAGCGGCTCGTTGATAAAGAGTTTGATGAGCGGATCGAGGTCATGGCAAGTTATAATGAGCTTTCAAATCTTTCTAAAAAAATTGGCGCTGAATCCGTTTCACTTTTGGACGAAGTTGAAGCGACAAACCCATCCGAAAAGCAGCAGGAACAATGGGATAAGTTCTCTCGTGAGGCTTTAATTCCCTTTAATTTAATTATTGCAGAATGCGAAAGAAAATTGGCACTTTTAAAAAGTCGTACTGAACAATAATTTAAATCAGTTGTTGGCTAGGCTCTCTCTGAGCAACACCAGCCTCATCTAAAACGTATCTGCCTTTATCATCAATTTTAAGCGTTCCGCCCCAAGTATCTAGGTCATGTTCAAAAACCATTTTTAGTTTTCTCTCTGTGATCATTTCGTAAAACTTCTCTTTGAAGACTGTGGTGACACCCGGTTCAATATCATACCCCATCACCCACGGAACATGCACGTGATGGCTCATAGGAACGAGGTCTGCCATATAAATATGACCAGCCACAATGGGGTGTACCATATAGGGAGTGTGTCCAAAACTAATTCTATATTCAATTTGAGTTCCCTCGTCTTCTAAAATGACTCCGCTATCTTCGATTAAAAAGTGAACTAGGTTCTGTTCTTTAGCTTTTTCAATAAGAGGTTTGAAATAATCACTTTGAAAGGAGCCACTGTCTCTCAGGGTTGGATTGAGTCCATATTCATAATGTTTTTGGTGCAAGTGAAGTGTAGCGTCGGGAAATAAGCTTTCTCCCTTTCTCTCCGTTAATCCTCCAACATGGTCGAAGTGAAGATGCGTGAGAATAATATCTGTAATATCCTTTGGATCAAGTCCGACATTCTTAAGTGAGCCAATTAAACCTTGATGCTTAGTTTCAATATTAAACTGATTTTCAAATTTTTCTCCGTGGTAATGTCCGATACCAGTATCAATAAGAATATTTTTATTTTTTGTTTGAACCAGCATGACTCTTAATGCCATAGGAATCCGATTTAATTCATCCGGTTTGATTTTTTTCTCCCATAATGGTTTCGGGATAATTCCAAACATCGCACCACCGTCTAGAGCGAATGTTGCAGGATGTAGAAGATGAAGTTTTGTCACGGAGCCTCCTCGTTGATTCCTCGCATTGTATACAGCTTTTTTAAATCAAGCAATTAGTTGATAAGGAGTAAAAAACCACTATAATGATGAAGATTCTTGAATTGGCCTATGAAGCATTAATAAGGAGTTCTAATGAACATTCATGAGTATCAAGCGAAAGAGCTTATGCGGCAAGCGGACATAAGCGTGCTAGAAAGTGGTACTGCTAAAAGTGGAGATGAAGCCCTTGAAGTAGCAAAAAAAATTGGTGGAAGTATTTGGGTTGTTAAAGCACAAATTCACGCCGGAGGAAGAGGAAAAGGTGGTGGAGTTAGAATCGCTAAGTCTTTAGACGAAGTGAAGAAGCATGCCGATGATATGATGGGGATGAATTTGGTCACTCATCAAACAGGACCTGAAGGTAAAACTGTTAATACGATTTTAGTTGAAGCTGGCTGTGATATTGATCATGAGTACTATGTTGGTATTGTTTTAGACAGAGACTCTTCTAAGATTACCATGATGGCCTCAAGCGAAGGTGGAGTTGATATCGAAGAAGTTGCAGCAAAGACTCCTGAAAAAATTATAAAAGTTTCTATCGACCCCGCTGTTGGGTTCTCAGGTTTTGCAGCAAGAAAGCTTGGATATGGAATTGGACTTAAGGGAGACACTCTTAAGAAAGCTTCTAAGTTCTTTCAAGGCCTTTACGACTTATATATCAAAAAAGATTGCTCTATCGTTGAAATCAATCCTCTCGTTACAACGAAAGGTGGAGATGTAATCGCTTTAGATGCAAAGATGAATTTCGATGATAATGCTCTTTACAGAAATAAAGATATCGAAGAGCTAAGAGACGAGTCTGAAGAAAGTGCGCAAGAGCTAGAAGCTGGTAAATATGGTCTTTCTTATATTTCCCTTGATGGAAATATTGGATGTCTTGTTAATGGTGCAGGTCTTGCAATGGGGACTTTGGATATCATAAAGCTTCATGGTGGAAATCCAGCTAACTTCCTAGATGTCGGGGGAGGAGCGACAAAAGAAACGGTTCAAAAAGCTTTTGAAATCATTTTGGAAGATTCAAACGTAACTGCAATTCTAGTTAATATCTTTGGTGGGATCATGAAGTGTGACATTATTGCCGAAGGTGTCGTGGCGGCAGCAAAAGAGTTGTCCTTAAAAGTACCACTCGTTGTTAGACTAGAGGGAACAAACGTAAATATTGGAAAGAAAATTTTAAGTGAGTCAGGACTGGCCATTACACCAGCGGATGACCTTGCGGATGCGGCAGCTAAAGTCGTTGAAGCTGCTAAAGGGGGGGCATAAGATGTCTGTTTTAGTTGGTAGAGATACAAAATTAATGACAGTCGGTGTGACTGGTAAACAAGGAACTTTTCATACTCTTCAATGTCGTGATTATGGTACTAATGTTGTTGGTGGTGTGACACCTGGTAAAGGTGGAATTAATCACGAAGGCATTCCCGTTTTTAATACGATTGGTGAATGTGTGGAAAAAACGGAAGCAAATGTTGCGATGATTTTTGTTCCACCTCCGTTTGCAGCAGATTCAATTCTTGAATGCATTGATGCAAAGGTCCCCCTTATTATTTGTATTACGGAAGGTATTCCTATTAATGATATGGTAAAAGTTAAGGCTGCGATCAAAGGTTCTGACTCAAGATTAATCGGCCCTAACTGTCCTGGTATCATTACTCCTGGTGAAGCAAAGATCGGGATTATGCCAGGTCATATTCATATGCCAGGTAAAGTTGGAGTTATTTCTAGATCAGGAACTCTTACATATGAGGCTGTTTATCAGTTAACTCAAAGAGAGATCGGTCAATCAACATGTGTTGGTATTGGTGGAGATCCGGTAAACGGAACAAACTTTATTGATTGCCTCGAGCTTTTTGAAAAAGATCCAGATACTGAAGCCGTTATTATGATCGGGGAGATTGGTGGGAACGCTGAAACAGATGCTGCTCGTTGGATCAAAGAAAATATGACTAAGCCGGTAGTAAGCTTTATCGCTGGAGCCTCAGCGCCCAAAGGAAAGAGAATGGGGCATGCAGGTGCTATTATTTCAGGTGGAGATGATACGGCAGAGGCAAAATACAAAGTTTTAGAAGAGTGCGGAATTACTATCGCAAGATCTCCAGCGGAGCTTGGAGCGAAAGTAGCTGAAGTACTAGGTTAAAAAGATTTAAACTAATTTCTTAAGGAGATAAAAATGGCCATTGAAAAAACATTTTCAATTATTAAACCAAACGCAACTGCAGACAATAATATCGGAAACATCATTGGAATGTTCGAAAAAGAAGGACTAAGAATTGCAGCAGCAAGATTTGTTCATCTAAGTAAAGAAAAAGCAGAAGGGTTCTATATTGAACATAAAGAGAGACCATTTTTTGGTGAGCTTGTTGATTTTATGACTTCTGGACCAGTCATGCTTATGTGTCTTGAAGGCGAAAATGCTGTCGCAAGAAATAGAGAGATTATGGGCGCGACAAACCCAGCGGAGGCTGCTGATGGGACAATCAGAAAGCTCTACGCTAAATCTATCGGGGAAAATGCGGTTCATGGTTCTGATTCAGCTCAGTCTGCAGAAAGAGAATTAGCTTATTTTTTCGAAAAATCTGATCTCATCGATAGATTCTAATTCTTCTATATAAATATAAAATATTTAAATTAATGCCACCTGAAAGGGTGGCATTTAAATTTTATATTTCTCATTCTTTAGTCAACATGATGAATGATTCCCTTAACATGTTGAATTTATTGATCAAACAATTTCCTTTTGCCTTGTAATCTTTACAATCAAATTGAGAGTCTTGTTACGCTGCGTTATAAATATAGTAACTTTAGTATAAGTCTAAGGAAAAAAGTATGTATGAAATTGGAACCTATGTTGTTTGCCCAGGCCACGGAGTAGGACAAGTTTTGAACTTGGAAGAAAAAGATTTGGGTGGCGAAAAGAAGGCTTTCTACATTATCAAAATCATCTCTAATGGAATGACCATAATGGTTCCATCAGACAAGAAAGATGGAATTAGAGAGTTAGTTACTGATCAAGAAATAAATGAAGTATTTGAACTGTTAAATACTCACGATGTGAAAGTAGATAATTCTACTTGGAACAGAAGGCATCGCGATTATCTGGCCAAGGTTAAAACCGGCTCTTTAGTTGAGATTGCTGATGTTTTGAGATCGCTTTTCTTATTAAAGAATATGAAAAAACTTTCTTTCGGCGAACGAAAAATGATGGATCAATGTAAAGATCTCATTATTAAAGAAATTGCCATCTCTACAGGTGAAGCGGAGGGATCGATTGGGACTAAGATTGAATCTTGTTTTGATGCTCCTGAAGCCTAATACATAGCAATAAGAAGAAAAAGAATAGAAGAGTTTTAAAAAGGGCCTGGTGACGGGCCCTTTTTTTTTGGATATAACATCTATTGACCAGGAGATATTATGACCACACGTGTAAGATTCGCCCCCAGTCCTACGGGAAACCTCCATATTGGTGGTGCGAGGACAGCTTTATATAATTACGTTTTTGCTAAGGCGACCCAAGGAAGATATATCCTGAGGATCGAAGATACTGACAGAGAAAGATCCACCAAAGAATTCGAAGAGTCACAGATTGATGATATGAAGTGGCTTGGACTGGCCCATGACGAAGGACCAGGTGTTGGAGGTGAATATGGTCCTTATCACCAATTCGAGCGAGTCGAAATTTATCAAAAATTTGCCCAGCAATTATTAGATGAGGGAAAAGCCTTTTATGATTTTTGTTCTGATGAAGAACTGGCTGAGATGGCCCGAAAAAATAAAGAAGAAGGTACACCTCCTTACACTGGTAAATGGCGAGAAGAATCCCATTGGGAAGAAGCCAAGTCAAAAATCGCAGCGGGAGAAGTTGCACCGATTAGATTTAAAGTTCCTCCTGGTGATGTGAGTTTTACTGACCATGTCAGGGGAGATGTAAAATTTCCTGAGGGGATGGTCGGAGATTTCGTCATTATGCGAACAAACGGTGTTGGGACTTATAATTTTTGCAATGTCATAGATGATCATCAACATAAAATCACTCATGTGATTCGCGGTGAAGATCATGTGAATAATACCTTGAGACAAGTCCTTCTTTATCAAGCTTTTGGTTTTTCTATGCCAGAATTTGCTCACGTCTCACTTCTTATTGGCAAAGATCGACAAAAACTTTCAAAGCGTCATGGTGCTACTAGTGTTAAGCAATATCGAGAAGAAGGTTATTTACCTGAAGCACTCGCAAATTATCTTTGCCTTCTTGGTTGGTCACACCCAGAGGAAAGAGATGTTTTCACTATCAATGAAATGGCAGAGGTTTTTGATTTAAAACGTTTTTCTAAAGCTCATGCTATTTATGATATAGATAAACTCAAATACATAAATTCCCAGCATATTAAAATGATGGATGAGCAATCTCTGTTTGATCGAGCGGGTGCTTATATTGCCAAAGACTCATTTTACCATCAGCAATCTAAAGAATGGCAGCAAAAGTTTTTGAATTTGTATCAAGAAAAAATTCAGCTTTTTCCTGAGCTTAATGAATATGTGGCCCAGTTAACTTCTACTGAGTTGATTATGGATGATACTTTAAAAGAGATCTTTTCATGGGAGAGCACTCCTCAAATAAAAGATTATGTAACTCAGGAGTTAGCAGAAGTATCTTCCGAGTATCTTTCTGAAGAGATTTTGGGAGAATGGATGGATTACTGCAAAAAAGAACTTAAAATAAAGGGAAAACCACTTTTTATGGGATTTAGAGGAGTGCTTACAGGCCAAAATCATGGGCCAGACTTGAAACCACTGATAGCTCTTACTCCCGTTGAAGTATTAAAGAAAAGAATGGCGAGTCTATAAATGGAAAGAATACCTACGACAAAAAAAGAACATCGAAACTTTATAGAGAATATTGTCGCTCAGGATCTTGAAGCAGGAAAACATGATGGTTGGATTGTGACAAGGTTTCCACCTGAGCCAAATGGTTATTTGCATATTGGTCATGCTAAGGCGATTTGTTTAAGTCATGGTCTCGCTTGGAATAATGCTCCAAAGTCTAGATTTCATTTAAGATTCGATGATACAAATCCAGAAAAAGAAGAAACTGAATATGTTGAAGCTATCAAGCAAGATATCAAATGGCTTGGAGCTGACTGGAAAGAGAATCTATTCTTTGCCTCTGATTATTTTGATAAACTGTTCGCTTTTGCGGTTGAACTCATCAAGAAAGGTCTAGCCTACGTTGATGATGAAGATGGAGAAACGATAGCTCAAAAAAGAGGAAGCTTCGAGAAGCCAGGCGAAAATTCACCCTTTAGAGATCGCTCAGTTGAAGAGAACCTGAAACTTTTTCAAGAAATGAAAGATGGAAAGTATGGCGATGGAGAAAAAGTTCTTCGAGCTAAAATTGATATGGCTTCAAATTTCATGTGTATGCGGGATCCATTATTATATCGAATCAGACATGTGGAACACCATCGCACAGGAAAAGAGTGGTGTATCTATCCTCTCTATGATTTCACACATGGTTTAAGTGACGCGATTGAAGGGATTACTCATTCGTTATGTTCATTAGAATTTCAAGATAATAGAAGACTCTATGACTGGTTCATTGAAAATGTTTCAGCACCTAGTCGCCCTCATCAATATGAATTCGCGAGACTTAATTTAGATTACACAGTCATGAGTAAAAGAAAATTTATTCAACTTGTTGAAGAGAAGCATGTGGACGGTTGGGATGATCCACGAATGGCCACCATCTCAGGTATGCGCAGGAGAGGTTATCCCGCAGCAGCGATCAGAAACTTCATGGAGCAAATTGGAGTTGGAAAAGAGAATACGACTATTGAACTCTCAATCCTTGAAGCAAATGTAAGAGATGAACTGAATCGAACCACCAAAAGGTGCCTAGGTGTACTGGACCCAATTAAAGTAACGATCACTAATTGGGAAAAAGATGATCATATTATAGAGGCTCCTTTTCATCCTCAAGACGAGAGTTTTGGGAGCCGTCAAATTACTTTTGGAAGAGAGCTCTATATTGATGCAAGTGATTTTATGGAAGATCCTCCAAGTCCTAAAAAATGGTTTCGTTTGGGTCCAGGTCGTTCTGTCAGGCTTCGTTATGGTTATGTCATTACCTGTGATGAATTCGTTAAAGATGACTCTGGCAAAGTGGTGGAGCTTAAATGTCGGTATTATGAGGATTCATTTGGTGGAAAGCAACCAGCTGATCTTGAGAAAAAGGTAAAAGGAATTATTCATTGGGTGAACGCGAAAGAAGCCGTGGATGTAGAAGTTAGACTCTACGATAGACTTTTTAAACATCCAAACCCAGCGAGTGTAGATAATTTTTTAAATGAAATAAATCCAGAATCATTGCAAATTATAAGGGCTAAGGTGGAGCCTTATTTGTCTCAGGCCAACCCTGGTGAGCAGTTCCAATTCGAGAGAATGGGTTATTTTACCGTTGATACCAAGTACTCAAAGCTAAATGTGCCCGTATTTAATCGGACAGTAGAACTAAGAGATACTTGGAGTAAAAATGTCTGATGAAACAATTGTATTTAGTATAGAGAGAATTAACCTCGAAGGAACTATCGTGAGCTCTCTTCAAAACTTTCTCGTTATTGAGGATGAGGGGGGAATTCTAGAACTTATTGAGGGATTTCTAGAGATCATTGGTTTCAAAGGAAAAATTCACAAGGCTCAAAATCTTGATGAAGCCAAAAAGTTTTTAAAATATGAAAAAGTTGATTTCATCATTTCAGATTGGAATCTTCCAGATGGAGAGGGAATCTCATTATTAAAAGCCATTAGAAAGTCTAAAAGATACTTTGAAATTCCTTTTTTGATGGTCACAGGAGATGATTCTGTGGATTCGATGATATTATCATCACAGTACGGAAGCTCTGACTATTTAGTTAAGCCGTTCACATTAAATGACTTCAAACATAAATTGGCTGAAGCATGGAGAACTCACACTATTCCGACCCAAGAGAAAATCTATGAGCTCGAGCAAAAGATAGTTGAACTGCTTGAGGAAAATGAAAGCTTAAAAGAGCAGTTGGCTAAAAAGTAATAAAAAAACCCCTCTTTCGAGGGGCTTTTTGTATGAGAAAATTATTACAGTGATTATAAAGCTTCAGGCTTGAACCAGCAAAGTGGTCTATTCCCTAGAGATTCACCATCCGCTCTATTACAGCTTCCAGCCATAACGTCTTCTTGATCCACATCTACCATTTCTGAAAGACCACAAAGAGCCCCGTTATAGTAAGTATCTAGACGACACTGAGTTGCAGGGTGGTTGTGATTATGTCTTGAAACTTCATTAGAATCTGGAGTTTCAAAATCTGGTTCAGTTGATTGATTTCTTAGAGCTTGAAAAAGTTTAGCAGTGCTAAGTCCAGCCATGGCACCTCTTTGACAAATGAGTCTGTCTTCAACATCAGAGAATTGTGCATTACAATTATTAACAACAACTTCTGGAACAGTCATTGTCGCTAGCATTGCTGCATGATCTTCACCTCTCCATGATTTTCTTAAACATTTAAGAGTCGCCCAGTAGTCTGCTTGTCCCTCATTTGTTGCCCATCTAGGAGTTCCCATCCAAGAAGTTTTCTTAGGTGCTCCACCAATATGATGACCAATTTCGTGACATACAACTAATTCAAATCCATCAGATGTAATAGTCTCGTGTCTTGCAAGACCACCAAACATATGGATAAACCATGTGTCACCAGTTTGACTCGCATAAGCATTTACTGTTCCGTCATCCCAATTACGGTTAACTTCTAAAGTTTTCCCTTCCGCAGCAACAATCGGCTCGTAAATTTTCATTACTTTATCGATAGATGCATTGAATTGTGCTTCGTCGATTGTGCTGACACTCTTTGCATTTGTTCCGATCCAAAGATTATTGTCTTCAACAATTCCTTTAGTTCCGTCTACTGTACATGCAAAAGAAGCCGTCGTGGCTAACATTGTTGTGGTTAATAGTACCTTTCTTAACATAATATCCTCCATGATAATTTTTTTTGGTGCCTATCTTTTTTATTCCGTTAAATTTTGATCAGGTCCTGATGATATTTTTCCCTAGTTGAGAAAAAGCTGTCTAGTATTTTGCAGTTATGTAAGTTAATGTTTGTTAGCCCTTTGTTAACCGATACCTACGCTCGGAGATCAACTATGTTTAAATTGATATTCTATGTTCCTGAAGATAGCTCTGAGGAAGTTAAGTCCGCGGTTTTTAAAACGGGTGCAGGGACTCTTGGGCATTATTCACATTGCAGTTGGCAGACTTTGGGCGTTGGTCAATTCAAGCCGCTTGAAGGTGCAAGTCCAACTTTGGGAGAGGTTAATACCTTAGAAAAAGTACCTGAGCTTAGAGTTGAGGTATTATGCACCAAAAGCCAAGTCAAACCTGCGATATCAGCTTTGAAGCAGGCTCATCCCTATGAAGAAGTGGCTTTTGAAGTTGTAAGTGTTTTGAATCACGAATTTGAGTAGTATCTGACTAAAGAACTTTCTCAATCCTTCCGAATAGATAGCCGAAAGGATTTATTGTGAAAGGATTATACTTATTAATTTTTCTTAGTTTTCAAGCCGTTGCGATAGACTTCGATGAAAAATACTATGAACAGCCTGTTCGTGAAGTCTCAGTCATTGTCACCGAGACAGGTTTTTTTCCCGATCAAATGATGGCCTTTGAAGGGGAAAAATTAAAATTTTTTATCACCTCTACCTCAAAAAAATCTCAATGTATGGTGCTTCAAAAGCATGAGTTTTTTGTTGCCGCAGAAAGAGGGGTAATTAATCAAGCTGATGTCACTGTGGATAGACCTGGTAAATTTAAATTCTATTGCCCTTCTTTTGGGCATGAAGGTTGGTTAACTGTATTTAAAAAAGGCAAGGCTAGTGATGAAATTCGAAAACCAGCTAGCGTAGATGATGATAAACCTAAATATTGGATCCCGAGAGATTACGATGGAGCGGAAAGTAGATGAGTGAATTTTTACGTGACTTATTAGACTCCCAACTCTCACCAATTAAGGATTTATTAGATGATCCAGATGTATCTGAGATTATGATCAATGGTCACTCCGAAATCTTTATTGAGCGAGGAGGATTGATTCTTCCAGTTCCTAATAAATTTCAAGATGAGATGACTTTGAGAGCTGCCATGATTGCGATTGCAAGATCTGTTAAGAGAAATCTTGATGAAGATCATCCAAGATTGGATGCTAGACTTCAGGATGGATCCAGAGTTGCAGTTGTCTTAGATGGTCCTTCAAGAAATGGAACAATCTGTGCCATTAGAAAATTTAAAAAAGAGAAGCTTCGCCTTACTGATCTTGTAAAGTTTAATTCAATCTCTTCAGATGCTGCAAGGTTTTTAGATCGTTGTATGTATATTGGAGTGAACACTCTTGTTAGTGGGGGAACTGGATCAGGTAAAACAACTATGCTTAATATTTTAGGTTCTAAAATGCCTGATACGCAAAGACTTTTAGTCATTGAAGACTCAGCTGAGCTACAAATTAAAGCGAATCACGTCGTTCAACTCGAAGCTCAAAAAGCAGACCCGAGCGAAGGAAAAATAGAAGTGACCATTCGTGAATTGATGGAATCGGCTCTAAGGCTCAGACCTGATAGGATTATTGTCGGAGAGGTAAGAGGGCCTGAGGCGCTGGATCTTCTCAATGCTATGGGGACTGGACATGATGGTTCGATGGGAACTGTTCACTCAAACTCGCCCTTAGATGCCTGTACCCGTATGGAAACATTATGTTTAATGGGAGAGACTAAAATCCCACCTGATGCAATTAGAAAAATGATTGGTTCTACTATTCAGCTTATTGTTCAATGTAGTAGGTACCATGATGGGGGAAGAAGAACCTCGCATATTTCCGAAGTTCTCGGAGTTGATGAGCATGGCCGCTATATCGTAAAAGACATTTTTCGTTGGGTACAAAAAGGTCGTGATCCAGAGACGAAAAAAATTATCGGAGAGATGGTACCTTGTGGATATGTTCCCACCTTCTATCCTCAGTTTGTCACCAATAGACTTGATATTAAAAAATCTATGTTTAAGCCGCCTGAATGGGCAGTTCCTCATCTTTTAGCTGAGAGAAAGAAAGTAGCTTAAAATCTATTTACAGCAACTGTGTTTTAAAGTGACGCAATAAGGCTATTCAAAATCTGGCTCCTTATTTAATATGTTGGCAAACAATCAATAAGGAGCGTCACCATGTCTAAGATAACTCGCATTCAGGCCCGTCAAATTCTTGATTCTCGGGGAAACCCAACTGTGGAAGTCGATCTTTACACAGAAACTGGTGCCATGGGGCGAGCCTCTGTACCTTCAGGAGCATCGACGGGATCTCGTGAAGCTTTAGAGTTACGCGACGGTGATAAAGATTATTTTCTTGGCAAATCTGTTCGTAAAGCGATAGCGAACATCAATGATAAGATTGCTCCAGGTGTTGTAGGAATGGAAGTTAGTGAGCTTCGTGCCATCGATCAAAAAATGCTTGATATGGATGGAACTGATTTCAAGAATAATCTAGGGGCAAATGCCATGCTAGCAGTATCAATGGCAAGCTGTCGCGCGGGAGCAATAGAAGCTAGTAAGTCCCTGTATAAATACCTAAGAGAGAATTTAAAAAGTCCTAATGCCGTAGGATATTTACGTCATCCGGCGCCTCTTATGAATATTGTCAATGGAGGAGAGCACGCTTCAAATAATCTTGATATTCAAGAATTTATGATTGTCCCTCATCTGAAAAAATCTTTTTCTGAAAATCTACGTGCTGGAGTTGAAGTCTTTCATCACCTAAAAAAAGTTTTATCCGCAAAAGGATACTCAACTAATGTAGGAGATGAGGGGGGATTTGCACCTGATCTTCAATCAAATGAAGAATGTTTTGAATGTATAAAAGAGGCGATTGAAAATGCGGGGTATAAATTTGGAGATGAGATTTCAATCTCTCTAGATTGTGCTGCCTCTGAGTTTTATAATAAAGACTCTGGTATGTATCGTATGAATGGTGAGGACTATACAACGGATCAGTTGATTACATATTATGAAAACTTGGTTGATACATTACCTATTTATTCAATTGAAGATGGACTTGATGAAAGTGATCATAGCGGTTGGACTGAGATGACGAAAAGACTTGGAAAGAAAACGGTTCTTGTGGGGGATGATCTTTTTGTGACAAACGCTAGAATTTTTAAAACAGGAATTGAAAACGGTGAGGCCAATGCGATCTTAGTTAAGATCAATCAAATTGGAACGATATCAGAGACATTTGATACTTTATCTTTAGCTTATGATTCTAATTATAAGGCGATCATTTCACATCGATCAGGTGAGACAGCAGATGATTTTATTGCTGACTTAGCTGTTGCTACTGGTGCTGGACATATAAAAACCGGCTCTGCATCTAGGTCTGATCGAATTGAAAAGTACAACCAACTGCTTAGAATTGAAGAGGAAATGGCAGAAAATGCTCAGTTCGACCCTATAAAGTAGTTGCAGTTAGTTCCCAAGACGTTCTACAATAAGAGAGAAGATACCCTCGAAGGAGTGAGGTGCACCTATGACACGACTATTTGTTGCCTTAAATTTCTCAAACTCAGGACTTCTTTCCAGAAAAATTACCGGTTTTAGGAAACGTTTTGATCCTAATTTTAATAAATACTCATTTCCCCATATGGCGATGCTGGCACCCTTTGAAGTTGAGGATCGCTCAGCCGCTGAAGATCTAGTTGAAACTTTAAAAGAAGAAATGGAAACATTCTTTTTTGGAGTTCCAACCACACCAAAACTATGTTTTCAAGGGCTTGGTGTTTATGATCATAAAAGAAAACATATTTTACACTTGAAGCCCCAGTACGATGCTGATCTTCGTTATTGCTCAGAGATCGTGCAGGACATTTGTATGTCTTGTATTCCTAGAAAAATTCACTACAAACCTAACAAAGAACAGTTTTTACCTTTAGGCTACTTTTCAAATTTGAATGATCTGCACGAAGTCATGGCCCACGCCCAAATAGAATTTAAAAATAATAGCTTTCTTCCTATTGATTCAATTTCAGTTTACGAAAACAATATGGGAATTTGGTTTGAAAGGGATACGTTAATCTCGTTTGAGGAAAATGAGTCCACATTTTTACAATTAAATCATCCCTCAATATAATAGAATCATGAAATCTATTAGGTGTCTTCTGGCACCATCCTTAATTCTTTTGAGCTCATCAGTGTGGGCTTATAACTCATACGTAGAAAAGTCACGTACATTAAATGACGGTGGAACTGAATTAGAGTTAAGTGTAGATTATTTTGCGCCAGTTTCTGTCGTGAGTGAATCAGGTGAGGGAAGTTCCTTAACAGCTGATAATAATGTCAAACATACCAACGCTGATCTCATCTATCGCTATGGTCTCTCTTCTGATTTCCAAATATCAGCTGGGCTTCGAGCGAGAAATGTTCAAACGAACTTCATCTATAGCGATGATGGCAATCAATACTCAATTAATAAGTCAGGGCTAGAAAACTTTAACCTTGGTTTTCGTTGGGGCTCAGGTTATGAGGGGAGTTCTCAGTATGCTATCGAAGGGTACTATGCTCAAAAAATGTTTACTAATACAGAACTAACAGACGAGACGTTTCTAACCGACTCAAGTCTTGGTGACGACACTCGTGAATATGCCATCGGATTTGCTTATACTATTAAAACAAGTTCAGATAATTTGTACGAAGCCAGAGTTCATTATAGATCACCTGCTGAGTATTTAAGTACTGAAGTTTTCTCTGAAGTGCAGTTGACTCTTCGTTGGGAGAGGTTTGCTCTCTATGGAGGGGTGGAGAACGTTTATTCCCTGGATAGTAGCCCATACGCAAATGAACCCTTAACAAAGCCCGAGTTTAGAACGGATCCTTCTGAGTTGTATAATTCAATCGATCGAGCGTGGACGGCTCCCTATTTAGGTGCGGCAATAGCTCTGGGACCAAAGTGGAGAATTGAGACTCGTTATACCCAAGTCTATACTGGTAATAGTACGGATATTGGTCCTAGGATTTTGGTAAGTCTCGCCAAACGTTCAGAAGATAAAAAAGAATTTAAAAAACAAGATGAAAGATTTAAAGAGTATCGATTAGAAGGAAGTGTGACCAAAGTTTCAAAATCAAGAAAACTTGCCATTGTTAATAAAGGCCAAAAGGATGATCTCAAAGTTGGAATGAGAGTTGATTTTTATTATTTTGACTATGTGGGTGGAAATGAGCTGATTGCTCGAGGCGTGGTAATAAAATCCCAAGTTTCTAAAGCTGTTGTGCAGATAAAAAAACGTTACGGAAGAAGAAGAGTCCAAGAGGGTACTGTCATTCGAGCTGGAGAGATAAGAGATTAGCCTTACCTGACCAAAATTATTGGTAACAGACAGTAAAGTTTAATTATATCTATCGGTAAATTCGATCAAAGCTTGGATAGAGTTGAAATTTTGCATACAATAGGAGCATAAAGGACTGTTTTTATGTTTAAGTACGTTTTGATTTTGATGATGCTACCTTCTGCTGCTTTAGCTAAGAGTTTTTCAAACGAATATATTCAATTTGAACTACCTCCTGGATGGAAATGTATTTTGGAGGGATCGGAATATGTCTGCCAAAGTAATAATGCTGATAGAAAGAAAGAGGCGATCATTATTCTTGCTGCTAAAAAGAGAGGTCCGCAAGATGATATTCCTCAATATCAAGCTTATCTAAAACAGCCTAAAACTTATAATCTACCAGGAGCGAAGACTCAAAGATCTGAGCCTAAGTTTGTGGAAACGAACAATGTTAATGGACAACAATGGGTAGATGCTCTCCATCTGGCTTCAGAAGTTCCTGGCTTTTATACCAGATACCTGGCGACGACTAAGGCCGATATCGGAGTCGCGGTCACTTTTTCTGTCACTAAAAGTCTCTACTCAGCCTATAAGGATATGTTTGAAAAGGTTATCCAATCAATGAGAGTGTTTCGCTCAGCTAAAACAAATAATCTTCAATTTGCTGGTAATAAAGCTGTAGGAGATAAGTTTGATAAAGATAATGTCTTTATTCCAGACGGTGATCTACTTGATCCCACTCAGTCTGCTGCCAAAAAACGTAAGAAAAAGGACAGCGGAAGTGGTCTTATTATCGTCCTAGTCGTTCTAGGCGGTATTGGGTTTGCTCTTACTAAGCTTAAGAAGAAAAAAGGCGATTCCAAGAAAGGTTAGCGCCGATTGCCTCAAATCTGAGACAGTTAAATATTCAAATTTCTAGTTAGAGACCTAATGATTCTCAAGGTTTACCCGATAAGTTTATTAATAAAATTTAAATTCTTCTATAATGGAATGATGATGAAGCGAATTGCGACTAGTTTTTTATTGTCTCTCTTTCAAGTGGTTATGATTTTTACCTTAACCCTTGCCCCTGTTCCTTTTATGGATCGAGTAAATGCTGTTTATGCAGATGATGATTCTGAAGAGGTCCGAGATGATTGTGAAGATGATGAAAACGAAGATGGAAGTCCAAGAGTCTATAAACCTGGTTGTGATTTTAATGATGCTCTCACCAAGGCTGGAGATCAATCTACAACTCCTGGGCTAGTGGGAGTGATTGAGCAATTTATAGCCGCAGGCTTTGGGTTAGCTGCCATTAATTCACTTGCATTTACTCAACATCCAATGGCAAAGATTGATTGTCCTGGATATATGACTCCAGATATCACTTTGAGATTAATGCAAGCCGGCTCACTTGCCTATATCGTAGGAAATATTCAGTCGAATCAAAAATTTAAAAGTGCCGCAAAAGAAGCCGTTGATATTGAACTTACTCCTCAAGCCAAAAGAGATGAAACTGTAAATGATGAAGAGCAAGCGATTAAAAACAGAGAGTTCAATCAAAAGCAACTTGATGCTTATATGGCTTTAATTAAAGTTTATGAAGCCAAGGTAAAAGCATTAGAGTCGAAGAAGAATATGGCGATGCTAGCAGAGGTAGCTTATTTAGGAGCTTTAGGAACAGAGCTTACATTTATGGCCACTCATCATGGAACGTGTTCTGCAGCTGAAACTCTTGACCAAACTCAACACGCCGCGATCACTACTGCCGTTGAAACAGTTCAGGCAGCAATCGCAACTGATGCCACAACCATTTATTCTTGTGGTACCGCAACTGCGTTTGCGGTCACTAAGTTATCAGATACTGAATTGTCAGAAGCAACGAGAGCATCGACTGCAGCAGCTTTAATGACTGATGAAATTGAAAGATCTTCTAGAGATCAAGGCTTCATTTCCAAGATGTTTTCATCGTTTGTTCAAATTTTCACTCTTGGAGTCGCAGGATTTTTTCTAGGGGTTACAGATCCAAGTGACGAACTTCGGGAAGCACAAACTCAACAGGAGGCTGCTACTGCGGATACGACTTTGTCCACTTCCTTAACTGGGGCTACTGGGACTACCGGTGTTGTCGCAACTAATTGCGCTGAATGTCCTACTTGTTCAGCTGCAGTTGAGAATTTAGGAAACTTGGAAGCGACCAGGGCTGCTACTTTAAATTCTTGTTGTGGGACGAGAATCCACTCCGTTCCGACAGGCTATGCACCTGTACCATTGGCTCCTGGAAAGATTCATCTTGTAGATGATGTTATTATTTCTCCCGTTTTTGTTGGAGGAGTTTCAAATGACCATGCAAAGAGAATCGCTTCGGGTTTTATGATAGAGTATTTTCTCAATCAAATGGCTTCTCCGAATTATAGTCAAAGAGAAAAAATTGAATACCTAAAAAAAGGTTTTGGCCAGATAGAATATTTTGAACAAAATTTTGAGCAAATAATAGAGAGTGATCATTATAAAAGAGAACTGGCAAGTCTGACTAAAGAATTAAACGGAGTAGAGGTATTTGATCATTCTCAAAATATTAATTTAAATAAAGTTGTAGACACAATTAAACAGAGCTTCATTCAAGATGCACATGCTGGTGGCTTCGGTGAGTTAATGGGACTTGGAATAAAGATGCTTGCCTTGAATTATGCTCTCGGCGATTTTATGCGTAAAAAGGCATTGGTAAATCCACAAAATAGAATGTGGACATTCGGAGCGATGGCTGCAG
Organism: Halobacteriovoraceae bacterium; assembly: GCA_002713145.1. Lineage (GTDB taxonomy): Bacteria > Bdellovibrionota > Bacteriovoracia > Bacteriovoracales > Bacteriovoracaceae. The sequence goes on from PAVS01000001.1 coordinate 439,425, forward strand.
TAAATTTAGGGTTGATGATTTTCAATGGAAAGTCTGCAAAAGAAGCTAAAAACAGACTTGAAATTGTAAAAGATGAAGCGAGAGCCTTCGCTGAGTCTCATGCATTAAAGGCGGATTTTGATGAGAAGCTAGCCGAGCTAGATCTTGCTTCGAAGTCTGGTTTATCTGCAGAGGAACTTGCAAAACTAAATGCTCTCGGACAAAGACCTGATGTCGTTACTTGCGCAGACCCCAAAGGAAACTCATTTGTTCCAGCTCAATGTCCTTCAAAATTAAGACCTAGTAATTTAAATCTAGCACTTGATTCAGATAGTAAACGGAGATTGGGCAACTCACCACTTGGGCAAGCGCTACCTCTAATTTCAGATGCTGCAGCTGGAGTGGCAAATGGAAGTACTTTATCTGATAATTCAGGGGGAACGGCAAGGGGAAGTATCGCTCAGCTTGGTAAGGTTCGAAATGCCTTAAAGGAGCAAGTCGACGGGCTTGCTGATGATTATGATAAAAATGTATTGAGTAAGCAGTTGAACAAAGATCAATTTAAAAGAGCTTCTCTTGCAGGAAACAATGCTAAGTTTAGAAGCCTCTTTAACGGCGACCCTGCCAAAAACGGTGTGACTAAAGATATGCTCGCAGGTGTGAGTGGGGGGCTAGCTGAGATTGAAAAGCTTAAAGATAATAAAGAAAATAAGACAGCTTCTAAGGTTTCAACATTTACGCCTCCTCAGTTCGTGGTGCCAAAAACCAACGACTTCAACTTTGACATAGGTGGCAGCAATAATACTGGCGCTAATATGGCTGCAGGTAATGGTTCCGGAAATAGTCTTGATGACTTTCAAGTCAATGCAGGAGATGTGAACCAAAAGGCAGATGTAAGTATTTTTAGAATTATTAGTAATAGATACCTAAAATCTTATCCAGTTTTACTGGAGGAGAAAAAATAGGTTAATTTTTAATAACAAGTGAGACGTTAGTGGTACGTAAGTTATTAAATTCGAGAGGGGCGACCTTCGTAGAAGTTTTGATTGCAGCTGGTATGACCGGAGCTGTAAGTCTTGGCGTTATGAAGTTAACCGATACCTCTCAAAAACAAAGTATTTATACAAAACAAAATATTATTATGGACGATTATATCCGAGGCCTTAGAGATTATATCTCGGATAAAACAGCATGTGATCAAGTTCTAAGACCCGACCCGAGTGGCCCAGGCGTGCAATCTCCTGATGTTTCAAGTTTCCCACTCTCTTCTGACTCGGGAATGACCATTCATAGAACGAAAACTTTACTTCCAAGAACGTCAACAGGAAGAGAAGTTCTTCCCGTGAGCATTTTCGTTTATTTCGATAGAAATTTGGCCGAAAATTATGGAACAGTTAAGGCAAGACCTGTCAAAAAAACCACTGCCAGTGGAATCTTTCAAGACGGAATTTTTGTTGAGTGCTCTGATTACGAGTCTGAAGCAGAGAGATCTGCCTTTAGTCTTGCTTGCGAAACCTTAGGCGGAGTCGTAGAGGAAGATGGTACTGGCGAATTGACATGTAATTTTTCACTTATTCCGGCCAATCATATTTTTTTAGACCACACCAAAAGAGAAGTTTGTGAAGTCTATGGTGGAGTTTATCTCGGAGGCAAATGTAATAATATGAATATGCCAAGTGCTAACTTCTATGGACAGAATATTCAAAGCGATAATTTTTTAATTTCTGGGACTCGCTATCGCACATTTAGGCAAATGTGTCCTGGTGATAATAATTTCGTTATTGGAATGAACTCTGATGGAAGTGTGGTTTGCAAAGAAGTAAAACGTTGTACTAAGGGAGATGCTCAATGTCCCTAAGAAAGATTCTCAATCAAAAAGGTAGTGCCTTAGCTAATATTATAGCCGTTTCGGCTGCGGTTGGTGTTGGTGCCGTTATGATAGGCCAGACAGGAAAACTTCGAAGCAAAATGGATCGAGACGTAACCCAGAATACGATCATTCAAAACACCGTTCTTGATATTAAAACTTATCTCGCTTCTGAGAAGAACTGCTATCAAGCTCTCAATGCAGCACCAGCTTTTAGCCGCATAGGTGATTATGCCCCCAATATGGATTTAACTAATGGGGTGAGAATATCAGAAATAAAAGATATGAATCCTGGTGAAAGAGAAAGAACTCTTATTATTATGTTTGAAAAAGTAGTAAGTGCTAATTCCGATGGAAGTGAAATTAAAAAAAATAGACCCGATCAAGTGGCCATCCAAACCTTTTTAAAACCTGATCCCTCAAATCCCGGATCATCTATAGAAACCTGTACTAGCTTTGAAACCACAGGAGTTGATAACTCGCTTCTTACTCTTTGTGCTACAGTTGGGGGAGAATATAATGCAAGTACAGGAGAGTGTGTACCAAATTATCAAGGTACAAATCCCATTGGAAATGCTTTTAGAAATCAAGTCGATCAGATTGCTTGCAGAATTTTAGGCGGTAATCTATCAGGTACGACTTGTGATAGAGTGAATATTACCGGGCCCATTGAGTCATCGCATTTTAAATTAGGAGATATCGATCTAGGTGCTACCGATAAAGTTGCGTCTCAGACCCTCACTTGTAGTGACGGCCAACTCGCGATGGGAATGGAGAGAAATGGACAAATCAATTGTAGAGATATTTCTTGTCCAAAACCTAGTGGAGAGAATGCTTCAGATTATATTTTTAGAAATGTAGGCGGCGATTATTTTTGTCAGTGCACTCGAAACCGCGGTCCTGGTTATGATTGTGGATCTCGCTTCCCTTCAGATATTGGAGATGGGCTTGGCTGTGCTGATGAAACAGTTAATGACGGATGTGGAACTGGTGAAACTTGTATTATCAGACGAAAGATTCCGATTTGTCCCAGAAGAGCTGGTTGTGATGAAGTTGTAAGAAACGATTGCGGGGAAGTTTGTGATACGGGGCCGAGTTCAAATACTTGGAGTCCTGCTCCATCGACTGTTTGTGATGGTGAATCGTTTACCCAAAGTAATGATTGTGGGCAGTCTAGATCAGCTGTTGGGACAATGGACTGTGAACAACCTCAACCTCCTTGTAATCCTAGTTGGTCTCCCGCGAGATCAACCGTATGTAGTGGAGAAAGTTTTACTCAATCTTCTCAATGTCCAGCTCCGAATAATAGAAGATCTTCAACAGGAACTAAAGACTGCTCTGACGATACACCTTGCTGTTTTCGAGAAAGAGACGCATGTGATTCGATTCATGGTGACTGTACTTATACCGGTGGAGAGTATTGTGGAAGAGTCTGTTCAGGAACAACAGGTAATACTTGTTCTTCACCTTCAGGTAATATCGGTAGTGAATTTAATACTGCGGGCTGGCCTTCAGACGCTGCAGCAAGGTGGAGAACATATTCTACTGAGCAGTGCTGTCTTCAACGGGGAATGAATGGATGTACTGAACCAGGAGACGCCTATTTTGAATGTACTTCAACTGGTTGGAGATTCTCGAGATGTGGAGGAGGAGGTTGTCGGAACAGGACCTGGTCTCCAGAGCCTTCCACTGTATGTGCCGGAGAGACCTTTCAACAAAGATCTAATTGTTCGGCTATTAGAGATGCTGTGGGAACTAAGGACTGTAGTAATCCGCCTAGGTGGAAAGTTTCAGGTCCGACTATGTGCTTGAGAGATTTTTATCTTTCATGTGGTCAACGATTAAGAGAAAGTTGTAATGAAGGCGAGTCCTCAAGGTGTGGGTACACTGGAAGTGACAGGTCTGTAGATACTTGCGATTACAGTGGGGGCAGGGGTTATCTTTCTCGATCAATGTATTGTGAAAGATAATAAAAAGATTATGAGGAGAAAAAGTTAGTGAAACTTTTTAAAAAGATCATATTCAATGCCAAAGGTATGAACTTCATGGAGATGATTGCAGGAGCAGCCATCTTTGGAGTCGTAAGTACTGTCGCAGTGAAAAATCTTTCTACTTCTAATAAAGAAATGGTCAGTACCAAAGAGCGACTGAAAATTGAATCTGCTACAAAGTCGATTAGTGATGTTCTAAAGAGAAAATCTCTTTGTGAATCTGCTATTCAAAATTTAGATGTGACCAAGTTAAGCTCTGGAGATGGTCTGATCTTAAAAAAAGAGCAAGTTAATAAAGATGAAAATAATTGTGTGGAACCCACAAGACCCCAGCAATCAAATCAAGGGGAGACAGATGGAGTCTCTGGGGGATCGAGATTTCAAGAACAGATGGCCGAGTATGAGCGAAGCTTAGCGGAATACAGAGAGTGTCTAGAGAGAGCTCAAGATTCTCAAGTGAGTTTAGATGAAGATAATAGAAAAGTGATTGAGACCGGAGCTGGAACCCTCAATCTTTCTCGAACAAGTATTGATATCGGTCGAGAGCTTGATAGTGGGATTCGACTTGATGCGATCGGTTTAAAGCTTGGAGGCAGCTCAGGAGAGGTTCCTCTTTATTTTACCATCGAGTTTGGAGTCCCTATCGGTAATACGGGGCGTTTTAAAACTGTAAAACGCGTGGTGGAAATGCAAGTACAAATTAGGTCAGGCCAGATTGTATGTGATAGCTTTCAAGGAAGTGAAATATTTGATTCTGCCACGGCAAAAATTTGTGATGAGCTTGGTGGTGTGATGGTGGGAGCCACTTGTGATGTTTCAGGAGGACTTGATTCAGAACTTTCAGATCGACTTTCTTTAGCCGCGTGTGAAGCCCTAGATGCAAGTGGCGCAGGCGTTTTTTCAAGTGGACTTTGTTCAAGAATTCTCTTAAATGGACAAATTGAATCGCAAAATATTAGTCCTAATAAATTAGTGATTAACTCAGACGAGCGTAATATTTTTGATAATACCGATTGCGCTGGCTATCTTGGTGGCTACCAAAGAGCGGGGCAAAAGGAATGCAAAGCCATTGAATTTAATTTCGTTGGTGGAACGCTTCCGAATTGTGATCTACAAGATGGTTATAGATTGGAAGGTGATAATGCAGCTAATGCAACATCAACTTGTAGAGATTTAGACTATTCCTATGATGAAGGAAACGATCGTTGTAATTTCTCGGAAGTTGGAAGTGACACTGCGGAGCTTTGCCAAGTCTTTGCGACGGGGTCTTGTAGTGGAAGTAGTCCTGGTGTGGTTGAAACAGTTCCTGATGGAACAGTTTGTGGAAGTGGGAAGGCTTGTAGTGGTGGAAACTGTATAGACGCTCCCGTTTGTGATGATACTTATTCTCTTTCAGGAACACAAAGTGCAACTGGGACGAGTACCTGTACTCAGTTTGATAGAGAAGTAAATTTTGATTTTTCTGGTTGTAATTCTAGCTCATCAATTCAAGCAACTGCTGGCGAGTGTAAGAGAATAAGGTCTGGAACCTGTAATAATAGTATTGCGGGAGTCGTGGAAAATTATCCTGATGGAACTGATTGTGGCTCTGGTAAAACTTGTCAGGCTGGTGTTTGTAGTGATGGGGACGATAATGATCTGGATCTTCAATGTGCAGAGGGATTTTTTAGAGATCAAACGGCTTGTATTGCTGCTAACCCTGATAGGGCCTGTGAAACGCTAACTGTTGGTTGGACACAAAGAAATGGAACTTATGAGCTTTGTTCCGTACTAGAAGACGATCGTTGTAATCCGCTTTGGTGTCCCGCACGTTCTGTTGGAACTTGGGTGGAAACATCAAGAATAAGTTGTGGTGCGAGCGGAAGCCTGCCCGCGATGAGAGACTTCGCTGGGGCTCGTTGCTCTAGTCTTGGTTCAACTATGCGAGTAAAAACTCGTGATGGGCGCTGTAGAACGGGGAACTCTGAAACTCTAATGGAAGCGGAATTGACTTGTCAGCCTTGATGCCACGAAATCGAGGCTACAAATTCAGTCTAAGATTCATAAGTATTTGATAATATGTATTTTCCCCTTTGAACTCCCTGAAAATGGGATAATAGTTTAGTAATTTGCTTTTTCTGCCGATAAGTCGGTGAGGTGTGCTTATGAAACTTGCTAACTTTAAATTTTTTTTAATTCTTACTTTACTCTCGTTGACGACAATATCTTTGGCGGATGGAGGGAATGAGGTTGTAGATACTATTGAAGGACCAGTAACAATCTTACATAATTCAGGCGATGGGCAAGCAAGTTTTATTACTGGAAATATTAGTCCAGAATTAGCGGCGCAAGCTAATCAAGAAGCTGACAGTTGTGCAAATACTCTTAAAAATTCAAGTGCTTCAGACGGAGAGACTGGAGACCTTCCGGGTTCTTGCACTAGAATAAGTGAGGTTGATGGCTTACAAGAACACCTTGATTCCTTAGGTGATATTTGTGGCACTGAACAAGTCCGAGAAAGGTCGCCACAACAATCTGCTTGTTCTTTTAGAGTCGCATGTCCGAATTCCGCCAGTTCCATTACAAATGAAATCATTTCTCAAACCTGTAGAAGTTATATTGAATCAACTCATAGTGAAACAGGTAGAAATATTGCCAACGTTATTAATGCTGGCTTACAACAAGACCCCTCTCAAAGTTTAGCAGATGTTGCGACTTCAAAAGAGGCTTTTGAAAAAATAATCTTAGAGACTGCAAAAATGCTTTCGGGTCCAGGCTCAAGAGAAAGATTTAGTGGGAGTCTTGATATATTCAACGGTCAAAGTCCTTCAAGAGCTGGTATAGATAGTTCAGTAACTTTTGGATATTTAGCTGACCTTTGTGGAAGAAGTGATGTCTGGCCTAGTGTAAGAACAAATGATGAAAGTAGAGATATAAAATCTCCAATCGCTGGAGATGCACGAATCATTGATTCTTGGGATAACCCATATCGAATGTATGGAGATTACGGATCATGTACCAATGTATTTGATGAAGGCTTTTTCGTAGGGAGAAGTGAGGCAAGTTCAGCTAGAGTCTTAGCCAGGGTCTGTAAAGACCTTATCAATATTTACTCAACTTCTGTTAGTAATAATAATAGATTAGAAATAAACGAGGATTCTCGTTCTTATCAAGTTATAGCCTCCGATTTATCAGGTTTTGGAGGTGCAAGTTCAGCAGTTACTATATCTGAAAATCAATTAAAGTTTTTTCACTATTTTGGAAAAATTGAAGGTGCTCCAGAATTAGGCACAGATGGAGCACAAGAGCAGTTCAATCAAATCTATTCAGCCAACTACGCTACCAATATTGGAAGAGAAGAAGTTGAGGCTCGGGTCGTAATAAGTAATGAAGTAAAAACTGCCGCGGTCAAAACTTTTTTATCTCTTATCTCTCCTTGCATGGGCTTTCGACATATAGTTGAGAAAGTTGATGATGCTTATCCTGATCATAATCAAGGAATAGTAGGAGTTAGGGGCGAGATTGAACAATGTTTTGTAAGAGCGGGAGGACAAACTAGTAAACCTAAAAGTTCTCTAGACTTTCAAGATTGTCGAGTTGCTCTTCGTTGGATGGGGGGAGATGATATTGTGGGTGGCGCTTTAATGCCAACTGCAACTTCAGCTTTTGGAGCCATTAGACAGCAAGATATAGCCGCAGATGCCAGTAGAGATGCTGCAAATGGTGATCAAACAGCGAGACTTGATCAACAGCGAAGAACCTATTTAGCTCAAAGAGACACGCACCTTATAAATGCAACAACAAGAGCAAGTTTTGGTGCTGGGATTTTAAATTCGGCTTTTTCTTTTAGCACTCCAGACAATATGACTCGTAAGAACTGCTTACAGGAAAATATAAATATTGAAGATAATTTAGGACTACAGGAGGACTTATATTGTGCCACTGCTAAGCTTGCACATTATGACCCAGATATAATTCCCATGTTATGGACAAACCAGCATATGAAAGATCAATTAGGGTTTAGAGCTGCCAATACTCTTACACGAGCCTTAGTCGATGGAATCATGGCCTACGTCCAAAACAAAAACGCCAATAGCGTCCAAGATGTTATAGATACTTTTGAAAATGCAGGTTTTAATCAACCTGAAAATCAAGTTACAGTTGAACCTAGAAATTGTGTGATCAATCCTGATGATCCAAGATGTCCACAAAGTAATTTAGGAAGAAGACCAAGTACAGGTGGAGTTGATTTTCAGTTTTCTGGAACACCTCAAGGTGGCGGAAATAGCGGGCTTGATTTTATTTCAGACGAAGAATTTAATACAGGCGATGGAGTTAACTCTCTCACAGACGGAGATCTAGACTCAGTAGCTGATTTAAGTAATATTGGTTCCTCAAATTCTGACTCTAAAGTTGGAAGTGGATTCGATGCTCCAGGAGCCGCTGGAGGAAGAGCTGCGGGTAGCGGCGCAGGCGGCGGAGGTGGCGGTGGTGCTGCTGGAGGCGGCGGTGGCGGTGGCGGTGGCCCTGCGCCAGAACAAGCTGGAGGAGCTCCTCCTGCAGATGGGAATCTAGGAAAAAAGATTGCGCCGAAGTATCTAGCTGGTCAAGATGGTGGATTTAGAAGTGCAGGTTCCGCAAAAACAGCGAATAAAAAAGATCCTTTCGCTGCGTTGAGAAAGAAACAACAAAGAGGACCTTCTTCAGTTATCGATAAGTCGATCATGCCGAAGTCTAGTAAACTTTTTGAAGTTATATCCAAGCGTTATGCTGCAGCGGCAAAAGAAGGAAAAATCAAATAATTTTAGTCTATTGCACATCCTCACTGGTATCATTAAAATGTCGCCAGTGAGGAAAATATGGATTTCAAAAGATTTGAATATAAATTTCAAGTATTAGAACATCATCTTGATACCTTTGGACATGTAAACAACGCGACTTATCTTGCTCTTTATGAAGAGGCTCGTTGGGATTTCATTACAAAAAATGGATATGGCTTAGATGTCACAATGAATGAAAAAAAAGGCCCTGTTATCCTGGACGTTCACTGCCGTTACAAAAGAGAAATTATCAATCGAGAGATCATAACGATTACTTCTCAGGCTTTTGAGATGCGCGGGAAAATTGGAAAAATCAAACAAGAGATGATCAAGGAAAATGGCGAAGTTGCAAGTGATGCAACTTTTACAATTGGGTTTATGGATTTTAAAGAGCGAAAGCTCATCACACCAACTGATAGGTGGCTTAAAGCCGTTGGTGGGTAAAAAAAAGGCCTGATTGCTCAGGCCTCACTCTTCACTTGGGGAGAAGATTAATTGTCATAACAGATCCCACTTTGTGGATCATAACTATAACAAGTCGTTCTTCCTGTATTGTAATTATCTACACCGTAACTTGAATTGTATCCGTAGTCATAATCATACTCATATTCATCATAGTCATAAGTTGGAGTAGAGTAGTTGTAGTTATCCCCGCGAATTGATTCTGCACAGAAATATCTATTTTCTCTCACACTTGAATTATACCCATCTCTATCCCAAGCACAGGCATCATATCCGCGGGCACAAGTTGAAGGGTAGTTTGATCTTACAACTTGGTGAGTATAGCTATCAACTAATTGGTAGTTACATAAGTCTTCATATGAATATCTATGTCTATAACCATTGTAGATATAGTATGGATAGTTATCTACATAATAATAACCATTAACTCTTGTAGATGGGAAAAGTACCCAGTTAAGATAGATATGTGATCTATAGCTACGTCTTAAATAATTGTAATAGTCGTATCTAGAAGCGTATCTTCTATGACTTGTATATCTTCTTGCCACAGATGAGTGTCTATAGCTTCTGTAAGGACGATAAACATATCTATAAGGTCTGTGATAGTTTCTTGTTCCATAGGCTGTTCTTGATGGTCTTGAGTGATAGCGTCTGACACGTCTGGCATTTCTTCTATCAACACGGGTAACAGGTCTTCTCGTAACCGGGCCTCTGTTAACAGTTCCGCGTCTTGAAGTATCAACTCTTCCCCGACCTGGACTCGTTCTGGTGACTCTATCATTTCTTCTTTCAACTCTGCGATCTCTAACACGATCACTTCTTCTTTCTACTGGACGTCTTGGTTCGACTCTTCTGGTCTCAGTTCTTCTTGTTTCTGTTCTGCGAGAAGTTCTCGGTTCCGATCTTCTCTCAGTTCTAGAAGTTCTTGGTGCTCTAGTGGTTCTGCTACTCCCAGAGTTTCTTGAGCTTCTTTCAGTTCTGCTTCCGCGATCCCCACGATCACGCCTGTTTCTGTCTTGTGAATATGCTTCGCCGAGTGTAACGACAACAAGCATGGTTGCAATGATAATTTTCATAACTTCCCCCATTAGTGTGTTTTGAAGTTCCCCATTTCTAGCGGATAAGAGGCTGTAATGAAAGAAAAAAATACTTACTGCGTTAAACGCATAGTGGTGCGTTTTGCTGTTATGAAAATTGAATAGTTAGGTGATGTAAAAAATACAGAGTTAAAACTCAAATGTAAGAAAACAAAAAGTGGTGCAAAATGCCCCTACCTCTCTTCTATATTTATAACGAATTTTTGAAAAATCTCATCCAGCTGATTTAATACAAGTCCCTTAAGGCTTATTTGAGATCTTTGAATATTCTCTTTAAAAACTTCAAAGCTATATTGTTCAAACAGAGCTTTCGAATGGGGATAATAAGATATATGCCATGGCTCTTGAGAGACTCCACCCAGGTCTTGGGCATAGGGCCTATAAAAGCCAAAATCATTCATATTTTGATCCAGCCAATGATTCAAATGACTGAAATCCTCTAAACTTTCCGAAACGGTAAGTTGCACATCTTTTTTTGATTTTATACTTGCATCAAACACATCCAAATCCGTACCCCAATGATGGCGACTTGCACCTGGCAGCGCTGAAAAACGTAATATGGCGTACAGAAGCTCTTTTTCTGTTAAGCTACTTGGATCAAGCTCGGCTCCATTATCGTCCAAGATTTTTCTGTGACCCGCGACTTTATCATTCCAAATAATCTGCTGCTTTTCAAAACTTCTAAAGGCACTAACAAGTTTGATTTCAATCTCATCATCCTCTTTAGCTTTCTTACTCATCGCTAGAAACTGGCGCTTCACTTCAGCTTGAATCAAATGATCACCAAAACTTTCTAGATGGGTATGAGTCCTTCCGGTTAGAAGATCAAAATTATTGGTCTCCATGTATTCTCACGTCATTGGCTTCGTCCACTGGCCCATTGAAGTCCTCATCGAAAAGTCTTTTAAGACCTGATCTTTGATAACGAACGGAAATAATTTTAAAAATATCTGTATCTTGATTCTCGTTTATCGAATTATAAGAAAAATCCTTATTCATAATACCTTTGTCATCTTGAATCTCTATATTATTGCCAGTGTTACTTGGCCCAAAATCTAAGTTGAATCCTTTTTTCTTGGATCCACTTCCTGCGGATTTCTGCTTCAAAAAGCTATTTTCAACTGCGGCTAATTGGTTATTAGTTTCTTTGACAATATTATCTGCTTTTAGATCATCAGTGTCGATTGAATCACCGAGTCCTCCTGCAAATGGGTTACTTAAAGTTCCATTGTCGAGTCCAGCTCTTGCGGTTGCAGCTAAAGATCTTTCAAGTTGATCTTGGGCTTGGTTTATTTTTTTGACAGTGTCAGCTGTTTTCGGATTTTTTTCCATTTGTTCTTTTAACTTTTCAGTATCTGAAATTAATTGATTTAAGTTTGATCCATTGGCGAGCTGTCCACTAGATAATCGTCCATTAATAAAAGCTGCCGTATCGTTCATGACTCCAGGAAGAGTTCTTAGTCCATTGAGTCCACCTAAGCTCAATGTACCGGCTATATTGGTACAAGCTTGGCTGGAGTCTTTATCTGCATTTCGACACTGACATCCTGGGTCCGGTTGTCCAGATCGCCTCAAACATCCCTGAACGCCTTGAGCAGAATCTTGTCCGGCTTTACCATAGGTTCCAGCTATCAAGTTAAGATTACTATTATTCCACACTGACTGACAGGTCTGATTATTTTTCTTTGATTGATCCTGTTGTCCGTTTTTATCATAGCAATAGCAAAAAGGTTTACTAGGGGAGCGGCGATCAGCATCGCTACATCTCTCAAACCCAGCTCCACCTGCGGCAAGAAAATCATTTCGTATTTCCGTCAGTGCTTCAATTCTATTCTCTGATTTTTTAGCAAGCTTTCCTGCTTTATCTGCAACTTTTTTAGAATATAAGGCCAAGACTCCTGCAAATGCAGCTCTTACACCAGGGTTTCGAATCGCTTTTTTCACGGTGTCTCCTATGCCAGAGTTTTGAGCATTTTGCTGCATCGTACTTTGTGTATTTGGTAGGTCTCCAACATTCCCGGTTGCAGACAGATCAGGGGCTTGAGTCTCTCCACCTATCGCGGGATCGGGTCTAACTGTAACAGATGGTAGCCGAAGCTCACTTTCTATTGGATCAGTGGCTTGAGCCGAAGGCATAACTACCTCACTCACTTTACGCAGGATAATTTCATAAACTTCTTCTTGCTTAATATTTTCAATATGTGCATACGAGCCGAAAATATCTGGTTCAACGAGTGCAAACAGCTCTGCTGCTTGCTGATTGCTCATAGGTGTATAGAGTGGGGAAGAGCTTGGAGTTACGCTCGTTGTCTCCGTTGGTGCTGAGGGTTCTGCCCCACCTGGCTGAGTATCTCCACCTGTGTCTGTCTCACCACAAGAAGAATCCCACCCGTTGGTAAAACCATCATATATGGAAACTGCGGCAGAAGCTGCATAAAGACCAAAGGCAATATTATAAGTGGTTTTTCTAGCCTTATGCGCTTTCATTCGAGCTTTTTCTTGTTCTATTTGAAAATCAAAGGCCCTGGTTTGATTAGCGGATACAGTCTGGGTATCCTCTTGACTCGCATTAACTGTAGATTCGTTGACATCTTTTTTATATTCCGACATCAACTTTTTTACTTTTTTCTGATAAGCCCTTTGACTTAAAAGCTCTCCCATAATTGAAGAGACTCCACCCCCAAGCATAAGCCAGATTGAGGTTGAACTACATTGTCCCAGGGCATCCTTATTGGCAAAAAGTATATAGCCAGCTCCAAGAGTCACAATGCCGGGAATTATATAACTTGATTTTGGATCTTCTCCTTCTTCTACTCCCGCCATATCGTCTTCAATATTTTTTTCAAAACATTTGCGAGCGGCTTCCCCTTCAAGCCCACCACATTCTTGCGCTTCAGTTTTATTACTGACGGTAGACTGAGAAAGTACACAGCGATTGAGGCTATTGTCATAAACCTGGCCTTGAGGGCAGTTATCACTGGCGTGTGCTGAATTTACAGAAAGATGCAAGGGCATCACGATCAATTCAAAAATAAGAAGTGTTGTAAAAATTCTCTGCCACATATAAATCCCTATCGGCTAAGTTATTGGTTTCATTTAATTATCCCCTGCGACTTGCCTAAAACCAAGAAAACGAGGTAAAACACTGAAATTACTGAAATCTTATTAATACCTAAGGCAATAAATATGGGCAATTTAGCCTTGTTATTTTCAATACTTATAAGTTCTAGCGCATTTGCTCTAGAGTTTGGGGATATATTACTGCAGCCACTCAAGTGCTGGAGTTGCTCTCTGATTGAGCAGCAAGAAAACTCTGATTACTCACATATGGGTCTTTATATCGGAGATGATCAAGTAGCTGAAGCGTTCGCTGGGGGAGTTAAAATTGTTAGTTTGGAAGAGTTCAAGCAAAAAACAGATCCCTTGAGATCCATCTCAGTGAGAAGATTAAAATCTCTTCCTCCCTATTTTGAAACAAGGCTCATGAGTGAATTAAGTCTTTATCTAGGCAGACCCTACGATCGATGGTTTAGCTGGGAGGGGAGTGAAATCTATTGCTCAGAGCTTGTCTTTAAAGTTTTAGCTCCTTTAGTTCACTTTGAGGATCTATCCCCAAAGCCTATGTTATTTGATCAAAATACCGAGTATTGGGATCGCTATTTTAGAGGTCAAACTCCTAGAGGTGAGCTTGGAATTTCCCCTGGAGATTTTGAACTAAGTTCAGACTTTGAAACTGTCGAAAGTATTTAGCATGTATGAAATAAAAAAAATTAATTTAAAACTTAAAACCACGTGGAAAATTTCTCGCAATAGCTCTGATGAAAAAGAGAACTTTATTATTAGTTTTAATGGACACGAATCGGAAGTCGCACCCAATGTGAGATATTACGAAGATAGTAAGCTCATTGAAAGTCATTTTAAAGAACTTAAAAAAACGACTAAAATGAACCTGACTTGGGCCAATAGTTTCCAGTCCGCTATCAACAACGTTCTTTTAAAACATGAAAATGAGGGAGACCTTTATAAGGCGTTAGACATTCCTAAAGTTGAGGCCGTGAAAACATCATTTTCAATCCCCATAATGGAGCCCGATCAAGTCCAAGATTATTTAAAAAAGAATTCACAGTTCCATTTTTATAAACTCAAAGTTTCAGATGAAAACTCTTTTCATCTCCTTCAAGAAGTGGTGAAGCAGACTGACAAACCTATTCGCGTCGATGCCAATGAAGGGTTTAAATCTTTAGAGGCCTATCTCGATTTTCAAAACAAGATAAAAGATTTTAATATTGAGTTTATTGAGCAGCCTTTCCCGGTAGGTATGAAAGAGGCTTATAAAAGTCTTTACCCTCAAAGTTTATTCCCTGTGATTGCAGATGAATCAGTACTTTTAGATTTTAAAGGTGAAGAATTTCAAAAAATGTTTCATGGAATCAATATAAAGATGATGAAATGCCGAGGCCTTGAAACAGCGAAAAGACTTCTTTTAAAAGGAAAGCAATTTGGTCTTAAGACTATGGTTGGTTGTATGATCGAATCATCTTTAGGTATTAGTGAGGCGATGTCATTGGCAGCACTGGCAGATTATATTGATTTAGATGGAAGTTTATTAGTCGAAAACGACCCCTACGCGCATCTTATACGCGTAGAGGAAGGTCATTTAATTTTAAATCAGTGATTATGTCCACCAACGCCGTGGGCATGTCCGTGAGCTTTTTCTTCGTCGGTTGCGTCTCTTTTTTCTGTTAACTCCACATCAAAAAAGAGGTCATGTCCTGCAAGGGGATGATTCCCGTCTACATGAACATCTTCACCTTCAATATTAACTACGGTAAATATTGGTGCGTGATCTTCATTTGTAACTTGAAATTGATCTCCAATATTGAGTTCCTGTCCTTCTGGAAATTGAGATTTTTGAACAGTTATTCTTAAGTCCTCAATAACTTCACCATAAGCATCAGCTGCTTTTACTTCAACGTTTTTCTTATCTCCAACTTCAAGATCAACGATTTCCTTTTCTAGGCCTGGAATAATTTGTCCCGAAGACTCTAGGAACAGAAGAGGTGATGTATTTTGAGAGGAATCAATCACGTTTCCATCTTTATCTTTAAGTGTGTAATGAAATCCAAATACTCTTTGAGTCATAAATGCTCCTTAATTGTTTTTATCTATTAGCGTTAAGCAGAATTGACGGTTCTTAAGTTTTTCTTTTATCTCATTTGTCGTCAAATTGGTAAACAAGTTTCTAATTTTCTCCTGGGTAACACCAGTGGTGTCGAGCCGCTCTTCAGATGTAAGATTTAAATTGAAGACTTGATTAAACTCTGCCCAGTAATGCTCCTCCACTGCTGCAAGGGCAACATGACCTCCGTCAGCTAATAGATAAATATTGTAACAAGGGAAAAGCCCGTTGTGTAAAACCTTAGGACCGAAACTAGAATAGAGACTGTCTAGAATGAGTTTCGCTGACTCATCTAAATAGATAGTATCATATTCAAACTTTCCAGATTGCCGGTTGGCAATATAGGCGGCCAGTGCCTGCTGAGCTAGAAGTTGTCCAAAACTAATCCCGGCAAAGGGAAGATAGGGTGGAGCAATACTTTCAATCAGATGAAGAGCGAAGGTTTTGGTAACTGCAAGTGCATTAAGGTCGTGCATACCACCGAGCGTTTGAGATGAGTCAAGAAAAACACAAGAGCCTCTAGCCCTTTCCAAAATTAACTTTTTAATTCTTTTACTATGAGGAGCAATGATAATTTCACTAGACTCTATCGCATCAATCAGTCTGGATTGATTGTCTTTAAAGGAGATGATTTCAATTGTTTTATCTTTATTGAGATTTCGATACCAATCTTGAAAATTCTCCAGCCCGGAAAGATTTTCTTTGAAAGGATCTTCGCCCCAGTCAGAATTTTCTATTTTTGTAACCTCAGCTCCTGAAAGAGATAAGCAGTAGGTGGCCAGGGGGCCTGGCAACCGAGCTGTGAGATCTAGAACGCGTACACCATTTAGAAATGACTTCACTTTTTATCCGCGGGAGGAGCAAAAACAGTTTTAAATTCCTCGAATGAACTTCCTTTAAGTTCACATTCTTTTCGTGTACAAATCTGCCAGCTTACTTCATCTCTATCGTGGTAATTTAGAGCAAAACGAGTGGAGAAATTGGGGAGAAAAGGAGTAATCGATTTATTCTCTAACCACTTTTTTGGAATCTCGATTTTTCTGTAAGCCTCATTTGGATAGACAAGAGATCTTAATGTTTCTCCGAAGGCAAGAGGGTTTTGCAAAGAAAGGTGAGTAAGAGCTTCCATAGAAGCCTCCATCTTACCCAGAATTTCAGATAACTCTGAGTGAACCACAACCCACTTTCTTAGAAGTCCAATATAAACTGAAAGCCCTGCTCTATGAGCATGATCAAAAATGGGCGTGTGTATATTCTCATAAAGTTCGGTGTCACTATGAGAAAGTGCTCTTGTGAAAAAACTTGATCCATCAAAAAATTCTTTCGCTATGAATTCGATAGTGCTTATTCCGTTTTCATAGAAATTCTTTTGAGCCGTGAGCTCATATAGTCTCATTTCAAACTCTGCAAAGAATACGTAATCTTCAAACAAGGGGACATGACCAGCTCTGGTGGTGCTTGTTTTTATTCGAGTGCGTCCTTCCTCGTCCTTCGATAGGAATGTTTCATGAATACCTTTGAGGCAAACAGACAGAATCTCATTGGCAGAATTTTGAATGGCTTCAATTTTAGAAAATTGAATCACATCCATTAAAGCTGAGCCCAATTGAAAATTCCAGCTCGCAACACCTTTTCTATCTGTCGCGGGCGGAATTCGCATCTTTCTTGCTATATTGAGAGCCTGTCTTATCTTTCTAACTTCAGTCCAGCCCTCTGGAGAATAAATTTCTTCACGCTTATCTATATTAAGCCTAGGAATATTCATGCCAGAGCGGAAATTACCTTTCTCCGTAATATGAAACCAGTTTTCAAATTTTTCAGTTTGCTCTGTGAGAGTTTCATCAAAATCAACGAGAGCGTCTATAAATTCGTCTCGTGTAAAACCAAAGTAGAGTCCTTCCTCTCCTTCGGATTGAGAATCTTGTCCCGAGAAGAAATAGCCATCGTCTGCAAGCATTTCTCGTTTGAGGTAGTCCAACGTATTTATAAGAGCATCAAAAACAGCGGGTGAGGGATAAATTAGACTTGCTTTAGAAAAGAGTCTTAAAAAACCGGCTTGGTCATAGAGCATTTTTTCAAAATGAGGCAAAGACCAATCTTTGGAGGAACAATATCTATGGACTCCTCCTCGAGCCTGATCATAGAGAGTCCCGAAAGCAATTTGTTCGATAGTTTTAACAATATGATCTCCATATTCTCTTGGAACCATACCCTCAAGCATATGCTCAATCGCCCACTCAAGAAAACTAAAATGGGGAAACTTAGGCTCAGAGCCGTAGCCTCCATTATCCTCATCTTGGTATTGTTTGAGCGCATTTAAAATTGAAGCAGCATTGGGGTAGTGTCCTTCAAATTCAACCTTATGCTCAGCCTTGGGAGCTTGTTTGAGAGCGGCAATAACTTGATCCGCATTTTTTTCTACTTGATCTCTTTCCTCTCGAAAGGCTCTAGATAAGTTAGTTATAACTTCCTCAAAGGATGGAATTCCCTCCTGACCAACTTTTGGAAAGAAAGTTCCCACAAAATATGGCTTCATATCAGGAGTTAAAAATGCATTCAAAGGCCAGCCACCTTTTCCATTCATGACCTGACATGAAAGCTGAAAGTATTGATCGATATCGGGGAGTTCTTCTCTATCTACTTTTATGGCAATAAAATTTTCATTTACCAATTCAGCGAGTTTTGAATCTGTAAAACAGTCATTTTGCATGACGTGGCACCAATGACAGGAGTTATATCCAATAGATAACAAAATTGGTTTTTCCTTATCTTTTGCTTCTTGAATAGCTGTCGGTCCATAAGGACGCCAATTGATAGGGTCTTTGCTGTGACGCATTAGGTATTGAGAGCTCTCATCTCTGAGATGATTGTAATTTGTTGTCGCCATGTAACCTCTGGAGAAGATGTAAATTTTAGTTATTTAAACATAATAATATTTACTTTTGAAGGTGTATTAGTTAGTTAACGCAGGATGGAAATGATTAGAAAACTTGTCTTTAAAAGCTCTGGACCGAGCTTGAGCTTATTTCACGGGGTCCTTAGAGAAAGTCGCTATGAACTGCGCTTACTCATTTTCTTCTTTTTTGTCTTATTAATTGGACTTGGTTTTCAGCCGGCCCTTATTTCTAGTCTCAAAGTTGGAGACTTAGCGGTTATTAGCGCATTTAGGGAATACAATCTAACTCCCTCTGCTCTTAAATCAGCAGAGCGATTTAATCTCAAAGAAATTGTTTCTAAGAATATGAGTTATAGTTATGAAAAAACAGAACTAGGATTTTACTTAAGAGACCTGAATTTTTTCGAATTAAACTCAAAGGCTGATGTAGAGAAACGCATTTTAGAGTCTCTCCCCCCCAGTTTAAGAAGAAAAGCCTATAAATACGTTAGAGCAGTGTTGATCCTAGCTGAAAAACATCAGGTTGATCCTATTTGGGTACTATCAGTTATGTGGACTGAGTCTCACTTTGATTATTCTGCCCAAAGTTGGGCGGGAGCTAGAGGGCTTATGCAAATTATGCCTGAGACTCGTAAATTTGTTTACCGTCAATATAAGGCTAGGGGAAAGCGCCTCATGGTAGAAGAGCCTAGTTTTAATGTGAATAAATATTTTCCCTACCCCGTTGAGGCTGCAGTTAAAACGAATCACGTAAGAAAACTAGTAAATATTGAACTTGGGATCATCTATCTTAAGACGCTTTTAAAGACATTCAAAGACCACAAGTACGCAACAGTCGCTTATAATATGGGTCCAGGCTGGACACAAAAAAGACTTAGGCTCAACCTTCCGGTTGGTGAGAAGAATGAATACCTTGATAAGGTTGATTCTGCATATAAAAGAATCACAAGAAAGATTTGAGCATGTTGTCCCATCTGCGTTCACAGCTTGATTTGATAAACGAGCAACTTTTTCAATTGTTGGATTCGAGAGCAGCTCTTGTTGAAAAAATTCAAAGTGAAAAAAAAGTTTCTTGGGACCCTGAAAGAGAATTGAGTGTCTTTGGGGAATATACTTCCAACTATCCACAAAATAGCCTTAAAGAAGATTTGATTTACTCTCTTTTAATTGAATCTCAAGCTCAATCATTTGGTTATCCCCGTTGGAGTGAGGGTGATCACTTAAAAAATGAGACTCCAAAAAATATTCAATCTATGCTCAACCCTGTTTTACTTCGAATGAGAAATGAGTCAGAATATCAGGCTTTAGATTTGATAGATGATTATAAAAAACTACTTGAAGGTATATGGGAAAATCAAAAGTTATTGCTATAGATGGTCCTAGCGGAAGCGGGAAATCGACCATTGCTAACAATGTCGCTGAAAGTCTTCACCTGACTTATTTGGACACAGGGGCAATGTTTAGGGCAATTGCATTGACGTTAGACTCAAGATTGATAAGTTCAGTTGATACCACTGGTATTGAGCAGTCCTTGGCCAAAATGAAATTTGAATATCAACCTTCTGACTCTGTCTTGATTCAGATCGATGGTAAAGACCTTACTGAGGAAATAAGACAACACCACGTATCTACTTTGGCTTCACAGTTTTCACAGGTCCCCCAAATTAGAGAGTTTCTGAAGCTAAAACAAAGAGAGATCGCCTCTGAAAAAGCCTCAATTTTAGAGGGGCGCGATATAGGGACTGTAATATTTCCCAATGCTGCTTTGAAGATTTTTCTTACAGCAAGACCTGAAGTTAGGGCAAAAAGAAGACTTGAAGAGTTAAAAACCAGGTCTCCGAATGAAAATTATGACTTACAAAAAATTTTAGCGGATATTGTAAAAAGAGATCAAAGTGATCAAAACCGCTCAGTTGCGCCTCTCGTTAAAGCAGATGATGCGATCGAAATTGATACCTCTGAGATGACGATTTCGGAGATTGTGGATCAAATCGTGGGACTTTTTAACCAAAATAAAAAAGATTTTTACTAGTCTCTTCAAGATTCATATCATGGAGGGAAGGAGTTTCTATGATAGAGGCAAATAGGTTCGATGAAATTATTTCTCAATTCAAATCGTTAAAACCAATTTTGGTGGTTGGTGATGTTGGTATAGATAAATACACGATAGGTGAGGTAAAGAGAATCTCTCCAGAAGCACCTGTCCCAGTCGTTGAAGTGGTAAGGGAGTGGAATAAACTTGGACTTGCTGCAAACGTAATAGACAACCTAAACTCTTTAGAAGTTCAAAGTACTATTTGTGGGGTCGTTGGTAATGATAGAAACGCCGATCACCTGGAAGCTCTACTGGAAGATTCTAAGCTAAGTACCTGGGGGATAGTTCGCTGTCCGGAACGAATGACGACTTTCAAAGAAAGAATCGTGACAGATGTGCAACAGATTTGTCGAGTCGATTATGAAACAACAGATAACCTTATAGAAGAAAGTATGAAATCCCTACTTCACAGAGTTTCAGAATTTGCTTCATCCCACTCAGCTGTCATACTAGAGGATTATAATAAAGGACTTTTCTGTAAGGAGTTTACTTCTGAAGCAATTAAAATGATCCGCAGCGCAGGTGCATTCATTGCAGTTGATCCATCAAGAGAAACAAATCCTCGTTTTTACAAGGGAGCAGATCTACTCAAGCCAAATAAAGTAGAAAGTCAGCTGATGGCTCATGCCCTTGGACACACCACCAGAGATATAGATGAAATCTCTAAAATTCTGATGGGAGAATTGGAGTTAAAGCAATTGATAATCACTCTAGGTGGAGAAGGTATGGCCGTTACTGAGCAGTCTGGTAAGACCAGTAGAATTCCAACTGTTGCGAGAGAAGTTTTCGATGTCTCAGGTGCTGGTGATACAGCTATAAGTACGATTGTTGCAGCGTTGAGCTCTGGAGCATCTCTTGAAGAAGCAGCTTGGATCGGAAATTGTGCTTCCGGAGTTGTCGTAGGTAAAAAGGGAACAGCACTTGTCACTCAATCAGAACTTAAAAAGTTTTATAGTGAACTTCAATCAGTTTCAAGATGAGTGAACTTTCAGAACCTACCAAGGTAAGGTACTTCGCTAGTTGTTTGTTTAAAAGTGAAGTTGAAATTGAATCACACCTTACGTCGAAATTTAAAATTTTTGATGAACTTACTCCAAATTTTAATCCTTTGATCAGCTATTATGAAAAAGAGATGGGAGATCAGCTCGAGCGAAAAATTTTTATTTTTGATCAAATTAGAGAACGAGACTTTCTCATTGATGCGAAAATTTGGGCGCAGAATCTCGAAAAGAATACATCAGTGCAAGGCTCTAGAATTCTTAATATTGATATGGGCTACATTGCAAAAGAGCAAGTTTTGTTGGCAACTGGAAAGCCTTATTCCCATAGAATTTATTTGAATCAGGGAGTCTTCGCAGAGCTCGTTTACACCTATAGCGATAAGACCTTTAAATCACTTCCATGGACTTATCCTGATTATCAACATCCTGAAAAAATCGCATTTTTTAATAAGTTTAGGCCTTAAATTCCAGCATCGAATATTGACCCGTGTTAATCTGAATTTACATCATGGTGTTTGTAAAACCCGTCGAACGGGCGACCATTTTTCCGAAAGGAGTGGGAGCAAAGCCTGGCCCTAAGTGGATGACACCATATGGGTTTGAGTCAGGTTGCCGAAACGGTTAAAAGAAGATTGCTCTTGGACATGAGGATATGTCTTTGATCTAACGGGTCATAAGTTGGTGGTGAGCCTACTTGTGAGAGTGAAATTCTTTTTGGGAGGTTTATTTGGGGCCATAGCTGCTCTAGCTGACATTCACGAGACATTATCTAAATGCCGGCAAACATTTGATATTGTCTAATAAAGACTTATAAAGCACTTCGCTTTTTTAATAAATCGAAGACCCCCATCGAGGGGTCTTTTTTTGTATCGCTGCTTTTCCTACAGATATATTTTTGCTACTCTATTGCCCTTATATCAAAGGGATAACAATGGAAATTCTAAAAAAGTTAGAACAAATCCATAAGGATTTTGAAGGTGAGATTGAAAAGCTCTCAAAACAAGCGGATGTTTTAAACTTAAAAGCTAATGTTCTAGGAAAAAAAGGAAGCCTCTCTGAAATTTTAAAATCACTTAAAGACGCCACTCCAGAAGAAAGAAAAGAAATAGGTCCAGCTTCAAATAGTATTAAACAAAAAATCGAGCAAGCTGTTTTAGCTAAGCTTCAATCTATAGAACTCGAAGAAATCAACCAACAATTGGCTAAAAATCGTATCGATATTTCTCTTCGTGATTCATTAATGATGGATGGCCTAAAAGCAGCAGGTGTTCATCCTGTTTCAGCCATTCAAAGAGAAATTGAGGATATTTTTATCTCTATGGGATTTGATGTTTTAGATGGCCCTCATATTGAAGATGACTTTCACAATTTTGGAGCACTAAATATTCCAGAAACTCACCCCGCAAGAGATATGCAAGATACTTTCTGGTTTAAGGATATGAAGCATCTCCTTCGAACTCATACCTCAACGATTCAAGTTCGAGGAATGGAGTCTAGAAAACCGCCTTTTAAGTTCGTAGGCCCTGGAAAAGTTTTTCGATGTGAGAGAACAGATGCCACTCATGAAATGTGCTTTCATCAATTAGAAGGAATGATGGTGGGGGAGAATATCACTGTTGGTAATCTTATCTACTTTATGAAGACATTGCTTAAAGAAATCTTCAAAAAGGATATGGAAGTTCGATTACGCCCAGGCTATTTCCCATTCGTTGAGCCAGGCTTTGAGCTTGATATCCGTTGGAAAAAACCTGGTAAAGGGGAGTCAAAGCATAGTGGTTGGTTAGAGCTTCTTCCTTGTGGAATGGTTCATCCAAATGTTCTTCGCGCAGGAGGAATTGATCCTGAAAAGTATAACGGATTTGCATTCGGACTTGGTCTTGATCGCCTCGTGATGGTTAAGTATATGATTGAAGATATTCGCCATCTCCACTCAGGTGATCTTCGTTTTAACTCTCAATTCTCAATGATTTAAGGATAACTCATGTTAATTTCTCTTAATTGGATAAATGATTTTGTAAAACTTCCTCAGATGGATGCTGATGATCTCGCGAACTCTTTTACAATGACAACTGCAGAAGTTGAGGAAGTGAAAACAACCCTTCAGCACTTAAAAGAGATTAAAGTTGCTCAGATAAAATCTCTTCGTAAACATCCTGAAGCGGATAAGCTTAATCTCGTCACTTTCGATTTCGGTGGGAAGGAAGTTAAAGAAGTGGTTTGTGGAGCTCCCAATGTTAGAGAAGGATTAAAAATTCCTTATGCGCCTCTAGGTACGACTCTTCCAAATGGTCTCACATTGGAACCAAAAAAGATTCGCGGAATCTTATCCGATGGAATGCTTTGCTCTGAGGTAGAGCTTGGAATAGGAGAAGGTTCAAGTGGACTGATGGAGTTGCCATCGGATGCTAAAATTGGAACCTCAATGCTTGAGTTTTTAGGACTTACCGCTGATACGATTATTGATGTTGATAATAAATCACTCACTCACAGACCTGATCTTTGGGGACATTATGGACTGGCGCGTGAGTTTGCAGCAGCTCATGAAGTTGAGCTTGCAAAACCCTTTAACCCAGACTGGGAGAAAAAGCTTGAAGCAAAGTTCTCAAAAGACCCTTCCCCTATAAAACCGAAAGTTGAAACTGATTCCAGTTGCCTCGGATATTGGGGACTTTCAGTAGATAATGTGAAAGTTGGTCCTTCTCCACAGTGGATGATCAACAGACTAGAGGCATGTGGATTGAGATCTATCAATAATATCGTTGATATTTCAAATTACGTTATGCTCGAACTTGGTCAGCCTCTTCATATTTTTGACAGAGATCTCATTGAGGATAACGTGATACATATTAAAACCGTTGGAGAAGAGACCACATTTAAAACTCTTGATGAGTTTGATCGAAAGCTCATCCCCTCAGACACAGTGATTACTGATTCAAAGAAACCATTAGTTCTTGCCGGAATTATGGGAGGGCTTAACTCTGGAGTAAATGAAAAGACTTCAAAAGTATTTATCGAAGTCGCTAACTGGAAAGCCGATGAAGTAAGGAAAACGTCTACAAGACTAGGGCTTAGAACTGATTCATCTCAACGTTTTGAAAAATCTCTGGATACCATGCAAACTTATCGAACATTGCTTCGAACCCTTGAATTGATTTTTGAACTATGCCCTGAAGCTAAGGTTGTAGGTAAACCAGAGTATGATGGAGATGATCTTTCGCTTACAAAAAGACTTTCTATAAATACTTCTGCACAGAGGATTACGAGTGTTTTAGGTCATGATGTCTCAGAAGAAAAAATTATTGATATCTTTCAGAGGCTAGACTTTGAAGTCGAAAAGAAGGGAGCGGATTTAAAGGTAACACTTCCGACCTATAGAACAACTAAAGATATTGAATATGAGGCTTGCCTTGTAGAAGAGATCGGACGAGTGATCGGCTATGACAATATCACTCCAGTGAGTCCAATGACTGATATTCAAACCACAAGACTTGATGCCGCAAGAACGATGCACAGAAAAGTCCAAGACTTTATGACTTATCATGGTCAGTCTTTAGAGGTCATGACTTATCCGCTTATTGGTGAAAAGCTTTTAAAGAAAGCACTATGGCCTGTGATGAACGAAGAGCTTGTTCTTGTGAATGCACTTTCTCAAGATGCTGATCGTATGAGACCTTCTTTAATTCCCCATGCTTTGAATACTGCTGCCATTAACTCTAAAAACTATGAGAGTTTTAATTTCTTCGAATTAGGAAGAAGTTATCTTCCTGACTCGAAAGCATTTTCAAAAGAACGTTACCAGATACTTATTGGGCGTTTTCATAAAAAAGAAACTCCCTTTATGGACGTTTTAAACACAACGGAAAAGCTTTTAAGATCTCTTAATATCCCATTCGATTTCACTGCAGAGACAGGAAAGTTTGAAAACCCTCTCATGTCTAAAGAGTGGGGTGGGGCTCATCCATTTGAGCAAATGAATATTCGTATCATGGGAAAATTTCATGGTGTCGTTAACTCTGCTCATCCAATTGTGATGAAGCAATTTAAAGCGAAAGGCTTTTTTAGTTTTGCCGTTATCGACATAACGGACTTTCATGAAAGAGAAATAAAGGCAAAAGATAAGTATACTCCTATCTCAAAGTTTCCAGCTTCGCGTTTTGATTGCACCGTTGTTGTTCCTGCTGATCAAGCTGCAGCGGCCACTTTAGACGTGCTAAAAAAGGTTAAAGTAAAGGAGCTTACTGACAGAAAAATCGTAGATGTTTTTGAAATGGATTCAGGGGAGAGAGCTGTTACGGTATCTGTTCTTTTTGAAGATCCAAATCGAACACTCGACTCAGATTTCATAAAGGATTCTGAAGGTAAAGTTGTAAAAACCCTTGCAGAGGCTGGTTTCCCATTAAAGGCTTAAAATTAACTAAGCAGAAAATGAAATACTTTTTTCTGGTGAGTATAGGCTTTATCTTTTCGGGTTTACTTGACCCCATTCAGTATGTTTTTCCTGACTATGCCGCTGATTATGCACGCTACACTGCCGAGTCAGCCTACTGTGCTCAACAAACTCTTAATGAAATTTCAGATGGCTTCTTTCCAGCAACCCTAGGCTGTCAGCCAACATTTTTTCGTTTGAAGTTAGCCGGTTTTATGGCGTTGAGCGGAATTATTCCCAGCTTTCTATATCTCTTGTTTACTCCATTGACTCAAACAAAATCCGGAAATTTATGGAATAAGCGCAAGCCGATCTTATCAGTTGTCACAATTATTCTCCCTTTATTGACCTTACTTTCACCTGGGGTAAATATATTAGATGCCTTTGAATTGAGCTCTAGGGCCCATATAGAGACTTTTGAAAGACCTATTATATTTAGCGTCGCTGCTTACGCGAGCATAAATTTACTGTACCTCTTAGGCGTGTTTTTTCGTCATAGATTCTACGTTTTAGGCCCTAAAGATTAGGGCAAATTTTTTTTATCTTTTTTGAAAAAAAGATATTGACGTTACCAAGGCAAATCACTAATATGCCTTTCACTCGCGAACATGTTTGAGAATGACAAGTAAGCATTTAGAAAGACGATTTTTAAATGTTTAACGGTTCGCTCGCTCTCAGAAAAGCCTTTGGCGATTTTGAGGCAAAGCTCTTTGACAATTGAATAATGAGAAAAGAAATTTAGTCAGACCTTCGGGTTTGATTATAATTTAAGATGAGAAGGAACCCGTCAGTAAGATGATTCTT
>PAVS01000002.1 GCA_002713145.1 Halobacteriovoraceae bacterium
CCGGGATGGTGGGCCTAACTGGATTTGAACCAGTGACCTCGCCCTTATCAGGGGCGCGCTCTAACCAACTGAGCTACAGGCCCGACCGGTTTTAACTGGTGGAGCTGAGGAGATTCGAACTCCTGACATCCTGCTTGCAAAGCAGACGCTCTACCAACTGAGCTACAGCCCCTTTTGAATTTTTTTCACCGAACGTGTTCGTCCGGCTTTCTTTTCAAAAGAACACCGTTCTCGGAACACTGAATTGCACAATAAGGTCCGAGCCCTGCCAGGATGACAAGCATCCCGGTTCGACCTCGTGATGGCTTATGCCACCACAGTTATTCTCCTTAGAAAGGAGGTGATCCAGCCACAGGTTCCCCTACGGCTACCTTGTTACGACTTCATCCCAATTACCAACCATACCTTCGGCACCTGTCTCTTTTGCAAGTTAACTCAGTGACTTCGGGTACAATCGACTTTCATGATGTGACGGGCGGTGTGTACAAGGCCTGGGAACGTATTCACGCCGTCGTAGCTGATACGGCATTACTAGCGATTCCTCCTTCATGTAGGCGAGTTGCAGCCTACAATCTGAACTGGGCCTGATTTTGAGGATTTGCTCCACCTCGCGGTCTTGCTTCCCATTATATCAGGCATTGTAGTACGTGTGCAGCCCTGGCCGTAAGGGCCATACTGACTTGACGTCATCCCCACCTTCCTCCTGGTTGAAACCAGGCAGTCTGTCCAGAGTGCTCCGGATTCTCATCCGGGTGGCAACAGAACACGGGGGTTGCGCTCGTTGCGGGACTTAACCCAACATCTCACGACACGAGCTGACGACAGCCATGCAGCACCTGTGTAGCAGTTCCGA
This sequence comes from Halobacteriovoraceae bacterium, assembly GCA_002713145.1. Classification (GTDB taxonomy): domain Bacteria; phylum Bdellovibrionota; class Bacteriovoracia; order Bacteriovoracales; family Bacteriovoracaceae. The sequence continues at coordinate 854 of PAVS01000002.1, forward strand.
AGAAAAGGGTGATTTCGCACCCGGGCCACTACATGTCAAGGCCAGGTAAGGTTCTTCGCGTTGCATCGAATTAAGCCACATACTCCACCGCTTGTGCAGGCCCCCGTCAATTTCTTTGAGTTTTAATCTTGCGACCGTACTCCCCAGGCGGCACACTTATCGCGTTAGCTTCGCCACGGACGGGGTCGAATCCGCCCACAGCAAGTGTGCACCGTTTACGGCTGGGACTACGAGGGTATCTAATCCTCTTCGCTACCCCAGCTTTCGTGCCTCAGCGTCAGAAACCGTCCAGAGATCCGCCTTCGCAACTGGTGTTCCTCTCGATATCTACGCATTTCACTGCTACACCGAGAATTCCAATCTCCTCTCCGATCCTCTAGCCAGATAGTTTTCAGTGCAGTTTCCGGGTTGAGCCCGAAGATTTCACACCAAACTTTTCTAGCCGCCTACGCACCCTTTACGCCCAGTAAATCCGAACAACGCTTGGGACCTCTGTATTACCGCGGCTGCTGGCACAGAGTTAGCCGTCCCTTCCTCTTCTGCTAATATCAATCTCCCAAGCTTTTATTGGGAGCCTTACTCACAGATGACAGGGGTTTACGAACCGAAGCCCTTCATCCCCCACGCGGCGTCGCACCATCAGGCTTGCGCCCATTGTGAATGATTCTCGACTGCTGCCACCCGTAGGTGTCTGGACCGTGTCTCAGTTCCAGTGTGACTGATCATCCTCTCAGACCAGTTAGACATCGTCGCCATGGTAGGCCGTTACCCCACCATCAAGCTAATGTCACGCAGGCCAATCTTTCAGCGAGAGCCGGAGCCCCCTTTCCTTAAGTTTTTCAATGTCCTTAAGCTTATGCGGTATTAGCAGCGGTTTCCCGCTGTTGTCCCCCACTAAAAGGCATATCACCTACGCGTTACTCACCCGTGCGCCACTGTACTCACACCGAAGTGCTTTCTCGTTCGACTTGCATGTATTAGGCATGCCACCAGCGTTCGTTCTGAGCCAGGATCAAACTCTCCAAGTATATCTGAAAAATTTAATTTTAAATTAGCTCATGTTCGGCCATCTAGTGGAAGTCAATTTACCGAAGTAAAAATCTTGATACTAGATGGTTTCTGATGTTCTGAATGTATGGAAAACTTTGTGGTTGTTGAGGCCACATCGTTTTGGTTCCATCGTCGAAAGCTTTCACACTCAATCAAGAGTGATCCCACCATTCATTCATTCGACTGTTCAAAATTGAACGGGTTCCTTTCTCATCTTTTTTTATCCCCGAGGGGACAAAAACTTTTTCACTTATTATTCAATTGTCAAAGAGCAATGCTAGTTATTTAAGCTTCTAGCAAGCAACCTTAAAAACACTTTGTTTGTAAGGGATATTTTTTCAAAAAAAAAGATTCCGGAGTGTTTATCACTGCAAAATCTTTAAAGCAATCATTATTTTCAAAGTATTTAAACTTTTTTTTATTTTAATTGGTGGAGATGACAGGAGTTGAACCTGCGACCCTCTGAATGCAAATCAGATGCTCTCCCAACTGAGCTACACCCCCACATTAAAATTCGGTAATGACCGCGGAACGTTAATTTAAGAAAATTCGTTTTCCCTGTCAACATTATTTAACAAGAAAAATGAAAAAAAATTTAGATAGTTCTTATATCGATTTTATCCAGATAAAAACTTTATCAGAACCCGGTGGTCCACCAGCTCTCGTCGTTCTACTTTCAAGAATAGTGGCTTCACTGATATCACTCACATCCTCCAAGAAGTCTTTAAGTGAGGCTCTCAGTACATATAAGTTAAAATAGATTCCCCCCGGAATCGCTGTTCCAGGTTTAACATTATCTACTTGTTCAATTTTATATTTATCCAATAGAGGAAGGAGCTGCTTCTTTGAGAGTTTTGGATCAACGGAAGTCATCATGACTCGATAGGCTTTTTTACGTCCATAACGACTATTTCTATACCCACCTTTTTTAAGTTCCTCGTAATCCGACTGTTCCATATTTGCGATATCAAAATCCTTAGGTAGCGAGTCTACCGAGGTTAAAACAACATCACTTTCAACTTCAAAACGTTGAGATTCAATATTATCATCAAACACTTTTTTATTTTCTAATTTTTCTAAGTTTTCAAGTTCATCTAGTTTGATCGCGATTTCTCGCGTGGGCTTATTTTCCACCTTAAAAGCAAGACTTGTATCCAACTTCAAAAAGTTGGGTTCAAACAAAGATATACTTTTTACTAAATATTCTTCATATAAAGTATTTCCAAATTTAATTCCAAAAATAAGTAAAGCACCTAAGAAAAACAACAACAAAACTTCAGAGAAAAACTGAAGTTTACTGGAAAAGAACTTTTGAGAATTCCCTTGAGATGTTTTGGGTTTTTGTTCTACAGCTTCGTTTTGAACTAAGTGAAGGAGCTTCCCCCAGTCCGGATACAAAGTGACTTCTAGACTTGAAAGAACTTCTTCAGCAAGGGAGCCTTGCACCTTTTCATCTTTCGAAGAAAACATTGTGAGATCTTCAAATTTTAGCTGGTTGTGCTCTGAGAGAGCGTTACTTATTTGAAATTTCTCATTGATAAGTTCCTCGTATTCTGGATAGCGGTCGACAAAAAAAACTCTAAATTCAGTGGCCAATTCTGAAATTTCGTAACCCCCCAACTCAGCGAGTTCTTCTAAATTATAATTTTGAAAGATAAAGAGATAGGCCAAGAATTTAAATTTTATCCACTTAAACCAAGCAATAAGTGGACCGTCTTGAGAATGAGCAATGAGTTTATTTAATGAAAGAATCTGATCTTCATTAGAACGCCCTTGTCCGAAAATAGCACTCCAGAAGTCATTGAATTCTTTAATATATCTCCCCTCCCAAGTAATACTAGATATATTGAGTTGGATCCAATCTTTGAAATCAATGGGTGATTCTGTATCAACTAACTTCATATGAAGCTCTATTTTACTGATTATTATGAATTTGAGCTAGCTTTATTCTTTCCCGAGTTCTCCACTCAACTACTGCATTTGAGGACACGATTAATTTACCTACCTTGAAGGCTTAACCCATGGTCAGCTAAAATAAAGTGTGACCAGAAGGTTTTTTGCCTTCGAGCTTAAGGAAAACCAACTATGGACGGAATCAAACAACAAATTCATGCCAGACAAATTGAAGCAATGGAGAATAAACACGTCTATAAAACCCGCAAGATCAAGCGCGAAATGCGCTCAGAGCTCGACAAATTAAAAGATCATAATATGGCCGCAATCAATGACGTCAAAAAAGAATATGATAACAAGCTATCAAAAGAACAACGAGACTTAGAAGTTGGACTTATAGAGATTAGAAAGAAGAATAAGAATATTCTAGCTGACGAGAAAAAAAGATATGAAAGGCTTATTGAAGAAGTAAAGCTCAGTCATGAACAAAAAATGACAGAGATGAAATTATCACAAGAAAAAGAAATGGAAAAAACCAAGATGGCCCATAAAGACTATCTTGATAACCTGCAAGAAAAATTCGAGATGGAAAAAGCGAAACTCGAATCTTAACCCCTAGGAGCAATTCATGGATGATAACAATACAGAGACTGAAACTGGCACAGGCATTTTTATAAATGGACGTCAGCAAATAATTGAAATGTTGCAATTTATGGATGAATCTGAACGTAGAAAACTTCTCAAAAATATAGAAATGAGAAATTCCGTCATGGCCAGAGAGCTTTCTGAACAAAGTTTATCTTTTAATGATCTTGCTAGACTTTCAGAAGAAAGTTTAAATAATATTTTCTCTCGCACAAATCCAGCTATCATTGGACTCGCACTTTATAATTGCAAAGCAGAACTCCAAAGAAAAGTCCTCACTTCTCTTGATAGAGAGATTGCCGAAAGAGCTTTTGAAATAATGAACAAAAACCTCTCTGCGAAAAAACTTGAATGTAAAAGAGCTCAAGAAAAAGTTCTAGACATAGTCATTCAGCTCAATAGAAAGCAGCTGATTTCACTTTAAATCTATAGAACTTTACGAATAAGACTTTCTTCTTCAGTCGTAAAAATTCGATTTCCATTAAATCGGTCATCCACAATACGATGATCCGCAAGAACTTTCATGGTATTGCCAATCTTATGAGACATGTCTTTAAGAACGTTTTGCACCCACTCGTTGCTCTCGCCTAAAACTCTATGAATATCTCTTCTCGGAACTTGAATGACTTTAACATCAGATAAAGCCACAGCTGAATACAGGCACGTATTATCCTCAGAGAGGACCCCTTCTTCCCCCAAAACACCTTCACCAGCGTAAAAACCGACCGGAATCAATCTCTCTTTTACAAGCTTTACACAGGCTATATTTCCAGACTTCACAACAATTAAATTCTTTTGCTCCTCACCTTCTTTAAATATAACGTCGCCAGCTACAAAGTTGTGAATTTGGTAGTCGTTATTTTGTCCAAACATATTTTTCCTCAATTTGACCTGCTAAGATCGTTCCATATCTTAGGCCATAAGTTGATACATACACTCTCTTACATTCTAAAACATCCAAAACATTTTTGGCCAGCTTTAAGCCAGCTTTGATTGTTTGTGATCTCTTTCCTAAAAAAGGATAAAGACTCAAAAACTCTTCGGGTGTGTACTCTTCAGTCTTCTCTATAAGACTCGTTAACTGTGTCTTTTCAAATTGAAAACCGTGAACTTCTTCTTCTATAAAGTCTTTGTGACCGAGAAGCATATTGGCAATAGAAGTCATCGTTCCTGCGACACAATAGAGTTGATTTGTTTTCACTTGGCTTAATTCGAGAGAGAAACGGCTAAGGACTTCTTGTAAATTTTCAAGCTCACAGCCTTTATCTCTCCAATTCGTCATTCTCACTACGCCGACGGGCATAGAAAAGGAAGATCTTATATTTTGCGATTTCGTTTCCACTTGAATGAGTTCTGTAGAAGCCCCCCCAATATCCATAATTGTGATTATTTCAGAGTCTATGTTTTTATCAAAAAGAACTCCGGTCGTAGAATAATAAGCTTCGCCTAAACCAGAAATAATGGTGATGGAAAAACCAAGCTCATCTTTTATTTTTTGAAAAAAACTTTGTGCATTACTGGCCACTCTTGACGCTTCAGTCGCGGTGACAATAACTTCAGAAGGGTCAATCTTATTTTTTTCGCAGATGAGTTTGTATTCAGTTAACGCTTGGAAAGTATCAACCATAGCTTCATCACAAAAAAGACCAGTGTCATCTAAACCACGTCCCAATCCAGTGACCCTAGATTCATTGGCTAGAATGTCAAAATGATGGTCAGAAATTTGCGCCATAAGTAATAAAACAGAGTTTGAACCTATATCAACCGATGCTCTAATCTGCATGCACAATCCTTGGAAGACTCTCAAGATAATTCCCTTGTGCTATCCCCTTCTCGTTGATAATTCCAGTTATTAATTGACCGTCAGTGATATCAAAAGAAGGATTAAAAGCGGTTGATTCAATAGGGGCAATTCTATTATTTTTATACGAAAGAATTTCATTTTCATCTCTAAGTTCAATTTCAATCTTTTCACCTGATTGAATGGATAAATCGAAAGAGCTACTTGGAGCGACAATATAAAAAGGGATATTATAATGCTTGGCGAGAATAGAGAGGTTAGAAGTCCCCACCTTATTCGCTGTATCACCATTTGCAACGATTCGATCGGCACCGGTAAAAATCGCATCGACCTGCCCCGTTTTCATCAGATAAGAAGCCGCTCCTTCAACAACTACTTTATGAGGAGCACCTAATTTCACTAGTTCGTAAGCTGTTAATCTAGATCCCTGAAGATAAGGTCTTGTTTCATCTACCCAAGCAAGTTCTAATTGATCATTCTCATGTAAATGCTGGACCACTCCAAGAGCTGTACCTATACTTCCACAGGCCAAAAACCCTGTATTACAATGAGTGAGAATATTATACTTTTTCTTACCTAAACGCTCTTCCAATTCAGCATAAGCAGTTTTGGCCATGGCCCTATTTTCTGTTTCAGACTTTGAGATTTGTAAATGGCCAAATGAGACGACTTTTTCATAGGCTTCTTGATTTGTTAAATCTTGAACCATAGCTATCACTCGATCCACCTCAAAATTCAAATTAACGGCTGTGGGTCTTGCACTTTTTAAATAATCACCTGCCTGATTTAATTCTGCAGTTGTAAAGTTTTGATGATTCTTAAGCCAAAGCGCCATACCAAAAATAGCTGTAAAGCCTATACAAGGTGCACCTCTTACAATCATTTCTTTTATGGCCCAATGTGCTTGCTCAAGGGTCTCTAAAGAATGAAAAACTTCTTCTAAAGGCAGAACCCTTTGATCGAGTAAGATGAGTTTATGATCTTTGAATTGAATGGGATTATATTCTTCTTTCACAGTTTAAAACCTTTTAGTTTGTCCTTAAGACTTTCTTCTAATTTCTTTTTTTGTTTCTCAACCTCAGATTCTATTTTCTTTTTAATTTCTTTTTCTGCTTTTTTCTTTTCTCGACTGAGTGATTTCGCAGCATCTTGTTTAAGTTTATCTCCAGCATATGACAGTAGTTTTTTTGTGGTGTAACCGATATCAGGATTATAGATCGCAAAACCTTCACCTGTTAAACGAAAAGGGATCTCAGTTTGCCCAGTAAGCTTTTTAATCTCTGGAGCACTTTGGGAAGTATATAAATTTCCAGTTAACTTAGATAACTGATCTTTCATTGAAATATCTCCCCTCATTTCAAGTTTAGAAATATTCTTATGCCCAGACATATTTAAGCTTTTGAGTTCGATCCAATCAGGATTGACATTAGTTTTTACCTGTAGTTTTTCAAACTTCGTCGATATATTATTTTCCGCTGGCAGTTTACCTTTTAAAATTTCTACTTTATTTAAAATAGGATTTAGAATCGCTGCTATATTTAATTTATCTAAATCTCCATCTTTACCGATTAAATCTGCATCAATATTATATTTCAACTGATCATCACCTTTACTCACATTCCCCTTCACTCTACCTTGAAAGTTTCCCTTGAGATTACTTAGATAAGGTGGAAAAAAGGCATTAAAAGCTGTCACTTCTACTTTATTAAAATCTACTCCAAAGTCGGCTGAAAACCCTGAGTTTTTTTGCATTGTATAGGTAAACTGAGGCTTTATCACACCACTTCCATAGTTTAACTGGATAGGCTTTCCGGATACAGACGTTTTATGAGCGAGCACCTTGGCTTCGTAACTAATTTCTTGATCTCCAATAAAAATTTGGTTTCCCTTAAGAGTGAGAAACACTTTGGGGAGCTGAATTGGTTCTTCACTTCTAGGAATTTGTGCATCCCCCTCTCCCACCTGAGGCTGGCTTTCAGTTTTCTTGGATTCTCCTTCCCATAAAATTTCTTGGATTTTATTTTTTGGTATTTTTAATCCTTGAGCGTTTGATTCGATAGCGATCGGTTTCATTTTGGTGATATCAGTTTCCATTTGAGACAGATCTATTTGCGTGTTAATAACGGTATCAATTGAGCCTTCCAACGCCTGAGTGTTGATATTTAACTGAAGTGCCTGGTCTACAAAAGAGCCTGTCAGGGTTTGAGCAAGTTTTAATCCCTTAAATGTATAATCAATGCTTTTATTTTGGGACAAAGCAAGACTCAGCTTAGGCCGAATAGTGAGTGGATCTGGCTTAATCTCAATAGCACCTTTGAGATCCGTTTTTGAGTTGTTAAAGTCTAATCCAGTAAGACTCGAATAAACCTCAGGTGCAAAATTCTTTAAAGCGTTTTTGTTATTTATAGATAAGCTTAAATTATCTAAGGAAATGACTTCCGGTGTGTACCTCAGCACAGCTTCTATATCCATGGTCGATTCTAATTGACCAGAGAGAGCAAGTTCCAGCTTATCTAAGCTGCCTTGAGTTTGTATTTTCCCTCTAAGCATAGGAATTTGAATAGCTAAATTAGATAAACTGGTTTTAGCCACTTTAAACTGCATAGACGAAGAGAGATTAGATTTTTCTATAAACTCATTAAGGGCCATTTCTCCAATAACCTGAATTTCACTTTTAAATACACTCTCAGGAGAGATTTGATATTGAATCATTGAACTGATTTCAAAAGCAGTTGTACTCACCAAGTTGATATTTTTAAGGATAAACCGATCTAGTTTGAAAGTTCCCTTTGATTGTTGATCAAGATTCAGAAATAGCTGTGCATCTAACACTTTTAAGTTAATTTTGCTTTTGTTGACAAACGAGGGTAGCTCAATCTTTTCAGTTCTTTTTTTCTTTATTTTTTTTGATTGATCTGTATCTTTCTTTAAATTTTGATTTAAGGCCATCTGCCAATTAGTAAACTCTCCCTTTTTTGAGAGATATAACTGAGGGGAATTCGTCACGATATCAATCACACCCCCACGCGTGAGGATAGCGAGAATAGGGATTTGAATTTTAAGTTGAGAAAACTCTAAGAGCTTGGACTTGTCTTGGGTGGATACAACCTTCAGATCATTAACACTAATTTGAACGGAGGTTCCAAGAGAATAATCAACTTCAGAGATCGTTGCTTTTGTTTGGTAGAGATTATCTTCTATCGTTTTTACCAATACTTCTCGAATAGTCTCAGAATTCAGTTTAGTCGAAACAAAATAAATACTTGCCAGGATCAACGTAGAGACTATGACAAATACAGAAATGAGGACTTTTGTTAATTTATTCATAGGAGTTTATATCTTTTCTAGTGGAGCAAATTTAACTAAAAATTTCTTGCGAGCTCCATCTTTAAATTTGATGACGACTTTTTCATCTTTATCAAAGCCTTCTACATCAATCACTTTCCCTTTTCCATAGAGTTGATGAGAGATCGAAGTGCCCTTGGGAAACTTATGCTCGTACACGGGTTCATTTACATATGTCACTTCCTCTTCGACATAATGAGTTTCTTGAGAAAAATCAAAATCATCTTCGAACGCTTTATTGCGTTTAGATCTGACATTTTTCCAACTCTCCCACTCATAATAGTCTTCTGGTATCTCATCTATGAATCTCGAAGCACCATTAAAGCGAACACTTCCCCATAGCATACGCCCATGGGCAAAGCTAATATAAAGTCTTTTCATCGCTCGAGTCATAGCGACATAAAAAAGTCTTCTTTCTTCTTCAATAGCGAATTCACCTGCTTCAAGACTTTGATAAGAGGGGAAGATATTTTCTTCCATTCCACACACAAAGACATAATGGTATTCAAGTCCTTTAGAACCATGAATGGTCATCATCGAAACTTCCTGACCTTTGTTTTCCTCCTCCATTTCAGAGTCAAGGGTGATTGTCTCAAGAAAACCCAATAAGCTTGCTTGGGGGTCTAAATCTTGAAATTGTTTTATGGCCGTGAAGAGTTCTTCTAAGTTTTCAATTCGTCCAGCCGCTTCATAGGTTTTTTCACTTTCCAAGGATTCATAGTATCCTGATTCGTGAAGGAGTTTTTCATAGATGAGAGCTGGGTCTTTTTTGTTTTCATCCATAATTTTGGCTTCATGAATAAGATGAACAAACTGAGCCAAACCATTCCTTACTTTACTTGAAAGTTTGAGATAATTATAAGAGTCATAATCCTCAACAATAAGATTGATAATCTCCCATAAAGAGACCTCAAGCTTGATTGCTTCATCTTCAATTTTTCTTAATGTTCGCGCTCCAATACCTCTCGTGGGAGTGTTTATAATTCTCGTTAAAGCAAGTGAGTCTTTATCATTAACGACAAGACGTAAGTAACAAAGGAGGTCTTTGACCTCTTTACGTTCATAGAACTTAATTCCGGCCACAACCTTATACGGAATTTTTTCCTTTCTCAATGCATCTTCGATTTGTCTGGATTGAGCGTTGGTTCTGTAAAAAATAGCGATTTCTTTTTGTGAGACACCGGTCTGAACCAGTTTCTTTACTTCCTGACTCACAAATTCTGCTTCAGCTCTGTCATCCTGGCATTCTACAATTTTAATCGAATCCCCTTGTTCATTATCAGTCCACAGCTCTTTACCTTTTCTTTGCTGATTTTGAGAAATCACACAACTTGCCGCTTCGATGATATTCTTGCTTGAGCGATAATTTTGTTCAAGCTTGATGAGACTGGCATCGGGAAATATTTTTTCAAAGTCTAGAATATTTCTTATATCAGCGCCTCTCCATGAGTAAATAGACTGATCTTCATCCCCTACCACACAAATATTTTTTCGCTCGCGGGAGAGAAGATTAATCAGTTTAAATTGCGCCCTATTTGTATCCTGATACTCATCAACCAAAAGATAATGAAATCTTTTTTGAAACCTTGCGAGTACTTCTGGGAAATTATCAAAGAGATTCAAAACTCCGGTGATCAATCCACCAAAATCGACTGCATTTGATTTATGTAATTCTGACTCATATTCTTTGTAAAAATCAAAAAAGAGATCGTCTTGATCTATTTCTTCTAAGACCTCTTCATCCTGACATTCTAAATAATGCCCTAGATTTTTTATACCATCGATATAATGTTGAACTTCATTCGGGTGAATTTCTCTTTGTGAAATCCCCCTTTTACCCAAAATAGCTTTGATAATACTTTTCGATTCTGAATTATCATAAATAGTGAAGTTTCGGCTAAGTCCTAGATACTGAGCTTCAGTACGGAGAACTCTGGCACAAAAAGAGTGAAAGGTCGTTATTTGAATGGCGCCAAGGTCTAGTTGGTTATCACTCATGACTCTTTCTCTCATCTCACGAGCTGCTTTATTAGAAAATGTAACCGCCAAAATTCGAAAAGGGCTCACTTGTTTTTCATCTAATAAATATTGGATGCGGGAGACGAGAGTTCTCGTTTTTCCTGAACCTGCGCCGGCCAAGATCATCACGGGGCCATCTGTTTTTACCACCGCCTCTTTTTGAGATGTATTAAGATGTTCCAAGTTCATTTTTACTCGACTGTGACTGATTTCGCCAAATTTCTTGGCTTATCTATATCAGTCCCTTTAAGTTTAGCGATGTGATAGCTTAAAAGCTGCATAAAAACATTGCTAAGAAGTGGTTTGAGTTGATCTGTAGCTGCAAAGTCAATTCCAAAATAATAATCAGAAATTTCTTCTAATTCTTTATTGTCTTTTTCGCCTAAGAGTACCATCACTCCCTTTCTGGCCTTCACTTCCTGAGCATTACTGATAGTTTTATCATAAAGATCTGGAGTCACAATCGCGATATTGACCATATTCTCATCGAAGAGGGCGATTGGACCATGCTTAAGTTCTCCCGAGGCATAACCTTCGGCATGGACATAGGCGATCTCTTTAAGTTTCAAGGCACCTTCTAGGGCAATAGGAAACTGCTCCCCCCTGCCTGTGAAAATAAAACCTTTTTTCTGATAGATCTCTCTTGCGATGGCCATAATTTCTTCTTCGCGAGAAAGAATATCTTCCACACCTTGAGCTAACGAGGTTATTTCTTGTTTAATCTCTTCAAGATCAATTTTTTCACTTAAAGCACAAGTTAAAATATAGCCAACTAAGACTTGTTGAGTAAAAGCTTTCGTGCTGGCCACACCGATCTCAACACCAGCATGGATGAGGAAATTGGCATCACATTCCCTGAAGAGAGTTGACCCTTCAACATTGACAATAGAAACTGTTTTTAATCCAAAATCTTTACACAGTTCTTGGCAAGCGAGAGTGTCAGCAGTTTCACCCGACTGACTGATAAAAAGTCCTGCTTCAGTACGCTTGAGCAGCGGGTTTCTATAGCGAAACTCACTGGCAAACTCACAATTCACTCGCATGCGATTATTTTTTTCTAAAAAATTCTTTATTAAAAGTCCAGCGTGATAAGCTGTTCCACAACCTATGATATGAATAAAATTGATATCACTTCCTCTAAAGTTATAGAGAGCTTCAAGATTCTCTTTTTCAGTAATTTTATCATAGAGATGTCTGATAAGACTGGGCTGCTCATAAATTTCTTTATGCATAAAATGATCAAAGCGTCCCTTACTGACAATATTGAGATCCATTTGTTTTTCTTGAACTGTATAATTTTTTGAAGGGGCTCCTTCAATATCATAGAAAGATATACCATGGGTTTTATTTGTATGATCTCCCACACATAAAATATTATCTTTAGGGAAGAATATTTGAGTTGTAAAACCAACTAAAGCATAAGGATCTGAAGACACATATACTTCGTGAGAGTTTTCATTAATTCCACAAACCAGTGGGGCTGATTTTTTAATAGCGTAGATGAGATGTGAAGACTTATGAATGATAACGAAAGCTGAATTTCCTTTGACTTGCTTGAAGGTGTTTAAAATAGCTTGTTTAACCTCAGAGCATTTTTTATATTCAAGAGTTAGCAGATTAAGAAAACATTCTGAATCTGTTTCTGATTTAAATTCAAAATTTTCCTTTTTTAAATGCTCTCGTAACTCATTTGCGTTTTCAATAATACCATTGTGAACAATTGAAAATTCATCATTGGCATGAGGATGGGCATTGAGATCATTCACCTTACCATGGGTGGCCCAACGAGTGTGACCAATCCCTATGCAAGAGCTAGGTTCTATTTCTTCAATGAGTTTTTTTAGGTTTTCAAGTTTTCCTTCTTTTTTAAGAATTTTGAGTTCACCCTCAACTTGATAACTTATACCTGCCGAGTCGTAGCCTCGGTACTCGAGTCTTGATAACCCTTCAATAATTGGATGTATTGCGTCAGAATGACCGCTAAATCCTACTATGCCACACATAGTGATTCCCCTTGTTTAACAGGAATTTACAGTACCATTTTTACTTTTTTTTGAGAAATCTTTTGGCCATATCTTCTTTAGTGGTCTGACGCTCCCTTGCAATAGCAAAGGCATTGTCTGGGACGTCCTTATTGATAGTTGAGCCGGAACCAATATAAGCGTTATCACCTATGCTGAGTGGGGCAATGGTTTGTACATCGCTGCCAATAAACGAGTTCTTACCTATAATTGTTTGATGCTTCTGTGCACCATCATAATTACAAGTAATAAAGCCGCAACCAATATTCGTGTTTTCACCTATTTGAGCATCCCCTACATAACTCAAATGCGAAACCTTAGCCCCTTTATCAAGCTGGGCTTTTTTCGTTTCAACAAAATTACCAATTTTACACTGGTCTCCAATCTTGGTTCCTTCTCTTAGACGGGCCATAGGTCCGACTTGAGTGTGGTTTCCAATATGAGCTGACTCACAATAACTGTTGGCGCGAATCACACTATTATCTAGCACTACTGTATTTTTTAAAACCACACCTGATTCAATAATACAGTTTTGACCAATTTTAGTTTGCCCTATCAGTGTGGTGTGTGGGTAGATAATCGACTCTCTCCCAACCTCAACAGAAGATTCAATATATTGACTAGAAGTTTTTTTAACTATGACACCTGATCTTTGAAGCTTTCGAATAGCTCTTGCAGAAAGTATTTCTTCCGCGAGCTCAAGCTGAACGAGATCATTAACCCCTAAAAATAAATTTTCATCTTCAAAAAGCTCAGCGCTTACATTTCTATCTTTCTTCAATAAATCTGTGAGATAAAACTCTCCAGACTTATTATTTGTATCAAGACTATCAATATGGGAGCGAAGATATTGGGTTTTAAATATATAAAGAGCGGCATTCACTTCTTTGATGGCAAGCTCACCATCACTAGCATCTTTATGCTCTACAATAGAAAATCCTTTTTCACCTCTCACTATTCTCCCCAGCCCAGTAGGATCAGTGGCCATAAAGGTGGCAGCAACAGCTTCTAGATCATTCCTCTTTAAACGACTATAGAGTGAGAAGAAAATATCTTGAGTTAACAAAGGTGTGTCTGCGCACACAACAAGGGTGTTTTTATTCTTTAAAGCTTGTTGGTTATTTTCAAAAAAGGTTTGCACCGCGTGCCCTGTCCCCAATTGTTCTTTTTGATGGATAAAGTTGATTTTGAGGTTAGGAAAATTTTTTTCTATACTTTTTTGGACTAAATCTTTTTCATGCCCCACGATGACATTAAAGTCAGCTTGTAAGTTTTGATCCTGAGAAAAAGAGTCCAGCTCTTCTATAACGTACTCAACCAAAGTTTTCCCAAGGGCTTTACACAAAGGCTTTGGAGTATTTATCTTAAGTCTTGTTCCCTTGCCAGCAGCAAGTATTACTATATTAAAACCGTCAGACATTTAAACACCAATCATTTAGAAACGGCAAAGTTTACCGTTTTAGTTTTCTTAAATCATATCAAATCAAGCACTTATTGAAACCCAAAAAACACTGCAAGAGGAAAAATTTTCGAAAAAAGTGTAAAGATTGATTTCATACACCCGAAAAGTTAAAGGCAAACGGAATTGTATTTGCGTTCAAATTAAGTTGGAGGAACAGGCTATGGCAATTAACTATGAAGGCGAGAACGTTGGGTTTTCAGACACACTACCCCTTTTACCAATTAGGGACCTCGTTATTTACCCCTTCATGATTCAACCTCTTTATGTAGGAAGAGAGTCATCAAAAAAAGCAATCGAAGCAGCAATCAATCATTACGATGAAAAAATTATTCTCGTCAGCCAAAAGGATATTCAAACCGAAAATCCAACTCCTGATGAAATATACAATCTCGGAACTATTTCTAATATCGTTCGCATGAGATCACTTCCAGATGGGCGATTCAAAATTTTAGTTCAAGGTATAGCCAAAGCCAGAATCACCAACTATGACCAAACACAACCTTATAATTTAGTTAAAATTGAAGAAGTTAAAAATAGTGAAGTCACAGCTCCCAAGGCGAGTATTGAAGCTCACATGAGAACAGTGAGAGACACTCTAGAACAAGTGATCAATCAAGGAAAAGTACTTTCTCCTGATATCCTTATTATACTAGAAGAAATAGAAGATCCATGTCGATTTGCTGATGTCGTTTCTGCGAATTTAAATTTGAAAGCTGAGCAAGCTCAAGACATCCTAGAGACTCTTGACCCTGTTGAGCGTTTAAACAAATTAACAGATATTCTCAACAGAGAATTACAGATCATAGCCTATCAAAACAAACTTAAATCTTCGACAACCGAAGAAATTTCAAAAACTCAAAAAGAATATTTTCTCAGAGAGCAAATTAAGCAAATGAAAAATGAGCTAGGTGAAGAAGATGTTCAAGATGAATTTGGAGAAATAAGAGAAAAGCTAGTCAGTAAAAAAATGCCTGAGCAAGTTGAAAAAGAAGCGCTTAAGCAACTTGCTAGATTAGAAAGAATGCATCCAGACTCAAGTGAATCAAGCACCCTTCGCACTTACCTTGAGTGGATGACTGATCTTCCATGGACAGAAGAGTCTGATGAAATCTCTGATCTCGAATATGCCACAAAAGTACTTAATAAAGACCATTTTGATTTAAGTAAAATAAAAGAAAGAATCCTCGAGCATCTTGCCGTTAGATCCCTTAAGGGAGGAAAAGTTCGAGGGCCTATATTATGTTTTGCAGGACCTCCAGGTGTAGGAAAGACTTCCCTTGGTAAATCCATTGCGAAAGCAACTGGTAGAGAATTTGTCAGAATCAGCCTTGGGGGTGTGAAAGATGAATCTGAAATCAGAGGGCATAGAAGAACTTATGTAGGAGCGATGCCTGGACGTTTCATTCAGGGCATGAAGCAGGCGAAAACCAACAATCCCGTCATCATGCTAGATGAAATCGATAAATTGGGTTCAGATTATAAAGGAGATCCTTCTAGTGCCTTACTCGAAGTTCTTGATCCTGAACAAAATTATAATTTTAGAGATCATTATTTAAATGTTCCTTATGATTTATCGAACGTTATGTTTGTAGCCACGGCGAATGTTTTAGAAAATATTCCAGGGCCACTTCGAGATAGAATGGAAGTCATCAATCTTGCGGGTTACACCCAAGAACAAAAGCTTGAAATCTCTAAGCAATACCTTATCCCTAAACAAATGGATGAAAATGGTATTACAAACGACCATATCGAATTTCATGATGAAGGTGTTATCTCAGTCATTGATGGTTTTACCAGAGAAGCAGGGCTGAGAAATCTCGAACGACAAATTGGCTCGCTTTGTAGAAAAGTAGCTAAGAAAATAGCCACAGGTCATGAAGCCAAAACTCATATTTTGGGAGAAACAGTAGAGAACTTACTTGGTCCTGCTATGTATTCTAAAGAAGATGGCAAAGAGTATGATGAAGTGGGAGTAGCCACAGGTCTTGCTTGGACCGCAGCAGGTGGTGAAATTCTTTTCATCGAAGCCACCAAAATGAAAGGGCGAGGCATCACCCTTACAGGTCAACTAGGCGATGTAATGAAAGAGTCAGCTCAAGCTGCCTTTGGATATATTCGCAGTAATTGTCACCGCCTGGGGATAGCTGAAGAAATTTTTGATGAATTTGAAGTTCATATTCACCTTCCAGCCGGAGCTATACCTAAAGATGGACCAAGTGCGGGAATCACTCTGGCCACGACTATTGTATCAGTGCTCACAGGAACTCTCGTAAGCAAAGATATAGCCATGACCGGTGAGATAACATTAACTGGAAAAGTTTTACCAGTCGGTGGAGTGAAAGAAAAAGCCCTTGCCGCTATGAGAACTGGTATTGAGACTATAATCATTCCTTGGAAAAACCAGAAAGACTTGGCTGATATACCAGCAGAGTTTAGGAAAAAGTTAAACTTTGTTCCGGTTAAAAATATCAAAGATGTTTTAGAGATAGCAATACTTGACTGGGAACCTCATCTTAAAAGATACAAAGAGGAAGCTAAATCAAAACACAAAACAACCAATCATAGAAAATCAACGCCTCCAATGGCCGCTTAAAAATAAGGAGATCATTTGATCTCCTTTTTTTTTTATTTTATTTAGCCAATTAATTCGATACAATTTTAATGCATGGATTCATTTAATAAGAAAGACATAAGAATTCTTATCGTCGACGATTCTGATTTTTCGAGAACTCAAATAGCAGGAATGCTGAGTGAGTATAATGTAGTAGGAGAAGTTGCCAGTGCTAAAGAAGCGATTTCTATCCTCGCCGATACCACTGTTCACCTGGCCATAGTAGATATTGTTATGCCAGAAGTAAGTGGAATAGAGTTAGCTGATTATATCTCTACAAATTACGACAAAGTCGCCATTATAATGATCTCATCTCTTGGCCAAGAAAACATCATTATTGATTCCATCTCTGCTGGAGCGAGTGATTTTTTACAAAAACCTATTAAGAGTAAAAACCTCATCTCCTCAATCGACAAACTGACAGAAAAAATCATAAGAGAAAAAGAAGGTTAATTTGCAACTTATACCTAATCAAAAAGAATTTTACACGAATGACTGGCTCTTAACACTAAATCAAATTGAGTTAAGTGAGCTGGATATCTACCATCAAGCTTTTTTGGAGCAAAGCTCCCCCTTTATCCTCTCTCAAAACCTTCACTCTAAAACAACGAATGAAATGGGTGTGAGGTTTCATTTAGTTGGTGAAATTAAAGGTGAAGTCATTTGCTTACTCGATCTCTATGACAAAAAAACGAAAACAGCTTCTGCTAATTTTTTAAAAGCTCTTTTTGTGGAGAGCATGAATATTCTTTTGGGACAAATGATGACTCAGGTCCAATCAAAAGCCAAAAAGAAACTTATTCTCTCTCACCCTCATTTTCTAGAAAAAATGAGCGCCTTGAACTTTCAAAACACTGATTCAGCTATGAGCACTGGATATAAACTTATCACAGCCCATGAAGAATATGACTGTAGAATCATCATTCAATTAGAAAAGGATAATAAATGATCGGAATAATTTTTAAATCAAGCCTTGCCTTTATCGTTTCTTTTTTACTTCTTTCTTTTCATATTAACAATAAGTCCGTCTTTGCCCATTTAACAGAGGTCGTGGGGCCGGTGGGAAAAGATGTCCAAAAATCACTTACAAAAAGCGTGAAACGCAGTATGTCTCAATCTTCTGATATTGGTCGTGAGTTTTTTGACAATGCCGAGCCTAAATATATGGACCATGTGAAGAGCAAGCGCAGTTCAACAAATGCAAATAACGGGGAAATGATTTTAGAAAAATTAGAACAAGAAGATATTAACGAATTAGATAAAATCATTAATAATAACTAAAACGAAAAAATGCGAAGAAGGATCTATTCTCTTCTTCGCATTTCAGAAATTTGGAATCTAAATTTTTTTCTTAACCTTCTTGTTGAACTGTTGATGAATCAGCTTGCTCACCTGTAGAAGAATCACCATCTAAGGCTTTCACAATTCTTTCTCCACAATCAGCACCCGCTGAATCCGCCATATTTTCTCCTTCAGCAAATACAGCTGTAGAAGCCAACATAGAAACGATCATTAAAATTAATAGTTTTTTCATACACTCTCTCCTAGGTTTAACTATTGTACTCTTTATTATGCACAAGCTGTGCCAAACTCTTCATTATCTAAACCACTGTTTTCTCATTATTTGCTATGATAAAACTGTTTAAACTTTAAACACTGTATAAAATTAATTCATAAGTGTTGTTCGCTTTAGGTAACTATGAATAGATATGCAGTTGTTATGCCAGGATAGAGTCAGTGTTTATAGGGCTTTAGGGAGATGCAAGAGTGTTGAATATTGAACGTTGCTTAGAAATAAGACAAAAAAAACCGCAGAACAAGTCTGCGGTTTCTTTATTTTAAATACTTAATATAGTTTGATTAACCTTCTTGCTCGACTTCAGCATCATCTGTAGTTACAGCTGGTCCACCTTCTGTCTGCTCGCATTCTGCCCCACACCTAGGTTCATCACACAAAGAAGCAGCACCATCTTCGGCCATAACTGGCAGCGAAAACATCATCATTAAAAGAGTTGTTAAAAGTAATAGTTTTTTCATAATTATGTCCCTCGTTGTCTTACATGTTTAAGTTAACACCAGCTGGCTTCACTATTGCCAGAAGGTTTTGGAAAGCCTGGGTTACTTGTAAGGCCATCTTATGACCTTGCTCAGACTTAACCTGTTTAATCTCACCATAGTTATCGTAAGAAACGTTGATTTTACCTACTTTCTGCATTTCAATCTCTACCGGCTTACCAAGTGAATTATACTTGAAAGCAAGTGTTCTACGGCTCTCTTTTTTGGTTTTAGCGTCAACTTCTTTATCCACCATCTTTTGAATCTTACCCTTACTATTATATATCAAGAGTATTGATTTACCGCGTGAGTTTTGTGCCATCTTAAGGTTACCCTTTCCATCGTACTGGAACTGAGTCCAACCATTTTCGTTTGTAACCTTTTGAATTTTATTGTGTTTTTGATCATAAGCGATTTTTACAAAGCCTCCACGAGTCGAGTTTTTCTCTACTAATAAACCTTTATCGTTATATTTGAAGTTTGTGACGTGCTTTCCTCTGGCAATTTTTATTGGCAATCCACAACATTCTGAGTAAATCGTCTCCGTTTTGATACCGTTGATCTGAGTTAAAATTCTAAAAGTGTAGCGAGATCCGTCCCCACGAGTTTTTATTTCATACTCATAGCGGTTCGTTACTTTTTTATTATTAAAGCCAGACTTTGTTACTGAGGTCCAGTAGTGGTCTTTTGGATTCTTACTATCAGCTCCATATTTATAGCTCGTGACATCACCATTTCTGTCTGTGATTTTAGAGATAAAATATGTTTTGGCTTCATAATCCATCGCCATCGAGTCTTCTTTCTCGCCTTTTTTGCGATTAGGATTATAGATAACTTTAACGAGGTTATGGCTTGAATCATACTCAAATCCATACTCATTCCCCTTAACGTCTTTAGAGTAAACCAGATCTTTTCCTTTATACTTGAAAAAAGCTTTTTTATCTCCAGCTGACCACATCTCTTTTACGAATCCATCAGGATACCAAGTAAAATAGATTTGTTTTGCGAATGAATCTTTAATTGAATATAAGTCGTTATTTTTGTATTGAAATTCGATTTTGTAGTTGTTTTTATCTATGACTTTAGTCAGTTGACCTTTGTCATTAAAGAATTCTTTTTTACCATCATTTGAGTGGCGCTCAAACCCTTCTTTAGTGACCTTAACCTCTTGAATACCTCTTTGGTTAGAGTAAAGAGTACTTCCATGAGCGATCTTTGTTTCAATATTAAAGCGTCTCGCATAAGCATGTCTCAGCTCAGCGTTATTGGTTAAACGCTCAAGAAGATTTTTAGTTGTTGAATCATTCATTGATTGGGATTTTTTCTTCATCACATCAACAATTTTCTGAGCAGCTTTCTTTGGGTCTACTGGGTTTTTAGGACAAAATCTTGTCTTTCCACCAGCACCATGCTCATGAACAACCACACATCCGTCTGGAGATTTGATGAGTTTTGTTTCGAAAACGTTACCCCATCCAAAACCAAACCAACCGATCTCAGTTGACTTCGAGTTGTAGGTTCTTGTCATCTCAAGCTTTTTGCCTGTCCCTGGAACGACAATATCAGTGTACGAAATATAAAAGTTTCCGTTCTTAAGATTGACTCCAGCGTGAGCCGCGCTCATAAAAAGCGTGAGTACTAAAAACAACATTTTTGATCTACCATGCATAATCGAATTCCTTTAGGTAAAAATCTTTATTCTCTATTGTTCATCGGTCAAAAACCTTGAGAACTTTAATAGAAATTATACCTTAATGTTTATTATCTTCCAGATCACAAACAATCCTGCCACATCAAAGAGCAATGCCACCACGATAAATGTAATTCCAATAGGATGGCCCATTTTTTCAAAAAACGTCGGATCTGAAGAGCCAAAAAACATTGCCATCACAAATGGCATCATGAACATCGTAAGTGCCTGAAATTTACCTTGTGCCACAAAAGCAGCAATTTTCTGCTTAAGTCTTACTCGCTCCCGAATAATATCAATTATCGTATCAAAGACCTCGGCTAAATTACCACCAGTCTCACGAAGAATATTAATCGCAGAAACGAACATATTATTATCATCAGTGGGACATCTCATAACGAAATTATCAAAGGCTTCGTTGATGGGAACACCAATTTTTGTTTGTTGTAAAATTAAGTTGAATTCTTGGCTAACAGGTGGGGGGAGTTCATCAACAACCATCGCCATACTTTGTTGTAATCCTCGTCCCGCTCTTAGCCCATTAGCAAGTAAGTTAAGAGCATCCACCAGTTGAGTTTCTAATTTATTTATACGTCTTTTCACTAGAAAGTCCATAAGAGGTCTCGGAAGTTTCCAGCCTATAAAGCCAACAAGGGCTCCCACAAGTAAACCTAATTTGAAAAAACCCAGCAATGCAAAAAGACCAATGGTGATAATACTCATTCCGAAGGCCAAAAAAAATAAAATATAAGTGACATATTCTGGTTTGATTTCAAAGAAAAGAAGCTCACATTTTTTTAGGATATAATCTCTAGTTCCAAAGGTTTGATCTTCAATCCATTGAAAAAGAGTCACGGAGTTTTTATAACTAAAAAGAAAAACGATCAGTGCTAAAAAAATACTGATAATAATTTTTCCAGGCCCGTCGGGTGAATCACTGACCAAAAATGGTGAAAAAATACTGACCACCATATTTTTGAAACCAGGTGCTGTAAAGAACAGAAGCAAAAGCCCTAAAAATGCGCTGGAAATAATCACTTTTCTAAGCATTTTTAAACAATCCTCTTGGTATCTTGGTACCTTTTCTTTCAATCTTTTCTATAAATTTTGGAATGTCACCAGTGGCCATATGCTTACCTTTAATCTTCCCTTTCTCAATACCATCTTGCTGGAAAAGAAAAATATCAGATAAAATAATGACATCCCCACTCAAACCTCCAAGCTCACTTACATGGGTCACTTTTCGAGAACCATCTTCGAGTCTTGATTGTTGCACAATCATATGAACAGCAGAGCTAATCATCTGCTTAATCGTGAGAGTTGAAATTCCTGCCCCAGCGTATTGCACAAGGGTTTCTAGACGAGACAAACAATCTCTTGGAGTGTTCGAGTGTACTGTTGTCATGGAACCATCGTGACCAGTGTTCATGGCCTGTAACATGTCTAGAGTCTCTCCCCCTCGACACTCTCCGACTACAATTCTATCGGGTTTCATTCTAAGAGTTTGTTTAACGAGGCAACGAATATCAACTCCTCCCTCACCTTCAATGGAAGGAGGTTTAGTCTCTAGTCTTACGATATGATCTTGAGGAAAGTTTAATTCGGCTGAATCTTCACAAGTTATAATACGTTCGTTTGCTGGTATGAAACCACCCAACACATTTATAAGAGTTGTCTTACCAGAACCAGTCCCACCAGAGATAACAATATTTCTGTGATTCTGAACAGCGATTCTTAAAAAATCCGCCATATTCTGAGTCATAGAGCCAAACTTTATAAGATCTTTATAGGTGAGTCTTTCTTCTGGGAACTTTCTAATAGTAATTGTGCCCCCATCCAACGCACAAGGATTAATAATAGCGTGAACCCGGGAACCATCTTCAAGTCTTGCATCCACGTAGGGAGTTTTTTCATCAATTCTTCTTCCCACGCGAGAGACAATTTTTTCAATAACATTGAGAACTTTTCTATTATCGGTAAAAACGACATCACTTTTTTTGTTTTTACCACCTTCTTCATAATAAATTTTATTAGGGCCTACAACCATAATTTCTGTGACATTTTTATTCGCGAGCAGATCTTCTAATGGTCCTAGAGCAAGAGCTTCATCCAGGATCTCTTTAACGATTTGATTTTTATCTTGATGGGAGTTGAGAATTCCCTTGGTATCTTCATTTCCCAAGAGTTTAACGACAGTTTCTTGGGTTTTCTTTCTAAGAATTCTTTTAGCATGTTCGTCATCACTATCTTGTTTTTTGAGATCCACTTCTTCAACCAAAGCCTTATGGATTCTAGCCTTTAAATCTACCCACGCACTGCCAGAAGATTTTCCACCACCAGAACTAGAGCTTGCCCCACCTTCAGTCGCTGGACGTTTTATATCTGGCTTTTTCTGTCGAGCTAAGATTTCTAGAACATTTTTTCTTTTAATAAGTGAGACGGTATCAATAATTGTCTTAGAAAAAGGTGTCGTTTTAGATAAAGCAAAAACAGGTTGCTCTTTTGTGAGTGAACTTCGACATGCATTATCATCACGATACACTTGATTAAGAATTTTTTTCTCGAGTTGTTTTTCAATAAAACCTTTATTGATTAGAGAGTTCTTAGGTTCAAATTGATTAAGCACCACTTGCACCATATCTTTTGGGAAAAGCATAGTTTGCAATTCTTGATACATCCTTCTGGTTTGATTAATGGCCAGTAGATCAGGTGTCACCACCATCATGATCATGGTGGAATGCTCTAAAGCTTTGATGGTTAAGTCAGTAAGCTCTGAGCCCCCGTCGATAATAGTAATCTTATATAAATTAGTGAAAGCTTTTAAACTTTTCCCTAACCCTTCAGCGTTAATTTGTTCAGCAACCAGAGGATCCTTAGGCATTCCAATAAAATCCACCCCCATTTTATGTTTAGTTAAAAAAGGAGCGAGTGTTCTTTTATCAAAAATGCCATTATGTTCAGCTATATCTTTGATCGTTTTTTTGGCCTTAAGACCTGTGATGATGTCTTGGTCTCCGCAGGCCTTCATATCAAAATCTAATAACAGAGAGGTAGAGCGGTTATCAGAAGCAAACGCAAAAGCTAAATTAGCAGCAATTTGGGATTTTCCAACCCCACCTTTTCCACCAATAACTGTAATGATATGACCAGGCATTAGCGCTCTCTTCTTCTAAACTTTCGTCTTATTTCTGCTGTTCCCTTGGAAGCTGATTCTAAGATCTCTGGTGTCACAAAAATAACGAATTGATTTTTATTTGTTGAATAATCTTTACCGCGATACAAATTAAAAAGAGTCTGGGTAGCTGAAGCAGGATCATTGGGATCATTACTGGCTACAGTGGGATTGGGATCCTTGTCATAGGCAGTTAAGGATGCGGATTGAATCACACCACCGATGACAGCAGATTCTTTTGATTTGACCGTAATATTAGTTTGGATTTTATTCGTCGTGTTTTGAGGAGTACCGTTGGCAGCTGTTTGCCCTGGCAGGGTAACGTCCACAGATAAGTTTTTAAGTGTTACATTTTCCTCCGTTCCAATTTCTGGAGTTGTATTCACCGTAAAAGTAACACTCGCACTTTTAGCCACAGTATTTTCTCCTGAACCAACAGCAAAATCTTGCGAAGTGGTTTTTTGAATGGAGACGGGTCTATTTTCATTTGTCACAACCATCCCGGACTGGATCACACGGGCATAGCCTGCTGATTTGGCAGCATTTAGCTTAGGAAATAATCCGGATATAGTACCAGCAAGAGTTCCATTATTACTCTCCTCTGTGGTTAATCCTCCATCGCTATCACGCCCAAAAGATATAGATGCATTTGTACTTAAAAAAGGCTGCCATTTAAATGAAAAGTTTTTGGCATAGTTTTTAGAAAGTTCTACAAATTGAGTGGTTATCTTTACTAACTTTGCAGGGGGCTCAGGATCTTTCTTTTGATTTACGTTAATAAAATTTAATATATTTCCTCGCTGCCTTGCCTGCACTCGTGCTCCCCCTTGAGCACTGGCCAAGCTTTGTAGAAAATCCACTTTATACGCATCCGCAATTTCTTGCGCTAATTTTTGTTTGTCTACACTATTCACTACACCTTCAAGCCAATAATCACCATTCACGACTCTGACGGTTACATCTTTCATGGCACTCTTTTGAATCGCATCTTGCATCTCTCTTGCGATGATAAGTTGAGTTTGTCTTGAGTACTCTATTAGAACTAAAACATCTGGATATTGTGAGAGAACGATATTTATTTTTGCTAAATCAGCAGGAACGACTATCTCCCCTTCAACAATAACTTTTCCTCCGCGAATATTAATCTCAATTCCTTCCACGTCACCAATCAATTCACGTAGCTCTTTTACCGTTTGGGAATTACCGTCTGCTGTTACATTAACTAAAAAACGATCACGGATATCACCATTTTGATCTCTTACCGTGACAGAAGTTTTACCAGTTCTTATTCCTCGAAAAGTGATCTGTTGTTTTGCTCTAGAAACACTGACAAAAACTTTACTATCATCACCAATGGTCGGAGGTCTGCTATCGAGCTTATAATCAAACTTTCTAATCTCATCGATACCTATAGCGAGATTCATGCTCTCTTCAGCGACATTAATATCTTCTTGGGCCATAACAGCCCAACTCAAAAATAATAAAAAGAAAAATAAGTTTAGCTTATTTATTTTCTCTTCTCCTCTCTTGCTTTCTTCTCTAAGAAATATGTTTTTGCTTCACCCGCATCATCATCTCCCAATACATCGTAGAGCTGTGCACTTGGCAGTCTAGATACGGTTTTATCATCGTTATTTCTAAGGGAGAGAAATATCCCCTTACTGGCCTTAATGAGAAAAGCCATCTTTTGAACTTCATCAGGAGTAAGTTCAAGGGTCACCGTTCTAAAATTCGTATAAGTATTCAAATCGAGTTTTTTAATTTCATTTTCTATTTTCATTCCGGCCATAGGAATATTTCCAGTCACTCGTTTACCTGTGGCAAGAACATACACATCATGAAGAACAGTTTTGGATTTCATTTGCTCAATCTTTCCTCCGGCATAATCAATGACTCCCAGGACATCCACTCTATCACCAGGTTTTAGCAGTTGCGCGACAGCTTCATCTTCCGACACTCTAATGGAAAAAGCTCTTTTTCCTTGATCAATTTGTCGAGAGAGACCTGTTTTACTTCCCGGATACAGAACACGAGGTTTTGTAATTTGTTCCCCCGCTTTAATGGGAACTGCCGCTATCGTGTTATACAGATCTTCTTTTTTTGTGAAGGCTCCGGGTTGCACGTAATTTTCAGGAACCTTAGCAATATCAACTTTTGAGTCATCAATAACTTCGAGTTCATTAATATCCATCTTTGCTTTGACAACAAATTTTGCTTCACCATACTTTGCAATGAACTTGGCTTCTTCACCTTCGATATAGGTTTGCACCATAAAGACGGCCATAATGGCTATAACTAAACTGAGAGTAAAGGCTCTACTATTCATATTTTATCCTTTTTGTGAGCGGACTGATCTACCTAATATTTTATACTTAGACGCTCTGGTTTTGAATGTGGAAGAATTTCCCTAGCTTTACTCTACGAAATGAGTCAGTTAACAAGAAGGCAGGCATTACGATCGATCGCTGAGAGAGGTCCTGTGTAACCTGGATGGCGAAGATTCCCCCCATCATCTTTGGTATAGGTCGCTCCACATATCCCGTACACGGTTTGCACTCTAATAAACCTTGTGTTTGTTTCTGAGTATGCCTCACCACATTCATCTCCTTCAGCATTTTCAACCGGAAAGATAAATTTATAGCAGGGAGCCACTGGGGCCAAGCCTTCAAACCTATTCGCCCATCCCATAATTTGCATCCCAAAAGTTGAAAAATTGTCAGTGGGCTCATTACCCGATCTTGATGGTCTGGGCAGGGTTGAGTTGTTAGCAGCTCGGTAATAAAAATAACTACGTGCTAATTTCTGTTGATTGATGGAACCATTTATTGCATTTCCCATAGAAAGAATTGAAAAATATAAATAAAGCAAAAAAGGAATAAAGAGAATAAACTCTATCAGAGCTTGACCTTCTTCATTCTGTATCGGTTTTTTAGCATCCATTATCATATAATGTTATATCCATTTGATCTGAAGAGCCTTCACAAACATTTCGATCCCCGGTCATAGCTTCGCAAGTGAGCTGCAAGCACGTTTTTCGCACAGGCTCTTTTCCCAAAAGAGACTCTGATAAAAGTTTTGCATCTTCACCACCTCCAATGCCTAGAAAGAGATTGGTAGGTTTTTCAAACTCTGCAGTGGTTCCCGAAAATAAGCCACTTCCCTCTTCAAAAGTCACCACATTAAAATCAGCATTTATATTGAACTGAGAGAGAGGATAAGACTCAAAGACTTCCTGGGCAACTCCCGCGGCACTTCCAATAGAGCTTCCTATGTCATTCCCTCCATTATCATGGGTGAGATAAGTTCTTGCGGCCATAAAATTAGCATAATGAACTAAGTAGCCATCCGTATGATTAAAAGCTAATTGAAAAAAAAGAAAAATTGTACCCAGGGCGAAAGTCACCACCAATATAAATTCGAAAGCAACTTGTCCTGACTGGTCTTTATGGATAGGGATCGGCTGCACTGAAAAACTTCCCGTTATAAGATTCATGACTGCTACCAGAATAATTTGGAGCACTTGATGGAGTGTTTCTTACAAATCCATGTCTGTAAGAAAACTCTAGCTGCTGTCTATATGTTTCGGCGATCATACCATTCTCACCGAAGATGCGATTAAATCCATTACTATTTAATATAGCAAAAACCAGAGATGTCACAACCGCAAAGAGCAATATGTATTCAACGGTTGATTGACCTTTTTGATCACTTTTCAAAGGAAATATTTTATTCCTGTAAATATCCATGTGATTAGTATAACAGGGGCATAGGCAAATTTAGTACCGAAGCAAGATTTTACCCCTTGGAGATCTTTTTGTTTGAGAGCTGCCACCAACTGAACTCTTTTCGTGATGATATTTCTAAAGAAAAACAAAACCCCGATGATGACCGTTGAGATTAATAAATAAAAGAAGACCAGATCTTGCATCTCATACGGGATAATAAGAAAGAAAGACGCTAGAAATTTTGAGTCTCCTCCTCCCATAATTTTCAACAAATAGAGCAAAAAACCTACGAATATAAAGACTATTGAATATTGAAAACTTACAAAGCTTAAAATATAGATTTGAGGCAAAGTTACAAATAAAACAATGGCCAAAATAATATTTAAGAGGCTCCAGAAATTTTTAATTTTTTTATATTTAATATCCAGGTAAGTTACAAAGATAACTTCAATGAGGATGAAAACATACATATGAGCAGGAATGCTCATTGGCGATAACCGTTGTAATAAGTTTTATAAAAACAGTCTTCCTCACAAACACCGGTGGATAAACTATAAGTTA
Source organism: Halobacteriovoraceae bacterium (assembly GCA_002713145.1). Lineage (GTDB taxonomy): Bacteria > Bdellovibrionota > Bacteriovoracia > Bacteriovoracales > Bacteriovoracaceae. Next base: position 28,904 of record PAVS01000002.1, read on the forward strand.
AGACATGACCAAGGTTTCCCACTTGGCCCGTCATGAAGTTGGTAAACCCCATGACCAATTGATATGATAATGTTAGCAGAAATAAAATTAAAAATAGGTACTCCACGGTCGCTTGACCGCGGGCGTTTATAGATACACTCATATATTAAGTGTACTTATTTGAAGGATTTTGCAACTTACTAGGTAATTAGTTCCCTAGAAATCACCCAATTTCGATTCAGCAGTTCCAAAAACTTTTTCTACAAGTCCTGTTAATTTATCATCTAGAATATCTCTAAATTTAAAAATAACAGCCGCTACAACCGCAACTAAGAGAATGTACTCAGTTGATGTTTGTCCTTCTTCGTCTTTTAGATACATGATAAATTTGCTCATCATAACTATACTCCCAATTAAGATCACCCAACCTATCGGTCTGTGCGGGATAAAACTTAATATTTAATGGCCTCCTCTTAAGAATATTATACCACCCTGCGTCAAAAAGAGCAAAATCTATATAATAACAATAACTTAGGTCATGCGCACAATTAAAAAATTTTAGCAAGACTAAAAATAAGTCTAGTAAAAGTTAAACTCTCCAAATGGAACAAACTTTGTTATAATGGTTATGGGCTTGGGCTAAACTGCAATACTGAGTTTCGCCCTACAAAATTTTTACCGGGAGATGTCCCTGGTCACGGTGTGCAAGCCTAACAAGTCCTAAATGGGACTTGCTAAATGGGAAGCCTAAAGTGATTACTAATTTCGCCCACCTATTTAATAGGGGCGCGAAACCAACAGCAGATCCAGGCCCTTTTTTCTTTTCTAATATAATTTCAATCACTTGACATCGTGTACTATTAATCTGAAAATTTTTATATGGAACAACAAACTACGACACACGAAGTATCGAGCGCCTGGATTGAGAATCTTGCGTTAGAAGAGATCAACATGGAAGAAACAGGGATCGTTAATTTTAGCGAACACCTCGACCCTATGCATATGTTAGAAGTTTCTTCGATAGAGTTCATGGAGAACCTCAAAGAAAAATTTGAACTCTATCTCACAAAGTTTAATGAACTCAGAACGAGACAAGCAGACAAAACCAAAGCTATTAAGATGTTTAAAATCTCGAATACCATCAATGACTTTATGTTGTTCAGAAATAGTTTGAAACTTGTTGTGGCCAGAAGATCTCCAGATGTGATCTCTATTGGTTTTCTTTCTAATTCAGGCGGGCTTTTTGCAGCCAGACTTAACTACGAAGCTGAATCAAAAACGAAAATTCACGAAATCAAAGCTCACGTTGGACCTTTTAACAATATTCATTGGAAATTCAATGGAGAAAATGTTGAATTGGATTCACTGGTCAGACATTATTTAACAGAATTTATTAAGCATTCGGCGAGATAATTAAATATAAGATATACCTGTACTCTGCTGACGTTTGGCCCTAATTTTTCCCGCCAGTCGTTTTTTGTAGTTTTCAATCATCCCTGCAACTGATTTCATTTGGATTTGAACTTCACTTTCAATATTGGATGTATCCATCTTGAAATAAAGTTCTTCACTTAAAGCATGCATGGAAAGTGCATTTTCAGAGCGGGGGAATTTCCAATCCCCCTTTGCAAGCACACCGGTATTTCCCCCTAGACTCTCTAGGTAGAGTTTTGCAAAATCATAACGAGTCATGACATCAGAGCTTGAAACTTGGAAGAGTCTGTTGGTGGCATTCATCTCAATAATTTTCTTAAAAATTTCTACCAGTGAATAGATATCAATAAAACCGGTATGAATTTTGTTATCGCAAACGACTTTTTGACCCAAAAATTCATTACGGTCAATAAGTTCTATAAAGCTAGGGGCCATGGGGTGAAAACTTTTTCCAAAAATAGGACAGCATCTTAAAATGACATAATTCAAACATGACTTCTGAATATAGAATTCACTTGAAGCTATTGTATTCCCATACACAGTCGAGGGCATAGGAGTATCATTTTCTTTAAAGGCTACATTTTCACCCGAGGCAATATAGCCGCTACTAAAATAGACAAATTTTGAATGATAGCGCTCACTTGCAGCAGACACATTAAAAACCCCTACCGTGTTGAGAGCATCTGCCACCTTAGGGAACTCTTGGCAGTTTTCAAGTGAGGAAAGACCTACGGCATAAACGGTGATATCCGGCTGGAAAAGATAAGTGATTTTTTGAACCATTTCTTTTTCATGCACATCACATTTCACAGTTAAAACATCAGGTATTTGTACCGGCGTATTAAAATAGGTGCCCACGATTCTATAATCATCCTTAAGGAGCTCTGCCAAGTTGGAGCCAAGAAAAGACGAAATTCCAAAGATAAGAATTGTTTTCTTTTGTGTCATAAATTTATTTTAGCATTAGTTGATTTGAAAGAATAGTAATAGAAAAAGCCTTCCTCCATTCGGAGCAAGGCTTTGTAGGTTATGATTACCCTAATAGTTTAAGTGCAAATTGTGGAGATTGATTTGCTTGCGATAAAACTGAAACTCCTGCCTGACTTAAGATTTGATTCTTAGTTAGACTAGCTGTTTCCGCAGCCACATCAACATCCCTTATACGTGAATTGGCTTCACTAAAATTCTCCTCAGTAACACCCAAGTTCTGAACAACTGATTGCAATCTGTTTTGGATCGCCCCAAGGTTTGCTCTTGATCCGTTGACATGCACCAAAGCATCATCAAGTTTTTCAAGTGACAATTGCGCACCTTGCTTGGTTGTGATGGACTCACTTCCAATTCCGAGTGATTCAAGTGTAGACACGATTGAATTAGCATCATAGGTAATTCTGTCGTTGAAAGGATCATTTTTCGTCCCCACTTGAATGTCAACAAGTCCCCCTGTTCCATCCAAAAGCTTGCGACCGTTGAATTCACTTGAGAGCGAAATTCTTTGAATCTCACTTTTAAGCTGTTGGAATTCAATGTCACTAAAGCCTCTTTCAGTGTCTCCAATAGTATCAGTTGCGGCTTGGACTGATAGCTCACGCAGTCTGATGAGGATATTTGAAATTTCTTGCAATCCTCCTTCAGCTGTTTGTACAAGTGAGATACCATCATCTGCGTTCCTTTTCGCTTGTCTAATACTTCGGATTTCTGATTTTAGCTTTTCGCTGATCGCCAATCCGGCTGCATCATCTGCAGCTTTCGTTATTCTTTCACCACTTGAGAGTTTACTCAAGTTACTGTTTATTCTTCTATTTGTGTTCATGAGGTTTCTTTGTGCAGAAATACTCTGAACATTTGTGTTAATTCTTAATCCCATTTCTATGCTCCGTCGTTAAACATGCTATACCTCCTGTATATAAATCGAGCCTTCTGCTCTGTTGTAAGTTTGTTAGTAATTAGTTGATTATTAAACTTACAAATAAATCAACTACGTTGCACAAAACTAGTTATTCGACATCACACCTACACGTAAAGTTTAGTGTTATGTAATTAAACTTCTTGCAGGAAATTTTTTACATCAATCAGCTCTTACGAGCATCAACTAGGGGCTACTGTTACGAAGCCGCTGATTGAATTAATTGTAGTGCACTTGTTGTTGACTGGTTCGCTTGTGCTAGTACTGAAGTACCTGCTTGCATCAAGATATTCGATTTCGTCAACTCGGCAGTCGCACTTGCGATATCCGCATCTCTTACTCGAGAGTTGGCAGCGCTTAAGTTTTCTTGACTGATCTGAAGATTGTTAATCGTCGATTGTAGTCTGTTTTGAAGAGCACCAAAGTCAGCTCTAATTCCAGAAACAGATACGATCGCTGAATCAATCGCAGATAATGAGTTCTGAGCAGAGATTTTATCCGCTACAGAAGCGAGGTTAAGTCCAAGAGCAGCTACATTTACATCTGCACTTGAAGCATCAAAAGTAAGTCTGTCACTTAAAGGGTCATTTCTAGTACCGATTTGGATATCAAATACAGCACCTGTACCATTGAGAAGTGGAACTCGGTTAAATTCTGTTGAGTTGGCAATTCTGTCGACTTCAGCCGTTAATTGCTCAAATTCTACGTTTAGAAACTTACGTTCAGTTGGCCCGATAGTGTCCGATGCCGCCTGCACTGCAAGCTCTCTAAGTCTTATTAAGATGTTGGAAGTTTCAGATAAACCACCTTCAGCGATTTGAACGAGAGAGATACCATCAGCAGCGTTTCTTTCTGCTTGGCCTAAACCTCTAATTTGTGCTTTTAGGTTTTCTGAGATTGCTAAACCTGCAGCGTCATCTCCTGCACGGTTAATTCTTTGACCTGAAGATAATTGCTCTAAGGTCTTCTGTTGCTTTAGCCTTGTCGAGCTCAAGTTTCTCTGAGCATTTAGACTGGCTACGTTTGTGTTGATACGTAAACCCATGTGTCCTCCTTGATTAGGGTTCCATCTTCCGATCCATGGAAAATGGGATGATGTTCAATCATCTACACACTTTATCGGCGCACTTCACAAGCTCTTAATTTATTCTTTAATTTATTTTAAAAGGGGAAAAATTTGCTCATCCACCCAAAAAGCCCTATAATTTTAAACACTTACATTATGAAAATAACGACCTTAAAAACAAATCCAGAATTTCGCGAAAAAACTTTAAAGTTAATTGAAGAATCTTTTGGCTATGAAACCCCACATTCCTTTGCCGTAGACTTCTACCCCTTGATGGCAGAGAGTAACCTAGAGAACTGTTACCTCTATATAGAAGACGATCGAGTGTTAGCCCATATAGCGGCTTTACCTAGAGTCTTTACTCTTAATAATGAGAGCTTTCCTTTTATAATGTATGGTGGAATCGCTGTAGCAGAAGACCAAAGGGGAAAAGGTCTGTTCACCAAACTATTTAACCACATCCTTAATAAAAAGCAGAACTATTGCTTTCACCTCCTCTGGAGTGACCAAGTCGATCTTTATAAAAAATTTAATTTTTTTCCTACAGGAGACTTAAAGTCTTACCCCTATAAAAAATCTGCGCTCCCTCAAGATATAAAAATAAAAAATAAAAAACTTATCAAATGTACGGATGAAGAGTTAATGCAGATCAAACAACTTTATGAAAGTTGTAATGAACTACGCATAGCACGAGATGATCAACACTGGGATGAAATAGCAAAGATTGAATCGAGTGAAGTTTATCTCGTCACTCAGGGACAACAATTGATCAATTATTTTATCGTAGGGAAAGGACAAGACCTGCAAAAAACAGTTCATGAATATGGACAAATAAATTTAAGTCAACTCACTCTAATGCAAAACTATGGTCAAGTCTGGAGTCCATATAAATGTAATAAACCTCAACAGCAGCTCCTTCTCACCAATATGCGCATAGGGAGCCCAAAATTATTTAGTCATTTTATGCAGCAGTATGCTCGGATTGAGGTTTTATCTATAAATAAAAAAGAAATTTCATTTGAGTTTAAAAATAGTCATTACAACTTCTCTAAAGATGAATTTTTAACAGGTGTCTTCGGGCCGGGCAGATTTAAAGAATTAAAGCTACCCTATTTAAATATTTGTGGTTTGGATAGCATATAGATTTATAAAGCTAAATAAATAAGTTTATCATCAATTCTAAGAGCTTTTTTTCTAAAATCTTCTATTTCACTGGGCTTAAAATTATACTCAGTAGCAAGTCGTTCATTTAGATTTTGATTAAAAAGATTATTGAGTTTTACTAAAACAGGATAATGTCTGCCAAAAAGTTCTATTTTGGCTTCTCTAATCTGAGCTTCAATTTCTTCTTCTCTTTTTTTTCTTATTTTTAATTGTTTTTGAAAAAGTTTATAATAACCAGCATCTTTTCTATTCTCATTTCGCTCCAAATATTCATCAAGCATGAATTCAAAATGCTGTTCTGTGCTTCTCAAATTCTCTATTTCAAATTGCTTCATAGTAAAGTACTCTCGAAGAACTTGGTCGGGATTTTCAACGTTCTTTCGTTTTAAATAATCATAGAGTTGATAATGCCAATCTTCTCTAATGAGAGTGAGATCTATAAACTCTAATTTCCAAGTTGAGTTTTTTTCTATTAGCTGATTTAAGTTAAGTTTTTGAGAGTCCACAGGGTAAGCTTTTTGAGGACTTGACTTGGTAAGCTCTGAGAAAACCCTCGGTTTAAAATAAGTTTCTTCGATCACTGTCTTTAAATAGTCTTCTTTAGCTGAAAATTGAATAGTGTTAAATACGGCAATGATAAAAAGACCACACAAAACAAAAATAAGAAAGACCAAAAGTTTTTTTTTCATCTTAATCTATAGAGAAATGTTCCTCTAATAAACAAAAGCAGTGCACCTCCCCAACAAAGAAGCGCTATGAGGGGTATATCTTGAAAGACTGCAATCGGTTTATCTTTTACCAATATAACGCCTGCAATAAAGAGAGTGGAGCTCATTATCGTAGTACCTATAAAAAAGAGACTCCTTGCGAGAAGGTTAACTTCGCGGTTTAACCCGATTGGATTAATATCAACAGTGTATTTCCGCTTTGCAAATTCTTTGAGAAGCCATCTAAAATGCCGAGGTATAATTCGAACGGAAGAAAGTAAATCTCTGGCCAACCAAACGCTATCTTCAATCAAAGCATCTTTCGATACCAACTCTCCCAAAATAGTACTGATTTCTTCATCGATGAGTTCAAATATATTGAGGTCTATTTTTAGTGATTTCCCTACACCATCTAAGGTCATCAAGGCCCTAAAAATAATAAACCACTCTCTTGGAAGATAGATTTGATGTTTACTTAATGTAGATACAATTGAATGGGTCAGCGCTGTTGCGTCAATTTCTTGAACACTCATCCCTAAATAGGGAGTTAAACTATCCCTAATATCTGCCACGAGCTCTTCGTGGTTGGGAATGACTTCATATTCAGCCACATCAAGAAATTCAAAGACTAGGTTTTCAAAATTATTTGTTAATATGGCATAAAGTATGGCCACTAAATTGGTTCTATTTTTTTTACTTAAGACGCCAACCAACCCAAAATCAATCAAGCCTATTTTATTATTTTTTAAAAGAAAGAAATTCCCTCCATGCAGATCAGCGTGAAAAAAACCATCTGAGAGCATTGTGTGTAAAAAATATTTCACAGCTTGAATCATAGCTGGGTGTAGTTCACTTATTTGTTTTTCATCGACCAGTTGATTAAAAGGAATACCATCTAAATATTCCATAACGAGAATTTTTTCCGTACACTTATCACGATAAACTTTGGGTATGACTAAGAGTTCATCTTTATCAATGACTTTTAAATTTTCTTGTAGTTTTTTTGAGTTATTAGCTTCAATTAAAAAATTGAGCTCATAATTAATGCTTTTAAAAAAATCATTAATGGCCCTTGAAACACCGAGATACCTCACTTCCTCAAATACGGCTTCAAGCTTTGAGACAATGAAGTCGACAATTTCAAAATCAGTAAGTATATTTTTTTTGATATTCGGTCTTTGAACCTTCACGACAACATCTTCACCAGATATAAGCTTGGCCCTATAAACAACGCCAATAGACGCCACTCCAATAGGCTTGTCATCAATCTCTGCAAAAACTTCATCTGCAGAGGTCTCAAGTTCACTTTCAATCAACTTTAACGCCACATCAAAAGGAATAGCAGCAGCACTATTTTGTAATTTTTTGAGCTCGGCAATGAGAGCCGGATTAAAGATATCTTCTCTAGTGGAGAGCAATTGACCTAATTTAATAAAACTCGGTCCGAGTTCTTCAAAAGATTTACGAAGCCGATAACCAATCGATTTCCAAAAATCGTATTCCGATAACTCTTCATCTAATTTAAATCTTGATTTTGGAATAACAAAATTAGGTATAAGTTTATCTAAATTTGTTTTAATAATGAATTCATCAAATCCATGTCTCGCAAAAACGGATAAAATCTCCCGAAATCTGGAGACATTTCTTATGGTTTTAGTAATCCCCAAAGAGGTTTTAACTATATTCATATTTTTATTTTAATGTGCTGAGAAAATTATACAAATGCTTGAAAATAAAGGCTTTTTTTACCTACTGAATTGAATCTTGATAAACGAGCTCCACTTCAATGCCATCTGGGTCTAAAAAGGAATACGCATAATAGCCTTCAGCGTAATCATAGGATTGAGGGAGTGATACAATATTGACATTAGTGAGCTGGCGATTAATTTCATCAATTATTTGAGGAGAATTTACACTCAGTGAGAATTTTTTTATCCCTACCCTATGAGTAGGGTCAACCAGATAGGTTGTTTCTTTAATTTGCTCTATGATCAAAATAAATTTACCAACAAATTGTACTTGCTGCTCAGCTTCTATGCACTTTACTTCTTCAGCGCCAACCGAACTTATGAGTTCGAAAAGCCGTTTATAAAATGACTTACTTGTATTGAGGTCAAGAACCTGAATAACTAAAGTATGGAGATTGAGGTGGGAATACATAATTTGAATCTAAACTTACTGAGTTTTTTAGTCAAACATAACTATTCTTTTTCCAATTTTTTTCAAAAACAGTTAAGATGAAAGGCAATGGTAAAACTACTCATCACTCTTTTCATAATCTCTCAATGCGCATTGGCCGATAGCACATGCTCTCGTGTCGCGACGATAAACTACCAAGAAGTATTAGTTGACGCTGGCTCAGGCAATAGAGGTGAGGGCTTAAGATTTTATTTAGAAAAAGATCCGGAAAGTAAAAAGTTACTTGATGAGTATCAACGCAGAAATAAGCCTACACTCTGGAGCGCAGGAGCGAGTACCACTGGTTCATTTTTAATCTTAGCCAGTTTTCTCTCCACTTCAGATAGTGCTGACGCTACCACAAAGAACACTATGCTCTATGGTGGAGGGCTCCTTGTTGCATTGAGCTATTTAACCTCCAAAACTCTTCGCTACAGTAATGAAAAATACCTGCAACAATCAATTGATCAGTATAATAAAAGGAACAGCCCGCGTATTTACTTCTCTCCCTATAAGGATAATAATGGCTCTTCCGGTGTTGGCCTAGGTGTCAGTAGGGGCTTTTAAATGCAAACAAAATGTTATGAATGTGGACATAAACTTAGTTTTGAGGGAAATCATACGGTGGCCAGGTCAGAAGAATGTCCTCAATGCTATGCTAATATAAGATGTTGTAAAATGTGCCATTTTTATGATCCTGCTGCCTATAACGAATGTCGAGAACCTGCCGCAGACCGCATTGTCGATAAAACAAAAGCCAACTTCTGTGATTACTACCAACTAGGTTCTGGTGATCACTCAAATAATAACCAAAGCGATGCCCTAGCTGCAGCTAACGCTCTTTTCAAAAAATAATTCTCAAGGAGTAAATTATGTCTCAACATCCAGTAACTATGGTTGGAAAAAAAATGCTTGATGATGAACTTGAATCACTTATCAAAAATGATCGAGAGGAAATCAAAATCGCAATAGCAGAGGCAAGAGAACATGGTGACTTAAAAGAGAATGCTGAATATCACTCTGCCAAAGAAAAGCAATCACATATAGAAGGGCGAATCGCTGAACTTCAAGCGAAACTGGCAGCCGCCAAAGTTGTAGATGTATCAAATGTTTCCAATGATAAAATTGTCTTTGGAGCAACTGTCACTATCATCAATGCAGAAACAGAAGAAACAAAAACACTTCAAATTGTTGGAGAAGACGAAGCCCCTACCTCTGCGAACAAAATCTCTTATAGCAGTCCTCTGGGAAAAGCTCTCATAGGTAAAGAAGAAGGGGACGAAGTTATTGTCAAAGCCCCTAAGGGTGATGTCGTCTATGAAGTGGAGTCCTTTGAGTACAAGTAGAGAATTAAATTGGAATAGCTCCCTTTTACTTTTAGGTCAACCCAAACGACCCGCAAAAAATCTTCAAAAATTAATCGATGCAGGGATTCACACTCTGGCTGATTTACTTTGGATATTTCCCCTTCGTATCATTGAAAAACCAAGGTTAAAAAGTTTTGAAAATCTAGAAGGCGAAAAACTCTTTCTGGGAAAAGGCTCAATCGTATCGATGAAGTTCTATCCAGCTTATGGAAGGAGAGGCAAAGGCAGAATCCAACTCTTCAATGCTCAAGCCCTCATTAAAGATTCGCTCAGTAGCAATCACCTTACAATAAGATGGTTTAATGTTTATCCTAATCTAAAAAAACAATTGGAAACGGAGACAGAATTAGTCTTTATGGGGGTCGTTAAAGAATCAAAAGGCCAGCTTGAGATTGTTAATCCCAAACTCAATCCCAAAATTGAACATAATGATGAGTTAATTGTTGAGTACCCTACTGTGAACACGGTACCTGGCTCCCATATCCAAAAGTATATGGATAAAATTCCCCTTGAGTTATGGGAGCAAGATTTAAATTATGCTAGTAAAAGTTTTCATTCTTATCCTCGGACTTATCTTCTTGAAGCTTTTAAAGTACTTCATGGCAGAAGCACACATATCTCAAAAGACGAAGCCGTAACCCGTATTGTATTTGAAGAGTTTTTTACCAACCAACTTAAAATGCTGGCGCGTAAACTCAAAAATAAAAATTTAAAGTCTGAGCAATTTAGCAGTAGCGATGAACAAATTGATATCATTTTTCAGCAGTTTCCTTATCAACTCACTGAGGATCAAGTCAAAAGTCTTCATGATATAAGAGCTGATCTCAATTCTGGAACCCCCATGATGCGGATGATTCAAGGTGATGTTGGTTGTGGAAAAACGACGGTGGCCCTGGTAGCCGCACAAATAATTATTTCTCATAAAAAACAAGTGGCTTTTATGTGTCCCACAGAAGCTCTTGCCAGACAGCACTTTAAAACATGCCAACAAGTGCTCGGATCGGACATTTCTTTTGAAATACTTCTCGGTAGCACCCCCCCAGTAGAGAAAAAAGAAATCTATAAAAAACTGAAAGATGGGAGTCTCGATTTTGTCATCGGTACCCACACTCTCTTTCAAGACAGTGTCGAATTTAAACATCTCCAACTGGCCATTATTGATGAGCAACACAAGTTTGGAGTAAACCAAAGACAAAAGTTTATCAGTAAGGGACATAATCCTCATACCTTAATTATGACGGCAACACCCATCCCACGAAGTCTGCAACTCGCTCAGTATGGAGATCTCGATATATCCACCATTAGAACCATGCCTAGAGGAAGAAAAGGTATAAAGACTCGCATTGTCGACCAAATGAACTATGAAAAATATCTTAGTTTTATTAAAACGAGGATTGAACTTGGTGAGCAAGTGTACGTGGTGACTCCGGCCATAGAAGAAAGTGTCACTGATTTAAAAACAGTTCAGGAGATTTTTAAAACATATCAGAAGTTTTTTCCTGAAGCTAAGATTGGCTGTCTTCATGGCCAAATCAAGAATGACGAAAAAGCAGCCGTGATGGATGCTTTCTCAAAAGGCGAAATTGATATTCTCGTTGCCACGACAGTCATTGAGGTAGGAATAGATGTGGCCAATGCAACAGTGATATCAATTTATAATCCAGAGAGGTTTGGCCTTAGTTCCCTCCACCAATTAAGGGGAAGAGTGGGAAGAGCTGATAAACCTGGCTTTTGTTTTTTACTCAATTTAGCCCCCATTGCCGATGAAAGTAAACAACGACTGAGGGTGATAGAAAAAAGCCTTGATGGTTTTGAAATCGCAGAGGCAGACTTGAAGATAAGGGGGCAAGGAGATCTTTTTGGTAAATCTCAAAGTGGTCACCTCAATAATTATAAATTAGCTGATATTTTTCAACACTACCCTATATTCGAGCAAGCCACTCGGGAAATAAACAAAATCAAAGCGGAGCAAACAGAAGTTTTAAATAATATTCTTTTAGAACTTTGTGAAGATAAGAATATTTCATCTACTATCTAACCCTCTTATCCTTTATAATAGATACATGATCGAAATCGAAGTCATTCAATCTCAGAATAAAGATTTTTTAGGGACGTATAAATTTCATAAAAATCTCATCTATATTGGTTCTAACCATGAAGCCGATCTTTACTTTCCCAAGAGCTGTTTGGGGCATAACCATCTTTTTATCGAAGTGATTCATGATAAACTCATCACCCATCTCCATCAAGAGGTGGATCATATTCTCGTGAATGGAAAACGAACGACTAATTTCAAAACCTTATATAGTGGAGACAAAATCAGTTTTTCGGACCTAGAGTTTAAAATCAAGAGGTTTAAGCATTCTGAAATAATCACCAAAAAAGATTTACTCAATAAAGCAGCGGCAGAAATCCCTCAAACTCGAAGTGAGCTCATTCCCATTCTCTCGAAGCTAAGTGAGAAAACATGAAAAATGCTCAGAACTTTTTTCTCAAAACGAGAGATGGAGAAAGAATTTTTTACTCCACCAACTTTACTCCTGGAGAACAATCGGAAAATATAATTGTTTTTAACTATGGACTTGTTTGTAGTAATTTTCACTGGAAACACCAAATTGAATATTTTGAAGAGCAAGGGTACTCAATTATCATTCATGACTATCGCGGACACTTTCAATCCTCAGGTAGAAATCATTTAGAAAATATCACTTTTGAGAATATTGCCAAAGATGTTTATGAAATACTGGACGAAGTAGGTGTTCAATCTTGTTATCTCATCGGCCATAGCATGGGGGTTAATGTTTGCTTAGAATTCGCAAAGATGTACCCTCAACTGGTGAAGAAAATGATTCTTATCTCTGGGACTGTTTTTCCGGTACATAATGTTCTCATGAACACCCATTTAACCTCATTGATGAACCCCCTCATGAAAAAAGCACTAGTGCGCTTTCCAAAACACCTCCAAGCCTTTTGGCGCTATGGAGGGTGGACACCGGTGGTAAAAAAAATCATTCTCAATGGGGGATTTAATCCCAAGCGTGTGGGCTATGATTTTATAGAGACTTATTTAAATAAATTAGGAGAATTGGGCCCTGATCTTTTTTATCATCTTATTAATCAAATGCAGCTTCACCAAGTGCTGGCCTATGTGGCAGATATTGAGACCCCAACCTTAGTTATGGGTGGAAATAAAGACAAAGTTATCCCGAATTACCAACAACGCTTAATTACAGAGCAACTTCCTCATGCTGAACTGTATATCAGTCACGAAGGGAGTCATGTACCGCAAGTTGATTATCCTGAAATGTATAATGAGAGGATGAAATACTTTATACTGGACCAAGCTTAAAATTTAAGTGCTCAATAAGCGGTTTAAAAAGCCTGACCATAGCAGAGTTTAGTTGGGATTTTTTATATTCCTCATGGGAAGCGTCACCCTTAGTATTCTCCATATGACTCACTTCATCTGTAATTTGAATTTCATAGGGATAAAAGAAACGTATATCTTTAGCGATCGCTCCTGTATCTATAGATAAGAGTTTCTTGGTGATTTCATGGTCAGGATCAGTTTGTTTGGCAAATTTTCTCATTTCACTGAACTGAGCATAAAAAGGATTTTTATAATGAATCAGTTGTCTGCAGGTAAAATGGATAGCGCTATAATCATCTGAAGTATGCTCATTATTTTTATATTCATGTAAATTGCATTTAAGGGCCAGCTCTTCCGCAGCCGCTTTAAATTCTTCTTCACTCATTTTTTCTCGGATGGATCGCTTAAGCAATGGATAATAACCCATACGGAAACTATCCAAATCAATCAATGAGTTTTGAGAACGAGATGGCTTAATATTGTTCACCATAATAATATAATTCTGATACAGAAAATTCATCAGTCTCAAACAATCGACTTTGGTATGAGTTACAAAGCGCACCCCAATTCGATCAAAAAGTTCTTCTGCCACATTCTCTTTTTTATGCAGAAGTTTGATAATAGTACTTTCTCTCGATTTTTTTGATTTTGTTTCAAACTCAACAAGAGGAATGCGCATCGACTTATCTTCATTTTCGACATACAGCTCTTCACCTTCTCTATGTATATAACGATAAAAGCGATCAAATATTTGAGTTTGAATAATAGTAAAATAACGATAACGGATATCTTTATCCAAATGAAGAATCGTGTGCATGACTTTGAGAATGATACTCGCCCAAAGGGATTCTTCTTTAGTCACTTTGTATCCGATCGCTCCATTCGTAATCAATAAAAGCTCAGAGACATCAGTCACTGTATAAAAGATATTGGGGATTTTTAAATCTAACCCAGTTGGGTTTCCTTCTTTTAAGAAATATCTTTTGATAAATTGGAGGGCTTCTTGGAAGTTTCCAAACATCTCGGCATTTTGGATTGGATTTCCGAGATCATAGCCATAACCTTTTAAAAATTTATGGGCATCGTCTTTAGTATTAAAGTAGGCCAGATAGTTTTTTGCATCTATAGAAGAAACACCACCGGCCAAGATATCAAATGTTTCCCAATTAAATTTATAATTATCTAGGTATTGAGGCCTATCCACTGTTCACTCTTTTATTCTTTATGTTATTTGATTATCTCTTTATAAAGATGAGGAAAAGTAACCTATAACTTTTAAAAGATCAAAATGTCCTTTGGGGGGCTAAATTATTTCCATTTGATAAATGAGATAGTGAACAAAATCAGTCAGTTAAAAAATCCGTAATTTTTCCGTAAATTGCTTGGCTTAATTGAAAGTTAGTGATAACTTTTAATTAACCACTTATTTATAGGAGAGAGAAATGGCAACAACACAATCGATGTCAGACACGAACAAGAAAAAAGCACTGGATCTAGCTTTAGCAGGAATTGAAAAGCAATTTGGTAAAGGTGCCATTATGAAATTGGGTACGGATGAAACGCCAAAGTTACCTTCAATTTCTACCGGGGCTCTTGGAATTGACTTGGCCCTTGGAATTGGTGGGATTCCCAAAGGAAGAATCGTCGAGATCTACGGACCAGAATCTTCAGGGAAAACAACTCTAACATTACATATTGCAGCAGAATGTCAAAAAGCTGGTGGAACAGTAGCTTTTGTAGATGCTGAGCATGCACTTGATACGACTTATGCTGCTAAATTAGGGGTAGATATTCCTAACACTCTTATCTCTCAGCCAGATAGTGGGGAGCAAGCATTAGAAATTACTGATATGCTGGTTCGTTCAGGAGCAGTTGACCTTCTTATCGTTGACTCGGTAGCGGCTTTGACTCCAAAAGCGGAACTTGAAGGAGACATGGGTGATTCACATATGGGTCTCCAAGCAAGACTAATGTCACAAGCTCTTAGAAAACTAACAGGATCAATTTCAAGATCTAATACAACTGTCATCTTTATTAACCAATTAAGAATGAAAATTGGAGTTATGTTTGGAAATCCAGAAACAACTACTGGTGGTAACGCTCTTAAGTTTTACTCTTCCGTTCGTATGGATATCAGAAGAGTTGGAGCTATCAAAGAGGGTGATAACGTGACTGGTAACAGAACTAGAATCAAAGTCGTTAAAAACAAAGTGGCTCCTCCATTCAAGCAAGTTGAATTTGATATCATGTACGGAACAGGTATTTCTCAAGAAGGGGATCTGATTGACTTGGCGGTTAATGAAAAAATCGTAGGTAAAGCAGGTGCATGGTACTCATATAACGATGAAAAAATTGGTCAAGGCCGTGAAAACGCTAAGCGCTTTTTAATGGATAACCCTGAGATCAAGAATGAAATCCGCAACAAAATCCTTGTGCAACATGGATTGATAGATGGACCGAAAGAAGAAATCAATATGGAGACAGGTGAAATCACAGAAGCCGATGAACCCGCTCCTAAGAAGACAAAAAAATCTTCTAAAAAATTACAGTAGTCTAAATCTTACTCCCAAGAAATAAAATCTTCAGGGGAAGCTCGTCTTCCCCTTTTTTATAGGTGAGGCTCTTTATGGATAAAGAAAAACTATTTCAAAACCTGCTCAACAAAAATGTCGACGATATCAACACAGATCAACTCGCGGATATGTTTTCTGAGGAAAACGCTGAAGAAGAGAATTTTGAAAGTTTGCGCCAAACAAAGAATGATGATGAAAACACCGAAAAGCATATTCAAGTTGAAGTAAAATCCGAACAATATAAGAAGGGATTTGATTACGCGATTAGGATATTAAGCCTTAGGGATTACTCCGAATATAAAATGCGGGAAAAACTCCGCACCCGACAAATCCCCAACGGAGACATCGATAAGATCGTCGAAAAATTAATCAAGCTCAACTATCTGCGAGAAGAAGAATACACTCGCCAAAGAATCAAGCAACTCTTAGTTAAAGGCTATGCTAACTCTTATATCTTACAAAAATTAGCCCGTGAACAACTGCAGTGCAGCACCGCTGTGATTGATGAAATTAGACACGAGAATGAACTTACTTCAACAGATCGAATTCATTATTTGATCGAAAAAAAATTACGTTACAAAGAAATTCCTAAAGAGTGGGAGCCTAAGATGAAACTTAAGCAAAAAGTGACGGCTTTTTTGGTGAGTAAAGGCTATAATTTTTCTGAAATAAACACCGCCCTCTCAGAGTATTTTAGATGAAACTCAAACTTCCTGCTTCCTGGGAAAAGTGCCTAGGAGCTGAACTTAAAAAAGACTATTTTAAAAAGCTCACAGAGTTTCTCAATTCTGAAATCGCCGCGGGAAAAACCATTTATCCCAAACAAAAGAATATTTTCAACGCCCTAGCAGCTTGTCCCTTTGAACAAGTGAAAGTTGTGATCATTGGCCAAGACCCCTATCACGGAGAAGGCCAGGCCCATGGGCTCAGCTTTTCAGTTGAAAACGATATCAAGCTTCCCCCGAGTTTAAAAAATATCTATAAAGAACTTAAAAGTGACCTAGATATCGAACCGGCGACTCATGGCAATCTTACCCCCTGGGCCGAGCAAGGAGTGCTTCTTCTCAATTCGGTACTGACCGTAGAAGCGGGCCTAGCCGCATCTCATAGAAAAAAAGGCTGGGAAGAATTTACGGATAAAATCATCGAAGTATTGAATACTGAAAAAGAAAATCTGGTTTTTATACTTTGGGGTAACGATGCTAAGAAAAAAGGTAAGAAAATAGATCGTGAAAAACATCTGGTTTTAGAAAGCGGACATCCTTCACCACTATCTGTGCGTTTTTTTACAGACTGTCAGCACTTTTCAAAAACGAATCATTACCTTGAAGAAAATAATTTAAAACCCATAGATTGGAAATTGGATTAAAAATCTAACTTAATTGAATTAACATTTATATATTCTGATTTCTCGAGTTTCTTTTTCTCTTTTTTCTCACCAGCTTCTTTTCGATAGATTTTTAGTTCTTTTTCTTTTTCAGAGCTATTAGTGTTTACATTGTTACTCGCTGTGGAATTATTAGAAGAAGCAGAAGAAGAAACGCCTCTAGGCCTGACACCTTTTTTAATACTTCCAGACTCTACACCCTTCATGAAAGCATCTTCATTCATTGTCTTGCCTCTATTAACACCCTTTTTTATAGATCCTGAAGCAAGGCCTGAATTAAACTTATCTTCCGAGAGAGTATTTTTTCTACTCACACCTTTCTTAATGCTTCCATTCTCGAGTCCCCTGAGAAATTCTTCTTCAGTCAATGCATATAAATTAAATGAGAGTAACAACATTAATATTATTTTCATTTCTAACCTTCTTATTTAAGCGACTTTTCAATTTTAATCAGTCTTCTTGAAAGCGCTCTTATCTCATCTTTGAGTGCTTTATTTTCTTTTTCAAGTTCATCAATACGCTTGTCTTGTTCTTTATCTTTCTTAGCTATCCCTTCTTTCATCATCTTGTACATTTCAGTATTCTTCTCAATAGCCTTTTGTTGTTCTTTAAACCCTTCAATTAAGATTGGTATAAATCCAAGGTACTCAACGGTGAGTTTACCAGTATGCTTACTTTGCTGAACAAGCTCTGGTAAAACTTCTTGAACTTCCTGAGCAATAACACCAAACTGACGGTCATCTTTAAATCCATAATCAGGATATTCATCAACACGCATAAAATAAGTTCGACCTTTTAATTGCTTCAATGTCTCTGTAGGGTTCTTTACAGTTTCAATTTTCTTCTTAAATTCACGATCCGAAGAGTTCGTAAAATTTACAATTTCACCGGTGAACATGAATCCATCCCAAGCAAAAAAGTTATTTGCGTTTAGATAATTACTAACGGTAAGGTTACTTGTCGTGATCGTAGAGCCTGTTGAAGAAATTCCAACACCATTAAGTCGGATTCCACTTGGGAAGTTAGGGTTTCCATCAAAATCACCGCTCATAATACCAGCTACTGTTAAGTTACCACTTATATCAACACTATCGTCTAGTTCTAAATTACTATCAGGATCAGAGATGGGGCCATTAATTGAAGCACTTCCACTTGTTAGAGTCAGCTGAGAATCCGCTATAACAGTTACACCTCTTACGTTTCCATTAACAGATCTTATGTTTCCATTATTTGTGAAGATATTTCCATCTGCGGTTACTGATCCATTATTTGCAAAAATGCTTCCATTGGTCGTTGTTATGTTATTGGTTGATACAATATTTCCGACATTTGTAATTCCGTCTGTATCAAGGGTACCATCTATATTTGTATTACCGTTTACGTTTAATTGAAAAGGAGCAGGGGAAGTTGTATTAATACCAACTTGTCCACCATTAGCTACAAAGAGATGAGAGGTACCGATTGGATCATTTGTACCGGAAAATGATAAACCACCACTTACTTCAGCAATAGTTCCCCAGTTTGCATCACCATCAGAGTCAATCATTAATTTACCACTTGAACCCTGTATTCTTATATCACCGTTACTAACTTGTAATTTACTTAAAGGATTAGTTGTACCAATACCTACATTGCCAGCTGGATTAAGTAATAAATCTCCTGCTGAAGTATTTACATTAAAATCTGTTCCATCAAAAAAGATTGCACCGTCATTTCCGGTACCATATGTGGCAGAATACCCATCAGGGATTGAAATTGCTTGATTTGTAGATGGATGCTGAACACTTACAGCACCGGATTCTACATATAGACCAGCAGTAGTGACATTAGGTGATGGGTCATTAACAGATATTATAACAGGATTTCTATCGGGGTCGCCGGGAGAATACATAATCCCGCCAGATGGACCGTCATTTGTTTGGAATAATCCTTGAGCGACTGAGTCTGCCATAGCACAGCTATCAATATTTCCAGAAGCTGTATCCAGCTCACAATTCATTTTCAACCAAAATTTTCGATTATCAGCACCAAAGGAGCTGTCACCTTTAGCAGCTTTTTCGGCTTCTACCATTATATAGCAGTTACCATTAGCATCTTGATTGTAGTACCTGAAAGTTCTTACCTTCCAATTAGAAGTTCCCGGAACAAAGTGACCGATCTCAACTTGCTCCCATGCTGAACCTGATGAAGTTGTCATGTATCTAAAATTAGGATCATCACCATTCACTTGAGGAGTTAATTGCAGAGGTGTAGTAGTTCCAATCCCCCACTCAGTGTAATCTCCTGAAAGTCCATAAGGAGGTGTTTCCCCACCAGTTACTGTAGGCGAACCTCCATCAGTAGAACTACGCCAGTCATATGCTGTTGCAAATGTAGACGCTCCACATTTGTCCCCATTTAACAAGTGACCATAAACAGAGTTTGTAAAGGATTGCGCTTGCATCTTATCATCCATAGTCCGCATACCCTTTGATGCAGTCTCGTTCGTTTTCATAACTGCAAGGGACATAACGAGCGCAACCGCAGAAGCTGCTACGACTTCTATGAGGGAAAAACCTGATTGGTTGTTTAAAATCTTTTTTGCGCTCACGTGCTACTCCAAACTTTAAATATTTATACGTCATTATAACATCTTTAAAATTTGAGAAATAAAGAAGTTGAATGTGGGCATTTTTGCCTGCTAAGTAGCTGAAAAACAAAGAAGTAATTAAGTTTACTATAGTTTAGAGGAAAACGAGCTGCCCATAAACAAAGGCATAACCTATTAAGTACTTGAAATACTTATTAAATAATACCGAAGCATTTCTGAGTTTTTCCATTGGTCACAAGGTATCCCGTAGTTAAAAACTCAAGATAAGGCTCTGAATCTTGGTAGCTGCGCATATAAATTTTTGAAAAAAGGAGATCGCTGATTTTAATATTTCTTTTTTTAACTAAATCCAGTTTAAGGTCGTTCCTATCAAAAAAGTCGACGAGTATTTGAAAGCTCTCCCCTTTATCGAAGACATCACATTCATTAAGCAAATTATCCGCAAGAAATTCTTCCGCCTGAAGATGAATTTTTTGTATCTCATAGGTTTGACTTATTTTCTCTGAGTGTTCTTGTACATTTTTAATAATAAGAATATGTATGAGTACCACGAGCAGAATAAAAATAATATTAACGAACTTCCAATATTTTTTGTAAACTAGCTTTATGTTAGTAAAAGTTAAACCTTTCATTTTGAAATATTATTACCCTCTATGTTTTATAACCCTTATATTATTAAATTTTGGGATTCTTGACAATCTTCCCTTCGGAGATGACTACCATGTTATTTTTAGTGAGAGTGAAGTTAAAAATGCCCCTCATCCATTTTTATTCTTTAGTCCTTGGAGCGATTATTTCAAAAGCTGGGGACTCAGCTATTTTTTGTTATGGTTTATCTACAAAGCTCTAGGACCAGAAAATATTGTCTATTATAGAATAATTAATTTGTGTCTTCACTTTGTATGTTTTCTTTTATTGAATCGTATTTTAGAGAAGAATAATATACAAAATTATCAAAGAAGAATAGCTAGTTTTATCTATCTATTTAATCCACTCAGCGTTCTCACCACTTCATGGATATTTCAATTTAAAACGTTATTAGCTCAACTACTTATTTTATATTTTATCTATTTATTGTGGTTTGCAGATATAAAAAGCTTTAAAAATAAAGCCTTAATTTACACTACTTTTTTGCTCTCTCTGCTCTCAAAAGTAACAGGTATTTTGTTACCTTTTTATGCGCTCCTTTATCTTACTAAAAATAAACTTGGTTTAAAAAGATGTATGATAGTAACCCTACCTTTATTTTTAATGAGTGGCTTTTATGGTCTTATCAATATGAAAGGCATAACTCATCTAATAAATGAAGTAAGTTTTATACAAAAAGATCTAGCTGAAAACTCTATTAAGCAAAATATCAAAAGAAGCGAGACGATTGACTTCAAAAAAGCATCAGATACTGCTACAAAAAATCAACAACTCAACTTTAATCCCCAAATTGAAATCTTTGATGATATAAAACGAAGTATCCCTAGGTATTTATCTAACCTAGATTCTCCCACGATCATTCTGCAGAAATATACAGTCGCATTGCAAAACTGGGCACGATTATGGTTATCAAGTCTTGGACTTAATGACTTCTATCCCTTTTACGAGAGTAATCTTGATACCTTTAAGGGAGCACAGTTTTATGTATATTCATTAATAGGACTAGGAATGTTAATCTTCTTTTTATTTAAGATGAGCCATTTAACCCTACTCACTCTCCTCTTATTTCTACCCATCAGTGGAATCTTTTATGTACCCTATATGAAATTTTCCTATACATCCGACCACTGGTTTTATGCTCCTATGCTAGGGATAGTAATGTATTTGGCCTTACACATTAAACATAAACGAATAATCACCGGTATACTTTGTACTTGCCTAGTGAGTTATTGCTACACCCTTTATAAATACCAAAGTTTTGAGCATGTCCTCGATTTAAATGCAAACCAATACGATAACCGTGTGATTATGGAACATCAGGCATTATATTCTATTAAAAGCGGTGAATTTAACGAGGTAAAAGATCAGTATTTGAGTTATTATAATTCTCAACAAAACACTAATCTTCGATACTTACAAACACTTAGAGAAATAGGGATTAAACAAAACGACAAATTACTATTAAGTCATATCTATCCACAATTTTCTAAAATCATCTTAGAAACAGAAGACTATCAAGCTCTAAAAATTTATTTACTACAGATGCATAATCACTTTACCCCTAGAACACTAACACTCACGGATACAATGAATGCTTATTTTTCTAATCGGATAGATGGAGAATTATATAATAGGGCCATACAGTATTTAGAATAACAGATCCGCTTTGAGACAATCAATTTCAATAATATGAGATAAAAAAGATGAGTCCCCTATTATCGCTAATTTAAACTCATCAAAGGGTAAATAAGAGAAAAACGCTACTTCAGACTGCTTGCTTACAAATTGTTTTTCATAAAGTCTTTTATTAGTTGAAGTTAGAACAAGAGGACCACTTATCACTTGGTCAAAATAGATGATAAATTTATAAAGTCCTTTATGAAAGCTCTCGCCCTGGAAATTTAACGACTGAGACTTCAAGTAGAAATCTGAAAATTTAATGTCATTTAAATCGGGTATATCTAAGACATCTAGTTCATAAATTTCATTCTCTTTTGCAATCATATTCAAACAAACATCTATTTCCCTGCGATCGAAAGAATCATAAAAGTAAATCATATGATAAAAAGCGTTATCTTCGTAATATGTATTGACCCCTTCGAGCTTTTGAGAAACTTGATGATGTTTTTCTACTTGAATTTCCTCTGTCTCGAGTTCAGAATTTTTAACTATTTTTAGAGCGAGCATTCTTAAGGCAAACGGTGATTTTTCTCCTAGCTTCATTTTGAGCGCAAGGGGAAAGGAATCGTCTGAGTAGTTTCTTAACGTGCTATTGAACTTGATTTTATGATGACTTAAACTCTCAACCAAAAAGTAATCAGTGTTTTCTTGAGGTAGAATAGAAACCATCTTACTCGCAAAAGGCCAAGTAAGACAGAAGTCTTTTTTTTCATTTTTATTATGAGCAAGAATATCGAGTTGATACTTAAGGGAATAAAAATCTAACTCTTGATCAAGAAGAATATATTCTATCCTATCTATAAATTCATTCTTGTTGAATATATGGATTCCATACCAAGTAAAGTTTCTTTCAGCATTTATTAAGGGGTATAAATATTTTAATAAGGTGTACTTATAGGGCGAAATAAAATTATTCAGAGTATAATAAGGTTTATCTTGAGTTAAAAGACTCCCTCGAGTATCAACAAATTGAATACTACTAGCACCATCAAAAAAGACGGCAACTTCCCAGAGCTTAATAGGTTGTGCTGTCTGGAGTAAATAATCTCTTTCATCAAGAGCAATACATATTTCATGAAACCCGTCATTTTTTTCTATATGATACTCTTCAGCATTTTCCCTACAACGGATATGAAAAAGGACTTTTTCTCTCTCTGTCTCTATTGCCCTTAATGTTTTGATGGCATCAGAGAAAGTTGAGTTTTCACCTTCAAAGAGGATCATAACCATGAGATCTGTTTGAATAAAATTAAAAGTCCGATCAGATGTTTGCAACTCGAAACGATCTAAGGAGTTTAACTCTTCTTTGGCGATGATATTTTTAGCATAGCTGATATTGTGATGATCATTTACTCTCCCCTCTAAAAGACGCGCACAATAGTATTTTAAGAAAAGGTTTTTGAGATTATCTTCTCTTTGCTTTTCGATGAGTTTAAAAAGAATATATGTATCAAGTGCTCCCGTGGAGTAGAAAAGTTTAAAATTTTTCTGAGTGAGATAATAATCATGACCTGCATATTCAAAATCCTGACCAATAAGCTTTAAGTGTGATTTAAAATAAGGCAGTTCAAGAATTTTATCTAAATCGAGATCATCGAGTTGGGCATGAAAGCGCTCTGCTAGTTTATTTAAGCTCTCATTACACTGCACCAGTTGGTTAAACCTTTGGATAATTTCTTCATTGGTAAGTTCACGCCAATAAAGATCTTCTTTAAGATCATTTTTTTGAGGTTTTTTATTCTCAGTCGTATACATTAAATTGATGTAATCAGTAATCTTATTAAACTGGCGCTTCACCACTAAGCTTCTATATCTATATCCTTTTTTTCTTTTTTTAAGGTTTTCAAACAACCATTGGAACTGGAAAAATATCTCGTGAACGAGATCGAGATGATATTTTTCAGGATGATAAATATAATTAAATTCGATTGCTTTCCCAAACAGTAAATACCAATTAGAAAAATCAAAAATTTTGACCCCACCAAATCTTGTTAACACAAGTGCTTCTTTGTCATTATGAAAATCATATTCTTTTATCATAGGAAAAAAGATATTAAAGAATTTAAAAATTTTTTTTAATCTTGCTTTGTTCTTAAAACTTGTCTCGCCTACAATAAAGAAATCGAGATCACTAACAAAGGGAATAAAATAATCTTTCCCATAACTACCCTTGAGATAAACTGATTCTACAAATCTGTATTTGCTCAGAACAAAGGTCAGAAAGGTAATTCCCAGCTCATAATATTTATAGCTGAGATGAAAAAACGGTTTTGTTTGCCCTAGTCGATAAAGAAAGTAATAGAAACTATCTTTCATCAAATAAACTCTTCAAAAGTTCAGTGTTGGCCTCAAAATCAGAAGAGGCAATAAACAGATAATTTTGAGCATGAGATATTAACTTTAGTGCAGCCCAAGCTCTAGAGATGAAAATCTTGATATTACTTATATGCTCTTTTAGGCCAGTTCTAAGAAAATACTCTACAATCGTTGGAAGTCCAATTCCTACGACCATATGCTCAAGAGTATATTTAAACATCTTAAACTTACTTATTTTTTTTATTTTTGGTTTAAGATGAGTGCTTCGTATACCTGCCACCAAAATATTTTGCTGACCTGCTTTAACTTTGTTTTTAAGTAGCTGACATGAGATCAAATATTTTTGAGAATACTTTTTCCTTTGAAAGGAGACTAAGTCATCGTGATCTACATAAGGAAAAAACTTCTTAATATGATCTTTATTTTCAAGACCTATTCTCAAAGGAAAGGGGTGAATTTGTCCCTTCGAATCAACCACAGGAGTATCATCGCTTACAAGATCAAGCCCTTGGTCCTGGAGTAAATAACAAAGCTGGGTCGTCTTACCGCCTTTAGACGGCATCATGAGAATAAGGTTCTTATTATTTCTATGAACTGCACTGGCATGTATTTTATGCCATCCGTTTTGATCCATATATCTTCCTGACCTAGAGAGGATAATGAGATAAATAAGTTCATGGGCAAAATTTAAATCAGGGCAATATAAGTCACATGTTTCTGTTTGATAGTTAAAAACACTTATTGCCTCACCATAATAATCATTGTAACGAATATGTCGCTCATCATAATAAAGTGAGTTCTCTGTTTGCTTAGTCACGACAATATTTCTTGGAATGACAGTCTCATTTATTTCAGTGAATAATTTCAAAGTAAGTATTTTCTTACAGCCAGTTAAGCTTCTCTCCAAAAAATAATGAAAGTCTTTTTCGATTTTGATGGCCAACTCAGAAGTTGGACACTCACAGATGACACCAAAACCAAAAATGTTAATTGTGATTCTTTTCATATTGAGTGCGACCTAAAATGACTCCTAAAAATAAACCAAGAGAAAAAAAGACATGAATGATAATGATCAATAACCATGTCCAGATACCCATTGATATGTTCTTAATATGTTCTTTTATTTTATAGATGACCTTGAGACAGAGCAAGCCATGGATAAAAATGAGGGTGTAGAGCAAGCGCTCTGGGAGAAAGGGACTTAAAAGCAAAAGCATTCCAGTCACAAAGGGGATGAGAAAGAAAGTTTTTAACTGGCTAGTTTTGGCATAAACACAAACCCCTCTATAAAAGCCTGATAAGAATTGTATTCTAGCAATCTGACCCAATTGAGTACGTCTACGATGGTAGACAAAAAGCTCAGGTTCATAAACCAATCGATAGTTGAGTGCTTGAAGCTTGTTGAGGAGCTCATTTTCTTCACAGCGTTTTAGATTCTCATTAAAAAATAACTGACTTTCATCCAATATATTTCTTTTCACCCAAAGGTTACATAAGGTGAGTTGCGTCTCTGATGTGATATCCGGTACTGGATCTCGAGTGGTGTGCCGCATATAGGTTGGACCCATCACTAAAGGATGAGCTAGCACGGCACCAATTATTTTTTGATAGTGATCCCCCTCTGGCAGAGGTTGATCAGGCCCTCCAAAGACAGGGATATCACTTTGCATTAATCTCGTAGCTACTTGAAAATAGGAGCTTGAGCACACCGCATCATCATCTAAGAAGCAAAGATATTCAGCCGTACTGGTTTGAATCAGTACATTTCGGGAAGCCCCTGGAGATTTAAGTGTTGCCGTCTTGTGCAAAGAGATTGGTAATTCATTGCTGTAATGCTTAACCAACTGCTGTGTCTTCTCATCATCTTCCAAGGTCAGGACTCTTATGGTGAGTAGATTTTCAGGACGCAACTCTTCTAGACTTTGGAGTAATTTTCTCAACACCAAAGGACGGTGATAACTCACTAAAATGATGTCAAATTTAGCAATGGATATTTCTATCTCCTTATTTAATCTTCAGTATTTATGTTATATAAAAATATACTTTAATAGTAGTTTTAAAAAGGTTTAAGAAATGCTTACAGCTCAAGATATCCGTGAAAAATTTGTTCAATTCTTTGAGAAAAAAGGTCACTCAAAAGTGGCTTCCTCATCCCTCATTCCCCAAAATGACCCAACAATCATGTTTGCCAATGCTGGGATGAATCAATTTAAAGATTATTTCACTGGTAAGGCCAATCCTGAAAATACCAGAGCGGTGAGCATTCAAAAATGTGTACGAGCTGGTGGTAAGCATAATGATTTAGAAAATGTTGGGTTCACAGCGAGACATCATACTTTTTTCGAAATGCTGGGTAATTTTTCTTTCGGTGATTATTTTAAATCAGAAGCGATTGCCTTTGCTTGGGAATTTCTAACTAAAGAACTCAATATACCTGCAGATAAACTTTATATCACTGTTCATGATTCTGATGAGGAAGCACGAATGATTTGGCATAAAGAAATTGGTATTCCACTTGATCGAATTTTTTATATGGGTGATAAAGATAATTTCTGGGAAATGGGTGACGTCGGTCCCTGTGGTCCAAGTTCAGAAATATTTTATGATCACGGTCCAGATCATTCAGATGGATCTGATACTAGCGAGTGTTTACTTCATGATGAAAGTCGTTATGTTGAAATTTGGAATCTGGTTTTCATGCAGTATGAAAAATTTATCAATACTGAGGGAGAAATTGAGAGGCGAGAACTTCCAAAGCCGAGTATAGATACAGGTGCTGGGCTAGAAAGACTTTCAGCTTGTCTTCAAAATGTTTATTGGAATTACGATATAGATACCTTTAAACCGATCATCGATCTGCTAGAAAAGATTTCTGGCAAAAAATATACTGATAAAGATGCCACGACAAGTATGCGAGTGATTTGTGATCATATTCGCTCTGCTGTTATGCTCATCACCGATGGAGTTATTCCTGGGAACGAAGGGAGAGGTTATGTCCTCAGACGAATTATCAGAAGGGCCATCAGACACCTCAACGAACTCGGTATTAAAGAAATTAGTTTTTATAAACTTATTCCAGCGGTTTTTGAAAAACTAGGAGAAGAATACCCTCAAAATTTATCGAATGTGGCTCTTGCAGAAAAGATGCTCAAGCTCGAGGAAGAACGCTTTAGAAAAACCTTGAAAACAGGTTTGGAGCTTCTTAAAACAGAAATCAGTGATTTTAAACCAGGGGATATTCTCTCTGGTGAAATTTCATTTAAGCTTTATGATACCTATGGTTTTCCTATTGACCTAACTCAAACCATTTTAGAAGAAAAAGGGTTTGCTCTCGATCAAAAAGGATATGAAGAGCATATGGCCCGTCAAAAAGAAAGTTCAAAAGCTTCTTCAAATTTTAAAGTCCAAGAAAATAATTTAGAACTCTATTATCAAGTAAAAGAGAAGTTTGGTGAAACTGAATTCACCGGTCATACGGAAGCAAACACTCAAGCGAAGTTATTAGCGACCATAGAAGAAGATCAGTTCGTAGCCCTTATTTTCAATAAAACTCCTTTCTACTCTGAAGGGGGTGGTCAAGTTGGTGACACCGGTTTTATCTATGATACCCATGGCAATCAGATGGCCAAAGTGATTGACACCCAATCCCCTGTTGAAGGTCTCATCGTGCATTATTGTGATGAAGTTTCAGATGTAGAACTGGAGCAAGAATATCTACTCAGTATTCAAGCCGACAGAAGGGCCCTTATTAAAAGAAATCACTCTGCAACTCACCTGCTCCAGGCAGCTTTAATTAAAGTTTTGGGGGCACATGTTAAACAATCCGGCTCCAGAGTCTCTGAAGAATCCTTGCGTTTTGATTTTACTCATCCTGAAGCTATGACGAGAGAACAAATAAACCAAGTTGAAATTCTCGTTAATCAGCAAATTGCACTTGGCTTACCTGTGCAAGTCGAGATGATGAGTAAAGATGATGCCACCGCAAAAGGAGCGATGGCGCTTTTTGGGGAAAAATATGGGGATACAGTTCGCACGCTGCTCATGGGAGATTTTTCTTTCGAATTATGTGGGGGAACTCATGTACAAAACACCAGTGAAATAGGAAGCTTTGTGATTACCAGCGAATCATCCCTATCAAGCGGAGTTCGTAGAATTGAAGCTGTCTCTTCATTAGGGGCAATGAATTATTTGAATGCGCGTTCAAATACCCTCGCTGAAATTGAGAGAATTTTCTCTACGGGAAGAGAGCAAATCGTAAACCGCATCCAGGGTCTGCAAAAAGATTTAAAATCAAAAAATAAAGAAATAGAAAGTTTGCAGGATAAACTACAAGAGATCAATGCCAAGAGCATGTTTGATCATAAGATTGATTTAGGAAAAGAATTTCAACTAGTCTTAAGTGAACAAAAAGGAGTTTCTCCTAAAGACTTTCGCAGTCTCTCTGATAAATTTATTAATCAAAATAAAAAAGATGTTCTTCTTTTACTTGCTGAAGAAAAAGGAAAACTCTCCTATCTCCTACGAACAGCAAAAGAGAATAAAGAAATTCATTGTTCACAGATCTTAAAAAACAGCCAAGAGGTGATAGGTGGTCGTGGGGGTGGAAAGCCCGATATGGCCCAGGGGTCTGGTGCAGCTGAAAACAAAGCGGCTTTTGTCGAAAAAATAAAATCAGAATTAAAAGGAGTTTAGATGAAGGCTTGGAGTCTCATTGCGATCTTATTGATAAGTTTAGCATGTACTAAAAAGGATTCGGCCAGGGAAAACTCGCTGAATTGGGCGCTCTCATCCGCACTCTCAACGATTGATCCTGCCCTTTGCTATGACACTGTTTCTTCGAAGGTGGTCTACCAAGTCTATGAAACTCTTTATGAATATGAATACCTCGTGCGTCCCTACCAACTCAAGCCCCTTTTAGCAGAGGATATGCCGCTGGTCACTGATGAAGGTAAGACTTATAAAATTAAAATCAAAGATGGCATTTATTTTCATGACTCAACTCATTTTGGAGGCAAGCGTAGAAAACTAAAAGCTCAAGACTTTATCAATCAAATCAAAAGAGTCGCTTATGTACCCACTCAATCAACTGGGTGGTGGATGTTTGACAATAAAGTTATTGGACTCAATGAGTTTCGAGAAAAAGCTAAAACCTTAGAAGATTTTTTTAAGCTAGATGTCCCAGGTCTACAAGCACCAGATGACCAAACACTGATCATAAAACTTAAAGAGCCTTATCCTCAATTGCAATATGTACTTGCGATGGCTTTTAGCACCCCCATGCCAGAAGAAGTCATCAAAGGTACAAAAAATGAATTAGATGCCAGTAATACTATGATTGGAACAGGCCCTTATCAATTAGTAGAAAGAAACCATGGTCTTAATATAAAATTAAAAAAGTTTAAAAATTATCATACCCAAACTTATCCAGCTAATGGCGACCGCATTTCTTATGAGAAAAAACTTCTTACTGACCGAGGTAAGGAGCTTCCTTTCATTGATCGTATAAACTTTCATATCATTAAAGAAGATCAAACTCGCTGGTTAAAATTTATGAACAAGGAAATCGACGCTATTGTTCTCAGAAAAGATCAAATTCCTATAGCGATTGGTCCAAGTGGACAACTTAAAGAAGAGTTTCAAGGACAAGGAATTGAACTGCAAGTGGCCCCCACCCTTACTTATTGGTGGCTAGCTTTTAATATGAAACATCCTATTATTGGTAAGAACCTCAAACTTAGACAGGCTATTGCTCATGCGGTTAATATTGATGAATACATTCAAAAATTCACCCATAATATTTCTTTGAAAGCTAATTCTATCTACCCTCCTGGTGTTTTTGGTTATTCACCTTCCAATATTCTTCCTTATGACTATAATCCCGCCAAAGCAAAAAAATTATTAGCGGAAGCAGGTTATCCAGAAGGTAAAGGTCTGCCCGAGTTTAATTATGATGTGAGAGGGTCCTCTACCGTATCAAGGCAGATGGGTGAGTACATCCAAAAAGAATTAGAAAGTATTGGCATAAAACTAAAATTAAATATCAATACTTTTCCAGGCTTTCTTAACAAAGCAAGAACGGGTCAATTAGAAATCTGGCAGGGGGGATGGCAGATGGACTATCCTGATCCAGAAAATGTCATTCAACTTTTTATCACCAAGAACCACTCCCCTGGTCCCAACTCAACCTTTTACTCAAACAAAGAGGTTGATAAACTCTATCAAGAATTATTCTCGGTTAAAAATGAAGCTGAAGTCAAAGAAATCACCAGTAAAGTTCAAAAAATCGTGAACAAAGATCTTCCTTGGGTAATGCAGTTTTATACAAGAAATTATATTTTACATCATACATATGTAAAAAATTTCCGCCAGTCTGATTTGATTAATAACAATTTCAAGTATTTAAGAATTAGCACTAAAAACTAAGAATTTTTGTTTAAGTATTTCATAACGATCTCGAAAAGCTATATAAGAAGGCATTTAAGCCTTAGAGGTAATTATGAAAACATCCTGCAAGACATTCATGACACTCCTGCTAGTTTTGACTAGCTTTCAACTCTTTGCTGAAGATCACGTGATCTACGCCATCGACCAAGATATCCCCATGGGCTATGAAAACGAGATCATCAAAAAGAATTTTTATGTCAATATGGGCTCAAATCAGGGTCTTAAAGAAGGAACTGTCTTAGAAGTTCACAGAACTGTTTCAAATTTAAATCCTTATAATAACAAATCGAGAATCAACTATTCCGTTAAAATTGGTGAAATTGAAGTTCTCCATGTGCAAGAGAATGCAGCCATCACCCAACTTAAAGATTTAGCTGTAGGTAAAAACACTCCTTTGTTCGAAATCAACAATTTGATGATAGGTGACAAAGTCTCTGTGAACGTGAATTAATCTAGAATGTGTTTAAATTTTACAAGTTGAGTGTAGAGAGTGTCCTTTTCGATGCTCAAAGTTCTGAGTTCTAACATATAAATCTTGAATGCATCAAATTTCGCTCCCTTAACAATAATTTTTCTAATTTTTCTTCCTTGATAGTAACCCGTAAAATGAAATTCATTTTTTGCTCTGGCCCTGCGCAGCGGTTGAGATATGAGGAATATATTTTCCGGTAGTAGACTCATTTTATTTTTTTCGCAATTTCTTAATAACTTTAGCCGATATAACTCATGAATATTATTATTAATACTTTTTTAAAAGGTTCAATTTTTTCCTATGAAACTGGCAAAATATACTGTCTGTGACATGCTTAAATATAGAGTCAACAAAACCCCGAAATCCAATGCCATTGGATGGATTGATAATAACTCTGTCCACTTTTATAATTTTGAAACTTATCAATCAACCATTGAGTCCATAAGTGTGGCGTTTTTAAGTTTTGGAATAAAAAAGAGTTCCAAAATCGCACTACTCTCTAACACGAGAAAAGAATGGCATATTTTAGATTTTGGAATACTATGCTCTGGTGCTATCACTGTTCCTATTTATCCTAGCTATAAAGCCGAGGATATACTCTTTATTTTAAATCACTCTGAAGCTGAGTACATCATCGTCGAAAATCAATCTCAATTTCAGAAACTGATTGAGATAAGTGACCAGCTCGAACATCTAAAAAGAGTTTTCACGATTGAAAATATTGAAAACGAGTTCATTGGCAAACTCAAACAACCCTTAACAGTTTTAAGCTACGATGAACTTATCAATCATGGTATCCAGGAGCGCCAATCTCATCCCGATCTATTTCAAATTACGATCGAAGGAATTCACCCGCCAGATCTAGCCACAATTATTTATACATCGGGGACGACAGGCCAACCTAAAGGAGCAGTCATCACTCACGAAGCTCTCTTTAAAGTGTTGGAGAATATTGATGTCTTTACCCACAATGCTTTTCACAGCGGTGATAGATTTTTAACTTACTTACCCCTGGCCCATGTTCTTGGTCGATGTGAATCTTTTTTAACGGTGCTTTTTGGTTGTGAGACGGTCTATGCGGAATCAATGGCCAATCTTATTCCTAATATGCAATTGGTAAAACCAACTCTGATGACCGGTGTGCCTAGAGTTTTTGAAAAAATATACGAAGAAATTCAAAAGAAAATGAATGAGAACCCACTCAAGAAAACGCTTCTTGAAAATGCCATGCTGGCAGCTAATTCTTATTTCAACACTATCGATAATGATCGGACTCCAAGCTCAGGACAAATTTTAGCTTATCAATTATCTAAAAAATTAGTCCTTGCCCAGATCTATCAAAAATTTGGAGGAAAAATCAGATTTTTTATCTCGGGGGGTGCCCCCTTATCCCCTGAAATTATTTCTTTTCTTCGAAATTGCTCTCTGACGATTCTTGAAGGTTATGGATTAACAGAAACTGTAGCCCCTTGTTGTATTAATCCTCTCAATAAACAGATGATTGGAACTGTAGGACAACCTATCGGAGATGTCTGTCTCAAGATTGCAGCTGATGGGGAAATATTGATTCAGTCTAAGGCCTTATTTAAAGAATATTATAAAAACCCAAAAGCCACTGCCGAGGTTTTTACCGAAGATCATTGGTTTAAAACAGGTGATATTGGTTATATTAATGATTTAGGTTTTCTGAAAATTACAGATCGCAAAAAAGATATCATTATCACCAGTGGTGGGAAAAACGTTGCTCCTCAAAAAATTGAAAATCTTTTAAAACTAGACCCTCTTATTGCTCAAGCCGTGGTTATTGGGGATCAAAGAAAATTTCTCACAGCACTCTTAAGTGTGGATCGTGAACAATTAACAAATATGCAAGATGAGTTGGGTATAGAAGAAAGTTTAGAGCTGGAACAAGCCATTAATCACCCAGCTGTGACCACTTACATGCAAAAAATCATTGAGCAGGTCAATGAAAACCTTGCTAGTTTTGAGACCATCAAAAATTTTCGCGTTCTCCCCATTGAGTTATCTCAGGAGAACTTTCTCACACCATCTCTCAAGATAAAACGCAAAGCGATACTAAACGAGTATAAGTCACTGATTGACGCAATGTACAAGTAGCTATATGATTGACTTTTCTCGGTTAAATCACTATAAATTCTATTCATTTAATTTTTTTAAGAGGTAAATATGGCAAGAGTAACGATTGAAGATTGCTTAGAGAAAGTAGAAAACAGATATGAATTAGTTCATTTAACTGCTAAACGAGTTAAGCAACTTAAAGAAGGTGATGACGCCCTCGTAAGAAGTAAAAACAAAGAAATCGTTACGGCCCTTAGAGAAATTGCAGCGGATAAAGTTGTTCATGCTCCAATCGAAGAGTACGATTCAGACGAATTTTAATTTTATTTATTTTATATAAAAAAAGAGCCGTCATTAAGACGGCTTTTTTTATGCCTTATTTTTTATTCAAAGCTATTTTGAGCACTTCATCAAAATGTTCCACCGGATAGAATTTAAGACCTTTCCTATGACGATCAGGAACTTCTTTAAGATCTTTTGCATTATCTTGAGGGAGGATGATTTCTTTAATCCCAGCTCTTTTAGCTGCAAGAACTTTCTCTTTAATTCCACCCACAGGCAGAACTTTTCCCGTCAGACTTAACTCTCCGGTCATGGCCACACTTCCTTTCACTTTCTTATTCTTAGCCAGAGAGTAAAGGGCCAAGGCCATAGTGATCCCCGCACTCGGACCATCTTTCGGTGTCGCCCCGGCAGGAAGATGCAAGTGAACTTCATGACTGGTTAAAAAATCGAGAGAATCTTCAGGAGTTGGATTTTTAGGTCCTCCTGTTTCTAGATTTTTTTCAATGCTCTTTTTTGTTTTAGCTTTTTTCTTTTTTGTCACAACGACTTTTTGTTTATTAATTTCATCCTGCAGTTTTTTCTGAATATAACTATAAGCAATCACCGCTGACTCATTCATAACATCCCCCATCTGTCCGGTAAGCTTAAAGCCTTTACCTTTTACAGGCAGGGTTTCAACAAATAAGATTTCTCCTCCAAATGAAGTCCAAGCTAGCCCTGTCACAACACCTGGGGTAAGTGGTTTTTGCGCCACTTCGGACTGAAAAACTTTAGGTCCTAAAATCGCTTCTAAATCTGCCGGTTTCGGTGAGAATTTCGAAGGCTTTTTTGAACTTACTTTTTTCAATGCCGCATGTCTGCACAGCTTGGCCACATACTGTTCCATTCGACGCACACCTGCTTCTCTAGCATAGTTTCCGATGAGTGCTTTCAGTGTGGTTTGAGTGAGTGAGAAATCTTTGCTGGTTAGACCATGTTTTTTTAATTGTTTTGGGATAACCCATTTCATAGCAATGGAGAGCTTCTCTTCCATGGTATAACCGCTCAACTCAATGAGTTCCATTCTATCGAGGAGTGCTTCTGGAATTTCACCGATATAGTTTGCTGTGGCAATAAATAAAACTTTTGAAAGATCAAAAGGCACATCGAGATAATTATCGATAAACGATTTATTTTGTTCAGGGTCTAGTACCTCTAGCAGCGCTGAACCTGGGTCACCTTGAAAGGAGCGACCAAGTTTATCAATCTCATCTAGCATGATAACTGGATTATTGACTTCAACTCTTTTAAGGGCTTGGATCAGTTTACCTGGCATGGCCCCAACATATGTTCTTCTATGACCTTTTATTTCTGCTTCATCTCTCATACCACCGAGAGAGAACCTATAAAATTTCCTATTCAAAGCATTAGCTACTGAATGACCAAGAGAAGTTTTACCTACCCCAGGAGGTCCAGCAAGGCAGAGAATGGTTCCATCATATTCTGGTTTAAGTTTTCTTACAGCCAAAAATTCTAAAATTCTCTCTTTCGCTTTTTCAAGACCGTAGTGGTCTTTCTCTAAAATTTTTCTAGCCACATCGATATCAATATTATCTTCAGTAGACTTATCCCAAGGAAGTTGAGTCATCCAATTGAGAAAAGTTCTTGTGACATTGTATTCAGGAGAGGAATCAGGAATGGATTCTAGTCTATCCACTTCTTCCAAGGCAGCTTTTTTTGCTTCCTCAGGCATTTCAAGTTCATCAATCAACTCTCTAAACTTTGAGATATCTCTGGATTTTTCATCCTCATCCATGCCCAGCTCTGAACGGATCACTTTGAGTTGTTCACGCAGAAAGTATTCTCGTTGATATTTATTCACCTTATCGTTAACTTCATCAGTAATTTTTTTCTGAATGTCAGCGACATCTTTTTCACGTTGTAAATAAACCAGTAATTTTGCAAACCGCTTCTTAACCACAAGGGTTTCTAAAAAATCCTGAGCCTCTGGTACATCCAAAGAAAGGGCGAAGGCGACTAAGTCCGCCAGTGCTCCTGGACTCGGAGAATTGAGCATCGCAAGTTTCATCTCTTCATTGAAATAAGGATTGATCTCAGAGAGTTTTTTCACTTGATTAATAACCGAACGAGTATAAGCATCCAACTCTTCATCTGATTCATGCACATCTTCAAAGACTTCAGCATTGACAATGATAATAGGATACTCTTGAACAAATTTTTTAATTCGATATCTTCTCAGACCATGCACAAGTAAATTGACAGAGCCATCAGGAAGTTTCAGTTTCTTAACAACTTTGCAATAGACTCCTACCCGATATATATCTTTAGCAGTCAAATCTTTATGGGAAGTATCATAGGCTTCCATTTCATACTCTTCTATATCACCGCCAGCAAAGTCTTCTTCCTCATCATCATCGTCGCCGTCATCAACAATATACTCTTGGCCTTCCTTAAACTTCACTAAGTTCAAAGCCACATGACCGGTCTTTGCCACAGCGGCATCCAATTCAGGAGTAAACTTATCCTCACTTAAAATGATAGGAGCTATCATTCCAGGAAAGATGGGGCTATTTACGATGGGTATGACCACCAGTTCTGTCGGTGATTTGATTTCCCCTTCTATTTCAGGGTTCACTTTCACGATTTCATTTTCACTCATTATATTTCCTATTTTTTAACATCAAGGACCAGACGACCTGGGTTTTCTAGGTAGAACACATCAAAACTTACTGAAGACTTAAATGAAAGTTCAATAGAGACTTGATCTTTTTCGATATTAAAGATCTCAATATCTTTAAGGTATTTGGTATTTTTTAAATTTGGGATTTGTTGATCTATGCTGGTATTAAACAGATCCAGATAAACTTTTTTCTCATCCTTTGAAATATGGCCATAAACTCTAGGAATCTTACTGTCTGAAAAATCGAGAACGATTCGTTCAAAACCTCTTGCGGGTACGTAGGAGTTTCTGACAGCATCAAGTTTTTGCATGCGAGAATTTGAAGGTGAGTAAAAAACACCTTTATCAAAGAAAATAGATTTTTTTCTATCAGAGAGTTTCCAAATTCTTTCTTTCAATAAATCTTGAGCATTGATTTGAGGAGCACTTAATAGCAAGCTGCAACAAAGTAATAAGAGGTATTTCATTCACTATCCTTGGCGTATTTACACTCTCATCTTATAAAAAATTCATAAAATAGTAAAAATTATCTAACCAAGTTTAGTCTGAAACCTAATATCTTCATCCCCATAAAGAGTAACAAACCAAAAATAAAACTCACACCAGCCCCACCAGAACCAGGACCATCACTGTTTATATCTACGGTCCCACAACTCACCCCCAGGCCTGCTTCATCATCAACTCCAAGCTGCGCCGCACTACTCGCCAGAGGTTCATAGGCCTCTGAGGTGAAAGTGATTTCACCTTCTAGACAAGACGCATTATCATCAAAGTATTCGGAACCATAGAGATTAAGTGGTTCAAAAGCACCTGAATGATAATCTCCTAGTTGAGCTGAAAGTAAATAATGAGAGCGAGAATTCGACAGTTTATTAAAAACCGAGAATATTTCATAGGTCTCACTCGAAGTAAGCACACGAGGAAAAACCTTAATCGAAAATTGATTATTGCTGGTCACAGAGGAGAGGGGCAAATAAAGTTCTTGATCAGTGAGTCGTTTTCCCGTCTCATCAGTTGAAGACTGATAAAGGGTATAGCCAGCTTCATCAACTCTTTTGATAAAGAGATCAACACCTAACGCTGAACCAATGCCATTGGTGACAGTGTTTACTTTGAGTACATAGTCATGAATATTTTCTACATCGAGATAGCGCAGATCAATATCAAATTCATCCCCCTGTCCCGTCAGCCCATCGTTAATTTCATCTGAAGAAAAATATCCATTAAAAACAAATGCTGTTTTACGAAAGGAATCCACCAACTGAAACTCACGCTCGCTCGTCTCTTGTTTGAGCGATAAATATTCTGGTGATAATTTTTCTGAACAACGTATAGTTATCTCACCTACATCTAGAGAACTTTCATCACCAAATTGAATTCCCTGAGGGCGACTCGCAGACCTCGCTCCACAGTCAGTAAAAAAACTTGTTTGATAATCATTTCCACCAGTGCAGTAGGTACTTATAATTGTAGAGTAGTATTCTGATACCGAATCTAGGAGTTTCAAAGGAGCTGAATAAATAAGATAACTCTTAGTCTTGTCTACATTTTTAAAATGGAATTTTCCTGATTCATCTGTGAGCTGAGCCTGTTCTACTTCCATCGTGACACTGTTTATCAAAAAAACATTGGCACCAAATACCGGGACAGCTTGCCCCCCTAACACAGAACCATAAATCTCCCCTGGAGCTTGGGTCACATTGTAGTTGTCCCAGATGCCATGAATATCATCAGAGTGAAGTGTATGCTGATTTTTGAATACAGAAAAAACCATCGAAGAGCCGATGACTTCTGAATGTGAGAGACCGAGCAAGTGGCCTAACTCGTGAGTGAAGACATCACCAAGATAGGCTTTCAGGTGAGAGCTCTCTGTCTCATCATCAGTAAAAGAAATATAATTATTCAATGATTCATTAAAGTATATATCAGCTGAAGAGATAACACCTGTTGAGGAATTGAAATTTACTTCAGTTATGGCCAAAACGCCGGAGTCAAAATAAATAGGGTTGTCGGTGAATTCAACCTGATTAGCTCCCGTTTGAGACGTTGTATAAAAAGGTACCAGCTGGAAGGGTGAATAAGCATTCCACTCTGAGATTGATTCATTAAAAATAGTTTGAACGTCGAGACTACTTATTCCAGATGCATTATTTCCAATGACATTTGGATCTATATAAAGGGGTATTCGTGAATCTTGTTTAATCCACTTTAAACTCTCACCCGAGTTTCCCTTGCTTATCACGTAAGCACTCGCTTGAAAGCTTAAAAGTAAAACAAGAAGTATGATCATTTAAGCCTCGCCCTGATAAACCATACCAAAAACAAAATGGCACTGAGGAGAAAAGCTAAACCAAACTCTGAAACTTTTTCTTCAGAAGTCACTATGGCAGACTTTTGTGCGTGAGAAACAGAAGCTATACTTCGTCCCTTTTCCCTTTCAGGCTTTTTCAGTGAAGCATACTTTTTATACATTTTAGCTTTTGAAATATGCTTCATGGTAAATCGCTTTTCTTTAACCTGAAAAACGAGAGACTTAAACTGGTTTAAAGTTATCTGCCCCATGTCTGGGTGACCAGGGAAGATCTGATTCACGAGTACTTTTTTAAGCCCGACATTCTTCACACTATATTTACCAAGACCTAAATTCTGAATCCACAACTTATCTTGATATTTTTTTGCGAATACGACGACTTGTTCTCCCGGTGAAAACTTTGGCGCCCCATGAATGAGTCTTGTTTGTTCTCCCAGGGTACCACCAGGATAATAGAGCTCTGTCTGAGTTAAATAAGGTTCTGTTGAATTCTCTACCGAGAGGACAATCTTAGTGACAATTTTTCCATCCACCGACTGAGAGGTCTTGGATTGCACACTTCCTTGCACCACCAAATGGCTTTTTTTTATTTGCTCAGCGATGCCAATGGGTACAAAAGTGGTGGCAAAGGTTGAGCTCATCAAAATTAATAGTAAAAACAAGTACTTAAGCATGAAAAAATCCCTATATACAAGAACTTATCGGCTTAAAAAAAGAGTACTTGAGCTTTTTAATTGGAAGTTAAAACATTATTTTATGTTGGGCTATATGTTCGAAAATCTCATCTTGATCAATAAGAACTACTGTATTTCCCTTCACCGTTAAGGTTTGCAGGAGCTCACACACTTTCACCAACTCTTTATCAGACAGGCCAAAAGAGATATTTTCAAAAAAGATAATACTGCCTGAGAGATTTTTTTGCAGTTTACTGAGCAAATAGATTCGTTGCTTCTCGCCGCCGGATAGAGATTGAATGGCCCTGTTTAGGGAGAGGTAGTCTAGATTGAGAACTTTTAGGTATTCAAAAATACGCTTAAATTTAGGGGTAAGTCTTATGTGTTCTAGAACTGAATTTAACGGCGAGGAAAAAGCTTCATGCACAGTAAAGCGTCCATCAGATATATCTGCATAAATGGGTTTTAAGCGCTTTCCCTTACAATCCTCACAAGTAAGAACAATATCTTCTAAAAATTGCATCTCTACAATGGTGAACCCCTTACCTTCACAGTTGGGGCATTGACCTAAATCTGAATTATAAGAAAAATGACCTTCTTTAAGCCCTAGTGCTCTGGCACTTTGGGTGTTCACAAAATGTTTGCGCACAACTGGGAAAAGATCCGTCAAACTTCCCACTGTAGAGCGAGATGTGTAGCGATTGAGATTCGCATCCACCACTATAACGTCAGTAAAGGGATAGGAATAACTTATGGATTCAGCTTTGCCTTTTTTTAGATCAAGATAATCACCATAAACGTCATAGTTCAGTTTATTCGCAAGAGTGTTGATCATAGCTGCCGTCTTACCTGAGCCACTCGGTCCCCGCACTAAATTTACATGACCAGTCTTGATGATAAAATCAGGATAAGTTTTATTATAGAGCTCGGGTCTTACGACAGTTATTTTATCCTTAGGATTGTGGACGAGTGGTTTTAAATCTAGAGTCAGCTTTTCTGGTTTAAACTGACTCGGAGTCCCCTGAAACATGATCTCACCACCCTCACGACCTGAGCCCGGACCCATTTGTATAATATAATCACTTTTACTTCTAAAAAATTTGCTGTGATCAATAAGAACCACAGTATTTCCTTGCTGGATGAGTTTGTTAAAACCATCAAGCAGATATTCTTTTTCTGAGATATTAAGACCCAGGCTGGGTTCATCAAAAACAAAAAGAGAATCCTTACCATCGTAGGAGAGATATTTGAGTAAAAGCAATCTTTGGTATTCTCCAGCAGAGAGGCTTTTTGCTTTTCTCATCAAGGAGAGATGAGAGAGCCCAACCCCAAGGGCAACAGAAATGATATCATTAATCTTAGTGATCTGCTTTTGTTGTTCTTTAGGAATATTATAATCAGTTTGAAAACGGGAAAAAAACTCGGCGGTCTCGCCAAGAGTGAGCTGAAGTAACTCATAGAGTGAATCGTCGCCCATAAAAAAGTTTTTAGAAAATTGTTCCATTCTCGTCCCCTGACAACGAGAACATCTCTCACCTTTTTGGATATTGCGAATAAAAATACGCACAGTCATTTTATATCTTTTACGTTCCAGATAACGGAAGTATTCATCAAAACCATGATAACTCCCTCCCCCCTCATAGAGCAGAGTCTGAAACTTTTGTCCTAAATCTTTAATCGGTTTTGTGATGGATATTTTTTGTTTTTTCATCTCGCGGAGGAGAGCCGCTTCTTGGCCAGCAAAACGCTTGTACTTTAATAAAAGCACTCCCCCTTCTTGGACGGATCTATTTTCATCAAAAAGTTTTTCAGGATCCCAAGTAAGAGTCTCCCCAAAACCATTACAATCCGCACAAGCCCCAAGTGCATTATAGGGTGAAAAATGAGACAGTGTTAGTTTACCAACTGAGCGCTCAGTACAACCTTCCACAGGGCAGCGTGTTTCATTTTTTTTATATTTTAGTTTATGCAGTTTTTTATTATTTTCATCGAGGAGAAAAAGCTCAATGCCATCTTGAAAATAATCTTTAAATTTCTCGTTGAGCCTTTCAAGATGCTTGAGTTTAAAACGTCCTAATTCCCAAAGTTCATGATCTTTTGAGAAGTCTGAAATCTTTTTGCTTCGAGTAGATTTGAGGGAGCGAGAAGGAAAAGGATTATTTTGAAAGTGATCTAGAAACGAATCTTTTGTGATAAGAAGATAATAAATATTGCCCTCATCTTCTAGATCAACAAAACTCTTTAAATAATCGACTATGGTTAGGTCAATAAAATGCTCTTTATGGATCGGGCATAACTCAACTGAATAATGATAGAACAAATTTTGATAAAGCTCCGTCAGATGCATAGTATCAGCAACATTAGAACGGGTCCCCACCACAGGGTTATTTTGAGGAAGACCAAAAACGGGTAGGACGGGAAAGATTTCATCCACATCAACGGGAGCAGGTCTATCGGAGAAAAACTTTAAAAAGCTGGGAAAAGAATTTAGAAATCTTCTTTTTGATTCGCTAAACAAAGTGTGAAAAGCGATAGAAGTTTTTCCAGAACCACTCGGACCGAAAAAACAGGTCATTTTATTAAGTGGAATTTCAAGAGAAATATCCTTGAGATTATTAACCCTTGCTCCACTTATTTTTATCGACTCAGTTTTTTTCATTGGAAAGTTATACTAAAAAAAAGGCCCACCGTAAAAAGGTGAGCCTTGTAATATTCTAAACAAATTCTGATAAAAAATATTATCTTTTTGAGAACTGGTAAGATCTTCTGGCACCAGCGAGACCATACTTCTTTCTTTCAACTTTTCTAGAGTCTCTTCTTAAGAATCCTGCTTCTTTAAGAGCTCCTCTATCACTTGCGTTAAGTTCTGCAAGTGCTCTGGCAATACCCAGACGGATCGCACCAGATTGTCCAGTTGTCCCCCCACCTTTAACGTTAATGTTGAGGTCATATTTGTCTCTCACATCAACAAGGTTAAGTGCTTGTTCAACGACGTATCTAGAAGTTGCTTTTGGGAAGTAATCAGTTAACTCTCTTTTATTAATTGTGATTTTTCCACTTCCATCAGCTACATAAACTCTAGCCACAGAAGTCTTTCTTCTACCAACAGTTTGTGTTTTATAAGTTTTTCCTTTAGCCATGACTATGTTCCTTCTATCTTAAAGTTCTTGCTTCTGGTTTTTGTGCTTCATGAGTATGCTCATCACCAACAAAAACTTTGAGTTTAGTTAATTGCTTTCTTCCTAGAGTATTCTTAGGAAGCATACCTTTAACTGCATTCATAATAATAAGCTCAGGATGTTTCTCCATTTGCTCACGTGCAGTTCTTTTCTTAATTCCACCAATGTGATTCGTGTGCCAGTAATAGTTTTTATCTGTCCACTTCTTACCTGTGAATTTAATTTTTTCACAATTTGTAATAACAACAAAGTCACCACATTCTTGGTTAGGAGTAAATGTTGGCTTGTGCTTCCCTCTTAATAAGGTCGCTGCTTCAGTAGCAACTCTACCTACAACTAAGTCGGTAGCATCAATAATCCACCACTTTTTATCAATGTTCTCTTTTTTCTCAGAGAAAGATTTCTGTGTATACATAAGTACCTCAACAAATTTAATGTTAAATTCCGCTTTTTATAGCGGCCCAGCATGAACACTGTCAATAATTAATCACAGTTAGGTCACCACTCCTAGCTGTAAAATACTAATCACCGGGTTCTATTTAACGGGACTAAAAGAAACCGATTGACACATGTAGCCTTCCAGGGCTGTCTAATGTACCATCAGCATCTCTTTTTCTCAAGAGTTTTATACCGTAATCGAAGTCTAGGGAGCCGACGGGAGTCAGGTATTTAAAAGATAGGCCGACACTGGAACGCAATTCATCTTCTTTAAACTCATTCACAAAAATACGCCCCGCATCATAAAACACACCAAGCATTGTTGTGTCAGATAGAAAAAGCCGTGGCTCTACCTTGATATTCGCCATATAAGCACGATTATTGACCTCTACTTCTGCAATATCTTGCTTGCTCACCAATCTATTGATTTCATCTTCTTCATAGCCTCGAACGATATCTGCACCATTGAGTCTGAAAACTTTAATATTAGGAATATACCCTCTGACTTCCCCACTCGCATTTTTTTCATTGGCAAGATTTTCTTGAATACCAAAAGCAGTCGAAACGGCCAGAACCACATCTTGGCTGAAAGGATAATAGAATCTATTTCTATTGATGAGCTTATAATAATCGATGGTGAGATCATCATTAGACTGTGAGAGCAAAGCAGGATTTGCAAATTCACACGACAGGCCTATCGATGCGCCTTGAGTTGCATTCACACTACGATTTCTGAAGTCGAAAAAAATGGAGGGAGTAATAGAGCCAATTTGGAAATGACCCCGGTCTCGATCTACGCTTGCGTTGAATTGAGAAATTGTCTCCAGCTGATAACGGGCGCTTAAATTAAGCCAACGGGTGACATCATAAGAGACCCCGCTACTAATCCGCTGTATATCCGCGTCAAATGAAAAAAATCGACGTCTTTGCTTGGAAACACTTGCTGTAAAATCATAATCTGATTTAAAGATGTGGTTTTCCGCATAATCCACGGTAGCATCATACTCTAATAATGTTTTTCCCTCTTTTTCTCTCTCCTCATCCAGAACATTCAAATTAAGCCTTCTATTAATCGAGCCTCGAAAAGTAATTTTTTTATTCATCCCTTCAAGATTGTTATAATTGATTCGCATTGATAACTTTGCACCTAAGTCAGTTCTAATTCCTGGAGCAAGCTCGATAAATCCAAAGTCTTTTTCTCTCACGAACACGAGAACATCTGTATGGCTTCGGTCATTCTCTACAGGT
This sequence comes from Halobacteriovoraceae bacterium, assembly GCA_002713145.1. Classification (GTDB taxonomy): domain Bacteria; phylum Bdellovibrionota; class Bacteriovoracia; order Bacteriovoracales; family Bacteriovoracaceae. The sequence goes on from PAVS01000002.1 coordinate 73,079, forward strand.
GAGATCTGAACAGAATTAAAGATCCCTAAGCTCAAGAGGTTTGTTTGGGAGTTTTGAATGCGCTCTGATGTCACTAAAACATCTTTTTCAATTTCAAGCTCTCTCAATATGAGAGATTTCTTTGTTTTCAAATTTCCAATAATGATAATTTCATTGGCATAAATTTTTTCACCGGCATAGACATTTATATTGATATCAACATAAGCGTTATCTTGTTTGTAATTGACGATGCCAGGGGTATTTAAGTTTCTAATTTCTGCAAAATAATATCCCCTTGCTTTGAGATTTTTAGTGATCTTGGTAAGATCTTCTTCAAACGCTATCGGGTTAAAGTATTTACCAGGCTTATTATGCATATCAGCGAGGATTTCTTCTCTCAGCTCCTCAGGTAATTCTCCAAATTGAATGGTGCTTATTTGAGTTCTCATTCCTTCGCGGATTTTATAAGTCAGGTGATATGTGTGTGAGGAAGGAACATATTCGATTTGAGGCTTTTCTATAAAAACACTCAAAAAGCCGTAACTTATAAAATATTTCTTCAGTTTTTCTACAAAGGCTTCATAGTAAGAGGGATCATGAAGATGATTAGAAACTAAGCTTGTAGCATCTGTATAAAAGAGTTCTTTTAATTCTTTATGCGAGAAAAAAGTATTTCCCTTAAAACTAAGAGTGCCAATTGAGGCTTTGTGTCCTTTCTCTATCTCTATTTTGTAAACTATATTTTCTTCATTATTTTTTGTTTTAAACTCGCTACGGCCAATCTTTACAAGAGAATTAATAATTCCATATGACTGGAGTAATTCATGAACTCTTTGTTCAATATTCTCCAAGCTCATTTCTCTTTTAAAACCTATTAGAGATTCTGAAAGTTCTTTTTTAATAAACTCTATTTTGTTTTTATCAACTCCCTTTACATAAAAAGTATAAAGCTTTGTGTTTTTCACATTAAGAAATAAATAAACCCGACGAGCACCAATCACACGAGATTTAATGTCAATTTCAGCCAAATAATAGCCATATTGCAAAAACAAATTACGGACCGTCTCTAAGGTGGTTTTAATCGCTGATAAATCATAAGGATTATCTGTATATTCTCCCATTATATTTTGCAGAATATTTTTTAGATATTCTGAATTACTATTAATATTAATCTTCGCGACGATAATGGGCTCACCCATCTCAATATCAAAGCCAAGAACCACACCTTTTTTTGTTCTCTTCACTCGCTCTTGAACTTTAGCCTTGGGGTACCCTTTGTCCTTGGCCAGCTCGAGCAGAATCGCTTTTGTCTGCTTGACCCGAGCCAGATCAAAATAATCATCTTCTCTTACAGGGAGAACCGCAGGGATTTCAAAGTCCCCTTTATCAAAACTGACACCATCAAATTCTACAATCCGTGGTTTGGGAGTCATATGAATCACCAGATGATAATTCTCATCCACTTTTTCTAAGGTATAATCCAGGCTTTTCACACCTTCATTAGAAACGTAGAGTTTAAGTATCTTATGTAGGTGATCGGGAGAGGAGAATGTTCTTTTCAGAGACCTGAAGGTAAATACCTGTTGTTCACATGCATTTTTAACATCACACTTAACTTTAAGTTCATCGATCCTAATCTCTTGAGCCTGAAGGCTTACACATAATGAGAGCAATATGATTTTGAGTATGAACTTTATCATCGAAAGGACCATTTCACTTTTAAATCGGCTCCAAAAGAAGTGTCATCATTTATCGTTTGAACTTGATCAGTTGAGCGTTGTTCATACACTCCTTCAACTGAAACCTGTCTATTTACATTATAGTTGAGATTTAAGCTTTGTCGTTGGTTTAAACTATTACCGACAGTACTGGAGACCGATAAGCTCATTGCATCGGAGAGCTGTTTTTTAAGCTCAAAAGTTGTTGCTGATCTAATTCTATTCACATCTCCACCTTCAGCATTCCTAGCAGAAAGAAGACTTTGTTCGTCCTCTGAGATTTCAGTCCCTAAATTGACTTGGATGCCGAACTCGTTTTTCAAAGTTTCATTTATCTTAAACGAATCAAAAATAAGTGAACCAATTCCCGCACGTGTCATTGATTCTCTTTCAGAGTCTGATAGGTTATTGGAAAGGTCTTCAGTATAACCAAAAGCTATTAACGAAAGTATATCAGATTGGGATAAGGCTGGTTCACTAGAGAGATCGAAAGTAAAATTTTGAGCCGGCCCGTAAACTTTTATTTCTATTTGATACTCATTAATCTTAGTCGATGCCTGAAAATCTAAGTCCGGGTTGCTGATTTCATTTTGCTCTGTAAAAAAGACACTCCCCTTAGTGAGTACAAATTCATTGTTCTTAAACGTGATACGATTATTTCTTGGCGCTAAATTGGCGCGACCAGAAAGGCGAGGGTCATTCTCCCCCCCTAAAACTTGCACATTGCCATTAAAACCTATGTCAGCTAAGGAGTTCGCGATAAAAATAGGGTTGCGAGTGCTTACATTGATGTTGAACTCGACTTTATTGTTTAAACTTTGATTTTTTTTGCCGGGAAGATATTTGATATCCTCACCCATAAATTTTTGAGCACCTGAGTTTCCAGCAAAATCAGCGATTTCGTTCACAATAACACATTTTTGAATATAAAAATCTCCTCCTAGAGTATAAGGAAAGTTTTTACCAACCAGTGCTCCTTCACCACTAAAAACTAAATTACTCTTCTGCAGGATCGAGACTCCTGCATCCTTAAATTTATACCTGATATCTACATCAGGTATAAGAGTATTCAAATCAATCTTACCAGAAACCAAGAAGGAACCAGTTATCAATTGTGCGTTGAACTTATCAATATTAATAATTTGATCTTCAAAAGAAACTGCCATTGAGGCTTTAGTAATTGCCGTTGGGAGCAATCTTGTGCTCAAGGATAAATTACTTGATGTCAACAAGGCTTGGTAATCTTCCTTACCATCTTTAACTTTATAAACCAATTTACCTCTTATATTTCCATTAGCCTTAGAGATAAATGAATTGAAAGTTTCAATAATACTTGCATCCACTTTTAAATTACTGACGATATCGAAATCTTTTTGTAAATCACCTTCACCGTTACTCAGTATATAAAACTTCTCTCCTCTTAAATTAAAATCCCATTTTTTGATGACGCCATCCTCTACTACGATTTCCGGTGAATCGCTAGCGTAATTAACTGTGATGGGTTTTTTGATAAAATTAAACTCTTTAAGATGCGAAGTAAAACTCTGAAAACGTAGATCCTGATAGAAAAAAGTGCTCGCTAAATTATATTGTAAACTTCCTTCAATTTCAGAATTGAGTATATCGACACCTTTAACAATACCAGCCATTTTTTTAAGATTGCTAATATTTAATTTAAGGTTAAGTTCTGAAGGGCTGTTCATATCGTTGAGATTAATATTAGTTAATGCCTGGACTTGGTTACCAAAGGCATTGAGATCTAGGTTCAGAAAATTTTCTTCAATGGTGAACTTTAATTCACTATCAGCATAACGCTCAGATTCAACAGTAGTGTTATCTAAATTTAAAACTCCCTTAGCGCGCCAACGATCATCTATATAGTAGATTTCGGATTGACCACTTAAATAACCATTAAAGTTAAAGGGTAATTGATTATAGTTAGAAAATTCTGCAAGAGGGAGTAACTCAAGTTTGGTCCATCCCCTCATTTCATCTTTCTCAATATCATACTGAGCAAAAGCAAATATTTTACCGAGTGATTTGTTAGCAACAAAGTCTTTAACAGTTAAGACTAAGTTTTTTACTTGATAAGAAAAAGCGACTCTCTCAACACTTTCATTGAAAAAATAATTATTTATACCTTCGAACTGTCCAAGGATGTTTATTCCCTCTTTGGTTGCCTTGCCTGAAATTTTCCCCGTTGTATCCCAGCGGCCATAAACTTGTGACCCTTTTATAGTAGTATCAGAGAGATATTTTGAGAGAATGCGTTTTGACTCATTAAAGTTTAAATTTTCGATACTATAATTAATAGATATATCTTTGCTTTGATAATTCACTTCACCATTAGCCACAATACTCGTTTTATTCGAAAGACCATTCAATCTCTTAATGAGGATTCTATCTTGGTCAAAATTAATAGAGGTTACGGCATGGAGTTGATCAAGTTTATAGCCATCGAACATAAAATTATTTTGAACAGAATTTATATCCATTGTTATCTCGTCATTCTCTGTTCGCCTTATTTTTAAATTTAAGTCTCCCGTACCGGCCACTTCATAACCAAAAACAGGACTTATTTGATTGAGATCGATCGTACTATCTAAAAGATTTATCTCTAGCTTTTCTTTGTTTATTTCTCCTGCTACGTTTAACTTCGTTTGGCCATTGGTCGCCAATATATTCATAGTAAAATTTTGAGGCTCAATTTTAAATAAACCCTTTTGCATCTTGAGGTTGTTAAAAGTAAGAATGTTTTCATCTTGCGATTTGAAACTTAAATGGTTAATCAAAACATCCTTTTCCGCTTGAAACGAATAATATTCGTCTTTAAGTTCAAAACGTAATCTTCCTGATAATGAACCATCTAATAGGTTGAGTCTGTCTTTTAAAACTCTCAGAAAGTTTCTTGTTTGCATAAAGTTGAGGTCTGCGATGACCGGTTCTTCTATCCATTTTTTAGTTTTAAGGTTAAATAATTCAAAAGGAGAAACGAGCTTTAACTGTTCGCTATTGTGAACAAGCTTAAGATCATTTATATCTATCGCTTCTTGAGTGGCCGATGCCTTCAGACTCAACTTATCAGCATAAATAAAGTCCGTTTTAATATCTGTTCCCTCAACTTCAGAGATCAAATTAAAAGTATCAAGTCCCCCCTCACCTTCTATCTTCGCTTGTATATCTCCTGAATGGAGTTGACCTGACTGTCCTAAATTGATGATTGAATGTAATTTTTTAAGAGGAAATTCTATGTCGGCTCGTAGCTTATAATTTAAGTTTTTTGATAAATAATTATCGACCTCGGCTTTAGAATTAATTTTCAACAAGCCTTTTTTTAACACAAGATCTTCAAAGAGTGCTTTTTCTTCATTCAGAATTAAATCTGCATAGAGGGAATCAGGTGTATATTTCTCCGGAATCTTATCAGACTTAATTTCAAAAACATTGAGCTGAATTCTTAAATAGGAATGAAGATTATCAAGCCCTAGTTTTTTTACAAGTGCTTCAGACTTATTAAATGTGAAATGTACATCAGAGACAATAAAGCGATTGATGGGAATATCACTTAGCTTTTGAAAAACTTCCTTGATATCGTCGAGAGATTTTTCACTCCCCTCTTTTTCTGTGTTTGACTGAGCTGATTTAGCTAAGTCTTCAAGTCTGAGATAACCATCATTTAATTTAATCTGGTCAATTTGGAAACTTGTGTTAAGAAAGTCTAAGGGATTAAAAAAAACACCCAACTCAGCAATTTCGGTTTGAACCTTTATATCATCTTGATTAACTTTGACATGAACATTTTTAAAACTTGCACCTGGTGGGTATAAGTTGAACACCATAGATTCAAATTTAATATCCGTATTGAGTACTTCTTTGGCATACTTTGTCGCCATGACAGAAATTCTATCGGCCACCATTTCTGACTGCAGTAGTTGCCAAACCCCGTAAAAGGAGATCAAAATGATAACAATGAATAATACGAGAACCTTATTTACACTACGCAATTAAAGCTTCCTCCGTGCAAATCTATAATTCGGATCTACACTTGCAATATTTCTATAAACATTTCTAGCTGCATCTGCTTGTCCTAATTTTTCATAAGCCCTAGCCTTAAAGCCTAAATAAGGTAGGGCTTCTTCATCGCTAACAGAATGAAGAGCTTGGTTTGCGCATACAATAACAGAAGTATAGTCTTCGATCCTAAAGTAGATCTCCGTTTTTAAATAAAGAGTATTCGTGTCTTCTTTCATCGTTTCTAAGATGTGAAGCGCCACGAGATTTAAATTCATCATAAGAAGAGAATAAACATAACTGAGTTTTGTATCACTATCAATCTCTTCGCCCTGAATCTGATAAAGAGCTTCTTGTTCAAACTGACTTAGTTTATGAGATGCTTTCGTATCAAGAGAAGACTCTTTCTCTTCACCTGTAATTAATTCAAGTTTTAGTTGAGATATATCAAATATTTCATTTTCTTTCTTAATATCAGTAAGTATGTTTTGATCAGCCTTTAAGCTACGTTTAAAAAAGCTATATCGGTTTCTACTTTTTTTGAATTTATTTTTTAAATAATGATCAAGCTCACCTTGAGGGAATAATTCATAGAGGAGCATATCGTCGTCAACGGTGTCACCAAGTAAAATATACTCAATAAGCTCTTTTGGAGATGGCCTAGAATCATGCAGGATTCGTACTAAAAGCTGGTAACGTAGTTTAGGAAGATAAAGCCTAGCCGGCAGATGCTCAAAATCACAAAAAATATCATTCAATTTTTCAATTCTAGGTCTTAGCTTTTTTTCTGAAGGCTTTAAATATTCATGTTCTAAAAAGCTTAATTCTTTTAAGGCATCTGCTTCATTAAATGTTTCTACCCCAGCGATGAACCTAAGAAGCGAAAGGGAGAATGAATCAAATTTATCTCTAAGAACTTGATTAAGCTCAGTGATTTTATTCCACCGTTTTCCGGCAATCATTTCAAAACTTATAGCGTGAGCAAGTTTCTTGGCATCTTGGATTTGTCCTAATTGCCAGTAAATATCGATTAACTTAATTTTTGCATCAAGAGAAATTGAATTTATCTGAGAACTCATCTCCTCAATTAACTCAGGCATGAGATTTTTTGCATCACTTTCAATCAGTAAATTTAAAAAGTTTTCATAGAACTCACTTTCTATTTTTTCAGAATTCAATTTATACAAACTTAAAAGCTTAGAATGTGCTTTAATTCTGAGTACTGAATCATTTGATTTGGATTGAATGATTGCCAAAAGTTTTTCTTTAGCAAAACTAAATTCAAAGTTTTTTATATGGCGATCTATATCTGGAAAAGTCACCTCTTCTCCTACTTAAAAAATGCTCTAACTTGTTAATATTTTAGCATTTTTCAGCAAGAAAATTGGTGTTGTACGAATTTTGCCTAAAATCTGAGTTTTTTAGTATTTTTTTATGTAATTCTATATTTGTCGAGATTCCACCCACAACAGTTTCGTCTAGGGCCCTCAATGTTCTGTTGATACATTCTTCGCGATTATCTGCTTTAACAATTATCTTAGAAATCATGGAATCATAATGTGGTGACACCTGATAACCAGTATAGATAAAGTCATCGACTCGCACCCCTATCCCTCCAGGTCTATGATAATGAGTAATTAAACCAGGAGATGGCATCGAAGTTTCAGGATTTTCAGCATTAATTCGACACTCAATCACATGACCAGAAAATTTTATATCTTTTTGCTCAAGTTTAAGTTTTTGGCCAGCTGCCACTCTAATTTGCTCAGCTATTAAATCAATTCCACTTCTTTGCTCAGTAACAGGATGTTCAACTTGGATTCTGGTGTTCATTTCCATGAAATAAAACTTACCTGAATCGAGATCATATAAATACTCAACAGTTCCCACAGAGTCGTATTTTACTTTTTGTGCCAGCCTTACACTTGCTTCACACATTTCATTTCTTGTTTTCTCATCTATAACTGGACTAGGAGATTCCTCGACTACTTTTTGGAAACGTCTTTGAATAGTGCAGTCTCTCTCTCCGACATGAAGTACTTTTCCAAATTTATCAGCAAGAATTTGAACTTCAATATGACGAGGATTGGATACAAATTTTTCTATAAAAAGTGTATCATCTCCAAACGCTAACCTAGATTCTTCCTTCAACATACTAATAGCACTAAGCAAATCTTTTTGCTGATCAATACGTTTCATTCCTCTTCCACCACCGCCGGCAGAAGCCTTAATCAGCACGGGGTATCCCATGGCTTCAACGCTTTTGATGATATCTTCATCAGAGAGCTCATTTACATAAATTGGTTCAAGTGTTGGAACATTAGCTTCTTTGGCAATCTTTTTAGATTCAATTTTATCGCCCATAGAACGGAGGCTTTCTCTGTGGGGACCAATAAAGTCTATTCCACATTGCTCACACATTTTTGAGAATTCTTCATTTTCTGACAAGAATCCATATCCTGGATGAATAGCATCTGCACCGGTTATTTCGGCTGCAGATAAAATCGCATGCATATTCAAGTAGCTATGAAGAGATTTAGGAGGGCCGATACAGACTGATTCATCAGCGAGCTTTACATGCAATGAATTCTCATCCGCTGTTGAATAAACACATACGGTCTCTATACCAAGCTCTTTGCAACTTCTTAAAACTCGAATTGCAATTTCACCTCTATTCGCAATTAATACTTTTTTGAATTTCAAAGCTAAGCCTTAATTTTATAAAGTTCCTGACCAAACTCAACGAGACTTTCGTTTTCAACACAAACTTCTACAATTTCGCCAGTGATATCACTCTCAATCTCATTCATAATTTTCATGGCTTCTAAAATACAGAGGGTCTGACCTTTTGAAACCTTGTCTCCAACATTAACAAAGCTAGGCTTATCAGGAGCAGGTGAAGAATAAAATGTCCCTACAAATGGAGATTTGATGACATGATAATTATGATCACTTGATTGGTTTCCAGCAGACGCCGGTGCAGTAGCTGCAGCAGTGTTGGCCATTGGCGCCGCCATAGCCGGTGCTGAGACCACATGAGTGCTTGCATTAAAGTTGACAGAAATTTTTAAATCTTTTTCTTCATACTTTAATTCAGCAACACCTTCATCTTTGGCCAACGTAATAAATTCTTTTACTTTTTCTAAATCCATATTTAACTCGCTATTGTTTTGATCTTTCTACGTACTCTCCAGAACGAGTATCGATTTTTAAAACTTCACCTTCTTCAATAAACAAAGGCACACTTACTTGTAGACCTGTTTCCATAATGGCTTTCTTGTTTCCACCTGCGGCAGTATCCCCTTTGAGTCCAGGATCAGTTTCCGTGACTTTTAAATGAACAAAATTGGGAAGTTCAATGGAAATAGGTCTGGCATTAAAATATAAAATATCAACTTTAATACCTTCTTGTAGATACAATTTTGCATCGCCTACATTGTCATGACTGAGGTGAACAGATTCGAAAGTTGTTGTATCCATGAAGTTATACCCATCCATATCACCATAGGTATATTCCATTTCTCGCTCTTCCATGTCTGGCTTATCAACAGTGTCAACTCCAGCTTTAAAAGTTTTTTCAAGAACTTGCCCTGTTTCTAAATTTTTAATTTTGGCCTTAACAAATGCTGAACCTTTTCCAGGATTAACATGAGCAAAGCTTACAACTATATAAGGCTTCCCATCGATGGCGAATTTTAAACCATTCCTAAAATCTGTTGTTTGATATTTCACACTTACTCCCAGTGATTATTTTCTCAGCAATGCTAATGCTGCATAGTAATATGAATCTTTGCCGAGCCCACTCATTATTATAGAAGAGGCTTGGGCAGTCAATAATGAATGACGAAAACTTTCTCGGTTATAGATATTGGATAAATGGACTTCAACTATTGGAATTTTAAGGTTTTTTAAGGCATCAAGAATAGCAATAGAGGTATGGGAATAAGCAGCGGGATTAATAATAAGTGCGTCAAAATCAGACGTGATCACACTCTGAACTTTATCTATTATTTCACTCTCAGAGTTTGATTGCCACCACTCAAGCTGAGCTTTATCTCCCAGACAATTTTGGGTGTAGGCTTGAATTTCTGCTAAACTTTCTGCTCCGTATATGTCCGGTTCACGAGTCCCTAATAAATTAAGGTTAGGTCCATTGATGACGAGTATTTTCATAATTGTTTGGGGCGAAATCTGGTTTGTAATTTTTGCTCAAAAAGATCAAAAGCAAATTTAAGTTTTTCAGAAGACTCACTAAGATCCGTATGAAATGTTTCTTCAGGCTCTTCAACATTTGAGCTGAGTTCTGCAAGTCGATTCTTTGTGGCTTGATCCTTAGGATGAAGTTCTAAGATATTTTCAAGTATCTCTTTGGCTTTATCTATATGACCTTGCTTGCAATAAAGATCAACAAGTGTATGGGTTATAATAGGAGCTTCATCTTCATGAGATTGTTCTGAGTTTTCATTATCAAAATCTTCATGAAAAAATTGATCATCGAGTTCATGCTCAGATATTTTTAATTTTTTACTGACAACTTCTTCTTTAAATTCTTCCAGAGGTGACTTTTTAGTCACTTGCCAATTTTCAACAGAGTTTTCATCGCTATTTTCTTTTTGATTGAAATTCATTTGAACCCAATCATCTTCATTTGATTCAGAAGTTTCTTTTAAATCGAAGTTTTCCTCTTCAACCTCAGCCAGATCTTCTTCTAGATACTTTACTGCATTGGCAACAATTTCATCTCTCGGATTTAAAAGTAAAAGGTATTTATAAGTTTGAAGGGCTTCTTCTAAAAAACCAAGTTTTTCACAAACATCGCCAAACAATTTTTGTAAAGTGATATTCTCTAGATTCTGTGCCACAAAAGGTCTTACTGTATTATAAGCCATTTCATAGTTGCGATTATCGTAATAGCAATTGGCCAACACGATATAACCTAGAGTGTAGCTAGGATGATATCTTATTCCGTTTTTAAGTAATTCAAAAGCTTCATCCATCATGCCGAGCTTTCTATAGATTTCTGCCAGAGGAGCAAAGACACGGGACTTAGGATTTTTCTCGTACTGAAGGGTATACTTGGCAAGTAATGAAGATCTAGAGCGACTATTAGAGCCCAAGACCCTCTCCTCCCAAAGTATCAAAACTATCTTCGCGATTAACGAGACCAGCTTCTTCTTGGTTAATCACCCTTGGAGTGATGAAGACAACTAACTCTGATCTCGACTTAACTGGATTATAGGCCGTTTTAAATAGCCACCCTATAATAGGTAAATCCTTTAAAAAAGGTATACCTGAGACGGCTTCTGAATCACTGGTGGAATAAATTCCCCCAATAACAATAGTAGAGCCGTTATCTACCATGACATTAGTCGCGATTGAATTTGAAGTCTGAGCTGGTGGAGCATTTGGATCTGTCTGCGCTCCAAAGCCTGATTTTGTCACAGAAACATTCATTAAGATTGAACCTTCATTCGTCACTTTTGGAGTAACATTAAGAGACGTTTGTGCAGTAAGAGCAGTAATCTCAGAAGTTAATCCTGCGGTTCCAGCAGCCTGAGTGATAAAGTTTCTGGTATCAGATGCTGAGATTGTCGCGGCTTTATTATTTTCAGTAATAACTTTTGGTGAAGAAATGATTTTAACTTTAGACTCTGATTCCATTAAATCTAATCTAAAGTTGAGATCTGTAATCCTTTTAAAAACAGCAATACTTGCATTCATTAACCCTGGAGCACTTTCCGTAGTTACAGAACTAAACTGAAAGGTTCCAGAATTATCACCAATATCTCCGAAAGGATCATAGCTAAAATTAACACCATTTCCCCCGAGTCCTGCTCTAAAAGTATAATTCTCACTAGCTTCAATAACCTTTGCTTGAATCAGGATTTGTGGAGTTTGAGTATCTAGCACTTCTACAATTTTTTTCATTCTCTCAATAACATCAACAGTGTCCTTCACAATGAGACTTTGTGTCCTATCATCAGGAACAATAGAGCCTCGTCCTTCTGTTGAATAATCGGCGAGAACTTTGGAAATGTCCCCAAGAGCGGCATAACTTATTGGAAAGATCTTTGTCACAAGTGGCTCGAGAGTTTTTGTGGTCTTTTGTGCGTCTAACTCAGCTTGTTTTTCCAATCTCGCTTTTTCTTCAGTTTTAATAGTAAGGATATTTCCATGCTTAAAGGCGATTAACCCTCCCAGATCCATAACTGTATCTAGCACTTGATCCCAAGGTAAATTGGTAAGATTAATAGTTAAAGGTTTAAGCTGGGCCACTTCATCTTCAATAATAATATTGAATCCCGAAGTATCAGCAATCATTTTTAAAACTTCAGGGTAAGAGAGGTTATTTACATTTATAGATATCTTTCTCCCCACATAGCGCTTCACCCCTGATTGAGTCAGATTTTCTAAGATATCATTTACACTATTTGATTTAGGTATAAAGATTTTTTCTTTTGTCTCTTCCGAGTTATCTGTTGAGAAACTTTGTTCCTCAGCTTTTTTAAGTTTTGAGCGGGTGAAAACACCAAATCTATTTTCGATATGCAAAATGATTCTATTCTTTCTACGCTCAATAAATGAACGCACATTATCTCTTAGCTGAATAGCGAATCTAATATCATTTGCACTTCCTGGTTTTTTATAAGGAGAAACAAAAACAGTAGCCCCTGAGAATTCTGAAGTATCTATACCTCTGAGAACTCTTTTATCACCAGTAACATTTTTAATATCGAGAAGAATTTGTTTGTCTGCTTTAATATGGCTGCGCTCTGAGACGACATCCTTGGAGACGTCGATGATAAGTTTACTCACCTCTCCTTCTTGCAAGAAATTGACGGCTTCAATTTTTGCTGGGCTTTGAGCCAAGCAAATATTGGTAAGTAAAAATGCAAACATTATGAATAATTTATTCATATAACCTCTTCCGTAAAGCTATACCTTACTAAATCGTAACAACTTTATCTTGAAATAGGAACAACAGTTTCAATATATTCAATTTCACCGTAAATATTAGTGATCTGCTCAACTAAAATAATACCCGCTGGTAAAATAGCTTTTAACTCTGGACCATTTATTCCTATCTTCTGTCCTTCTTTTAATTTATACGTGTCGCCTTTAGCCTGAACCACCGCTCTTCGATTTGCCCCTATAAGAACACCTGTCAGTTCAATATCAGCCAAGGTGACATCATCTGGAAGTTTCGGGGTGTTATCCCACACACCTCTAAATCTTTTTTTTCTTTTTTGTTGGTTCGCTGATTGAAACTTGGGAGCGTTGAACGGATCTCTCAATTCAAATGGCTTTTCTATTGAGGTTTGATCATTAAAAATATCTTCTAAGCGAGCTTGTAAGCTCGTCATGGATAAACATATAAATAGAAATACTATTTTTTTCATTATCATTCTTTCCACTTATAGGCGGCGTTATATCGATAAGATTCAACCATTAAATTTAATTTTAAGATGGTGAAGCGGCTGCGTTTATCAGCGCTATCATCATAAACCATCCGAACATACTTCACGTTTAAGATCCGGCCAGCGTCTTCACCAGAAGCTAGGCGATCGAGCTTTTCAAAAAGAATGAGAAACTGCAAATAGGTTCCGACCGCATCAAAAATATAATCTTTAGAAAAATAAAATCCTTCTGCCTTCTCTACTTTTGCTGAAACTTCTGGGCTTTGCATTCTCAACTGACTTGAGAAATCACTCAAAAGTCGTTGAACTTCAGTATCATTAATCTCTGCCGGGAGTTGTCTTTGTATTCGCTCTAAATTCTTCACAACCTCATCAACTCTGGCCCTCGACTTTTCAAGGTCTTCATTAAACTTCTGAACTCTCTCTAAATCTTTTTTAGATCGGGTCAGCTTTTGATTGGCTACACTTAAACGACCATTGATTTGCTCTAGCTCAATTGTTTTTTCTTCATAGATGATGAAAATATTGTAAGCGGCATAGAAAATGATAAACCAATGGATATTTTTTAACAGGGCCTCTTTCATTGAAACCTCGCCACTTTCGCTATAATTTCAAAAGTCTCCACTCTTTGACCATTGATTTCATTTGTTTTGGTATCTGGTTTGTTAAAAGTTATATTCTGTTCAAAAAAGATACTGGATTTTAAATTTTCTAAAAAATCTCCAATACTCTTCCAAGACTTCGAATAGCCTTGTAACTTAAGAGTTCGGTCATCAAGTTCTAATTCAAATAGCCAAACGTCTTGAGGAGTATTATCCGCAATATACTTAAAGATCTTAAAAGGATTTTGTCTTTTATCGACAATGATTTTAACCGCATTCACTCTTTGAGAGAGTGCTATTTCTTGTTTATTTAAGTCTTCCACTTGTTTTTTTACACTTTCAAGGGCCCTTAATTCTGTATTGATAGATCTTTGTTCTCTTTGAACTTTGGTGAGCCTGGCGTCCACAGCGTCAATATCGCTTTGGAAAAAATCCAAAACAAAAGGCTCTACTCCATAAAGAACAATGATCGAGATCAAGAGCATTTTAAGGTTTAATTGACTTAGATCAAAACCTGCGACTTTTGTAATATCAGCGTTTTTTTGCTTAGGGGAGAGATTAATTTCTATCATTAAACACTCCTCATCCCAAGACCGAGTGCCACTAAACCACTAGAGAGGACATCTTCTAACTCTTCTTCAGAAAATTTTCCTTTCACCTCTATAGCATCAAAGGGGTTGAGTTCAACCACTTCAATATCTATAAGATCCTGCAGGGCCTGCACTAAACCTGGGAGCTGGGAGCTTCCTCCAGTTACAAAACAATAACCAACCTGCTCGCTTGAACCTGCAGCAATATAGAAATTAAGTACCTTTTTTAATTCTTCAATAATCTTTCTTATATGAGTTTCAATTAGGCCAATAATTTCCTCTGGGAGATTACCATTGTCATCGCCATGAATTTTTAAATCTTCGGCTTCTTCATAACTCACACCCATGGTTCTCTGAATTTCTTCTGTCACCAGAACGCCGCCAATATTCAGCTCTTTCGTCAGTACAGGACCGTTATTTTTATAGACCATGATAGTTGTGTACTGGGCACCAAAATCAAAAATGACTGCCCCTTCTTCAGAAATCTCGTCAAGTTGATCTTCATAGAGGTGCTCGAAGATATTCGTCAAAGCAAGGACATTTAGATCCACCACTTTGGCCACTAAATTGGCTTCCTTGAGATATTCCATATACCTCTCAACCACATCTGTTTTAGCAGCTCCTACTATGGCATCTACAACATCTTCTTCCTCAATTTTTCCTATGATAGAAAAACCAATCTCAACATCGTCGACTCCAAAAGGTATGTACTGCTCAGACTCCCAAAGGATATTATCTTCGACCTCTTCATCCACTCCATCTGGAACTTGCAATCTCTTGGTCATGGTATTGGGACCATCCATACCTAAACAGGCGATATGAACTTTTTTTAATCCCATCTCCGCGATACCACTGGTGATAGCTTCGATAACCTCTTCTGGCTTTTGAATTTCATCTTCTATGATAGCGGCTTCTGAGAGATCGTGTTTATAAAATTTTTCTAAACGAAATTGATTTTTTTTTGGTTGAGAAAGATAAGCCATTTTAACAGAAGATAAGCCGATATCGATTCCAATAAGTTGGCCTTTTTCAAAGTTAATTTTGAATTCTTGAATTTTATCCGTTAAAACCGACAATTTTACACCTTCGTATCAATATACGACATTATAGCTTTATTTTTTCAATAAGTTCAAGAATTTGGTGCGAATAGTTACGAAGTTTAATTCGGTGCAAAGAAATTAAAATACTCAGCTATTTCCGGGAAAAATATCTGAATCGTGGCCACAATTATAATAAAGGGTCCAAAAGGAAGTGCGGTGTTTTTATCCATGCGTTTAAACAGTATAAAAAGCAAACCAACCACTGCCCCTAAAGTACAACTGACAAAGATATTATTTAAAATTCCAATCGGTCCTAAAAGAATTCCGAGAATCCCAAAAAGCTTGATGTCCCCACCGCCTAGTCCAATTTGTCCGCGAATTTTCCAGAAAAGCCAAGTCACCGTATAGGGTCCTAAAAAACCAATAGCTCCACCTACAATGGCATGAGTGAAAGGCAAAAAGATAAATGCATAAGGCACGGCTATGGCCAGAAAGTATAAATTGATTTTATCTGGCAAAAGCTTGTGACGAATATCAATAATAAGATGAGACAAAAATATAGAAGCAACAGAAAAATAAAAAATAAAGATCATGGCTTGCTTGAGACTAAAAAACTTAGGCGCCAGCAAAAAGCCAATAATTCCCATAGCGAGTTCTACTAAAGGATATTGAATAGGGATTTCAGTTTTACATTGAGAGCATTTCCCATTCAAAAATACATAACTCAGAACCGGGATATTTTCATACCAACGAATTTTATGGGAGCACTTGGGGCAATGGGAGCCGGGAAAAGCAATACTTTCTTCTCTGGGAACTCGGTAAATAACCACATTAAGAAAACTTCCGACCAAAAGTCCAAAAAGAGTGCAAATGATTTTTAGAAATATCTCGTGAGGTAACATTAATCTAGATTCTTTTTATTAAAAATAAATATGGCTAACAAACTTAAGAATCCAGAATATAAAAAACCATAGAGTAGAACATTCAAAATATAACTACTCTCGAGGCTATTTTGGTAGAGAACAAAATCTTTGATATTTAATTTATAAAAGGCTGGCAAGACAAAATGATAAAGATCTAGCACTTCAATCAAACCTGGCATATTTTTAGCAAATAAAGTGAGCTTAGCCCCACTTATGGCATGGCCTGAAACATAGAGCATGAGTGTGAATAAAATAGAAAGGGTATTGCTGGTCAAAAGTGAGAGAACGGCAACCACTAGCAAAACTAAGATGGCTTCCATTGCAGTGAAAACAATCGCCCACAAAATAAGAGAATTAAACTCTCCACCCACGAAAAAATAACAAGCTAAAGTCAGAGCAGATAAAAGCAAAATATTAATAAAAAGCACTGAAGACAGACCAATAATTTTTCCTAATATAAAAGATGATCTGGCCACAGGCCTAGAGACAACCATATAAACCGTGCGATTATCAATTTCTTTTGATAGAAGACTTACTCCAATAAAAATAGCAATACCCACAGATGAAAGTGATAAGGTACCCAGTCCAAAATCAAGAGCGACTCTTGAGGGCTCTCCGTAAGTAAAACTAAAAGCTACATAGGTTGTAATTAATAACCCCACCCCTAAAAGCAGAACATTGAGTAGAATTTTACTTTTTAAAATTTCTCTCGACGTGTAGTAAGCAATGGTGTTTATCTTTTTTAATTCATTCATCATTTTACGTTATAAAAAATTTCTTCCAAGGTTGGTTTTTCTGGATTAACTGCCAAAATTTCACAATTTTTATTAATGAGTTCTGTAAGCAGAGAGTTTTTATCAGCATCACTCACTTCAACAAGTTTTAGGGTGTCTTTTTCATTATATTTAATGGTGACTTTGGGCTTGATATTGTCTTTTATGATTTGATCAACGCTACCATTAAAGACAAGCTTCCCCTCTTTTAAGAAAATAACACTGTCACAGATCTCTTCAACATCGGAGACGATATGAGAGCTAAAAAATACGGTTGTCCCCTGCTTATTAATTTCAAGCATCACATCTTTTAGTTCTTTACGTCCAATTGGGTCAACTCCTGCGATTGGTTCATCGAGAATAATTAACTTCGGGTTATGTAAAAGTGTGGCAAGAAACCCCACTCTTTGCAGCATTCCTTTGGAGTAATTTCTGATTTCTCTATCGAGAGCAAAATCAATTTTAAACCTAGGTCCCCACACCTTTATTTGATCTTCAATCTGAGATCTCGTCATATCCGTGAGCTTACCCATATAATAGCAAAATTCACGACCCGTTAAGTGAGGATAAAAATAAGGCCTCTCCGGTAGATAACCAATATACTTAAAGGCATTGGCCTTATTTGACCCAAGTGCGGATCCATACTTAACTTCACCCTGAGTTGGTCTTATAAAATCCATGATGATTTTTATAGAAGTGGTTTTCCCGGCACCATTCGCCCCCAAAAAACCGATGATCTTACCTTCGGGGATAGTAAAGCTCACTTGATCAAGAGCTTGAAAAGGTTTTTTTAAAAGATCTGATTTAAAAATCTTAGTTATTTCACAAAATTCCAACATATATATTATAATAAGTGAGATGAGAAAATTTGCAATTTTTAAAAACAGTTATTTAGTGCTCTTTATGAGTCTTATACTTTTATTCTGTGCAGGCTCTCTGCACACCAAACTAGAAAAACCCCCCATCACTATCGACAAACAGAGTAGTGCGCTCAACTTTAATGATAATATGCTCTCGCTTTTTTCTATGGGACAAACTCGCCTGCTTGCAGATCTCTTTTGGATTGTGACTCTTCTGGAATCCGATGAGAAGCATTATAAGACCAGAGACTTGAACTCTTGGATGTATTTGCGTTTCAATACCATTCTTAACTTAGATCCTAAATTTCTAAAAGCTTATCGTTTTGGCGGAAAATATCTTTCAATTATTAAAGACGATATCGTGGGCGCAAAAGAGATTTTTGAACGAGGATTGAAGCATTACCCAGATGACTATAATTTAATTTACGATACTGCTTATCTCTATGCTTTTGAACTAGATGAATTTGCAAAAGCAAGTGAGCTCTATAAGAAACTCTCACAATACCCTCAAGCGCCAGAATTTATCGCGACACTCGCAGCTAAGATTGACTTTGCTGCACACGAGGACCTGGACTTAACTTATAAAATTCTACTCGATTTACTCAACTCAACCCCTGAAGATTCAAATCTCTACTCAAAAATTAAAAATGATCTCTATAGTATTAAAGCGGAAAAAGATTTGAGCTGTCTTAATTCAGGAAAAGCAAATTGTGATAGGAAAGATTTTTTAGGAAATAAATATCTTTATAAAGATGGTAAGTTTCAAACTGCCGCCCCTTTTAAACCTTATAAGTTTAACAAAAGAAATTAATAACCGGGTCTGTGGTTTTTTATTTTTTTATCTTGATCGATTGACCAAAGAGCGCTTACGTCGGGAGTTAAGTTTTGTGAATCAATATATCCGGCAGCTGCTATCACGAAAGTTTGGCTGTCATTATCACTTTGAGTACCTAGTCCGGACTGTACATCATCAGGAACCACAGGTCCCGCCATACTAATATCATTACTTGTGACTGGTACAGCTGCTTGAAAATCTGCCAAAGTATTCATCACTGCACTTCCCACTGCTTTACCAGCTAAGAAAACAGAACTTCCAGGTGTGTCTACAAGATCTCTTGGACATTCTGAAGCCACCATTCTCTCCCCCACAGCAGAATTATAAAATCCTGGATCGATATTGGCCTGAAAGTTGGGAAAACCGATGGCGAAATGCCTCCTATCAATCTCGTTTGTGGGATCAAAACCCATATAATCGAGGCAAGTCGCGTACATATCAAAGAGCTGATAAAAACCTTTCTCTGCGGTGTAAGCAGAAGCTAATTGCATCTTAGCTTCTACCACTTTAGATTTCGCTTGGTATTTTTTGAAATTAGGCACAGTCACTGCTGCTAAAACACCAATAATAGCGATTGCAATCATCATCTCTACAAGAGTAAATCCTGAGTCGTTTTTCATCTTAAAATAAAAAGAGGCCATCCTAGGACAGCCTCTTATTTTTAAAGTGTTTAATTAAGATTAATAACCAGTAACATGGTTAACAATTTTCTTATCTTGATTGATGGTCCAAAGTGATGCTTGAGTACCATCCCCAGGAGTACCTTCAGTATCAAATACCGATGAATCAATATAGCCTGAAGCTGGGATAATGAATGCCATAGTATCATTATCAGCTTGAATACCCAGACCTTCTGCTGCAGAGTCATCATTTGATGTTGCTAACGTAAGTGCATCATCATTACCAATAACAGCAACTGAAGTTGTAAAAACTGCGAGAACATCTACACCGTGTTGACCAACAGTTTTACCTGCAAGAAAATATGTATCGGATGCTGCGTCTGAATCTGTTCCATCACTTGTTCTGTCAGCTGCGATACCTTCACCATTTACAGGAGTAGCATCAGGACATTGAGCTGCAGATAAACCATTTTGTCTGGCTGCTAGGTAAGCATCATCTTGAATGTTTTGAGTAGTAGTAGGAAATCCAACTGCAAAGTATCTCGCTTGAGATTCTCTTTTTGGATCGTAACCCATGTACTCTAAACATACAGAATAAATACCAAAGTCACCATAGAACGCTTGTTCAGCTGTATAAGCAGCAGCAAGTTGTACTTTAGCTTCTGAGGTTTTAGCTTTTGCTTGGTACTTTTTAAAGTTAGGTACCGCAACAGCTGAAAGTACACCAATGATCGCAACAACGATCATAAGCTCGACGAGGGTAAAACCAGACTCGCCTGTCATGTTGTTTTTAAAAGTCTTCATACAATCTCCTTTTCTAAAACGTTAAGAGTTTAGAAAATAAAAAATTCAAATATCCAAAAAGCATTAAGAGCTTTGTGAATACATTCATTATAACTTCTGTTCTCTTCTCTTATCGTCCTTGATAATAAAAAAATGACTTTTGTAATAATAAAATCTTATTTAATTCCATGATATCAGATATTTAGAAAATAAAATAAATTTTCAAAGACTGTCTTAAATTTAAGTTAACTTAAGTGTTTAAAATCTCGTTGTGACCATTAAACGAGGCAAAGCTCTTTAACTTACTGATTATCCACCAGCTCCACCTGCAGCCATGAAGATAGGAAGATACATAGCAATCAGAACGGTTCCAATAATTCCCCCGAGGCCTACCAGGATCATGGGTTCGATGAGTTTAGTGATCTGATCAATAAGCTCATTTGTTTCTTGTTCAAATACATCAGCAACTTTGATCAGCATATCATCGAGGTTACCGGTGGACTCTCCAACTTTCACCATCTGGTTAACAAGAGGGGGAAAGTATTTAATCCGTCCCAGAGGTTCAGTGATAGATTTACCTTTGGTCACTGCTTCTCGCACTATTCGCATGTCTTTTTGAATCTGAGTGTTATCTAGTGTTTCAATACATATATCAAGTGACTCTAATAACGGCACACCTGCACTTAGCATTGTGGAAAGTGTTCTAAAAAATCCTGAAAGTCCACCTTTGATAATGATCCCCCCAAAAAGAGGAGCTTTCATGGTAAAGCGATCCCAAGCCACTTTCCCTTGCTTGGTTTTAATATAGTTAATAAAGACAAAGAAAAACGCTGCAAAAAATGGAATCATTAAGAGAGTGTATTCTTGCATAAAGTTAGAGACATCAATAACAAATTGAGTGACAGCGGGAATCTCTTGCCCTCCATCTTTGAGCATTTCTACAAATTGAGGAACAACAAAAACCATAAGTCCCCAAGTGACCGCCAGACCTATGACAACAACGATTATAGGATAAGTCAGGGCACCTTTAACTTTTTTCTTGATGGCATCTTGTCTTTCCATAAACTCAGAGAGTTTATTAAGAATGCTATCTAGTATCCCTGCTGACTCTCCTGCTTTCACCAGAGAGGTGTATAATTTATTAAAACCTTTTTCACTGGCCATAGCTTCATGAAGAGCTTTTCCCGATCCAATTCTCTCGGTAATTCCTTTTATGGTAGCTCTAAGAGAGGGGTTTCTTTCTTGTTTTCCCAGTATTTCCAAACTCTCTAATATCGGAACCCCCGCATCAATAAGAATAGAGAGCTGCTTAGTAAAGCGATTGAGTTCATCATTTCCAAAAGGCTTTGCTAAGCCTTTTTCAACCATCCAAACCCCTAAGTCTAAATCGAGAACACTAGGAGCTTTAATTTCGGTGGCCCTAATTCCTTGGCGTCTAAGAACACGTTTGACATGACGTACGTCTTTACCGTCGACTTCACCTTCGACTTTTTTGCCTTCTGCATTCACACCTGAATATTTAAATTTACCTTGGGCCATAAATTATTTATTCCTTTAATCCCAGCATTTTTGCCATCTCTTCAGGGTTATTAGAATATGACATAGCTGTCTCTGGGGTTATTATACCAGAATCCAGTCCTTTTTTTATGGACTGGTTCATTGTTACCATTTTCGTCTCTTCCTGGTTGATTTGCATCTGTGAGTAAACCTGATGAAGCTTGTCTTCTCTGATCAAGTTTCTAATAGCCGGTGTGACTCGCAAAATTTCTTGAGCCAAGTATCGCCCCCCTGTTTTCTTGGGGAGAAGTTGTTGGGCTACAACCCCTTGAAGCACAAATGATAAAAGAGTTCTTACCGGTTCTTGTTGATCCGCAGGAAAAACGTTGATAATCCTAGAGATCGTTTGAACAGTAGAGTTGGTGTGTAAGGTTCCAAAAACTAAGTGACCTGTTTCGGCAATCTCTAGGGCCGCTTCAATGGTCTCAACATCCCTAAGTTCTCCAACCAGAACAATATCTGGATCCTGACGCAAAAGAGATCTTAAGCCTTTATAAAAAGAGAGGGTGTCTACTCCAACTTCTCTTTGGTTAACGATGGAATTTTTATGACCGTGAACAAATTCGACCGGATCTTCCAGAGTGATGATATGCCCAGCTTCAGTTGAGTTTAATCTATCGATAATGGACGCCAGGGTGGTGGACTTACCTGAACCAGTAGGCCCAGTCACCAGCATCAATCCGTTGGAAACATCTGTCATCTCTAAAAGTACTGCGGGTAAACCTAGTGAATCAAAATCCGGGACTTGAGAAGGTATTTGTCTAAAAACCGCTGCGACTGCACCTTTGGAATAAAAGCAGTTGGCCCTAAAACGTGCCAGCCCCTTCACTCCAAATGAGAAATCTAGCTCTAGGTTTTTTTCAAGTTCTGATCGTTGAGCTTCAGTTAAGATCTGATAGACAAGTCTTTTAGTATCATCCGCTGTGAGTGGAGGAACTTTAACTTTTACCACCTCCCCAGAAATTCTCATCCCAGGTGCTGAACCAACTGAAATATGTAGATCGGATGCTCCGTTATCAACCATAACTTTAAAAAGCTGTTGAATCTGAATGTTCCCCACCGAGCCCGGCTTTGTTTGAGTGTGTGTTTTTGTTTGGTCACTACACATAAGCTTTTCCTTTAATCACTATCGGAAGCTGAATTATTAAGAGCTTCTTCAATCGTTGTTAATCCTTGAGCGACTTTTGTCAGCGCACTCATTCTCAGAGACTTCATCCCATCTTTAATCGCTTGTGCTTTAATCTCATCTGCATTAGCACTTTTTAAAACAAGATCGCGAATTTTTGAATTCACATCTAAGACTTCATAAATGGCGAGCCTGCCTTTATAACCTGTTCCTCCACAGACTTCACAACCTGCACCATGATACACCTTAAGTTTATGAGCCGAGGCGGGTGCAAAGCCACAAGCAATAAGTGATTCAGGATCAACCTTCACCACTTCACGACAGCTAATACAAATTTTTCGACACAGTCTTTGTGCCACCACGACATTTAAAGCAGCAACAACAAGAAAAGGTTCAATCCCCATATTAAGGAGACGAGTGATAGTACTGGCCGAATCGTTCGTATGCAGCGTGGATAAAACCATATGTCCTGTCAGGGCAGCTTCAACTGCAATTTCACCGACCTCTAAATCTCGAATCTCCCCAACCATAATGATGTCAGGATCCTGTCTCAAAAAAGCTTTTAGTGAGGAGGCAAACGTCAGCCCTACTTCCCGCCTTACGTTGACTTGATTGATTCCTTCTAAGTTAAACTCACAAGGATCTTCAGCGGTAGAAATATTGGTATCTTCAGTATTTAATTCTGCCATGGCTGAATATAGAGTTGTGGTTTTACCGGAACCTGTCGGCCCTGTAACTAAAACCATCCCATAAGGATTGTGAATCCCTTTTTGGAAGACTTTTAATTGGCCAGGTTCAAAACCAAGCTTAGTCATATCAAGCTGAAGATTAGATTGATCAAGCAGTCTCAAAACAATTTTTTCACCAAAAAGAGTGGGGAGCGAAGAAACCCGGTAATCAATAGGCTTACCACCAATGGCCAATTTGATTCTTCCATCTTGGGGTTTTCTTTTCTCTGAAATATCCATGCTGGCCATAATTTTCATTCTAGAGAGAACTGGAAGCATGATGGATTTTGGGGGCCTAGCCACTTCAATTAATGCCCCATCCATTCTAAAGCGCACTCTAAAACTTTTCTCATAAGGCTCTAAGTGAATATCAGATGCCTTTTTAACAAAGGCCTCTGCAAGAATTCTATTTACAAACGTCACGACGTCTTGACCAATATCTTCGGCTTTTACATCTTCATCTAAATCTTGACTGGATTTAATCTCAACAATAGTACCAATCAATTCTTCTACCGAATCTTCAACTTTAGCGAAAAGCTTTCGCCAGGAAGATAAATTCGTAAGAATAAATTCAACGGGTCTTTTTAATTCCATCCCCAATTCTTTGGTACTGCGAACAATAACGGTGGGGTCATAGGTGGCCAGGGTTACTTTGGAACCCGTCACTTGGATCGGTATGGCCCTATGTTTAAGAACACTTTTTTTTCTTAAAGTTTTAATGGTGTCACTGGTGACCTTGGCATTTTTAAGATCGATATAAGTGAGCTTATAGCGCTCTGAAATTAATTTAGCGAATTTATTTTCATCGAAATGAGGCATATCGAGTAATTCAAATTCAGTGACCTCATCCTCGTCTTTACTCATAGTAAGACGGCGCACTTCTTTGAGTGTTGCGATACCGTTATCTGTTAACAATTTAAGAAATTGCTCTCTTACCATAAAATATTTCCTTCACTAAAGTATCGGAAATACATTGTGCAAATTTAGCGGCTTTAAAAATTCCAGAAACTTAGGGCATATTTTGCTTGTAAAACAAGTAAGCCTATTCCATCAATATAAAGAGAATCCTGTGCACGAACGAATTGAGCATTATGCTCAAGCTTATAATTCAAATCCCAGAAGACATAACGAGCATTGCTTTGAATATGGAATTGATATTCTCTGGCACAGGCATTAATAATAAGAGTTTTTTTATCAGGTAAAATTTCAGACTCTATGAGATGTAAATTCTGAGCTCGTCTTGAGAATTGAGAATAATTTATACTTTTATGCTCCAGTAAAACCTTAAGCAAATTGGCCATCACCCCATCACCTAAAATAAGAATATTTTCAAAAGAGTGTTTATCCTCAAGTTCTGTAAGGATTTCTTCACAAGCAAGATAATCTGTATTCGTACCGATAAAACCATCGCCTACTTTTTTAATGACGTTTACACCTTCAACCTTTGACTCATTACGAGTGAGCTCAGGTAAAAATTTTTTCTTATAGGGGGCTGTGATATTAATGCCATCATAAACCTTAAATAAATCTTCTAAGAGAGGAATATCAGCATTGTTTTGATAATCCAGTAGATCATACTGGTGCTTTTTATTTAAAATCTCTTGATAGATCTTAGGAGACTGAGAATGAGAGATATCTTTACCAATCAGAGCAAGTTTAAGCATAATCTTTTCTCGCCTGGACATCACTTTTGATTTGTTCAAGTAAAGCTTGTTTGGATTGAAAGTTCATCTCTTCTCTATGATAGTTCAGAAACTCTACTGTTATATTTGCAGTATACAGTGTTTGAGAAAAATTAAGTAAAAAAGTTTCGACTCTTTTCTCTCCATGATCGACAACTGTAGGACTATGGCCAATATTTGTGATGGAGTCATACCATTCATTATCGACAAGAGTTTTTGTAAAATACACACCTGATTTAGGAGTGATGAGTTGGTGATTCCATGAAAGGTTAGCGGTGGGCACCAATTCTTTATTGCCTACACCAAGTCCCCGGATAACTTCGCCACTTAAGGAATAATTTCTTCCTAAATAGAGACTGGCCCTCTTTACATCGCCTGCTTCTAAGCACTCACGTATCAGAGTAGAAGAGCAAACATTATTGTCAATCTCCCAACGTTTTTCTTGATAAACCTGAAGATGGTGGCAACAACTCTTAAGTAACTTATAAGCGTCTTCTTTGCCCATGCCTAGAGCAAAATCATGCCCTAAATGAATGGCCTGCATATATTTATTATCTTCAAAATATTCAGAGATAAATTCTTTTGCGCTTGTACTTTGAATCTCTTCAGTGAAAGGAAGTTCAAAAATATAATCCACGCCCATTATTTTAAGTTCCTGGATTTTCGTTTCGTAATCCATAAGAAGAAAATTGGTAAGCTTCGGATCAAAGAAAATTTTTGGATGAGGCTTAAAAGTCAAAACACAAGTCTTAAGAGAATTCTTACGAGCATTTTCCAAAAAATGAGAAAGGAGCTTTTGATGACCCACATGGAGACCATCGAAATTACCAACGGCGAGAATAAAGTTTTCTTGTATCGCCTTAAATGCTGCTAAGTTGGTAATCAGATTCATAAGTTTTCTTTTTCAAAAGCTTTTCTACCGCCTGGAAGTGTTTCTTTTGAATTTCTATCCTTCTTTTGTCTTTTCTACCTTTATAATCCTCGTTAAACAAGTGCACCAGGCTAATAAGATACTGTTTTGAATCCTTAGGAAGCTGACTTTCTTCAATCACTTTTTGCATATTATCACCTGAACCAAGCTTTTGAACGACTTGATAAAAAAGAGAATAATCAAGCCCTCTTTTATAGATCGTTTCAAACAAGTTCATATTTCTATTTCTAAGAGATTGAAATTGTTTGATGGCGAGATAAGTCAAAAAAAGGATCAACAAAGTTCCAATCAAGATTAAGAGATGTTTAGAATAAAAAACAAAAGAATTGATTCCTTTATAAAGGGGTGCAAAAACTCTTGAGGGTTTTTGCTGTAAATCACTCACTATGGGAGCTGTGCTCTCATCTTTTGGAGAAACCTCATTTTTTGTTATAGGTGTAGGACTTTGCCCAAAGCCCACCACTTCCAGAGGTCCAAAATCAATAAGCTCTTCTCGAAATTCTCCCGTCTCAGGATCAAAATAAACAAAACTCAGCTCTTTTTGAGGTATACTGACATCACCGCGTCCTAAATATGTATACTCGAAAGTTTTAATGGCAGTGAAATCTTGATTTATTTTGAGATCACTACTTGTTTCAAATTCTTCAATATTTGTGGCTTGGATTATTTTTGGAGGATCATAAAGTTCTAGCGCACCTTCTCCTTCAACTTGAAATTGTAATTCGATAGGCTCATTGGCCAAAAATTTCTGTTTATTGAGCACGAGCTTAAAATTGTGTTTCCCCACCAGACCAGAAAAGTTTTTTGGCATATTAGCCGCGGGTACCGGCAGAATCTCAAGTTTAATCTGCTTACTTCTTACCGAGCGCTTTTTCGTTCTTCCAAATGCAATTCCAAAGCCATAGCGGGTAGAACTTGAAGAGCGATCAGAATAAACCACATTTAAAGACAAAGGATCTATAAAATAGGTGCCTGCATCAGGAGCAAAAAGCTGAGCGGTATAAATCACTCTTCGAATATAAGTTCTTCCTTGAAAGCTTACCCGTTCAGGTATCATTTTTTCCTGATGATAGCGCTTCATAAATTTTCCAAGTTTTGGAAACTTGAGAACATCAAAAGAGCTCACAGGATATTCTTCAGCGGCATAGAGGTAATAACGAGTGAGGATAGATTCTCCGGCATAAAATTGTTCTTTATCTACTTCGGCCCTGACAAACATATCCAGTGGTCTTCGTGCATTTTGCAGAACACGTATATTAATATTTTTATGCTTAAGCTCTTCACCTGCAAAATTTACTCGAATTTTTCTTAAAAAGGCATAGCCAGAGCTAGGGGCTACCATTGAGTATTTGATGGATAGTTTGCGCTCAAAACTCATCTTTCCATTAATAAATGTCGTACGAGTCGATACCGAAGGGTCACCTTTTGATAAGACTTCCACACCAATAGGCTCAAAACTTATACTAGGTTCTTCATTAATATCTTTGTCAGTACTTATTTCAAATTCCACTTCAAAGGCATCATTGTATACTGGCTCTTTAGGGCTGACCTTAACATCCAAATCCGACGCATTTGCAAGTGCCATAAATAACATCATGAGAATCATCAATAATTTATTCACTACCAATCCTTTTGATCTCTACTTTTACGTTCTGTTGTTCCTGAATCAATCACTTTCTTTTGAAGGTTATTATCATCACTCATAAGTTGCTTGAGTATTGCTGGTACTTTCTTTTTGGGGACTTTCTGATCCTCTTTACCAGACTCTTGTTTTTTCTTTTGATCTTTTTGATCCTGCTGATTTTTATTTTGTTGCTCTTCTTTCTTGTCACCGTCTTGGGAATCCGATTGGTCTTGATCATTTTTTTTCTGATCTTTACTTTGCCCACCTTGTTGATTCTTATTATTTTGATCCTGATCTTTATTATCTTTTTGATCTTCAGAGTCTTTCCCTCCTTGCCCACCACTTTGTTGTTTGAGGGCAAGGAGAACATTTTTATGGATCGCGAGTTTAAAATCTTCTTTACCTTCGAAGTCATTAGCCTGATCCAAGAGCACCAATAAATCACGCATGCGCTCAATTCCTTGTTTACGGTCTTTGGCCATAATTTGGGCTACGGCAAAATTAAGCTGATCAAGGAGCTCCTCTGGCTTCAATGATTCAGAGAGTATTTCCTGATACAATTGTTTAGAGAGCAAGGGAAAACCATCTTTTAAAAGATGATAACTAAGAGCAGTTTGACCTTCAAAGGGAAGTTCCCCTGCAGCCAGCTGTTCTTCCAAAGACAATGTTTTCTCAGACTTCACAGGCTCTTTCTCTTTTTCTGGCTCCGGAGCTGACTCTTGCGCTGATAAAGAGAAACTAAAAATGAGAAGCAGCGCTGGAACTAAACTTCTAAAATATTTAAGAACAATCGATAAGATAAGACAGATGACACCGGGAACCAGAAGGTAGTTCGCCAGAATGGGACGAATTCGAAATTCTTGCTCTGATTGTTTGATATCGCTCATTCGATTAAAAAAGTTAATGATCTGTTCAGTGGGAAGAGAATAAGAAGTGGCAATCCAATATTTAAAATTTTTAATCTTCTCTCCTAAACTTTTTATAAATTTCTCATCTAGCTTAGTGATGACGATTTCCCCCTGATGTCTTTTGTTTCCCATTGAAACTCCTCTCGAATTTCTAATGGGAATAGGAGCGCCTTTTCTAGTCCCTATACCCACAACTCCAACAGAAACGGTGTCAGGAACTTTAATATCTAGTCCAAACTCTGTTTCCTCAGCATCGGTAAAAATAAGAATATTTCCTAGCACTTCATCAGATGAATTGAGAAAATATTGAATCGATTCTTGAAGCGCCTGGGCCAAACCTGTTCCCCCTCGCTTTAAGTCTAGTTCCTCTAAACTATCAAGCCTCGCATTGACTAAATCCATATCTTCGGTAAAGGGAACAATCCTTTTTTGGGTATCCGAGAATACAACCAATGAGACTTTTTGTCCCACTGCTTTTTTTATATAATGCTTTACTAATAATAGGGCTTTTGAAAATCGATTGGGTCTTACATCTTCAGCAAGCATACTGGCTGAGCTGTCTACCAATATAATTGTTTTCTGCTCAACCTTACTCCCCTTAACTCTTTTCTCAGGTCCTCTTAAGTCCATTAAGGCCAAAAGAATAAGACTGATCCCTACAAGATGAAGAGCAAGGGATAGCTTTGTCCATAAGGAGCGACGATAAAACCAATGGTCTTTAATCCATTGGTAAAACTTTTCAGTAAGTCTAAAATAAAATAAACAATAGAAGACTATAGCGATGGTGATAGGGATGATATATTCCAGATGCATAAACTTCATGCCACCTCCCTTAAAACAAACCGTCTTATACCTTCAGAGAAAACAAAACAAATGCCACCCCAAAAAAGATAAATAAAAAAGAGTTCATCATAAACAACTTGAGACTGATTAAGGATTTTTGTTTTTTCAAGTTTTTGTATCTCTTCTAGGATCTCACTGAGATTACCCTCTGTTTCAGCTAGATAGCTTTTTCCACCCGTTAAATCAGAGATATCTTGTAATGTTTTTAAATCAATGGATCCACCAGGTATCGCTTGATACTGCTGTTGCCCAAAACTATCTTTCCCAATGGGTAGCCTCGCATTTTTGTGCGTCCCCAATCCGATAGTATAAACTTTTATATTAAAGTCTTTAGCCATTTCAGCTGCTTGCATTGGAGTGAGATTCCCCACGTTATTGACCCCATCAGTGAGAAGAACAATAACTTTATTTTTTGTATCACTATTTTGTGCCCGCCCCACAGCTAGGGCCAGGGCATCACCAATATTCGTTCCACTCCCTAAAAAACCAATTCTAATATCAGAGAGCACTTGATCTATTAAGTGAGGGTCTGTTGTCAGCGGAAGCATTGTGTAAACTCGCTCGGAGAAAATAATCACCCCCAATCGATCTGTGGGTCTGAGAGAAGCAAAGTCACGTAGTTTTTGTTTAGCGACTTCTAATCGATTCGGCCTGAGATCATCCGCGAGCATTGAACGGGAAACATCCACCACCAAGAACACATCATTGACTTCAATATTTCCAGGCAGATGTTTTAAAGGTTTTCTCGGTCCTGTCATGGCATAACTGATGAGTAAAATTCCCAACACACCGAGGGCATAGTTACCTAACCTTAGAATATTGGTGTGAGTCTTTTTAATTTTTTTGGGCAGCACTAAGATAGGTTTTTTGAACAAACTCCAATACTCAAAAGACCATACGATCAACAAAATAATTCCTAATGAAGCATATTCCAATGAACTATATTCCATCGCTCACCTGTGAATTCATAAGTTTTTCTTTTGCTTTAAGAACTTGGGATAAATCTGTTTCATCCCATTGCGGTTTATATTGAATTTCATTTAATGTTTTATTATATCGCTTGAGACTGACTCCAAGATCGAGATAATTTTTGATCTCTTTTCTTCTTTTATAGATTTCTTCTAATTCTTCTCTTGTTTTGGCGGTTTTGATGAGGGTTAATAACTCACTGGTAATTCTTACCCTGCGCTCTTTTAGTTTTTTCTTAAAGATTCGATCCGGTCTCGTTTTTAAATAAAACAGCAAGATAATTAATACGACGGCAAAAGCGATGATATACCAAAAAAGGTAAGACTTTGGTGGGACATAATCTTTTTTCATTAAAGTGAATTCTTGTGCCATGCGATTTTTATCTGTCTCAATTGCAAATTCATTGAGTTTAAATTTAAATGGTTTTTCCTCTGCATTAGGCGCAGGGGGCACAGGGTCTGCGAGAAAGACTTCTATTGAATACAATTGAGATGTCATTTTTTTAAAGTCTAGGAGATAAATCTGTTTTTGGATAAATGTGTGCTTGTATGGCTCAAGCTCTGCAGGAGACAAGGTGGTCTCTAACTCCAGCTGAACCAGATCTCCATTTTTCACTTGCTCTTGGGAAGTCTTACTAATCGTGCCTAGGCTAGCTTCATCCGCTGCCCAAGTCATATGAGTCATAACTAAAATAAATATAAGAAGATACTTATAACATTTCACGTATAAATTGCTCCAAGTAACGTTCTGAGACATTTAAAATTTGATAGCGCCCTTTGATCCTTTCTTTTTCTTCTTTTGTAAAAGAGCGGGATAGAATTTTATTATTCTTTGAAAATCCAAGAAGGCTAAAGGGCATCTTCTCCATGCTTTCAATGGGAGATTCAAGTTTAAAACAATGTAAATTTCTTTGATAAAGTAATTTTTCAATCACTGAGTTATCATCAAAGTTTTCGAAGTCCGTCAGCAACACAACTTCTTTTCTTCTTGCCACCAAAGATTTGATTAAACCTAGTTTTTTCTCCATTTGAGCTTCACTCTCTTGCTCATATTGAAGATTCACCTTGCCTTTGGAATTGAGAAGATGTTTTTTTTCCAATTGAGAAACCAAAAGGGCAATGCCTTTATGACCACTAGACAGAGGTAAAATATAAGGCTGATCGGTGTAAATGATAGCCGAAACCTTATCTTTAGATTTATCCGCTAACAAATACAATAAACAGATGACTTCTATTGCTGCCTGTAATTTAGAGACACCTTTGTAGCCCATAAACATAGTCGCTGAAAGATCAAGAAAAGCGTAGATTTCAATATTTCTTTCCTCTTCAAAAGTTTTGACAAAAGTCGTGCTGGTTTTAGCAGAGAGTTTCCAATCAATAAATCTGACATCATCACCAGGGTTATAAACTTGGTGTTCTTTAAACTGAAGGCCAGCTCCTTTGAAGTGGGATTTAAGCATCCCAACAGAAAATGAATTTGAGTTTCTGAAGAGGCTCGTTTGTATGGAACCTACAACTCTTTCAATCTCTTTTAAATTCATTAAATATTCTCTTTAGCAATCTCATACACTAAATCACGAACATTCACTTGATCAATGACCGCTTCGTAAGAAAGAATCACTCTGTGACCTAAAACGCTTTTGACTATAGATAAAACATGCTCTGGAGTGACATAGTCACTTCCATCGAGAAAAGCCTTAAACTTGGCAATTCGATACAACCAAATCGAAGCCCTTGGAGATGCTCCCCCCATAATAACGGCTTCATGTTTTTTGGAAAAGTATTTTGAATCAGGTCTTGTGGCGTGAACCAGTCTTACAATAAGATCTTTAATTTTATCATCCACATAAATACCATCGACTATTTCTCTTAAGCCGATAAGATATTGCTCATTCAATATGGGTTCCAAGCTTGCTAGAGAAGATAGTTTAAGATCGAGAATATTTTTCTCTGATCCAAAGTCTGGGTAATCAACGAGTACCTTCATCATAAATCTATCTAGCTGAGCCTCCGGCAGATTATAAGTTCCTTCTTGCTCTATTGGGTTTTGTGTCGCTAAAACAACGAAAGGAGATTTAAGACGATAAGTTTTATTACCGATGGTAACTTGTTTTTCCGCCATGGCTTCTAATAATGCGGCTTGCACCTTCGCGGGAGAGCGGTTGATTTCATCAGCGAGAACAAGCTGCGTGAAGATCGGCCCAAACTTTGTGGTGAATTCTTCTTTTTGTTGATTATAAATCATGGTTCCGATGAGATCTGACGGAAGTAAATCCGGTGTGAATTGAATTCTTTGAAAATCTAAATCACATAATTTACTCATGGTAGAAACACTGAGAGTTTTACCTAGCCCAGGCATACCTTCTATAAGTAAATGTCCTTCGCAAACGAGGGCACCAATAATGGCCTCTAATAAATCATCCTGACCAAAGACAACTTTTTTAGCAGAATCTAAAACCTCAATAACTTTAGCTCTTTGTTGTTCCATCAACTAAACTCCTCTATATATTTAAAAGCAGACCTATTATAGTACTTATCCACCAAACTCTAAATAGGTATTTAATATTACAGTGTTTCAGTCAGAAGTATGTTAACTTTGCGTTAAAATATGGACTAATACTCTAGGGCGTTACTAGTTTATTCCAATCTGAAATGATATCGACTCTTATTCGTTTCTCTTTTTTATAAATCACTTTCCCAGGGCTTTTTTTGACACCTTTTAAGTTTTTGACTTGGGTGTAAATGAGATCTGCTTGAGAATAATTCAATTGGCTGTAGTGCAATAAAACACTTCCTACCAAGGCCAAGAGTTCTTGAGTGATATCCTTGGTTTCACATTTTATAATGAGGTGAGCACTTTTATCTCCATCTAAATGAAACCAATAGTCATTTTTTTTTGCCCACTTGGACCTTAATTCATCATTTCCCCCCGCGCTCTTTCCCACTCCTAAAGCAAAATCTTTATATTTATAAAAGTCTATTCCTTGATTCGTTTCGCCAGAAACAGTTTTGGGAGTGTTATCGTCTTGCTTCCAATAGACTTTATTCACTGCGAGATGATTCATACTCTCAGGGTCTTTTCTTTGAGCTAAAAGTTTTTTCGCTTCTTGCAATCGACTCAATAAAATACCTTCGGCTTTTTTAAAACTTTTAATTTTTTGGTAGATCTCATCTCTTCTTTTAAAATGGGTGTCTTCTTTAAATTTAATTTGTCCAAGTCCTATTTTGATTTTTCTTGGGAGTGTGCTCAGGTCAGTTTGATTTTCAGCAAACTCCGCCATGAGATTTCTACTTTGAACTTTTTTGAGATCCTTCTCAATATTTGCAATTTTTCTCTCCAGAAATTTTCTCTGTTTTTTCGGAGTGCTTGTTTTTAGAGCAAGTTTCTCTTCTTCTTTAATAAGCCGAGAGATGGGTGTTATGTCTTTGCTTTGGTCTTTGTCTAAAGCCTGACGTCCCACCTCATCAAAAAGTTGATATGAAAAATCTTCAATTGAAAGAGTCTGTTTATTCCATGAGCGAAAAAACTGCATGGAATCTTTTTTTTGATCATAATAGTAATGAGAAAAAAGTAATTCCCTACCGCGATAAAACAAAGAAAGAATATTTTCTCGTCCCCATTTTTGGTAATGAAGTGAAACTATGCGATCTTTATCATCAAGTGATAATTTTAAAAAAGTTGATCCCGAACAATGTTTTCTCAGATACTCTAAAAAAACATCTCTTTTACGTAGAAATGATTGCAACGGCTCTTCAGCAATCCAGGCCCCTTCATAACCATGGCCTCGCCCAAAATACAATTGATGAGTCACTCCCACACTTCTAAGGTTAAAACAGACAT
This sequence comes from Halobacteriovoraceae bacterium, assembly GCA_002713145.1. Taxonomy (GTDB): domain Bacteria; phylum Bdellovibrionota; class Bacteriovoracia; order Bacteriovoracales; family Bacteriovoracaceae. The sequence goes on from PAVS01000002.1 coordinate 107,439, forward strand.
AAAAAGCTGAGCTATAGATCTTTTGGATGAAAACTTGACCATCAAGCAAGTTATTGATTATATTCACCTGAGTTTGTAAGTTTTGGTAGTTCTGAATCATGATTGAAAATATACACAAAAATCAGCAAGTCCTCCAACAAATAGAGTGGGATTTTTTTAAAAAAGCTATTTATGGCTGCTGCCACTTTGAAGCGACTCAAGCAGACATTCTTGAATTTGTGCCTTATAAAAATCTTAAATATCATTATAAAAAAACAGCCGAGCTCATCCAAGAACTTGATCATGAGAGTTTTTTTAATCTGAACACTGACCTGAGATCACTTAAAAAAAACTTAGACTTCACACATTTTCTCAATGCTATAAAAAAAGAGCATAGCTTAGCTATAGATGAACTCAATGAGTTTATCAATTGTCTCGAATTCTATTTTGAGTACGCTGAGTTTTTTAATCAATTTTTTAATTTAAAAACTGAACAGAACCAAAGCTTTTACCTTCACTTCAAAAAAAGTTTTCTGAGTTACTTCAGAAAATTTGTTGATGCTGATGGCACAATCAATTACTCAAAACACCCCAAGCTAGCTCATCACTATCAAGAGTTAGAAAGTATTCAAATAAAAGCAAGAGAAGCTATTCATTCTCTCACCAATGACCCTGAGATTGAAAAACTTCTCCAATTTTCAGGTCATGATGTGATTCAGGATCGCTTTGTTATTGCTGTCAAAAGTAATGCCTATTTTACCCAACTCGGAAGTATTGTTTCGAGATCAGAAAGTGGTCACACTTTATTTGTACAACCAAAAAACATACAAAACTTGAATGACAAAAGTGTAGAGCTCAATAATTTAATTTTTGAAATACTCATCAAAATTGAACGAGAGCTCATCCAGCTTCTTGCTCCCCTTCACTCTTCTATTAAGGAAAGTCTTCACCATATTCTCATCTTTGATCAATTTAAAGCTAAGGCCATGTTTGCTCGAGAACTAAATCTTGTTGAACCAATGCTTTCTCGAGAACGGGAACTTGATATTAAAGATTTCTTTCATCCGCTCATACCTAACCCTGTAAAGAACGACCTGACTCTCCGTGCGGATAAAGCTGGATTGGTTATCTCTGGTCCCAATACCGGCGGAAAGACAGCAACTCTAAAATCTATGCTGATCATTCAACTATTTCTACAGTTTGGACTCTATATACCAGCACGTTCCGCCAAAGTTCATCGCTATCGAAAAGTTTTTTATTTTGGAAATGATGGTCAGGATTTAGAAGAAGGTTTGAGCTCCTTTTCAGCAGAAGTTCAAAACTATATACAGTTGATCAACTCCCTTGATCAAAGCAATCTGATTCTTATTGATGAGATATTTAACTCTACGTCATCTGAAGAAGCCTCTGCCCTGGCTCAAGCTATCTTTTTAAAAATTGCAGCTCAAAATAATTCTCATCTCCTTGTTTCGACTCACCACCAGACTCTCAAGACTCTGATTCATGGTAATGAACAATTTATATCTGCTCATGTGGGATTTGATATCGATGAGAACAAACCGACCTATAAGTTAAATATGGGATCACCTGGGAGCTCTTTTGCCCTGAATATCTTTGCTAAACTCACACGAAATGAGGAAGGCTTTGATCAACTCTATAAAGAATCAAAGAAGTTTCTCGATAATAATGTAATTCATTACGAAAAACTGCTTGAAAATATTTCTCATAAAGAAAATAAACTCAATCATTTACTTGAATCTAACCAAGAACTTAATCAACAATTGAAAAATCAAAAAGAAGCGATGAAAGGGATCATCCGACTTAAAACAGATGAGGCCATGGCCAAAGCAGAAAGCGAGATAAATAAATTAAAAGATCAAGCTCATGACATCATAGATAAAGTTAAAAAAGGTGTCATCACCAATGCTAACAAGCTTGATTCCCAGTTCTCCTCACTCACCAAAAAGACCAAACCAGCACCTCCACCTCCTAAAGATGAGCCGAATCTTATTGAGCCTCAAAGTTTTCAGGAAGGACATAAATACTATTCCACACTTTTAAAGCAAGATGTCGTTATCAAAAGTATCAATGAAAAAAGAAAAGAGGCCACAGTTGCCGTTGGTAAACTCAGTGTCAAGGCTCCTTTAAAAACTCTCAAGCAAACCTCCCATAAATCCCAGAAAGTTGGAGGCAACGTAACAGTTCATTTTGAGAAAACGACGGATCACTTAAGTTTTGACTGTCGCGGAATGAGGCTGGATGAGTTTCAAAATTTAGTTGAGTCTGAAGTGGCCAATTTACTCTATGGTAATTTACCCTATCTTGAATTCATTCATGGTCATGGAACAGGTATTCTGAAAAACTGGCTGCGTAAATACATTAAAAATAACAAGAATTTAATGATCGAAAAAAATGAAGATGGAAATGATGGAAGCTCTCGAGTAATTCTCTCTTAGTTTTCTAAGCCCGGAGCATCGTCAATCATCGTCCCAATTCGCCATGGTCTAAATGTAAAATCTTCTTCCATATCAGACCAAGGAAAAGGTACCGACATTGAAAACCAAACCAGCATGGCTTCACCTTTAATATAATTAAAAGGAACAAATCCCCAACGCCTTGAATCCGAAGAAAAATCTCGGTTATCACCCATGACAAAATAGTGCCCCTCAGGAACAACTTCTCTTGGATGGTCTGCTAAGAATACATTATCCATGTGAACTTGAGTGAGATGAACATGATCACCAGTTTTGGCTTTATAGAATCGTAAATTAAAATTTTTGAACTTCTCATCCATATCTTTCATAACGAGCTCACCTTCAAAGCTTTCTGCATCTAAAGGCTGGCCATTGACGTAAACCACCTTATCGATCACTTCTACGGTATCCCCAGGAAGACCGACGACACGTTTGATATAATTAAGGCTCGTATCTTGCGGGTATTTAAAAACAATCACATCACCTCTTTTAGGTGAATTCGGTCCTGTTATATAAATAGGGTCCCCAAAAAATTGAGAGAAAGGGACTTTAAAACCATAAGCAAATTTATTCACTAAAATAAAGTCACCAATAAGTAATGTTGGTATCATAGACCCAGAAGGGATTTTGAAAGGCTCAAAGAAAACAGAGCGAAATGCGAGGACTAAAATGATGATGAGAGTGATAGATTTAGCTTCCTTAAAAAATTTACTTTTTTTCTTGGTGCTACCTTCTGCATTTTCACTTGTATTTGATTCGCTCACTTCACTCATTAATTCTAACCCGTTTAGTTAATATTTGAATAATAGTATTCTATAATATTTTTCGCAAGTACGGGGGATTTAATATACCATTTTTTGACATTTACGATCATCACGCACACAGATATTCCTTTGGACTCTCCGTTTTTTGGCATTGCATAACTTACAAACCAGTCTCTTTTTCCAAAAGGAACGCCTCCCGTAATAGTTCCCGTCTTACCACCAATAGTGACGTCTTTAAGTCTGCGACGAGTACGCCATTTATTAAAAGCACTTCTCGCCGTCCCTTTGGAAACGGTGAGTTCCATGAGCTTTTTCATTTCTTCGGCCGAACTTTGAGAGAGAACCCTACTTCTTTGCTCTTGCGACTCCCAGATAAGAAGCTGATTATCTTTTTGGACTATTTTATTCACAAGCGTAGGTTTTTTCATCACTCCATCATTGGCTATAACTGAAGCAATCAGTGCACCATGGACGGGACTAATGAGAGTTTGTTTATTAAATCCAGAGGCAAACTCCGCGAGCCCATACTCCGTATCTTTATCAAAAAGCTTAGAGTCACCAATATCCATAAGCTGCATAATATTTTGATCAAAACCAAATTTACGTGCCATGCTTTTAAGACTGTCATGATTAAGATAATTAATAGCCGCCTTTCCAAAGACCACATTATTAGACCTAGCAAAGGCTTTTTCAAAAGTTGTTGTTCTCGTCCAACGATTAGGTTTATTTTTTAACTGATACTTATAAAGAGTGGTTGATTTTCCATTGAAATTAAATTCTGAGTTATCTACGATTTGGGCATTCTCCACTAAGTCAGCTGCGGTAATAACCTTAAACACACTAGCAGCTGGATTGGTAGCTGAGAAGGTAAGGTTTTTACCAATTTTTCTAGTGCTACGAGTGTAATCAACAGCGGATAGAATTTTACCACTATCATTATCAAGAACCACCACGGAAGCATAGGCAGAGCCATATCGTTTTAACTCTTTAATGATATAATCATTCAAATCTTTTTTTACAGTATAATCCACAGCTAAAACTTTATGGTTATAGTTAAAGTATTCCGGCCAATCTTCAGTTCCAAAAAACTCATGCGAAAGTTTTTCGCTCAATGAATCTTTTTCGATTTTAAGGAGGCTAAAATCTTTAAATAAGTTGAGATTTGCAAAACTCGAGAAAGAAAAAATGAGCATACATATAAAAATAATTCTAGACACTTTTAAATCCTTTTCCGATCACAAAAAATTCTTTACTCACACTTCTTGTTGATTTTGGTTTGAGAAAACTGAATTCTTTGAATCGAGATTTTTGCTGTTTCAAATAGACTTGAGCATCATGGCTATCAAAGACTTTAATGACAAAATTTCCATCTTCTTTCAGAAAATGATTTAAGTGCTCAAAAGCCATTTCAACGAGCTGTAAGCTTTTAATTTGATCGAGTGATTTTATACCAGTCGTATTTGGGGCCATATCAGAGACAACCACATCAAACTTATCATCGACACCTAACATTTTTAAATCTTTTACGTCATTCACATCGATTTGATAGACATCTACATTTTTCAGGGTTGAAAGTTTTTTATTCACTTCTTTAATGTCTATTCCAACCACACGACCTTCGGGCCCAACTTTTTTAGCCGTGTACTGAATCCAAGAGCCAGGATGGTAGCCAAAGTCTAGTACCTGATCATTTTTTTCGATCACATGATATTTTTCATCAATCTCTTCAAGCTTATAGATACTACGAGCAAGATAATTATCTTGTTTCGCTTTTTTGAAGTAATGATCCTTTACTTTAAAACCCAATGACACTGTCCATGTTTAATTTATATTGTCTTCTATCTATATCATACTTTTTTAACTTTGAAATTAAAGTCACTTTGTTAAGTCCAATCTTCTCTGAAGTAAGGTTGACTTTTCCTTGATACCTACGCATAGCTTGCAATAAGAACTGTTTTTCAAATTCACCCATAGCCTGTTTATATTGACCATTAAAATTGACTTGTTCTTTTTGAATTCTTAACCACTTGGGAAGGTCTTCTGAGCGAATAAATTCTTTTTTTAACAATTTTAAATATTCAAAAGTTTGAAATAGTTCTCTTTTGTTACCAGGCCAGGAATAAGCAAGCATTTGCTCCCAAACTTTCTCGTCTAAAATGAGCTTATAAGCAGTCACACAGTCCATGAGTTGCTTTTGGAGTTGATCATCTTTAAGAGGCAAAAGTTCAACTTGATAAAACCTGATTCTAAAATACAAATCCTCCCTAAACTCTCCTCTTGCCACCATCGCCTCTAGGTTTTTATTAGTGGCGAATATAAATTTTCCTCTAAACGGCTTTGCCTCAGTAGAGCCTACCGGGTAGAAAATTCGTTCTTCAATTAAGGTCAAGAGCTTTACTTGTTGCTCAGAACTCAGCTCTCCAATTTCATCTAGAAAGAGAATACCCGAGCCAACTTTCTCACAGAAACCTATTTTATCCCTATCCGCTCCCGTAAAAGCTCCTTTTTTATGGCCAAATAATTCAGACTCAAATAGTTGTGGGTTAAGTGCCGCAACATTCACTTGGTAAAATGAGTGAAAAAAGGACTGATAATCTTTAAAAATCTTTTTTGCTAAAAAAGACTTACCCGTTCCGGTTTCTCCAGAAATAAGCAGAGGTAGATGAGATTTTATAATGGCTGAATGCATAACGACTCCTGGTTTAAATTTAAATTTTTAAACCAAAAAAGTAAGCAGACTTCACTCAAATGCTTTTATTCAGCGGTTTTATTTCATTTTTGACTTGCATGTCCTTACATCTGAGATGGACATAAAGTGAAATATTTTACAATTACTTACTTTCCACAAAACAAATGGAATTTAATTAACATTATAAAAATAGTTTTCCACAAGGATTTTTATTTAATAAATGTTAATTAAAATTAAGTTTACATTTAAAAGCTACAGAAAATTAGCTATTTAAGTTTAAAAACTTATGATTAATTGAGCTATGCAAAATTTGTTAAGGATCAAATAATAGTTGACAGTTTTACTTATCCCCAAAAAATGGCTTTTAATGCTTTTAGTCGTAAAAAGCTAAAAACTCCATGAAGCCATCATTTGCTACCGAGAGAGCGAATATCTCATTTTCACCACCAAGAGAATCAATTACATCAGTAACCAGTTTAATGGCACCTGATCCATCAGGGTCGACGTAAACAAATGGGGTGGAATTGGTGAGATGTTGATGAGCGGTGTTGCAGGTTTGATAGTTAGAAAGAAATTCTTGGTAGATTGCGTTAGATAGAGATGATTTTAGAATAATGACCTCCTTGCCATGTATCCATTATCTTAATTTAATTGTAATAAATTTCTGGATAGAATACAAGATTATAAATTTTGTCTATCAATAATCATAAAATTTTAGACACTTAGCTCACTTAACATTAGTGAAACTAATAGATTTTATAAATAAATGCGAAGTAAGGTTGATTAGAACTGAATGAGGTATTTTAGGCCTTCATCATCCAAGAACATCTTGGCCACAATTCTTAGACGATTTTCTAACTGACTATCAAGAACACATACCAAAATATACAAAGCAAAAATGAGGTTTCGTTTCGATCTCAGGCGACTGATTGACTGAAAGATCCATTCTAAAGGCAGCAAGGAGAAGAAAGCCAGAATCCACACAAAAGAAAACCCTTTAATAAACTCTGGGTTCACAAAAAGACCAACAACTAAGCACCATAGAAACATAGTCAGTAAAAAAGAAAAATTATCACCGAATCCATTAATTTTATACTTCATACGAAACTTGCGACTCATCATTAAGCCCACCAGTATTAACCCAAGGGGTGACAAAACAAAAAAAGCTTTACGATAAATAAGATCACTTACAGTCTCCAGGAAAAAGACAAACTGACTTAATTTTAAAGGTGAAAAGCGATGGTATTGCGCTAAAACAATGAGAATCGCAATACTTAATCCCAAGACATTATATTTTACCCATTGAACCCGAAACCAAGATGTTTGGTTTTTGAGAAAGTAAAAGTAAAACATCCCCAAGGTTATAGGGGCTAGCACGAAATTATGAATATTGATCATGGTAGCATAAGCCACTATTAATCCTGTAAAAACCCCAGAACGATAACTTCCACTTTTAAGACTCCACATCACACTCCAAACCCAAAGCAAACTAATCGTAGTGGTAATAGCACTGAGATAATCATGAGAGAGAATTCTTGCAAATGACCAAGTAGAAACAATGGCAAAGACTCCTAGAAGCGAGAGCCTACGAGAGTAGAAATAGCGAAGAAATCCATAGGTTGCACCCAGAAATAATCCAATACAAACAAAATAAAAATGAAAACTCCAAATCAAGTTATAAAGTTTTGGATAAGACTTAAAAGGAAGATAAAGCACCGCCATGAAGTTCCAGATTAATCCACTTAAATGCTCACTGGGGTCTAAAAATAATTTAAGGGCGTCAATATTTTCGAACATAGGAAGTTCTGGAACAGAAATAAAAAAAGTCATAATGAGTAATAAGAAAATTGTTTTCTCAAAGGAGTCGAGAAATTTTAATTCTCCAAATTGATTGGTCATAGAATCTTCTATGATTTTTCCTCGTGTGGGCCAAGAATAAAATATTCCTAAGATTCCAAAAAATCCCCAGAATAAATACTGAGAGATAGACTCAGGAATTAAATAAAAAATATTAAAGAGTAAGAGCATGGTCATGCTGCCGGTAAAGACCCGATAGGCAACTCTTTCTATGGACGAATTTACTCGGTAATAGATTTTCAATCTGTGATCAAGCTCTCTTCCCAGCAAATACCACTGACTAAAAATAAAAATGATATACACCACCATCAGACTTGCTTGAGCAAAAAAGTCAAACTCTACCACTTTTTCTAGAATGAGAGGCAGCAAAAAGAAGAGAACGTATATAAGTACTCGATTTATAAAGAATTTGTATTTTAGTTTTAAATAATCCGACTTTTTTACTAAAGCTTTTTCCATAATACCCGAGAAGTTTAGTAAGAGTTATCACACAACTCTTACCTAACCCTAATTCATCCTAATCCTAAGGCCCCTACCCAGGGCCTTTTTTTATGTTTAGCCCGATTGTATCTTATATTCTACCCTATTGCATCAAGTTCCTAGTGTGATATCCTATTTATGGTGCCCCTAGCGCGCAGAAGGCGCATGGATAATCATCAGGAGGATGAATTGGGTATAGCTTTTGGTTCCATTAATACTGGCCTGCCTAAGGACATTGTTCAACAAATTGTTGAAGCGGAAAAAATTCCGTTAAAAAAAATGGAAGTCCGTAAGGAAAAAATCAATTCCAAAAAAGGTCTCTTAACAGATCTCATGAAACGCGTAGAAGACTTGCGCGGTTCTATCTATGCCAACAAAAGTGACAAATCCTTTAAAGAATTCTCTGTCAACATAAGTGGCGACGGAATAGCCGCCACGGTAGACAAAAATATGGTCTCTCCAGGAACCTATCAAATTGAAGTTCTCGAATTAGCTCAAAAATCATCCGCTATTTCTAATGGAGTTGAAGACAAAGATAAAACCTATGTCGGTGTTGGGTACCTTCAATACGAGCTCCCAGATGGAACCACCAAGGAAATTTATATCGATGAAGACAGCGCGACTTTAAGTGGAATTGCCAAGCTCATCAATGGTGACACTGATAATGGTATGACTGCCAACGTAGTTAATTCAGGTGATGGAAGTGACGAACCTTGGAAGCTCCTTATTTCCCTCGGCGAAACAGGTGATAATCAAAAAGCAAGTTTTCCCAACCTCTATCTTGTGGACGGTGAAGTTGATATTTGGTTTGATGCAGAGAGAGAAGCTAAAGACGCTAAAATAAAACTCGATGGTTTCGAAATAGAGTTACCTGCCAACCAATCAACTGAGCTTATAAATGGTGTCACCCTCGATTTAAAAAAAGCTAAGCCTGGTGATGAGATGACCCTTGAAATCAAAGAAGACACCGCCAAAATGGCTGACAAGATTGATGAACTCGTTGCCAATATAAATAATGTCATTGGCTTTATCAAAGAACAAAACCAAATGGATGAGACCACGGATACATCACGTACCCTTGGTGGGGATATCACCCTACAAACTCTTGAGAGTCGATTGCGAGCGACTATATTTGCGGGCATTGAAACAGAGTTTGGAAGCAAAAGAATTGGTGATTTGGGTCTAACTTTCCAAAGAGATGGGACAGTCAAACTTGATAAAGACAAATTTCAAGCCGCTCTCGATGATAACGTTAAATTGGTCTCTCAAGTGGTAAACGGTCGCTACACCCTTGAAGGCGGAAAGGTTGATGGATTTATAGATCACCTGGATAAGTTAGTTAATCATTCTCTTAGAAGGCCGGATGGTATTTTATCTACCAGAAAAGAAGGTCTTGATTCTCAAATTAGAATGATTGATAGAAGAATTGAAAATAAGCAAAAACAAATTGATAAAAAAGAAGAGTTTCTCAAGCAAAAATTTGCAAGGCTTGAAGAAACGATGTCAAAAATAAGATCACAAGGTAATGGACTTGCTGGATTTGGTGGCGGTGGAGCCGCTCCAGCACTTGGTTAAGGAGTAAAAAATGAGCTACGGATTAGGAGCCTACAAACAAACATCAGTTAAGACTGCAAGCAAAGAGCAGATCTTACTTATGCTTTATCAATCTGCAATCAAAAGCTGTAAAAAAGCAATTGAAGCCATTGATAACAATGAAATTGCAAAAAAAGGTGAGAGCATTGGAAAGCTACAAGACATTGTTATTGAACTTAATAACAGTCTTGACTTCGAAGTCGGAGGAGATGTGGCAAGAGAACTGTCTGCTTTGTATGACTACATCCTCTACTCATCAAGCCAAGCCAATTTGAAAATTGACAAGGAACCACTAGAAGGTTGTCTATCAGTACTAAAAACTCTTTATGATGGATGGGCCCAGGCCATAAAATCGATGAAGAACCAAAGCCCGGAGATACAGAAATGATTGAAACACAAAATAACTTAATCGAATTTTTAGAAAAAGCTTATCAGCTCACTATTAACGCCCTCAAAGAAGCTCAGAATGGTGAATTTGATAAACTTAACAATACTTTAGAAAACAGAAAAAGAGCTATTAATATTATAGATAGTTTAAGCCAGCAACTAGCACTCCACCAAAAAAATCCTGACCATAATAAAGAGTTGGCAGAGCAATTTAATAACCAAGTAAATCAAGTAATTAACAAGATCAATTCTGTTGATGAAATCATGATGGCCTGCCTTGAACATGAGAAGTCTAAAACCCAGTTTGAAATTGCAAAAACGTTTAAAAACAAAGAGAATTTTAAAGGATACAATCTCAATAATACTAAATAAAAATATTAAATTCGAAGAGAGTGATTATGGATGATACAACTTCAAGTTATGTAATGGAAGAAGCCAGAAATGGTGCTTTGGTTCCCAAGATTGATGGGACTTATTTGCACTCTATATACAATCCCCAAAAAGAGGCGGAACAGTATGTAGAGAAAAATGAAAACCAACTTAAAAGAAAGCAGACTTATCTCATTTTAGGTCTTGGTTTTGGTTATCATATCGACGCTATTCTTGAATTTGTAAAAAAGAATCACACCGAATTTAATATTGTCGTGCTCGAGCCTAATAAAGAAATTATCAGTGAGTATGTGGCACAAAAAGTTTCGCAAAGCTCAGAGATAAAAATTGTCTACCTCGACACAGTTGAAAAATTATATACCGATAAAAACTTTGTCGATTTTTTAAGAACCAAACCTTGTGTTCTCAAGCATGATCAGAGCTACACTATTTACAATGAACTTTTTAATAAGTTTTTAACTTTCAAGTCATCGGATTCAGAGGAAGTTTTCGAAAGCACCATCTCTGATCTCACTCGCAGCCTTTTTAATCTTAACAATAAACAATCTTATGAATCAGCAGAAAGCATCAAGAAACAAAAACGTATGAATGGACGAGAAGATTTTCTCATGATGGCTTTTTCACATATCGCAAATACAGGGAAGTAAAATATGAATAATATCCTCATTCTTAATTTAGGCACGACTAAAGAAATACTTGATTCAAGTCACCTCATTGCCGCTTATAAAAAAGAGAACCCCCACAGTGAAGTTTCAGTGCTCACCTATGATGAAAACTTAAGTATCTGCCAGACGCTGGTAGGTGTTTCGCAAATCTATACTCTTAATCAAACTGATATCACAGAGTTGGTGGCCAACCCCCTCTACTCTGATGCTCATGCTCTTAATCAGTTCTCCCAAGACCTCTACCCTGTACTGGAAAAAGAATGGTCCCATGCTATAAACTATTCAAATAATGAAGCGAGCTCTTATTTAATGGGAGCTTTATCTGCAGAAACAAAAATAGGGACATTTATAGATCACAATGGAGTGGCCAGAACTTCAGATGAATGGAGTACTTTTCAGAACTATGTAACTGCAAGATCTGAAAGATTTTCTATCGCACTCCCTATTGTTAGAAACCATATTGCAGGCGTTCCTTTTCATAAAGACTGTGAAAAGATCAAAATCAATCCTGAGTTTCTATATGTCTCAAACCAAAACTTCAACAGAGTACGATCAATGAATGGCAAACAAGCCAAATATATTGTCGGGATCAACCTAGAGGTTGGTTATGATGGTCTCGCTTTAACAGAACAAACGGTAAACCAAACGATTGAAGCCCTTATTGATTCAGCTGACTACCAAGTGGTGCTCTTGACCAGTGGTAAAGGTTACCAAAAAGAAATGGTAAATAATTTAAATGCTGAATATAACAATAGCCTAGTTTCAATAAACGTAAACTCTGTCGCTTTATCCTCTGTTCTCTCTAATTTAGACATCTTAGTTTCAACGGCTAACGACCAACTCGTCATGGCCGATTGCTTAGAAGTGCGAGTGATTGAAATCAAAGAGAGAGAATTATCTTCACCCAATCCGAGTACCTATTTTGAAGGGAATCATATTATCTATACTGTTAATAATGAAAACCTTTCTTCCGACATACTCCTTTGTCTCAATGAAGCCTTTGAAACGGAACTTCCTATCGAAGTTCTCGAATCGAATAATCAAGTCTATCTCTCAGTTTGTGATGACTACGCTCAATACTACTCTCAAATCAGAGGGGAAATAAATCTTCACGATGAAATTTCTTATCATGTCGAGCGTGCTATGCACTTTGAGATTTTAGGTTATCCAAGACATACAAAACTCATTGAGCAACTCAACAGTCAGCTACCAAAAGAAGAGATCAATAGCTTTGTAGAAAAAGCGAGAACCCAAGCGACTCAAATAACAAAAGCTCTTTTGGCCACACTCAAATCACTCAAAGAAGTGAATAGCCAGGCGGGACTCAACAGGTTCTTAACTGATTTAGATAACGTTATGCAATTCGCAGCCGAGAATCACACTGCAGCTTCACTCGTCAAATTGTTTGAAGGACGAGTTGAAAATATCACGTCGACTGATCCTGTTGAAAATCTTAAAGAAATAGAGTCACTGCTCTTTAAACTCAAATCAGACATTCAGCTCTATGTAAATATTCTAGCCGAGCTAACAACTGATGCAAAACAAAGTGAGAAAAGTACTCCCGTAGTAACTGAACTCACAAACTAGAAGGAGAACTTTATGAATATTCAGGAAGAAATTCACAAAGCTCTAAACGACATTCAAAAAAAACTTGAACATGATTCGAATCTTAATGCAAAAGATATGGAAGTTCTTTTACTCACTTCACTCATTGAGGAGGAAGGAGAATGAACGAAAAACCATTGAAAATTGCCCTTATACAACTCACTCGCATTGGTGATTTAGTTCAAACTATGCAAGCTGCGAGGCAGTTTAGAGGAGAGAATCCCAATATTGAGCTGACTTTGATTGCGAGAAAAAAATTTGCTGGTGGAATAACTTTTTTATTAGAAACAGTTTTCGATCATATCGTCATGTTTGATACCAAAGACTTTTTCGCAAAGAAAAGCCTCAAAGATGCTCAAGTGACTTTAGGCAATTTTGTTTATGACCTCAATAAAAATGAATTTGATGTCTGCGTAAATCTTTCTTACACCAAGTCTGCGAGCTATCTTAACTCACTTATCAATTGCCAATTAAGACTAGGCCCTTATCGTAATGAAGCGGCTGAGATATCTATCAATGATAATTGGAGTCAGTATATCTTTTCGAATGTACTCGACCATAACCTCACTCCTTTTAATCTGGTTGATCTTTACCGCTTTGTTCTAGGTTGTCAGGATGTTCACACATTAAATGATGACGCTAGTTATGTTCGTCAAAAGCATATCGTGGTACACCCATTTGCCTCTCAAAAGAAAAAAAGGTGGGGGTTCTCTAAATGGTCAGAACTTATTTATAAATTACTTAAAGATCATCCTGAACATGAAGTTCATATTGTGGGTGGCACAGAAGATCAAACTGAAGCAAAACGCATCATCGAGTCTCCAGCACTTTCCATCTACACTGAACGTATATTTAATAGAACTCAAGATGCCAGTTTAGCAAAGACTTATGAGCTACTTCTCACCACCGAGCTGTTTATAGGTCATGATTCTGTTGTTTCACACCTTGCTGCTGAGACACTTACAAGTTCGATTGTGCTTAGCCTGGGCTCAGTTAAGCCATTTGAGACAAATGCTTATAGTAATAAAGTCATCAATATCGTACCTAGAAACGGATGTTATCCCTGTAAAACCACTGAGCGTTGTGAAACTCTACCTTGTCACAGTAGCATCAATCACCAGCTTGTTGCTCAAATTGCGCATGGGGTTCTAGGGGGGCAGGAGATCACGGAGAAATATCTAAAAACCAATATCAATTCATTCCAATTGGACAGTGTCGATATATATGGTTCGATTTACAACTCACATGGTTTAGATCTCCTCCCTATCACTCAAAACTATAAAAATATTGAAAATGTCTTTAAAGATTTTTATAAAGTCGTCTTTCAATGTTTTCTACGAGACCATGATTTAAATTGTAGCATTCCAGAAATTTCAAGAGAAACTGCTGCTAAATTAAACCACTACCGAGATGGGGCACAGTACTTAATTGAAATTTACAATTTCGGAGTTAAGTTTTCTAACAAGATCATCACAGAGTGTGAACAACCTGAACCAAATATTAATACCATCAATGGCTTCATTTCGAAAATCACAGAGCTAGACCAAATGGCAAGTATCACCAGGAAGTCTTACCCGCTGCTTTCTGGAATTATTGATTATGTCTACACTCACAAAGCTAATGTAGTTGGGGAAAATATCCATGCCATTTGTAAGGATAATTTGGTCACTTTTTATGACGGCGCCAATTTATCTGCAGTTATGCTAGAATTTATTGATAAAGCCATTGCCCCTTATATTGCGCAAAAACCGACCATGGACAAGGAAGTCTAGAAATGACAACAATTGAAAATGAATTATCTTCAACAGCAATTGAAGAAGTAAACAAGCTTGTGGACCTTATCATTCTCAAGCTTGAAAAGCTGAATGAAGAAGAACAACTTCTCCAGGAAAACGTTTCTAAAATTCTTTCGAGTCTTAATATTGTGATCAAAGCCACTCGGTTTCTTCACCTCTCCTTTAATAAACAAGAGCAACTCTTGAAATTTAAAACACTGCAAATACATCTTTTAAGTATTATGAGAGCCGCTAGAAATGCGCAAAGCAGCAATGATCAGATTATGCTTTCAGACTTGCTAGAGTATGAGCTGGTAGATAACCTTAAACAGTGGAAAATACTGATCATACCGAGTTTAAAATTAAATCTGGAAGCGTCCGTCTAAAATTAGATCAAAAGTTATCTTCTTATATAAATGATGAGCAACTTCACCCGGCAGCGGTGATCGATTTTCATCAGCCGGATATTATCTGCATCCAAAACAACTTGAGTATTACCTTAGAATTTACCCATTCAAAAGTTGAAACTCTTGAGTGTCGGGAAGAAAGTTTTCTCTATACTTTAAACAAAGCTATAGAGCTGTTAACTCACCTGAATTTAGGTGCCAACCACCTCAATAAGAATATGAGCCACCAGCTGGATAAATACCTTCCCGGTCATAAATTTATCAGTCAGCTCAACTCTAATCTTAAAAACTCTCAGCATCTTAATAGTTTTGTCTACGGACTGCTTGAAACAAAACCTATCTCACATTTTCAAAGCATTTATTATTTCATTCATAGAAAAGCTAGCTCGAGAGTCAAAGCTTGTGTCGTGAATAAAAACACCACATCAAAACTTGAAATGAACTTTGACACCTTTACTCATTTATTTAATTCCATCAAAAAATCCAAAAATCATTCTTTTGGACAAGAGACTCTGAAGGGAAGTGAGTTTGATATCTTAGGGACTTGTATCGCTCTTAATTTCTCCCTCAAAAACGATAACCTTATACTTATCTTTTCACACGATAATTTTTTGCCCCAAACCCAGCAAGACATAGACTTCTTTACTCATCATAGCGACCTGATAAAATCCTATTTTGAAATCGTTCTTGCTGTTGAATATCTACAAGAGAATGTAGCCGATTATATTAAAATTTTTAAGAATTTAGGGGCGCTTAAAAGTAAAAGTGTTTTTCAAGACCAATACATCAATACAGATGAAGCCAATCAGATAAAGCAGTTAATCAATATTCAAAATATTCATGATGATATTTCTCATCAGTTTCTCAATATTGCTGATATCCACCAACAAGACCGAATGAATCTTTTAGGTGAACTGCTTAATACTCTTAAACATGAACTAAGTAACCCCTTGTTCGGTTTACAACTGACAAGCGATCTTCTCAAAGATGACGAAAATCTATCTGAGGATGAAAGGATGTTTTTAGAACAAATTCATCTCAATATCATTCGCTCCCAAAAGATTATTAGCAATTTTTCCGGACTGTATAATAAAAAAGAGCAGCTTGAAAAAATAGATATTGAAAATCTCATCAATGAAATTTTTACGCTGACTAAAAGTGAGAGTCGAGATATAAAAAAGAAAATAGACATACAAAGAAGCTCAGACCGCCCCCTTATATCAAGTCCCACTTGGATCGCTCAAATATTATTCAATTTAGTTATTAACAGCACTCAAGCACTTAAAGAAAAAAATGTTCACCAGCCGGAGATCATCGTTTCTATTTTTGAAAAAAGCAATAAACTTATCATTGCTGTTCAAGATAACGGGCCAGGAATTCCAAAAGATATCATCAACGATATCTTTGAACCCTTTTGCACTACCAAAGATGATGGAACGGGATTGGGGCTATCTATTTCTTCCAGATTAGCTCAAAAGCTGGGGGGAAAACTTAAATGTGAGGCGAGTGAGAGAGGAGCATGTTTTGAATTGGAGTTACCGCTATGAAGTTTCTTATTGTTGAAGATGAATTACTCATTCAGAAATCCCTTAAAAAAATACTTGAACGCAAAGGAATGGAAGTAGAAGCGACCTCTCATGGAATCGAAGCCATTGATCTCATCCTAAATAATACCTATGATAAAATCATTTGCGATCTTATGCTTCAGGACATTACTGGTTTTGATATCCTTGAAGCCAGTAAGAAAAAATACACTTTAGACGAGATCTCTTCTCTCTTCACCATTATCACGGCTTATTCCTCAGAATCTGTTCAATCTAAAGCCAAAGAGTATAACTGTCGCATTATTAATAAGCCTTTTAATGATATAAACCACATCATAGATACAATTATAGCGAGCTAAAATGAAAAAAATTGGTATTGTAATTAAACCTTCTAAAATTGATGATATACATAACTTTCTCACGAATCTCATTCGTTGGCTTTCGAGAAGAAATAAAACAATCGTCTTCCAAAAACATGAAGAATCACGACTTCAAAAACATCTCTCTGAGAAAACTTTTAAACTTATTGCTCTAGAAGAAGAAGATTCTTTTTTTAAAAATTCAGATCTTATTATTTCATTAGGAGGAGATGGAACCCTACTGGGCGTGGCCCGGAACGCTCCCAATAAAGTTCCTGTTTTCGGCATCAACTTAGGTCGGCTTGGTTTTATTACAGAATTTAGCAAGGTTGAATTTTATGAAAAACTCAACACCATTCTTCTAGGAAAGTATGAAAGTTTCAATAAGAAGCTTTTTCAAATAGAAGTTAAACATAAAGATGGAACAAGCACTAAAGAAGTCTTTTTTAATGATGCAGTCATTTCTAAAAATGAAATTGCACGGATGTTTACCCTAGAGGTCGACGTGGATGGTGAGCATGCTTTTAACCTTGCAGGGGATGGGCTCATCATTAGTTCAACTTATGGCTCTACTGCCTACTCACTTGCGGCGGGAGGCCCTATTGTTCACCCAGATGTTAAAGCTCTGATCATCACCCCAGTTTGTCCCCATAGTCTTACCCATAGGCCAATGGTTCTCCCTGATAGTGTTGAAGTTGAAATTAGTGTGATGGAAAAAACGAATACCGTTCATGTGACATTAGACGGGCAAGTCGATATACCACTCCATTATCATGATAAAATCGTGATTCGAAAGTATAGTAAAAAGTCTGTCACCATGATTAAAAATCCTGACCGTACTTATTTTCACACCCTCAAAGAAAAATTTATCCATGGAAGACGAAGTATTTAGATGGATTCAAAGCGACTGGTTTCAGCGACAATCAGAAAGTTTTTATCTTTCAGCGGAAATCCAGAGTTCAAATAAACAGCTCCATCTGAATAAACATGATTCTCTTGAATATGAGTATGACCGCAAATGACCCCTTGGACATTTTTTTCTTGAATGAGTTGTTTTGCACCCTCTCGGTATTTTTGCTTGGCATGAGAATAATCAAAAGTTTTACTTCCCCTGGATTTGGAGTTTTGAGAAGCTCTATCCCCTATCAATTTAATCATTTTATAAGGAACAATATTATTCACTAAGATTTGAAAGGGCCTAGAAGTATAGATATTTTTCCAGCGTTTAAAAGCTTCGTTAGTATAATCCACCTCATCACCATGACAGACGTAATAATTCTTTCCTGAGATCTCTAAATAAAAGCCCTCTTTTTTATATTCAAAAAGATGAGAGTGATGAGAGTTCTTTCTAAAAAAGCTCTCCATCGAATTTTTAACGTGAAAATCGTGATTCCCCTCTAAGTAAGTCACTTTAATTCCTCTTTCGAGTAAATTTAATATACCCTTAAAGAAAACGTCGTAACGGTCAAAATATTGATCATGTTCACCAATGAGAATATCAAAAATATCACCTAAAAAAATGACATGGGAACTTTTTAAAAAATAGGGGTTATTAAATAGATTTTCGACGAGATTTGAAGCTTCGTCTCCTGGGAATTTGATATGTAGATCTGAAAAAAAACTTACTTGCATAAAGATAGTTTAGCAGAGTATTTTTCAGAAGTTAATTAAGAAGCATCCTCAATTTGAACATAGTTAAACACGAAGTGGTCTAGCTTCTTTTGCGCTTGATTTGAGAGATCTAAATACCTCAAGCTTACTTTTAAGCCTTTGTAATTAAGTCCATTGCTGGGTGATGGTTCAACTTCAAAGATATTGATCACCTGACAATTGATGTAGATTTCATCTTTATCTAGTAGAACTTTAAGTTTACTGATTTGATCTCCAAGCTGAAAAAACTTACTTTCAGACTTCGAGATAATAAAAGATAAACCTCCGGCACTAAGATCAAAACATTTTTTTTCAAAGAGTTGAGAGCCAAGCTTAAGTCCATGGTTTTCTTTTTGAAAACTTACAGATGCCTTGATTCCTTCTTCAACAAAAAGTCTTAAATATTTTCTTCTATCTACTTGTGCAATCATATCGGGAATCGAGATGGTAATATCTCCATTCATATCAATCTTTTTTACTTGTGATTGAAACAAGACTAAGTCTTCAGGCAAGTAGAAGTTTAGATTTTCAGCTCCAACGGACAAATCTGCCAGTTGCGCTTTCGCTTGAGGTCCTATCGCTCGCACTACAATTTCTTTTCTAAACTTTCTAATAATATGGAAAATGACTTCAACGACGACTTTTTGTCCCGCGACCACTTTCCAGCCCATGATAGATTTTTCATTGCTTTTCGCATTTTCCAAGAGACTTGTAATCGCCCAGTCGTTGTAATTTTTTTTCAATTTATTACTTCCGATTTGACTCATTGTTATCTCTTTTTAAAATCTTACCACTGTTTCACATCTCTCGTGAGATATAAAATGCCTCTCTAATTTCTTCATGAATCTAGAGAGGCGGGGCTTAAGTTAGACCCAATATATAAGATATATTGATCTTTATATAAGGGGGGATCTCTCCCCCACCTCTCTACTTACCTGAAAACTTAATTATCCAATTAGTCTTAGTGCACTATTTGGAATATTGTTTGCTTGAGCTAATGCTGAGATACCTGCATTTTTCATCACATTTACAGAAGCAAGTTTTGCAGATTCTTCGGCGACGTCTACGTCTTCAATTCCACTTCTTGCTGCATCAGTGTTTACTGCTGCGGTATCTAAGTTAGATATAGTTGATTGTAGTCTTGATTGGATGGCACCAAAGTTGGCACGAAATCCTGCTACTTGATCGATTGCTTCATCAATTTTTGCTAGATTTTCAGCTGCACTTTCTTTATTAGTAATACTCGTACCCGAGACACCTAAGTTTTCAGCCGTGGCGTTAGTGAAGTTTGCATCGAAAGAAATTTTATTATCTTCTCCTGCGTAGGCACCAACATGAAAATCCATTGTTCCGTTTTCATTTTCACCAGTGAGTAGTGGTGACCCTGAAAATGTTGTTGTTTTAGAGATACGATCAACTTCTTCAACAAGTTGTTCATACTCAAGGTTAAGATAACCTCTTTCACGCTCACCGACTGTGTCAGATGCAGCTTGAATAGAAAGCTCTCTCATTCTCGTTAAGATGTTGGAAGATTCATCTAAACCACCTTCTGCTACCTGAACCATAGAGATACCAGCACTAGCATTTCTTTTTGCCATTCTGTAACCTCTTACTTCAGCTTCCATTTTCTTTGCAATCCCAAGTCCGGCTGCATCGTCAGCTGACTTTGTGATTCTTTTACCAGATGATAATTTTGCAAAACTCTCATCCGCTCTGTTTGATACTTTACTCAGTTCTTTTTGTACCGCTACTGAAGGTACGTTTGTTTTAATTCTTAAGCCCATGTTGTTCTCCTTTGTAAGATTATTCTTTAAGCTTACGTTAATGATCGAAATAATTTAGTATTTCCATCAGACAAAAGGCTTATCGAAACAGTCGGGAATTAATTTAGGCTTTCTGGCACAATTCTTGACAAAAAAAGTCAATTCGCCATAATTTCAACAACATAGAGTTCAAAATAATATTAATAATTGGAGATTAATTTAAAGATATTAGCTATTTCCGCTCTTCTCAATAATTTTGGTTGTGGAGTAACCATCTACGAAATTCAAGGAAAGAACGCGGCCTCCGCTGGCGAGAACTAAATCAGAACCTACTATTTGCTCAGGTTTCCAGTCTCCGCCTTTTACAAGACACTGGGGAGAGACCTTCTGTATCAGGTTATAAGGTGTATCCTCTTCGAAGATCTCAACAAAGCTCACGGCTTTTAAATTTTCTAACACAAATTTTCGATCCAGCTCACTATTGATAGGCCTTGACTCACCCTTGAGACGCTTCACGCTGGCGTCACTATTTAATCCAACAATAAGAGCATCTCCGAGCGATCTCGCTTCATTTAAATAAGCCACATGACCCCGATGAAGAATATCAAAGCAGCCGTTGGTAAAAACGATTGTTTTATCTTTATTTTCATTGAGAAATTTTTCTAACTCAGGACTACTCATCTCTAAGTAAGACTTTAGTCCCAGTGAAGCTATCGTGTAACGAGAGGAGGGTGAATAAACCAAGGGTGAGAACAGAAAATAAACTCAGACTGGTTCTAGCGAAAGTTGTAATATAATCGATATTGCCATAAGCACCATCAACTCTTATTCCCAGCAGTTTTTTTCCAAAACTTGAATGTTCAGTACGATCAAGCATAGCGAAATAAAATAAATAAAATAAGAAATACATAGCACCAAAACTAATGAAAAGGTCATCTGCAATAATGAATGCGGAAAAACTCTCAAGACTGATTTCAGAGAATAATAAAACCCCCAAGATGGTAGCTGACAACATCACTAATAAAAGGACGACATCTATACTCCATGCCACAAAACGACGGCCGATCCCAGCATCATATGTTTTTACGATATCTTCTTTAGCAATTAATTCGGGTAGCTCTTGAATCGTTTTTTTATCTTGAGTTTCATAAAAAGCAGCCAACTCACCCATATGAACAGGTTTTGTTTCTGTTCTCTTTTTTAAACTTTTTGATCTTTTTTCTAAATCATGTTGAAGTGATTTTTTATGTAGCTCTAGATCAGACTTCACTTCTTTTTTGGAACCTAGGGAGTGATGAAAACCCAAGCCTTTTGTCATTGGCTTAACATTGAATTCTTCCATTAAATCTTCAATATCTTTTTTATCCATCATAATGTCTCTCCTGACTCAAGAATCTCACAAACTGCTTTAGAGATCAATATACTAAGCATCTCTTACACCCCACAGATAACCCACTGCACAACTTACCGCATTAGGTGTCCGCAAAATGGGAGACTTAATATTTAGAAAACTTGCATGAGTCATGGCCTTAAAGATCTGGTAATCTTCTGCTCCAAATCCACCTTCAGGACCCACCACGATTGCACATCCAGCAGTGAGCGGAGGAATAGGAGAATGACTTTTCTCTTCAGTACTCAGAATATAAGTGTGAGTGAAACTGTCCCAATCAATTTCATCTAATTTTTTCATCTCAAAATCCGGGAGAAATAAATTATTGGATTGCTCGAGCGCCGATATAAGTTGTTTTTTAACTCGCTCTTTATTGATTTTATACCTTTGAGCAAATTGGCTGTGAGTGATGATTATTTTGGTAACTCCTAATTCACATAGGTTTTTGATAACAAGATCTTGTGCATCTTTTTTTGTTTGTCCAACTACCACCGTTATGTCTTCAGGAGGTATGCCTTGAGTGACTTCACCAGATAAATCAATTCTCAGTTTCTTTTTACCTACAAAAACTAATGCTCCTTGAGCTCTCAAACCTCTCCCATCTAAAAGTAAAATTTCTTCGCCATCTTTAACCTTGAGAACATTTTTAAAATGATGACATTTTTCTTCATCAAGCTGAACAGACTTTAATGTAAAAATCTCTGGCAAATAGATTGCTCTCATTGCAGCTGCATCAAGACTGCCACCCAGTCTCCCTTTCTCTCAATTGCGACAAGCTGTAAATGAGGGTTAGCTTTTTGATATTCTTCAATCACGAGCTGCTCTTGCCCGTTCAATAGACCTGATAGGATTAAAAAACCATCCGAGGCCAGATGCGAAGTTAAATATTCTTTCTCTAGCAATAATACATTTTGCAGAATATTGGCAAAAATGAGTGAGTAAGTTTGCCACTCAATAACCTTTCTCTGATCAGGAAGAAGTAAATTTATTTTATCTGATTTTAAAGTATTGATCTCGATATTTTGCTGACAATTGTCCAACGCTGCTTGATCGATATCATACATATCAACATGACCTGTGAAGTCTCTAGCGTAAGCTAGACCAAGGATCCCTGAGCCACATCCAAAATCAAGACAATTGGTAAAGCCGGCTCCTTTTTCTACACATTCGCTATAGAGCTTTAAACATAAATAAGTTGTTTCGTGATTTCCTGTTCCGAATCCCTGACCAGGATAGATATACAATTCTTTTTGAGTTTTCTTATTTTCGTCTCGCTCCCATGAGGGAACCACCTCCAAGCTTTCACTGATGACAATACGCTGAAAGTTTTTTCTCCACTCTTCATTCCAATCTTTTTCTTCTAAGGTATCCAACTGAGGCTTAATATTAAATCTCTTATTAAGAAAATCTGAAAAGTCACAGGCCATATTTTGTTCCGAGAAATAATACTTATTAATCGCATTATTGCCCTTGGTTGTAGCCTCTACTTCTTGAATGACTTCTACAGGAATGTCCGCCCCAGAGTAAGATCTCTCACCTAAAATCTGATCAACAGTTGCCTCATCCAAGGAAAACTCTTCGATTCCCTGACATTGGTATTGTTCTCGTGCGTATGCATTAATTTCTTCTTCGGGAAGTTCTCCCATATCTACTGAGACGATAAAATATTGGTCCATACCGCTAACCTATATGAGTGAATCAAAAATGCCTATAAGCTTTTGAAAATCCTAAAAATTTTACTGGAAAAGGCACCCTATGCTCAGTGCATAAAAAGTGTCCATTTCAAACTTGGTATGGTAGTTATGTAAAAACAGGAGAGAGAGCATGTATATTGTTGGAATTGCGGGAGGTAGTGGGTCTGGAAAAACCACTTTTGCAAAGAAAGTTCAAAGACAACTTGATGATACTCACTCTCAAATTTTATCCATGGATAGTTATTATCTCCACGAGCAACCCGCAGAACTGAGAACGAAAAAGGGAAATCCCAACTTCGACCATCCCGGAGCGTTTGACTGGGAACTTCTCAATGAGCATATAGCAGACCTCAAAGCCGGCAAGCCAGTCAATTGCCCGGTTTATGATTTTAAAACCAATTCAAGAAAATCAGAATTTACTCAGATCCAACCCACCACCATCGTTTTATTTGAAGGGATTTTTGCTCTCTTTGATAAAAGTATTCGCGAGCTGTTAGATATAAAATGTTTTCTGCACGTGGATTCAGATATCAGATTTACGAGAAGACTGCATAGAGATGTTAATGAGCGGGGAAGATCCCTTGAATCAGTCATAAATCAATACTATGAAACAGTTAGGCCCATGTACCTAAAATACTTGGACCCTCAAAAGCAATTCGCGGATTTTACTGTAGGTGAAGAAACAGATGTGGCCAGTGAAATATTAGCTTCCAGATTGAGAGATTTTTTATAATGAGCAAAGACATATTTCGTATCATACCCATGGGAGGCGTCGGAGAGATTGGCTCCAATTTTACCCTGGTCGAAACAGAAAATCATCGGGTCTATTTAGATTACGGCATTCTTTTTCCTTATGATGATTTTTTTGACATCAATTATCTGATCGTTGATCTGGCAGAAATTAAAGAAGACAAAGAAGCGACCCTCTTCATTACTCATGGGCATGAAGATCATATTGGAGCAGTGGCCCACTTTATTGAAAAGTTCCCCAAAACTCAGATCATCGCACCTGAATTTGCGGCAAATTTAATCAGACTCAAACTAGAACCCAAAAAACTTCCCTGCAAAATAAAGGTCTATGATGAATCTGATCACTTTACCTATGATCAAATTGAACTTCACCCCTTACATGTCACTCATTCAATCCCCGATACCTATGGAGTCATACTTAAGGATACGAGCCTTGATCAGTCAGTACTTTTTATAAGTGATTTTAAATTTGATCTGAACCCTAGCTTTGAAAAGCCTTTTGACACTCAAAAAGTGAAAGACCTTTTTACTACGGCCCAAAAAAGAATTTGCTTGCTCGATAGCACAAATATTCTCAATGAAAATAAAACTGCGAGTGAGAGTGACCTGCTCGCTGATTTTGAATATATATTTTCAAAAAACAAAAGAACTTTTATCACTCTTTTTTCTTCTAATATTTACCGAGTGAAAAATATTTTTGAGCTGGCCAAAAAACATAAAAAGAAAATCACCACCATTGGAAGAAGTGTGAATCGCTATCTGCAAGCAGCACAAGATTCTGATCTCATTAATCTTGCAGACTATCCAGTCAAAGACTTTGATGCCGTTGATAATTATCAAGACTCCAATCTCATTTGTGTAGTGACTGGTTCCCAAGGAGAACACCTAGGGGCGCTTCGAAGAATACTCAATGGGGATCAAAAAAATATCCATATCGATGAAGATGATCTTTTTGTCTTTAGCTCAAAACCTATCCCTGGTAATGAGAAAAAAATCTATCAACTCTATAATAGAATCGCTGAACTCAATGCAGAGATGATTACCAATCGAGATCTTCTGATTCATGCTTCTGGACATCCGGGACAAGAAGATCTAAAACAACTCATCGATGTGGCAAAACCCACTCACTATATCCCCATTCACGGGGAAACGTATTTTTTAAGAAAGCATATTGAGTTTATCAATAAATATTATCCTCATGTTCAAACCCTATACCTAGAGAACTTTCAGGGACTTGACTTCAGCACTCTTCAAGAAAAGTTCATAGGAATTGGTCAAAAAGAGCCTCTTCTGATTCACGGTGATGGACATGTCATTGAGCGCGAAAAAATAAGCGAACGTCGAAAGATGGCCTGCAATGGGGTGGTGATGATTTCCATTAACCAGAAAGAGCAAAAAGTAGAGATCACCCACGCTGGACTTCCTATCTTGGCGGACCAACAAAACCTTAAACTTAAAGATCATGTTCATTACCTTGCTTTTAATGAACTTAAAAAACGCGACTATGATTACAAGCAAGAACAGATTCGGATCAAAGTGCGAAATTTTTATAAGGCCTTGCTTGGATATAAACCTCAAACTTATGTGCACCTGCTATGACTATTTTCGTATTATGCCTCATCACCATTCCTCTCATCTTTATCTGGATTAAATTCAGAGACAAGCAGACTGTAGCGATACAAGGCTCATGCACTATTTGTGATGAAGTGTTCTCAGAAGCAGAACTTAAAGAAGCTGATGAGAAATTTTTCTGTCTTAAAGATTATGAGATTTATAAAAATGCTGAGTGGGAAATGGTCAAAGAAATTCAAGTCACAGCTGATGACAACGCCGAAGCCACACTTTTGCAAGACATGAAGGATGATCTCAAAAAACAAAATATTCCAAGCTATATTGAATCTAAGTATGAAGTGGAAGGGGTGACGATTGTGACTTATTCGAAGTTGTTTAAAATAAAAAAGCCTCTCAACTGAGAGGCTTAATTAGCATATAACTTATTAATTATGCTCTATTGGATGGACCATCTTCTTTTCTAAGATAAGATGGAGTATCAAATTCATCATCATCAAAATTCATAAAACCAAGCTTTTCAGCAATTGATTTGGCTTTTGAAGATTTTTGAGTTGTTTCTTCTTCCTCTGATTTCTCATGAGTAAAAGTTGGCTCTTTGTAAAATTGTGATGCAGCTTCACGGATATTGCTAGATAAAGCTGTACGCTCACCAGCTGGAGTTTCTTCAACTCTAATTTCTTCACGCTCAATAGCCGCTTCATTTACGTTATCCACTCTTGTGCTCTCGAGGAAGCTATCAAGTGCGTTTGTGTTCCCAGAAATTGTTTCTGCTGAATCAGCCGCATCTTGCTCTTCATATCTAAAGTCTGCTGTTTGTGCTTTTTGTTCAGCGTATGATGGAGCAGTGAAAGTTTGAGGACGATCAACTGTTCTATCTATTTCTGGAGCAGCAGGCGTTGCCTCAACTCTTGGAGCTGGTGCTGGTTCTGGCATTCTCTCAGGAGCCGTGTTCATTGTTTGTTCTTGCATTGGGGCTTGTGCCACAGGTGCTTGGTAAGTGTTCACAGAAACTCTACGAGTTGCTCCACCAAGGCCAGTTGCAATAACTGTGACCTTAACTTCGTCACCCATCTCTTCATCAACAACAGTTCCAAAGATGATTTCAGCATCTTCATCCGCAGCTTCCATGATAAGAGTCATGGCTTCATTCGTTTCATGCATTGAGAGTGAATTGTTACCAGTGATATTAACAATAATTCCAGTTGCGCCATCTACTGTTACGTCTTCAAGCAGTGGTGAACTAATAGCTTCAGTTGCAGCTTTAACCGCTCTATCACTTCCAGTTGCAATACCAGTTCCCATAAGTGAGAGACCTTTGTTGGCCATAACTGTACTTACATCTGCAAAGTCAGCATTGATAAAACCAGTGTTATTGATGAGGTCTGATATACCTTGAACCGCATGAAGAAGAACTTCATCCGCTTTTTTAAATGTTTCAACAAGTGATAATGATTCACCAGCGATTTGAAGAAGTCTTTGATTAGGAATTGTAATAAGTGAATCGACACATTCTTCAAGAGTTTGAATTCCAAGATCAGCTTGCTTCATTCTCTTTTTACCTTCAAAGATAAAAGGCTTAGTTACAACACCAACAGTAAGTGCTCCGAGCTCTTTCGCAAGTTTTGCGATGACCGGTGCAGCTCCAGTTCCTGTTCCCCCACCCATACCGGCAGTAACAAAAACCATATCTGATCCATCTATATATTCTGATAATTTTTCGTAGTCATCGAGAGCTGCTTTTCGACCAACTTCTGGATTTGCTCCAGCCCCTAGACCTTTCGTGATATCATTTCCAAGTTGAATTTTAGTGGGAGCCAGGTTTGCTGCAAGCGCTTGAGAATCTGTATTCGCTACAATAAACTCAACACCAGTTAAACCTGATTTGATCATGGTATTAACAGCGTTACATCCACCGCCACCGACACCAATTACCTTAATCTTTGCACCTGAATTCGATTCATTCTCATTCGCAATTTCAAACATATTATCCTCCGAATTAAAAAATTTCCTTAAAAACATTTCTTAGCGAGTCGCTGAACCTGCCAAAAATGTCACCTGACTCCAAAGCCTCTGAAGCAGATTTGTTGTTCTTCTTTTTATAAGTTTTACCCATATTCTCAGGGCTAGATTCCAGCAATAAACCTAACACTGTGGAGAACTTAGGATTTTGCATTATTGTTGTCATTCCGCCAAACGGTCTTGGATAACCAACCTTGGTTGGCTTTTCTAGAATGTACTCTCCGAGCTCCGCTAGATCTTTGATCAGCGCCCCTCCGCCAGTAATTATATACCCACCAGTCACTAAATCCGATAAGTTTTTGTCTTTGACGATATTTTTTACAATCACAAATAATTCTTCTGCTCTTGCCCCCAAAACCTTCGCAACTTCGCCTAGTTGCACTTCTCGCGCTTTGGTGCCAGACAGTCCATGTACGGTAATATGTGCCGACTGATTTAATTTCTCAGCTAAAACACTGCCGTGATTGATCTTCACGCGCTCTGCTTCGTTATGAGGAATTTTTAGGGCCACAGCTAGATCGTTGGTGAAATGATTACCACCCACCGGGACAATCTGAGAGTGAATAAGACTTCCTCCCTTCCACACAGCAATATCAGTTGTTCCCCCACCAATATCAATGAGGACAACACCTAAATCTTTTTCTTCTGCAGTTAGAACTGATCTTGAACTTGCAATGGGTTGGAGAATAATATCGTTAGGTTTAATACCTGAAGCTTCAACGCATTTTAAAATATTTTGGATAAGTGATGTCTTTCCTGTAACAACATGTACGTGTGCCTCAAGTCTTGAACCACACATGCCAATAGGATTTTTTACACCTTTGGTGCTATCTACTCTAAACTCTTGTGGAATAACATGAAGGACTTCTCTATCACTTGGGATAAGCACGGCCTTAGCTGCTTCAAGAACTCGGTCGACATCTTTTTGAGTAATTTCTGAATTTTTAACGGCGACAACACCGGAAGAGTTAAAACAATAAATATGGTTACCAGCAATTCCAATGGTCGCTGAAGTTATATCTTCAACTCCGGCCATCATTTTCGCTTCTTCAAGGGAGCAGCGAATTGATTTTACTGTTTTATCAATATTAACAACGGAGCCTTTTTTAAGGCCGTAACTTGGATGTGATCCAACACCTAGAATTTCAATTCCGTCTTCATCCTGAAAACCAATAGTGGTACAAACCTTTGTTGTACCAACGTCTAGCGCTACGCTAACATTTTTCCCGTCCATGAGATAATCCTTTCTCACTGTTTTAAAGCAGTTACAGATTCATTCTGTTCTTATGGGCAATTTTTGCACCCTATTAAAATTTTAAATGGTGTCAGAGAACTTGACAACAATTTTTTTGGAGTTGGTCAAATTGATAACCGCTGGAATGGTTTTTTTCTTTTTCATCGTATTCATGATCTTTTCCAGCTTACTGACTTTTTCACTCCAGTATTCTTGTCCAAAGAAGGCAGAAGAAGGTCTGCGGCCTACAGAGAGGATAATGGTAAGTTCTTTTTTCTCATTGAGTATAACTTCAGAGATATCTTTTCGAAAATTATCACCCAATCCGTTGAGCATACTTGTGAGTTTCATATGGATATTACTGTTGATCAGTGAAACAGGAATCGCCATATGCGGAAGTGAGCCCTTTAAAAGTTTTTCAGACCGCAGTAAAACTTCATAAGTAGGATCATAAAGTTTTCCATTTTCTGTAAGCACAGCTGTATAAAACTCTTCCCCATCTTTTTTATAAATTTGAACATTCATAAGTGGTCTAGGGCAGTCATACTCGAAGCGGAGCATTTTCTGAAGAGGATTATATTTTATTTTGTATGAAGATAAATAATACTTTTCTTCTAATTTCTCATCGATAATTTTTTTCTTCACATCTAGAAGCGAGTTACTCTTCTCAAATTCTTTGATCAACGACAGCGTTAAGCGGCCTACAATTTTTGAAGGGCATTGACCGAAAACAGTTTTATAAGAAGTTTTATTTTCAAAATATTTCTGAGCAGCAGAATAAACCGGCGTCGTAGAAATAAGAATGAAGAGGAATAAAAGTTTATTCATAGATAAATTTTAATAGACTTTAACTTCTAATTCAAATTTAAGACCACTATATCTTTCCATGTCAATTTTTAGACAGCTAACAAGATTTTGGAAGTCTTTTGCACTCGCTTCTCCAGAGTTTTCAACAAAATTAGCATGCAGGGGACTTACTTTTAAATTTTCCATCCCAAATTCTTTGAGGCCAATGCAATCAATGGTCCTACCGGCCCTAAACTGAGGTGAAACATTTTTAAAAACACTGCCGCAGTTTTTAGTTTTTAAAGGTTGAGTGCGTTTTCTCATCTCAAGATACTCTTGAATTTGAGTTTTTAAATCTTCATCTTGACCAAGGTGTCTAAGCACCGCAGAGATAATCACTTCACCTTCTTTCACAAAATGATTTTTTCTATAGCTAAAGTCTTGATCAGTGCAATGATGAATTCTTATCTCACCATCTTTTTGCAAGATTCGAACTGATTTTATGAGACTTCCTATTTCCCCCAGTGATGTTCCTGCATTCATATAAATAGCTCCACCAAGACTGGCAGGGATCCCCGTAAACACCTCCCAACCTTTAAGCCCAAACTTAGTCGCATGAGAAGTTAAAATATTTAAAGGAACGGATGCAGGAAGGTCGTATTCATTTTGAACGGCTTTAAAAGTCTCTCGAGAATAGCTGAAATCAAGTTTTATAAAAAGTGTGTTTTCCGTATTAAGAAGCACTTGATTCGCCCCCCATCCAATGAGATGGTATTGAGTTTTATCACGCAACAACTTCTGAATAAGTGCAGTGAGCGCTGCCTCGGTGAAAACTTTAATGACTGTCCCTCTATTGGCCAGGCGGATAGTAGTAAATTTTTCTAAATTAATATTCTCTAAGATTTCAATGTCGTGAATATCTCTTATTTCTTGTTGGACCATGTCTCAACCTTGGAGCGCATAATCTTGCTGATGCTCCCCGCACCTAGACTGACAATAACCGTTTGATTGTCAGAAGCCTTATCAATAATTGAGAGCACTTCATCCCAATCAGCTAAAAAAGCTGCATTTTGGCTTTTTGCTTGAATATCTTTAATAAGATTTTCACTGGTAATATTGGGTATGGGCTCTTCGCTTGCGGGATAAATAGGGGCAATATAAACCTGAGAGATATCAGAAAAAGACGCAACGAACTCATCCCAATGTTCTTGAGTGCGTGTAAACCTATGAGGCTCAAAGATCGCCACTATGTTTTTATCAGGATATTTTTGTCTCGCGGTTTTGAGAGTCGATTTAATCTCTGTTGGATGGTGACCATAATCATCAACGATGACCGGTTTATCTGAATGGATGATTTCAAATCTACGTCCCACACCTTCGAACTTAGCAATCCCCTCACAAATTTGCTTTAAACTCAAGGGTAGTTGATGGGCAATGGCAATAGCCCCTAAAGCATTGAGAATATTATGTTCTCCAGATAAGCTTATAGTGGTATCTATGATTTCATCTTGATGGTGGAGTTTAAAATGGCTTCCTTGCTCGTCAAATTGTATTTGAGTCGCATAATAATCTGCAGAGTCAGATAAACCATAGCTGATATGAGGTCTGCGTAAATTCTTTATCAGAGACTTTGTTTTACTATCTTCAATATTGATGGCCACTCGTCCGTAAAAAGGAACTTTGTGGCTAAATTCAAGAAAAGAATTCTCTAGGTTTTCCACAGTCTTATAATAATCTAAGTGGTCATTATCTATATTCGTAATCACACTCATGATAGGGTTTAAAAAAAGAAACGATCCGTCCGATTCATCGGCTTCCGCAACTAAAATATCTCCATCTCCTTTAAGTGCATGCCCACCAAGGTTCTTTACAATGCCACCGACAATGCAAGTAGGATTCAACTGACACTCTTTAAGAATCGTGGAGAGAAAGCTTGTTGTGGTGGTTTTTCCATGAGAGCCAGCCACTGCAATTCCAAACTTTAAACGCATAAGCTCTGCAAGCATCTCTGCGCGTTTTATAATGGGAATTCTGAGTTCAGTGGCCTTAACCACTTCTGGGTTAGTTGGATTAATCGCAGAGGAGTAAACAATAAGCTGGGCATCTTGCACGTTCTCTTTTTTATGTCCTAAAAAAATCTGTGCGCCAAGGTGCTTTAATTTTTGAGTGTTATCATTTTCATTCAGATCAGAGCCGGAAACCTTGTAACCGAGATTGAGTAATATTTCAGCGATACCGCTCATGCCGATACCACCTACGCCAATAAAGTGAATATTAAAATCTTTATTTATTCCGTACATACTCGTTAATAGCGCTTCCAATCTTCTCAACTGAGGATTGTTCTTGTTTTATTTCATCTGCATGAAATAAGTTATTTTCTTTAATCTTTATAATTTCATTTTTTATAAGCTTAGCAAGTTTATCATGATCTAAATGATGATCAAGCACACTCACGTAAGACCTATTTTCCCCAGCAAGTTCTTTTGCATTAAAATACTGATGGTTATCAACAGCATGGGGAAAGGGAATCAAGATGGCGGGCTTTTGCACAACTCTTAACTCAGAGATTGTTGAAGCCCCGGCTCTTGCAATGATGATATTGGCCCAGCGATATTTTTCTGCCATATCATCTAAGTATTTATGGGCTTCATAGTGAATATTATGTGGGCTATGGATTTCATTTTCAGGATTGTTGATCCCAGTCTGGTGGATGATATCGAGGGGAAAGCTTATGCCCAACCCCAACAATTTTTGTACGGCTTTGTTGATTTGATCTGCGCCAAGACTTCCACCAAAAACTAAGATTTTAATTTGATCCGTTATAACGTTAGGACTAAATTGGATATCGCTACGATTTGGATTACCAAAAACCTTTATTTTGCCTTGGTCTATCTTTTCAAAGCCTTTCGTTAACTTAAAATGAGTAAACACGAGATCAGAAATTTTCGCTAAAATTTTGTTTGTCAGACCAGCAAAGGCATTTTGTTCAATAATAAATCTGGGTTTTGCACATATTTTGGCCATAATAAATGTTGGGCCACACACATAGCCTCCGGCTCCTAGAACAAAACGTGGCTTAAATTTCAAAAAAAGAAAGAGAAGTTTAAAAAAAACGAGTGAATTGAAAACAATATTTTTAACTAACTTAAAAGGGTTTTTCACTCTTAAAGCTTGCATATTAAGATGAAAGCAGGTTTGTTCTTTAAAAAGCCTATAGTCGAGAACCCTTCGGCCACTAATATAAATGACGTTATAATCTTTTGAAAAATATTCCCCCATACTGAGGGCCGCATTAATATGACCTCCAGTGCCTCCGGCTACAATAAAGATATTGTTTTTCATTATTCTGGCTCACCTGCAGGAGCTGTTTGAATTTGTGATTTAAAACTTAGTGCTGAAAAAATAAAACCTATCGCCATCAGATTAACTATAAGTGATGTCCCTCCATAGGAAATGAGAGGGAGATTTAGGCCTTTGGTTGGCAGCAATCCTAGAACCACGCCCATATTAAGAAGGGCTTGGAAAGAGATAGCAAATACAAATGCAGAGATAATTTGTTTGTTAATATGAGATCTGGCACATAGAGAAAGCCTAAGACCTATAAAGGTAAAACTAAAAAAAAGCATGACAATAAATATGATTCCTAAAAACCCAGTCTCTTCTCCAATAACACTTAGGATAAAATCATTATGGGCCTCTGGAAGATAGAAAAGTTTTTCCGTACTATTGCCCACACCTTGGCCGAAGAGTTTCCCATTGGCAAAAGCAAGATAAGATTGAATAATTTGAAATCCTGAATTCTGCGGGTCACTCCAAGGATCAAGGAAGACGAGCAATCTTTTCACACGATAAGGAGCCGAAACCAAAATCCCTACCACCGCAATGGCGCCAGAGACAAGGGCCCCAAAAAAATAGATTCTGGGGAATGGGGACATAAAGCAAGCAAAAGCGATAAGCACTGATGAGATAAAAAATGTCCCGAAGTCTGGCTGTAAAACCAGAAGTGTGAGAGGAATTAAAAAATGCAAAGACTGAACCCAACGCTCTTTAACTGTTAAATCTTTAAATTTGTTAAAATAATAAATAGCGCATAAACAAATGGTTATTTTAATTAATTCTCCAGGTTGAAAACTCATAAAGCCTAAATCAATCCAACGCTGCGAGCCCTTTATTGTTTTTCCGAGTGGAGTGAGAGTTAAAAATAATAAAAAAGACGCAGCCCCATTTAAAAAATAAGCACATTTATACCAAAAGCTCATTTTAGATACTTTGATGACAAGAGCTGCACATGTCCCAATCACAATAAATGCAAGTTGCTTCACTAGAAAATGAGTAGAACTTCCAAAAGTTTCTTTGGCAAAGATATAGCTCGCAGAAAACATCATAATAACCCCGACCAAAAGGATCAGGGATATATTTACAAAGAAGTACTGCTTAAGCTTATCAATATTTGTCATATTAATAGTTTAGCAGTAATTGCTGCCTTAGGACAACTACAACTGAAAAATTAGTTTTTTATAGTAATTACCCTTCTCTTCGTAATCTCTAAAAACATCAGTGGAATCATTTCCAGGACATAAAATAATCGTGTCCCCTGTTCTTGATTTTTGAAAAGCCAGGAGAACCGACTCATCGAATGAACCCACGAGAAAAGTTTGAGTAGCGTTCCCAATAACCCTATTCATATTTTCCTTGGCTTCACCAACCAGAACCATCAAACGAACTTTTTCTTTGATAATGTCATCGTAGCCTTCGTACTCCTGTTCTGTATCACGTCCACCAGTTATAAGAATCACCGGTGGTTTTAAGTTTTGTAGAGTTTCACGAAGATCAGACATCTTTTCTGACTTAGCATCGTCATAAAACTTAACACCACTTTTTTCGATCACAAATTCCATACGATGAGGAATACCAGGGAAAGTTTCAATACATCTCTGGATAGCATTGTCGGAAACTTTAAGCGCTTTACAAGCCGTAATGGCCGCAAGAAGATTCTCTCGGTTGTTCTGACCGATGATCCTCATATCTTTGACTCGATACTCAGAGTGAAAGTGGATATTGGAGTGAATTCTTTTATCGTGGAAATGAGTCCCTTGAATCTCTCCAATCACACCCATTTTTACAAATGATCTTCTGGAATACCAGAAAGTTTGAGCATTAGTATTTCTAAGAATTGAGTTACTAGAGAGTTTATCGAAATTAATAACAAGGTAATCATCCGCTGTTATATTTTTGAGAACTTTAAGTGAGTTTTCAATATACTCCCCTGCTGTATTGAAGCGACCATCAACAGTTCTCTCTTCGATATTAGGATAGACCGCCATAATAGGATGAAAATTATCTAAACTTTGTAATTGCAGAGGTGAGACTTCTACAACAACATAATCAATAAAGTCTTTATTAGGGTGAACGAGGAAATTACTAAAAGGCTCTGTATTCGTACCACCTACAAAAACATTTTTTTGATCGAGCTTTAACGTAAACCCAATCATGTGAGCAATCGTTGTTCTTCCTTTCGATCCACAAACCGCAATTACAGGCTTATCACAGTTAGTATAAGCAAAAGCAAACTCACTATAAACTTCACGCCCATGCTCACGAGCTTTTTGAAGTTGCGGAAGATTGGGATTAACTGACGAAGAATAAACAATCACATCAGCTTCTAGAAAATCCTCTTCTCTATGCTCCCCCAATGTCATTTGAGGTGTTGGACGAACTTTCTTAAGCCTCTTAACCGCTTTGTTTAAGTCAAAGATAGGTTTAATATCGGTAACTTTAATATGACACTCAAATTGATTAAATAAGTGAATCAGGGCAAAACCAGTTTTCCCTAAACCTACAATCAAGATTTTCTTACCACGATATTTTTCCATATGCTTTACTCCTCTAAGATTTATCTAAGTTTTAATGTCGCTAATGCGAAAATGGATAACACAATTGAAATAATCCAAAATCTCACAATAACTTTTGGCTCAGGCCAGCCTAATAATTCAAAATGGTGATGCAAAGGCGCCATTTTAAAGATTCGTTTTTTACGTAATTTATATGATCCAACTTGAAGGATGACAGAGATAGCCTCCATCACAAAAATCCCACCTATAATCACAAATAAAAATTCATTTTTTGATATAACGGCGATGGCACCGAGGGCTCCCCCTAGGGAAAGTGACCCCACATCCCCCATAAAGATTTCTGCTGGATTACAGTTGTACCAAAGGAAGCCAACGCTCGCCCCCAAAATACCGGCACAGATCACCATCAGTTCCGAAGAGCCAGCGATATAGGGAATAAGGAGATAATTAGATAATTCAACATGTCCTGATAAATAAGTGAGCACGGCAAATGTTGCTGTACTGGTAATAATGGGTCCTGTCACCAGCCCATCAAGTCCATCAGTTAAGTTGACTGCATTTGAAGAGCCCACAATAACAAAAGCTCCAAAAAGAATATAATAAAAGCCAAGATCAAAGACGGCGTCTTTTACAAAAGGAATATAAAGATCAGTTGTGATGACTTGATATTCAACTAAAAAATAACAAGCAAGTAAGGCGGTGATAAATTGCCATAAAAGTTTTACTTTCGCTGATACACCATCTGAGTTTTTCTTAATGACTTTAAGATAATCATCAATCCATCCCAGAATAAAATATGAAGTCATAATCAATAAAGTAACAATAAAAGGAAGTGAGTTATAGTTTCCTGAAAACAAACAACTAAATAAAACGGAACCAATGATAAAAATTCCCCCCAGAGTAGGAGTTCCTCTTTTTTTCAAATGGCTTTGGGGTCCATCCTCACGTATGGCCTGTCCAAATTGTTTCACTTTCATATAAGCGATGAATTTTCTTCCCCAAAGTATGGATACAACAGCGGCTATGACGAACGCTAAAAATGATCTAAAAGTGATATATCTAAATACATTAAAAACGGCGAAATCCCCACTCAAGGGATAAAGTAAGTGATAGAACATCAAGTCATCCTAAAATAATTTAACGTTACTTTATATCTGGGATTCTTTCTAATTGTAAAGACCTGCTGCCTTTAATAAACAGATATTTAAATGGTTTTAACTCACTGCTGTATTTTTGAATAAACTCATTCACATCCTTTGCTACAAGGGTGTGAGAAGCTCTTTTATCTCCTGCGAGCAAGTCCGCATAACGTCCCACGAAAACATGAAGCCCAAAATCAAACCCTTGCACATATTCTCCACTTTCTCGATGATAGTGATCACTATTCTCGCCTAGTTCATTCATATCACCCACAATAACCGCCGCATCTTTTTTTGAAACATTGTGTTGCTCAAGATAATCAGCAAAACCTTTAAGTGCAGTCTTAAGTGAAGATGGGTTAGAGTTATAAGCATCGAGAAACACTTGCTTGTTATCCCACTCAAGCCACTGAGAGCGATTAGCTGTCGGCCGGAATTTTTGAGCATGCTCTGCCAACTTTTCCCAAGTTACATCTAGTAATTCGTGGGCGATAATTAACGCACAGGCTAAATTAAAGAAATTATGCTCACCCGTAATAAATTCATTTTTTAGCTCAACTTGATCAACGAAAGCTTTTCCAAAAGAGAGTTCAACTTTTATTGTTGAGTCTTCAAGACCTAGGCTTAACTCATTTGCTAATTTTAATGATTTTAAAAAAGGGTCGTTATTGTTTTTAAAAAATGTTTTTTGGGTGAAGCGTGCCACACTGGCCTCCTCTTCAAAGACCGCTTGTCTTGTGCCAAAAAATTCAAGATGGGTATCCCCAATATTGGTGGTAAAGGAATAATCTGGCTTAAGCATCTGAGCAAGATAAGCAATTTCCCCCGGAGCATTACTCCCAAGTTCAACCACTGCATATTGAGTGGTTGACGTAATTTGAAACAAGGTAAAAGGAACTCCCAAATGATTATTAAAGTTTTTTTGTGTCGAGATCACCTTATCAGGCCCTAGCTCCTGCTTGAGAATCGAGCTGAGCATCTCTTTAGTAGTGGTTTTTCCATTAGAACCGGAAATAGCAATGATAGAATTATTTTTTTCTTGAAAATCCTCTGCAATTAAACGCCCAAGTTCTCCAATGGTTTTATTAATATCGTCGACAAATAAATACTCAAAGTGCTGGTTATCACAAAGAGACTCATACTTCTGTTCACAGATTATATACTTTATTGATGTCTCAGTTAACTTTTGTAAATGCTCTAGAGGATTATAGCGCTCACCTACAATCGCAATAAAAACGTTTTTACCTGAGGTTTCGTTGTCATTGACAGTAAAGTTATATGTAAGAGTTCCGTGCTTAGGCTTGAGCAGTGTTTGAAATTTTTGGTGACTTAACATTTTTTTAATCCCATGAGTTTTTTAACAGTGCTAATATCGCTATATTCTTCTTTCACACCTGCTATATCAATATAATTTTCATGACCTTTCCCAGCAATGAGTAAGACATGAGAGCTTAATTGTTTAAAGGCCTCGCTAATAGCTTGTTCGCGATCGACATAATTCTCAAATGGAATAGTTATGGCAGGTAATATATCATCAATAATTTTTTGAGGGTCTTCAAACCTTGGATTATCACTGGTCAGAATGACTTTATCAGAGTATTGGCAAGCTGCTTTTCCCATGAGAGGTCTTTTTGATTTATCACGATCCCCCCCACAACCAAAAAGAGTGATAAGTTTTTTACCTTTAAAGTTTTCTCTAATTTCTTGGCATATAGATAACAAACCATCTGGGGTATGAGCATAATCAACCACAATGAAAGAATTTTCATAACTAAAGATATTAAATCGCCCTTCGGGTGGTTGTAAATTTTCGATGCTCTTTACATCAGGCTCTACCAACTCCTGAGTGAGCGATAGAGCTAAAGCCAAATTGTCTTTATTGTACTTAGCTTTAAAAAAAGGATTGGCCAATTTAAGATTGCAGTCAACTAAGTAAACGTCCTGGTTTATTTTGTCTACCAAGTCCTTCTCGCTTTGAGGTACAAAGACACGAGCGTCTTTTTTTAGATGTTTAAAAATAAGCATTTTACTTTTGAAGTAAGCATCCATTGATTTATGATAGTCGAGATGGTCTTGAGAAAAGTTAGTCCAAGCAATAGCATCAAATAAAAGCTCACCATATCGACCTTGTTCCAGGCCATGAGAAGTTAACTCCATACAAATGACATCTAGATTCATTTGTTCTCGAGCTATAAGTTTATGTAAATCGATATATGCAAGTGATGTGATGAGATTTTTTTGCTCTTGCAACTGAGCATTGAGCCTCACCCCTAGAGTTCCTATACTTAAAACTTTTTTTTCTGATAAAAGTTGTTCACAGAGATTAACTACAGTTGTCTTACCATTTGTACCTGTCACCCCTAACATAGAAATAGACTGTAAATTAAGAGGATACACATGATTAAGAGCTGAAAGCTTAAGCTTTGTATACTCTGAATCATTGAGATGCAAAATTTTATCACTGCCAGAGCTTGGATGATCAAAGTTAGTAATACAAAGAGCAAATTCACCCTGAGCGATACGCTTTTCAAACTTTTCAATATCTTCCTGGGTTTTATTAAGAAAGTGATAAAATAATATTGAGTGGGAAGTTGATTCCTGGACTAACCATTCGATTGATTGGATATCATTTTCGAGTATAAATTTTTTTATATCAGTCATAGGATGGGGCTGCAAAATTAAGCTTAACCTGGGTTGAGTTAGAAATTGCAGTGCCGGGTTGAGGCCATTGGCTTTTAACCAGGCCAAACCCATTGTGATTGTATTTAATCTTTAATGAATCAAGAATATTAAAAGCAGAGTTTTTGTCTAAGCCGACTAAATCTGGAACAACACCTTTATGAATCTTTCGTCTGCCTGAGTATTTAATTTGAATATTATCTAAATTTTTATTCGAGGATTTTTTGATTCTTGAAAGACTATTAAATGATTTACTCTTATATAATATCGCTTTATTGATTTTTTTAAAGATAGGTCCAGCAACTTGATTTCCATAATAACCATTCTTAGTTGGATTATCTACATAAACTAAAGTCACCAGTCTTTTTTCAACGTTCACTGGGTAACCTATAAAAGCCGAGACGTAACCTTTATACCCTCCCCCCTCATCTACTCTTTGAGCAGTTGAAGTTTTACCGGCCATCACGAAATGTTTAATCTTTGCATTTCCTCCAGTTCCGTCTTCTACGACACTGACAAGCATATCCGTTATTTTATTAGCGGTGTTTCTTGAAAGAATTCTTTTCTTCTCGATTTTATGTTCAGAGGTCTTTTTTAAAATGGTTGGTTTTACATAATAGCCACCATTGGCAAAGGCACTATAAGCCGCAAGCATTTGTACTCCAGTAGTGGCTACACCTTGGCCAAAGCTGATATTGCTTAGTCTTAATGGTTTAATGTTTTCATCATTATCAAAGATACCGCGAGATTCACCAGGAATTTCAATTCCTGTTTTCTCTCCAATTCTAAATTTTTTAAGGGTTTCTTTTAGCACTGGATAAGTGAGATCAAATGCAATTTTTGTGGTACCAATATTTGAGCTCAGTTTGAGAATTTCAGACACTGACAACCACTCATAATTATGATTTGTATCAGACTCAGTAATATAATGATTATCGACACGGAATTTTCCCCGTTCACAGTAGTAATTTGTTTCTTCGGTGATAATATTATTCTCTAAAGCCGAGGCGACGGTAAGAGACTTAAAAATAGAACCTGGCTCAAAAGGATCAGTAACAAATGAGAGCTTTCTAAACTCTCTATTACCATTCAAGTTAGGATCAAAAGTTGGATAGTTGGCAATGGCCAGAATCTCACCGGTTTCACTATCCATGACTGCCGCTCCTGCTAAATTGGCTTCATGTTTTTGAACACCTTCTTTGATTGCTTCTTCCAGAGAAGCTTGCAAATCTTTGTCTATAGAGAGAATTAAGTCAGCATTTCTTTTTTCCACTTTTGCGCTTTCATATTTAACAGGACGCCCCTTAGCATCGCGAAAGTATTTGTAAATTTCTGGCTCACCCTGAAGCTTTTCATTAAACTCATACTCAAGTCCTGCGAGTCCATCATTATCGATACCAACAAAACCTAAAGTCTGTGCCAGTAGTTCATGATTGGGATACATTCGGGAAGAAATCGTTTCGACCAAAATATTCTTAAACTTTTTAATTTCAGCTAAATCCTCATGATTAATATCAATACGTCTAGCTATCCAAGTAAAACGAGAACGTTTTTCAACCTGCTTTAAAATTTTTGAATAATTTAAATTGGGAAGAATCTTTTTTAATGAATTAATTTCTGTTTTTAACTTTTTTCTATCTTTAATAAAGGTAAATAGATTATAGCGTTGAACATTAATCGCCAGGGGGTTATCGTTTCGATCAACAATATAGCCTCTTTTTGGATAAATTTTTACTTTTCGCACCACCTGACTCTCAGAATAAGCAATAAGTTTGGTGCTATTAATGACTTGAACATAAAAAGCTTTGGCCAGGACTAAGCTAAACCCAAGAGACATGGCCAAGAATATGAACAGGATTTTATTTTTCATTAGGGAATAACAATAATCCTCTTTTCATCAGGCTCACTTAAATCGAACTTTTGAGCATAAGCCTTGAGCTTTTTCACAGAAAGCTCTTTAGCCTTAATTGCTTTGAGCTCCTTGTTTTTTATTTTATGAATTCTTACTAATTTTTGAATTTCATTGAGTTTATAATCTTGTTCAATTCCTTTCATGCGAATAACAACAA
Source organism: Halobacteriovoraceae bacterium (assembly GCA_002713145.1). Lineage (GTDB taxonomy): Bacteria > Bdellovibrionota > Bacteriovoracia > Bacteriovoracales > Bacteriovoracaceae. Next base: position 149,004 of record PAVS01000002.1, read on the forward strand.
ATAGAATTCCCAAGATAGAAAATATAACTATAAATGGTAATGATTTTGAGTGGGTTGCAAAGTTTTTTAGTTTAGTAACAAAAGAAATATTTCTTTTTCTACTTCTTCTCGCCATATTAACCTCTTCCTTGAGTTTATCAGTCAAGCTTTTGAATGACTCTTAACTTAGCGCTCCTAGATCTAGAATTTTCAGCTACTTCACGCTCGCTTGGATAAACTGGTTTCTTGGTTAATATTTTAACAGTATTTTTGCTGCATTGGAATATTTCTTTGAATTTATGTTTAGTAATTCTGTCTTCTAATGAGTGAAATGATATCACCATCAAGACACCATTTTTATCTAATAAACCAAACAATTTCTCTAAGGTATTTTCCAGAACGTCTAGCTCTTCATTGACAAAAATCCTTAACGCCTGAAATGTTTTGGTCGCGGGATGAATTTTCTTATGTCGAAGATTACTTGGATAAGCGTGAAAGCAAATATTCTCAAGTTGTTTTGTCGTTGAGATTTTATTCTTCTGCCTCTCTTCTACAATGGCTTTGGCAATTCTACGAGAATAGCGTTCCTCACCATACTGAAAAATAATGTCTGCAATTTCTTCTTCATTATACTGATTTAAGACATCTGCCGCAGTAGCAATATCTTGATCATAGGCCATACGCATATCAAGAGGTGCGTCCTCTCTAAATGAAAAGCCACGTTCAAACTTATCGAAATGATGAGATGAAACACCTAGATCCAGAAGAATTCCATGGAATTTTAAATCAGGTTTTTCTGATTGCACCCAATCAGGAAACTCAGAAAAATTCATCTTCACCAGCTTGAGTTTCTCTTCCAGCTTTTCAAGCTTGATACGTTCAAGTCCATTTTGAAAGGCATCGGGGTCTTGATCGACACTAAAAACTTCAACATTTTCAAATTCCTTGGCGAAGGCGACTGAGTGTCCTCCCCCCCCAAAAGTCATGTCCGCAAGTTTAAAATGTTCTTTATCTGAACTCTCGCAAGCGAGAGCAGCAAACTCTAAGCATTCAGGCAACATAACTGAATAATGAGAAGTATAAGAAGAAGCCATTAACGTTGAAGGACTTCCAAGATTTTTTTCTGATCTTCAGAGATTAAATCAGGATTGGTAATGACTGCATATTGGTTTTCACGCTCAAACTTTATTGGATTTTGGTTCAGCTCAGGCACCAACTTAGTGATCACCTTTTGTGCACTAGAATAATTGGCCTTAACCACTTTCATAATCTCTTCCACTGTACAGTGTTCTTCTTTCCAGCAATCATAATCTGTCACCATAGCGATGGTCGCATAGGCCATACCAGCTTCTTTAGCAAGAAAGGCTTCAGGGACATTAGTCATGCCGATGATGTCAGCTTCAAACTTTCTAAAAAGCTCTGATTCAGTACGAGTTGAAAATTGAGGTCCTTCGATACACACATAAGTTCCGCCTTTATGAAAACTTACATCTGTTTTACCAATGACATCAGCAATTCTACTTTGAAGATCTTTATTCACAGGATAGGCGTTAGAAACATGCCCAACCATTCCGTTATCAAAAAATGTTCTTTCTCTTTTACCTTTAGTCCAATCTAAGAATTGATCGGGTAATACGAAATGAGTCGGAGCATATTGTTCTTGTAATGAACCAACAGCTGAGACAGAGACAACTGTATTTGCTCCTAACATTTTGAGGGCATAAATATTAGCTCGGTAATTTATTTCAGATGGGTTAATTTTATGGCCACTTCCATGTCTTGGTAGAAAGAGACAACTGTGGCCATCAAAATTTAATTCAAGAACTTCACCGCTAGGATGACCAAAAGGTGTTTGAACTGTATGTTTCTGTTTCACCTCGACAAGGTCAAGGTCGTAAATACCGCTTCCCCCAATGATCGCTAGCTTGGACATTTTTTATCTAGCTCCTACTAAGTCAATCTTTTTACCCATAGACTTAGATTGTCTTGTTACAAAATTCGCCTGCTCTTCTCTTTCTGCTTCATCCTTACAAGAGATGCAAAGCTCAGCAGTCGGTCTTGCCATAAGTCTTTCAAATTTAATTGTGCTATCGCAATCTTCGCAAACACCATATTCTTCTGAAGCAATTTTTTCTAAAGCTTTGTTTAATTTTTTAACGTAAAACAAATCTCTGTTTCTAAATCTTAACATTTGAGATCTTTCATACTCAGAGGTTGCTTGGTCAACTTCATCAAGACGATCTTCAGTACTGAGATGAAATCTTTCTTCACCTGCTTCATCAAAAGCATTCAAGATTCTTTCTTTTTCAGAAAGAATTTTTTCTTTCAATGTACTTAATTGTCTTTTCTTCAAACTCATTTAAAGCTCCTTATTCTAGTCCACCCTTAATATTGAGTAACACAAGTTTGCTAATCGTTTTCAAAGTATCAAATACTCCATCTCCCTTAAGAGCACAAGCCTCAAAAGAGGGGGCATCAACCTTATTTAACGTTCTTTCTAGCTCTGCGACATCAATAATATTAGGCAGATCTCTTTTGTTCCACTGCATCACCAGAGGTATTTTAGCTAAATCATAGCCATGATCCTCAAGATTTGATTTTAAACTCGCCAAACTTTCTTCATTGGCCTTCATTCGCTCTACTTGAGAATCAGCAACAAAAACAATTCCATCAACTCCTCTTAATAATAATTTACGACTCGCCTCGTAAAACACTTGTCCAGGAACTGTATAGAGATGAAACCTTGTTTTAAATCCTCTAATATTTGCAAATTCAAGTGGCAAAAAATCAAAAAATAATGTTCGTTCATTTTTTGTATTCAATGTCACAATTTGATTTTTATTTTTAGCTGCAGTTTTTTGATACACGTATTGGATATTGGTTGTTTTACCACCAAGTCCAGGTCCATAGTATACTATTTTGCAGTTAATCTCTTTGGTGTGGTAGTTAACAAAACTCATCTTAAACTCCACTCACTTCAAAGATTTTATTAATCTCTTCATCGGTAATATCTTTAAAGAGATAACCGGCCCTATCCGCTTGAGTTGAATGGGTGCGAATAGAATTATTATTTTCCAATTCTTGTTTAAGAACTCTAAGTTCTCTTTTAAGTTTGGCGGGGTTATCTACCTGGTTAAAAATAGCGCATAAATAATAATCTTCTTGGTTCAATAATAGAGGGAGAACATAAAGACCATTATTAGTTGTATCAAAACTTAATCTATATTCTGAAAAGCTTTTATCTGAAGTCGCGAGTCCATTTAAAGACTCAGCCGCTTGCCACAGACCACTGACCAGAGCACTAATTGATGCTGACTCAAAATTATCTTCAGCATTTGAGAAAAGACAAATACCGTCATGACGAATAATTGAAAGTCGTTCACAGCATTGGCAGACTTCAGTCTTAAGAATATGAGATTTTAACTTTTCGCTTAGATTCATGAATTTATACTTTTTCTATTCTCCAAAGCCTTCGTTATGGTCAAAGGGTCTAAATACTCTAATGATCCCCCCATAGGAATTCCAAAGCCTATTCTTTCCACCTGGACTCCAACTAATTGCTGTCCTATATAAGAACAAGTGGCATCACCTTCAACAGATGGGTTCACCGCGAGAATAACTGTTTCAATATTGTATTTTTTAACTCTATCAACGAGACGATCGATTTTTAAATCATGAGGACCAATTCCCATTAAAGGATTAAGCACTCCACCTAAAACATGATAAATTCCATTGAAATTCTGTGACTTTTCTATGGCCATCAAATCACTAATGGATTCAACAACACATAAAATTTTTGCGTCCTGTCTCTCATCTGAAGTACAAACCGCACATCTATCTGTCTCAGTATACAAACCACACTCAACACATTTTTTAATTTGAGATAATTTTTGTATGGAAAAGGCTAATGTCTCTAAGTTTTCAGGGTCCCAGTTAACGAGTCCCATGATTTGCCTAAAAGCTGTTTTCTCTCCAACCCCAGGGAGCTTTGAGAAATTTTCAACTGCATCAGCAATGGATTGAGGCAACTTAATCATTAAAATAATCCAGGTATACTTGCCCCACCGGTAATCTTACTCATCGCACTTGAAACGGCTTCACTTGATTCTTTAAGTGCTGTCCCCACTGCTGTTTTAACCAACTCCTCCAACATTTCAACATCTTCTTTGTCTACACATTCTGGATTGATCTTTAACTCTAGTAGTTCCTGTTTACCATTTACTTTAGCTGTGACCATTCCCCCACCTGAACTGGCTTCAAACTCTCGAGTGTCGAGTTCTTTTTGAAGGGCAGACATCTTCATTTGCATTTGCTGGGCTTGTTTCATCATTTTATTGATATTGGCCATACTAATTCTCCGTTTTATTGAGGACCACATGCTGAACTTCTGAACTAAAAAGCTCTTCTGCGGACTTGATAAATTTATTCTTTAAAATTTGTTCTCTTTTTTGAAAAGTTTCTTCTTCATTATTTTTTTCGGTGATTTGGGCGTTGCTTAAAAATGCTTCTTCACCTTGCTTATTCTCTATGAGTTTTAAATTCACCTCAATTTGGGATATATCGAGCTCTAAATAATTGCAGATGACTTCTTTTAATTTGTAACTATTATCTAATTCAATGAGGTAGTCATAAAAAATCTTACTATCCTCTGAGAACCCTATTTCATACACACAATCAACACTTCCAAAATCTTCTTTATTAATCAGATTCCCATGTTCTAAATTAACCGCCAGTCCACGATGAGATTCATTTAAAAACTTTAAAAAGTTTTTCCAACTTCTCTCTTCTGGTTCTAATTCAGCAGAAACCACATTCTGTTGAACGGGCTCTTCATCAACTTCAACTTTATCCTTAGCTTCAGACTCTTCCGCATCTGCTACGACTTCGCTGTTCACTTCCTCATCTACTTGAGGCTCAGCTTTCTTTTCAAGAGTTGGTTTAACTACTTTTTTTTTAACTGAGATTGATTCCGCGCTTTTATTTAAAAGCATTTCTCTCAGAGCAACTTTAATAAAAACAAACTGAGTCGCTTGCTCTGCTTCAAATGTATTAAAACTCCAATCGAAATCCCTATAAAGAGTTTCATATATCCACATCAACTCCACCAGTGAAACTTGTTCCACATCTAAATCAACAGAGAGTTGATTAAGCTCTAGATTATTATTAACCGCAAAAATAACTTCCCCAAGGGTGCTGAGGACTTGTTCAGCAAACTTTTTGAAATCAATATTATCATTCACGACGTTGGTGTAGATTTGGTTAATTGAGTCTTTATCTTTAGCGATGATTGCATTCACAAACTTGGCAACAATATTGGTGTCGGCCATGCCTAAAGACAAATTCAGAGCTTTTTCTGTTATATGCTTTTCACTCGACAAATTGAGCACTTGATCGAATAACGACAGTGCATCTCTAAAGGATCCGCGGGCTTGTTTTGCTAATTCTTGGGTCACATAATCTGACTCAAAAGTAATTCCTTCTTCACTCGCAATATAATTGAGATGTTTAACAAGATCAGGAACTGTAGCGTTTTTAAAATCAAATCGAATACAACGTGAAAGAACCGTTCCTAATAACTTCTGGGGATCTGTAGTCGCAAAGATAAAAACCACATGTTTGGGAGGCTCTTCCAGGGTTTTTAAGAGTGCATTAAAAGCACTGACCGAAAGCATATGAACTTCATCAATAATATATACTTTATAGTTTCCATGCGTCGGAAGGTATTGAACGTTTTCAATGAGATCTCTAATATCATCTACACTATTATTAGAAGCACCATCAATTTCTATATAATCTAGGGATTGACCATTATCAATGGCCAAGCAAGACTCACAGGTAAGACAAGGTTCACCATCTTCAGTTTTATTTAAACACTTAATCGCTTTAGCAAAGATTCTTGCAAAAGTTGTTTTCCCAATTCCTCTTGTTCCCGTTAACAAATAAGCATGGGCGATCTTGTCGTTTTTAATCGAGTTTTTGAGAGTCTGTGCAATAGACTCCTGACCAACTGCGTCCTTGAATAAACGCGGCCTCCATTTGAGGGCCAGAACTTGATAACTCAAAAAATTCTCTCTCCAATTTTGAAATTAGGTGCAAACTAATAATAAGCTCAGTCATTGTCAATTTGCAGTCGGTAATTGAGTTATAAAGTAAGGAAAAAAAAGAATTCTTGTTTAAATTTTAAAAGGAAATTATTTAAAGTGGCAGCTTGCACAAGAAGAATACTGGTCCCGTTGCTCCCTTCCAGGCCTGGCGGATTAACCTGCATCTAAATCGCAAGCTACCGAGAAGCATCTTAATCGCAAGCTTAGGCCCTTGTAAAGTTCTTTCCCTAAATAATTTTGCTGTGCAAGAAGTTAGAATCTTCTATCCAAGCTCTATGTGAGGTATTGGAAGTAGATATAACTTCGATAATGTCATAGAAAATACATAAAATTTAGGTTTACGAACTAGCAATGCATTAAGTAAGAACAAACAATGAGATTACTGTTCGCCATATATTTATTCTTGATATCGGCTTTATGCTTTGCCATTGATGAGCAAGACTATCAAAAAATTTATGAAATCCATCAAGCTAAAGATAAATATTCTTTGCATAAATTTAAGGGTGTTAATGGTCACCAAGTCAGCTATCTCAAATACGGAAAAAAATCAGGCGCTAACGGAGCAGTTTTATTTTCAGTGGGGCGCAACGAATCTGCAGAGAAATACCTTGAAGTGGCTTATGATTTAGCCGAGAAAAACTTCTCCCCTATTTATATCACCGCCCACCGAGGACAAGGATTATCTGATAGAGTTCTCAATAATCCAAACAAAGGTTATGTGAGAAAATTTAGTTATTACACTCGTGACTTAAAAACCCTAACAAATATCATTCGAAAAGAACTTCCCCCTCATACAAGACTGAGTCTTCTGGCACACTCAATGGGTGGGGCCATAGGTCTCGATTTTTTACAAAAGTATCCACGTGTTTTTCACCGAGCAGTTTTCACGGCCCCCATGTTTAAAATTTTATTAGAAGAAAGTGAGAGAGCGACACTTTGGCAAACCTGGCTCGCTTGTTATATTCCCAATAAACCCTTTTGCACTGACTATGTTCCCGGTGGAAGTGACCCCAGTCCCACTATTGAAGATAGTGAAGTGACTAGTTCCGAAATAAGAACGGATTTCGTACGTTATCTTTATGAAGAAAATTCTCGCACCAGACTCGGCTCATCCACAATTCGTTGGGTAAGAGAATCGATTAAGGCCAATATACGAATGCGCTCAAATAGAAACATAGCTAAGATCCAAACACCCTTTCTCATCTTGCAGGCGAGCAGAGATTCGGTGGTGGATAATAGCGGGCAGGATGAAGTTTGTGAAAAAACTGATTTATGTCAACTAGAAGTGATCCAAGACTCTCTTCATAATATTTTATCTGAGCGTGATGTTTATCGAGATGTTGCGATGGATGCACTTGTTGATTATCTAAAATAAATGGCGGAGGACAAGGGATTCGAACCCTCGAAGGAGTTGCCCCCTTACACGCTTTCCAAGCGTGCGCCTTCGACCACTCGGCCAATCCTCCGCATTGAGAACTTGAATATTTATCATTAGAGAGAGGAATCTGTCCAAAAAAATTACGACTACTTGCGATAGTGAGAGCGTTTTTGTTTAAAAAAATCTGAAAGTATCTTCCCACACTCCCGATGTTTATGCCCCCCACTTAAATGACAGCGATGGTTAAGGTTGGGATGCTGATGAATATTGAGCCCCTGACTAATAGCGCCTCCTTTGGGATCATAGGCACCAAAATAAACATTTTTGATTCTGGACTGGATGATCGCTCCCATGCACATGGGACAAGGCTCCAGCGTAACATAGAGGCTACAATCTATAAGCCGCCAAGAATTGAGTTTTTGAGAAGCTCTTTCTATCGCTAAAATCTCAGCGTGATGGGTGGCGACTTGGTCATATTCTTTCGTGTTATAAGATTCTGCAATGATATGGCCTTCATCATCGACAATAAGACAGCCCACCGGAACCTCATTAAAATTAAATGCCTTATGAGCAAGATCGATGGCCTTAGACATATGAAATTGAATATTATTAAAGTCCATTAGATTCTTTATGGTCTGAAAATTTACGACGAAGATTAGCCCTTTTATGACTTTTCCAGATTTTTTTAAGAGCCGGAACCTGTGACTTATTGGGCTCTTTACTTTCATCCAAAGTTATTCCATAACGCATGGGTCTTCCAGCGATAACTTCTCGTTGGGTGGTGATAGTTCCGATGATTTTAAAAACTTTATCTTCGTAAGGAATTTCCACCTGCATCTCAGCTCCTAAAGGAAGTACATCAAAAGCAAGGATGGAAGCTGCATTTCTTCGCAAATCCGCCACTCTAGATTCAAATTCTAATCCATTAACTCTGGCCGTCGCTTTGAGCTCTCCTGCGTAACGAAAATCGTATTCCCACCATTGAATTCGTGGATAATACAAAGGAGAGCTCATTATATAACTATTCACCATTAAAAAAATGAAAGCTAAAAAGGAAAAATAAAGAATGAAGATATTATAACTTACAAAAGTAAACTCTAGGATTGTCATCGTGAGGTAAATAAAAAGAAGTACTGTTAACCCCCAAAATGCATAATTTTTATTCTTATGAGATTTTCCATAGAATCTAAGGACTGTGAAAACGAAAAAACCTTCAAGATAAAAAGAGAAATCAAAAAAATTGCGTTCAGATGCATGGACAAGAATAAAAAGAGAAGCCACCAATAAAGTCAGCCCATAATTAATAAACTGGGATTTTTTTATATCCTCGTTATTTTGAACTTCTAATAACTTTCTCATAACTCAATCCATGATAACTTGCTAACTCGGCCAAACTTGTATTCTTCACTACAAATATTGGATCTTTAAAGTTTGTCTCTATTTTAACTGAAGTCATGTCATCCTCGCTAGTGAGGAAACATATTCGGTCCGATGCACTGAATTTCTTTTGTAATTTTAATATACTGTACTGACTCTCTCTACTATCAAGATGAAGCGCCGGAATTTCAAGTCCTAGATAAAAGCTAAGCTTGGCGGCTACTTGATAGCTATCAGCGACCACTGGACGTCCTTCGCACTCTAACAAGACTTCCGGAATTTTCTGATTTTTCCATTCGATAATCTCATTGATTCTATTTTCATCTGGATCATCAGGGTTATCAAAATAAACTTCAAAAGATTCTGGGGAAAACAAAATTATCCGGCAAGCCAAGATAAGACCTAGCGGTAAAAAACTTAAAACAATATACGGTCTTTTCATATTTTCGCGAAAGATCAGTGGCACAAAGAGAATAACAAAACTTGCGGCGACAGTTACAGACCAATTGGCTTCAATCTGATTTCTAAAAGACATCAAAAGCAGAAATAATAAAAAGCCGAGACTATTGGCAAGCAATATTCTTTGAAAAGGCTGTTTGAATTTATTTTTATAAAAGAGATATAAAAAGAGAAAAAAGTTAAACACTCCCAGTAACACGATCTGACCGGTAACAAAGTTAATAATATTCATGAGGTCAAAATGTTTTTCTGTACGACCTGTCAGATGAAATTTAAAAGAGACAAAATCATGAGTGTACTGCCAATACATATGGGGCAGATAAAGCAGAACGACTCCCAAAGCGATGGCATAGAATGATTTTCTTTTCAAAAGTTTAGGGTATGCCATTATTGTCAAAAGAATAATGAGCAGCCCATGGTATTTGGAATAAAACATTGCTGCTATAGTTAGCGAAATAAGCAGAGCAGTCGTAACATTATCTTCATCTATATATTTTTGTAAGTAATAAAAAAAGAGGGTGGTAAAAAATAATAACGGCGTGTCTGGGAGGGCCAACAAACCAGAAAAACTCAAAAGGGGCATCATAAAAAATGTAAGCAGCACCAGAGCCCAATATTTCTTGCCTGTCATTTTTAAAATTAAATAGAAAGAACCTAAGGAAGCGAGGTTAAACATAAACCTGACGCCAAACTCATTATGACCAAACAAAAGAGTTCCTATTTTTATAAAGAGCGCAACCATGGGTGGATGATCAAAATATCCCCACGCTAGATATTGCGAATATATCCAGTAATAGGCTTCATCATAACTAAGCTCAAACGTTACACTTTGGATGGCATTAAGCACAAAAACTATAACAACAGCTACAATAATTTTTAAATGAAGACCCTTTAACTCTATTTCACTATGCATAAGAATATTGTATAGTAATTCCTGTGAATAGTCTTGATTTAACCAAATTCAAAACCTGCTCATGTGGTACCCAAGTGAATACAGAGGACTGTATTGAGCATGATAAATACACTTGGCTTGGGTGGTTTTTCTGGAGCATGGGAACGACAGCTATACCCAAAGAAGTCTCGTTCACTTGCAAAAAATGCAACATAGAATTTGAAAAACTCACTGATCGCGACTTGATTAAGTATTACATGCTTTATAAAAGAAAATAGAGTTGTATGGCGCACCCTGAGAGATTCGAACTCCCGATCTTCTGATCCGTAGTCAGACGCCTTATCCAGCTGGGCCAAGGGTGCGTGAGAGTATTTTTATTAAATAACATGCAAAATTACAAGTCATTTCTACTATTTAACTCTTAAAGTATTTTTTTAATATGATGTTCAATAGCAAAAGGCTTAGTACTCGGGGCAAAGCGCCCAACAGGTTTCCCCTCTTTATTGACTAGGAATTTGGTAAAATTCCATTTTATTTGCTCTGTGCCAAGAAGCCCTGGCTGTTCTTCTTTCAAAAATTTATATAAAGGATGTGCAGAATCACCATTCACTTCAATCTTAGAGAAAACAGGAAATGAAATCTTAAATTTCAAATCGCAGAACTTTTTAATCTCTTCATCAGTACCACTTTCTTGTTTTCCAAATTGATTACAAGGAAACGCTAATATCTCAAGACCTTGGTCTTTATACTTAAGGTAGAGCTCTTGTAATTCTCCGTACTGAGGTGTAAATCCACAAGCACTGGCAGTGTTCACGATTAAAAGAGTTTTTCCCTTGAATTTGCTGAGGGAAATTTCATTTTCTGCTGTTAAGTTGGCGTTAAAATCAAATACATTCATAATTACTGCTTATAGAAATTCATAGGTTGTCTTACATCTACCAATCCGCCACCTTTAGGTCTCGGGAATTTAATCATTTTTACCACACGCTTAAGACAGTTATGAGCTTTAGCAGAGAAACTGGCACCGTTCTTTTTAATATCGACGTTGACACCTTTTCCCACTCCATTGATCTGAAAATTGAGATCAAAAACTCCAGCGACTTTCGGATTTTTCATGAGTTCTTGTTGATAACAATAGCGAAATTGAGGAATATACTCTCGCATTATCTTTCTGATAAGTTCTGGATCAATAGCCCCTAGAATCTTAGTGTTAGCTTCAATATAGGCTGTTGAAGCTCTCGTTTTTCCAGAGAGTCCTCTCGTATCAGCAATATTTCCACTTCCATTGCGTGAACCATTTTTAAAGGTCTCCACTTGGACGTTGGATTTTCCAAAATTGTTTGCATTGAAATTACGAGTCAAGCTTGTGGTAGATCCCATTGCGGAAGCAGCATCTAAATTATTATTTTGATTGGCCGACTTAAGCTTAGTGTTATTACGGCCTAGCATCGCCGCCATTTTGCTGGAAGAGCTAAACTTATAAGATTTTTTTGGTTTTACTTTATTTTTAGGAGCTGGAGAGCTTTTAGCCACCTTTTTTACTGGCTTTTTAACTGGTTTTTTGGCAACTGCCTTTTTCGGCTCCACCTTTTTCACAGGAGTCTTTTGAGCGACTTTTTTGGGTTCAACCTTTTTTACAGGCTCTTTCTTGGCTTCAATTTTCTTTTGAACCGGCTCATCATTCTTAGCCACTTTCTCCTCAGACTGAGTTGGGTCTTTCTCTTTTTTAAGTGACTGTGTTTTTTTCTTTTTATATATAATCACAACTTCTTTTCTTTTTTTCTCTTCTTGTGGTCTTTCTGCGATTAAAAGAATTAACAATAATGGGACCAACACAGCTGCCCAGACAGAACTCGTTATCTTCAGTAATTTTTCATCGAAATCAAAAAACTCAAGATGTTTAATCTTAGGTGGGCTCGGAGCAATTTTGATAATAATCTGACTAGTGCCTTTAGTTAAAACAACTCTTTCCCCGGCAACAAGTTGCAACGTCGGCTGGTGACAATCAAAAACCTCTTCATCCTGATCAACTTTTTGCAGGATATAACCTGTCTGACCGACGATAAAAACCTTTCTGTCTCTTATGAAGATCAACTCATTTTTATATTTGTCAAAGTCAGCGACCTGAAATGTTTTTTTATCGCTATATTCATTTGAGAGAAAAATTCTTTTATATTTTGGATTAAAATGGGATTCATCAATAACAACACCATTATTCATATAAATGACGTGAAGGGCATGACCATTGGTTTCTTCAGTTATCTCTGCTTGAGGCAGTTGGTTTTTTGGAGTCTCCTTAAAATCAACATAGTCAGAGTAATCAAAATCTTCATCCATATAAAGTGATTTGCTTTGAGGCGTGAAACTCTCTTCATCAAATTTAATATTGAATTCAAAAAAGTCGGCTTCTAGGCTAGCTTGAGCCTCTCCCTCCGCAGCAACATGTGAATGAGTCACTGATGACTGAACCATGAATTTTTCAGGAGGATCAGCAGGTAAACTTTCTGGTTGAGTATTTTGAATAGCTCCTACATCAAGAGAGGGAAGCGTTATATCAGGCCTGGTAGAACTAGGCTTTCTCACCTCTTCAACATATTCGTCTAACTCACCGTTCGCCTTGCTCTCTTCATAAAGATCAGAAAGAAAACTTTCACCACTGATCTCTTCGATACTAGCAATAACATCAACCGGTCCGATTTTAAAAAACGTTGAATTTTTGATTTTTGCAGTTTTATACTTTTTACCATTTATTTCAATTGGATAATCATTATCAAAGACTTTGACCAAGAGGACATCATCTTGTTTCTGAATAACGGCTTTTATTTGAGGTTCATCACTACCAAGTTTAACCTGGCAAGTTGCATTTGTACCCATGAAAATGGGTTTGTTCTCAAGAACAAACGCCTCTTGCTTATCAGCTAAAGTAATGTAGAGTTCAAATTGTAGTTTAGCCATTTTTTTGTCCAAAGCTAGTGATTAAATAGTCCCTAAAATCATCTAGAACTGAAAACTTCAATTCAAGATCTTTAAGATCGGCAATCCTATCTCGTGAAACTTCTCCATTGATCAACTTAATACCAGATTTTAATAAAATTGCTTCTTCATCCTTTTCGTTGAAAAAACTCAAAACTTTATTTCGCAGCTCTAAATTATTACCTGAGAGGACAAAACTTACCCCCAAACTTGAACGAACCACTCTGCTATTGGGTAGTTGTTTGGCTAACAATTCTAAACCTTCATTTGCTTTTGCAAAATTTCCTTGGCGTAAATAATCTAAACTAAGTAAGTAGTTTGCCAAATGATTAGAGCGATTATGTTTTAAACTGTTTTGATAGTATGATCTTGCCAAGGCAGATAGACCCTGAATATCGTAGATCAATCCGATATTGGACATAATTTTTGATATCTTTTGTGCATCATTTTTCTCAAAAGTAAGGACTAAATCATAGTAATAAAGTGATTTTCTAAATTCTTGAGTGTAATTATAGCAATTTCCTAATGTAAACCAGATCTCTGAGCGTTGTTGATCAGAACTTACTTTTCTCAGCTTTTTATTGAGTTCAGAAACGGACTTTTCCCAGTCCGCTAAGCATTCTTTATTATTCAAATTATTAAAAAGGGGATCACCAGAAGCCAGGTATTTCTCAAAATTATTTTGAGTGGAAAAGAGTTTAGCTCTTAATTTTTGAGAAAGCTCAAAGCCCGATTTTTTTCCAGTTGCACAAGAAAAATTGAAAAGGAGAAATGCGAAAAGAATCAGCTTTGCCATGAATACACCTCACCTAAACCATAATTTATAGGCTCACGAATTAAATCTTTGTAATATCTTCTGACACCAATATTTTGCTGGGCCTTATCGATAGATTGATGAAAAAGGGTACGGTATTCTATTAACTTAAGATCTAGAATTTTGCTTAATTCGAGTACCCTATTAGAGATAGCTTTTTCCAATTCCGGATCTGACGAAATGGGAACATAGTTTTTAATATTTGCAATTTCTCTTTCAAAGTTTTTTACAACGTTAGATAAGTAGACGGGGAGAAGGTTGGGGTGGAGTTGTTGAATTCCTTTATTTACATTTTCAACTGTCTGAACAAAAGAGCTCTCAATAGCAGTATTAAATTTTTCAAACGCTTCGAATGTAATCTCTTTCATTTTTGGGGGATCTGCCAATTCAATCTTTTGAGTCGGAAGTTGCTGTTCATATGTTGCCACAATCTTAAGATAACTGTCTTTTAAGGATGGAATTGAAACTCCTCTCACAAATTGAAGAGATTTTGCAAAATCTAGTTTTTGATAATAAAGCCTCCAAAACTTCTCTGCGACACTTAGGTCTATGATTTCTTTGAGTTCTTTAGATTTATAAAACTCAGGATAGAGTTTTGACTGAAACAAAGGGTCTTCCAGTAATAAGAACTTATAAAGGTAATTGCGTTCTTCAAATGACTTTGCTCGAGATAATAATTGGGGTGTGATCTTGTTATGAATTGCCGCAACCTTGAAACTAAGAGAGTCTAGTTCCTTAGAAATCGCAATGACACGATCTTTGCGCACCTGATTAGAAACCTCAATGCATTGCCTATGTAAGTCTGACAAACAGATATTTTGAGCATAAAAAAGAAATTCTTCTGCATGTTTTCTTTTTTCAGCTGTCTGAAAAAAGTTTAATGCCACAATATATGTCTTTAATAAATCTTCATAATTTAAAGTCTGGTTTTCATAAAACATTTTTTTGAGAAGAGCACTGTATCTAATCTTGTATTCATTTTTTTGATTGGCATAGAGAGCTTGAAATCCAGCGGTAGCTTCAGCAACCTTTCCACTTTTCGCCAAATTTTCATACTTAGAAAAATAAATTTGTGAAATAATCTTATCCAGCTTTATAATTTCAGCTCGATTAAAGTTTAGAAACTTTGCGGAAACTATTTTTCGCAGCTTCTTTAAAGATGCTATATCTTCCTTTTTAATGTATTTATTTAAGATGTCACGATAAACAACTCTTTGTTTCTCAATATCACCTGGGTAGTATTTATTATATTTTTTGAGAGTCGCAAACATTTGTGGCTCATTCCCTTGAATACGATAGAAATTGATTAAACGTTGATAGACGTCTGCAGACTTTGGACCCTTGGGGTAAAAATATAAAAAGCTTTGGTAGCTATACAAAAGTATTTTGGCCGGTGGTTTTTTTTGTTTTTCCAAAGCCTTAAAAAGAGAGTCAAAACTCATGGGTAAGAATTTATTATTTCTACTTTTTCCATTTTTTTTATAACTACTAATACCGCTTGAGTAAACAAAGGCAGCACGTTTGTAATTTCCCATCGAGTAATAAGTCTCACCTTCATAATAGCTATACTCCAATGCATTTTCTTTATCGATAGATTTCAGAATATTGAAGTTGTAAGCGGTAAATCTGACATAAACTTTTTTTCTTTTTTCAGAAATAAGTCTTCTTGATTTAACAAGTTCTTGAAGATAACCAGTAAAACTTTTAATAGAGTTGACCAGTTCAGTTTTAACTTCTTCATCTATTTTTGCGCTGCCAAAAGTTCTAAGTTTAGCTTTAAACTTTTTAAAATCTCTTTGGAGAAGTGTGAACATCTTAAGTGTTCTATAAACGAGAACCTTTTTGGCCAGAAGTTTATATTCTTGGTTAGGGTCGAGTTTTTGAGTTTCAATATACTCAATGATCATGGGTGCGTCTTTTTTAACACCATTTTCAAAAACATAATGGAGGTACTTAATAAGGTTATCAAATTTATTGAGTTTATTTTTTACGATAAAGTTGAGCCCTTCTTTGGTTTTTTGAGAATAAGCATAAAACAAGAGCATCGAGTCAATAAGCTGATCTCCGATTTGAAAATAACCTTTCTTTTGAGATAGAGCGTAGGTTCTTTTGAGGTTTTCAAGCGCTTGGTTGAGTTTCCCCAGTTTAAGTAGCGACCACCCCAAATTGTAATGAATTTTGGTAAGCCATTTGTTGTTTTTCTTGCTCGTAAGCCTAGAATAGTACTTCACAGCTTGAGCATATTGTTTTTCATTATAGTGATAGTCCGCTAATTTGGTATAGATGACATGAGCGAGCTCTTTTGAGCGATTAATACGCTCTGCTTTTTTTATGTTGAAGTAAAATTTCTTATAATCTTTGACGAGATAATAGTTTAGGGCCCTATAGTAGTAGACTTTCGTTAAGACCTTGGAACTTTTCGTTCTTCTTTCTATGCTTTTGGCTATGTCATCAATTCTGTTGAGTGTCGATTTTTGTAACCTGAGAACTTTATCCAAATTAGTTTTGTTACCAGATTCTAAATAGCTCATTCTATATTCATTTTCTTTATCGAGAAGCAAGGTAAGCTTTTCACCATAAAGCTCAAAAAGTCTTATTTGTAGTGATAAATCGCGGTTTCTAATGGCCTCTACCGCTCTAATGTCTTTAGAGACGATTGAATAATGTTTTTGCCAGCGATTGTCAGCGAAACCTAAAGACATAATAAAGAGAGATAAAACAATTAACCGCATCAATCTTCACCCTGAACTATTAACTTATATTGTCCATAGCCTGCTTCACTTGCCGTGCCAAGAACCTTATCAATGGTTATATATTTAAGTCCTTTATCAAAAACAAGATTAATGAGTTTATTGTCTGAAACTTCACGTCCAAGTTTTTTTCTCTTTTCATTATCCTCTCTAAATTCACTTTTAAGAATAGAATCTAATTTATTCAAACCTCTAGCACTCATTGATCCAATTCTTTTATTGTTAAAGTAAATCTCCTCTCTTTTATTGACTTGGACGATAGGTCCATTTTCAGCTGTTGTTCTCGTGAGTGAATAAGGAAGAGCTAGTTCATTTACCAAATCGACTGTTAATTCTGAATCGTTAAAACTTTTCAGAAGAAAAACAAGTAGAATAACAAGAATATCGAGTAAAGAAGTTATATCTATCTCTTCCACTTCAATTTTGGGTGTTCTTCTTTTTCTAAAATTCATCACTGACCTGCTCCTATAGGCTCAAGCACCACCTGTTGGAATATTTTTGATAAGAAAACTCTTTTACCTTTTTTTTCTATCGTCACTTTTGTTTTTGCAGGAATCGTTTGAACAATATCGAGAAGTTTTACAATCTTGTCATACTCAATACTTGGCAGCGGAGCAAGAATGGCGTAATCATCCTCAGGATGTTCTTTACGTAAATTGATGAGAGTTGATTTTAGATCACTTTTCTCTCCCTCGCTTCTTTGCAAATATTCACCGTTGACTTCATAAAAGGTTCCTCTTTCTACCTGATCATAGCCAGTCAAAAGTATCACTCTATTGTCAAAAACTTTTATCGTTAGATTTAAAGGATCTTTTTTCGGTATATCCTTTTCAGGGACCTCACTTACAAGTGGGGCGTCCGTCTCAATCTCATATATTTTTATAAATTGTGCTGAGAACAACAAAAAGAAGATAAATATAAAGACTGCATCCATAATCGGAACAAGGTTTAACTTCTCTAATTCGTGCACCCTTTTTTCTCTTTTAAACATAACTATTCCGCTTTACGTCTCTTTACACTTAGTAGGTCTAGTAATTTACCAGCAGCCTCATCGACCTTATCATTGATCTTTACCGCTTTATTTGACAGAAAAGTATGAAGTACCATGATGGTAATGGCGGAGATCAGTCCAAAAGCCGTAGTGTTCATGGCCTTTGCAATCCCCTCTGCCAACGCTGCTGCCTTTCCACCTGCATCTGCAGTTCCTACTGCCGCGAAAGAAACGATCAAACCCTGTATGGTACCCAAGAGCCCCAAAAGAGTTGAAGTGTTTGCAATAAGTGAAATATAAGAAAGGTGATAGGAAATTTTCGGCGTGTGTTCCATAATTGAAGTTGTGAGAGCATCTTCAACCAGCTGTCTGTCTTCATTCGCTCTTTTTAAACCTGACCTTAGAATTTGAGGTAAAACAGCTTTAGAGTTTGAACAAACAGAGATGGCCTCTTCAACATTATTTTGAAGAACCAATCCTTTGATTTTATCAAAAAGCTTTGTTCCACTTATATCATTTTTCTTCAATTGGAGAAATTTATAGATACATAATCCAATCCCTGTAAGCCAGACAATTAAAATTATCCACATGAATATCCCACCATCGAGAAAAAAAGCTTTGATCATTGAAAAAAAGTTCATAAGTTAACTCCTAAAATACATATTCTATATTGATTCTAATTCTGTCGTTGTGGTTTTTACGCTTAAATAATAATTCTGAAGCCTTTTCCTTTTCATCCTGAATACTAAAATCTCCAGGAGAAACAAGTTCACCATCAATCATGAGGGCACCGAGATCTATTTTTTGGCGTTTTTGATAAGTATAATTTGTTTTCGTTGTTCTTTTATTTTGTGCATAGACATTTAAGCTCAGAAGAACAATCGAGATAATTAAAAAGATTCTCATTTAACACACCTATTCTTGATGGCCACGGCATAGTCACCTAGCTCATCGGCCCAGAAGCCTCCCAAAAATGACCATATATATTTATCATCGGTATTTTTAATTTTGGAAAAGTCTAATTCCTCAAAGCTCTGTTTTTCATTTTCATTTTGAGAACTGACTAGATTTTTTCTTTTATTCAAAGAAATCATAAGATTGAGTTTTACAAAAGCATTTCTCATTTGAAGAATCTGCAAATAATAGTCATTCGATAGATTTTTGAGAAAGTCTTGGTAATCCTCTTTTATAGCTTTGTAGTAAAAATAGAGATTATTCAAGAATACTCTAGCTTGTCCCAAGCTACGAATACGAGCTAATTTTTTGATCTCAGACGCCAGTTGCTCTCGAGCTTGTAGGTAGGTGAAGTGGCGAATATCCTTTTTGAAACCCTTTAAGTAGTAATATAAAAACTGCTCTGCCTTGCTCTCAGGTGGACTGGTAGACGTCATCATTTGAAGGAGTTTGTTGCGACTCGCATTCCGCACTGAGTTCCTATAGCGCCATGTGTTTTGAGCAAATTCCTTAAAGATCTCTTCAGATTTATCAAAATAGCACATTTCATAATAAATCAAAGATCTAAGATAGTTTGCCTCCGGGACCATATAACGCTGAAGCAATGGAGCTTGATAAGTGATTACAGAGCCGAGCGCTCTTTCGTTTTCCCCCAACCAATAATAGTTCCAAGCTTTATCCAGTAAAAACCTCGGCCATATATAATCGGTTTTTTTCACATAGCTCAAGAGCTTAACGGACTTAGTATAGTTTTTCTGTGCAAAAGCTACACGCGCAACTTGTTGCACACATCTATTTTTAAATGTTTCGATATAAGCTTCAGACTTAAACCCAGTTTTTTCTTTTTGTGAAGAAAATCTCACACATCTTTTAAAGAATACTTCAGCTTTTTTATTTTCTTTTTCGGTTAAATAGATCAAGCCTAGAATATAGTTTGATTCTACAAACATTGAATTATTTGGTTTTATTTTTAGCAGTTTCAGCTTAGCCGATCTAAAATCATTTTTAAAAAATCTTCTCATCGCAACGGCAAAATCAATTTGCGTTGATCTTCTTGCAAATTTATCTAATTCGAAGTCATGAATAAAGACGCTGGGATGAATCTTATCTAATACAAGATTAACTTTTGCTTGATCTAATTTCTGATTTTTTTCTGCTGCCTT
This sequence comes from Halobacteriovoraceae bacterium, assembly GCA_002713145.1. Lineage (GTDB taxonomy): Bacteria > Bdellovibrionota > Bacteriovoracia > Bacteriovoracales > Bacteriovoracaceae. Next base: position 168,838 of record PAVS01000002.1, read on the forward strand.
TTTAATGAATATATAAGAGGCGTAATAAAGTTCATTTCTAAAAACCAGGTTAAACATCTTTGCATAGCTATTTGCCATTGCATCACCCAGGATAAAAAAGCTCATCATCAATAAGAGTGGTTTTATATTTTTCAAAATAAATACCCTATAGTTCCAATGATATCATTATAATAAAGGATATCTTTTTTCCCGTTCGGATCTCTAATGGTGTCTACTCCAGTTAAATTATATTCGAAACCAAGGGTAATATTGCTTCGGGTAAAGAACTTAACATAAGAGCGAAAATTGAAACCTGTATCCGTATCGCTTTCGAAAGTTAACCTGGTGTTCGACTCATTAAATGTTTCCCAGTTACCTTTAGTATCAAATTGTCCAACACCAACTCCTAGTCCCCAGTCGAAAAAGAAGATACGATTAAAAATATTCACTTTTCCGTAAAAGGGTATCCAATTGAAATGAATAAGTTTTGCATTTTCTATAATTCTTAGAATGGGTTTTACTTCCTGTTCTCCATCAGCAAGTAAGGCTTCAAGTAAGTTATCGAGATCGCCACTGTTGGAATTATTATATTGCTTATAAGTAAAATCCATCGAGAACATTTCAGAAAAATAATAGGTGACACCAAAGATAAGTCCTGTTGTGTCTTGATAAGGTGAACTTGCAGAATCTACAAAACTCAGGTCCACTCCTATCCCCCCAGCTTTTGTATGTTCTTTATTTTGAATAACGTAAACCGTCTCATCTTCATCGAGCCATTTAAATTCATACAATGACTTTTCACTTGCAAGGGCTAGAGGAATAAAAAAGAGGCAAAAAATAACAGTCAAATTTCTCATAATAGTCTTTTTCTAATTTTTGTTTATAATAAAATAGTATTAGAAATTAGAAACTGTGCAATAAAGTAATTATTTTACCTATTTAGAATTAGAGAATTTTCCTAATGTAAGGAGAAGTAAATGTTAAAACGGCCACTTATACTAAAGCTTTTTGCTTTGTTCTTGGTTTTAGATCCTATCTTAAGGGTCATACTCCTTAGTATTGAAAAGGAATTCGATTTTACAGTTGTTTTACAAAAATCTCTGAACCTACCAGTAGTTGATCTTTTTAATTTTTGGCTCCTATTCCCTGTAAGTGGTGTTCTCTTACTTGGGGTCAAGATGTATTCTTATATGCTATTTATTGCCATTCAATTTTATAGCCTTTTTTTCCACATCAATTATGTTGAATATAGTTGGCCATATCTATCACAACAACCCTCAGTGACAGCTTATATCTTGCTTTTTATTAACCTGTTTATGGTTGTTTACTTACTTATGCCTAGATCACGAGAAATCTTCTTTAACAAAGATCTGAGATGGTGGGAGCGTGGGAGTCGCTATACTATTGAAGAACCCTGTTTTGTGAAAGTTTTAGATAAAGAAGTACATGGAAAAGTTTGTGATATTTCATTTGGGGGGGCCTTGTTAAGCCTAGATGAACCTATCGCTGTTGGAAATATTGTTAAACTTGACTTTGAAATCATTGAAAAAAACCTCTCACTCAATGGTCAAATTGTTAGGGAAGTAACGACTGAAAGCGGAGAAAAACGCTTCGGTATTCAATTTCTTTTTGAAAGTAGCTGGCAAAAACTTCAGTTGAGGTTCTTGATGCTATCCATTGCCAAATTAAACGCATATGAAAAATATAGATAAAATTTTTCAATAAAATAGTTTAAATTCCGATAAATAAGTCATGAAAGCTGTCTTTCTGACTTCTATTTTTAGCTTTGCTTTTCTCAGTTTCTTTCTCTGGGACTTTCCTGCTGTGGACGAGAACAAAGAGTATATCTTTGGCTCTGAAGACCACGCGCTTACGATTGAATACTTTATACCTAAACAATCCACCTCGCCAATACAGATAGACGTAAGTCAAAGTCCGAGCCATGGGCTAATCGAAAATTGCCAGCTTTCAAAATCTTTAGATAAATTTAGCTGTGTTTATAAGCCAGACTTAAATTTTAGTGGGCCAGACTCTTTGACATTATCCCTTACTTTAGAAGATGCACAAACACAGCATCTTCCCTTTGATATTTTTATCAAACCTTCTGCTGATGAGCCTATAGCAAGGCCAATGCAAATTACATTATCAAAAAACAAAAATAGAACTTTCTATGTTGAACTCGCGGATGATCCCGATACACTTCAAAAGGACTTACAATACACTATTGTGAGTGCACCAAAATTTGGACTGGTTGATGATAACTGTTTTCTAGGTCTTAATCAGCAATCGCTCAGAAGCTGCACTTATACACCTGACCCAGAATTTTCAGGAAAAGACTCTATTCAATACATAGTGGAGGACAAAGAAGGGAACAAATCTAAAATTGAAACAATACACTTAACTGTTCAAGAGAATGGAAGATCAATTGCAGGAGAAGCAAGATGAAGATATTTAATCATCCCAAGTTCTCATTTCTCATTTCAATAGCAGGGCCATGTTTTGTCATTATCCTTTTTGTTTATTTAGTTTTTTCAAGCGATAGGCCCAATGAAAAAGAATCTATTTATCGAGGAGCTCTGGCGCACTATGAACAAACCTCTTCATCTCAACTGCCCATCCAACTCTCGAGTCAAAATATTTCGACTCTTACACTTGAACACACTCCTTTGAGCCAAGTAGAGATCTTTAACGATAAAATCTCAATCCCTCAAGCTCAGATCTCTTATTTAATTAAAGAACTTGAGAATGAACATAAAAAAATTGTAGCGAGTATTGACCCTTTAACTCCTAATTACAAAGTGATTACCCTGCCACTGAAGTATCGAATTCTACTTAGTATATATTTAAACAAGTTTCCTGGAGATATGACAGATAGTGATCTCGCAAAGCTCGACCTCTCCCAAGAAGAAAGATACTATTTCCACAAACTTTCTCAGCACAATGACTTTGTGCTGCTTTTAGAGAAAAACATGCTGACCAGAGATTATCTAGAGCTTCAAAACTTAAAAAACCTCTACGCTACCGACCTCGAACTAAATCGCTCAATTTCTAGTGAAACTTTTGATTAACTGGCAAGAACTTTCAAACCAATATATAATAATCCAACATGATCAAAAAACTCACCTCATTACTATTCAAGAAGCAAAGGTCTTCGAAAAAAGAGTTTCACACTCAGAGTAAATATTTTTGTGTGCTTCCGTGGATTCATATACACGGTTTGCCTGACGGTCGAGTACTTCCCTGTTGTGTAAGTGAATTCGACGATTCATATGGTGACTTAAATCAAAACTCACTCAAAGAAGTTTGGAATAACAAAAAATATAATTCCATGAGATTAAACATGCTGCAAGATAAGCCAGTGTCTTCTTGCTATAAATGCTACGAACTTGAAGAAAGTCATATTCATAGTATGCGACAGAGAATGAATGAGGAGTTTAAACAGACTCTTCCTGAAATCATTCCTAACACTGAAGCCGATGGCTCATTAAAAAAACAAGTCATGAAATATTTGGACTTTCGTTTTTCTAATATATGTAATTTTAAATGCCGTGGATGCTCTCCAGCTTTAAGCACAACATGGTACGATGATCATCAAAAACTCTGGGACTTTAAATCACCTCATGACAAGCTCATAAATATAACTTCACACAAACCAGAGGTTTGGAGCGAAATAAAAGATCAACTCCCCCATCTAGAAAAAGCTTATTTTGCTGGCGGAGAGCCACTTTTAATGGAGGAGCATTATCAATGCTTAGAATACCTCATTGAAAATAACCATGTTGACGTCGCACTATCTTATAATACAAATTTAAGTGTTCTTCGTTTTAAAAAATATGATCTCATCGCTATGTGGAAAAAGTTTAAGCGCGTTGATATTATGTTGAGCCTTGATGATATTGAAAGCAGAGGGGAGTATTTCCGTTCTGGACTCAAATGGGAAACATTACTAAAAAACATGAAAGCTATCAAAGAAGAGCTTCCCCATGTTTACACTCATATCAATTGCACTGTCAGTTTATTCAACATACATAGACTTCCACAGATCCATCAAACAGTTTTAAAACTAGGTTTTATTAATGAAAATGGTTTTATACTCAATACTCTTCAAGACCCTGTTGAGTATAGAACACAAGTTTTAAGTCAAAAGCACAAGGCGCTTGTTGCACTTGAGCTCACTCAATACTGCCAAAGTTTAAAAAATAAATTTCCCGATCAGGACTGGAGTAACTTCACTCATAGCGTAAATGCTCAAATTGAATTTATGCTGGCGGAAGATTTAAGTCATAAAGCCCATGATTTTAAGAAGGTGACCTTAAAACTTGATCAAATTAGAGAAGAATCATTCTCCGAAACATATCCTGAACTAAGATATTTAGTGGGTGAAGCCTAGTTTTTTTCCTTTCTTATAAATGCAAATGCTTTATAATCAATAGGCATATGAGTAAACCAAAAGATTTTAAAAATAACGCGTATTGCCCACTGGCTTGGATTCATAGTTTTGTGAATCAAGATGGAAGTTATCAAGTTTGCTGTACCAGTGAAGAGTTTGAAAATCATATCGTTGATGACGAAGGTAATAAAATATTTGTGACGAGTGGAAAGTCTGTCCAAGAAGTTATGAACACTCAATTCATGAAAAAAACTCGAAAAGATATGCTTGACGGTAAATGGCCTAGTTTTTGTTCACGTTGTGAGTATGCTGAAAAATCTGGTGGCGTGAGTCGGCGAGAAGTAGAAATTAAAAATTACCAAGAACACAACTCAGAGCTGATTCAAAAAACTGATGAAGATGGAACAAGTCATTCCAAAGTTCTCTCTGCTGATTACCGACTGGGAAATTTATGTAATTTACAATGTCGTATGTGTAACCCTCGTTCCACAGCGATGTGGATTAAAGAGTGGAATCAAATAAAGCCGGAACGTGAACATTTCTCAGAAGAAAGAATGGAATCTTATAAAAATTATACCTGGATTGATTCTGAGCACTTAGTGAGAGACTTCAACGAAAAAGCTCCAAATCTATCTCATATTCATTTTGCAGGGGGAGAGCCTTTAATCGTTCCTCAGATGAGAAAAGTCTTAGAGAAATGTATTGAATCTGGGAATGCAAAAAATATTACCATCACCTATAACACAAACTTAATGAAGCTCCCTGAAAACGTTATTAATTTATGGCCACATTTTAAAAATATAAAAATACTCGCTAGTATTGATGCTGTTGGAAGCTTAAATGACTATATACGCTACCCCTCTAAGTGGCATATCATTGATAAAAATCTTAAGTTTATAGACCAACATCATGAGGAATATAATATTTCTGAATGCATGATTAGTTCTACAGTGCAAATACTCAATGTGCTTAAACTTGATGAGCTTTATGAGTATTTAGAACAGTTTAATTTCATTGTAGCTGCTCCTAATCTCGTGAACCTGATCATGCCCTATTATTTTCAAACGACGAATTTACCTAAGCCGTTAAAAATTATGGCCAAGTTAAAATTACTTGAGATGGCCAAAAAGTATGAAAACAAGGTCGAACCTTACCATAAGTATCTCTTGGACAATATCACACAAATTATTAATTTTATGGAAGGTACCGATGGTTTTGCTGAGGGGAATTTTAATACTTTTCTCGAGTTTCAAACAAAGTTTGATCAATCTCGGGGCATAAGTTTGTTTGACCTATACCCCAGTTTTAAATCATTTATCCCAGTAGAAAAACAAATATAAGCGGTAATCCAAAAAAGACGACAGCGATATACCCAAGTCCGACATAACGGTTAGAGTCTATAAGACTTGCAAGTTTTTCTGAGCATTTGATTGGTAACGCTCTTAAACTTTTCACAGGGAAAAAGAGCATAAATCCCATAAGATTAAAAAATAAGTGAACTAAGGCTATTGAGAGGCCTGCTACATTTCCTGTTAAAGCCGCTAGTAATGCTGTTGCCGTAGTTCCAATATTCGCACCGATAGTAATGGGATATATGGCCTGAAGACTTAAAAGCCCAGAACCGGCCATGGGTATAAGCAGAGAAGTTGTGATAGAGCTCGACTGTACCGATATGGTCATAACAATACCAAAGATTATAGCAGCATAGGCATTTTTAGATAAAGCCTTGTTGATAAGCTCGCCTTTATTAGACTCGACTAAAACCTTCATTGTCCTCACAATCATTCCCAAAGCAGAAATAATTATGAATCCTGCCAAAATCATTAAAACAATACCAGCGATTTCTGAGCCAAAAGTATCCACAGCAAAACCTTTAATAGTGTTAACCGGTGGTTTTATTGCCGCTTTAATTGGGGATTTGTAAGTTAATCCACTCATCGACCCATACAGCATACTACTTGTGGCCACAGCTATTTTCTCTATAAACCCTGTCATTAACTCTAATGGCAATAAGACGGCTACAGATAATATATTAAAAAAATCATGAACGGTTGCCGCGGCAAAAGCTTTTTTGAAATTATTGGTGTTTTTAATATACCCCATTGAAACGAGAGTATTTGTCACAGATGTTCCGAGGTTGGCCCCCATAATCATTGGCACCGCACCAGAGACTGGCAATGTACCAGCTGAAACCAGCCCCACTATAATGGCTGTTGTTACAGAAGAGCTTTGAAAAAGCACAGTGGCTAACATCCCGGCCATAAGAGAGCTGAATGGATTCGCAGTCAAATTAAAAAGAGTTTCTGCAAAACCTCCCCCCATCAACTTGAGTCCACTTGAAAGACAGTTTACACCAACGAGAAAAAGATAAAGTAATACGAGTACAGTGAGGGCCCTCTTGGCGATGTCTATTTGAGGATGAAAGAATAATCTTTGATAGGTGGCTTTAATTGTGTTCACAGGAAATTCTCCCCTTTTAATTTATTGGTTTGTTAGGGAATATCTACGAAAACAATATTATAAAAGTATGAGAATACCTGCAGAAAGTGTTAGGAATATGTTAAGATGGCTAAACATCCGATTTCGCATAAAAAACTGCTGGTTAAATACCTCTAAATTGGCTATATAATGCTTCATGACACATAAAGTTTTAATCGTTGAAGATGAGCCAGATATTAGGGAATTAATTCATTTCCACCTGTTTAAAAACAGATACGAAGTTTTTGAAGCCTCCGATGGTGAAGAAGCCCTTCAGTTAAACTTAGACCACAAACCTGATCTTATTATTTTAGATATAATGATTCCAAAAAAAGATGGCCTAGAAGTCTGTAAATTGATTCGACAAGATCAGAATTTCAAAGAGACAAGAATTATTTTTCTTTCCGCTAAAGGAGAGGAAGAGGATATTCTCAAGGGACTCGAATTGGGTGCAGATGACTATATCACTAAACCTTTTAGCCCTAAAATATTAATCGCTAAGATCAAAACAGTCCTTGCTAGAGGAACTAAAAAATCTTCTGACTCAATAGAAGAACAAGGAATTAAAATTGATCTTAATAAGCGTAAGGTCTATTTAGAAGATAACGAAATAAACTTAACTGTCACTGAGTTTGAACTATTGAAACATTTAATATCTGCACCAGGGCAAGTTTTTACCCGAAGCCAGATTGTTAATGCCATCAAGGGGCAGAACCATGCTGTGACAGACAGGTCAGTAGATACTCAGCTTGTGTCTCTCAGAAAAAAGCTACAATCAAAAGGTAATCTCATAGAGACTGTTTGGGGTATAGGCTATCGATTTAAAGATGATGAAAAATAGCACCTTGTTCTCTAGGTTATTCCCTACTTTTTTCTTTATCCTGCTTGCCAGCACTATCGTTTTATTACTTATAAACAGATATGCTTTAAGAAACTTTTATTATCAGGAATATCAGAAAGATCTTATTCAAAAAGCAAGGCTGCTTAAGCTGCAACTTAAAGATCAGATCAACAGCCCCAACTTACAAGAATTAACCTCAAAACTTTCTGAGCTCTCCGAGAGTCGAATTACTTTAGTTGACCCGCGGGGTGATGTTTTAGCAGACTCTAATTTTAATCCAACAGAGATGTCTAATCACGCCAATCGAGAAGAAATTAAAGAAGCACTCGCTGGCAAAGAAGGGCATTCAATTCGTTATAGCAATACTAGCAAAAAAAAGTTTTTATACACCGCTCTCCCTCTGGAAGTGAATGGTGTGATCATTGGTGCCTTAAGAAACTCTGTCCCTCTTGACCATGTGGATGAATCTCTTTATTCCCTCACTCGAAACATTTTATTTTGGAGTAGTGTTCTTTTTATTATTTTAACGATTGTTATTTTTATTCAGTCAAAAAAAATCTCTGCCCCTCTTGAGCAACTCAATGATAGAATTAATAAATTTGCTCTCGAAAATTTCAAAAATAATGAAAAGATTAATCTTATTGACTCTACCAAGGAAGTCTCATCCTTGTTTTCAACCATTAATAATATGAGCGAAAAACTTTCCAATCAATTTGAGAAAATAAATAAGCAGAAGAACGAACAACTCGCTGTATTTGCAAGTATGCTTGAAGGAGTTATAACGATCTACCCCGATATGACGATCAATCATATCAACAAGTCTGCCATTGAGTTGTTTAATTTCCAACATGATCCAAACCAAAGAATAAAAGGGACACCACTTAAAGAGGTTGTTCAGTCCGAGGTTATTTGTAAAAAAGTTGAAACACTTATTCAAAATCAGATGACGATCAAAGAAGAAGTTCTCTTGGAAAATGGTCTTATCTTAACTCTGCATGGAAATATAATGGACTCTAGTTCTGGAATTAGAGGCGCAGTCCTTGTATTTGATGACATTACTAAAATAAAAGAACTTGAAAATCACCGTAAACAGTTTGTGGCCAACGTATCCCATGAATTGAAAACCCCACTGACCGCCATTCAGGGTTATTTAGAAACTCTTAAAGAAGAAAACATCAATGATCAAAAAACAGTCAATCGATTCTTAGATATCATTAGTAAACATTCTCATAGACTTAAAACTATTATAGAAGACCTACTGACCCTTAGTTCTTTTGATAAAGAAACAGGAATTGGTTCAATTAAGCTTGAAAAAGTATCACTGAGGAAGCCTATCCTTAATGTTATCTCTCTGTGCTTTGATAAAGCTGATAAAAAAAATATCAAAATTCAACTCGAAGGACCTGATATTGAATGTCGGATTAACACCCCTCTTATCGAACAGGCACTTATCAATCTTATCGATAATGCTATTAAATATGGACCCGAAAATACAAGTGTTACAATCCAGCTCGCTCAATCAGAAAATATGGCCATTATCAAAGTTATTGACCAAGGGAGTGGTATTGCCCCTGAGCATCATGAAAGATTGTTTGAGAGGTTTTATTCCGTTGATAAGGCCAGAAGTAGAGAACTAGGGGGCAGTGGCCTAGGACTTTCAATTGTTAAACATATTGCCCTTGCTCACCAAGGGAATGTAGCCATAACCAGTACTCAGGGCCAAGGCTCAACATTTATCCTCAAATTACCCCTTCACACTTAAAATTAAACCGAGTGTTTCACTTTTCTTATGACTTTACTTGAACTCAGTTTGTATTAAAATATCATTATTCTTTTTTAATTATTAAATAAGCTAGGGATAAACAGTGGAATTTTTCAAAGAGTATTTACAATTTCTAAAAGAACAAAAAAAGATCATCTTAATCCCGATCTTTGTTATATTACTTCTTGTTGGATTTTTAGTTTTCTTTACCTCTTCAAGTGCTGTTACACCTTTTGTTTACACATTATTCTAAATGAACAAATCTATCCAGGACCTCATTCTCAAGATTTTTGTAGTCGGTAATGTTCTTCTTTTTATCAACACTAAAAATGTTTATAATCTTTATCTGATCTTTTTCGCACTCATTGTTGCCTTAAGTGGCTCATGGGCTGAATCTTTAAATAAATTTATTGAAAAATTTGTTCAAAAGATAGGTTATACTCTACTCAAGCTTATACTGGTCGTGATTTATGTTTGTTATTTTATACCGATGAAGATTTTAACAAGAAACAAGAAAACTGAGCATCATTCAAGTTTTGAGAAAGTAACCCGTTCTAAAATTCATTATGAAAGGTTATGGTAAATGATATTACTAGGAATTGCGGCTTATTACCATGATTCAGCAGTTGCAATTATAAAAGATGGCGTCACAATCTATGCTCAGTCTGAAGAAAGACTTACACGTGTAAAAAATGATTCTCGCTTTCCATTTATGGCCCTTGAAGCCGGTCTCAATGAACTAGGCTTAACCGAAGAGGATATAGACGAAATTGTTTTTTATGATAAGCCATGGCTAAAATTTGAAAGGATACTAGACTCTACTCTGACTTATGCCCCAACGACTTTACCTTTTTTTTTAAAAGCATTACCACCGTGGTTATCCAAGAAGCTCAATTTTCGAAAACTACTTAAGAATGAAATGGGGGAAAAATATCCAAAACTTGCTTTGAAAAAAATACATTTTTCTGAACATCATTTTTCTCATGCAGCTAGCAGTTTTTATACCTCTCCTTTTCAATCTGCTTGTGTGGTGACTATAGATGGTGTGGGAGAATGGGCTACACTTTGTATATACAAATTTAATCAAGAAAGTTTTCAACAACTCTACCAAATGAACTATCCTCACTCTGTTGGGTTACTCTACTCTGCTTTCACGCAGTTTTGCGGGTTTAAAGTAAATTCAGGTGAATATAAACTTATGGGCCTAGCTCCTTATGGAGATATCCATTCACCTCAAACGGAAGAATTTATCCAAAAAATAAAATCTAAGCTTGTTTCTATTCATAAGGATGGATCAATTACATTAAATTTAGATTATTTTTTATTTCATAAATCTGATTCTACTATTCATAAAGCCAAGTTCGAAAAGCTCTTTGGCATAAACTGCAAAACCGACGAAATGACCTTTAACCAATCCTATAAAAATTTTGCTCTCGCGGCGCAAGTTGTTACTGAAGAAATTATTTTAAAAGTGATGAATTTTGCCAAGGAAGTCACTGGAGAAAAAAACCTCTGCTATAGTGGAGGTGTATCATTAAATTGTGTCGCTAATAAAAAAATTGTCGATTCAGGTCTTTTTGAAAAAGTATGGATTCAACCAGCAGCAGGAGATGCGGGGGGAGCAGTAGGTGCAGCGCTGGGCTTTTATTACTCTCAATATGCTTATCATCCCATCACAAATTTCAATCCTTACTTGGGAGATTCATTCTCCTCTAAGCAAATAGAATACGCTCTTAATGTTTCTAAACTCCCTTACAAAAAACTAGACCTTACTGAATTAATTGATTTCATTTCAACACAACTGATGGATTCAAAGATCATAGGTTTATTTCAAGGAAGAAGTGAATGGGGACCAAGGGCCCTTGGAAATAGAAGCATCCTTGCCGACCCACGTGGAAGGGATATGCAAAAAAAACTTAATCTTAAGATAAAATTTCGTGAGGATTTTCGCCCCTTCGCTCCCATCACCCGCGCAGAAGACTTCCATCAGTTTTTCGAGGGTAGCGCCAATTATTCTTATATGCAATTCACCGCAGAGGTCTTGAACTCTTCTCTTAGAGAAAATTCAGGCTCAGATCGATCGCTGAGTATGCTTGAGTCTCCCCTTCCAGCAATTACTCATTTCGACAATTCGGCACGGGTTCAAACTGTTACAAAAGATCAAAACGACATGATTCACCGACTCCTATCTTCATTCAAAGAAAAAACCGGTATTGGAGTTCTGGTCAACACAAGTTTCAACGTGCGAGGAGAACCCATTATTAATTCTCCACAAGACGCCATTGATTGTTTTCTGTCTACGGAAATTGATATTCTTGTGTTGGAAAATTATTTAGTTTTAAAATCAGACTTGGAGAACTTTAAAATTCACAAAAGAATTTTTGCACCTGACTAAGAGTTTACTTCAAACAAACTGTTTTAATATTTACAAACTCTTTTATTCCGAACTCTGAGAGTTCTCTTCCAAAACCAGAATCCTTCACTCCTCCAAAAGGAAGTCTTGGATCTGATTTAACAAAATCATTTACAAAAACCGCCCCGGAATCAATTTGTTTAGCCGCTATATCAAAAGCTGAATTTTTATTTTTTGAAAAGATAGCAGCCCCCAATCCAAAACTTGAATCATTAGCGACTTTTACAGCTTCTTCTAGTGAACTTACTTTAATAACCGATGCCACAGGACCAAAAAGTTCTTCCGAGTATGCAGGCATTGACTTTTGTATATGAGTAAGAATAGTCAAAGGATAAAATGCACCTGTTTCTTCTGGAACTTCTCCTTGAAAAACACATTTTGCCCCAGCAGAAAGAGTCTTCTCTACCTGGTTATTAAGCTCTTCTCTAAGATCCTCTCTTGCAAGTGGTCCAATGTCGGTACCTTCCTCAGAAGGATCTCCTACTTTTTTAGACTTGAATTGTTCAATAAGTTTTTCAACAAATTGATCATGCACTTCGCTCTCTACGATAAATCGCTTGGCCGAAATACATGACTGGCCACCATTAAGTAACCTACTTTTGGCACAAAGCTTAGCGGCTTCATCAAGGTCAGCATCTTTTAAGATGATATAAGGGTCACTTCCACCCAGCTCAAGCACTGATTTTTTCAGATACTTACCGGCAAGTGCAGCCACAGATCTTCCTGCCTCTGTGCTCCCCGTAAGGGTCACAGCTTTTATTTTTTCGTGACTTAATATTTTCTCAAGTTTATCACTTTTAACTAAGATCGTTTTAAACGTATTGGGCTCAAATCCCGCTTTCAAAAATAGCTTTTCAATCTCCAGGGCACAGCCCGAGACATTGCTTGAGTGTTTTAACAAAGCCACATTGCCGGCCATTAAAGTCGGTACAGCGAAGCGAAAAACCTGCCAAAAGGGATAATTCCAAGGCATAACTGCCAATATCGTTCCCAGGGGTTCAAAATGTATTTCGCTACGCTCGTAATCAGTTTCAACGATATCTGGGGCTAAGATCTTTTCTGCATTTTCTATATAGTAGTGGCAAACCCATGCACATTTTTCGATCTCACTCACACCTTCAGCAAGAGGCTTACCCATCTCTTTCATCATCAGCTCGGCCAAATTATTTTTTTGCTCCTCAAGTAAATCTGCTAGCTTCGAGAACAATCTTTTCCTCTCATTCCAATTAACTTTTTTCCACTCATAAAATTTTGAATCTAATAAATTTATAGATTCATTAATTTCATCTAAAGAATATTCTTTGTATTCTTGGATAACTTTGTTGCTCGTGGGGTTTATTGATTTCATCGTCATTAAAAGATAACCTAGTTTTTATTCATAATATACATTTATACTGGGATCGTATTCCGGAATTTCACAAATTTTTACACATTTATCCTCTGAGTATCCACGTGGTTTGAAAAACTTGTTCACATGATCAAGCTTATCGACTCTTAGGTTAAAGCGCTTAAGTTTTTCCCAGTCTATTTTATCATGAGAAATAAAGCTCAAAGATCCTTCGACTCTTTGATTAAAATCAAATTTGAAGTAAGGTGAGGACTCTTTAATGATAAGTATATTTATTTGGGCATTATAGTGTTGAAACAGACAAAGCAAGTCAATTTGAGAATTAAAGTTTTTTGCATTACAGACCACAAAAATAGAATGATCCGGATAAGTGATTTTAGTCACTAAAGCTGTTAATAAAGCACTTTCGTTTTTACTAGTAAGAAATAGCTTTTTTCTTGAAGTGGGGGTGATTTCCCTGAAAAGCCTCGGATTTACCTCATCTCTGCCCGTTATCAAAAAACTTTCAGAGGGTAACAAACCCCACATTTTTTTCAATAAATTAAATGACAGCTTTTGTGAACTTTTAAAAGTTAAAGGTTGCTCAGTAGATTGATAAAACTTTGAGAAGTTATAAGTTTGACCCAAAATACCAAGAGTATTGATAGTTTTTGAATCAAGATTTTCCAGTTGTTTTACCTTACCATAGTCTAAATAACTCCAGTCTTCTTTAGCTAACCCGATGTTGATTAATAAATCTTTTGCATAGAGGGTGCTCTCAAGTTTTTTATCTTTTTTGTCGAGGACTCCTAAGCAATAAGGATGCTCCCCATCAAGATATTTTTTTGCGAGAGGAGCTATTACAAAGGGTAATTTATACATCTCAATTAAGTTGTAGATCCCATCCATCGTTTTTTGACTCATTAAAGAAGAACCGATGACCAGAGCCGTTTCTTTTTCGGCCAGCACATTATGAAATAATTTTATTTTTTGGGAAGAGGCACTAAATATACTTAGATTGGGAAAATTTTCATGTGACCTTTCTAAATTTATTTTATCTGCCAAATGAGCTGTTGAGATCGTTAATAACACAGGCCCAGGAGTCCCTTCTAAGGAGTGATCCTTCAGATCATGAAGGGTACGAACAATATTTCTTTTTTTATGAAATACCACATTCGATTTTACAATTGCAGGTGAGTTATTGGTTCTAATTGAAGAATGATCCACACACACCGGCTTCTCGGTTATCTTTATTGCCAGCACTGGGTTGTGATCGAAATAATGAGAATTGAGACATTTATTTAAGTCAGAGACTTGTTTTGGGCTGTCGTCAGTTATAACCACGCCTATATTTGACTCTAAATTACCATAAGCCCCGGCCATTAAACCCGCGAGATAAGATTGATAACAAGGTACAATCTTAACTCCCATCGTCTCTAAGTGACTTATTAATGAATAATGTAAACACTCTTTTGTGACAAAAACAGTTTTTATGTTTTGTTGGTAAATGGACATTGCTAACAATTCTGAATTGTTCATGACACAATTCTATTTCATACATAAAATAAAATGTTCACAATTCCATACTCAGATTGTGCAAATTTCTAAAACTATCTTTTTAACTTTCAGATTTTCTTATAGTTATCTATTATCTTCCATGATTGAAAGTAAAAGCTCTCTATTTTTTGGGTTTTCCTGTCCCCACTGATGGGCCATATTCGCCAATTTCCAGCGAGTTGCAAATCTCACCCAGTTTTTACCCCAGATTGAATTTACGATATTGACTGCATTATTAGGATTGCAGCCCACATAAGCCAAAAGCATGGCAAAGGCGGTAGGTCCACGATGTTTTTGGCCATTGCAGCCCAATGCTATATAGCCGTGTTCTTTAGCACAACTCACCATGGTGACTGGATTTTCTTCAAATACAGGACGCAAAACCTTGCTGTATTGTGACATTATTTTTCCATGACGAATCCTTAAATAAGGAGCCATCAGATAATGGTGATTGAACGCCTCTTCTTTATCTTGCTCGCCTTTATTAAGATAAAAGGTGCAATATTTTTCCTCTTCTCTAAATTCGCTATGTTCAAGGGCCAGTTTTTTTATGGCCTCCGTGTCAGAGTGACCAACGGCCATCCCTATGAGGTTGAGGCTTCCCACGCGAAAACTTCGCTCACGAACTAAGCCTTCTTTTTGGGACTTGACTTCTAGAGAACTAAATTTTTCGGGATCACAAAAACTTGGCTCCCCATCTAATAGCTCTGCACTTATGGCAAAAGAGCTCACGACGAGATTGAGAAAAACTATGAACGATAAAGAAAATTTCATATCTACCTATCCTTGGTCTATAATTATTAATTTTGATATGGGAGCATCATAGCAAAGGATGTTTTAAACTCAAGTCGACCAAACTTAGGCAGATAACTTTTAATAAAATTTAAAAGTTTTTCTAACTCATTTCTAACAAATGAAGTTTTTATACGGCCATTTGTATTTTTTCTTCTTTATCTTTCATCGCTTTTATATTGTTTATTTTTTCTTCAAAAGAATTTTTATCCTCGGGAGAGGCGAAATGGAAACGCACCCCAAAATGGTGTCCCTTGGCATCACTTGCGATCTCTCTAATAACTTCACACTGCACCAGCTTACCCCACAGTTTAAGGGAATAAGAAGCCTCAGGAGAGAGTTGAGATTTAGAAGCAATTAATGCTCCCGACTTAGAAATATTGATAATGTTAACTTCATCATAATTTTTGTGAGTAGAGTCTGTCATAAGCTCTGCGATTTCATTGACACTAAGACGCTTCGCTCTTCGAAATAGATTTTTTGTTCTCGTGACGAAAGGTCTTCTATTTTCAGGTATAAGAAAATAAATAAAAAGTAAGGTGTTAAAGAAAAGTAACAAATAATTACTCACATGGGGAGTGTCTTGAACATAGGGCCAGGTGTATTGCTCATAATTTAAAAAGGAGATGATTGAATAAACGTAGACACCTGTGAAAATAAAAAGGCTATAAGCCGAGGCAATGAATAAAGCAAAGCCGGCTACAGGAAACAATAACCAAAACTCAAGATTATTAATTATACCTTCTATACTCATAACAACATCCATAACTGTAGAATATTCAAAGCCTGTATCAAGTTTAAGATAAAGAATTTTAATTAACGGCTCTATAATGAGAAGAGTTCCCAGTATATAAAAAGGAAGGGTTCGGTTTTGTCTGGAAAGAGTGAGCAATTGTCCATAAAGAGTTTTATAATCTTGAACTTCTAGAAGTCTTTTATCAATTTCAGCGATTGAAGTTGGTTGAGAAAGCTGACAAACAAAATCATACTTTAAAAGTTTTTTAAACGATTCAGTTCTACCAATAATGAGAGTCGGGATTTTCTTTTTTTCTATAACACTCATAAATCGATTTACAAGTTCAGGGGTATAGAGCTGATCAGATAAATTTAAAATAACAGCATTTACTTTTTGCTCACTTAGAAATTGCAGTCCTAAAAAAGGATCGGAAATATTATATGATTGCTCAATACTATTAATGTTATTCCCAATAACAAGATGATTCATCAGTCCCCCTAAAAAAGAATGTTCATAGTAACATAGGACTAAAGCCCGAGCCTTGAAATAATCGACTCTTGAGATTTCGCGCGCTTAGACGATAGAGCTAGGTAAAATTTGGCAGTTATATTTGGCACACTCTGGGCATCAAATTAATTCGCAAATAAAAGTGGTAAGGCTAGAAAAAAAAGAATCTTTTTTTAGTTGGAAATAGAGACTTTAATTCAGGCACGAGATTTTCAATAGGAGTTAAGCCGCGCATTTCTTCCAGTTTTTTTATCCTTTCTTTAAAAACTTCGAGTTGCTCTAGATCATGATCCTCATTAAGCGAGCGCCTAAGGTAGGAAAGAATTTGGTTCTTTTTTAAAACGAGGGTTTCATCCTGATAAGATTGCTTTTTAAAATAGCTATCTAATTTAATAAAAGCTAGCTCTTTTAATCTTTGAGGTAAAATATTGATATGAAGCCACCTTGGACTATGCATCCAGATATGAAAAGGGAGCTTAGGAATATCAGGCTTCTGAGCTATCCATTCATATAAATCCGTAAGGTTAAAAATATTTAAAGCCTGAACACAGGTGTGAACCTCAGCGTTGACCTTCGGATGCGCTAAAAGCTTATCTACAATACTTTCTAACTTTTCCCAACTTGTACCTTGGCGAATGTATTCATCCAGAGATGAATATGCATCTATACTCAGATGAGCATTGACGGCTTTAAAATTATTCCAAAGCTCCCATAGTTTCTGATTTTCTACGGTGCAATTGGTATGGTAATTAAGGGCGACTTGACCAGCTCGTCCCTGCTCTACAATAAGCTCCAATGACTTAAAATGAGTTTTATTGAGAAAAGGTTCCCCACCTGTAGTGAGATATTCTGATAAATTTTCTGAAAGGGCGGGCATAAGTCTTTCAACATCATCAAAGCTATTCCAGTTTTTATTTGCGCCTTCTGTAAACTTTGAATCATAAGGGATTCCAAGGGTGTCGAAATCTTTTTTAAGTAAAAAGGACGCATCCGGACTACACATAACACATTTTAAATTACACTTATTTGACAAACTAAAATCTAGAGACTTTACGCATGTTTCAGTCTCTCCATCAGGCTTGGTATTGGCCACTTGATTTAAAAAATCTTCGTTTGACTCATAAAGACTTAAGTAACCTTGTCTGACTGAAAAGCCACCGGAGTCCTCTACTTCATAACACTTTGAACAGATATTAGGCTTTTCATCGTTCATCATCTCATTTCTAATTTTTTTATAAAAATCTAAGTTAAAGTATTGATCTATACTCTCGATATCTTTAAGCTTCAAAGGTTGACCCTGGTCATCAAGTACAAAACCCAAGCCACCAGTATTACAACATAGTCTCATGGTCGTGTCTAAGTGTGCACTAAAATGTACCCATGGCAGCGGGCAAATCGTTTTGCTGGAAACCTTTTTCATTGTTATACTATAAGACAGAGCAAAAGATTCTGAAAGGTTTTTATGGGCCATAAAATAAATCAACTAAAAAATAATTCTTCATTCTGCACCCTAGCCTGGACAGGAATGTCTGTATCCCCCACCGGAACCCTAACACCTTGTTGTTTAATGGAATCGGCTATTAAAATCAACGGGCGTGACGCAAGAATTTATCAAGATAGTATTGAAGAGTATTACAACTCCGACTTTATGGTCGATATTAGAAAAAAAATGTTAGCCGGCGAGAAAATCAATGCTTGCAGGCAATGCTATCAAAATGAAGCCTATGGTGGAGTTTCTCTAAGAACAAGGGCCAATCATGAACAAGAAGAAATCATTGAGGATTATGGTATAGACAAAAACTACTTCCCACGCAGCCTTGATTTAAAAATTAACAATAAATGCAATCTCAAATGCCGAATGTGTCAACCCAAAGACTCAAACCTTATTCATCAAGAATTTAAACAAATTATTTCGCAAGATGAAATGTTTCAAGCCTTTGAGAATACTAAGCTCTATGATGCTGAAAGTTTAATAGACTTGTCAGAGATACCCGACTGGGGAAAGAGCAAAAATTTTTATGCAACTATTGATCGCATCCTTCCTGGTCTTAGAAAAATATCACTTGTCGGGGGTGAACCACTTATCGTAGATGAAGTCTACCAATTACTAGATTATATAATTGAACAAGGCTATGCTAAAAAAATGTATATTTGTGTGACCACTAACTTCATGCGCTTTGACTCCGAAAAATTGGAAAAGTATTTTCGGGAATTTAGAAAAGTTTTAATTTTAGTTAGTCTAGATGCCATAAATTCCGAACTCAACTATATAAGATATCCTTCACAATTTAAAAGAATTGATCAAAATATTCAACATATTGCCAGTATATCTAAAACGAATCCTAATATCTCGTTTTCACTAGCACTTACAATACAAGCTTATAACGCACTCTATATCGCAGATATTCTAGACTATACAGAAAGTCTCATAAAAAAAGGAGTAGAGTTTAGAATTACTCCAATTTCTTTTACTTATCTTAGCTATCCAGAACACCTGAGTCTTAAAGTACTCCCGAAAACAACCAAGAAAAAAGCCATCGAAAAACTAGAACAATTTAAACAAAATTCTACTCTATACAATAAAGACACTCAGTACACCAAGGGAATTAACCAAATCATAGGAATTCTCTCAGAGACTGCGCCAGAAAATTTAACAAAACTTCAAGAGAACTTTTTGTACTATACTCAACAGCTTGATAAGAGCCGTGGCCAGAGGTTCCAAGATTTTCTTCCAGAGCTCTTTGATGACTTTTCCCAATTACAGTTGAGACCTAAAAGCCCAGCAATGCAGCCAGCTCTTTTACGTGAAAAAGGATGGATGTTAAGCAAAAAAGGTGCCATTAAAGAAGCTATTCAATTGTTTGAAAAATCCCTTGAGGCTTCAGGCCCAAACGCTTTGGATCTTCGTGAACTCGCTTGGATGTATTTAAGTTTAGGTCAAAATCAAAAAGCACTTGACTCTTATACTAAAGCCTACTCCTTAAACTCTAAAGATGTTTATATTGTTACCGGCTATGCAAACTGTCTATTAAGTTTACAAAAACTGATTGAAGCCAAACGAATTGTTGAAGAGCACAAACAAGAATTTGCACATGATGAAAGATTTCAGGACATATTGATAAAGATTGAAAAACTTTAATTTTTTTTACTAAGTTACAATATTCCGAAAAGTAAGATTGATACGCGGTTCATTAACTTTGCGAGTCGGCGGTAATCTATGTTGCCAAAAATCCTGAGTGACTGACTCCATTGTCAAAAGACTTCCGTGCTCAAGCACCTGACAGATGACCTCTTTAGTATTTTTATGTTTAAAACAAAACCTACGCTCGGCTCCCAAGCTCAAAGAGGCAATAACTCCATGTTTTTCTAAATCTTTTTCTGCATCGCTATGCCAAGCCATCCCCTCTTCACCAGAATGGTATAGATTTAATAAACAGGAATTAAATTTTTTCTGACAGCCTTCTTCTATGATCCTTTTTATTTCTTTAAGTTTCGGAGTCCATGGGTGAGCCGTTTTGGTGCTTTTTGAATAAGTATATTGATAAGGTTTATCTCCATACCAAGCGACCTTTCTTTTGGTGATAATTTTTTTTCCAAAAATATTGGCCGTATCATTTTCCCATTTAATATAGCGGTAAAGATAATTATAGCAGCGATCAGAGTACTCCTGATCGAAAACAGTACCGTGATAATAAACAGCACCATCCTGAGGAAGTAAATTTTTTTTAATTTTTTTAGCTTTCATTTTTCGGAACAACGATTCTAAATTCAGTGACCCCTTTTCTACGAGAAATCATCATTTCACCATAATAGAGATTAATTATCTGCCTAATAATATCAAGTCCCCTTCCTGGCTGAACCAAATCGGCCAAAACTTTTATGCCCTCAAATTCTTTAAAATCTTTTTCTTTAAAATTTGTCCCGTTATCTCTAAATAGTAATTCTATTTTATTATCTTTTTCAAAGCACAATATTTTGATCTCCCCACAATTCGCTTTTATGGCATTAGTAAAAAGATTTTGAAGTACAATAAATAAATGGATATTTCTCAATGGAAAGATAATTTCATTAGAACATAGAACCGTAACAGTTATTTCTTTTTCTATTAATCTATTTTGTAATAATTCTTTTTGATAATTAACCGCCTCCAAAATGGTAATCATTTCTGCTTTTTCATCAATACTGTCAGTGAGACCTTGGTAGGTCTTTATCCGCTCTTCAATATAATTAGCGGATTTTAATGCCAACTCTTGATCCGATGCTAGACTTTTAAGAACTTTGAGTGCTGGCTTAACATCGTGGTGTATGCTTGAAAGAATAATATTAAAAGTTGAATGTGCGGACAACTCCTTTAACTGTAACAAAAAGCCACTTTTTGTTTGAGTTACAGACACAGCAATAAGATTACGAATTCTTAAGGTTTCAAATAGGTAGCTGAGACCAAAAAGAGGAAAGATATACGGTAGATATTCAATCCAAATATCCAAACTCAATACGACCAGTGAAGTGATCAATCCTAAAACAATTAGCTTTTCTCTAAGCCTATTTCTATAAATATAAATAAGGAGATAAGTATTAAGGGTTATGATCGTCAAAAACTGTAATAAAAAGACAAATCTTATCGAGTCAGGAACAGCATACGGCCCAGCAACCGCTTTATAAAATATATTTGTTTGCTCCTCAACCACGGGTATTGGATAGATTTCAAAAAAGTATAAAAAGAACAAAAAGACAAAAGTACATATGAGGACATAAGAGATCTTTTGTACAGAATCTACCAATACATTTTTCCCAAGTCCCAAATATAACCTTACAACTTTGATATAGAATATAAAGGCGAGGTAGCCAGGAGTTGAAGCCAAGTAGGGAAGAAAAGCCTGCTCTTTATCAGTGAGTTGATAGGAAACACAGTAGTAAGCAACAAAACAATAAGTGGCGCTACACAGCATCATTACTAAAAAATTGTACCCGATCTTAATCTTAAGATGTTTAATTTCAACTAAAGTGATAAAAAAAACAAACAAATAGAAGCAACAAAAAAACAATTGAAATTGTGAGACAAAAAATAAAAATGGAGTTAACTGAGCTATATGCATGAATCCATTCAACCATATATAATATTGCTATTAGATGACAATCCTATAGTGAGTGACTTGATGCAAATGACATTTCAAGATATAGCTCATGTTGAATTCTTACATCCCAAAGATTTTCATCAATTCTATCAAGAAGAGCAAAAATTCTACGATGCTATTTTAATCGATTACCATATGCCAAACATAGGTGGAATAGACGCGCTTAAACAGCTCAGAGAAAAATTTGGATCCCAGATTCCTGTTTTTATTATAACTCAGAACGAAAGGCTCTCAACAAAAATACTCTGCCTCAGTGAAGCCATTAACGACTTCTTGCATAAAGAGATGCCTCGTGAGGAAATTAGAGAAAGGGTTTTAAATAAGCTAAGAAAGAGCAGGGACCCTATCATCATCAAATATGAGCAACTTTCCTTAGATTTAACTAATCTTGAATGCAAAGATGCAGGCGATATCCTCTCACTCACCCCAAAAGAGTTTCTCACTTTAAAACTGGTTATTGAAAACAAGGGAAGGTTAAAAAAGTCGAGCTTACTAGAGCTAATTTGGCCAGAGCAGTCAGTTATTCCATCTACGATAAACACACATCTTTATAACTTAAATAAAAAGCTTAAGACCATTAAACTGAGCATTCAAAGCGGCTATCTCGAACTAGAAAAAACTAATATTCAAATCTAGGCGGATTCGACTCAGGAGATATATCTGCACCTTTGTTGTTGGTAAGAATGTATATCATCCCCAAGATTAAAAGAATGAAAGTAAATAATAAAATAAATTTTTTTTTCACATAATTTTTATAATTTTATTTTTAGTTTTTGTCCGTACATATTATTATAAAATAATGACTATAAAGCTTAACATTTTGTAAGTCAGTAATTTGAGTATGTGATTGATGGCAGACTCAATTTTTGTTAATATCACTATTTAATGTATAGGAGCATAAGTTCATGGAAGAGCATGAAATATTCTTTCAACAATACGGGAACCATGCCTATAAATATAACGATATTCCTGACAAATTTGATTATGACTGGGTCATGTTCAAAAGTAGATGGCCCTGGCTACAACTCGATCTCGATATTCCATATCAGGAGATGTACAAAGAGGGAATAGCATTAGAACATAAATTTGTCGAACATCGCTGGAATGATCAGTTCAGGGGATACAAACATCAAGGATGGAAATCGCTGGCCATACATGGAATTGACAGTCAAAAAACGGAAAACTTCCATGCCTACGGGTATAAATCTCAAGAAGCAGCTCCATACGACTGGACAGAAATTGCCAATCAATGCCCAGCTACTCTTAAATTTCTTAAGTTACTTCCTTTTGAAAACAAATATCGTATTAGGTTTATGCTTCTAGAACCAGGAGGATATATTTATCCCCACAAAGATCAAGATGACTTCAGTTTTTATCCGATAAATATAGCCCTCAATCATCCAAAAGGATGCAAATTTGCAATGGAGGAAGTAGGTGTTTTGCCTTTTGTACCAGGTTCGGCTTTTCACATGAACCTCGGCTATCGACATTGTGTTATAAATCACTCCCAAGAAAAGCGACTCCACCTTATTATTCATGCAGCGCCAGGGTCAAAAATAAATCAACACAAAAGACTCATTGAAAAAAGTTTTAATAAGCTAAAAGAGTCAAAAGAAAAAAAATGGACGACATTTCTCGACAAAGTATTGCCCTAGGCTTTTGGGATAGAAAAAAATCTATAAATGATCAATTTGTTTATAAAAGAGTAAAACAACTCTCACTATTCTACAAAAACTCAGCTAGCCCTAACACACCTTTTTACACAGAAACTAATATTGATCGCCTTTTAAAAGCTCTTAGCTTAACTAATCATAAATATGCGCTTATTCAATCATTTGGTCACACAACAATGCGAAGAAGTTTCTTTGATTCTTTATTTCAAGAAATTCAAGGTAAAGATTTTTTTGTTATGGGTCATATTCTTGACCATAAAGATAATTTTTACGAACTTCACCACCAATGCTTTTTAATCAATTTGCAATACTACAGAGAGTATAACCACCCTTCATTCGGCAGTACGGCAGACACGAACGTTCTTGTTTGTTCTAGCCAAAGAAGTGATGAGAACTTCCACGATGATTACACTCCATATTGGATTAAGTATAAAGAAGGAGAAAAAAATATAGTCTCACATCCAAAAGAAGGTTGGAACCTAATTAATACCTCGCTCAAAAACCAAAAAACTGTTTATAACTTTTCGAGTAAAACCAGAAGTTTAAAAAACTATCTTTACCCACATGCGACTACCGAGGTATTTCATAAATGTCTTAAGAACCCTGACTTAATTTATAAACAAGAAGATATAAATCCTTGTCAAAAGCATTTTTTGGAAGGAATGGCTTATAACTGGGAGGCCGGACGAAAATCTATTTTTATATTTAACACAGAAAGACTATGCGACAATCATAATAAAACGCGAGAGAATGAAAAGCTAGATGCTTTATTCTGTGTTGCTGCTGGTTTTAAAGGTTTAAAAATATTAAAAGATTGTGGCTATCATCGAGAAACAGAAATTATCTATTTCGATTTTGCACAAAACGCACTTGACTTTAAGAAGAGGCTCCAAAAAAAATGGAATGGTTTGAACTATGTAAACTACTTAAAAAGCCTTGTTTCCGAATACAAATACGGACACTATCAAGCTATACCGAAGAATGAAATAATAAGCGCCAAGGGAGATCCTCGATATGCTGACCTTCCGTTAGAAGAAGCTGACTGGGACAAACATGAACTTTTATGGAAACAAACCCAAGACGATTTTGGAGGAGAAAATATCTTTTTCAAAACCTGGATAACAACTGCTTCTCTGAAGCATACCTATCTTAACGAAGATATAATGAGCCTCTCTAGCGTTATGATTGAAAAACTAGCTAGCTTTGAGGGTAAAAACGTAGGCATTTTCTGGTCTAATTCTTTTAGTGTCGAGACTGCTTTTTGCTACATGGATAAGGGTATAATAGATCAAGGCTTTAAAAACTTCCTATTTGTTTTAAAAAACTTACGATGTAACTTTTATCTATACGGTACAACGCCGGAAGGTATTGACCTACAACACTTTCCAAATAATTACTTCAAGGATGTTTTATGAAATGTTACATACAATTAAAAAAAAGAAATGAAAAATCTCCAAGCTTAACACTTGAGTATATACCTAGAAACAACCTTGTAGCCAATAGGTATTTCAACCTCCTTAAGCACTATATAGATCAAAAAATCCCGGTTGATCAGCAACAATCATACTGGAATCTTGCACTTAAAAAAGAACAGAAAGAAGAGCTTATTCGAGAACTTCAGCATCATTGCGATTTTGTAAATAAACAAGAACAAATAAATATGAATTTCGATATTGACTACTCTATTGATCAAGGTCTTTTAAATGAAATACACAGCCGGTTTGAATTATATTTAAAAGCGTTGCATGCGAAAGAAATTAAAGTTACACAGGAACAAGAAATTGATGGCTCGCTTTTACAAATCAATCTTTTAGTACATAAAATAGAGAATTTCCATGCTATTGAAAGACAGATCAAAGAAAGAGGAAAAAATGGCGTTGATGCCAATTTCGGATTTAGATTTGAAAACGACACTTATTTTGACCTTGAGAGTCACGATTTTGATCACTTTACTGAGGATCGTCCATTTGGATCAATGAATTGTGGATACAATACAACAGGCAAGAATCTTCTTCACTGTATGCATGATAATGACCTAGATATTGTAAAAACCTTTGGAGTGTCACCCCAAAAAACATTCTCCACTGAAGCATTTTTCTGGTTTGGAAATTCTATAGACGGTGACCATTGCATGGAAAAATTCTATCGTTGGTGGGATCAACACGATCTATCTCAGTACGGTTATAGAAAGTATGATCGACAAAACTCAGTGGGAATGATTCCTCTTGCAGACTTAGTTGAACCAGATGCGTTTAGAAATAAATCGCACTGGGAAAAATTACTTGTTCTAAATCAATACAATGGGGTTGATAGTGTCTATCTAGAAGAAGTACCGTCCTATCAGAATACTCACTCTACTCTTTGATAGATTATGCCCGCACGATTTTTCCAAAAAACCCTGAAGTTCCTAATAAGTTCTTCTGGGAATTCTAAATATTTTAACTGCATTTCAGAGAATTTTTCAACTGATACACCATTGACATAAACAATATATTTAAGTCTTTTTCTTTCTAATATCTGTTCTTTTTTAACGAACTTCCAAGGATTTACATTTATAACTCTCATAAAGATATAGCTATTATCGTCAATAATTTTTTCTACATGGCCAGCATTAAACCATCCAAGCTTTAACTTTAAATAGGTATCTCGTCTAAAAACACGGGGAAAAAAAATGGTACGACCTGGCTCCAAGTCAAGCTTACTAACTTGTTCGATAAGCTCATTCGTTTTCTTGGGCATGAGATCATAGTGAACAGACATATTCTGGAACCAGAAAAGTGAATTTACGAGTAAAACGCTTAAAACAATATAAAGTGAAAGAAACTTCGCCCAATATCCCTCAAGCTTTGCTGTCGCTAAAGTAAAGACAACAAAGATATAGAGCATAAACAAACAAGTAACTGAATATCTTTCCGAAGGTTCTATATTTCCTTCAAATATCTGAAAAGTTAGAAACGAAAACAATATTACTATGCATAAAAATGACGAGCGTCCTACATTTGTTTTTCTTTTATCTTTAATAAAATACAAAAGGCTTAAAGGTAATAAACTAACTAAAAAGGTCTTAAAAATTTTTATAAAAATTGTCATAGAGCCCAGCAAATTAGCTTTGATTGAGCCTTCGCGTTCTAAAATTCCTAACCAATAAAATACATTTCCCTTTTCATAGAACTGAATACCAAACCAGATTGCTGGAGCTATGGCCAAAGGGAGCAGCTTTATTAAAAATGTTAATTTTTTATTGTAACCAAGATACAACCCCAACACACTAAAAATTAGCCATCCTTCAAACCTTGTGAGACATGCAAAATTTGCAAAGAATAGGAATCCCACTAAATCTAATACTTTAAATTCATCACTTAGTAATCTTTTGTAAAATATAAATGATATTGCCACTAATAGAAGAAAAAAAGGCTCAGACAAAGCTTGAAGTGAAATGAGAAAAAAAATAGAATTTAGAGAAAAAGTAACTGCTACCAGAGCGACAATCATCATATTAAAATTCGACTTTATTTCATTAATGGCCAGATAATAAACAGTTGAGATCGCGCCTCCCAAACAGACAGCATGAAACAAAACAAGGTATTGAGAGCTATTAAAGAAGAAAAAATATAGTCTTATAAAGTAAAAATGTCCTGGTAACCACCAATAATTTGGAAAGAGGTATTTATAAAGCGTATCTCTTTCAATGAGAGCAGTGCTGATTCTTGCCAAAGGATCCCATTCTTGAAAAGAAAGTGAATCGACAACTAAATAATCTATTCTAAAAATGATAAAAAGAGAAAAAACAATAAAAGTAGAATAAATTTTTTTATAAGATAAATTCAATTAACGAACCACTAAACCCTTTGCCCTAGCAATCTTATCCATTATTGTGCCAATCATTATTTGATATCCATCAGGCTGAACTTTAGAACAGTAAAGTTCACTAAGAACACGGTCTAAGTACATTTCTTATTTGACGTCTCCCCTCAAACTAAAGAAAATTAAACTTAATAAAATGGCAACTTCAATCCAAGCAACTTGCTATATAATTATTTTACATACATACTTTAAGTTTGTCCTCACAATTTCTATTCTCATGGCTAGCCCTATATAAAACAACTAGGTATAATATCATAGATTTTAGAACTGTTTTAAATAAAAAGTACAAACTATGACCTTAAGTATTATCCTTCCTGTCTATAATGATATAGATGAGCTTATTCATGGCCTAAATTATTTAAAAGAGAATTTTCCTAGACCTTATGAGCTAATCATAGTGGATGATGGGAGTAAATTCTCTAACCAATATCTTAAGTTAGCCAGTCAATTCAACGCAAAGTATCTTCAAAACATCCAAAATGAAGGCAAAGGAGCCTCAGTACGAAAGGGAGCTTTAGCAGCACGGGGTGATATGGTTATGTTCACAGATTCAGATGTTCCTTATCATGCGCAGGAAATGATCGCGATGGTAGAGTTAATGAACGACCATTCTATAGATATAGTATGTGGCTCTCGCTTTGGTAAGAATATTTACATGAAAAAAACTTCAATGCTTAGGGGTAGATTGAGTAAGTTGTTTAATTTCTTAACAAATATTTTTTTAAATCTTCGAGGTATTGATAGTCAATGTGGGCTAAAGGTTTTCAGAAGTTCAATTGTAGAAGAACTCTTTAAGGAGCAAAAGATAAAAAGGTATAGCTTTGACGCTGAAATATTAGTCCGTGCAGTTAAAAGAAATTACAAGCTCGTATCCCTACCCGTAACTTTAAGAGAAATAACTCCTGGGTCATTAAAGCTCTACAAAGATGGTATAAGAATGCTATGGGACCTGTTCGTTATATTTGTTTATTATCGAATAATAAAAGATTATAAGGGATCATCTAATCATGAAAGCTGAACTTTATATATGTGACGACTATGCTTTAGACAAATCCACAGATTTAGCGATAGAAATACTTGCAAGCAAGGGTAAAATTGATGGAGCATCAATACTTGCAACTCACCTAAGAGATCACGACTTAAAAAAGCTTAAGTGCAAATTGGGATTACACTTAAACCTTACAGAGGGGAAAGCACTGTGCCCACTATCAATTAAATCAAAACTAACGGACAAACATGGTAAATTCAAGGGTTTGAGCGGCTTATTTTTCGGACTTATAACAGGTTCCATAAAAAAGGAAGTCATTGAAAAAGAAATTATTGCTCAAATTGATTTTTTAAAAAAAAGAAATATAATGATTCACTATTTAGATGGACACCAGCATATACAATTCCTTCCATGGATAAAGCCTTTAATTTTAAGTTCTTTAGAAGCCACAGATCTTAAGTCTATCCGTATTAGAGAAGGAATGTTTTTATATCCAACATTGAACTTAAAATACTTTATATTGAATTGTATGAGTAAAATTTCTAAGCCGATGACTGCACAGCTCTACGGCTTGGTAGATTATAACAACGCCGAATCTCATAAAATATCAAAAAAAAAATACTCAAAAACCGAGTTTATTCTTCATGTCGCTCATCCGAAGATTCCGATTCAATCTCTAGACCAAACAAGCTACAATTTTAATGATAGGGTTAAACAGTTCCAGAGAAGACTAAGAGCCTAGAAGTATTTTTCTTAGGCTAGCGAATCCTTCTTTGCGGTATTGTAAGCAAAAAACAAAAAAGTCCACAAAACGAAGGTTGTAAAGAAATACTTTTAAATAACCTAGAAACTGAATTCGCTCAAGTTGCTTTCGTGTTATTCCTTCTAGTTCCAAAGCATTACCAATTTGTTTATTAAACTGATCCCAGTCTCTTGATAGCAATTTGTATCCCCCTTCTCCCCTTAAAGCCATTTCACCAACCTTTGTTCCTGGATATGGCACCATCAATCCAAAAATAGGTGTAGTAGGGTTTAGCTCAACGGCAAAGTCGATTGTTTTTTGAGCTGAGTTCACAGTTTCATTTGGTTGCCCCAATATAAACATAGTGTCGTATTTAAGCTCTTCCTCATTCAAAAGCTTGATAGTCTTTTTTATTTTTTCTTTATTAATACCTTTACCCATTTTTCTGAAAACTTCTTCATCACCGGTTTCTATGCCAAGTCCAACGAGTCGACAACCAGCTTTTTTCATAATTCTTACAAGTTCTCTATCAAGAGTATTAACATGAGTTTGGCACCACCAAGAAATTCGTTTGTGATAGCCTCTTGCAATAAGTCCTTCACATATTTCGCGAGCTCGTCCTCTTTTGACAGTAAAAATTTCATCACCAAAATAAATAGACTCTGGTTTGAATTTATCCAATATATAGCCTATTTCATCCAAAGTAGTTTTAACGGCCCTAGGCCGAACCACTCGACCTCCAGGGTTCATGCAAAAATTACAAGCAAAAGGACAGCCACGGGAACTCTGAATCACATATTCCTTTGCCGGTGAGAACATATCCCACGCTGGATTAATACTATCCTGATCACTTACACTTACTGCAGGTCCTGTTACAACTATTGAGCCGTTTTTTCTATATGCTACACCTGATGGAGGAATAGGCGTGCTTAATTTAAAATGGCGAATAAGCTTAAGAAAAGTTTCCTCTCCCTCACCTATAACAATATAATCAAAACAGGGAAACTCCTCTAATGTCATCTTTGGCAGAGCGGTAACGTGCACACCACCAATAACAGTAAGGAGATTAGCTCGAGTTTTCTTCAATCTTTTTGCAAGTTTAGCTGCGGCTTTAATTTCATTTGTCATAGCAGTAAAGGCGACTAAATCATACTGACCTTTTAGTATAAGTTTTTCTGCCTCATCCATACTAATACGATCAAACTTACAGTCCATGACCTTAACAATGATTTCGTTATCATTATCTCTTAAGTAACCTGCCAAGAATGCTAATGCGGTTCTTGGAAAGTCTGGAAGGTCGTAATATGGTTCAACAATCTTCTCTACAGGCGGATTGACTATTAAAATCTTAATATTATTTTCTCCTATTTTTCACTCTAGTATAAAGTAAAATTTACCAAAACAAATAACCTATTGATAAATATAGCTTTTTTTAAGATAATTATAGCACTCTTTACTCTAACAACTCAGGAAATGCACTTGGTCATACTAGGTATAAGCAGTTTTGTATTCGACTCATCAGCTTGTCTACTGATAGATGGAAAACTTATATGTGCAGTTCAAGAAGAGCGTTTCTCAAGAGAAAAAAATACTGGAGTTTTTCCCGAGGAGTCAATAAGGTTTTGTTTAGAATCAAATGGTTTAAGTATAAATGATATAGACCATGTCGCATTTTACTGGAAACCTTTTATTGGTTTAACAGACCGAATCTATCAAATTTTTAAAACACTCCCAGACAGTTTACAGTTTTGGGGAAGCCACTCAGGCAAGTGGATAGACATGTTGAACTGTGAAAGAATTTTAAAAAGAAAATTTCCGGGAGAACATAAATTTAAATTTCATAATGTACTTCATCATTTGAGTCATGCGGCTTCAGGCTTTTTAGTCTCATCCTATAAAGATGCAAACATACTTGTTATGGATGGTTCTGGTGAAATAGATTCTACCAGTCTATGTTATGGAAAAGGAAGTAATATAGAAATTGTTAAATCGGTAAAATTTCCTCATTCCATGGGGTACGCCTATGTTTCAATCACACATTATTTAGGATTTAAGCCAGATAGCGACGAATACAAGGTTATGGCGCTGGCATCAATGGGAAAAGAATCTAAATACTATGAAATGTTTTGTGATTTAATTAAGTTAACTAAAGATGGTGGCTATCACTTTGATCTGAGCTTTTTCAACTATCATAAAGGTGGTAGGGACCCTTGGGTGTCAGATAAGTTCATTCAAAAGTTTGGTCCTCTGAGATCAAAAAAAGAAACAATTGAAAAAAGGCATCAAGATATAGCTTGGGCATTACAAAAACGACTTGAAGATGTAGCACTTCACTCAGTAAAATATTTAAAAAAAATTCGTCCTTCTGACAACTTAGTCATTACGGGAGGATGTGGTTTGAATTGTATTATGAATGAGACCCTCGTCAAAATGTCAGGCTATAAAAACGTATCTGTCAATTCGGCCCCTCACGATGCTGGAGCCGCCATTGGTGCAGCTTTTTGGGTACAAAATAATACACTTAGAAACCCACGCAAGTTTGTGTTTAACTCAGCTTTTTTAGGTCCAGAGTTCTCTAATCAAGAGATTAAAGAATGCTTAGAAAAAACAGATTTGAAATATATTGAACTCAAGTGGGAAGAGCTTACCAAGCAAGTTGCCCTTCATATAAGAGAGAAAAGGATTGTCGGCTGGTTTCAAGGTCGTACTGAATTTGGTCCTCGAGCTCTTGGCAACAGAAGTATATTAGCAGATCCAACTGTTAAAGAAATGAAAGACATCATTAACTATCGAATAAAGCACAGAGAGCCTTTTCGTCCATTTGCTCCTGCCATTCTAGAGGAAGAAGTCGGTAATTATTTTGAAGAAAACCGCTCACTCCCGTTTATGACGTTTATACTTAAAGTAAAAAGTAATATTTCGCAAAAAATTCCAGCTGTTGTTCATTTTGATGATACGGCCAGAGTTCAGACAGTCAACAAGTCCATCAATCCACAATTTCACTCTCTTATTAATGAGTTTGAAAAGCTGAGTGGAGTTCCTATTCTGCTTAATACTTCATTCAATGATAATGGTGAGCCTATAGTAAATACACCTTCAGATGCCATAAAATGTTTTAAGCAAACAGGCCTTGACTATATGGCTATTGGAAACTACTTGGTTAAAGGAATTTAATTTATGTGTGGTATTTTTGGAATTGTCTCTCGAAATCATTCTAAAGTTAAAAACCTTTCATTTATTAATCGTTTGTTTTCACTAACTGAACCAAGGGGACGACAAGCGGCTGGACTTACTCTATACAACAATGAAGTAATCCATGTATTCAAGCGGCCATTAACAGCCTCTAGGTTAATTAAGAGTTCGGAGTATTCCAAATTTATACAAAAGTCCATTCCTGATAATCCTCAGGGCGTGATTGCAACTTTAGGACATTGTAGATTGGTTACAGATGGCAGTGAACTTAAGAATGAACACAACCAACCCCTATATACTAAAAATTTAAGCGGGGTCCATAACGGGGTCATAAATAACTTTGAACGCTTAAAGGATGAGAACAGATTAGAAACTGAGGGTATATCTGACTCTGAAGTTTTATTTAAATACCTTGAACAAAAAATACAACTTGGAACTTCACCGGAGAATGCCTTAAGTGAAATTTATGGTGAAATAAGAGGTGCTGCATCTCTTGGAATACTTTTTAGCAAAGTTCCTCGCATGGTTATTTCCACAAATTTTGGTTCTCTTTATTATGCAAAACTAAATGAAGACCTTTTTATTTTTGCTTCTGAAGAAATGATTGTCTCTAAATTTATTGAACATGAAAGTTTTAACTCACCTATCTTTAAACTAAATCCCGGCGAAGGGAGAAGTATTAGTATCCAGGATCTGAATATAAAATGTTTTAGCTTAGAAAATAAAGCCTCAAATATTAACACTAGCTCAAATGCTTTTTCTGCAAATATAGTAGACCTATCGCCATCTCCCAAGAATATCAAACGTTGCAAAAGATGTATCTTGCCAGAAAACTATCCCTTTCTTAGATTTGATAGCCATGGCATATGTAGTATTTGTAATAAATACAAAAAACAACAATTTCATGGCAAAGAAGCCCTTGAAAGACTCCTTTCTAAATATCGATCCAAAAATGGTGAAATAGATTGTGTTATTGGTTTAAGCGGAGGAAGAGACAGTAGCTATGGCCTTCATTTGCTTAAAGAAGAATTTGGAATGAATCCAATTGCTTTTTCTTATGACTGGCTCTTAACGTCACGCAAAGCTCGTCACAATATTGCAAAAATGGCTGGCGCATTGGGAGTTGAAGTTATCTACCGCTGCGGAGACTACCAAACACAAGCAAAAAATATTCGTGAGAATATTTATGGTTTTCTCAAAGAACCAGACCTAGGAATGATGACTTTTGTTCAAGCAGGTGACAAAGAAATGTATCATTGGGGTAGACAAATTAGAAAAGAAAAAAAGCAGAAACTAACCGTATGGTGCTCTGGTTATCAACTCGAACAACGTGAGTTTTTTATAGGTTATTGTGGGATAAATAAAACCCTAATAAACAACCCAAGACTTTATGATTATGGGTGGATTACAAAGCTTAGGCTAGCTATCTACTATGGAATGAAGACATTAAAAAACCCTTCATACTGGAATAAATCCATTTGGGATAATTTCATGGCTTTTTGGCACTGTTTCGTTGCTAGGGATGATTTCTTATACCTATTCAACTATTATCCTTGGAATGAAAGAGAAGTAGAGCAAGTTCTCAAAGAAAGATATGATTGGGAGGCCGATCTGAACTACGGAGTAAACCAGTGGCGTATGGATGACTTTCATACAGCGTTCATCAATTACGTCTACTATACAGTGGGTGGGTTTTCTGAGTTTGATGACTTTAGATCAAATCAAATTAGAGAAGGCTTAATTTCTAGAGACGAGGCACTAAGGCTTACTGCTATTGATAATAATATTCGTTATGAATCACTTTTAGAATTTTCAAACTTAGTCGGTTTTAACCTAGAACACGTTCTTAAAGAAATTGAAGCCATTCCCAAGCTTTATAATTATTAGCAATACAAAATACTTATTTGAAAAACACAACAGCTTTTAAGGGCTCTTTGTTTCTAGTAAGAATTCTTGCGCTGTTAGATTTAGATCTTCAGGAGTTTCAATGTCTGTGTAAGCTTTAGTGACCTGTCTTTTGAGTTCAGCCATTTTTTCTCCATTCCACGAAATTGAGTCAGGAAGAAGATCAAAATTTTCAAAACCATGGGGGAAATACCGATGATCGAAAGTTACATTACCTATATCAAAACCCATTGCTTTAAAGTTTCTTATAAACATAGGGATTTCCCACAAAGACTCGGGAACTGTTGTAAATTGACCGACAACTCTAAAGTCTAGCCGATTGAGCTCTTTTTTTAAATTTTGTAATTTTTTTAGAATTTCCATCAAAATATAAAAAAATGGCTCCTTAGGTTGCATAACATAATTATGAGTTTCCTCTGTAGCCGCATTGATAGAAATTATTAACTCTGCACCTTTTTCAACAATTTCTCTTGCCATCCTATCTGACCTCAAAGCCAAACCATTTGTGGTAATCGTAAGATTTTTCTTTCCACTATTTAGTAAGTCAAACATATGTTTGACGGCATCCTTAATAACAAAAACCTCTCCACCAAAAATATTTATCTTCCCCCAACTCTCGACCGGTAACTTCTTGGCCAAATCTTCATAACGTAGATGGATAGGATTGTCACGGTCTTGCCAACACATGATACAGTCAACATTACATTTCTCACCATATTCAATCATTAAATCTTTATAGTTTTCGATTTCAACAACTAATTTCTCAGGATTCGGTTCAACATAGACTTCAAAATATTTTACCTGATCACAATTGTCATAGCAGGCGAGTGTAGACTCTAACGAAGCTTTTCGCATAGCCGTTATTTTTTCACCATTAATAATATTATTGATTGGATCCGTACCTATATTTCCAATTGCGACTTGTGGACGGTCCCCTAAGCCACAACAAGGATAAACATGTCCATCGTGACGAATCATCATACCATTCCAAAGACGAGAGCAAATTTTTTGCTTTTTAGTCATTTATTTCTCCTGAATCTCATTATAGCCCTTAAGAACTTTCTTCTCCAGTATTTCAACGATTTTTTTTGCCAACATCAAATTGGCTTTTTCAGTAAGATGGCAACAGGAGTCACGGTATGCATCACTGGGAAAATTGTTATAAATATCAAGTATATCGATAGCTTGTGGCTGTAACTCAAAAGCTCGCTTAATAAAAGTGGAGTATCTCTGTATCATTCCAATTTTTGACTCGGCTTTAACATAGCCAATTTCTCTTAATCTTTTCTCATTTAAGGTTAACTGTTTTTTATTCTGTAGGTAAAGATTAGGTTGTGGTATTACTAAAAGCTTTTTTCTTTCGCTAGCAAACAAAGCCTTCTGGTAACTGGTATATTTAGACCAAATTTCCACAGATGCTTCTAAAACCTCTAATTCATCTTTGATTTTACCTTTATGTTTAAAATTAAGCTCTGGAACAGCTTGATTCACCTTTCTATCACCATATTCAGTCCATCTGTTATATATAAGTGCTAAACTAATCCCTATATTTGAATTTTTAATAAAAACACTAAACGTATCCATAAAACGCTTAAAGGTTTTTTTCTTATTTAAGTTGTTTACCAACAAATTAAAATACTCTTTATTATTGAACAACAAAGCCGGACTATAGCTTGGGTACTCAATAGGTACACTAGGGTAAGAAAAAGTATTTACCTCATTGAAACCGTCCAGATTAATTCCTACATCGACGGAAGACAGAAAGTATGAGGATATAAAAAACTGTTGTGGTTGTTTAGTAGAAGGTAGACCGAAATTCAAAAACTTCAACTTAATATTTCCATTCTTCAAACTCTCATTAATGTCTTTATTAATAAGCTCTAAAAAATTGCCCAATTCAAAGGCAACTGAGCCTCCAAAAATACCTATTCTTAACTCACCTTTTTTTGGTAAAACAGGAAAATCAAAAGAACTCGAAAAGCCATAGTTATTCACTTTTAACTTTTTAAATTCATCTGCTGTGTCATCATAGAAGCTGAAGTGCTCACTAAGTACAAAACTAAAATAGGGGTGACCAGCAATCGAGAGCTCTTGGCCTTGCAATGCCTTGTCATATATATCTGCAAAAAGCTTTGGTTTATTAAAATTTTTATAAACTGTAGATAGTAAAATAAACAGTACTAACTCTATAACAATAAAAGAAATCAAAACAGATAATGATATGAAAAGAAATTTTTTCACATAGTTTTTCATCAATCAGCCAGATACGCACAGTAAAAAGCCAATGTTACAGGGCTCACTCTATCACCAACTTTTTCAGGTGCAATAAACAAGTTGAAGGTATCGAATGAATGTCTTGGAAAATAAATTTTTTCAAACTCTTTTATGTTTTTAAGAGGTTTCTCCCACAGCACAACCTGACTAGAGCTCTCTATGACAACATTAAATCCTTCGAGTTTTGGTTCCCTATAATTGAAGAATCTTTTTAATATCAAATATCCCTTCGAACCAGACCCCTTTAATTTAAAAGTCATTTTAGCTGGTTTATTTGCTAGGAAAATCTTTTTTGGGCTTGCGCAATTATGTTCACTGTATTCTCCCCCTGATAGCTGCACCTCTTCCATATCGATATCAATCATTGTTTGAGATAATTCTAATGTGGAACGAGGAAGAAAATTATTTTGTAAAACATATAACGTATTATATTTTTCTAGATAGGTATTGCAACTAGGTAACTCAGCAAGAAAATCAGTCCTATTGTTGGGTAAGACTATTGAGTCAACTTTTTTTCCGAAGTCTAATCTGGACAGGATATGAGACTTAGTTAGATTCACACCTGAAATCATTTGATGAGAAGCAGGTGAAAGATCTTTTTTCTTGATATCTATACACCCCTGTTTGCCATTTGAAATACTTTCAAGCTTACTTTGTAATCCGCTCCATATTAAAGAAATTCTTATATCGGTTAAGGTGACAGCTAGGCAACTGATAAGTAAAAAACTTTGTAACAACTTTCTTCGACCTGCATTTCTATCTCCGAATAAAGCAACGATTAAAAGAATCGATATAAATATTGGAGTGATGTGATAAAATTCAAGTCGTCCCGAAATAAAAGCATTGAGGTCTGGCACATACACCTTCAGAGATTGTTTCACTAGTAATATCAAGGCTGCTGTGCTTATCAACGTAAAAGCTAGCCTTCTATAAATACCCCTCGTCGACACTAATCCCAACAGCCCAACAAAACCAACTACTATATAGTTGGCATCCTTAACAAACAAATAGTTTAGACTCGCCCCTAGCTCTCTAAACCTCCAAATTTCAAATTTGTTTTTAGTTGCAGCGACCAATAGTCCCCCTGCAATCACGGCAAACAAAAGACAAAGGGTATCTTCTATCTTATTGCGTAACAAACGTCGTTCATCATCTACAAGGTTTATAAATGCAAAAACAGCAAATACACTCAATGGAAAAATTGAAATAAGAGATGAAAAAGTTATTAGAGGCAGTAGTGTTAATAGGAAAAAGTAACGCTTCCATGGAGCAGTCTCATTTCTCAAAATTAAAAATAACATCATAACTAAAAGAGGTAATAATGTAGCTGCTTTAAGCATCTGTGATGCCGACATTAAGAAGATAAAAAAGAACACAATGTGATTGAGAGCTTGTAAGTTTGAATTCTCGTCTTTCTCTGAAAGCCTAATAGAATAAAAGTATGAAGCGAGGGGAATGATAAAGTATAATACTTTATAATATTGTAATGCGAGATGCGGTAAACCATCATTAACTAAGACACGGGGAATAAGTTGAAAAATTATCGTGCCGAAATCAGAAAGTGTAGTCCCTAATATGAAATCCCCACGGGCAAAGAAATCATAAAGAAAACCCGAACCCTGACCCATCAAAATGCGATTTGTAATAAAATGAATCAGCAGAATCAGTGCTGCCAAAAGGAAAAAGCTCAAGTTAAAATTCTTAATTTTCATATAATTTAATTATAATTCGTAATCTATGTAGCAGCAATGAAAAGTAATTGATCGAGGCTGTTGGCTTACAGCACATTTGCTATGAAAAATGGCGGAGACGGCGAGATTCGAACTCGCGGAACGCAGAACGTTCGGACCCTTAGCAAGGGCCTGGTTTCAGCCACTCACCCACGTCTCCAAA
>PAVS01000003.1 GCA_002713145.1 Halobacteriovoraceae bacterium
CCTTAAAATAGACTTAGAAATTACCCCCTCAAAAAACCGAAGAACCTTCACCAAAATTTTTGTGGCAAAATCGTGGCAAATTGCCACATTTTAGGCAAAAATAGAAGATTTTAGACAACAAAAGGCCATAAGCCTCAGGTTAAAAATTGTTAATATAGAAGCTCGTTTTGAGCATTTTAGTGTTGTTAATTTTATTTTACGATTTTTCGCAAAACCGCTCCGACCACCTCCACCAAAAGTCGCAAGGCTTTTAGTGGCACCCCAATCTTTTAACTACAAGTTATTTAAATTATTTCAAACAGGTTTCAATAGCTTATTGTAATGTGTAACAAAACTCTTTCCTACTTAATTAATCTTCACGGCTAATTCTCAGACTTCTCAAAGCACAAAAAGGAGAAGTTATGAAGAAAAAGAAACGCAAGTTTTTCTCACCAGAAAAGAAGCAAAAGATCGTTGGCGACTTTATTTCATCTGGAATGACTGCAAAAGACTACTCTCAGAAGGTTGGAATTGCAGCCGTCACCTTAAGCAGATGGGCCAGGGAGTATGGACAATCAACTGCAGAACGCAGAGGACATTACTCACCAGAACAGCGACGGATGGCCGTAAGTGAGTTTATGCGCTCAGGTATGACTCAGAAAAACTTTTCAAGAGTTTGGGGAATTGACCAGAAGACCCTATCAACTTGGGTAGTCGCTTATCGAAAAGAAGGAAATAAAGGCCTTGAAAACGGAAAACTCTACGGCATGGGTCTCAAAAGAGGTAAAAAGGAGTTAAATTCTAGATTCAAGCAAGAAATAATCAAGACAGCACAATCGGTTCCAGAGTTCGGTCTCAAAAAGTTACAAAACTTTCTATATCGATTTGAAGGAATAAAAGTAGCTCCCAACACTATCAAGAAAGTACTCGAAGAAGCTGATATCTACGAGCCTAAACTAGAAGTCAAAAAGAAAAAATCTCCACCAATGGTTAGACGTTTTGAAAGGGCAAAACCTATGCAACTTTGGCAGACTGACATTACTAGTTTTGTTCTTCCTCGAAATAAACA
The DNA here is from genome assembly GCA_002713145.1 of Halobacteriovoraceae bacterium. Lineage (GTDB taxonomy): Bacteria > Bdellovibrionota > Bacteriovoracia > Bacteriovoracales > Bacteriovoracaceae. The sequence continues at coordinate 1,049 of PAVS01000003.1, forward strand.
ACGAGTTTATCTTGTAGTTTTTATGGATGATAACAGTCGCTATATAGTCTCTTGGTCTTTAGCTCTAAAACAGACAGGTGTGTTTGTTATGGAGTGTTTAATGAATGGGATAGATCGCTTTGGTAAACCAGAAGAAGTCCTCTCTGATCAAGGTCGGCAATACTTTAGCTGGCGCGGAAGATCCGAGTTCCAAAAATTACTCTCTCAAGAAGGAATTGAACATGTCGTCTCTAGATCACACCACCCTCAGACGTTAGGAAAATGTGAGCGCTTTTGGAAGACAGTTGGAACAGAGTTTTGGGATCGAGTTAATCCAAAAGATCTTCAAGATGCCAAAGAGCGCTTTAGTCATTATGTGAATCACTATAACCACTTTAGACCTCATCAAGGAATAGATGGACTTGTTCCAGCAGATAAGTTCTTTGAGCTAGCAGAAGACATCAGAGAATCAGTGGAGAGAACTTTTAGTGATAACGAATTGAGAGTGGCCTTAAATAAAAATCCAAGGAAGCCTTTCTTTTTTGTAGGTCAGGTTGGTGAGAGAAAAATTAGTATGCATGGCGAGAAAGGACAAGTCGTCGTGCATACACCGAATGGAGAGTTTGAAAGGATAAATTATGAAGAATTTGGAAAACAAAATAGTGGAAGAAACCAGCAGTTTGAGCGAAAATATAAGCAAACTGAAAGTACGCAAGAAGAGCAAGAAGAGATCGAAGTTCAAGATGCCGAAACCTGCGATACCGGTGAGAGGATTGTGGGAAGCAGCGAGCGAGGAAGAGAAGAAACTTGCTCAGACTCAAGCTTCAGCAATCATAGAATACTGGACAGGCCTTCAGTCGAAAAACGAAGTCGCTCAGAAGCTAGGAGTGAAGCCACTGAGAGTTTGGCAGATGAGCCAACAAGCAGTGAGTGGGATGTGTGCAGCGCTTTTAAAGCAACCGAAAATGAGGAAGAGTATGATACCCAAAGAAGACGATCCGAAGTATCTGAAAAAGAAGATCAAGGAATTGGAAGAGACTATCGAGATGCAGGACAGATTGATAGCGATTCTACGTTCAATGCCGGGATGTCGAGAAGTACCTCTGAATCAGAAGAATACGACGAAGAAAAAGGGAGCGAAGCGTGGGCGCAAACCCAAGGTACAACAGAGAGTTCAAGATCAAGGTCGGAACATGGATGGTTCAAGAAGGAAGACGATTGAATCAAAGAAAACTAGCGAAGAGACTTGATATCAGTGAGAGGACACTAAGGAACTGGAAGAAGTATGCTATGGAAGGCTCCTTTCCAAAAACAGGTAGACCAAAATTATCTAAAGAAAAAAGTTTAGAGTTTAAAAGTCTAATTGAAAAAGAATGGATAGCTCAAGGTAAACCTGGGTGGAGATGTATTAAAGCATCTTTAAAAACTGTTCCAACTAGATTGATTCAAACAACTTTATCTGAGTTAAAAATGAAAGATAGAAGATTGAAAAACTTTGCTAAAAAGTATCAATCTCAATCGATCGAAGTTCTTCATAGAAATATTATTTGGTCACAGGATACAACTTTTAAAAAAGGAAGAAAGGCCATTGAAGTGATCAAGGATCGAGGAACTTTAAAATATGTTTGTGCTGAACAAATTAAGTCTCCTGATAGCTTTAATGTCAAAAAAATCTTAACTCAGAGCTGTGAATTAAATTACGCTCCATTGGTTTTGATGACTGATAATGGTAGTGGATATAAGTCAGGTGAGTTTAGAAATTACTTGCATGAACATTCTATTATTCACCTTGAATCGCTTCCAAGGTGTCCTGAACATAATGGTGCTGTTGAAAGGGCCATCAAAGAACTTAAGTACGTCTTAAGGGAGACGTCAAACGACTTAGAAAGCGCGGTAAACGTCTTGAACACGAAGAGACGATATGGAAGCAAAGGTTACCTTACTTCGCAGGAAATTGAAGCTAATGATACAATAGAATTAAGTACTGACAGACGTAGAAAACTTTATGATGAATATCAAAAAAAGTTACTAAAGCTTAAAGCTGATGTTCCGAATCTACGCAAACAAAAACTAATGAAACGAAAAATTGTTTTTGAACTTCTTGAAAGAGAAGGTTTAATTAAAATTAAAACTGGAAGTCTGAAGTTGTGAAAAATGAGGAAGTTTTTTTGTGAACACTACAGAGCAAGAGAAGTTCTATGTTGATCTAAGTAAGTCCAGAAAAATGTTAGAGAAGGTTCAAAAAATACTAGTAGAAGCGAATGATAAAGAGTTTGGTGAAGAGGTAACNTTTAGAGAACTTNCAATAGCTGGAATTAAAAAGCTTACNGANAANGATATTGAGAAAATTNGAGATAATTCTATAAGNTTCAAAGAAAAACTNGAAATTGAATTTAATAAATACAAAGAATCGAATGAGGANGATATNGATTTTTGGGAGTTTTTNAATAGATATCANAAACAAAAATAATGAGGAGAAGAATTATGAATACAGAAAAGAATAAAGAATTATTTNTAGNNCGATTAGGTAAAAATCCAGAACTTAAATACACAAAAACTCAAANAGCTGTTTGTAATTTATCNGTAGCTCTCAANAAGAACGATGGNGAGACTATATGGAAAAAGGTNAAGGTCTGGGGAAAAGCNGCAGAGGANTGTAATTTATATNTAAANAAAGGNTCACAAGTATTTGTTTCAGGTAAAAATGAAGAAAGCACTTATTATAAAGATTCTAGGCCAATAAAAAATATTGAGGTGATAGCTGATCATGTTGGTTTTTTAAGTTTCTAAATATGAATGAATTTAAAAATAAAAACATTCATAATGCATGTGAGACATGCTATTTTAATAATGGTGCTAAAATTGAGGCACCATTGATCTTTGACAATTTAATATGGTTAACGACAAAAGAAGCTGCTTTGTATCTGCGGAAAAGTGTAAATTCTATTCATAAATTAAGTGCCAATAAACATTTAAGGGCAAGAAAATTTAGAAATAGACTTTATTTCAAAAAAGAAGAATTGGACTATTTATTGGAAACTTCTCAATTTCAGGGAGGTTAATTTATGTCCATTACGAAATACACTGTTAACGGAGAAACTTACTGGCGTGTGTATGTACACGTCAGAAGTAATACAAACAAGGGTAAGAGATTCCAAAAAACTTTAAAAAAGGTTACATCTCTTGCTCAGGCTAAAAGAGAAGAAAAAAAACTGATAATGCAATTATCAAAAGAAGCTCAAAGGTATGATGGTCAAGGCTTGTGTTGGGAAGATATAACTGAACTATGGTGGCAAGAAGTTAAAGCTGGCTATCTAGGTAAGGTTTCCCAACGATCAGCTGAAGGCTATCGAAGCATTATAAAGAAGTGGACTAAAGATTGGAATGACACTCAAGCATCTTTAATCAATAGAGCTGATGGTAGAAGATTGATTGATAGTCTCGAAAAAGCTAATCTTTCAAGAGCTTATCAAAAGAAAGTAAAAAATATCGTCAATAAAGTTTACGATTGGGGGATTGAGTTTGGATATATCAAAGATGTTAAGGTTTCGCCTCTAAAAGGAATAGTTTTAGATAATACAGAGCCTAAAGTTCCAGATATATTATCACTCGAAGAAATTAAAAGGTTTCTCACTGCTGCAAACTCTGTGGGCCATAAGTGGTATCCAATTTGGGCATTTGCTGTTTTAACAGGAATGAGAAGTGGAGAGCTACATGCTCTTACTTGGGATCAAATCGATTTAGAGAAGAACGTCATCTTGGTTGATCGCTCTTATGACTCAAATACGAAAACCGTAGGTCCTACAAAAGCGAGATATTGGAGAACAGTACCGATCAATGAGAGTCTTAAAAAGCTGATCTTCGATCTCAAAAAAGATCCAACTCTTGTAACTCAAGAGTTTGTTCTTCCAAGGTCAAAGGATTGGGATAATGGTGATCAGGCCAATCCTTTAAGAAACTTTTTAAAATCTATCAAAATGAAACCAATTAAGTTTCATGCACTAAGGGCATGTTTTGCTACCCAAATGCTTGCTAATGGAGTTTCTGCGCCTATAGTGATGAAAATAGGTGGCTGGAAGAAATCAGCCACTATGGACATCTATTTGCGGCTAGCTGGGGTTGATACAAAAGGGGCAACTGATTGCCTTGAGTTTATTCCTTCGGAAATTTCATTTGGTGGAAATCTGGTTGATTTTCAAAAAGCATCTCAAGATAAATAAATTTAATTCATGGGGAAATGACTCTATTTCTCCATGTTTTCAATCAGCAATTATCAGTAAATTTCGTGACAATTCTTTTCGTTAATCATAGGATTTTTATGCTAACTGATGCTAAATAATAGTGTTAAGTATCAGTAAACAGAGGATTTCTAAAGAATCCTCCATTTTTTAAACACTTCTTTCTGATTAGCCAAGTGGCAAAGCAATCTTAAAAATCGACCCTTTATCAATTTCGGACTCAGCTTCTATAAAGCCTTTATGGAATTTGATGATCTTGGCCACCAGGGGCAGGCCATAGCCCGTTCCCAATTCGCCGTTGGTGCCTGGGGTTGAAGTTGTCTTCGAGGCATCAAAAATATCTACAATCAGCTCTGGGGAAATTCCCACACCTGTATCTTCAATACTGATATGGATGTGATCATCTTTGGTGAACCAGCTGGTTTTAATAGAGCTTCCCTCATATGAAAATTTAATGGCATTGGTAAATAAATTGCAAAAGGTCTGTTTCATTCTTTGGTAATCAAAGTCAAAGACCTTGTCATCACCATTCATCTCAAAGCTAATAGATTTTTTAGCCGCCATATGACTCACTGTACTCCAGGATTCTTGAATAAGTTTCAAGAATGAGTTGGGGGACTTGAGCATTTTGATTTTACCCGCATCGATAGCACTCATATCCAGAATACTATGGACCATCTCCATAGATGAGGTCGAAGCTAGTTTTAATAATTGAACGGTTTCTCTGGTCTCGTCTTCATTAGTCTCTTCTTCAATCATCTCAGCCAGTGAGAGAATATTGCCTAAGGGGTTTTTGAGATCATGGGCCACGACTCCCACGAGTCTATTGATTCTATCATTAGCTTCTTTGAGTTCTTTTTTGATGAGTTTGGATTCAAGGAATCTAGCAATTGTTTTGGCCATAATTTCTATGAGCTCAAATTGTTGAGTTGAAAAATTTTGATGTCTGATGGTTCGATCTGTAAAATTAATCGTTCCATAGATTTCTCCTTTCACAAAAATAGGAGAGCTTAGGTATGACTCTAGTTTCATATTGACATAGACTGGGTGCTCACACATTCTTTCAACAGCTCCTACATGAGGAAAGGCCACTGTCTTTTCACTTTCAAAAACTTCTCTACAATAGGTGTCTTGAAGTTGAAAAACTTGATTGACCTCCAAACCTTCGAGTGGGGAAGAGAAGGCAAGCACTGTATAATTATTATTTTCAATTCTACTTATAATCCCGGTTTCTAGTTTGAATATCTTCTTACCAATAGCGAGATATTCTCTAAATAACTCATCTTCAGAATGATAATTTACTGTGATAGCCTGGTGAAGTAATTTCAAATTCTCAAGATAGTTGTCGGTTTCTGTTAAGTTTTCTATGTTAAACTCCCACGTGAAATATTTGGGAATAATAATACCATTTTTATTTGGAAGGGAGAAAACTAAAACTTCTCATCTAGTTTATGTTTTTAGATTTGAATGGGACAAAGTGGACTTTGCTTGTCGGGTAAGTGCTACTTATCTAAAGTTATGAAGTTTTCTTAAGTTTAATCTTTATTTCAGTAAAATCATTTTCTTTTGAGGTGATAATCAACTCGCCATCGAGTGCTGTGACGATATCATAAACAATGGAGAGGCCTAGCCCGGTTCCTTCTCCCGTGGGTTTCGTGGTAAAAAATGGCTCTAAGACTTGTTCTTCAAGCTCAGGTTTAATCCCCATTCCATTATCCCGGATCTGGAAGATAATTTTAGTTTTGATCTGATGAAGCTCTAATTTGATGAGCGGAGATTCTATTTGTTTGTTTTGATACTTCTGGGCGACGGCATCAATAGCGTTCTCAAGTAGGTTGATGACGATCCTCTCTATATCTTGGGGTCTACACTTGAAAAGAATATTTTTTTCAATATCTTCTTGAATGTGAATGCCAAAAGTTTTTATTTTCTCATTTTTAGCTTCCTTGGCAAACAGAATGCTTTTTTGAACTAAATTAGAGAGATCGTTCTCAGAGATTTCTGAGGTGGTTTTATTGAATTTACTCATCATGCCCATCAATATTTCATTGGCGCGCACTCCGTTTTTATAAATCATCTCACTTAGTTTTTTTAGTGAGCTCATATCTTGGTTAAACTCTTCGGGTATATTTTTTTGGGAGATGGAATCAACGATATCTTCCAGAACTTTGCTTGAATTATTGATAATATTGAGAGGGTTCTTTAATTCATGGGACATTCCTGATCCGAGTCTCCCTAGGGCAGCTAACTTTTTTTGAGCAATGATTTTCTCTTGATAACGTTTAATTTCTTTTAAGTTTTTTTCTTTCTCTCTATTAAGTTTATCCAATTCAATATTTTTTGCTTCAAGATTATGCTGATAGCGAATTTTAGGTAAGACATACACCTGGTAGATAATGAGAGTGGTCACTGGGATGAGTAAAAGGAGTATGAATGAAAAAACGATGAGGGTGCCCATGTTCTCCAAAACATTATTTCTATAAGTCGATTTATCAATAAAAAGTTTATAGACCCAAGGGGCACTGCTAAGTCGGTACTCAAAGCTAACGGCATCTTGTTTTTCTTTAAAGTAGGCATCTTTGGTGACGATATCCGCTTCTGTTTGATAGTTGAGGTCAGTGGCCACAAGGACTTGATCAAAATTGGAGATAATGACCGCATTACCAGGAAGAGTATTATTAGTTTCAACAAAAGTATCGAGAAATTTTAATATAACATCCACTCCCACTACGCCAATGTATTTCTCATTGTCATAAACTGGTTTGGCACTGGTGACCATCATTCCATTCTGTGCCCGATCAAAATAGGCTTTTGTCCAAAATAAATTTCCTTGTAGATTCTTAGCTGGAGAAGCGAATTCGTTATAGACTTCATAGGCATAATCGAGCCATGAAACAAGACTAGGATGCTTATCCAATATATCCTCAATGGGGATTTTAGGATAGATTGAAACAAATTTAGATTGCACGAAAAAATAGCTGAGTGTGACATATTCATTATTGCTGTGAAAAGCGTATTGAAAGGACTGAGCATTGTAGCTGGCATGGATATATTTTGCCATACGATTATCTAACTCATTTAGATCTCCTACAATAAACATATCACCATAATTTTTGGTGCGTGCAAAGACCGCATCAGAATTGAGTCTTAAAAAGTTTTTCTCTTGGTGATAAGTGAAGATATTTTTAAAGGTGGGAAAATCTGTACTAAAATCTGTGAGCTCGTTATTTTTTAAATATTCAGAAGTTAGATTATGCAATTCGAGGGTATAAGTGGAGACATTTCCGATATTATTATCTAAAGCCCTAGCAATGGAATTGACCTGCTTTTCATACAGTGTGTTTAATTTCTGACTCTCAATACTATATTGGTAGTAGAGAACTAAGCTCAAAGCCACAAAAAAGAGCATATTAATCAAAAGAATGATGAATATATGCTTCTTAGTAACGATTGATGAAGCAGTTGGAAAAGGTGATGATTTTGCCATGATATGGCGGATACTACTTGCTCTTAAGCATTTTAAATACTTAAGAATTCACTTAAGCCAAAAATTGCATAGTTAGACCTTAATTAAAGTAAAGAAATTTGGGCTTTATTCCGTTATGTATTATTAAGAATCCTTAAGTTTGCACCATGAGATAATATTTTAAAACGGATGGTCTATGAAAACAGCAGTATGTATTAGTAAGAAAAATAATTTTTCTAAACTGATACATTTATTTTTGTCTCAAAAATTTGAAAAAGTTTATTTTTTCGAAAAATTATCTGAGTCAATCGAAGGGTTAGAGCTTGTTTCACCGGATGTGATTTTTTTATCCAGCTCACTCATTTTGGATGAAGATAAGTCAAAGCTCAAAGATCTCTTAGTGCAAAATATTAAAGCCGGCCGTATTGTTTTTGGTAATAATAAGGCCCTCCAATCCGCACTGCCAGAATATTATTTTAGTGAACTCGAAAGTATTCAAGTGGTAGAGGATAAGCTCAAGAAAATGTTGAATCTGGATAATCCTGAAGTTTATATACCCGTTTCAATTGAATTTATTGATGAAAATGAAATCCAAGATTATGATCTCTATCTAAAAATTTCTTCTAATTTTATAAAGGTTTTTGACGCCCAAGCAAAGGATTCCGAGCTTTATGAGAAGTATAAACAAAAAGAGGTGAAATTCTTTTATTTGAATGAAAAAGATTATAAAAGGTTTATTCATGCCAATAAGTTTTCTCAAATCTCGTATGATAATAAATCTCCCAGTGAAATTATTGGGGACTCTGTGGATTATGCCAAAGAGGTTCTCAAAAATATTAACTTAGAAATTGAAATACCTACTCATGTAACCAGCACTATTGATAGACTCGCAGAGGAATATAAACGGGATGAAAAACAAATTTGTGAAAACTTAGAGAAAAGCTTATTTAATCCAGAGACGAGTTACTCCCTAAAGCTGAATTCTCTTACCATTATTCTTATGCATTTGATTATTGAAAATGTAGAATGGGCGAATAGAGAAGACTTTCGAACTCTGATTTATGCCTGTCTGCTACAAAATACATTTATTAATGATCGTCCTGATCTACTCAAAATCTATAAAGAGTCTCAAACGGAAGGCCTGTCTGAAGAGGATCAAGAAGCAGTACAAAGTCACGCCTATTATAGTTATAAAAAATCACTCTTACTTAAAAATATTGAGCCAGAAGTAAAGACGATTTTACTCCAGCAAAATGGCTCATTTACCGGTTACGGTGTGCATAATGTCCCGGTTGGAACCAAGTTAAGTCAGACCCTGAAGCTCTCGGGTGATATGGCCATTATTATTCTCGATTTTTATGAAAGCCAATCTCATGATCTCAATGTACTGATAGAGCGTTTAAAAGAAGACCTGGCCACCAAGGGAGAAGAATTCTCTGAGTTTTATCATATAGTCATGAACAAATTTATCCTTTAAAATAAGCAGACTTTGATTTATAGGGAGTTCTTTTATGAAATTAATCATGTTCACTTTGCTCGTTTTTACTTTTGGTTGTTCAAGTATTTATTATAATTTTTGGGAAACCTTAGGCCAAGAAAAAAGAGACCTATTAGCATCCAACCTTGAAAAAACAAATTCCACCCAAAAAGATCTAGCCGATGATTTTAAAGATTCTCTCGAGCGAATTAGAAGTGAATATAGCTTTGAAGAGGGAAAGTTAGAAAAGACATATGACGAGCTCTCACTTGATCTTGAAAAGGCAAAAGATAGATCTCAATTACTCTCTGAGCGTATCGAGAAAACCACCAATGTTGCAGAAGATTTATTTGAGGAGTGGGAAGACGAAGCAGATGAGCTCGATAACAAAGAGTATAAGAAAAAGAGTTTAAGTAAGTTAAAAGCCACCAAGAAAAAGTTTTATGCCACTCTTACTCAGTTGCAGAAAGTAGAAGCTTCAGTGAAGCCTATTCTTAAAAAATTTGAAGATAGGGTAATATTTATCAAACATAATCTCAATGCCAAGGTTGTCGGGAATCTAAGAGTGGAATTTAAAAATATTGAAAAAGACATGAACAGTTTGATAGCAGAAATTAATTCTTCTACCAAACAGGCCAATAGCTTTATCAAAGAAATTGAGTGAAGGGACGAGGGTTACTCAGAGAGTAGATCGTTCGTATTTTCTAGGTTATCCACCCTTGGTTTAAAATATGTGTCTGGAATAGGTCTTTGTAGGGACTCGTAATAAGTTTTCACGATCCCATTCTCTTCAATATCATTGATAAGCCAGGCCATTTGCTCGATTTGTTGCTGATGCTGACTTTGAATTTCATTGGCAATTCTTTTCACACGATAGTCTTGTATGATAGCCCGCTCGCTACTCAACATTGATGCTGAATGGTTGGGGATAACCGACTTTAGGTAGTCTGTGTCATTAATGGCCACTTGGGTGCGCATCAGCCCCAGTGTGACGATAAAAACGATCATACTTGAAAGATAGATTGTGATGGTGGCACTTTTCTTTCTATAATATTTTTGCATAAAGACCATGAAAACGATACCAAGTGTGGCCCCCATGAGTAGAGTCATATAATAGCGGCTCTCACTCCAATAGACATGACTAGAATCAAAAGTATTGAGGTAGCTTATGCCAAATATGGCCATCATCGCTGTGATAAGCATAAAGACAAATTTCATATAATCTTTCGTTGTATCGTTCATAACATCTCCTTGGAGCTATTATAAGTTTTGTGAATTTGGTAATCTTATATCTAATGCTTAAAATATGTTGAGATATGTACAAAGTTAAAGGTAAGATATAGATATGCATACTAAGTTTCGACCGCTCTTCATTCTCTTTGCCCTTTTTGTCATGGGGATAGGGTGTTATTTTTTTTATGGGCTTAAAACAGGGATGCTCTTTAAGAATATCGAAAAAGCTAGAGTCGGAAAAAATATCAAAGATGAGAATGTTGAAATTTATTCGACAAATATAAGCCAATACATCAAGCGAACAACATTCAAGCTAGAAAAACCAAATTGTACTGTTGCCTGGGATGTCATCTCTGACAGTTTAGCTTTTGGAAAACAGCTGAGATTAATTTATGCTCCCTCTCAAGCCCAAAAATGTCAGATCAACCAAGCTTTGTTTGAGAGTTACCAATTATCTGTATTAAAAAAAGTCATCAAAAGATATGACCCAAAGGATTTTAATAAAATTGAACTCAGTCAATTGAAAGATTGGCCTTTTATAGATGATTTAGCTAAATTACAAGATCAGCTTAAAACCATTTCTCCTCCAAGAGTTGATACTTTAGAGGTTATCTCGCTTTTCAAAAAGAATAATAGTTTTAAAAATTTAAAAGATTTATTTAAAAGATTTGATATGGATATTGAGCTAGAGAATATGGGTGTCACTTCAATTTCTCTAGAAAAGCAAACCTTAGCTGCCAGCCATGTGGTCTTTTCGGTAGAGTTTAAAAAGGATTAGAGATGGCCACCATTTTTTCTCATGCCATTGTTGCTGGGCTGATTCCTAAATTTTCAAAGCTGTGTTCAAAGCGATTGGTTATTATTTGTATTCTGTGCTCTATACTTCCTGATCTCGATGTTCTGGCCTTTAAGTTAGGTATTGCTTATTCTCATCCTCTGGGGCATAGGGGATTTACTCATTCAATTATCTTCGCACTCATCAGTTGCGCGTGGCTTCGCTTTTTATTTTTTAAAGACTACTCAGCACCACAAAAAAGAATGATTTTTATTTTATTGTTTTTGAGCATGATGTCTCATGGAGTGTTAGATGCCTTCACCAATGGTGGGCTTGGAGTAGGTTTTTTTATTCCCTTTGATAACACGAGATATTTTTTTCCCACAAGGCCTATTCAAGTATCACCCATCGGGATGAACTTTTTTTCTTATGGGGGAGTTCTCACATTATTAAGTGAGTTTAAATTTATTGTTTTGCCCGTAGGAGGATTATTAGTCGCTAAATTGATTTATAGAAAACTAGCAATCAAGATCAACAAATAAATCAAAGCTAGAAGACATGATGCCACCTGTGATGGTATCACCTGCATCATTAATGAGAACCATTAAATCCAAGTCACGAATCCCGCAATCTACAAGAGTTCCAAATTCATCTTTTTCCTTGGTGCAATTTGTGTATTCTTTCCCTTTAAAGGATAGCTCTAGCATTTTTGGAGAGATCACGACTTTTAACTTCTCCAGTTTTCCCTCATGGTCGTATTGACATTGATAGGTTTTAGCTTGAGCTAACAGGGGAAGAAAAAGTAGAGTAGTGATTAATAAACATTTCATATTGACTCCTATAGACTTCTTTATTTTATGCTCCGTGCAAGTAATTACCTAGTAGACAAATTTTGCTGGTCTAAGTTTCAGAAATCACAGGTCTTTATTCTAAAGCTTTGTTAAGTTAACTTTATGTTAAATCTTGCAGTGGTTATATCTCTTGGCATTATTTCGGTATAATCTTTCCAAATAAAACTTAAGGAGAAAAATATGTTTAAGTACAAAAGCTTTTCAATTTTATTAGCACTTGTATTCATAGTGAGTTGCGCCTCTCGTAAGCTTAAAAAGGATTATGAGGTGGTCGATGCCTCCCATCAAGAAGTTCCTGAATGGGTTAATGATCTTGAAGAGTGGATTGATGATGAAGAAGAAGATGCAGAAAAGAACCGTTATTATCTCTATGAAACCGAAGCAAAAAACTCAAGATCTACCGCCTGTGAAATTGCTAAGGCCAGAAGTGCGGCCAATGTGGCCAGTGAGATCTCCACCTATATCAAGCAAAGCTTTGCTCAGTCTAAACATGGGGATCCAACCAAAACCAATGAAAAATTAGCTGAATATGTTCAGGATGATCTAGCGAAAGAAGTACAAGCTTTTATTGTGGGAGCAAGACCCTATAAGGTTTATTGGGAGAAAAGAAAATTTATGAAAGACAAAGGCGCTGATAAGGATTGGAATGGATTTATTTGTGCATCTCTCATTAAAATATCAAAAACTCAATTGAAATCAGCTTTTGCAAGAACAGAAGAGAGTCTCGCTAAAAAAGTTGATGACAAGGCCCGTGAGAATGTTCAAAAAATTCTCAAGGAAGCAGCAGAAGCTTACACTCAAGAAAGTTAAATTATATTTTATTGGCCAAGCGCACACCCTCATCGATGGCCCTTTTAGCATCGATCTCCAGGGCCTGCTTGGCCCCTCCAATCAAGTGACAAGGAAGTTTTAACTCTTTTTTAAGTTCCTCATATAAGTTTTTATTCTCCACTTGCCCAGCACAGATGATAATATGGTCAACTGGCAGAACTTTTAATTGATCGTTTTGAATGATATGGAGTCCCTCATCATCAATTTTCTGATAGTCCACACCACCCAGCATTTCAACATGATGATCTCTTAAACTTTGGCGATGGGTCCAGCCCGTGGTTTTTCCTAAGCTTGCTCCAAATTTTGTATCTTTTCTTTGCAGTAAATAGAGTTTGCGATAAGGAGTAATTTCTTTTTTAGGCTTAACTGCCCCTCTGTTTTCATAACTCATATCAATGCCCCAGTGATCAAAAAATTCTTCTTTATCCAGGGAAGGGGGAGCTGAGTGAGGGTTATGTAGAAGAAACTCTGCTGCATCAAAGCCAATGCCTCCCGCTCCAATAATGGCGACTTTTTTCCCAGCCACTTTACGCCCTAAGATAAGATCGGTGTAGCTGATAACTTTTTCGTGATCAATACCTTGAATTTGCGGGATGCGAGGAGTGATGCCAGTGGTGAAAATCACTTCTGAAAAACCATGCCCCTCAAGATCATCTTTTGTAACTTCTCTGTTGAGGATAAGATGAATATTTAATAATTTGATTTGTTCTTGAAAATAACGAATAGTCTCTTTGAATTCCTCTTTGCCAGGAATTTCTTTCGCCAAATTAAATTGTCCACCAATCATAGAGTTCTTTTCAAAAAGGGTAACATCATGACCACGCCCGGCAGCTTCAATACTAAAGGCCAGTCCCGCTGGTCCAGCACCAATCACTGCTAACTTCTTAGGAGAATCTGTTTTTTGATTGCTAAATTCTGTTTCATGACAGGCCCTTGGGTTGACTAAACAAGAAGTGAGTTTGCCTTTAAAAATATGATCAAGACAGGCTTGATTACAGGCAATACAAGTGTTGATCTCATGGGAGCGGTTAGATTTTGCTTTAGAAACAAACTCTGCATCGGCCAGAAAAGGCCTGGCCATGGAAATCATATCCGCAATCCCATCCCGAATAATTTTATGACCCGTCTCTGGAGTGTTGATTCGATTGGTGGTGATGATAGGGATATTAATTTCTTTTTTCACTCGCTCACTAATCCAAGTGAAGGCCTGGCGAGGAACCATAGTGGCAATCGTTGGGATTCTGGCTTCATGCCATCCAATACCAGTGTTAATTAGATCAACACCTAAGGATTCCAGCTTTTTGGCCAGGATAATAACCTCATCAAAGCTCATTCCGTCTTCTACCAGATCCAACATGCTCAACCTGAAAATGATGATAAAATTTTTCCCCACTTTTTTTCTGACGGCAGAAACAATTTCACAGGCCAGGCGCATTCGGTTCTCAAAACTTCCCCCATACTTGTCTTTTCTTTTATTGGTTCTAGGCGCCAGAAATTGATTAATGAAATAGCCTTCACTCCCCATAATCTCAACTCCATCATAGCCCGCTTTTTGGGCAAGCCTAGCACAATGAGCGAAATCCCATATAGTTTTCTTTATTTCAATTTTTGTCAGTCCACGGGACTTAAATGGATTGATTTTCGCATGAGTGCTAGAAGCGCTGACATTGAAAGGATGGTAGCCATAGCGACCGGTATGAAGAATTTGCAAACAAATTTTTGTAGGGTATTTATGAACAGCTTCGGTGATAAGTTTATGTTTTTTTATTTGCCAAGGAAAACTGAGTTGACTTGCAAAAGGGTACGCCCTTCCGAAAAAATTGGGAGATATTCCTCCGGTGACGATGATGCCTACTCCATGCTTTGCACGCTCTTCATAAAATCTCGCCATTTTTTTGAAACCATCTTTAGCTTCTTCCAGCCCGGTGTGCATAGAGCCCATCAGGATTCGGTTTTGAATCGTTGTATGTCCTAGATCAAGGGGAGTAAAAAGATCAGGTGATGCCATGATGATTTCCTGTTTTTAGATTTTGTATATCAAGGTTATTATAGACCAATGAAAGATAAATATCATGGACTTTTAAAAAAGCTGACCCCCTTTATTATGGCCAGGCCCAATGTGCTTGAGAATACCCATCATTCAGGGCTAGGTACAAAAGAAATAAAAATTTTTGACCCTCTGGATAATAAGAATGGTGAATTTTTTGAGAGGATTCTTACCTTAGATCAGCTGGCTTTTGGGGGAGAAGCCATGGCCATGCCCAGATGGGTTCTGTTTGACTGTGCCCTTTACCCGGGGGCGATTATTGGCTTTGGAATTGATGCTGATAAGCTTTCAGCAGCAGATAATACATTGCTCAAAGCTCAAGGTTCGACCTTTATTCCTCTAAGTATGTATATTACTATTCCTAACGCCTATGATAACTCTTGGTTTGGACATAATTTATCATCACTCAATGGAAAGCTCTCCCTTGATCTAAGTGGGCTTGGACTACTGACAAAATATTTTGCCCTTAATACTCTTAAGATAAAAAAACTGGTGGGGGCCACTCAATGGAGTTCTCCTGCAGTTTTTCTGCATCTTAAATTGAGTCCATTAAAAATAGTATCTCCTCATTTAGTTATGCATACTATGAACGATAGCTTTTGTTATGAGAGTACCTCTTTTTATGCTTCTGAGCAGGTTTTTGGACATAAACATTTTCAATTAGATTATAATAAAGAGATTAAACATGATGAGTTAGACAAAATTAAAGAGCTTTTTATCTCACATCATATCTATGTCGTAGGGAAAGATGAAAAAAGTATTAAGCTTTTGCTTGAACAGAAGACGTCGCGCTGAGATCATCTTCGCTTAATTTAATTTGGATAGGTCTACGACAACCAGAATTTGGACACAAAATATAATGAGGAATAATTTTTTTGCAATAGACATTGTGTTCACCACAATGAGGACAGAGAAATTCACAAAAGTAATGTTCTTTTTTTCTTACGGCCTGGGCCATTTTTACGCAAAATAAGTGTGGTTTTTTTGGGTGCATCATAATCTCAGGTGAAGGTTTCGGATAATGCTTTAAGAAGTTGAGCAGATGAATTAAAATTCATAAAATACAATAGAAAGAATTGAGCATGAAAAATAAATCAAAATTAGTGACCAGTGATCAAAAGCATATCCATCCCGACTTAGAAGCAATTATAGCGCGCCATAAACATTTTGAGTTTAAAAAACCGTTAGAGAACAGCTCGATAAAAGCTTTTGATTTATTCTTAAATAAACTTGATCAACATCTCAATAAAAAAACTATTTTTGATTTAGGCTGTGGAACGGGAGAGAGCACATTTTATTTATCTCAAAAATATCCTGACCATCTTATCGTTGGAGTGGATAAGTCAGAGTCGAGACTTTCACGCCATAAAGCTTTTAAAAAAGATCCCCCTAGAAATCTTATTTTTCTTCAATGTGAATTGATTGATTTTTGGCTTTTGGCTCACCGTCATCGTACTCAGTTTGAGCTCACCAAACAATATCTACTTTATCCCAACCCATGGCCCAAACAAAAGCTCGTTAAAAAACGCTTTCATGCTCATCCGCTCTTTGAAACAATCCTCAGTCTGGCTGCTGAGTTTGAATTGCGCACGAATTGGAAAATATATGCTGAAGAATTTGTATTTGCTCTTAAACTTTATGGGTGGGAGGGGAGTGAAGTAGAAAATTATCATCCCCAAGAATTTATAACTAACTTTGAGAAAAAATACTTTTTAAGTGAGCATCAACTCTATAAAGTTCAGGTAAAAAAAAGGGAAGCTTAAAGCTTCCCTCATGTATTTTAATCTCTATCTTTTTTGATTTCCTTGACGGCATCATCCAGCTCTTCTTCATTAAAATATCTTTGTACATAATTACGCCCATTTTCAAAGTTCTCCTGAGTTTGAACTTCAGTAGGGACAGCAATCGCATAGTTATAACCGGTATATCCATAGGCCAGGTTACGTAGATCGATTTCGTTATAATAATACATAGGAGCTTCGGAGTATAAACACCATTCAGTTTCTTGAGCAGCATCAACCTCAGCGATGGTTGTGACCTTTTTACACTTTATATCAATGCTATCGCCTTTATCCATCTCAAGGGATCTAAACTTAACCATGATCTCATCGATTTCAGCTTGTTTTTCGGCCATCTTCTCATAGTATTTTCTCTTATCTTTAGCTTTTTTCTTTTTATTAGCTTTTCTTTGGTACTTATCGATATCTTCTTGTAGCTCATCCATTTTATTGATGAGTTTTTGTTTATGAGCTTGCCATAAGAGTTCACCTCTTACCGTAAGAGCTTCTACCCATTCTTCAGGAGATGCTGGGCGTGCCTTTAAATCCCATGCCTCATCACTTGTATAGGGATAAACCGCATCGTAGGGAAGATCTAAATATCTATCCATAACAACAGGTTCACCATCGGCATAAATCATTGGGGCAACATGATAATTCCATTTAATATTATTTCTGACTAAGCTTTGGATTTTTCTATCGAGATGATCAATATCTGAAGTCTTTTTCCCAATCCAACCAAAAAGTCCGTTGACGATTCCGCCCTCAAAGCGATCCTCATCACCAAGATAATCCAACTCTAAATTAAACTTCTCTGTATAATGCATGAAGATTTTTGTTGATTTGATGCCATGTTTTCTATTCATACCATAGGCCCATAAATGTGCTCTACGATAGCAATCATCTCCTTTAAGATCCATTCTCATCTGATTCCAGATATGATTGACATACATTCCATCTACTTGAGTGGGGGTGTAGTTTTCCATAGGATCTACTGGACTTGCGATTGCGGCTAAACTTCCTAAAATACAACTTGAAACAACAAACAATTTTTTCATTTTCTTCACCTTCTCAAAGAGTTTTTACTTAATATTAATTTGTTCTTGCTTATTTATAACATTTATGACACGTCGCATAAATTCAATTTGGCTCACCTTGTAATATGTTCATACTTAATAATGCTTAATAAATAGAGATACTTAGCTAAATACCTGAGTTGTAAGGTTGTGTAAGTTGTAAATGTCTAATATTTATCTTACAAATAGCGCTGGGAGAGACTATGAAGCTTATTATTTTAAATATCGCGCTATTATCAGGACTTTGCATCGCTGAAACTAAAATCATCTACGGTCAGGATAATCGTATCGATGTTTCTGAAGTGAAAAACTTACAAGTAAGAAAACTATCGCAGGCCATTGCAGGTCGAGTGGCCAATTTTAAAATCAATCAAACTTTTAATGGATCTGGTAAAGATATTGTGAACTTTTCGGGAATTCGTACTCTCAAAGATCCGATGACGTATAACTTATGCAGTGATGAGAAATTTGCGAACCAACCACTGCTTTCTGATTGCACGGGGTTTCTCGTAGGAGATGATCTCCTGGTGACAGCGGGACATTGTATTACTGACTACAACACCGATGTGGAAGATAAAGTAACCAGTGATTGTGAAAACTACTCATGGGTATTTGATTTCAAAAAAAATGGCAAAAAAGGTGTCTCACTTAAAAATGTTAGCCCAGACAATGTCTATAAATGTAAGCGTGTTATAAAAGCTGCTTACCTAGATCTAGATTTGGCCGCGAACCACGAAGACTACGCTGTGATCCAGCTTGATCGCAAGGTGGTAGGGCGCACGCCACTTAAACTACGTGGCAAAGGAAATATTCGTAAAAACACCAAGCTCTACGTTATAGGTCACCCATCAGGTTTGCCGATGAAGTTTGCAGATGGGGCTCGGGTGTTTGAAATATTTGATACTTATTTTGCAACAAACTTAGATACGTTTGGTGGTAACTCTGGTTCACCTGTTTTTAATGCTGTGACTAATAGAGTTGAAGGCATTTTAGTTCGAGGTGATACAGATTATACAGCAAGTACTAAAGATGGAGAATTCTGTTTAAGAGTCAATACTTGTGATGATAACCGTGAGAATTGTCAGGAAGAAGACCCTGCCATTTTAGGGGAGCACGTTTCAATCATCTCGAAAGTACTCCCATTTTTAAAATAGTCTGTTAGAAAAATTGATGAAAGATGTTTTGAGCGTTAATCACTTTTCCGCTTTGAACCACTCCTTCTAAGTTCTCAAATGCTATTCCATTATTGATAATAATCTCTTTAACTTCTTTAGGAGTTAACTCCGGCTTGGCCGCAAGAACCACAGCAGCGAGACCGCTGACGATAGGTGTGGCCATACTGGTTCCACTCATCCCTACATAGGCAACATCATTTTGAGTACAGCGTCCGCTACAGTAAGCTATGGCCGTTGAATTAAGGGCCCCTGTGTTTTGATCACCACCAGGAGCAGCAATATGCACGGACTCTTCTCCAAAATTTGAATAACTGGTCAGCTCATTATAAGCATCCACACTGGCCACAGTGAGCATATTATCTTCATTGATATTCGCTGGGTAAATAGGGTTGGCGTCATTACAGTCTCCCAGACCATCACTTCCCCCATTACCAGCAGCACTCACGACGAGTGCATTATTAGCCTTTGCCAACTTTACTGAGTTCACTAACTCTGCAATCTCACTTGAGATATTTGAACTTCCAGGACCACCAAGGGAGAGATTGATAATATCTGCATCCATATCAATAGCGTAGAGGATACCCGCGGTAATCGTTCCTAAATCACCGCTTCCACGGCTTGATAAAACTTTGACCGGTAAGATTTTTGCCATCGGTGCCACTCCCATATAGGTTGAAGCAGCCAGCCCTGCTACATGGGTTCCATGACCGTTGTCATCTATGGGATAAGCATCTCCATTATAAAAATCCCAACCCACATAATCATCAGTGAAACCATTACCGTCATCATCAAAGTAATTCCCTTGGTTTCCGTGACGATCACTCTCATTGGTTTTGATATTGGGACTTAGATGGGGATGATTATAATAAACACCGGTATCAATAACTGCGATGGTAATGCCAGCACCTAAATGTTGGTTAGAGCTAAGAGCACCAATTTGATCCAGGTGGGGAAAAAATCTTCCCACGCCGCTGTGACGATACTCAGGTGAGTGAGCTCCATAAAACTGAGTGTTGGGTATATTTTTCGCTGAGAACTCTTCAGAGGTTTCAATCAGTATATCTTCATAGATTTTATTCGCTTTAAATTTGGACTTGGGGAGGAGATCTTTTAGTTCACTTTCAGACAGCCCAATAAACTCAATGAGACCACGTTTCTCATTAATAACTCTAAACATTGTACCAGTCTCTTTCGCGATAGCAGTGGCCTGACTTCTTGTCGTGCAGCTTGCGATAACTCCGAGTTGATCATTGGTTTTTGGTGCTGAGTTTGACTCTAAGATTCCCTTCCCACAAGATACCAATAGCATTAGGAAGAGGATGAGTATTGAATTCCCTTTCATACTAACCTCGATTTACCGACCATCCTAGTCGATGTTTGTTGTCTAGCATTAATGCAAGGCCCATACCAAAACATGGCAACGGTATAACGCGTAATATTAGGGACTTAAATATTGGGGCCATTTTCTCAGTGTCAGGGTGGCCGGAGGTTAAATGTCACCGACTAAACTTCTCGGTTACTCTTTGTCTATGGAGTTATTAATTTTCAAGCGTTTAAGCTTGGTGTACACTTTTGCCATGGATAAGATAGAGATCTTTGGTGCCAAAGTACATAATTTAAAAGATATAGCAGTTAGCATTCCCAGAAATACCTTAACAGTGATCACTGGCCCTTCTGGTTCCGGAAAATCTTCTCTGGCATTTGATACGCTCTATGCAGAAGGACAACGTCGCTATATCGAATCACTCTCTAGTTATGCTCGTCAATTTTTGGGGCAGATGGAGCCCCCTGATGTGGAAAGCATCACAGGACTGAGCCCTGCTATCGCTATTGATCAAAAATCAACCTCGAGAAACCCTCGTTCAACCGTGGGGACAATAACCGAAGTCTATGACTATCTAAGAGTTCTATATGCTCGGGTGGGAGATGCCTATTGTCCTGAAACTGGAGAGCTCTTGCAAGCTCAAACGGCACAACAGATAGTAGAGAAGTTATTGGCCAAACCTGAAAAAACAAAATTAGTGCTTATGGCCCCGGTGGTCAAAGGTCAGAAGGGTGAGCATCGAGATCTCATTCAAAAATTTCTTTCCATGGGTTTTTCTAAAGCAAGATTTAATGGAAAGTTGATCACCTTAGAAGACACAACAAAATTAGATAAAAATAAAAAAAATAACTTCGATATTGTGGTGGATAGACTGGTGGTGCGGGAAGGGATTGTCTCTAGACTCACTGATTCAGTTGAGCAAGCTTTAAAACTAGGAGAAGGCTCCCTCTTTGTCTTGGCGGATAAAGATGAAGAGTTTTATTCAGAACATCTCTATTCCCATAAGACAGGAAAAAGTTATCCTGAACTGGAGCCTAGATTATTTTCATTTAATTCCCCTATAGGAGCTTGCCCTGAATGTAACGGTCTAGGTGAGAGTAAAGTTTTTGATCGCAAAAAATATGTACTCGATGAGAGAATGTCATTTCAAGATGGGGCCATCACCGCTTTGGGAAAACATGGATCATTTTACTATCAAATGGTGAAATGTATTCTGGATCAAGAAGGTGTGGAACTATCAACTTCCATCGATAAGTGGCCCAAACGTATTTATGAGACCATCTTTGATGGCTCCAATAAAGAGTACACTTATAAATTTAAATCAGAGAGCTCTAGTTATAGTTTTACCAAATCTTTTGTAGGCCTTGATGAGTGGTTGAATAAAAAATATATTGAATCGAGTTCTGAAAAAGTTCGAACGGAATTAGAAAAATATATGAACATCAAAATTTGTCCTAGTTGTGAAGGCGAGAGGCTGAATGAATATGCCCGTGGAGTACAGGTTCAAGATAAAGGTATTATGGACGTGGCCGAGCTCTCCATCGAAAAATGCTATGAATTTTTTAAAGGGGTGAAGTTCACAGGGCAAAGAGAAATTATAGCGAGCAAAATTCTCAAAGAAGTGAATGCCCGTTTAAAATTTCTCAATGACGTTGGGCTTACCTATCTTACTCTCAATCGCGCTGCTAATACTTTGAGTGGGGGAGAGTCCCAACGAATTAGACTGGCCACTCAAATTGGGTCCGCTCTCAGTGGTGTCCTCTATGTTCTGGATGAACCGAGTATTGGACTGCACCAAAGAGATAACGATAAACTGATTGCCACCTTGATACGCTTGCGGGATTTAGGTAACACTGTGATTGTGGTTGAGCATGATGAAGACACTATGCTTGCTTCCGATCATATTATTGATATTGGACCTGGGGCGGGGATCCATGGGGGAGAGGTTGTGGCCTATGGCTCTCCCAAAGAAATCCAAAAAGCGGATACCGAGACTGGGAACTATTTAAGTGGCCGCAAAAAAATTGAGCTCCCTGAAAAACGCAGAACCCTTTCAAAATTTCTTTATTTAAAAGGGGTGACGAAAAATAACCTTCAAAATTTTGATGTGGATATTCCTATTGGAGGGCTTGTCTGTATCACAGGAGTTTCAGGTTCAGGGAAATCTACTTTGGTTCACAATGCCCTGGTTCCAGGGATTAAAAATTATTTAAGAGGAAAAGAAGAATATCCTGTTCATTATAAAAGTATTTCCATTGGACAAAATATTGATCAAGTCATTGAGATTGATCAATCGCCTATTGGGAAAACACCTAAATCAAACCCGGCTACTTATACTAAACTCTTTGATGAGATCAGAAAGCTTTATGCAAACACCAACGAGGCAAAAGTGCGAGGTTATAAACAAGGACGCTTTTCTTTCAATGTGAAAGGGGGACGGTGTGAAGCTTGCGAAGGTGCGGGACAAAACAAGGTCGAGATGAACTTTCTTCCAGATGTCTATATCACTTGTCAGG
Organism: Halobacteriovoraceae bacterium; assembly: GCA_002713145.1. Lineage (GTDB taxonomy): Bacteria > Bdellovibrionota > Bacteriovoracia > Bacteriovoracales > Bacteriovoracaceae. The sequence goes on from PAVS01000003.1 coordinate 23,815, forward strand.
AATGTAATGGAAAGCGCTATAACCAAGAAACTCTCAATATCACTTACCGAGGCAAAAATATTGCAGATGTTCTTAATCTCTCCATAGAAGAAGCCGTCGATTTTTTCAAAAATCATAAAAAAATACATAGGGCCCTCGTGACCTTGGACTCTATAGGACTTGGGTATATAAAACTAGGTCAGAGCTCAACCACTTTGTCTGGGGGAGAAGCTCAAAGGTTAAAGCTCTCAAGAGAGTTGTCTAAAGCCACAAGAGGACATTGTCTTTATATTTTAGATGAGCCAACTACAGGGCTTCATTTTAAAGATATCAAAGTTCTTTTAGAAGCTCTTCAAAAATTAATTGGTCTAGGACATACAGTGCTGGTGATTGAGCATAATCTTGATGTCATTAAAATGAGTGACTATATTATTGACTTGGGACCTGAGGGGGGTGAGTACGGTGGACAGATAGTGGCCACGGGAACTCCTGAAGAGGTGGCCCAGGATAAAAAAAGTATCACCGGAAAATATTTAAAAAGGTATTTATGAAAATTTTAATTAAAAACGCAACCACACTCAAATCAGTTTTAGGAAAAGGTGAGAGTGGAGAGTGTCAGGTGAATATCATTATTGATGGTGAAAAAATTGCGGGAATATCTGAAAGTGAGATTTCGGGTAATTTTGATCAAACCATAGATGCCACGGACTTATTTTTGTCACCTGGTTTGTGTGATCCTCAAGTTCATTTTCGGGAACCGGGCATGGAGTATAAGGAAGATATTGAATCAGGAAGTAGGGCCGCAGCTAAAGGGGGTTTTACTACTGTCATCTCAATGCCCAATACTACACCCACTGCTGATAACCCTGAGACGGTAAAATTTATGTGGGATAAGCAAAATGAAATAGGGCTCTGTCGCGTTTATCCTACCGGTGCGGTAAGTATGGGGCTTAAAGGAGAAGAGTTATCTGATTTTAAAGCGCTCAAAGATGCGGGGGCGATTGCCATTACAGATGATGGTAAGGGAGTGCAAAGTGATGAGCTTTTTGAAAAAGCCCTGCTGAGGGCAAAAGAAATCGATCTCCCTATACTGGATCACTCTGAAGATGAGTCTTTATCTCAGGGTGGGGCGATCCATCTTGGAGAAATAGCAAAGAAATATAAGGTCAAAGGGATTGATGCCAATTCCGAATCAGTCCACGTGAAACGTGGGTGTGAATTAAGTGGAAAAACCGGGGCCCATTATCACGTGTTGCATATCTCAACGAAAAGCTCAATTGATTATGTGAAGGCGGCTAAAGAGCAGGGTTTTAGAGTTACTGCTGAGGTTTCCCCCCATCATTTGCTCTTGTGTGATGAGGATATTCCTGAAAAAGAAGATGGAAGCCTGAACGCCAATTGGAAAATGAATCCTCCTCTTCGCTCCAAAACAGATAGAGCAGCTTGTGTTGAAGCTCTAATAGACGGCACCATTGATGCCATTGCCACTGATCATGCTCCTCATGCTCCCGATGAGAAAGCCAGAGAAATTGAAAAAGCACCTTTTGGAATTATAGGACTTGAGACGGCTTTTGCTCTTATCTATACCAACTTTGTAAAAACCGGGAAGATTACACTTGATCGTTGTATTCACTTGATGAGCAAAGGAGCAGGAGATCTTTTCTCGTTAGATATAGGAAGAATTGAAGTGGGACGAGCTGCTGATTTAGTTCTCTTTGATTTAAAGAATTCTTTTGAAGTGACTCAAGATTACTTTGCTTCTAAATCAAAAAATTCTCCATTTATTGGACAAAAACTCTATGGTCGCACTAAACTAACATTATTCCAGGGAAAAGAAGTGTATAAGGATGAGTTATGAAAGTGGATAAAAAAGTTCAAGAGGCTTTAGAGCTTGCCATTAAAGCTCGCAAAAATGCTTACGCTGACTTAACTAAAGTCAAAGTGGGAGCGGCGATAAAAATTAAAGGGCATGATGAAATTTATTCGGGATGTAATGTTGAATATATAGTCACTGGTATCTCAACTTGTGCTGAGAGAAATGCACTGGGAAATATCGTCACTCACAAAGGCAAACCAGAGTTAGAGTTTGTGGTGGTCACTTCTAATACTGAACCGGCGCTGTATCCTTGTGGAGTATGTCTGCAGGCCATGGCCGAGTTCTGTCAATCTGACCTGAAGATTTATATTGCCGATGATACTCAAGTGATTGATCAAACTACATTTAAAGACTTAATGCCTCATCAGTATAGCGAGTTACCTAAAGTAAAAAGTGAATGACTCTTTATTATCAAATCGCTGTTAATTTTCCTAAAAAACCGAGTGTTTTGACCTACACCTCCTCTGAAGAACTCCATAGGGGAGACTTAGTAGAGGTTCCCCTAGGGAAAAGAACCACTGGTGGCTGTGTGTTGGCGCCCTCAACTGATATTGAAAAAGAAGCCGCGGGTAAGTATAAAATTAAAGAGGTTAAGGGATTAATTGAGAATTCCTTTCAACTCACTTCTCACGAAATAGAACTCTATCAGTGGATGGCGAATTATTATCATTATTCACTGGGAAAACTTATTTTTGATTGTCTCCCCAAAGTTCTTAAACGACCACGCAATGCGGAGATGATCCAAGGTGAAATGCAACCCCTGCCTTTTCAACTCAATGAAGAGCAAACAAATGCATTTGAGCAAATTAAAGCAAAAATCTCAGAAGGCTTCGGCCAGCATTATCTTCATGGAGTGACCGGTGCGGGGAAATCAGCGATTTACCTCAAGCTTATGCAAGAAGTGATTGCTCAAGGAAAATCAGTACAGTTTTTATTACCAGAAATTAACCTCACTCCCCAGTTCACCCAAATGTTTCAAACATATCTTGGGTGCAAGATTCTGACCTATCACTCGGGTGTGACCCCTTCCATGAAATATAATATTTGGAAAACCCTCAGTGAATCAGATGAACCTGTGTTGGTTATGGGGGTGCGAAGTTCTATTTTCTTACCCCTTAAAAACCTAGGTCTGGTTATCGTAGATGAAGAGCACGACCAAAGTTTTAAACAAACGGATCGTTGCCCTTATAACGGGCGCGATGTTGCCATTAAAAAAGCCCAGTTACATAATTGCACTTTTGTGATGGGAAGTGCGACTCCGAGTCTTGAGAATTTTTATCTCTTTGAAGAGCAAAAACATAATAGACATTATTACACTCTTCAAAACCGAGTCGGGGAAGGAGAGTTTCCCGCACTTGAGCTGATTGATCTCACGGGAATAAAAGTAGAAGACAATCCGGCATGGCCTCTTACGGAACAGACGATCGAGGCTATTGAACAGAGTTTAAAAAAAGATGAGCAGGTCTTGGTCTTTATCAACAAACTTGGCTTCTCTTCTTATATTCAGTGTCGTAATTGCGGTCATCAATTTTATAATGAAAAGTGCGGGTGTTTTAATAATTTGCGCTACTTTAAACAAAAAAATCTTCTCAGCTGCTCTCATTGTGAATTCAAAATGCCTCTGCCTTCCCAATGTCCAGAATGTGGCTCTTTATCCCTTTTGAACAAAGGTTATGGAACTGAGCGAATAGAACAAATTTTAAGTGAAGTCTTCACCCATAAAAATATTGAACGTTTTGATCGAGATGAGATTAAAAACACCAAAGAGCTCAATGATAAGCTGGATCGTTTTCACCGCGGGGAAATTGATATTTTTGTCGGGACTCAGATGCTGGCCAAAGGACATAATTTTAAAAAAGTAAACCTTGTCATTATCCTCGGTATAGATGCCATGTTAAATTTTTCTGACTTCCGTTCCAATGAGAAAACCTATCAGCTGATTGAGCAAGTGGCCGGCAGGGCAGGGCGCTATCAAAGCACGTCAAAAGTTCTCATTCAAACCATGAACGCGCACCATAGTGTCTTTAAATTTATTCAGGCCCATAGCTTTAATGATTTTTATAAAGAAGAAGTTCCGCTGCGTGAATTATGTGCCTGTCCTCCTTTCACTAAGATTGCCATGCTTTATTTTTCATCCCGTTTTAGGGATAGATTAATTGATCACGCTAGCAGTATTGGACAGAGTCTGAATCAGGTGATTCAAGAACATCTCCCTCAAGTACGTCTTCACGGGCCGACCCCCATGAGCATAGAAAAAAAAGCCAACCAGTACACTTGGGCGATTATGCTTAAGTCCCCTGACGCGAGAGCGCTTCATCAAGTGTTAGATACTTTTGAGCAAAACTATCAAACTGTTTCTAATATTAGCTATAAAATTGATGTGGACCCTATCCATTTACTGTAGCAAAAAAACTAAGAAGGATCATGGCCTCCCGGGTGAAAGGGATGGCATTTACTGACTCGCATGAAGCTTTTCTTACAGGCCGTCCAGAAACCATATTTTTCAAAACATTCTTTTGCATATTCAGAACAACTGGGAGTAAAGCGACACCTAGGTCCTAGCAGGGGGGAAATTATATATTGGTAAGCTTTTATTAAAGCTAAGATTGACTTTTTCAATAGTGACATCAACTTAGATGTAATGGAACTTAAACAGTCTGTAAAGATTAAGCGCTGCGGCATTATGGCGAGCTCTTGTCCAATTTATATTGTGACTTAATGCTTTGCGACCGAGTTTTATTTATGATAAAAAACAGCCATCACGAGGAGTATAGATATGATTGAGCAATCTTTTAAAGAGAACTCACTGAGAAAGTCAAAAGTTGTCACTGATATATTGGCATGCCAGCAAAAGGATGCTTCAGGGCTCAACGACTTTCAAAAACTACCAACAGAAGACCTTATTGCTATACCTAGAGTAGGGATCAATCGTTATCGCCTTCCTATAGAGATGACGAATAAGTTTGGTGAAACTCGCAGCCACGACTGTGAAGCCAGCATGTATGTTAATTTAGATGCCAACAAAAATGGTGTGAGTATGTCTCGTTTGTGCACGATTCTCCAGGCCACTGCTAGCACAGAGAGATTGAATGCCAAGTTTTTCCAAGATGTACTCAGAAGATACAGAATAGAATTAGCTGATGAACAGGATAATAAGCTTATAGACTCAGCATATTTGAAAATTAAGTTTTTCTACCCAGTCAAGCAAAAGTCCCTTCGCAGTGATAATTGGGGATGGCAATACTATCCTGTAGAGCTCAAAGCCACTCAAACAAAAGATAAAGGCTTTGAATACTTTGTCACCATTGGCTATGAATATTCTTCAACATGTCCATGTTCACTGTCCATGGCCAAGCAATATGAAAACGACTTCGCTGCAGGAAAAATATCTGAAGGCTCGGGAATAGGTGTTCCTCATTCCCAACGCTCTCAAATGAAATGTACCGTTAAGGTTGAACCAGAGCAGGAATTTTTTATTGAGGATTTAGTGTTATTGCTCAAAGAAGCAATTCCAACTGAGACTCAAAGTCTGGTGAAGCGCCAAGATGAGCAAGCTTTTGCTATTCTTAATGGAACCCACCCGATGTTTGTAGAACACGCGACGAAAAGAGTTTATAAAGTGCTTAATGGCGAAGATTATATACTCGATTGGTTAGTTGAACTTGAACACCTTGAGTCATTGCATTCTCACAACGCAGCTGCAGTGATTTTTAAAGGTGTTGAAAATGGGCTCCAAACTGATACAATTTTCTAATGAAAATTGGGCATATTAGAAAGCTTAAATCAGTACATAATCCAAAAGATAACTCTGTTAGCTATAATCTTCCTCTCGAGGGGGAGGGGCAGCAGTCAATTGCTCTTAATGAACATGTAGGCTCAAAACTTAAACTCGTTCATACCGGGCTCAAGAAGTGTATTGCTTCAGATAAAGTGGTTAAAAAAACCTATGGGCAAGGATATAGCTGGGAGTCTTATATGACTCTCGCTCAATGCGATCAATGTATTTTTCAACCAGAATTATGTCACTATGCAAAAGGAACCTGTAGGGAGCCTGAGTGGGGAGAAGCTAATTGTATGCAACCTCATGTGGTGTATTTATCAGTTACCAGTGATTTAAAAATTGGTATTACTCGAAAGGTTAATGTACCTACCAGGTGGGTTGATCAAGGGGCAGTTGCGGCGATCCCACTTTTCGAGGTCAAAAATAGACTCACTTCCGGTTTGGTCGAAGTCGAGATCGCAAAAAACATGTCAGATAAAACGAACTGGCGGAATATGCTTAAAAATAAATACCCTGAAGTTGATCTTTTAGCAGAGAAAAAGAAACTGATTAAAGAATTCTCTGAGCTGCTGGGCAAACATGAGATCACTCCCATTGAAGATCAAGTTTACAATTTTATATATCCTGTTGAGAAATACCCTGAAAAAGTAAAATCACTTAACTTCGACAAAGATCCAGAAGTTGGGGGAACATTACTTGGCATCAAAGGTCAGTATTTGATATTCGATACAGGCGTCATTAATATGCGCAAATTTCAAGGGTATGAAATAGAAGTTCACTGCTAATGGAAACCTTATTAGTTGTCCTCATCATTATTCTTTTAGTTTTTATGATCATCCTTTTAGGTGTTGTGGGGTTTTTATTCTTTAAGTATCTAAAACTCAATCAAAGTCTTTCTAACCCCGCCCTTCAAGATCAATCAAAAGTCTCTGTTGCTGAAGATCGTATGCCTGATGAGGTCAAAAAGAAAATAGAGCAAGCGAAACGTCAAAAACAGACAATGCAAGGTCAGTTCTGTGTTGATCACCCCGAGAACCCTGCGAAAGGAAAATGCTCTATTTCAGAGGAGCCATATTGCGAACTCTGTATCACGAGAGAAAAAGATGTAAGAATCTCTAGAAAATTTTTACATTTATTTTTAGACTCAGAGTGGGAAAACTTATATTTTCTTGATGATGATGTGGTGGGAAGTGATGCCCTAGAGAGATTAATGAAGATTAAAAAAGTTATGTGGCAAGAGAAGGGAACTCCGGTTATTGCTCAGAAACAATTTAAAATTAATATAGAAAACGACGAAATTGAAACCTTCACAGTGGTTATGGTGAGGCCTGAAGATAAAGAAGCCGTAAATTCCAAACTTAGTTTTCTTAATCAATAGGATGAGATTATGCAGCAGATGATTTACAACACTCTTAGTGGAAAAAAGGAAGAGTTTAAAACTCTTGAGCCCGGAGTCGTGAAAATGTATTTATGCGGGCCTACTGTCTATGACTTTCTTCATATAGGAAACTTTAGAGGACCTATTGTCTTTAATTTGATTCGTAACTGGTTAGAGCATATTGGAAATAAAGTGGAGTTTGCTTACAACTATACTGATGTTGATGACAAAATTATCAAAAAAGCGATGGATGAAGGTGTGGATAGTTCTGAAATTACCAAACGCTATATTGCAGAGTTTGAAAAAGATTTTAACGATTTAGGACTAAAAGCTCATGAACATAACCCTAGAGTTACTGATCATATGGATGACATTATTCAAATGATTGAAGGTATTATTGCCAATGGCAAAGCCTATGTGGTTGACGGTGAAGTCTTTTTTGAGATTGATAAATTTGAAGGCTACGGCAAGCTCTCAAAGAAAAAACTAGATGAACTCAATGCAGGGGAGCGGGTAGATGTTGATAAAAGAAAGCGCAACCCTTTTGATTTTGTTCTCTGGAAGCCAGCGAAGCCAGGGGAGCCATCTTGGGATTCTCCTTGGGGGAAAGGCAGGCCTGGCTGGCATATTGAATGCTCAGCTATGAATAAGGCCATCTTTGGAGATTCCATTGATATTCATGGAGGAGGGGTGGACTTGCAATTTCCTCATCATGAAAACGAAATTGCTCAAAGTGAAGCTTGTAATTGTAAACAGTATGCAACTTTTTGGGTGCATAACGAGTTTATCAATTTTGGGGCCGAAAAAATGAGTAAGTCTTTGGGAAATATTATTACGGCACGAAACTTCAATGAAAAATATCACCCTGAGATTTTAAAATATTTATATTTATCTGCTCACTATCGCACTCAGATGGCGGTGACTGATGATAAGCTACTTCAAACAATTTCAGCTCTCAATCGAATTTACTCTGCCATTGAGTTAGCTCAATCTACAATTGAGATGGTGAGTGAGCCAGGTGTCCCTGATAAGAAATTTGAGTCTCAGCTCCAACAGCTAGATGATAAAATTGAAAAAGCTCTTAAGGATGACTTTAATTCGGCCATCCTTATTTCTGAAATTTTTGAAGCAGTAAGAATGTTTAATGGGTTTGGTTTTGCTAATAAACAAAAACGAAATATCAATCACAAAGGTCAATCAGAACAGTTTCTCGGTTGGATCAACAAATATGGCAAGATGAGTGCTTTGTTTAATGAAGATCCCAAAACTTTATTGGCCAGGATGGATGAAATTCTTATCACCATGAGAAATATAGATGTAGAAAAGGTGAAGAGCTTAGTGGCAAAAAGAACAGAAGCACGAAATGCTAAAAATTGGGAACAAGCAGATCAGATTCGCGATGAACTAGCAGAGATGGGAGTTGAACTATTCGATGGAAGTCAACGTGGGTGGAGAGTCAAAGTTAATGAATAAAACAAAAATACTTTTTGTCTGTTTAGGAAATATCTGTAGATCACCTGCCGCTGAAGGTATCTTTTTACAACTTCTTGATGAATATAATTTGCAAGAAAAATACAGTGTTGATTCTGCTGGAACCAGTGGACATCATGATGGTGAAAAAGCTGATCAGCGTATGCGAGTTGCTGCTCAAAATAGAAACTTAAATTTAGAAAGTATTTCTCGAAAGTTTACGGTTGAAGATTTTCAACACTTCGACTTTATCATCGTCATGGATCAATCAAATTATCAAAACGTTCTTAAGCTTGACACTCGCTCTGAAAATGAACATAAAGTCTTAAAGATGACTGACTTTGCCAGTGATGAATTTGCACAGTTTGATCATGTTCCAGATCCCTATTTTGGAGGGGAAGAAGGTTTTGACTTGGTTTTAAATTTATTGAATAACTGTTGTCGAAATTTTCTAACTTACTTAGAAAAAAGATAGAAAAAAGCCCTCAGATCGAGGGCCATTTTTTTATGTGAAACTTACTGATTTACCTAAAGATTTTGAAACACGTCCATGAGAGCTTTGCATCTCTTCACGCTCGCTTTCTTCTTTACAACTGATACACATTGTCGATGTGGGTCTTGCTCTTAATCTCGTAAAAGAAATTTCTCCACCACACTCTTCGCACATTCCATATTCATCAGTGTCCATATGGTGAAGAGTTTTAATAATTTTCTTTAAATATAATGTTTCTCTAGTAGCGAATCTAAGCTCTGTATGTCTCATGATGTCGTCGTTAGCTGAATCAACTTCATCACGTCCAGAGTTGCTTTCGTTTACTGCTAGATGGGGTTTTTCTAAATTGAGTTTGTTTTGGATTCTTTCTCTTTCAGCGATAATGATGCTTTTTAATTCTTTAATCTGCGTCTTCTTAAGATGTGCATTCATTCTTCTTGAACTGGCCATCAAATTCTCCTTGCTAAATTACCCTTACATTCTCTCAGGTGTATTAGTGTGTAATTGTGTGTGAAATGATTAAACCAATGGGATATTTGTTGTGCAATTGTTGTAAGTTTTTATTAGGGGGCATGACAAATTTCTGACGTAAAAAACGAAATAATTGTGCACAATTGTTAAGTATTAAATGATATTCATTGAAAGCAATGTGGGAAAAATCTTATACATAAAAAATTCTTTTGCTTGAAATCCTTTCTCACAAAAGAACATTGTGTGTGCTTTTTTTTATTTTTGGATTCTTAAGTTATTTTAAGAAAGATCCGCGCAAAAGGGAAATGCAAATTACAATTAATTTACAAAAAAATGACAATTACTAAAGATTTTAGACCTTTAATTGATGTAGTGAATCACTTTAATCGGGTAGTGTTTTTGAGTAGATAGCTAAGGTATTCTTCCGTATCAAAGGAGGGCCCTTGAGTGTGGATAACTTCCTCAATCACAGCTATTTTCTCTTCTAGCTCTGTAAGTTCTTGGAGTAAATGAAGTGAGTTTTGAATTATCATTCATAAAAACTAACACAGTTTGATGTATCAAACAAGTGTTTTGTACCTAAAATAACTTAACTTTTAAAAGAATAACAATTTTGCGATCAAGGCGAGGAGTAATAGGCTAAATAGTTTCTTCTTGAGTGAGGCCCCTATGGAATTATTAAATATTCGACCCATAAAAGCTCCTATCACGCCTCCTAAAACAAAAATGGTAACAATACCTAGGTTTATTTTCCCAATGAAATACGCCGCAATCTCGGTAGGAATGAGGTCAATTGAAACGATAGGTGTAAAGAGGTGAGGAAGGGCACCCATAAGGGTTGCCGTCATCATCATTAAATTCGAGTAGGCGGACACTCTTTTACTGTCCAACATCACGAAACTGAGAAGCATAGGGACAAAGACTATCCCTCCACCAAGCCCTGTGATCGATGATATAAATGATCCCATCAAGCCAGTGAGAATGAGCTTCCAGGATTGAATCTTTTTCTTTTTATTCTCCGGTTCTTGGTAAAAATACAATCTTACTAGAGAGAGAAATAAGATCACCGCAAGAATTTGTTTGGAAGGTTCCGTTCCAATAACGTTGGTGAAGAGTCCACCAGTGAGCCCACCGATAATGGTAGAAAAGATGATCAAAACAATCTGTTTTTTGTTTTTAAAATATTTTTCTCGAAAGAATTGGTAGCTATTAATGGTGGTTATAAAGAAAACCGTTGTTAGAGATGTGGAGATGATAATGGTGTTATCAAGTGTGGGGAAGAGTGCATAGAGCAGGGGAACCATGATGGCACCGCCACCAATTCCAAAAAATGAGCTCATCACTCCCACTGCGAGACCGCCGATAATGAGTATTGAAATAATCATAGTGAACTTTTTTGCATTTAATACAGCCTTATTTAATAATATAAGTATAAGAAATAACTTATAAATTTTTGAATAGTTGAAAAATTTGCTCTTTTGAATTTTTAGTCATTTCTTAGCGTAAAATAGAGAAGGAATTCGTTATTAATCAAGGAGATTTTATGAAACTTAAATTACTAGGGATGGTGCTTGGTGCGTGCTTTATTGTGTCGAGTGCAAATGCAGGATTTTTAATTGATCCGTACGCAGGTATGGCCATGTCGAAATCAACAATTGATATCGCCACTAATGATGATGACACTAGTTCAACAGGAGCGGCTCTTGGTTCTAGATTAGGGTATAGTTTTATCTTAGTTTCTGCCGGTATTGATTATCAAATGCTCTCTGGTCTGGAAGATCCACAAGATGAGAGTTTTGATATGACGAATATGTCTGCCTTTGTCGGGGTTGATCTACCCATTTTGTTAAGGTTCTGGGCCGAGTACTTTTTAAGCTCTGATATCAAAGGGGATACGTTTGACGATGGTTTAGATGATATCACTTTCAAAGATGGATATGGTCTTGGGATTGGGTTTACAGGTTTGCCTTTTATCAGCATCAATTTGGAAGTTGAAAACTTAAACTATGATATTGAGTCAGGAAGCACTGAAGGTGATTACAGCGTTGTGAATACGATTTTATCTGCTTCACTACCACTTGATTTCTAAGCTAAGGATTCATGATGAAAAAATTAAACTTTGTAATATTATTTTCTTTTTTAATTTCTTCTGTCGCTTCAGCAGGAACATTAATTGAACCCTATGCAGGGATGTTTTTAAACTCAACCTATGACGGTGATGTAGAAGGTGATTTGAGCGGTAATGCCGTGGGCATGCGTCTTGGATTTCAGCAGTTAGGTTTTATGGCCGGTCTGGATGGCCGAAGAGCTTTTGTAAATCTCGAACCTGAAACGGGGGATGATGCTGATTATACCATGACTCAATTGGGGTTTTTCGTAGGTTATAACTTTCCAGTTTTACTAAGAGTTTGGGGAGAGTATGTTTTTGCCCTCGACGGAGTTAACGATGATGATAGCGATGTAAAACTTAAAAAAGGATCTGGTTTTTTAATAGGATTAGGTTACTCACTGCTACCTTTTATAAGTCTCAATCTAGAGTACGGTTCAGTTGGGACCACGGAGATTGAATCTTCTACAGGAACTTCAGACTTAGAGATAGATAATAATGTTCTGTTTCTCAGTCTTTCACTTCCACTCACTATTTAATGTCATAAAAAAAGCCCGAGTTTCCTCGGGCTTTATATTTCCAAAAATTTTTAGAAATGGCTTATTTAAGTTTCCAGTAAAATTCGATCACTAGTCGTTTTTCGAATGCAAATGGAATATCTTCAGGAAGTGCTTCAGACATAACTTTTGCTTTTTCTTTTTCACCATCTTTCTCTGTCGATAAGAAAGCAGGAATAGCAGAAAGTCTAGGACGAGCTTTCGCTTGAAGGTAGTTACCAGACTTTGCACCTTTGTCCGTGATAGTGATTTCGTCACCAACATTTACAGTAGCAGAACCAATAGTCACTTTCTGACCGTTGATTTTGATATGTCCGTGGCTTACCATTTGTCTTGCAGCTGCAATGGAAGGCGCCCAGTTAAGTCTAAAAATAACATTATCTAGTCTAGACTCTAGATTGATAACAAGTGAATCAACCCATGATCTTGAAGTATCTTTTTTACACTTCACAACTAAGTTTCTTAATTGTTTTTCTCTAAGACCATAATGAAATCTTAGTTTTTGTTTCTCCATTAGACGGATAGTATAGTCTGAAAGTTTTTTTCTTTTCATACCATGCATACCAGGACCATAAGGTCTTCTTTCTAATGCACCAGCTTTACCTAATCCAGGAAGCTCAACACCGAGTCTTCTTTGGATTTTAAAAGCAGATCTTTTTCCCATCGTTGTTTTTGACATGTAAATCTCCTCATTACATTTAAGTAACGAGAAATGAGGTGTATCAATTTGATTGAATCAAAAGAATACCGTCGAATTTCTCGTTGGTAGGAAACGGTTTTTAATAAATCCGCCAAATACTGCCTACCTCCAATATTTAGAGTAGAGATGTTTTATAAGAATTATTGAACTTCGACAAGGATTTTTCATTTATAAATTCAACAATTTCCGCAATGGTGCTGCGGTGCTTTAGAATTTTCTGACCTCAATGGTGCTGCGGCAAGTTAGAATTTAATTTAAATCCGTAGTGGTGCTGCTTTGCGTAGATGTTTTAAAGCGCATGGGTCCCACATTGTTTTCAATGGCACTTCTCAGATTGATCATCTCAATGGCACCTAAAGTAACTTCCCAGCCTTTATTTCCGGCTTTCGTTCCAGCACGCTCAAGCGCTTGTTCAATTGATTCAGTTGTAATCACACCAAACATCACTGGCATATTAAAGTCCATTCCAACTTTGGCGATTCCTTTAGCTGCTTCATTGCAAACATAATCATAATGAGTGGTTGCTCCACGGATTACACATCCTAGGGCAATGACAGCATCATATTTTCCCGTCGCTGCTAATTGTTGGCAGGCCAAGGGGAGCTCAAAGGCACCAGGCACCCACATGAGAGTTATATTTTCTTCCGGTAAGCCATGACGAGTAAGACAATCCCCAGCGCCACCAACTAATTTAGAGACAATAAGTTCATTAAACCTAGCTGCTACGATCGCAACTTTTTTAGATTTATCTAAGGTTAAATTCCCGGTTAAAGTATTCATTTTCTATCCTCTGTCCCATTCCGTTTTTTAATTGAAAAGTGATGAGATCTTCTATCGATATGATTTTTAGGTTATATTTTTTCGCCATTTTTAGAAGATAAGGCATACGAGCTGCACTTCCATCTTCAGTTAAGATTTCACAAATAACACCCACTTCAGAGAACCCCGACATTCTTGATAAATCTACAGCTGCTTCCGTGTGTCCAGGTCTCGCTAGAACACCATCGTCTTTGGCTATGAGAGGGAATATATGTCCAGGTCTTACAAAATCTTTAGCCGTGGCATTTAAATCTGCAAGTTTGTTTAAAGTTAAGGCCCTGTCTTGAGCTGAGATACCTGTGCTTATTCCTTCACTTGCGTCTACTGAGAGAGTGAAAGCGGTTTTCATTTGATCTTCTAGGTGAGGTACCATGAGGGGAAGGTCGAGTTTGAAAGCGATTTTCTGAGTTAAAGGAGCACATATAAGCCCTCTTCCTCTACGTACCATAAAATTGATATCTCTTCTCGTGGCCACTTGAGCTGGAATGAATAAGTCTCCCTCATTTTCACGAGACTCATCATCTACCACGATGGTCATTTTACCTGCTTGAATATGGGGAATGGTTTCTTCTATAGTGTTGAGCATCTTATTCCATTAATTTTTTTAACCTATCTTCTTTATTTTCAAACTTAACAAAGTTTTCTAAGTACTTGGCCATCATATCTACTTCAATATTCACGCTTTCTCCAATGCTTTTTGTATGAATGATAGTATTTTCATAGGTATGCGGAATTATAGTGATTAAAAAAGAGCTCTCATAAACTTTTGCCACAGTTAGGGAAATTCCATCAATAGCGATGCTTCCTTCATTGATAATGTATTTAAAAAGAGAAGAGGGGGCTTTGAATTCAATCTCCCAATTATCTCCATACTGCTTTTTGTTTTTGATAGTTCCCACGCCATTGACATGTCCTTGCACGAAATGACCGCCTAGACGATCATTTGGACGTAGCGCCAGTTCTAAATTAACTTTTGAGCCTTTTTTCAATTGTCCTAAGTTAGATTTTTCTAAAGTTACTTTGACCGCTTGGGTACTAAAGCTTTGAGCACTCACTTTGGTGGCGGTTAAACAAACTCCATTAGTGGCGACAGAGTCATCAATTTCTATGTCGTGTAAAAGGGAAGTAGAAATTTCAAACTCAACACCTTCTTTATTATGAGTGATCTTTTCAACTGTACCGATATCTTTAATTAGTCCTGTAAACATTCATTCCTCTGGCTTTCAAAAAGTAAATTATGACCAAAGCTGGTAAATTCACCGTCAAAAAGTTCAATCGCCTCAGACATATGGTCACGAGCTTGGGTGTTTAAACTTAATCCTGGTCCCAATAACTTCGGGGCAATATAGATGCTTAATCTGTCATATAGTTCACAATCAATAAAATGGCTAATCGTTTTCATTCCACCTTCGACGTAAATTGAACAAATACCTTGGGCATAGAGTTGGCTTAATAAGCTGTCCAGATCGAAACTTTGATCATTCATTGGCACTTGAATTTGCTTCACATTATGTGGACTTGGTCGCTCAGTAACTAAAATTGTTTGTTCTTTGAACTCATCTTGAAACACTTTATAATCCTGCTCAAGGTCACCGCGGGGATTTAATATGATTCGTTTGGTGCATTCATTTTTCTCACCAATCCTTATACTCAAAGAGGGGTTATCATGTTTGATCGTTTGATCTCCCACCATAATGGCATTATAGAGGGAGCGCTCTAAATGCACATGATGTCTTGATTTCTCATTCGTGATCCACTTCGAGCTATTTTTGAGGGTGGCGATTTTTCCATCCAGTGTTTGAGCCCATTTTAAATGAATAAAAGGTCTTTTCTTTCGCATATTAGTAAAAAAAACTTCATTTAAAAGTTCACCTCGTCTGGCCAAAACACCGTACTCAACCTCAATACTAGCTGATTGCAATTTTTTGACTCCCTTACCAGACACCTCTGGGTTTGGGTCCAGATTGGCGATGACGACTTTACCTATATTGGCCTCGATAATCGCATCCACACAGGGTGCAGTTCTCTTATTGGTATGACAACAGGGTTCGAGGTTACAGATGAGTGTAGCGCCAGCAACGTCTTTTTGAGCAGCTTTAAGTGCTGCTACCTCTGCGTGATCAAGTCCTGCTCTGGCATGAAAGCCTTCTGCTATCATCTCTCCATCTTTAACGATGATTGAGCCCACGTAAGGGTTAGGGGAAGTTTCTCCTATGGCTTTTTTTGCCAAACGAAAGCACTCTTCCATATGGATTTCATACTCATTCATTATAGTTCCAGGTAACAATATTTATTAGGCTGTAATTCGAGTAAATCACGATAGGGTTTTAAGCTATATTGAGGCTGAACCCCCATCCATTCTTTGATTCGAGCTTCTGGTCTATCTTGCCCCAGCCATTTAAAGATGCATGCTTGTCTGATATTTTTGGCCGTGAGTTGAATATCAAAAAGCCTTGAATATTCTTTAAAGATAACTTCAATTCCCCGGGCAGATAAACCACCACTTAATATACGATAGGGGTTTCCATTAAATAAATAATGAGAAAAATCAATATCGTCTTTTTGTTTTTGTTTTAAAAGCGCTTCTGAGTATTCAAGATGTAAACTATTGAACTCTTTTGGCATACTTATTGTGAAGGGATCTCTTTTTTCAGGGGCCACTAGAATACGATATTCTTTCTTATAGAGTTGTATATGTTCTGCTCTTAGGTTTTCGATATGAGAGACTTTAAGACCGCCACCATAGATGAGTTGAATAAGCACTCTATTTCGTAGATTGAGCAGTTTATCGAAATGTTTATGAGACAACTCTGGGTTCAAACTTTCAAAAACGGCTTTAATAACGTGGAACTCGGGAGGGTTAGGGAGATCCACCACCTTCGGGCTCACTAACATTTTTTTTACTGGGTTATCGGGGTAAATATTTTGCGCCACCAGATAATCGAAAAACATTCTCAGGGCTTGTATCCTCCTGCGAATAGAATTGGGAGAGCTGTATTTCTGAGAGAGATATTTATTATACTCTTTAAGTTGTTCGTGGGTGATAGCAGTGATGACTGATTTTTGACCTTTAATGGCCAAAAATTGCATAAATATATTGAGGTCGGTGCGATAGTTTTTGATTGTATTAAAACTTTTACCATCGTCAGCTAATTTCTTACAAAATAATGATTGATAATGACCTAGATCGATAGATTTCATTGCAATTTATTACCATTTAAAGTTCGTAACTTCAATGACTTAGAGAAAGTGTTTTAGCAAGTAGGGTAATTTTTTTAAACTCCAAAAAATATGTGGGTGGTTGGCTTTAGTTGTGTTAAGTTCTCGCCACTTTAAAATTTGGGGAAGAAGAATCGGTCTGCGACACGGTCAGGATAGGGGTGAATATTTCTATAGAGACCAGACTTTACGTTTGAGTTGCCCTGTGTTAGAAGCAGGGCAGCTTCAAAAATGAAACTTAAGTAGGTCATGGAGATAAACCATGGGCCTAGATGACCTTGGAGAGAAATGTGATTGGATCACAAATATCAAAAAATATTTTTGATGAGTTAATACCTTTAAACCCTAAAAATAAAGTCCGAGAGATACAGAACTTTGTGGCCAAAACGGTGGCCGACAATTCAGATCTACCTGAGCTTGACTCCCATATACTGACTCAAGCTCTCACGCATAAATCTTTTGCGCACGAAGTTTCTCATGAATTAGAAAATAACGAAGTCTTAGAGTTTTTAGGGGATGCCGTGCTTGATCTGATTGTTTCAGAAAAACTTATGGAGCTTTATCCCAATGTTTCTGAAGGAAAACTCTCTAAACTTCGAAGCTCAATTGTAAATGAAAAATCACTCACTACTTTTTCGGAAGCTCTCAAGCTTGGTCAGTTTCTTTTGGTGGGGAAAGGTGAGCTAAAATCTGATGGTCATATGAAATCTTCACTTCTTAGCAATGCTTTCGAAGCGGTTATCGGAGCTATTTATAAGAATAAAGGGCTGGAGGCTGCGAGAAGTTTTTTTTATGAAACCGTAGATAAAGCTGATCAAGACACGTGGTCTCTGGAATCGTTAGAGAGTTTCGATGCTAAAACCAGATTGCAAGAAATGGTGATGAAAAAATATCAAACTCTTCCTGAATATAAGAGTGAATCAGTAGATGATGAGTTCAAAATTAAAT
The DNA here is from genome assembly GCA_002713145.1 of Halobacteriovoraceae bacterium. Taxonomy (GTDB): domain Bacteria; phylum Bdellovibrionota; class Bacteriovoracia; order Bacteriovoracales; family Bacteriovoracaceae. The sequence continues at coordinate 41,613 of PAVS01000003.1, forward strand.
GTTTTATTCGTAATCAGGAAATCGCTCAGGTGACTCACTCCTCTAAGAAGAAAGGGATGCAGGAGCTTGCTCAAAAAATTTTAAATGAAAACTTATTAGATACATTGGAGAAAGAATGTTAATTGAAGACCAACACCCCCATAATAAACATATTATGGCCGCATTACTTGGGAAACCAAACGCAGGGAAATCAACACTTATAAATTATTTACTAGGCTTTGACTTATCTATTGTAAGTTCAAAACCTCAAACCACGAGAAACCACTTTCATTGTAATCTCACAGTTGATCGCACCGAAATTGTATTAGTGGACACTCCGGGTATTCATCAGTCTTCACAAGAACTCAATATTCGAATGAATGGTCAGGCGGAGTGGGCCAGCGATGGAGTCGACCTAAACTTACTTTTAGTGGACCTTACAAAAGATGTCTTGAGTGAAGTGCAAAACTTCATGAAAAATTTTGATAAAGAATTAAGTGAGACATGGATCTTATTTACCAAGTCAGACCGAGTGGAGAATTTGGAAAATAAAAACTTTGATGGTTTTTTTGAGAAAATACAAAAACTCATACCTGCTGCTTCAAAGTATTTTGTTATTAGTCCTAAGACAGGGGATAATGTCCATCTTCTTACAGCCGCTCTTTGTGATGCAGCAGAGCCTGGACCTCATCTCTATCCTGATGGCGCTGTCTCTAATAAGAATATGCGCTTTTTTGCCTCTGAGTATATTAGAGAGCAAGCGTTTAAAACTTTAAAAGAAGAGCTTCCTTATGAGTTAGCGGTTGTGATCGATCAGTATCAAGATCCAAATGCAGAAGAGAGAGATACAAAAATTTCAGCGAGTATTTTAGTCAATAGACCCAGCCAACGTGCTATTGTCGTTGGGGCTAAGGGAACAGTGATCAAAGAAATTGGAACCAACGCCCGTAAGAAAATAGAAGCCATGGTGGGAGGAAAAGTTCATTTGAATTTACACGTAAAAGTGAGTCCGAAATGGTTTAAAAATAATTTTGTACTCGATGAGATCGGGCTGCCTCGAACGCCTAAGTCTCACCGAGTTTGGAGAAAAAAATCATGAAATCACGCTCATGTGTCATCTCTCTTATTGGCAGGCCTAATGTAGGGAAAAGCTCCATTTATAATCGACTAATGCGAAAATCATTTAAAGTCATGACTTATGACCAACCTGGTGTCACTAGGGATAGACATTATTCTATCGCGAACTTCACTGATGCCAGAGGAGAGAACCCTACAGATGTCATTCTTATTGATACCGGTGGTTTTTACCCGGAAAAAATAGAGCCAGAAAAAAAAGAGGGTAAGAAAAAAACCGCTGAGCCTTTTTTTAATATAATGGCCGACCAGGCCAAGCTTGCTATTGATGAATCTGATTTAGTGTTAATGGTGGTGGACGTAAGAGAAGGTCTTATTCCTTTTGATCAAACCATCTGTGATTATATTCGCACAACTAAAAAACCTATGTGGCTTCTTGTGAATAAATTTGATTCGGATAAACAATGGGGAGATGAAGGGGAGTTTTATTCCTTAGGTCTCAAAGAGGATGATTTCTTTATTGTATCTGCTGAGCATGGCAGAGGATTGGAAATTCTACGTGAGAGTATTCATAACTACGCAACTCAATTTAATGAGTCAGGAGAAGGTATTCAGAAAGGAGTCACCCCTAATCATGATGTGGTTGCAAACGTGGCCATCGTGGGGGCGCCAAATGCTGGTAAATCGACTCTGCTAAATCAATTCTTAGGTGCCCATAGGGCCCTCGTCTCCAATGTTGCGGGAACCACCGTTGATCCTATTGAAGGTTATTTTGATCTGCGTTTTGGTCAGGGTGCAAGTGAGCTTGAAGCGCTAGAGGATCAATTTCGTAAATCCAACCAAGAACTTTTAGCAGAGTTTAAAGAGCATAGTAAAGAGATTGAAAAAGCTGAAATGCTGGCCTATGACGAACTTCCTGAAGAATATAAATCCAGTGAAGAAGATTTTGACGATGAAAGTGAAATGGAGTTTTTAGACGAGCATGATGAAGAAGCAGAGCTTTCAAAAATCTCAGATGATATGGACCGTGATGATACCACACTTGGTGAGAGGGAAGATGAAAGTGAACAAGCCTCTGAAGAGATTGAAGAAAATCCCTACCGCTCGATTAAATTAGTTGATACCGCTGGGATTAGAAAACAAAAAGTAGTCACAGGCTTTATAGAAGAACAATCTGTTTTTAGATCACTCAAATCTATCTCAGAAGCTGATGTCGTCATTTATGTGGTAGACTCGACAAAGGGAATTACTCATCAAGATCGCAGGCTTTGTGATATCACGCTAGAGAAAGGGAAGTCTTTGATCATTTGTATGAATAAAATTGATCTTATCAATGATAAAATCAATGACCCCAAGAAAAAACGTGAGTGGCTCATGGATTTGAGAGATAGTGTTCCTTGGCTTGGCTTCTGTGAGATTATCACTATTAGTGCTCTTAAAGGAAAGTATCTCAATACATTAAAAAATTCTCTCAAACATACTATTCTTATTCGCAACCAAAGAATCACCACTGGTAAATTGAATAAGACCATCTCTGCTTTGGTGGAGCGCAATCCGGTAACCTTAGATAAATCTAGAGGAGTGAAGTTCAAGGTGAAGTATGCATCGATGCTTAAATCAACGCCGCCGACCTTCTTATTATTTACGAATAAATCCAAAGGGATTCCACAAAACTACAGAAAGTATCTAATGAATGGATTGAGAAGAGAGTTTCAGATGGTGAATACTCCGGTGCATCTTATTTTTAGAACAACAACGGATATTGAAAGAAGGCTAAAGCGAACAAAATAATTTACCAAGAGATCACGTAGTTCATCATGATATCGAATGCATCTCCTCTGAGATCTTCATATCCGTACTTGCTGATAATTCCCTGGTCTTCATCTTCTTGTTCTTCTGTCAGTTGACGGTAGTCTTGAGTGAATTTATCGAAGTAATTCACCTTGTGATAAAGAAACTCAATATTAAAATAGGTTTCTTTTAATTCAATAGGAAATTCTAGGCCAGCTCCAATACCTACACCCAGGCCTCCCCCTTCTTGATCGGAAAAACCATCTCTTTCAGGGAAAGAATTCGTTTGATACCAGTACTCAACTCTTCCCACAAAGTAGGGGTTGGAGTAAGTAATGGCGGTTCCGAGATCTGTGGTATCGATATAATAACGAAAGCCCATATAGGGTCTAAGCATACTGGTTTCAACCGCTCCAATGATTTGAGTGGGAGATCCCTGGACAAAAGTATCAATAAACATAGTGTGCTTGGAATAGGCCATGCCCATCACAAACGCATTTTGAAAATCCATAAAGTAGAGCAGACCAAAGTTAAAGGAAGGGTGATTATCTTCGTAAGCCAGCCCTCTGTTATCATTGAAGGTGGTAAAACCAAGTCCTAACATGACGGAGAAAAAACGAGCATAACGATAAAAACGTTCATCCTCCATCACTTGTGCCGCTTCAAGATCTTCATTAAAATCTTGAAAGATATTTCCATCGGTACTGAGTCCATCATCTTCAAATTGGGAACTAAAGTCCTGAGCAAATGTCGCGCTCGGAAGGACTAAGATGAATATTAAAATTTTTGTAATGAAACTCATTAAATCCTAGAGATAAAAGTGAACAGCTGAGCGAATCATATTATTTCCGTTGGTCGTGATATGAGTCTCATCATTATAATCGTAAAAAGACACTCCAAACTCAAAGCTAAAACCAATGCTATCGAGACCTTGAAAACTAAATTCAGTTCCAAACATACCATCGACCTGATAGCCCTGCTCCGTGGAGTCTTCCTCTTCGTTTTCATAAGTAAAAATGTTTCCGGCAAACGTAGAGTAGAAGTTCAGTTGTGGCTCTTCGTAAATAAGTTTGTAATATTTAATACCAAGGGCGTAAAATGATCCCTCAGAACTAGAATCAATTCCAAAATTTCCACCCAGAGCAGATGATCGATTGCGTCTAAGTTTTAATGAAAGTGTTTTCATGTCCGTGATAAGGTGGTCGGACATTCCGACTCCAAGTCTTCCGATTTGACCCGCTGCAAAGCTCTCATTGGTGAAGGCCAGACAAAGACCTATAAGAATAATTTTTTTCATACTAAAAGCTTAATGATTTCCTTTGCTTTTGACAACTTATTGGGTTTGGGAATACACTTTCTGCTTATAATTAATAAAAGGATATTATATGTCGACGACTCCCGAGCAAACTCAAGGACAGGGACCAAGTGTTGAAGAAACCTTAGAAAAAACGGATTTTGGACAACTCATCAATGAGAATAAAAAACCCATTCTAATTATAGCTGCCATCGTGGTAGTCCTTATTATTGGCTATGCGATTTTTGCTCAAATGCAAAAGGCTCAACAAAAAGAGCGACTTGAAGATGTGTTTAAAGTCGAATCATCTGTTTTTATACCTTTTCTTGAAGATAAATCTGAGGCCAGTGATTATAGAGCAAAGCTCAATGGTATTGATGCTGAATATATTGGTGAACCCAATTTAGTTCCCAGTTTTCTTCAAGCACTTAATAAACTCAAAGAAAAAGATAGTCTAACTTCTGCTGATGCTGAGACAGCTCAAAAATGGCTAGATAATATTGATAAGAGATCAGAGCTTTATTTACTCACAGGTTTAAGAGTGGCAGTTCTGCATGAAAATCTCGGGCAAAACGAAAAAGCCATCGCTGTCTTAGAAGACCTTAAAGGTAAGAACTACGGTGTTCTTACAGATAGAGTCCATTTTGAACTTGGAAGATTATATGTGGCCCAAGGAAATAAAGAGAAAGCACAAGAAAATCTGCAAAAGGTCATCGATTCCAAAGAACAAAATCAATTTAAAAGTATGGCAACAATCTATATGAGTGAACTATAAATGCATAAAGCGCTTATATTTCTGATATTGGTTTCTTGTAGCCAAGTTGATCTGAAACTTGAAAAACCTTATAAAAAAGATAATCCGTTAAGAGTGAGTTGGGTGAAAAATTTAGATCCTGCTTATAAAACCGGAAATCTTCCCATCGGGACTTCATCACCTTTTATTCACCAAGATATAGTTTATATGGGTAATTTAAAAGGTGAGATGGTGGCCTATGATTTAGAGACAGGGCGAACTATTTGGCACAAAGATGAACAATATCCCATACAATCCCAAGCTAATTTTTTTAATAATCATATTTATTATGGTTCAAAAAGCGGAAGATTATTTGCCAGGCACTATGTCACAGGGGAGTTAAAATACTCTATTGACTTAGGAGCGCCCATTGAATCTCAGCCTATTTTTCACCAGGGAAGGGCCTTGGTTCATTTAAGGAATCACACCATCATCTGCTTAGATGCCGAAACGGGAAAAATATTTTGGCTCTATCAGAGATCAGTGCCCTATAACACAACATTGCAAAAAGTTTCAGCAGTTAAACCTCAAGGCAATCGCTTGTATGTTGGCTTTGCAGATGGAAACGTTGCGGCCATTAGCCTAGAAGAGGGAACAATTCTTTGGGAAGAAAAAATCTCAACAGGTCTTAAATTTGTAGATGTTGATGTCACTCCTGTTTTTTATAAAGGTTATATTGTCGCTGGTTCAGCCGCAGGTCCTATGAGGTTTTTGAAGCCTGAAAATGGTGTGATTGAGCGAACGGTAGAGTTTACCCAATCCCATACTCCTTTTATAGCAGAAGAGGGCATGTATGTGGGAAGTGTTTTTGGAGACCTTGCCCTAATTGATGAGTATGGAAAAATCCAAAAACAAAAAAAGCTTTCAGAAAATGGTATTTCATCTATTGTTCCCTATAAAAATAATCTCATGGTGAGCACTTACGGAAGTGAAGTTTTATTCGTGAACAAAAAGACTTTTGATGTCACTCAAACCCTCAATCTTGGTTACGATCAATCGGCTATTTTTGGTGAATTGGTTGTGTTCGACGAATATTTGGCATTTTACTCATCGCGCAATAGACTGTATGTCATCAAGTAGCGCAAAGAATAAGTAAATTCAGACACTTAAACCAGATCTTTGTTACACACTCTAACTTATTGTTTTTCAAACTTACTCTTTATTTGTAAAGTAGCAAAAAATATATAAGGAGAGAGTTTTGAAATTATTATTCTTAAGCGCACTTTCACTATCACTTTCATTTGCCCTTGCTCATGAAGGTATAATCGAAGAAGAATTTCTGGTCACAGACTACAATTCGAGTCTTATTGAAGAAATTCAAAAGCACCCTGATTTAACTATCGACCATATGGATCAGTTTAGTTTTGAACTTTATGGACCCAAAGGGACAGGGAAGTGGCTTTCAAAACTCACAGCCAATTTTGCTCCACTGACCAGCACCACCAAAGAGCATCACACGAAGGATTTTGCTGCTGATTACCCAAGCTTTGCTCAAGTGACTAAAAACTTGAGGTCATATGTGGCCATGAATCCTAAAATTGCAAAAATGTTCTCCATTGGGAAATCTGTGGAAGGAAGAGATCTATGGGTGGTTAAAATTTCTGATAATGTAGATAAAGATGAAGTTGAACCTGAGTTTAAATATATCTCTAGCATGCACGGAAATGAAATTACCGGAAGAGAGCTGACTCAGTTTTTTATAAAAGATCTTATCAGTGGGTATGGTAAGGATAAAAGAATTACTGACTTAATTAATAACACTGAAATTTTTATTATGCCTTCTATGAATCCAGACGGATCAAAGAGAAGACAGCGAGCAAATGCGAGAGGTTATGATCTCAACAGAAATTTTCCTGACTGGGAAAACGGTGACGAAAACACAACGAAAAATAGACAGCCTGAAACAGTTGCCGTGATGAACTTCCAAGCTAAAAGACAATTTGCTCTTTCTGCAAATTTCCATGGGGGAGCGGTGGTTGTCAATTACCCTTGGGATTCAACCCGAAAAAGACATCCATTTGATAAACTTATCAAAGAGTTGTCTCTCGCTTATGCAGATGAAAACCCGGGAATGAGAAATTCTCGCTCTTTTAGTAGAGGGATCACTAATGGTTATGATTGGTATGAACTCCACGGAGGTATGCAAGACTGGTCATACAATTGGCATAATGACCTTCAGGTCACACTAGAAGTTTCGAGAGATAAATGGCCTCGTTACTCTGAAATACCTAGTTTCTATAAAGATAATAAAGAATCAATGCTGGTTTACATGGAAGCGATTCACCAAGGTGCTGGCTTTAAATTACCGAATCAAAAAAGTGGTTCTGTGACGGTATTTCAAGATGTGAATGGAAAGCTTCAAAATCGAGGAACTTTTGGTTTTCAAAAAGGTGAGTTCTATAAATACCTGAGCGTTGGTGAGTATATTTTTAAAGTAAAAGTTAATGGAGAAGGAACCACTCGCTCAATGCAGATGAGTGTTGATAAAACGGTAAAGCCAAATGGAAACATCCTTAAGCTTTAGCCGCCATTTTTTTTATATGATTAAATTCAACTAAAGAGACTGGGGTGATAGAGAGGCGACTGCCTTTTTTCACCACAGTCATATTTTCTAACTTTTTTTCCTCTTTTAATTCAGCTAAACTTATAACCTCTTTAAAGGTCTCGATCCATCTGACATCAACCATATACCAACGAGGTTCATCCTCAGTTGCCTTTGGGTCGAAGTAGGGGCTGTTTTTATCCAGAGCAGTTAAGTCGGGGTGTGATTCTCGAACTACTTCAGCGATTCCGGCGACACCGATATTTTTACAACTCGAATGATATATCAGTACGAGGTCACCTTTTTTCATCTCATCACGCATAAAGTTTCTAGCTTGATAATTGCGCACTCCTTCCCAACTGGCGGTTTTCTTGGGAGAGTTTTTGAGATCTGTAATAGAAAAAGCATCTGGCTCAGTCTTCATTAACCAATAGTTCATGGTCTTATTATTGAATCCCAAAAACTGTCTGTAAAGCTCGGGATTAAGTAAATTTTTCCGTTTATTTGATTCTAGGCCGTCTACCTAGAGAAAGCTTCAGGCTGTCCGATAGGGTGTATAGGAGGAATTATGAATAAACTACTCTTATTATTGATTATGGTGGGCGTGAACTCTTGTTCAACAACTTCCCCGTTTCTATCTCAATTAGGACAAGTGGATAAGGTTGATATTGATCAAAGTGATTATCAAAGACCTGAGTTGTACGTAGATAACTACACCTTTTCTAAAAACTATCGCTCTATTGCTTCCGTCGGCTCAGACAATCTTGATATGACCAATAGACAGTTGTATTTTTTAACTTACTACAAACAGTACTTAACCATGGGGCATATCTTAGGAAAAAAAGATACGATTAAATCATGCCCGAGTTTTCATCATATTTATTTAGAACATAAAGATGAGATGGAAACTGTGAGTGCTCAGTATTCAAGTCAGCTCAACTTTAATGAAGTTAAAAAAGATATTACAAATATTGCCAAGTACCCAGTGTTGAGTTTGCCAGCTTCAAGTGGAAATAATCTCGTCACTGAGTTAGTTGAAGACAATTGGCGTAGATCTGGTGAGCATGTTCAAGCGGCCCTAGAGCATTATTATCAAATTGAAAAACAAGAAGTCGAACTTCTTTGTGACCGAGGGGTAAGCCCCGGATATTATGTTTATGAAAATCTCGTGCAATATTTTCAAACAGAAAGTTCTTTTCATCGCACACAAGCGGGTCTTAAAGCTATTCTCAAGCTTCCTGTTATGGCGAATATGTTGATACTAGACAATCTTATGCGTGAGAATTATGCTTTAAATGAGACAAACAATTTTGAGAAATGGCTGATGACTAGATCTCAACTCACTTGGTTTACTGAATATAGAGAAAACTTAGTGAAAAAGAGAAAGACTTTACTTTCAGCTAAATACTAAGGACACACGGAATGAAGACTCTTTTTCTACTTATCTGTTTCTTGTTGGTTATGAGCTGTGGAGAAGAAGCTGAGCAACCTGGACTTGCGAGTAACGTAGGAAATATCTTTTATGCTCAATCGAATGACTTTCTAGATACGACAGAGACGAAGAGTTTAGATTTGTCTTGTAAAGCCTTAGATGCAAAAGAGGAAACAATCAGAACACTTTATCTTAGTACTGGTGATCAATTCGTTTATTCATTACAAGAGTTTGGTTGTGGAGAAGAGGAATATTCTACAGCGGTTCAAAAAACTGCTGAATTAGTTTCCAATGGGGGAAGCTTAAGTCTTGATAACGATGATCTTTATTTCACAGATATTTTGACCAGTGATTCTGACGATGTGGTTGATCACTGTCCTAAAGCTCTTAATAGTGAACGTATTTTAAGAACGAGAACGGTAGGATCGATTGCTAAGCAATACACTTTGCTAAAGTCGACTCATACCAATTGTAACGGAGTGAATGGTGATCCCGATCAAGTGTGTCTTGTGGTGAATACGGGCGTGAGACAAGTAAACTCTAATGCTTACAAAGTGACGACCGTTGATAAGTATGTGATCAATCTTGATATTGCTTCAGGAGACACGAGCTATGGCATGGTGTTAGAGAGAGAACGTATAACTTCTTCTGGTTGTGATGAAGACAATCAAACAAAGGCTAGAAAGCAAAAATTCGAAAGTATCAATAAGTAATTCCCTAAGGACAAGACCAAAAAACTTGAATCAGTTTAAGTTTATTCGTGTCAATATCCCAAATTTTTTGACAATAACTTTCCGTGTGTAATTCGCCTACAGCTTTTTTGTTTTCAGGGCAGGGAACTTCTTTGACTCTTCGGCTTTGGGCCATTGTAAATACATTCGCATCTAAATTTTCTATATTAAATTTACCTTTTTCATTCAAGCTTATTTGATACAGTTGATCGTCATAGTCTTTCAAGAAAAAGAGCTTGTTATTTTTCATAAAAAGCGGCTTGTCTCGATAGGGAACTTTGAACTCTTTAATTTCATCACCCTCAAAAAGGTAAACACTATCAAAGTGAAGCTTTGTTTGAAGGGGGATATCTTTGGTAATATACAGCCCTTGAAAAATTTTATCGTTAGGATTGATAGGATTATGAATTTTGCATCTTGAATCCCATAATATCACATTTTCTTTTTTGGCCGGCTCCCTCGGTGTGAGAACTCTTAAGGGTAAACCCGTATTCTTAGCATAAGTTTTGAGTTTTTGATGTCTTTTTTCAGAGTTACTTATCTTTAGAATAGTTTCAAACTCTTTGATTTGTTTTCCCCTCTCTTTGTCACAAATACTATTGATAGGGCAACCTGGAATCTCATGTTCCACATCACGAAGGGTTTTGAGTTGGGTGGAGTCACTCACTTGTGCGAGTGCTAGGCTCATAATAAATAGGGGAAGGGTGAGGATCACTTTCATAATTTTCTCTGGAAAAAATCTGTCAACTTACAAACTATATCATGTATGGTGAAAGTTATAAACACGATTAAACTACTACATTTAGTGTATAAAGTTTTTTAGGCCCATGACCAAAGAATTTCTAGCCAAATTTCAATGATTTAAATGTCATTTTATTGATATTTTCTCCTTGGTTGCACTAGATATTGTGGTTGTCACTATTTTGACAATAAAAATGCACCAGATATTGTGTTGACAGGGGTCCGAATAGGCCTTTTAATAATTAAACAGCTAAATGTTTACGTCTTAATGAGGAGAAAATCGTGAAATTTAATCGCAAGTTTACTATGGAAGGTAAGTCAGCTTATGAGTCTCTTAAATTTGAAAAAAGAAGCTCACAAGTCAAGAACGTGGATGGTTCGTCAACATCTGCGATGGATGTAACTGTCCCAACTGATTGGTCACAAGTCGCTACCGATATCATAGCTCAAAAATATTTTAGAAAAACCGGTGTCCCCCAAATAGATTCTAAAGGTCATACTATTGTTGATGATCAAGGCCAACCTGTCCTTGGTAGTGAAACTCATGCCACTCAAGTTTTTGATAGACTTGCAGGATGTTGGAGATCTTGGGGCGAGCGCTATAATTATTTTGATACTAAAAAAGATGCAGATACTTTTGAAGCTGAATTAAAATTTATGCTTGCTAATCAAATGGCAGCCCCTAATTCACCTCAATGGTTTAATACAGGACTTTATTCAAGTTATGGGATTACGGGTAAGCCTCAAGGGCATAAATTCGTTAACCCAGAAACAGGTAAAGTTAACTCTTCTACTTCCGCATATGAAAGACCACAACCCCATGCATGTTTTATTCAATCAATAAATGATGATTTGGTTAACCCGGGTGGAATCATGGATTTGTGGTCTAGGGAAGCTAGACTTTTTAAATATGGATCGGGAACGGGAACGAACTTCTCTCATATTAGAGGGGAGGGAGAACCACTTTCTGGTGGAGGTCAATCATCAGGTCTCATGAGCTTTTTAAAAATTGGCGATCGAGCGGCTGGTGCCATTAAATCTGGTGGTACAACAAGACGTGCAGCTAAAATGGTTTGTATTGATTTAGACCATCCAGATATCGTTGACTTTATCCAATGGAAAGTCAAAGAAGAGCGTAAAGTGGCTTCTCTGGTTACAGGTTCAAAAGTTTGTAAAAAACATCTTGAACTTATTTTTGCTGCAATTAATAACTCAGATTCAGATGGGGAAGATAAGTTCTCAGGGAAGACCAATAAAGCCTTAGGTATGGCGATCAAAGCAGCTAATGCAGATATGGTTCCTATGAATTATATCTCGAGATGTATTGATCTTGCTCGCCAAGGTTTTACTTCTATTGAGTTTGAAGTTTATGATACGGATTGGAACTCGGAAGCTTATGCTACAGTAAGCGGGCAAAACTCGAATAACTCTATCCGTATTCCGAATAAATTTTTTAAGGCCCTTGATCAAAACGATGAATGGGAACTTATTTCAAGAACCACAGGGAATACGATAAGAAAAATTAAAGCCTCTGAATTATGGGAAATGATCGCAGAAGCTGCTTGGCAATGCGCTGACCCTGGAGTTCAGTTCGATGACACCATCAATGAATGGCATACTTGTTCTAATGATGGTCGCATTAATGCCTCTAATCCTTGTTCTGAATATATGTTTTTAGATGATACTGCTTGTAATTTAGCTTCATTAAATCTAGTAAAATTTCTTGATCCAGTAACAGGAATGTTTGATATAGAAGCCTATATTCATGCCTGTGAAATTTGGACGGTTGTGCTTGAAATCTCTGTTCTTATGGCCCAATTTCCAAGTGAAGAGATTGCTTTAAGATCTTATCAGTATCGAACTCTTGGACTTGGCTTTGCTAATATTGGAGCGCTTCTCATGCAGATGGGTCACGCGTATGATTCTGAAGAAGGAAGAAATATAGCAGCAGCACTCACAAGTATTATGGGTGGGACGACTTATAAAGTTTCTGCCCTGATGGCCAAAGAGCATGGAGCTTTTGCTCGCTATGAGGCCAATAAAGATCAGATGCTTAAAGTCATTCGTAACCATCGCAGGGCCACTTATGCAATGGATGATTATGAGGGACTCACCATTACTCCTCAACCGCTGAATCCAAAATACGTTGAGAAGTTTTTTGTTCAAGCAGCAAAAAAAGCATGGGATGAAGCACTTGATTTAGGTGAAAAGCATGGTTATCGAAATGCTCAGACAACAGTTATTGCTCCTACGGGAACTATTGGTTTGGTCATGGATTGTGATACCACGGGAATTGAGCCCGACTTCGCGCTGGTTAAATTTAAAAAACTTGCGGGGGGAGGTTACTTTAAAATTATCAATCAATCTGTTCCCAAAGCGCTCAAAAATTTAGGCTATACTCAAAAACAAATTCAAGAGATTGAGAAATATGCTGTTGGGACCGGAACCCTTCAAGGCTGTCCTGGGATTGATCATGAAAGACTACGCAACTTAGGTTTTACTGATGAGAAAATTTCCGCAGTTGAATCTTCTCTTGAATCAGCTTTTGATATTAGTTTTGCTTTTAATAGATATAATTTAGGAGATGAGTTTTTAAACAAAACCTTAGGGGTGAAAGAAGAGAATCTCAATAACCCAGAGTTTAATCTTTTAGCGGAATTAGGCTTTAGTGCCAAAGAAATTCAAATCTCTAATGAATATGTTTGCGGAACCATGACAATTGAAGGGGCCCCTCATATTAAAGATGAGCACTTAGCCGTTTTTGATTGCGCTAATAAATGTGGACGAATCGGTAAAAGACTTATTTCTTGGCAAGGTCATATTAAAATGATGGCCGCTTGTCAGCCTTATTTATCAGGAGCTATTTCTAAAACCATAAATATGGCCAGTGATGTGAGTGTTTCTGAGATCGCAGATGCTTATAGACTCTCACACTCTCTGATGACTAAAGCGAATGCTATTTATCGAGATGGATCGAAACTTTCGCAACCCCTCAATGCTTCTGCTTTTGAAGACCTGGGCTTACTTGATTCATTCGATGATATGTCTCAGACGGAGCAAATTGAACAAGTTGCTAAAAAAATCGTAGAGAAAGTGATTTATAAAGAAGTTAGTCAGCGCAAAGTTCTTCCCAATAGAAGACTTGGCTATACCCAAAAAGCGAGTGTAGGTGGACATAAAGTTTATCTTCGCACTGGTCAGTATGATGATGGAACCCTAGGGGAAATCTTTATCGATATGCATAAAGAAGGAGCTGCATACAGGTCTTTGATGAATTGCTTTTCAATTGCGATTTCTTTAGGTCTGCAATATGGAGTTCCTCTAGAAGAGTACGTAGAAGCTTTTACTTTTACTAAGTTTGAGCCAAACGGAATGGTCATGGGACATGACAATTTAAAGATGGCCACATCTGTGATTGATTATGTTTTTAGAGATCTTGCATGTAAGTACTTAGGTCGTCACGATCTTGTGCATGTTAAACCTGCTGATCTTGAGAGCGATAAAATTACTGGGGAGTCCGGGAATGATGAACCACTTTTAGAGATGATTGAAAAAACTGAAAGTGTCACACACTCTGATGGAAGTGTTTCCACTCAGAAGCTTTATACTAAACAGACTAATTCTGAGATGGTAAGCCAACAAAGAAAAATGAGTGAAGCCAAGATGAAAGGTTATGAAGGAGAGTCATGTCCCGAATGCCAATCATTCACTATGCTTCGCAATGGAAGTTGTATGAAATGCGATACCTGTGGTGCAACCACTGGGTGTAGCTAGAGATATTTCAGACGCAAAAAGTTTTGGTAGACTTTTTTAACCTTGAGAGACGTTTTTTTAAACACACATTAAGAAAAATTTAATCAAGGTAATCCTGCATAAAATGACCCACCCGAATGGGTGGGTTCTATGCCACTTATGTCGTTTTTTTTTCCTAAGCAATAATTAAAATCAAAGCATGTCAGAAAATGAAACGAGTCCAGAAATTATTATTTCTTGTTACAATCATTACCTCAGAAATACTCTCTCCAAAATTCAAGGGGGACTTGATCTCGTGGAGAAAAAGCTCATGGCCCACAATAGGGTTAAGCATGATGATTTTGTAGACGCGATTAATTTTGCTCGTCGAGGTTGTGATGATATTTCAGATCTTGTCGAGAGTCTTAAGACTCCATCTGACCTAGACAAACTGGTTGCAGCTGCAGAGCATAATTTTCTGGATATCCTTGAATTTAAAAAGAAGACTTAATTTTTCTTAAGTAGATGATGCAATTACGCATTAATAATTATACATTGCAGAAAGTATGGACGAGCTAAAATTTATTCAAAGTGTAAAAGAATACCGTAAGATCACGGGCATTTCGCAAGAGACAATGTCTAGAAAGATTGGGGTGTCCTTGCGTTCTTATCAAAGGCTTGAAGCAGGAGAGCTATCACTCAGCCTCACTCAATATTTAAAAATTCTTGAAACGGTTAATCCAAGGTTGGAAAAATCCTTAGAACTCATCATGAACTCAGATCATTTTAATAATTTTGCGCTCCGTGATCAGCATGTTTTAAAGCTGGCCCCGAGAAAAATTCATAATAATGTCGAAAAAGACTGGCTAGATTATAACAAGAAATGCCCCATGCTCAATTGTAATAAAGTTGGCTATTTGGAGTGGAACCTCACACGACTAGAGTATTACTGGTCTGAAGAGATGTATGATATTTATGAACTAAAGAAAAATGTTAAATTTTCTCATGACCTGCTTATGGGACAAATTAGTCCGGCAGATTATTTAAGCTGTAAGATTAATATGGATAAAATGATAAATGAAAACGCGCCTTTTCACTTTGTTCATAGCAGAAAACATTCTAAACGAGGCTTACTTAACTTAGTGACTTTAGCCAGAATGTGTGAGTATCAAAACGACACATATGTGTATGGTGTAACCCTAGAACTTAAAGTTAAAAATAGTCTTGAAAATATAATTAAGTAATTTCTTCACTTATATAGGCAAAAAATATTTAAATCATAGTTGACCAAAGCCCTACAGTTAGAAGATGTCATTTTTTCTGCGGCACAATTTTCCGTCTAGTCGTTGTCAGACTGTGCAAAAAGTTTATATCCTATTGCAAACAACTCAGGACATTTGCAAATTTTTAATAATTTGAAGGATGCAAAACTAATAATATGGAGGTTGAGTTATGAGTTTAGTTGATCAGTTCCACGCTGGTGGATTCTTTATGTATTTTATTCTACTTTTTGGTTTGTTAACGACAGGCTTTATTATAGAGCGCGGGATTGTTCTCTACACTCGTTATAAAGCAGTTAAAAAAGACTTCAGAAGAAATGTTCTAGCTTTTATTTCAGCTGGTGATTTCGCTGGGGCTAAAGCTTATATCACTGAATGTGGTGCAGATAAAACAAGTGTGGGGAGAGTTGTTCTTGCAGGTCTGAGACAAAGAGAAAATGCAAGTGGTGACGAAGCTCTTCAGGCTAGAATGGATGAGCAGTTAAATAGAGAAATTAGTTTTTATGATAGAAGAACTGGATTTTTGGCCATGTTTGGTAACGTAGCCACTCTTTTTGGTCTTCTCGGAACAGTTACGGGTCTTATTTCTTCATTTGCGGGTGTGGCAAGTGCCTCTCCAGTTGAAAGAGCAAACTTATTATCTCAAGGTATTTCAGAAGCTTTGAACTCAACAGCTTTTGGACTTATTGCTGCAATCCCAGCGTTAGTTGCTTATGCTGTTTTTCAAAATAAAACAGAAAGAATTGTTTCTGATATCACAGAAGCAGCAAGTGAGTTATACCACGATCTACTTTTTTATACTGAAAACCAACAGAGTATTGATACAGGTGTTGTGATTGCAGATGCAACCAAAGCAACAGAAACGAGCACAGCAAGAAATTAATTCGTTTTAAACTTAATGACTCTAGGTAATTTATGAAAAAGAAAACAGGACTTGGCTCTAAAAAAGAGTTAAATGCAGATCTTAACTTAACACCTTTTATAGATCTTCTTTCAACGTGTGTATGTTTTTTACTCATCACTGCGGTATGGATAGAGATCGGAAGTGTTGAGATTAAACAAAGCCATGGTACAGAAGCTGCTGCTTCTAAGAAAATCAGCTATGACTTAGATCTTGTTTATACTTCTCCCACAAATATAAAACTCAACCTCAAAAAAAATGGAAGAAGAGTAAAGGGATTTAATGTTAAAGGTGAGAGCATTGAAGCCACCCAAGCTAGTTTAAGTGAAACTCTGCAAGGCCAAGTATTAAACTTCAGAAATAAAGCAATTGAAATCGCTACCGCAACGATTACACCAAGATCAAGTGTTGATTATGGAAATCTTATGAAAACTCTTGATACATTGAGGTCAAACTCAATCATTAATATTGGTGTTCTCTCTGCGAGCGGAAGGTAATTTATGCGTTTAAATACTTCTCTTATAGCAAGTGATCCATTCGAAAAGCACTTGATAAAAAGAAAAAGAAAAACTAATTGGAAAAAAAGAGCCGCTGTCTATGCGCTCATGTTAACTTCAATGGTTGATATGTTTAGCATGCTTGTGGTCTTTTTACTGCAAACCTTCTCAACCAGCCCTGAGATTTTGATTAATAAAGGTTTAACCCTTCCCAATTCTGTGACTGCTTCTGAAGTTAGAGAGGCACCGGTTTTGGCCCTGAATAAAGATGGGAATCTCTATCTCGATCAAAAGCTGGTAGGCAAGTCGAGTGTCATTGTTAAAAATCCAAATAAATTAATGAAAGAGCTCAGTAATATCAAAAATAACTGGGCAAAAGTTCATAGTGGAACTCCTTTTCCAGGTGAGATTAATTTACAAGCGGATACTGAAATTCCATCCACACTTGTATCTAGTGTGATGGGGATCCTGACAACTGGAGAATACTCAACCATCAAGCTAGCTGTTATAGGTCTAAGATAATGAAGTATTTGTTTCTCTTTTTAGTTTGTTTCTCATCTGCTTTTGCAGATGAATATTTAATAGCTGAAATGGAGAATTTAAAAAATTCTCTAGAAAAAAATGACCCGGATAGAACTGAGCTATCTCTACGTTTAGCGGATCTTTATTTTGATGTTTCTATTCAAGAGGGAGATCAAAAAAATTTAGGGGAGTTAAGAGAGAAATCAGCATTTTATTATAAAAGTGTTCTTGAAGGCAGAGACGGTTTAGAAAAACCAAGTCCAGAATCAGCTGTTAAAATCAAATTTCAATTAGCCAGAGTCCTCAATAAATTGCAAAAAATTGATGAATCTCTCAATTATTATCAGAGCGTTTTTCAAGACGAGTTGGCCAGCAAGAAATTTAAGCGTGAATCAGCTCTCGCGCTAGCTGAAATCTATGAAGAAAAAGTAAATTTTAATAAATCCAATGAGTATTACCTCCATGGGGTGAACCTTTGTGAAAGCCTTGAGACATGTAATTATGCTCACTATAAAAGAGCATGGTTGCTCTACAAAGAAGTGAGACTTGATGAGGCGATCGTGGAGTTAAAGAAATCTCTTTGGGATTCTAAAAAACAAGCCAGAGATAAAGTTATTAATGATCTTCTTTTATTTGTCTCCGCTAGTGTGACCGATGGTCATAGTGAACTTGAGTATTTTCAAGATTTGGCAAAAAAAACCAATCAACCTGAACTTGTCCGAAAATTAGTTGAATCTTTTTATGGAGCGGGAAATAGAATTGCTGGAAGTAATGTCCTCAAAGCATGGAATGAATCAAATCCTGCCATGTTTTATGAACTCAGATTATTAGAGGAGTTTTACGGCTTTAGAAATTGGAAAGAAGTTCGTCATTATTTAACTGAGCTAGAAAAAAGAAATGCTTCGGATATTCCTGAAGACCTTGAAGAGCAAAAAGAAAGTAA
This sequence comes from Halobacteriovoraceae bacterium, assembly GCA_002713145.1. Classification (GTDB taxonomy): domain Bacteria; phylum Bdellovibrionota; class Bacteriovoracia; order Bacteriovoracales; family Bacteriovoracaceae. The sequence goes on from PAVS01000003.1 coordinate 59,865, forward strand.
GGCCATGCTCAAAAGAGTCATCGTACAACTTGGCTCAGAAACGGAACAAGATAAAGAATATAATCAAGATCTTCTAAGAGTCATTGATATCTATCTCTCCTTTTATCCTAACGATGAGATGAGAGTGAAATTACAACAGGGCTGGTTTAATGCTCAAGAAAATGAAGAGCTTAAACTGACACGTTTAGAGCGTTGGATTGATGAAGATATAAAATATGGATTTAAAGCCGAGCATATAAGAAAGCTGAGACAATCAAGACTTGCCCTCGCTCAAAAGTTAAAAAAACCACAGATTGTTTTACATGAATCACTTGAAATTTCAAAAATTGTAGATGAAAAGTCTGCCCGTGAATTTAAATATGTTTATGCTCACGCTCTTTATGAACAAAAAGAATTTGCAAAAGCACTTCCCATTTTCGTAGAACTCGCTGATACAAAAAAAATTGATTCATGGTCTATCAAAGCTCAAAACTTGGCCCTCGATATTTACAACGTAAATAAAGACTTTGCAGGTCTGGTCGCACAATCAAAAAAATGGACTGAGAACCAAAAGATTCAAGACAATAAAGAACTTGCTAAAGAATTAACAGAAATGAAAAAAGTACAAACTCAAGCGAGCTTTGAGCATACAGCGAGCTTAGGGGAAAGTACTCAAGCCCTAGAGCAGTTTTTTAGTTATTGCTTTGACAAAGTTTTTGAAGAAAAATCCTGCCAAAACGCAAAAGTCCTGGCCGTTAAGCTTAAAGATCAAGCTAAGTTGGTGGCCCTGCTAGAAAAAGCCAAAGACGAAAAAGCTCTTATTGTGGAATATGAACTCATGGGTGAGTTTAGCAAAGCTGCTAAACTGCAGGAAAAATTTAATTTAACAAAAAATGCTGATATTTCTGTCTATCTTAAAATCGCTCTTCTCTATGAATTAGATCAAAGCTTTGAGCAGAGAGATCGCATTTTAAATAAGCTGGTAACTAAACTAAAAAGAGAGAAGAAAGTTCCCTCCAATTGGGAAGAAGCACTTTATCTCACATTCAATGAAGCCAATCTTATCAATCATAAAACTTTAAATCTTAACTGGTCTCTTTCCAAAAAATTAGAAATTGCCAACAGTCTTGCCAGTGCTAAAGAGATTAAAGCTGATCACAAAGTCTTAACCCAAAGCACCACTTATACCGGTCCATTTTGGTCCAAACATGTCTTAACGACTGCTCAAAAGCTAGCCCAAAGACAAGCAGGTATAAGTTTCTATGGAACTCGCTCCGAAGTTAAATTTAAGAGAAGAACAAGGGCCTTAGAGAAATTTCAAAAATATGCAGTTGGGTTTTTAGAAGGTGCTGATGTAAACACGAGAATCTATCTTTTAGATATGCTTAAAAATAATTATAGCCAATTTGCTTTTGAAATTCTTAATACGCCACTTCCAGAAGGATTAGATGAAGCGACTCTCGCTCAAATTAATGAGCAGCTCAAGCAAATGAGTGAGCCTTATCAAATGGCAGCAGGCAATTATCAAAATTTACAGATGCAACAATTGAATACATTGAAAAAAGAAGAGCTGGTGAGTATTCAAAATAAGTTAAGTGGTGAAGAGTTAACCTATAGCGAATTTATAGAAGTACCTACAGAAACGGAAGCTATCAATTTGGCAGCTCTCGATTATGAAAGCTTTAATATGGCCAAACTCAAACTAAATCAGACACCTGATGATCTTAAAACTCTTACCGATATGCAGTCCTTTTATAAAAAACAAGGACTCGATCGCATGGCTTCGTATTTTACAGGACGTATTAATAATATAAGGGAAGAACAATGATGAGGACTATCTTAGCTCTTTTTATGCTGATTTCAATCAGTGCTTTTAGTGCCGACGAAAAAGCATCTAAAACACGTTATCGTGAAGGTAAAAAAATTGATTTCGAATCACTTTTGATTGAAGGTCAAAAGAAAAAAGCAGACTACTCAGTTGTCACTGGTAACTTGGGTGAGAGCGATTTTGGACTTTTAAAACTGAGAGAGGATTTTACTGACACCATGGCGGACGATATGGGTGAGGAGGTTCAATTATGATCTCAATAGAAAATAATGCTGGTGAACTCATAAAAGTTATTAATGGTGAACAAACTGCTGAGTTAGGTTTTCATAAACTCTTTGGTTTTATTGGTAGTGAATCTGCTGCACGAAGACTAGAACAAAGAAGGCTCAAAGGTTTTGAATTTGATCAAAATGAATGGTTATGTCGTTTTAGCCTTGATCTTAATGGCAATGAAATTAATCTTAAAAATCCTGAGAATTGTAGTCTCAGAAAGTTAGATAACTCAAGCTGGCAACTGATCACTGAGAGTGGGGAATTTAAAATTTCTAACAGAAGTGCAGCTGCGATCAGTGATTCTTTACTTCTCAATAACGATAAGAATGAATGGCTCGAAAAATGGGTGGTAAGAATCCTAGCGATGGTCTTACTTACACTTCCAATTCTTTATTTTATGGAAAGCAAAGTTGAAGAAGAGCCCGAGGTTAAAAAAGAGTTAAAAAAGATCACGGTTAAAGTTGTTAAACCAGTGAATACAGTTAAATTAAATAAAGTATCAAGTGCAACAAAAGTTAAACCTCTTAAAAAAGTAGATAGAGCAAAACGTGCTGTGAAAAGAAACTTAGGTTTCCTAGGCATGGTGGGCTCAAAAGATATGAAAAAAGTTGTTGGTGGTGTTCCTCAAAAACTTAAAGCCGCAACAGCTGGTGCTGGTAAAGGCGGTAACGCTGGAAGTGGAGGAGAGGTTCTCACAGGACTTGGAAAAGGCTTAAAGAAAACAACCGTTGGTAATACAGGTGTCGCCGGTCTCGGTGGTGTTGGTACCAAAGGCGCTGGTGGTGGAAAAGGTGGCTATGGTTCAACGATGGTGGCAAGTGGAAGCGGAAGCGGAATTTCGGCGATTAATGTGGCCAGCAACGATATGGTCCTTGACGGTGGTCTTTCACGTTATGCTATCAATGCAACTATTGCAAAATATCTCTCTCAAGTACGTAGATGCTATGAAGCTCAGCTTAACAAGTACCCAGATATTGAAGGGCTTGTGACGGTGGCCTTTGAAATTGGTGGCACAGGAATGCTTAATTATTCAAGAGTTCAAAAAACTTCTTTAGGAAATAAAGCAGTTGAGAGTTGTATCACGACAAAAATGATGAAATGGAAATTTCCAAAGCCCAAAGGTGGAGTCAACGTAAAGGTAAGTTATCCGTTTATGTTGAGACCAGTTAGCTAGGCCCAGGTGCTTTAAGGAGAATAAATGAAATACTTATTAATTTTAATGTTAACTATTCTTTTCTTATCTTGTGAAAAAGATCCTTATCCCAGTGGAAGCTTTACTGGGGATGATGGACGATTAAGAGACACTCGAAGAAATCCTGATCAAGACATCAATAACCCTGGATCACCAGATCTCCCACTGGATTTAGAATTCTTTGAAGGAAAATTATCCAAACATACATTTAGATTTATTGCCCCTGCTGGGAAAGAGCCTGTTTTATGGCTAGAAGATTTACCTCGTGGAGTAGAATACGATGGTTCAACCATGACTCTTAGTTGGCAGCCAGACTTTAGAGCAGGTAATGATAAAAATGATCCTACGATTAAAGTGGTAACTTACTTTATCACTGTGAAATGGAAACTTGCTGATGAGCCTAATACAGAAGCAAGAGAAGCCACAATCCCTCTCAAGGTTTTTGATACTCCTAGAAATTTTGAAGTAAGAAGCTTAGATTCTCAATGGGTCGATGAGGGAGAAACTCTTGAGTATGAATTCACCATTCACAACGAAGATTTTCCTAACGGACCTTTTAAGGTGGCCACAGAAGGGATGCCGGCAAATGCTAGAGTGCGTGAGCATCCAACAGATCCTAGAAAGCGTACCATCATTTTCAAGCCTGATTATCACCATGTGAAAATTAACGACAACCCTAATCCATGCTCAAGCAGTAGTGATAATGATTGTCTTAAATATGAAGCTAAAATAATCGTCTCTAACCCTGCAAATCATGAAACGACAAAAGATGTGACCATTAAAGTAAATGATATTCGAAGACCACTGGCCATACTCACTCCAGATACAATGCAGCAAGGACTAGATATTTCTTTTAGTATTTCAGTTGTTGATCCTAATGGAGAAGTCGCTCCATCAATCGCTCTATCTTCCAAAAGACCTGATAAAGGAGAGTTTGAAGAGAAGTTAACTAGAGATGAAGAAAATAATCTCTCTGTCTTAAATGTTTCTTGGAAAGATATCCCACCAGTCTTTAATGGCAAAACAGTTCGCTTTGATTTTCAATCATGTGTTTTAAATGACTATGGAAGAATGAGTCAGTGTAGCAAAGCTGATTTTTCAGTGGAAATAAAAGTTAAAGATAGAAAAGCACCCTTCTTCGAGCGAAGAGATTGGGCCCAAGGTGAGATCAAATACCTTAGACATAAAGAGCGCAAGAGCTACACTGTCTATGCAATGGATGGAGACCAAACTTATCAGTCAGTGGATAATGTCGTGGTGAAGCCAGAAAGCATGCAGAAGTTTGTAAGCTTTAGAAATTCAAGATTAGAAGTCTCTTTTGATAAGCCAGGAATTCATCAATTTTCACTGGTGGCTACTTCTGATTATAATCTTTCAAGTGCCGAGAGCTTTGTGGTGGAAGTTTTTCCTGAAACAAGATCAAAAACTATTTATTTCACAGACTCGGTCAGGGATAACGAAGCACGTTTTTTTACTTCTGAGATGACGAATGTGGAACTGATGAACCCGGTGCTACAACCGCTTAATAATAGAAATCTTTCTGGAAGAGATAATCTTATTTTAGGAACAAGTATTTTAAAAGACCCAACCCTTATTGAAGATATCAAAAAAGCGATGAGTATGATTAAAAATGTTGTGGTTGCAACCCCGCTTATTGAAAGTATGCCAGAAGAATTTATTCGACTGCTGACTGATGAGTATAGAATAAGTATTCTCGGACGTTATAGTGAGATAGGTGATGCTCCTGATCTTAAAGATATGTACTTTGTTGTGAGATCTGATTTTAGAACACCAAATGAAAATATAAAACTTAAATTGAGTGCAACTGATCAGTCTCATGATCCACTCATTTTCTCTATTCCGGTTGATCGCAAAGACTGTCAAGACGTTATGGATTTTACGAATCGTGGAGTGACTCAAACACCGACTCAATATAAAATTGGACTCATTTGTAACCGTAAAAACTCAGGGCGATTTGCTATCCTGGGAACTGAATTTGCCGATCTTAAAACAAGTGAAGCAGATAAAGCCATCCCTGGTCAATGGCTCAGACAAATGTTGAATGTCAGGTTGTCTCAAAGTGAGGAGAGATAAATGAAAAATATTATTATTGGACTTATCATAATATCAAGCTCAAACCTTTTGTTTGCAGCAGAAAATAAGCAATCAAAGTCAGCTTTAGAAAAGCAATTAGAATCCTTAAATATCCCCAGTGATAAGGTGACTCCTGTCGTTTCTGAAGAAAAGATTTATGCTGTGAATGCGAGATACTCAAGTCTGAATAAAAGATTTGAAGTCACAATGTTTGGAGGCAATAACTTCACAGGTGATTCTCATATCGATAGCACCAATGTGGGGGGAACTTTACGTTTTCATTATAATAGTCGTTTTTCATTGGGATACCGTTATACGGAATATTTTAATAAGTTAAGTGAAGCTGGCCAGACTCTTTATGATTCTAAAGAATTGCTTCCGGATACTGACTATGCGATTAAAAGCACAGAAGGCTTTTTAAATGTAAATACTATCTATGGAAAGCTCCGATTTACTCAAAATACAATTGTTTATTTTGATCATTATGTCTCTCTTGGGTATGGAGAAATTGCCTTAGCTCGGGATGAAGTCCAGTTTTATAATTTAGATACAGGATTTTCTTTTTGGATGGGTAAGCATATGAGTGCAAGAGTTGGCGTTCGAAATGAATTCTATATTCAACAAAAACTTAAAGGTAAAGAAAACGCCCATAATGCCCAAGGCTACTTAGAACTTGGTTACTTATTTGGAGAGGGTAGTCGAATATGAAATTCTTTCTCATTCTTCTATTCGCAGCAACTGCACTCGCCAATGATGGTATGAATATTTTGATAGGAAACGATCAAAGTTCACTGGCCACTCCTATTATCAAACAACAAAAACAACTGGTTTTGGATGATCACTTCTTAGTGCAGTTTTATGGCAATTATATGGCCTTAAGAACCATGGATCGTGATTTTATGGATTGGGCCCAATTATTTTTAGATAAAAAATATACACAAGCTTTAAAAACGTCATTTTCTATCAATGTAGATAATGAAGAAAAAAATAAGTTGGTAAAAGCCTCAAGGCTATATCTGTTATATAAGTTAGGTCTTAATCAAAGTTTTTTTAATGAGTGGTTGAGCTTGAGTGTTCAATCAAGCTTTTTAAACTCACCATTAGGCATTGCCCTTGATCAAATTGTGGGAAAAAATGCTTCTCATTGGTTTTTGAAGAACAATATCTATGTGACTCAAATGCAACGGAAAGCGCTATCGATGTTAGAGGCGAATAATACACTTTTCAATATAAGCGCTCAGGCGATGTTTAATCTACGCTCAGGTCTTGCAGGCCTCAAATTTATTGGAAAGCTTCCTATAAAAGATCCTTTGAGGATTAAGCTTGCTGACTCTGCGATTCTGTCTTATGCCAGACAGGGAGAGCTTGCCAAATCTGCGAAAATTTTAAAAGAGGTTTATGAACCGGTTTTAGCCGATGAAAAAGATATCAACAAGATATCTGCTTATTATTTAACTTTAGCAAGAATGCTCTATCAAGCCAGAGCTTTTGAAGCAAGTGAGTACTATTATGAGCTGATCCCAGATGAAGCGAGCCAGTTTCTTACTGCTAGAGTTGAAAAGCTATGGATCTCAATGCAAGATAACGATCTATCTCAAGTTAGAGGGGACATGCACACTTTATCTCAACAGATCTTTAAAGATAAGTTTATACCAGAGATTTATCTGGTCAGTAGCATGGCCAATTTAAAAACCTGCCAATTCAATGAAGTAGAAAAGAACTTTAAGACTTTTGTTGAGGTGAGTAAGCATTTTCTAACGGAAATTGAAGAAAATCTGAATGCCAAAAAACCTAAAATCATAGATAGAGATGATTTCTATCTCAACTATTTAGCTCGAGCGAACCAAAAGCTTATGCAAGAAACGAAAAGCTTAGAGAAAGGTTACCAAGAATTTGGTTTTGCTCAAAAACAGATGAGCTCACATAAAAACTTACAAAAATTGGTCATGGCCAACCATACTCTTGAACTTAAAAGAAAATGGAATAATCGCAAACAATTACTCTCGAGCACCATTAGAAAAATGAGATTCGTTAAAGTTGAGTTCTTATCCACCATGAGAAGACTTAAAAACGAACTCGCTCAAATCAAACATGGTGACGAAATTCATTTAACCAGCTCTGCTTTAGACAAATCCGATAGAGTGGTTTTTCCTTACGACGGAGTTTTGTTTGGAGATGAGCTTTTTAATTATGCTAGCTCACTTAAAAATTTATGTCTTAGAGGTCGCAAATGAAAATACTAGTTCTGCTTACGATCGTTTTTAGTCTTTTTTCATGTAATGAAAAAGATGGTTATGTTTATTTTGATGATCCACCACCGAGGCAATATTACAAGCGTAGTTTTGATCCAAGTCTTTTTAAAGCAGACAATAAAGTGGATATTTTATGGGTGGTAGATAATTCAGGAAGTATGAGCTCGATTCAGGCCAATATTGTAAAAAATGCTGGTCTTTTTATGGAAAATTTTCAAAATGATCAGCTCTTAGAGTGGAAGATGGGTGTGATGTCCACAGATGTGGATGAGGACCCTTATTTAGGCTTTGATACACCTTTTGATTTCGATACTATCAATCCGATCAAGGTTTTCACTGACGAGTTTAAAAAACTTGGTACTAATGGCGCTTATGATGAGTATGTATTTAGAAATGTACATAGGGCCTTTGATTATGTCATTCCCAGAACTGATCCAAGACTTCCGGCTCAGTATCAGTTCTTTAGAAATAATGCCCATTTTGTTGTGATTATGGTGACTGATGAGCCACCTCAAAGTTATAAGTTGGATGATACCTTGTATGAACCTATACCTTTTTTAAATACCATGTCGAGATTAATTGCGGGGGATAAAATACTTCGTTTCTACGGAGCTATCGCTGCCAAAGATTTAGAGAATTGTTCAGAGTCTTGGAGCTATACTGGCAGCCGTTTTGAAACCGTTGTTAATGACACCGGAGGATTTACCATCTCCGCATGTCTTCCTGACTTTGGGAAAGGTCTTGCTGAAATAGGTAAGGATATCGCTAGCATTCCCAGCCAACCGAGACTGCTGTTAGGTGATCAGCCTAAACCGGAGACGATTAAGGTGACCTATAAAGGCGTTGAGCTCCAAGGTGGCACAAGAGACGATAAAGCCTATTGGTATTATGATAAACATTTTAATAGAATTAATTTTTATAATATAGACTTTATTCCAGATGGAGATCTTACTGAAATAGAAGTCTCATTTGAAATAGAAGACGGTGTTGATCGTAGCTAACCTTTAGAGAGGATCTTTATGAGAAGTTTATTGATGGTAAGTATTTTGATTTCTTCAGCTCTTTATGCAGTTAATCCAGGTGACCAAGCCCCGAGCTTTAAACTCAAAGACCAAATGGGAAAAGAGGTTTCACTCTCAGACTTCAAAGATAAGATTGTAGTCCTGGAGTGGTATAACCAAGGCTGTCCTTTTGTAAGAAAACATTACGATGCAGGGAATATGCAAAAAACACAAAAAGAGGTGCAAAACAACGAAGATGTTGTTTGGCTCACCATCAACTCTTCAGCAAAAGGTAAGCAAGGTCATCTTAAAGACAGTAAAGCGGCTCTCTTGCAGCTCAAAGAAGAGAAGTCAAACGCTCTGCATATGCTTCTTGATCATAACGGAAGCGTTGGCCAGGCTTATGGTGCAAAAACAACTCCTCATATTTATGTCATTGGTAAAAAAGGTATGATTCAATATGTTGGAGCAATGGATTCCATTTCTTCGGCCAATAAAGCTGATATCCCTAAAGCAGATAACTATGCATTGAATGCGGTGAATAGAGTTATTGCAGGTCAGAAACCTAACCCGCAAAAAACTCGTCCTTATGGATGTAGTGTAAAATACTAAAAAATTTTATAATGAAATAGTAGCTTCTGCTGCATGGTGATCGGAGAGTGAATATTCGCTCTTCTCACCAGTCTCATACAGATCATAGCTTCCAGTGAAATTGTGGATTTGGAAGTCAATCATTTTAAGATTTGATTTTTTAGGATGTAGAAAAACGAAATCAATCCATTTTTGTTTGTCTGTATTATCACTTAAACATTTAAGCATATCATTTGTAGCATACTCTGCTGACCAGATAAGTTTACCTTGTGGCTTTAGGTATTCGGCACCATGAAAGTCCATAAAATCCCAAAAATACTCATGCAGGGGACTGTGATGACTGATATTGAAATCACCACCAAAGATCAGGGGGAGGTCATCATTTGCATAACCCTCAAAGAGTGACTTTCTTATGACTTCAAGTTGTCTACTTCTGATACGAGTATATTTTTCACCAGATTGGGCTTGTAAGTGAGTGGTAGCAAGCCGTACTTTTTGATTATCTGGGAGGGTGGCCGTGGCCATAAGCACACCTTTTGAGCTGAAGAAATCAGCATGGGCCATACCCTTATAGAGCTTAAATCTTATATCAGATAAGGGGTATTTACTAAAAATGACCAGACCAGAGTTGATTGGCTTAAAGAAGCTACGAAATGGTTTTCCTGTATGATAGGGATGAGTTTTTAATAATTCTTCACTGATTATCTTGAAGCTTTTTTTAGTGAAGACTTCCTGAAACATAATGATATCAGATTCTTTCATCGTATCGTGATTGGCAATCAATTTTGCACGTGTGTTTTGAAAGGTCTTTTTAGCAATCTTAGGCAGCATATAAGCATTCCATGAGAGAACTTTAAGCTCTGCCGCTTGAACATTCATTCCTATAAATAAGCATAAAACAAGTTTAAACATGTCTTTCCCTAACATTTACAACCTCTTCCGTAAAATTTCATTTTTTATATTAGCTTTTTAATGTAAAATTTTCAAAATTATTCAGTGTCACAATACACATGATGATTCCATCTCATGCCAGCATCGAAAAAGACAAAGCCAACATTTTGATTATTAATAGATCCAAAATCAAAGATGCTATCAACAATAGTGTAGTGGGCTTCATCTCTAACCCCAAACGTATCTCTGAGCGGTCCTAATGGCTTTGCTTCAAAGTTACCAAAAGCTGCCCCTCTACGGGTTTGTCCTGAGGCACAGAAGTCTTCTCCAAGGCTTGTGAGCTTCTTCACTACATCAGTGGTTAAGATTGGTTCCCCTGTTCTTGCATCAAAGTCTGCATTGTCTAGTACAGTTTCTGTATAGGTATCACTTAGACCTTCACCAGACACAAATTTATTAAAATAAACATTTAAATCAGTCCCAGCTGGTAGGGCACATGTATACCATGTTTGTGCTCTTCTCGTTATTTCATCCAGAGGAGCATCACTTTCCTTTCCAACACCGCTACAACACATTGTCGGATTAAGGGTTGGTGTTCCTAATTCTAAACAACATTTAAACTCATGATCAGAAAAAATTGCTGGGTGAGAAATAAGCTCTTGAGTCGCCACTAAACTTTGATTGAGTGAACTCGCATTAATATCTGAGTCTAGAGTTGTATCATTTTGCCACGGTGAAGCCGCGTTACTATCTACAAAAGTTTTTGAATGATTAAGAAAATCCGCTACGGTTTGTAATTTCTGTCCAAAAGAGACTTCTTCAAATATTCCAGGAACTAAATTTTGGTAGTTATCATTACAGTAAACCGGCTCGTAAACCATTTGAGGAATTCCTAGATACTCAAGCTTAGAGAGTCGTTCTAGATAGTAGAGTGCCGAACCACCTGTACTTGATCTTCGGTGGGGAAGAAGGTCTTCGGACTCAACATTCCCACCCAATCTATTTTGAGCAATAGATTCCCAAGCAGCTGTTCCTGGAGCATACCACTCTATCCGTGCCGAGTAATAATTCTCTTCCTCACCGTAGTTATTAGCATCATCTGAAATAATATTATTGTAAGCAATTCCTAAGTTTCGCGTATCAGGATCATAAGCAAAGCAACAGGTACCCGCACAGGCCACTCCTTGAAATGGTGTATTGGATGCTTGAGGAGTATCGTCGCAAAGTCCAGCAAAAGTATTTGTATTTCCATCCCCACAAGCATAAGAGCCATTCGCTGGAATAACTTCATTACACGCGATGTAGTTTCCAGGAGAAGACGGGTCCTCTAGAGAGATCGTAATATCAGCCAGATCTGTACTTGGATCTGAGGGAGTTACAAAAGAAGGAAGTTTCGTTTTTATAAACCTTCTATTGGCGTCGATTTTATCTTCATCTGTCCAGTCCATAACCATAGGTGCATTAAGGGGATCAACTTCTCCATTTTGCGCGAGAAGAGTGTAATAGGCCCATTGATTTACAGGCCACATATTGGCCATGATTTCCGGGTCCGTATCAAGAATCATCTTGGTGGAACGGGTATCAATTTTTGGTTTGATGTTTCCATCACTTAAACTATTAATCGCCCCGGATGGTTTCTCTGCACACCCACCATTGACAAGGGTTGGATCACTGCAATACTGAACGCGATCATTGTCTAATTGAGTTTCTCTTATCCCATAGTCTTCAGGCTCATCAGTGAGTAGAAGTGGGGTGTTGTAGTTAAGGCACTTAAAATTTTCGACACTTAATCGCAATCTATTTCGAGACCAATCGTTTGTTCCATCTGCAAAGGTGCGTACCCAAGAACCCCCGCAACAAGTTTTAGCAGCAGTGTTATGAATGGTTTCCCATTGGAGATTTTGAGTGATACTGACAGCATTATCTAAAAATTTATCTCCGTTCGTATTTTCTGTATTAGCACTTGGTCTTACGATTCCGTTAGCCACTTTGGTTGAATTATCAACAGAATTATTGGCAGCGGCGTAGCGTGAGTAACGACTGGGTTCGTTGGGATAATAGGAACCGAAAACATCTGTACGCAGACCTTGGGATTCGTCAGCATTAGGCGAGTCTTCTGTATACATACTTATGGTTTCTCCGATGGGACGGCAGCATCTATTATTTTCTATAGCATAGGTATTAAAATTATAATGACCTTCACTAGGCTCACTTTCGGCTTGACCACAAACTAAAAATTCTTCGTAATAAGCTTTTTCCGCCTCATTTCCAAAAAATTCCCCATCAACTAAATCCGCTGCATTGGCCATCATTCTGTTAGGAGAACAATCAAGATCAGTATGACAGACCGCTCCTGGCTTTCTGAGGCAGGCATCCCGAGCGAGACTTGGCTCAATGACAGCGTTTGAGCTGTTCAGCGGGAAGGCTTCAATGGTTTTAAAACCAGAAAAGTCTTTAAGACTATCTGCTGAAGTAGCGGTGGTAAGAGACACACTTGAGCTCAGGTTCTCTAAGCTACAAGCATTTTGCGCTCCACTATAAAAAAGTATTGTTTCTTTTTGAGTCAGTGAGAGTCCAGAGTCTGCAGGTTCAAAATTGTCTGCAATAAATTCATCTTGGGTATGCACATATTCACCGGTTTCATCGAGGATAGGGCATGAGCTATAGCGGAGATCAGTATAAAGGGCAGAGTTACACCCCGCAATTTGAGAAATAAAATCTGTACGTTTTTCAGGGTCAGCAGTAGCATGTTGCTTGCTTGGTTCCCAATCATTAGTATCAATCGCTGTGGTGTAGCTAGGAAGTTTCTTTCCAGGCCTGCAAATCCCTAGGTTTCCACTTGCACTCGCATCAGTGAGAAGCAGGTTTTCTTTAAGAGTATTTTGAACATCTTCAGGGAGAGTGGATAAATTACCTGTATTAATATAGTGCTTAGGTCTTCCCAGTATATTTGCTTCTTGGCCGTAAAAATGATTGGGGCTCTCTAGGAGCTCATCCAGTGGCTTAGCATAGCGGGCGACTTCGGTATTAAAGTTCGCTGTGTTTAATTCTGCACAGAAAAAATTAGGAGCACAGGTAAGATTTTTTCTCAGCCCCGCGTCGCTTATATTTTCATAGTCCACTCGACAGGGAGCTCCAGCTCCTCGATAAACACATCTCTTAGTCCCGCTGTCTGGGGGAAGAGTGGCCTGTTGTAGAAAATCAACAATGGTTCCTGTCTTACTCGAATTCGCAATTTCAGAAGCTCCAAGTGCTTCAAATCGAGGCCATTTGGTTTGCATATAAGTGACATCTGCACATGAATATTCCCATCCAAGTTTGGTGATACAATCAGCATCGACTTCGCATTCATGATATTGCTGACAGCTTCCAGCTTCATTTTGAGCGGAATCGTTAATCTCTAAACCATTAGCATAGTCGTAGATGGCCCCGGTGGAACCAAAGTCATATTCTTGCACGGCAACTTTATGATTAGTAGCATTGGCGAGATCAGCAAAAGGAGCATTGATCGCCAGATAGAGTTTGTTAGAGGTGGCCTTCACAATGCGACCTTTCCCTATGGCAAACCAGGTGACTCCATCAAAAGAGCCAATGAGAGCACCGCGATTAAATCCATACCAATCTTTTTGGTAACCATTGATATAAAGAGCTGCCTGAGCTTCTAATCTATTTAATCTTTGCTCTTGGTCATCAGCATTTTCAGTGTGAGTGTAGGGGAGCATGGTTGGCGGTAACCAGCAGGCCCTTCCAAAAGCTGTATCTTCATAGTTACCAAGAGTGGTGTTACTTACATACGTATCTCTTCGAGTTGTAAAACCAACAGCTCGAAGTCCGACTCCACCACTTACAGCAGGAGCGAAAGAAAAATTACCAAACCAAGAGTCCTTAGCACAAGAAGGACAAGAGGAAAGAAAACCTTCTAGAGTGGAAATAATATATTGTTTATCGAATTCAACATCTACCACTTTTGCAGGATATGCCCCAGAGAGATCCGTTTTAAATTGTCCAAGCAGTGAGTTCATATTAAATTCACCGTTTTTAGGAAAAATAAAAAAATCATCTAAGTATTGAAACTCTTCACCCTCTTGCTCTCCACTTGCACCACTAGGTAGACTTTCAAAAGGATCAATCTCCTTATTTTTGGTGTCGAAAAATCTATGGGGAGCGGATTTTGCATTCACAAACACTTCTAAGTCTTGGAAGGGAAGCGGAGTTTTATCGGGCTCAGGAGTCACACAATTAATCGCTATAATTGTGTCTGTTGTATTACCATTACTATCGGTTTGAAAGCTAGGTGAGTAGGTATAGGCAGGACAAATTTCTACCATGGTATCCAAATCGTTTTTTTCACTACAACCACAATTCGTGTACAGTCTTTTCATAACAGAGGTGTAGTCTAGATCTGGGGTAGAGTTACAAACTGAATAACTCGCAGAAGTGTTAGGGTTGCTATGAAAAGGATCAGTCTCTGAGTTTGTAATCAGCTCTTCAACACATTGATAGTCTAAGATAAGATCTGCTAGCCGTTCTTCAGCTTCCGCTTCCGTGTCGTCTTCTTCATCACTATCATCAGAACCATCGTTATCAGTAGGAACTTGTTCTAAACATATATGATAAAATTGAGGGTATTTTTTATACCAGTTCGTATCAATAAATTTCTCTTCTTCGGCGCTTAGAAAACCATTGGGATCCGCTTGCACTCCAGAAATTTTAATCGACTTTTCATTTACACATTGTCCAGACACGCAACAGTCAAAGCCTTCCGCTTGACAAGAATTATTGCTACAGCTACTTGATCCATTGTCTGAGCTTGAATTCATATCAATTCTAAAACTGAGAGGGGAGATATCTAAGTCTGTTCCCACTTGGCGAAGGACATCATCTGAAGTCAGCGATGATATTCCTTGATCAAGATAATAAAAACTGATTTTGTTACTCACTAAAAAGTTTTGGCACTCAGGACAAGCATTGCTGGGATGATAGACTATGCCATTATCACTGGCATTGGTGACTCCATCAAAATTGGTGTCGCCGGCAGGTAAGGTGGTCAAAACATTATTCACAATTTCTTCCGTTGACTTATAACAGAGATCATTACCAATAGAGTTATTAAGCTGAGCTCTAAAATATTTAGTGGTTGAACCTTTCAAAAAATTTGTCGTTTTTGATGGGATAACTTTATAGCGAAGTATTTTGGGGGAAGTTGAACTCGATTGTTCAAACCGAACTTCCATACAATAAACTCTTTCAAAATGAGTATCGTTTAACAGATAATCATGAACGGAATCACCTAAGATATAAACGCTTTTAGAATTATCAACATTGATGGTGAGAGTTTCAGAGTTAAGCCCACTATTATTCCAGCGAATGGGAAAATTAAAATTAGAATCAAAAGAAATATCTGTGATTTCATCAGGGTCAGTTGTCGAACCCTGACCTGAACTTTCAACATCTCTAATCTGTGCCTGCTCCGGCATACAGCTTAAAGTAAATAAGAATGTGAGTACTAATAAAACTTTCATTATACCTAATTCCCTCATCACTTTATCGGATGAAAGTTAAATCATTTTGAACCCTTACCCCATTATAAAGGGGATAGGGAGCTTTCTTCCTAGCCTCAGCAGATGACTTGTAAGTTATTGAGATTTATAGAACTTAGGTGCTTAATTTTTCGCAATATTAAAGAAAGATAATTTAATGACCAACAGAAGTGGTCAGAAACTAAAAGGAGTGGCCCCATTTGCGGGCCCTGTAGTTGAGTCAGTTGTAGAGGTATTACCAAAGCTTCCAAAAGCGGAAGTATTGTCGTTGGTGAGGTTGAGTGAGGGGTTAGTATTAGTTGAAAAACTAAAGCTATAGGGGTTACCTGGATTATTAAATTGGCTTCCTCCCATTCCAGCTTGAAAATTTGTCATACCATTAAAACCAGTTTGCGCCAGTTGGAATTGATAAGCATTGTATTGTTGATAGCGAAAAGCTCCACAAGCAGTTGTTGGATTGGCCTGACAAGCTTGCAGGGCTTCCATCTGATCCACCCGCTGTTGCTCTCGAGCTGCAATATACGAGTACACTTGCTCGCGAGTATCTTTGACCTGTCTACCTTGAAGATAAGTCGCAGTCAGAGTAGGAATATGTCCTACTAGAGTGGTTGCTGCACTGGTGGCACCAATAGCTAAACCACTTCTTCGACTTTCTCCTAGCGTATAACTTCGACTCATACGCATCGCTCGTGCACGTCTTTGAGCGGCGACTCGATTTTCTTCTCGCTCTCGAAGCTCACGATCATATTCTCTTCGATCTTCCCTTCGCGCTTCAAAAAATCGGCATGTGTTTTCAAGATAATTTCTCGTCACACTTTCTTCTGTTCGATTACCGGCACATTCTCTGGCCATAAATTCATCACGGTCAGTTTGGAAAGTTTCTAAAGCATTTGATCCGGGTCTAAGTAGACTTTGTTCGACCCATTCCTGATCGATCCTAATTTGAATATTGTCAAGTTCATCACCTAAAGATAATAACTGCTGAGAGGGATCGACATTTAGATCTCGATCACATGCAAATTGTTTATTTTCAAGTAGATTCCTATCGTTCTCTTGATGGCACCCTTCTCTCTCTAGACTATTGAGGGTTAGTCCTTTTAGTGTTTTGAGTCTTTGAAAGGGCTGACCTTGATTATAAAAATCTAGTTTTCTTTTGGCATCTGCGACTGCACGTCTTTTCTCTTCGAGAGTTCCGCAAATATTGAGGGCAGGATTATTTGGGTCTGGTGTTGAGATACATTCATCTACACTATTTAAACATTCTTGTTTTGCTAAAAGGGTAGGTCTGTCATAACACTCACGAGCAGAATTTAATTTACCTAGGACTTGAGAAAAAGTTCTTTGTAGTCGGTCTGCATTAAGTCCACCCTGATCATCGGCGACATGTTCAGATATTCCTTTAGTGGTCAAGACATCTCGACCTTTATCAAACACCTTAATTTTGTTCTCATATTCAGAAATCATATTGTCGAGATTATTTTTCCAAATCTCTGAAACAACTCTATCTGTTGGGTCGACTTTAAGATTATCTAATGGTTCTTTAAAATGTCTTTGCATAAACTCAGACATCGACTGATAATTACTATCTAGATTCATATTGCTATAAGTAACATCAATTGGGTCGAGTACTTTATCAGCTTCAAATACTTCTCTCGTTCTTCTTTCTTTAAGTTCTGGAGATAAATTTTCTTGGTTAAAGCGAACGATTGCATTTCTCATTCGCTCCATGGGACGTTCAACGTTACCGCTCTGACCAAAGTTAAGCTCACGAAACTCAGAAGCCGTTAGTCCATCTCTTCTGTGACAGTCTTCAGTCGTGTCATTACCATCATCTTCTTCTGCTTCTGCTTCAGAATTTTGACCTATAAGTAAGTAATTTCTAAATCTACAATAGTCATCTTCAGGATCTTCATCTTGAAATTTTCTGGAATTATGATCAGCAATAAAAAAGCCTCGTAATGTTTCTAAAAAATCATCATTAGCTTGATCATTAAAGATATTGTTTTTGAGATATGAGCATAACTCTCCGTCTGAATCTACTTGAGTGTTGCAGATTTCCCGAATCTGTATTTTAAAATCGCCTTCCGATATATTTTCAGTGATATAAGTTCTGTATTTACTTAAAAAACTAACCTCATCAGTACTATCTACACCCCCAGCTTCTACAGGTCGAGTAACTGGTACCATGGCTTTTTCGAGCATCTCTGCTTTGGTTAAATTTCGCTCTAGTACATTAATATACTCAGTCGCTTGATCAATATTTGTTTCATTTAATGCAGTTATAGAATTATAACTACCAGTGATAGTATTTGATATGGCTTTTAAACCTTGAGCTAGGATTAATTCTGCTAAGGCTTTATTATAATCGTTTTCTATATTGCCATAATATTGAAGAGTGAAGTTATTATTACCACCTCTTTGGCAAAAGCCACCCTCAGAACCTTCCGGGCACTCTTCTAAGGTACTCATCTGAATTTTATACTCGAGGGCCAAGAGATCTTTGCGAAGTTCATCACAAGTTGGCTCGGCGAAAGCACTCGCTCCCAATACGCTAAATATAAGTGTGAAAGTTATAAACTTTTGCATCACTTAATTATCGGTTATGACAATGTTTTAGCTGAGTAAAAAAGGTGGTTTTTCCGCTAATTCAAGCACTTAGCCATGACCACCGTTCATAAAGACTTCGTTATAGTTGATATATTTTGGGCGATCTCCCAATCCCATAAAGAAGTTTTGACTGAGTTGCATCACCTCATCTAGATCTTTTGAAGCAAACATATTGGAGCGAAATTTAGCGGCACTGGGAAAGCCGGCGGCAAACCATACAATAAGCTTTCTCATTTGAGTTAGTTGAATTCGAGGATTATCAAATGTCTCCAGCATATAATCATAAAGCCGCTCGCTGACTTCAAAATAATCACTGCCATCAAAAAGGGAGACTTGATCAGGAGTTTCATTAAAAGCTTCTAAAAATATAAACGGATTTCGCAGACATCCTCTGGCAATCATCAGGGCATCACATTTAGTTTGTTGTAATCTATTTTGGACTTGATAAGCTTGGTGTAGGTCACCGTTTCCAATGATGGGAAGAATTGAATTTTCTGCAATATTTTCAATATAATCCCAATCAGCAAATCCGGTGTATTGCTGGGTTCTTGTTCGACCGTGAATCGCCACCCATTCAATGCCTTCGTTATAAGCAATTTTTTCTATGACTTCAGCATTAAGGCTTTCAGCATCCCAACCAGTTCTAATTTTTATACTGAGAGGTATATTGATGGCCTTACGAATACCCGCAAAAAAAGGTCCTAGAAACTCAGGATCACGCATTAAGGCCGAGCCACCTCCTTTGGTGACAACTTTACGAACGGGGCAGCCCATATTGATATCTAAAAATTTTGGGTTATACCTTTGCGCCACTTCTGCTGCTTTGGCCATAGACTCGGTATCTTCACCGAATAATTGGATGCCCACATGCTCTTCACGTTCATCAAGTTCCAGCATGCTAAGGGTGCGATCATTACCATGGTTAATTCCATTAGCTGAAATAAGTTCACTGACAGTACCACCAGCTCCTAGGTCTTCCATGAGAAGTCTAAAGGGGGCATTGCAAATACCTGCCATAGGAGCAAGAAGAACTTTGGAAGCGAAGGAAACTTCTCCAAGTTGGATAGCTTCGCGCTTAGATTTTAGCGAGTCAATCTTGGCCTGGAGCTTGGGTGAAAATTTCTTTTTTTGCATGGAGAGTGGATACCGTAAATGACTTAATGTGTAAAGAGTTGAAATTTTGATCTTCCCTGTTAATATAGATCGATTTTCTAGCTTAAAACTAAGGATACAAAATGTTTGATAATTTGAGTGATAAATTTCATGACGCGTTTAAAAACGTGACCGGTCAAGGCAAAATCACTGAAGCTAATATCGAAGATACTCTCAAACAAGTCAGAACAGCACTTCTTGAAGCTGATGTTAACTTTAAAGTCGTGAAAGAATTCGTAGCCAAGGTTAAAGAACAGGCGATGGGTGAAAAGGTTATCCGCGGAGTAAATCCAGGTGAGCAGTTCACTAAAATCATGCATGATGAACTCACCAAACTCATGGGTGAGGAGCATGTAGAGCTTAAACTCTCGCGCCCCCTAAATCCGATCTTAATTGTAGGACTCAACGGTGCGGGGAAAACCACTTTTACTGGGAAACTTGCTCTCTATTTAAAAAGTAAAAAGAAAAAAGATATTTATCTTATTCCTGCAGATAACTTCAGGCCTGCGGCTAAAGATCAACTCATCGTTCATGCCAAGAATATGCAAATTGATTATTTTGATTCAGATCTATCCATGCTGCCAAAAGATATCGTCGCAGCTGGAATGGAAGAGGCCAAAAAGCTCGGCAAAGAAGTTGTCATCGTCGATACCGCTGGACGTTTGCAAGTTGATGAAGAGTTGATGGGTCAGCTGGAAGACGTAAAAAATTCTCTTAAAGACCCAGAAGTACTTCTGGTGGCGGATGCCATGACGGGTCAGGAAGCAGTGAATGTGGCCAAAGTTTTCGATGAAAGAATTGGTCTCACTGGAGCTGTCCTCTCAAAGATGGACTCAGATGCCAGAGGTGGTGCTGCGCTTTCTATTCGTTATGTGACCAACGTACCTATAAAGTTCATCTCTGTTGGTGAAAAGATGAAAGAGCTTGAGCCATTTCATCCTGATCGTTTGGCCAAGCGAATTCTAGACATGGGAGATGTGGTCTCTCTCGTTGAAAAAGCTCAAGAATCAATTGATGAAAAAGAAGCTGAACGAGTCATGAAGCGTCTTGAGAAAAAGAAATTCACTATCAATGATTTTATTTCTCAGATGGACCAGATTAATAAGCTTGGAAGCATGCAATCAATCCTAAAAATGATTCCAGGAATGGGAGGGATGCTCAGACAAGTAGGAGATCTTTCTCCTGCTGAAGATGAAATGAAGAAAATGAGAGTTATGATTAACTCGATGACCGAGAAAGAAAGAGAAAATCATAAGCTATTAAACCCTTCACGTATTGATCGTATTGCCAGAGGAAGTGGAACTACTGAGAAGGATGTACGTGAATTTATTAAAAAGTTTGAGCAAATGTCAGAGATGATGATCAATATGATGGGGATGATGAAGGGCGGAGCTATGCCTAATATACCAGGTATGCCTTCTATGCCAGGATTTAGACAAGGGCAAAAACAAGGTAAAAAGAAGAAGGGCGGCAAGAAGAAAAGCCAATTTGGCTCAAAGTTCTTCTAAGTTTATTGACTTTAATGATGTAATGAATTAAAAATATTCGCTTAAATTAGATATTTTGAATCCCATAGGAGATATAGATGGTTAAAATCAGATTACAACGTGGTGGTAGAACTCACCGTCCAATTTACACAATCGTTGCTGCTAATTCTAGAGACGCTAGAAATGGTAAGTTCTTAGAAAAATTAGGTCAGTACGATCCAAAAGGTGAAGAAAATCTTAAGGATATCAATACTGAAGGAATTAGAGCATGGGTTGATAAAGGTGCACTTCTTTCTGACACAGTAAATTCTTTACTTAAGAAGCACGGCGTAAAATTTTAATAAAAAAAATTTTGCGATAATTATTTTCCTGTGTAAAATTAAAGAGATAGAAAAAATCTTAACAAAGCAGGTGTTATGAGTGAATTAAGAGACTTAATCGAGTATGTAGGCAAAGCTTTAGTTGATATGCCAGATGAAGTAGAAGTGAATGAAATCGAAGGTGAGCAGACGACTGTGATTGAGCTTAAAGTAGACAAGTCAGACCTTGGAAAAGTTATCGGTAAACAAGGAAGAACTGCAAGAGCACTTAGAACCATTCTTAATGCGGCTTCTACTAAGTTAAGAAAACGCTCAGTTCTAGAAATCATCGAATAAAAATATATATAAAAATTTAAAGAGTGAAATAAACCAATGGAGCAGCAATGTAACATTGGTTTTTTTTTGTGAAGAAAATGACAAATAATAATTTAATTCATTTAGGTATGTGTAATAAGCCCCATGGTATAAAAGGGGGCTTTCAATTTAAACTATTCAACACTGATAATAGTGTTCTCTCAAATAAATGCGAAGTGACTTTAAGGCCTAGAGATAAAAAAAGTAATTTACCTGAGGATGGTAAAATTTATTCTATTAGGAATATACATTTTGGGAATAAAACGATATGCTATCTTGAAGGAATAGATGAGCGTAATCAAGTAGAGGAGTTACTTCCTTTTGATATCTTTTTTCCTCGAGAGCTTTTTCCTGAAGCAGCAGAAGATGAAATTTATGTTACAGATTTAATCGGCTTAACTGTTGTCAATGAAGCAGAAGAGCATTTAGGGGAAGTGACCGCTCAATATGATAATGGAGTTCAAACTATTTTAAAGATGAGATTAAAAAACAAAACCATTGAGCTTCCCTATGTTTCTGCTTTTTTTCCCAAGGTTGATCTTCAAAAAAAGATGATTGTTTTAATTGAACCAGAGGTGATGGATTGATCAGAAAAATTTGGATACTCACCATGTTTGAAGATTACTTTAAGTCTTTTGTAGAGTTTGGAGTCATCGGTTCGGCCATGAGAGGTGAACGGAGTCAAGATATCTTGTTTGAACTTATTCCTGTTTCTATACCTAAGTTTTGTGACAAAGGTTTTAAAGGTGTGGATGACTCTCCTTTTGGGGGAGGTACAGGAATGGTTATGAGACCTGATGTACTTAAAAACGCGCTTGTAGAAGGAGTGGTTAAGGCAGGAGGCTATCATCAAGAAAACTTTATGGATGAACTTCATATCATTGCACCTGGCCCTCGGGGAAAAACATGGGATCAGCCTCAAGCTAAAGAATTCGCTAAAACTTATTTAAGTTGTAATTCAACCAAAGATTTGGTTTTTATATGCGGACGCTATGAAGGAATTGATGAGCGCTTTTTACAACGCTATGTTCATCAACATATTTCGATTGGAAACTTTATACTAACAGGGGGGGAATTAGCTGTGATGACAATACTTGATTCATCTTTAAGATTCGCTCCAGAAGTCCTAGGGAACAAGCAGTCAGCGCTTAATGAATCTTTTTTTAATAACTCTCTCGAACATGCACTCTACACCAGGCCCAGAGTCTTTGAAGGCCTGGAAGTTCCTGATGCACTCAAAAGTGGTCACCACAAAAAAATTGCTGACTTTCAAAAGCAATCAGCAAAAGAACTCACGGAAAGTTTTAGAAAAGATTTAAAACAAGATGAATGAGCTAGAACTCACCGCCTATTTACGTGCCAAAAGACTCGATGTTACTTTTCGTGAATTATATACAGCGGCTTTTATGTCCGTTATGGCTGCGCTGTTTTTTTGTTTTTTACTCAAAGAAGATGTTGAACACTTTAAAATTTTAATTTGGATCATTCTCATATTTAAAGCTGCAATTATAGAGTCTATAGTGACTCATCTCTATCGTAAGCAAAAATTGAAAGCCTCTCTAAAGCAATGGGAAGTTATTCATAGCTTAAGCTCACTTTTTACTGCACTTTCTTGGGCCATTCTTAGTTTTGTAATGATAGGGGTGGATGTTGCTATTTTAAATTATGTTTATATCACTCTCGTTTTGGCCGTGGCTCTGGCAGGAGCCTTTGCCAATATTGCTTTTGAGAAAACAGCAATCCTCTATATTGTTATTGTGGTTGCATCGATTATGATCAGAACTCTCATTGAGCAACAAGATTACTATATTTGGTATATTGCCCTTCAGACTCTTTTTGTATTTTACTGTGCTCGGATGCTAACGATTTTTAGTCGAACTTATTATAAAGCAGAGCTATCTTCTGTGAGGTTAGAGAAACAACTCGCTCTTGAAAAACAACTCCAAGAAGAAAAATTAAAAAGCATACAATCAGCTAAACTTGCGAGCCTAGGTGAGATGGCCGCCGGTATTTCTCATGAGATAAATAACCCTCTCTCTCTTTTACGGGGACGGATAGACATGCTCAAAGATATGAGTGAACAAATGGATTTAGAGAACAATCAAATTGATGAGTTTTTAAAATCAGCAATTAAATCCACTGACAGGATAAATAAAATTATTCAAAGTATGAAAAACCTCTCGCGCATGAAAGATGAAGTTGAGTATAGTGAATTTCAACTTATTGATGTTGTAGAAGATGTGAAAACTCTCGTGATTCATAGACTTAAACAATACCAGATTGAATTAAAAATCGAAATGTCTGCTTTTAATGTAGTTGCCGATAAAAGTGAAATCTCTCAAGTTTTTCTCAATCTTATTAATAATGCCATTGATGCGATTGAATCCTTAGACCACCCTTTGTGGATCAAGGTCAAATCAGAAGAAAAAGACAATGAATATCTTGTTCATGTTATAGATTCTGGGAGTGGAATCCCTCAAGATATTGCAGATAAATTATTTCTTCCTTTCTTTACTTCTAAAGATGTCGGTAAGGGGACCGGTCTAGGTTTATCGTTGTCAAAAAACTTAATGAATAGAAATCAAGGTGAGCTCTACTATAATGATCAAGCTCAAAATACATGCTTCACGGTTGTTTTTCCTAAAAAGATGAAAGTATGAATGAGGCTCAATTGTGTCAATATTCACAGACCGAGATGATCAAAAGAGTCTATCAGGAATTACCTAAAGGCTCATTGATCAGTATTATATCAGCCCTTTTTTTCAGTTATTTTTATTATCAAGAAACTCAATCGAGATTAATTTGGATTTGGATTACCTTTATCTCCCTTGCAGGAGCTTATCAAATATTCTCAAGCCGTACTTTTTTAAAAAGCTTAAATAAGTACCCAGAATATTTTTGGAAAAAGACTTTGTCAGTTGGTGCCGTATTAACTTCATTGGCCTGGAGCTTTCAAAGTTTTATGATGTTAGGAGTAGAAAATTTAACTCTAAATGGAATCTATATGGCCCAGCTTATTGGTATAAGTGTAGGAGGGGCCATAGCAACTCTTGCAATAAAAAAAATATCCTATGTCTATATCTTACTTATGATTAGCTCTCTGTCGTTAAGAACAATAATTGAGCAGCATGATTATTTTATATGGTTTGTTTTGCTTCAGTTTCTTTTTATTATTTATTGTCTCAAAATGATAAAAACCTTTAGCGAGGCCGTTCTCAATGCAGAGATGGCTAGCCTTAGAGCAAAAAATGAATTGCATCTTCAAAACCAACTGCAGATTGAAAAATTAAAAAGTATTCAATCTGCTAGGCTGGCGAGTTTAGGAGAAATGGCTGCAGGGATATCCCATGAAATAAACAACCCTCTCTCTCTTATGCGTGGAAGAGTAGATATGCTGGATGATCTTTACCAAAACGAGAAAATGTCTAGTAAGGATTTGGAAGAGTTTTTAGACTCTGCAAAACAATCAACTGAAAGAATCAGCAATATCATCATGAGTATGAAAAATCTTTCGAGAATTAAAGATAAGAGTGAATTTCAATCATTCAAACTTGATACCGTTTTAAAAGAAATCAAAACACTTGTCTCCCATAGATTAGAATTAGAAAATATTGAATGCGAATTAGATCTCAAAGATATGACCTATCATGCCGACAGAAGCGAAATTGCTCAAGTCATATTGAATCTCGTGAATAACGCTATAGATGCTGTTTGTGATGACGAGGAAAATAAATGGATCAAAATCACTGAGAGTTGGGATGATGAAAATAATTATATTACTATAACAGACTCTGGGCATGGTATACCTGAAGAAACCTTGGGCCGAATGTTTGACCCTTTCTACACCTCTAAGGAAGTCGGTAAGGGAACGGGCCTTGGGCTTTCTCTATCGAAGAGTCTCATGAAACGAAATAATGGTGATCTTAATTATAATCCGAATTCTAAACACACCAGCTTTATTCTCACTTTTCCCCAAACTCCTTGATGATGAAAGCAGAAGAATTTCCTCAAAATATTGAAGAATTACGTTTGGGTTCTATTTACAATGTCCTTTATAAGGGGTCTTTGATAAGTATTTTTTCGGGAACTTTTTTTTCTTTCATCTACCTGGCAGAGACCGGCAACAATATGATTTTCCTTTGGTTATTATTTGTATACTTATCAGGAATCAAAGAGTTTATTTGCACTTATATTTTTAAAAAAAGAGTCGAGTTCATTCCATTGAGTTTTTGGCCAAAGATTTTAACTTTTACCGCTGTGTCGACTTCACTCACTTGGGGAGCAGTCAGTTTTTTTATGTTAGGAGTTTCGGATCTCACTCTTAATTATATTTTTATCACTCTTCTTATAGGTATTAGCGTAGGGGGAGCTTTTGCAACGTTGGCCTTTGAACGAACTTCCATTTGCTATATATTTTTAATGATTACTTGTTTGATTATCAAAACCTTGATTGAACAAAAAGAATATTTTATCTGGTTTGTCATCCTTCAGGTCTTATTTATATTATATTCAATATTACTTATAAGAGTATTTAACCGAACCGTTCGTACTGCTGAATATGTGAGTATAAGTGCACAAACGGAATTGAAATTAGAAAAAGAACTTCAAACTGAAAAATTAAAAAGCATACAATCTGCTCGCTTAGCTAGCCTCGGTGAAATGGCCGCAGGGATTTCACATGAAATAAATAATCCTTTGTCACTTCTAAGAGGACGAGTCGATATACTTGAAGAGATAGTATCAAAGAAGAATTATAATGAAGATGATCTCGCTGATTTCGTTGCTTCTGCCAAAAAATCAACGGACAGAATAAATAAGATTATTCAAAGTATGAAAAATTTGTCTCGTATCAAAGATGAAACCGAGTTTAGCTCTTTTCAGATTACCGATGCGCTCGAAGAAATAAAAACATTGGTTCTTCACCGTTTACATTTAAAATCCATCGACTATCAAGTAGAACTCAGGGGAACCTATTATTTTGCAGATAGGGGAGAAATAGAACAAGTTATTTTAAATTTAGTTAATAACGCTATCGATGCCATAGAAAATAACCCAGGTGAAAAGTGGATTAAACTAATTGAAACAACTGATGAAAATTATGACTATATTCATATTCTGGATTCTGGTAACGGTATAGCTAGTGAGCAAGTTTATAGAATTTTTGATCCTTTTTATACTTCAAAAGAAGCAGGTAAGGGGACTGGGCTGGGCCTATCTATTTCTAAAAATTTGATGGCCAGAAATAATGGAGATTTGTACTATAATGAAGCTTTTGATAATACATGTTTTACTTTGAGTTTTAAAAAGGTCTAAATGCTCTATCTTGCCCTCGTTCACCACCCAGTTTTAGGAAGAAAAGGTGAAGTCATAACCACTTCTGTCACCAATTTGGATATTCATGATATTGCAAGAAGCTGTAGAACCTATGGAGTCAGCAATTATTTTATTATCACCCCAGTAAAAAAACAGCAGGTTTTAGTTCAAGAGATTTTAGATCATTGGAATACAGATTTAGAAAATTCATATAATCCTGATCGAACATCGGCTTTATCTTTTATTCAGCTCAAAGAAAGTCTGGGCCAGATGATGGAAGATATAGCAAAAAAGCATGATACTTCTCCGTTTGTTGTGTCAACGGGAGCTAATTTTAAAGGTTTCGATGGAGAGTGCTCCGACCCTAAGTTACAAGAGCTTATCGCCAGTGAGAAACCGGTTGTTCTACTCTTCGGCACAGGGTGGGGATTACACCAAGATGCGCTAGAGCTTGCGGACTACAAACTTGCCCCCATTTATGGCAGTGCTGAAGACGATTATAACCATCTCTCTGTTCGGTCAGCAGTAGCTATCTATCTTGACCGGTTGCGCAATATACGCGCCTAAACTTGACCCGTTGACATCACACATAAATTACTGGTATTACTGTCCCAATCAAAATTTATGCCCTCCCCTCTGGCCCATAAAATCCAAGTGATGGTTAAGGTAGGTTGTTATGGAGTTTAATATGAATTTAGTAGATGTCGTGAACAAAAAACATTTTAACCAAAATGTTGAAAAATTTCCTGATTTTAAAGCAGGGGATACAGTAAGTGTTTCTGTTAGAATTACAGAAGGTAACAAATCAAGACTACAAAAGTTTGAAGGTACTGTTATCGCAATGAAAGGCTATAAGACGAATACTGATGGTCACTTTAGAGTAAGAAAGATTTCAAGTGGTTATGGTGTTGAAAGAGTATTTCCTTTTCATTCACCTAACGTTGAAGAAATTGAAGTTAAAAAACGCGGTAAAGTTCGTAGAGCTAAACATTTCTACTTAAGAACGAGAACTGGTAAAGCTGCTAGAATTGAAACTGATTATAAATCAAAAAAGTAATTTAAAGTTTATATAATCAATTTGAGAAGGCCCAAACTTGGGCCTTTTTTTTTATGGATCTAGATTATCTCAAAAAATACAAATCAATAATTGGAGTGGATGAGGTCGGCCGAGGACCTATCGCAGGACCTGTCTGTGCATGTGCGGTAAAAATTTCAGATCCAGATCTTATATTAGAACTACAAGATCTCAATATAACTGATTCAAAAAAACTCAACTTAAAAAAAAGAAATGAGATTCTTAATGCCTTAAATATAAATATCCATGAGCTCGAATTGGATAAGGTTTATAATACTCATCTTAAGCATTACCAACTGAGTTTTGTCATCTCAGAGATGGACCATCTACAAATTGATAAAATGAATATTCTACAGGCTTCTTTGCTGGCGATGAAAACATCTACAGATTCCTTAACTGATGCCGAAACATTCATTTTGATTGATGGAAATAAAACCTTTGAGAGTTCATCTCCGCTCGAAGCTGTGATAAAAGGGGATAGTAAGTTTACCTCTATTGCATTGGCCTCGATTATCGCTAAGAATTTCAGAGATGAAAAAATGGCCAAGTACGCTATTCAATACCCTGGTTATTCTTTTGAAAAACATGCAGGATATCCCACGAAAAATCACAAACAAGCAGTGAGAGAACTTGGACCGAGCCCAATACACAGAAGAACATTTAAATCAGTTAAGGAATTCTGCTAAAGGTAGTTACCTTGAAGCATCGAACAGCTGCTTTTTGAGAAAGAATAGAAAACCAGTTCTCATATCCAGTAAGTTTTTAAGGCAAATGCATTGTGGCCAAATAGATCTTTGCTTTTTTGAAAAAAAGACCCTTATTGTTTGTGAAGTAAAAAACTCGCCCCAAATGATTTCTTCCCAGCAACTTTTGCGTTTAAAGAACTCGGGAAAACTCATTTCAATGCTCTTTAATGCGCCTTGCTATATTCGTGTTATAAAGTCGTTGCCAAAAGACCCCCGCTTACTTAACCTTAAGTAATGAAAAAGATTATTTTGTTTTTCGTTCTTATTTCGATGTTAGCGATGCCCATGAATAAAGCTCACGCCATGGCCCCTAAGACAAAGGCTTTTTTAGTTATTTGTACTTATGGAACTGTAGGGGGAGCACTTCTTGGCTTCGCATCCATGGCATTTGGTACTAACTCTAGGGCCATTGCTCAGGGTGCGTCTCTGGGTCTTTATGCTGGAATTGCTTTTGGTGCCTATGTTATAAGTACTCATGGAAGGCAAAATACAACTCCAGAAGTTTATGAACCTCAGGAACCACCTCCAGGGTTTAATGATGGCTTTCCTCAACCAGGCTATAATGAACCAGGGTATGGTGATCCTAGCGGCGGTGCCTTTGGGGCTCCTCCTCCAAGTCCAGAAGATGAGGGAGGGTTCTTTGGATCTCCGAACCGAGCTTTAGAAATTAATGAAGACTTGTATTATAATTACCGACTTGGAAATAAAAAAGGCAGAGAAATTTCTCCGCCCATCTATATCCATTTATTTCAAGGAAGTTTTTAGTTTTCGAAAGTTCTACGTCTCGCTCCAAAAGCAGAGCCCATATGAGCTGTTTCGTCGTTATCCATATCGAATTGATCCCAGATAATTTCTGCTTCCTCAATAGAGTAGAGTTTAAAGATTTTTTTAAATTCTTTTGAAACATTACTCAGAGTCATTTTATTATGCTCTTTTTTCTTTTGGTTGATGATTTGTACTGTTTCAACAAAATGACAAATACCTGATGAGCCAACAAAATCAATTCCCCCAAGATCAACTGTAATTTTTGCTTGTGGATTTTCACTTGCAAGATCCTTTAATTGATCTCTCAATGGATTGCTATGCTCATAATCTAAATCACCTTCCATTTGAACTGTGATATTTCCCATAGCATCTCTTAAAATATTGGCCTTCATGGACATACTCTTTCTCCTAATTTTTTGCCAAACCTGGGCGTTAAACTTAAGATAATTCTAGCACTAATTACAATGTGATCTAAGTAGGAAAAAATATCGTTGAGAGGAGTAGTCGAGTAATGGAGCAAGGGACACTTGCATTGGTGACCACACCTATTGGAAATTTAGGAGATATTACCCCTAGAGCAATTGAAGCTCTTAATAGGGCGAATATTATCTACTGTGAGGACACTCGTCATTTTAGAAAATTGGCCCAAGCAGTCGGAGTAAGTTTG
The DNA here is from genome assembly GCA_002713145.1 of Halobacteriovoraceae bacterium. Taxonomy (GTDB): domain Bacteria; phylum Bdellovibrionota; class Bacteriovoracia; order Bacteriovoracales; family Bacteriovoracaceae. Next base: position 89,992 of record PAVS01000003.1, read on the forward strand.
TCGGGTAAAGGAGTCTTTTCTTTTCATGATCATAGTTCTGCTGAAAGTTTGACTAAGATCCTCGAGACTTTAAAGGAGAATATTTGTGCTTTCGTAAGTGATGCAGGGTCACCTATGATTTCAGACCCAGCCTTTCCTTTAGTCAAACTATGCATTGAAAATAATATCAGTATTTATAGTGCGGGCGGTGTGAGTTCCGTGGTGATGGCATTGGAATTATCAGGACTTCCTGCGACACCCTTTCACTTCCATGGCTTTCTTCCCCGAGATAAAAGCAAGAAACTCACGCAGTTCACCTCATTTGGTCAACAGTATGGAACTCATATATTCTTTGAAGGTGTAAGTCGGGTGAGAGCGACACTTGAAGAGCTGACTGAAATGTATCCTGACTATGACTTTGTCGTTGCTAGAGAGTTGACCAAAGAGTTTGAAAGCTTTTATCGCTTCAAAGGCAGTGATGCTTCTCAAATGCTTGATGAAATCGTTTATAAGGGAGAGTTTGTGGTGCTGATGCATAATGAGAGCAAAGCCAGTTCAAACACAACTTCTAGTCAAGTGGCTGCACTGACTCAACAGATTCTAGAAAAAGGTCCCAAACCCAAACTCTTGAGTAAACTCATCAGTGAAATTAGTGGGGTCCCGGCCAAAGATATTTATAATAAATTTAATAAATCTTAAATTCGTAAACTTTAACTTATTATGGTTTCTTAATATATTGAAATCGCTTACAATAAAATCTTGAAACCTTATAAAGGCAAAGAATGCAGGTCAAAATTATTGGTGGGCATGGAGGTGTCACTAAAAATTATAACGCAACTTCTTATCTCATAGATGATGCACTCCTTATTGATGCGGGCTCAGTTGCATCAGGGTTAGATATTGAAGATCAATTAAAGATTGATCATATTCTTATTTCTCATGCTCATCTCGATCACACCAAGGACTTAGCTTTTATTTGTGATAATTGTTTTGGATTAAAGGGCAAGCCTTTTCAAGTTTATTCTCACAAGACTGTTCATAAGGCGATTAAAGACCATCTTTTTAACGATACTATTTGGCCGGATTTTTCAGTACTACCAACAGAAAAAAATCCAACAATACAATTTAATGAAATTGATAATGAGAAAGAAATCATTTTGGGAGACTACAAAGTTGTTCCCGTACATGTCCAACATCCAGGGGACGCTTATGGTTTTATTGTCGAAAAAGGGGACGTGGCGATTCTCTTTACTCAGGATACCGCTGCAACTGACAGAATATGGGAAGTAGGGAAGAAGTATAAAAATTTAAAAGCTATATTTACCGAAGTAAGTTTTCCTAATCATCTTCAAACTGTTGCTGACCTGAGTGATCATCATTCTCCTCAAACCATGAAAGAAGAACTTAAAAAAATGCCTAAAGATGTCCCGGTGTATCTTGGACATTTAAAACCAAACTATCAAGAACAGCTTATCCAAGAAATTACAGATCTAGGTGAACCTAGGCTACATATTATGTATGCTGACGATGTTCGCTATCAGTTCGAATAACTTTATCTCGCCCCACCTAAAACTTGGCCTTGACTTTTTTGCATTCGAACGGCACCAGGAACGGTGACAGGTTTATCATTTGCAGCTCTCTGGGCCTGACCCGCTTTTGATTGTGAGTCAGCTGAGCTACACACCATATTTCCGTCTTTTGATATTTCTAGCGTGACCGCTACAATACGTGTTTGCGCACTTGGTGAGAAATCATAATTATCAACGAGATCATTTTGGACTTCCGTGTTCTCATTGAGTTGCTCTCTAATAAGAGTGATGGCTTCATCACCTTCAGACTCATCCGCTTCATCATCATCTCCAGAGCTAATACTATCAAGTGTTCCAGCAGTGGAGGTTGAAACTTCTTCTCCACTCGGTGAGCCCAAGGCACTATCATACCATTTTATTTTTACATCATAATCTGCTGGGATTCCTCCCTCTTCTCCTGGATATGTTTTTCCATTAAAATTATAGCTTAGCCTTAAACCGCGACCTGAGTCAGTTGGACTGAGGCTTACTGAACAGGCGAGGGATGGCGTCTCGTCGTTTTCATCTTCTTCATCGGCTCCCACTCCGTTACTATTATCTTCTCCGTCATTATCTGAGTTAAGTGCGGGGATAATAACTTCTGCCTTGTACTCCTTGCTTTCTATTGTAGCTACTGCTTCTAAGTTTTGAGGAGTTTCTCCTTTATTCACCTCATAATAAACAACTAGTGTATTATCGTCTTGTTCATCAACTTGGGTTGTATCTTGAGCATCGTCTTCAGTAACTGGGGCATCATCGCCGGCTTCATCTGCATCATCTTGAGAGTCATCTCCTGCATCAGCTGCATCATCTTGAGCATCTTCTCCAGCATCTTGATCATCGTCTCCATCGTTTTGAGCATCATCTCCGTCATCCTGAGCATCGTCCCCATCACTAGTTGAGCCTTCTTCCGTTGTAGTGCTTTCTTCACATGGTGTACCTGCTGCGCTTTCAACTTTAGTTCCGCCATTAAGTGTAACCAGGTCATCGCTAGGGTTAGGAATTGGAGTGTCACCTCTCGCTGTAAGTGTAATTGTAACTATGGATTTAGTTGCTCCATCACATGTAGATTTATCAGCTTTGTTTGCCACAATTGTAAAATCGGCATCTGGATCTACCGCCTGGTCTGTATCATCTCCCTCAGTATCAGGACTATCTGATAACTCGGCTACATCTCTGCCAGATGTCGTTGTTCCAATTTGTGTGTCACCGGTATTATCTCCACTTGTATCTGCACCTGCTGTTGTGATCGCAGGTTCATCCCCGGAAGGTTGAAGAGGAGTCGTTGTTTGTCTGCCTATAGGGCAGAGACCTAATTCATGATATTGTGCCATATGATCTCGTCTGAGATCTCGTATTTCTCTTTCATCCAGATCGTTTTGAGCTCGTGCATTTTCTTCGGATCGAGCGAGAGATCCAGCTCTACTACTGATAAGATTGCTAATTTGTTGTTCATAATTTTGTTCATCAAAAAGTATGCGATCGGCTGCGCTTAAAAAATCTAACCAGCTTTCTGTATTTTCATCTGCAGATAAAGATCGATTAGAAAGAACAGAGCACATGGCTGAATTGCCGGTTAAGACTTCAGTGATCTGTTTGGTTTGATTGATAATTCCAAAACAGGTGCGATGATAAAACATTTTATTGGCAAACTCATAGTCAGATGTCCCGCCAAATAATTCAACACCTTCTGGAACTGAGCTGGGTCTGTCACCTGCGCAAAGACAAGAATCATACATTGATCTAAAAATATAAAAGAATTCATTGTCAGGGGCTCGTTCTTGGGCTTTTGACAAGATGATGGCATCCAATCTGTCTCTATCAGATTGCGAGCTAAGCGCATCTCTTGCTTTAGAGCATAACAGAGATGAATTTAAACCGTCATTGCTATTTCCATCCACACAAAAAGGTTTAGCATCACTTCCATCTCTAGGATCATGTCCATATATGGTTGGATTACAAAGAACTTTACCTTTTTGAGAGCATGAACTGCGATTACCAGGGCGCAGAGAAAATGATCCATTTTCGAAGACAATGGAAGTAAAGCTGTTATTTGAAGTTGCTGTCGTATACTTTTGTTTTGACCTTCTAAAAAAATCTTTGATAGCGCTAGCATTATCTCCTGGGAGTCTATCGATTTCATAACGGGTACGATTATTTTCAAGGTTGAGGGGGTGCGTACATTTCCCATCTCTTGTTTTAAAAGAAATCCAACCAGCGTAAAAACAGATATTGTCCCTTATAGCATCACTTGTGGGTACTAATTCTTCAGCATAAGCACTCGCGATAAAAAAATTAAAAATCTTGGAATAAGTTTTATATTTCTTTTTATCTTTTTTCTTCGCCTTAGGAGTCAGCTTTTCATATGTTATAAGGTATTGGTGAACCAGCTTTATGGTTTCTTTTTGTTGATTTTGATTGAGATGGACAAAATCTTCATAGGTAATTATGCTCTGCCCGGCGATGGCCAGATTTGATGTCCCTAAGGCTGTATTCACCAGCAATAGGATTATGAATGCCAATTTATACATCAACATATGCTACCTTTATAATCTCTCCCTATAGCCTATCGGCTATAGAACACTATTATATTAGTAAAACACTCCGGTAATGGGGGCATCTCTTAGAAATTGATGTAAAATTAGGCACTTAAAAAGACTTAATATTCGTAAAGAAAATAAGATAAGCCAATTATTCGTGTTATTTTTCAGGCTTATCCTTGTCCTCATCGGGATCAAAGCTAAATTCAATTTGAACATCATCTTCTGGATTCTCATCTTGTTCAAGTTCATCTTCAGCGAGAGAGATTTGGACAAAATCCTCTTCCGCCTGATTAATTTCCTCGATGGTTTCCTGGTCTTGTGCTGGTAGATGATCAAAATCGATATCGGCTTTAATCTCTTTATATGGATAAAATTGATAAAGGTGATAAAAGAACAATCCAAAGGCGAATGCCAGAAGAATATGGCCAAAAGCATGGAGCTGAAAATAACTTTGGGGATCACAATTAAATTTTTGTTGATCAAGGTATATCGCCAAACTTCCTAACAAAAAAAGAAAATAGCTGAGAAAGCATGTACCCGTGTTTTCATTTTCATCATTGGTTTTTTTGATTTTAAGTTCCAGCAAAATATAAAGGGTGAAAATGAGAGGAACAAGGATTTCAGGATGAGCAAATTTTTTATACAACAAAAATGAGAGGAGTAGGTAGACAAACCCTGATGTTAAAAGAATGGGAGTTCTTTCGGTGTAGCTAATTTTACCCCATCTGATAAAGCTTTTCACGAGGCCAATCATAATCAAGATAAAGAAGCTCCCATGAGCAAGCAGTTGCATAATAAAATTATTCATCAAATGAAAACCAGCAGTAAAAATGGCGGCCAAGACAAAAATATTCACAAACAGTTTTAAATCTGGATGGTCTTTTTTCAAAAGAAAACTACTGCAGATAAAAGCCACGATAAGAAAGGCAAAAGAGGACACAGTATTCACAGGCTCACTCATGAGATAACAGGCAATTTCCTCACATCGAGAACTGCTTGGATAACCTAATAATTCAGTATAAGCATACCAAGGGCACTGATGACCATGAGGGTTAAAATAATACGACATACCGTCTCCTTAATTATATTAATAGGATAACAAGATGCGCATATAAAAGGCAAGTCTTGGAATTTATTGACGCAATAGTCATCCCTGTTCTAAACTAGGGCCACAATGAAAACGAGTGAAAGAAGGTAATTATGGGTTGGTTTAATAGTGTCAAAAATCCAAAAATAAAAAATATCAAAAAGAAAAATGATAATGTCCCTGTGGGCCTTTGGAAAAAGTGTACGAGTTGTGGTGAGATTTTACAGTCCACTCGTCTAGAAGAGAATCATCAAGTTTGTCCTCACTGTAATCATCATTACCGCATTACCGCAAGTCAAAGAATTGAGCTATTAGTGGATAAGGGGAGCTTTAAAGAGTACATTTCTGATTTTAAATCTAATGACCCCTTAAAGTTTAAAGATAAAGTCTCATATGAAGAGCGCTTAAAAAAAGCAAAGACCAATACTGGAAAAGACGACGGAACAATTTGTGGTCTAGCCACTCTTGAAGGTAAAAAAGTTGCCTTAGCTGTTATGGATTTCTATTTTATGGGTGGCTCAATGGGTGTTGTGACCGGTGAAAAAATCGCAACGGCCATGGAGTTAGGTCTTGAGCATAAAGCACCTGTTATAGTTATTTCATGTTCTGGGGGAGCAAGAATGCAAGAAGGTATTCTCTCTCTTATGCAAATGGCAAAAACATCAGCTGCGCGAAGAAGATTAAAAGATAATGGAATCCCGTATATATCCGTTTTAACTGATCCCACTACCGGAGGATGTGCTGCAAGTTTCTCCATGCTTGGGGATATTAATATTGCAGAACCAAAAGCTTTGATCGGCTTTGCTGGTCCTCGAGTTATAGAGCAATCTATTCGTCAAACACTTCCTGAAGGTTTTCAGAGGTCTGAGTTTTTACTAGAACATGGATTTATAGACACAATTGTTCCTAGAGAAAAACTCAAATCAGAGCTCTCATTTTATATAAAGATGTTCTCACAAGAATGACCCCTGATCATTGGCTTGAGAGTCTTTTTCATGGGGAATATTTCTCTGGGGAATTTGAACATCTTAAATCTCTTATAGCTAGCCTCAATCTGAATCCTCAACAATCTAAGATTATCACTATCGCTGGGACTAATGGAAAGGGTGAGACATCTCGTATTCTAACCGGATATATAAAAAAACATTTTTCAGTCTATACTTGGACTTCTCCCCACTTAAAATCAGTCACTGAGCGTTTCGCGGTGGACGGAGAAGAAATTGATTCAGATAAGTTGATTGCTATTTTTGAGAAAACAAAATCTCTTCTGAATGAGGAATTAAAAACATTGAGTTATTTTGAATTCCTTTTTCTCTCTTTTCTCGTCCTTATCGAAGAATCTCCTCCAGATTATATAATTTTGGAGGTTGGGTTAGGGGGGCGTTTGGATGCGACCAACACTCTTGATACCGATTGCGCTGTAGTCACAAGTATTTCTAGAGATCATCAACATTTACTAGGAAATAGATTAGAGCAAATTTTGAAAGAAAAATTGGGAATAATGAGAGTCAATGCACCACTTATCACTTCATTTGAAACTCAATATCTAAGGACTCAAACTCAAAAAATGGCATCTCAACTTGGTGTGGAATGGATGGATATGTTTGATAAGGAGAATAGCCAGGTTTCAGACTCTTTTACTCAAAGAAATACAGTTATGGCCCAAGCGATATGCAAATACTTTGAAATACCTTACTCACAAACTGAGGTATTTCATTATGCTTCTCGAGGAAGTGTAGTGATCGATGATTGTGAATTTCATTTGTATCCGAGCCATAATATTGATGGATTGAGAAAATTAGTTCAATTCTTGTGTGCACACCAGTATACTAATTATGATTTAGTTTTAGTTTCATTTAGTAAAAGAAGCCTTTCTGAATTGAAAGTGATGTGCCGCATTCTGCTGCAGCTTTTTACAGTAAATCAAATTAAACTAACTCATTTTGAACATATAAAATCAATTGACGAAGGATCGTTAGAAAAGATTCAAGAAGAATTTAAATTTGAAATACTACAGAACAAACATATATTTTCCCAAGTTAACATTCCAGGGGGCAAAGTTCTTGTCACTGGCTCTAATTATTTTTTGGGCAGCCTTTCCCTGCCAAGCACAATCGAAAAATGAACTCCAACTAAGCTTAGGTGATTCTGTAAATATTTACTCAGAAAAAGCCTATCGTCGAGACAATGGAACCTATTTTGAAGCCGTGGGAAATGTTATCATCATCTCTGGTCAAGATACACTCTACGGTGAAAAAGCGACTCTTAATTCTAAAACGGGAGATATCACACTTGAGGGAAGTGTCAGATATATAGGTAAAAATATAACTATTTATGGATCGCGAATCGCTCTCAATATGAATAGCAATAAACTTGAGATGGATAATGCGAGAATGATTACCACTGAGTTTAGTATCGTCGCGAGCAAAATCAAAAAAATATCTGAGAATAAATATTTCGCAAAAGAAGCTGAGTTTACAACATGTAGAGACTGCGTTGAATCTTGGATGATCTCTGGTCAAGAAGTGCATTTAGAAATAGGAGAGTATGTTCAAATTTATCACGCCCTTGCCAAGATCAAAGGGACCGATGTTCTTTATTTACCTTATATAGCTCTTCCCGTAAAAACAACACGAGAGTCAGGACTTCTTTTTCCTCAGTTAAATCAAAGAGCTCCAGAAGGGTTTATTTATGAACAACCTGTTTTTTGGGCCATCGATGAAGATAAAGATGCCACCTTCACTCCCACATTTTTAGGGGAACGTGGGTTAGGAACAAATCTGCAATATAGACAGGTTTTTGCGGAAAAAAACTGGCTTGAAATCAATAGTAAATTGGTTATGGATGAAATCTATCAACCCAGAGAGCAAAATACTTCGGCTTCCAATAGACATTATTTTCGTAATTATTTTGAATTAGAAAATCATTCCCAATGGAGTAATAGTTTTTCCCATCATGTCTTGATTCAAGGGTCAGGAGATACGGATTTTTTCAGAGATTTTAATTATTATACCGATGATAGATTGCTGAGCAATGACTACGGAATTGATTTTTTCATAAATCAACGTTTTGATCAGTTCTCTTTGAGTTTAGAGTCGAGTTATAAGCGTAATATTCTCGTGGATGACCCTACGGAATTTGATAAACAATACGTTCAAACTCTTCCTACCGTGAACCTTTCAGTCATGCCTCAGCTGCTGTATCAAGGTGAGCATAAATTTTTACATAAGATTTCTTCAGGCTTTAAAAGTCGTTTCTCGAACTTTAAACAAGTTGAAGAAGCAGAGGAGGAAGATGCTTACTTGAGAAATGCTCATCGAATCGAGGCATATCCTTATGTCCATTTTAGCTTGCTTAACTGGGGCCCTTTAAATTTAAGTTCGAATATTTCGATTGATTATCAAGAATATAATTTTGATGAGAGTGAAGAGCAAAATTTTTCAAAATATACCAATTTAATTTCAACCGAAGTAAGTTTTACGATGGATCGAATTTTTGGCTTGGCCTATGAGGAGACATATAGTCGTGATGAATTTCGAGAACAAGATTTAATGAAATTCAAAAATCAATCAGGTAAAGAACCTAAGAAAAACGACAAACTTATTGGTGAGCTACCAAGCTTTGAAAGTGCCCTTGCCAGAGAGAGATTTAAAGTGACCAGTTCAAGTTATAGGCATGCTCAAGAATTTAAATTCATACATCATCAAATATTGGCGAGTGATGAGTCTGGAAATGAACGCTTTTTAGCTCAAATTCAAGAGGAAGAAGGTTGGTTTGATTACCGCGACGCAATTATTGAAGATTTAGATGAGCTGCAATCAAATGAAACGAGGACCACAATACCTCTCAAAAATACATTCGAATTTCAATGGAATAATTCACTGATCAAAAAAACACCTAAAAATTATATCTACTCAACAGATGAAAAATATCTTAAAGATCAATTTAACTACTCAACCATAGGTTATTTTGAATTATCACAAGGGCTTCTCTTAGAAGAGTCAGCAGATAGTGTTGAAGACAAGCTGACCAGACTTTATTTAAACTCAGGCTATAATGTGGGGTCATGGCGTTTTAAACTAACCGATTATTATTTTCATCAAACGAGTGATAATATTCTAACTTTACATGCTCAAAAAAGGTTTGAACGTTTAAGCCTTTTAGGGAAGTATGACCACAACTCATTTACGTCCTCTAACCTTAAAGTCATTCAAACTGGTTTTCAATTCAGACCCCATGATATTCTTGGATTCTCCTATCTTAAATCTTTTGACTTGGATGCAAATGAGGATATCAGTTCTATTTATCAAGTAGACTTCATGCCTCACAATAACTGTTGGATCGTCAATTTGAACTATAGAGAAACTCTGATAGAACAACGATTTTCAATTAATTGGGAATTTAATTTTGGAAATGAGGAGTTCAAAGAATATAGAACGAACTTCTGGAACTTCACTCGTATATAATGAAAGCAGACGTCTTTTTACTCGACTTTCAAGATAGTTTTACTTTTCAAATATATTCTGAATTACTCAAACTCAATCTTAATTTAAACATCAAAGTGATACCTCTTGAAGAGATAGAACATTTTCTAAACGAAGAAAAGAGAGGCTACTATATATTGGGACCTGGGCCTGGTCACCCGCAAGATTATAAAGAACTATATCCATCACTTCATAAAATTCTTAACAATCATGATAATCAAGTCCTAGGAATTTGTCTTGGCCATCAAATTATTTGCCACCTTAAAGGCTTCTCTATCCAACGCTCAAAACATCCAACCCATGGGATGCAAATTAAGTATCATTTAGAAAAAAAATTGCAGAGAGCTTTGTCCCTACCTGAAGAAATCTATGTTCAGCGCTATAATTCTCTCGCAGTCATGGCGCTCAATGAGAACCCCACACAGTGGCCTGAGTTAAAACATATTCATGATGATGAACTTGTCATTGCACAAGATAAAAACATTTTGAGTTTCCAATTTCATCCCGAATCTATTGGAACTGTTGAATCACAACAGTTCTTTCTCTCCTATTTAGGAGGAACATGTCTATAACGATTACAGGTGTGACCTCTGAGAACACAATACAAACCATTAAATCTTATCATTTAAATTCAATTGGCTTTGACTTAAGGCCTAAGAGTTTTAATTTTATTCAGGAACACAAAATCAAGTCCATTTTAACACAGTTCAAAGGTTTAAATGTCTCTTTGCTCTTTGAAAACGATAAAGATTTTGTCATCAATCATTTTTATCAAGATCTTAAATCTCTCTCTCATCAGTTTTATGTTGAGTTTACTGGGCAAGAGAAAGTCGCAGAGCTAGAAAAATTAAATATCCCTTATTTTTGGCATTACCATTCTGAAGAGAAAATATCCTCATTAGCCTCTACAAAAAATCTCAAAAAAATTATTTTAACTCATAGTGTTTTGCGAGAGTTTCAACAAACAGGAGAGCTTTTTGGTTTTTTACAGCTCTTTGCGGATATAAACTCAAAAATAAAGTTTGAGTTGCTACTCGATTGGGACACAGAGATTATGCTCAGTATGTTTGAGTATTTTGAGTTTCATGGCATACAGTTTGAAATTAATTCTAAAGTTGAAAGGAGTTATCAAAATGTAAATCAGACTTTATTATCAGACCAGTTAAGTTATTATTTACATTTATTTAAGAAGGAAGAAGAATGAATATACTCATTTCTAATGATGACGGTGTTAGGGCCCAAGGGATAAAATTTCTCAACGAAGAGCTTATGACATCATTCAAAACAACAGTTGTAGCACCTGACAGAGAACGCTCAAGCTGTGGTCATGGAATCACTCTGGGTGAGCCTATAAGATTAAACAAATTGAAAGATAATATTTATGAGTGCACAGGCTTTCCGGCAGATTGTATTCTTGTATCCATCGGTAAGTTTTTTAAAGATAATAAACCTGATGTCGTTGTCTCAGGTATTAATCACGGAGCTAACCTCGGTCAAGATCGTTTCTACTCTGGCACCATGGCTGCAGCAAGAGAAGCTTGTTTTAGGGGAGTGCCTAGTATCGCTGTTTCACTGGTGACCAAAGCGATTAAAGATCTTGAGCATTTTGATCTGGCGGCCAAAGCGGTAAAAGTCTTTCTTCAAAATGACCTTCATAAGCTTATCCCTCCTATGTGCTTAGTGAATATAAATGTACCAAATGTTCCCTTGGAAGAACTTTCCGGAGTGAAAGTTTGTTTTCCAGGTTATCAAAATTATTCCGAAGAGATCATAGAAAGGGTAGATGCTCGTGGGCGAAATTACTTTTGGGTAGGTGGTACTTATAAAGGTCATATGCCTATCACTGGAAGTGACTGCGACGCCGTTGACTCAGGCTATATTGCTATTGATTTACAAAATCTATCCGGAAATAATGTTGAATTTGAAGAGCAATTTGCTCTTTTTTCAAAAAAGGTAAACAATATAGGATGGAAAAGCAACTTGGGATCCTTATATTAATCTTTTTGATGTTCTCTTGTGCTCACCATAGGAGTGGGTCGTACGTGATGGTCAATGGAAAATGGACTTTCATGCCATCCAATGTAGGATTTCTCAATAATCCAAAGTCAGGTTTTTTTGATAGTCGTATTGATTACTCTCCAGCTGAATTAAGTGACCACGGGACTTTTATCTGGCCAGTCCCAAGCTCAAAAAGAGTCTCCTCTCACTTTGGTAAACGTAGAGGTAAACATCACGATGGTGTTGATATACCTGCTCTAAGTGGGACAAAAATTCTTGCCAGTGCTGGGGGAGTGGTATCCTATGCTGGTAGAATGCGAGGCTATGGAAATATTATTGTAATTAAGCATCCAAATAACTATCACACTGTCTATGCACATAATCGCAAACATTATGTAAAAAAAGGTCAAAAAGTTTCTCAAGGTGAAGTGATCGCTCAAGTTGGCTCAACAGGTCGCTCTTCAGGACCTCATCTTCATTTCGAAATTCGTAGAAATAACAAGGTTCGCAATCCTGCCTTGTATCTGGCGCGACTAAGCAAAAATCTAGTTAAAAAATAACTCTTGAGTGGTAATATAAGAATATGTATTACCAATTATTGTTTTTCTTTTTATTTATACTCTCATCCTCTGTCTCTGCCCAGTTTTTAGGCACTGGCCTGAAATATACAGAGCCAAACTATGGCCATATTTTTAAAAATAATCAAAAAGAAATTAGATTTGAACCTAATCCACAAGTAGAGGTGGCCATTCAATTTATAGGGCCGCAATATGCTTTTGGCCTTCAGTTCTCTGCTGAAAAAGAAGAGGATGAAGAGTTTCTTGAATCAAGTTATTCAGATTTTGTTATTTCGTATTATTCAGCTCAGATGTTAGTCGATCTTTTTTATCGTGACTTCCAAGATTTTTATGTTTTAGAGGATATTGATGAATTGAGTCGTTCTAATCCAGAAACACTTTCAGGCTCAGATATTGGGGCAGAAGTATTATTTATGACTGAGCAGAATCTCTTTGAATTTCATGGAGATTTTGTTTTTAACCCAAAAACAAATTATGATTATTTTTATAAATTCGGATTTGTTCATAGTGAGATTGGGGGAGATGGTTCTTTAATACCAGACCAGTACTCTGAAGATTTTGATCAATTGAGTGCAATAGAAACCCTAACCACTGACGCGGCTATGGGGCAGATGGGTGTAAGCGGGCTCTATACTTTTTCATCCTTTTTTGTAAATGGATTCATTTCCCTAGGCCCTCGTTTAGAAAGTCTTTTACTAGAGGGAGCTAAAAAAGAGTCTATTGTCTTAATTTCCCCTATGGTTGAAGGTTTTGCTGGGATCTCTTATTTTAATAAGGATTTGCAAATAGGATTAAGAACTCGTATTCGAAGCTTTGAGTCAACAATTAGAGACACTCGTTATTCTCAAACCTATATGGCCCAGAATATTTATTTACTGATGTTTTTTTGAATGGGCCTTGAGAATTTTAAGATACATCTCTGCTGTATTAATGGCATCCTCTAGGGCCGTATGACAAACTTCACCCATCTCTAAGTGATTCATGAGTGCAGAGCCAGACTCCATACCCGGCGGGAGTATTCCCATGTCTACTAAACCATGAGACAGGCAAGTCAAATCTAAATTTCTGTGACTAAAATGGTGATTCATCCATTCCCAGCCTAAGTCTCTATTTAAAAAAGGCAAATCAATTGCGGATATTGATTTACCAAAAAGTACGACTTTCTCATTATTAAAATACTTCTGTATAGGAGCACTCATGAGATACATTTCCAGTTCTTTTTTAAATGTAGCGAGAGTTATTCCCTTTGAGTGAGCCGTTTGAATGAGCTCTTTATTATGTTTTTTCACCCAATCACTTAAATCATTTTCTAGAGATTCAAAAGAGGGGCATTTAACATAAAAATGTTTGGACAGACTTTTTTCGATACTAAGAGTTTCAGTACAAAACGGCACCATCCCAAACTCTATAATATAGGCGTCTTCCTCAAGACCAGTCGCTTCAATATCAAAACTTAAATACTTCATATTTTAAGAATAAGGTTTGAAAAGCTGAATGTACATGCCTATTTTAATGTGGCCAGTTGCGGGCAATGATCACTGACTTCATCAAAGCTTACACCCATATCTCTTTCAGCCGTAATTTGGCATTTAAGCTTAGCGCAGTGCCCGAAGCTTTGTGCTTGTGGTGAAACACCCTTGACTAAGTTTTTTGAGACAATGATATGATCCAACAAGGAAGGGTATTGCGTGTTATCATCAATGCCACCCCACCAATAGGATGTACAACTGATTTGTTTGGACAGATCAATACCATTCATCCGGTTTACACTTTGCTTAAATTTTTCGTGAGCTGATGATTTTTTATTATTGTACTCAGTAGAGTTGAAATCCCCCATGAGAATAAAGTTATCGATTCCTTTTGCTTTATACTCTTGAATTACGTTTTGAATCACTTTATGTTGTTTAAATCTTTTTTCAATATTCTTAGGTCTCCCTCCAGATTTGAGGTGAACAGAGATCGCAATGAAAGTCTCTTGAGTATCTTTTCTTTTAAAAACACCTATCGCCAAGGGACGTGATCCATGACCACACACTTCCTGGTAGGCATGTCCTACATTAACTGTTCTTGAGTCTTCTTTAAAAGAAAGAAGCTCAAGTTTAGTTTGATCAAAAACAAAACCAAGCTTTTGGTCATGGGCACCACCACAACGAGTAAGGGCCAGTTTGTAGCGAGCATCAAAATTATTATTTAACATTGTGTTAAAGACATGACCCTTATTGATTTCTTGTACCGCCATAAGATGGGGATTCATATTTTTAATTTGTTGAATAAGGTGAGCTTTATTCGTACTTACATGTGATCTCTCATCATAGTCAAAATTTCGAATATTATAAGACACAACTCTAAACTCAGCTTGAGCAGTTAAGACAAAAAACAGACTTAAAATAGACAGTAATTGCATGAAATTCCTTTTATATAAGCTTTCTTTAATAAAACTATTAGTTTTTCTAATTCTTGAGAAGCCACAATTTACGATTTCAAATATTGAAATGCAAGAAAAAAGTGATAAAAAATAGGTGTTTAGCGCATAGCGAGAAATGACAGACTAAGTAAGTAAGATTTTCTATTTTGCAGCTTGACTTAGTGGTGAGTCATTTTGTAGGTATGGTGCATGAAATTAATTCAGAGCAAACAGGGAGAGCGTATGAATTTAAGAGTTTTATTATCTGCACTTTTAGTCCTTCCAGCATTAGCAAATGCTGAGAACGTTTATGATGCACAGTTTCAACAAATTAAATCAGTAGAGCTGGTTGAAGTTCTGGTTGATGAAAATGGTGAAGAGATAGAAATGGCCATTCATGAAAAAAAGGCCCCTCAGTTTAAGGATCAGTTTAACCAAAGCTCTGTTAACCAAAAGGGAATTGGAGAATATATTCTTATTACTAAAGAACTCATTGCTTTAGGAAAAGAAATTTATAAAATTATTGAAGCTGGAAAACCTGTAGTTCAAATGAATGTTGAGCCCATTGACATTCTTCCAAGAGCAGCTGGTGGAGAAGCCATATCTGCTATGCAACTCCACGGGTGGAGAGCTCCTAAAGCCAAAACTTATAGAATGTACGTTAAAAACTATATGGGTGTGAAAACAGCTTCAATGGATGTTATGTTGATCTTTTCTTACGGTGGTCAAAATAATGGAAGCGGACGATTCATAACAGGGGCTATGATCAAGCCAGTGAAAGTAGATGTAAAATGGGGATACACACTTAATGCTAACTTCAAACTTGATAGCATTATGAATCAAGGAACAGTTGATAACCCTGTAGCCGGTGGACTTCTTACTCTCGACTACAGTATTAACACAGTCCTTCAGTCAACTAATGACAGCTACACTTTTTTCATCAATGGGATGGGAAAAGTTATTAAGTATTCAAAATAATTCAATCCAACATTTATAATGTACGAAAACATCCCTCTAGTAAGGGATGTTTTTGTTTTGTATGATAAGATGAGGTGATAGGAGGTTTCCCGTGAAATTTTTAGTGCTCAGCTTAACACTCTTTGTAATGTCGGCTTTTTCTGCTGAAGAGCAAAATTGTGAACAGGCTCAATGTGAACAAGAGATTACAGTGACTAAAGAAGTGACTGAATATAGTGATAAAGACATGAATCAAGTCTATGATACCACTGAAAATATCTTAAAAAATATCGGTCGTGAATTCGGTCGTGAATTCGGTCGTGAAGTAGCTGGGGAAATAGAAGCAGCCGAATAAACTGCTTTACCAATAGCTAATTTTTATTGTGTTTTCTCCCCTTGCGAGAAAGTCTTTGACTTTGATCTGACAACTTATAAGTTCATCATTCACAAGACATTTTTTGCAGATACCTTCTCCATCACAACTTGAAGCGATAGGGATAGAGTTGATTCTTAAAATTTCAAGTAAACTTAAATTTTGGTCACTCTCTTTAAGAGTCAATTCTCTTTGAGTTTGTGACACAACTCCTAAAATGATTAATTTGACTTGCAACTTATCGCCCCGGCTCTTCTAGCATCTAATATAAAAGAAGATTCTGTTTGATTCTGGAAAAACCCCCAGACCCTGCCTAGGCTTTTAGCATTATACAGTGGTATATCCAGCTTGAGTAATTCCTGGATTTGTTTTTGATCACTTCTCTTGGCCTCAAAAACCAATCGCACAGGATTTTTGAGAAAAAGGTGTCTGGAAAATTTCATCATCGTGTCCAGCTCTTTAATAGAGTTCACTTCATTTAAACCATATTCAAGGTAGTGATAGAGATGTTGGCCAGGGTCTCTGCTAGCTGTAGAGACCATCCATAACCTGTTGTCTTTCTTTAGGCGATTTTTAAATAAACAGATAGAAGCAGACCTCACACTTGAGGAGCCCTCAAAAACCATTGATGAGGCATAGGAGGTAAGTTTATCTAGTTTTTGAGAACTAACCGCAAAGAAAGTATTCTCATGGTCTTTCATTCCAAATAAATTGCTCGTTATATAATCTTTGCTAATAAGAAAGATTGAGTTTTCATAAAGTCCCATATCAAAATTACAGTGGGGGACAAAAGAGGCTTGATCTTGAAACTTAAATAAAAACTGCTTCACTTGGTAGTTTTTAGGATTTTTCTTTTTGAGATAAAACCTTACAAGAGGAAGGATTTCTAATTTGGGAAGTCTTTCATTCCTTTTAAGGGTCTCATCTCCTCTCATATATATCTTTGAAAGTATGGGGTGAGTCGCAAGCTCTTTTTTGTTTTGTATGAGAAACTCCTCAAGGCCCTCGGTCACAAGCAAGCTTCTTTGCATGTGATTGTCATAGAGAGTCGCCAGAGAACTAAGAGAATGACGACTTTTGAACGTTTTGAGTAAGTGCTCTAGTAAGTAAAAATAAGGGGCGTCTTCTTTATCACTTGAAAAAACATTAAAATAATATTCTTTTTGATTATAGTTGAGAGCAAACTGTAACTTTGAGGTAGGGGAGTTTTGATCAGGCCTGAGGTTAATCTGTAAGAGTGACCACAATACGACTTTGTCGATAAAACTTAGCGGCTTTTTTACCGAAACTTTCGAAATAAGTTTTTCAAACACATCTTGAGAGTTTTTACTTTCATTGATGAGAATCTTGTTTTGGATGATAGGGCAATAAGTCTGCTCCGTTTTATCTATAGGAGAAATATCTTTTTCTGTGAGTGTGTCCTTCTCGTAGGTGTCGATCAACAAAGCACATGAACTTAGTAAAACAAAAAGAAATAATTTACTCATGAATAATACTTGGGTCCATAGGCACTTCCTCAGATTGAATCTTTCCGGACTCACCAATATTCAAGTTGATTCTTTGGTTAAAAATCTCTGAAGTGGGGGCCCCCAGATGACAGAGTATCCACACACCACCTCCGTCTGTCGTTTGGTGGGATGTCGCCTGAATCGAAATAATCTCAAAGCCAAGCTTAGAGAGCTCAAGGACGAGAAGGTCGAACTCTTTTTCTTGATAGCCAGACTTGCGAGGGGGAGGTGCAGGTAAGTAGTAGGTAAAAGTTCTTGTTGAATAGTATTTATTTTTCTTGTTAAAAACCGCGCCAAACACTCGGGTACCTTCTTTTCTAGTATATTTCTGTGATATTATTTTGTAGCAATTAACTGATTAAATCAATGCAAAACCGTTGAAAGCTGCATTTTAAGGCATTTTATTAAAAATTAAAAAGAGTGAGCTACTCAGTTAAAAAAGAAATTTTTTCCTCATAAAAAAACTTCTTTTTTTAAACGCAATGTCTGGTTATAATAATATTGTGGGCGATAGGATGTTGCCCGAGATAGGCAAGGAAGCCGAAGAGAAGAGGGGGGTCATGCAGGAGGCCCCCTTTTTTTTCGTCTAAATTCTAACCTCTGTAGACAAACTTTCACATTAATTTCTAAATCTGTTTCATCTTTTATATATGTTTTGTGTGAATCTTAATGCTTAAGTGTGGGGCCCTGTGCTAATATGCCAAGAAAAAAAGAGAGAAGGAGTAAGAGGAAGTCATGAGTAAACAAGAGCTGGATTTATTTCTAAAGGAGCGCTCTGAATTTTCACTTGGAAATTTAGTTACCGAAGGCTTTCATCCTTTAACTCAAAACCTCTCCCATTTAAGCGTAAATGATTTAAGTAAGGCCATAGAAGTTTTAAATGAAGTCGATCAAAAAGCTTTTGAACAGATGCTGACTTACACTGAAAAGCTTTATGAACTTCAACAGCGATGCCAAAGATGTCTTGAACAAGGGGGGAGAATCTTTATCAGTGGCTGTGGAGCTACCGGACGCCTCGCTATATCCATTGAAAAAATTTTTAGAACAACCTTTAAGACTGACCAAGTGATTGGTTTTATGGCCGGTGGGGATTTTGCACTGATAAAATCCGTTGAGCGTTTTGAAGATAATAAGGACTTTGGAAAAAAACAAC
The DNA here is from genome assembly GCA_002713145.1 of Halobacteriovoraceae bacterium. Taxonomy (GTDB): domain Bacteria; phylum Bdellovibrionota; class Bacteriovoracia; order Bacteriovoracales; family Bacteriovoracaceae. The sequence goes on from PAVS01000003.1 coordinate 108,624, forward strand.
TGCAACAATTAGGTTTCACTCAGGATGACCTTCTTTTAGCCGTAACAGAAGGAGGAGAAACAAATTTTGTCATTGGTACTGCTGAGTACGCAGCGGAAAACTCTCGCTTTAATCCTTGTTTTATTTATTGTAATCCTGATGAACAACTTCTTAAAATCCCAAGAGTCAAAGCTTCAGTTTTTTCTAACGATAAAATAGAGAAGTACAACTTAACCATTGGAGCGATGGCCATTTCTGGCTCTACTCGTATGCAGGCCACCTCTATTCAAATGTTAGCGGTAGGATTTGCCGTTCTTTATAATCATGAATCTTTGGCCAATTATAAAATGGACCTGAGTGAATGGATTAGTGAACTGAATCAACTTCCTTATCATAAACTTAATGAATTTATTACCACTGAGTCGAGCCTCTATCAGAGTGAAGAAAAGATTCAATATCTCGTCACTGAAGATATTGCCATGGCAATTCTTACTGATACCACAGAGCGCTCTCCAACATTTAATTTGCAAGGTTTTGAATCAAAAGATGAAGACACTCTCTCTTTGAGTTATCTCTCAATACTAGACGAAACAAACGATTCTTTGGCATGGGAGAAATTATTATCCCACACTCCAAGAGATCTCGATTGGGAAGAACTCAACGGTCTGGTTACACTAAAAGAAATTTATAAGTTTGATATCTCTCTTAACTCTTATGAAAGAAGAAAGAAAAGGGCCAAGGTCCATGAATTCAAAATTGAATCTATTAAAGACGAACTTAAATTTTCACTTAAAGCTCTTGATTTAAGTGTGCCTATGAAGATTGATTCTTTATTGTTTAAGCATATGTCTTTAAAGCTTATGATGAATATTCATTCGACTCTTATTATGGGAAGACTGGGACGGTATGAAGGTAATGTTATGACCTATGTACGGGCCAGTAATAAAAAGCTTGTGGATAGAGCAGCGAGATATGTGAACAAAATTCTCAATGATCAGGGTGTAAAAGTTGATGAAGAAATAATATTCGAGAGAATTTTCGCCAACAATTATGTTTCTGATAGGCCTATCGTATTAAGAGTCGTGGATGATATCCTTAAGATGACTTAGTGTCATCTTGCTGATCTTTCTTTTCCTCATCAGGCTCTTTAAGTCCTTTTTTGAAATTGGTGATCGAGCTTCCGAGTGAACGACCTAGTTGAGGAAGACGTTTTCCTCCAAAAAAGATCAACACAACAACTAAAACTATAACTAACTCTGTTGTACCCAAACCAAACATATTTTTCCTTTTAGTAAATTCTAGCTAAATCCATAGTGTAGCTACCAGGAGAGTAATTATTAAACCTATGCTCTTTTAATTTTTTAAATTTTGTCGAGCTATTAGAACGACTCGCATAAGGATAAATGGTAATACCACCTCTAGGAGTAAATTCTCCTACTACCTCAATATATTTAGGCTTCATAATATTATACAGGTCATCACAAATTTTTTGAACACAATCTTCATGAAAATCACCATGATTGCGGAAGCTGAAGAGGTATATTTTCAATGATTTACTTTCGACCATCTTTTTATCAGCGACATAGTTTATATAGATACGAGCAAAGTCGGGCTGCCCAGATTTTGGGCACAGTGAGGTAAACTCAGTACAAAGAAAACTGGTCCAAGCTTCAGCTTGGGGGTTCTTATTAGGAAAAATCTCTAGAACTTCTGGTGCATAGTGCTGAGGATAATCAGTGTTAGTGTTACCCAATAAACTCACTGTTTTAAGTTCGCTTTTTGATCTTTGTTGCGATTTTTTTATGCGTTTTGCCATTTCAATACCCTGAGATTAATGTTTTAATACCTAACATATTAAAATGTTTTACTAAGAAACTCAAATGAATGATAAAAAACAAGTGTTTATAACACAATTAGGTTCACCTAAAAGCACAAAAATTAAGGATGTGAGAAGTTATCTGCGTGAATTTCTCTCAGACCCTAGAGTGGTAGATTTTCCAAGACCTTTTTGGACACTTATCCTCTATCTTTTTATCCTTCCGACCAGGCCTAAAAGAAGTGCCGAGGCCTATAAGAGAATTGAGTTTTGTGGCTTTTTTCCATTGATCGAAATTACAAAAGGCTTCACTCGTAAATTACAACAAGTTCTCCCTCAGTATAGAGTAAAGGCTAATTTTATACTCTCTGAGACCAGGCTCAAGCAAGATTTAGCGCACATTAAAGATGAAACTGTTTATGTTTTCCCTCAATACCCACAGTATTCGGGAACGACTATTGGATCGGTTGAAGATGTTATTGCTGAATCAGGTCAAAAAGACCAAGTCGTGATGCTTAAATCCTACCATAGGCTTAAAGCTTTTATAGATCTCTCTGTCGCTAGAATTGAAGAGCATTTAACTAAGTATCCAGCAGAACACCTTGTGCTGTCATTTCACGGTATCCCTGTGAGATATGTCACTCAAAAAGGTGATCCATATTATCGCCAATGCTTTGAGACTTTTGAGCTGATTAAAAAGCAGCTCAAAAGAGATGCGGATAAAATACATTTATGCTTTCAAAGCAGACTTGGAAGTGAGCAGTGGTTAGGACCTTATACGGATGAGTATTGTTCACAGCTTGCCAAGGATGGGGCAAGCAGCATAGCCGTTTATTGCCCATCTTTTGTTGTCGATTGTTTAGAGACAACAGATGAAATTGGGAATGAACTTAAAGAAGAGTTGCACGAGTTAGGTTGTGATCTGATTTTTGTTCCCTGTCTAAATAACACAGATGAGTGGGTCGAAGGTTACTCCCAATTGGTCACGACTGTGGTTGAGAAGGGAGTTGAAGCCAGTGAGTCTTTAATGTATCAAGTTGATGAAACAGAAATATCGAAGTCTCTGCCAGCTCAACAAACAAAGTCTTCTCAATTGAGTCCAAAAGCGAGGAAGTCTATCTCTATCGTTTTTCTCACTCTTTTTCTAGATCTTGTTGGTTTTTCAATTATCTTTCCCATGTTTCCTGCTTTGGCGAAATATTATTTAGAAGTTGACTCTCAAAATTATTTTCTCCAGCTTATTTTTGGGTCTATTACAAATTTCACCGCATACGGTGGAATTAGCATGAGTAATGTCGTGCTTTTTGGGGGAGCACTCGGGGCTCTTTATTCACTTCTGCAATTTGTAGCCGCACCCTTATGGGGGAGTTTTTCGGATAGAATCGGACGTAAACCCATTTTACTCATCAGCTTAATTGGTTTATTTGCCAGTTATGTGATTTGGATTTTTTCAGGCAATTTTACCCTTCTTATTCTCTCCAGGTTTATTGGTGGCATCATGGGAGGAAATATATCGACCGCCACTGCAGTCGTTGCTGATGTTACAGATAAGTCTAATCGTGCTAAAGGAATGGCTTTTGTTGGAATAGCATTCGCCTTTGGATTTATACTAGGGCCTGCGCTAGGGGGAATTGCCAGTATTGCTAATCCCATGGAGCATTTTCCTCAGCTGGTTGCATGGGGACTCAATCCCTTTTCCTATGCTGCATTTATAGCTGCTTTGCTGAGTCTTATAAATATCTTTCTCATATGTTTTAAGTTTGAAGAAACACTCCAAAAAAAGGACGAAAGATCTTCTTATAAAACGAATAATATTTTTAAAATTTTTAACCCCCTGCCTATAAGGAATGTGAATCTTACAAACCTATCATATTTTCTTTTTATTTCAGCTTTTAGTGGGATGGAGTTCACCCTCACTTTTTTAGCTGTTGAGCGTTTAAGTTATACTTCGATGGATAACGCCTATATGTTTATTTTTATAGGTCTGATTATAGCTTTCGTTCAAGGCGGTGTTGTGAGACGCAAGGCCCACCAAGTCGGTGAAAAAAAGATGGCGATGTATGGGCTAGTTGCTTTGATACCTGGATTAATCATTATCTCTCAAGCTTATTCAGGACTAGTACTTTATCTTGGCCTCTTTTTCTTAGCGCTAGGTTCGGCCATGGCCATACCTACATTGACGGCTTTAGTCTCACTTTATTCTCCTACCGAATTGCAGGGAAAAAGCTTGGGTATCTTTCGCTCCCTTGGCTCTTTAGGACGAGTGATCGGTCCCATCGCTGCCAGCTTAATTTATTGGAAACTTGGATCGAGTACCCCTTATTTAGTCGGAGCTATTTTGTTGATTATCCCCGTACTTGTTTTAACTAAAATAAAAGAAGAATAAGTGAAACTGATTTCAAATAAATAAGCCCATCCACCCAAAAATGAAGTTTCATCTCAGTGAGCTTTTTTTTAAGAAAGATAGACAAGTTAAATCCATAAAGAATCAATAAAAAGATGAGTGGCATAAGGAGATTGCTTTTGAGCAGTATTGTTAACATAACACTTGCTATGGTCATGACACAAAAGATGCTCACCATAAAAATTTTACTGTGTTGATAGCGAGCAGCTAAAGTCTTGACTCCCAAAGAACGGTCAAAGCTTAAATCTTTAAAGTCATAAAGTATGCTCAGACAAGTTATAAATATGATGCACTCACTAAATAGAATAAAAAAAGTCCGATCAAACGTTTTTGCTGGCAAGGCCACACAGATAAGGGCCCAACTCAAACCGATTAATAAAGGTTTTAAAATACTAATTTCTCTGAGCTTATTCTGAGCGAGAATAAATTTTCCATAAACAAGGGTGATGACCGAAGTTAACCCCAATATTCCTAGTTGAATATATGTAAATGAATGGAGTTGCAATAAAACAAAAAGTGAGCACAATGTTGAGCTTAGATAGACAAACAGAGAATGTTTTCTAAACCATACTTCTTGTGGTGTTTTTAGACCTTGTTTTTGAAATATTGGTTTAAAACGAAGAAGGTTATAAGCGAGATAGACTAAGCAAAAATTAAGAAAAAAGGAAGAGAGATCAAAGGTTTGATTGATAAGAAATTGATAATAAAAAGTTAAGAAAAAGGAGCTTCCTGCTATATAGAAATTACTTCTTATAAGAAAGTTAAAGAACGGGCTCATCTACTTTGTTTTTTTTCTTTGAGACTTTCTCCTCGTCATCCACATCTGCATGGAGGTCATGAGCGATGGCATGGTGAATGGCGTTTCTAAAAATATTGAAAAACTTTTTTGTTTTGGTCCAGTCTGAATTAGGCAGCTCTAAAGTATAAGTAGGTATTTTTCTCTCATTACCCGCCCAATTACCAAGTGAACCAGTAAAGAAAGGGTAGTCATTGACTTTGTATTTACCCGCACGATCACTCATTTGAATGAGAAGTTGTTTTCCTGCACTCTCTCCTTCAGCAGGTCCATCATAGTCAATCAATGTGAGAGGGGCGTGAACGGAAATGATTTTTTGAGGGTTGTATAATTTAATTAAATTAATCTGAAAAACAGTTTCGTGTTCAGAGTGGGGCTTCTTTCCCGGAAAGCGTCTTTTGTCCGAGCGATATCTATTTTTCCATAAAGAGATGGCCTTGTCTTCCCAGTCTTTGGTAGGGAAGTTTCTATTCACATCTATGCCTCTGGCATTTGTTCTCGTTGGGTATTTCTTTAGGAAAGAATCTGGTGTTACTAAGGGGGCTACAATGACTAAGTTATCGCCAATCACCTCTGGGTTTTCAGTCAGATCTTTTAGGACATCAAAACAAAATTTAACAGGTGTGATTTCATCCCCATGAACACCACAAAGAATAAGAGTGGTATTTGCATGTTCTCTCGTTTCATCACCAAAGACTTTCCAAATGATAGGATTTCCTAAGAAAGAATTACGCACGTGATGCCAGTCATATTTATGGCAAAAAGATTGCCCCCATTTATAACGAGCAAAATAATCATCAATTTTATGACAGTATTGATCTAGTTTTTGAGAGAGTTTTTGAGGGGGCATTTTCTCAAGAGAAAGGGGCTCAATCACTTTTTTAACAATCACTGTTTCGGTATCGGGGTCTGAATCTATGACCGTTTTTGGTTCAGCTTTTGGGGCTTGAGGACTTTGCTTTTGATCCAGCGGCTTGATCTCTGCACAAGAGAAAAGAGTCAATAGTATTAATTTAGTCCAGACATGTACATTCATGAGGCAAGTATAAGCAATTCCATGGGCTTTGTCATAATCTTTGTTGCTTGAGTGCCAAGGTCAGTTATTCCTTCTGTAATGCCAAATATTTTTGCCAACACATTAAAGATTTTTAGGAAATCTGCCGATTCATAATATGAAAAACCTTATGAGGAGCAACCTTATGTTTACAAGTTTTAAAGAATTTAAATTTTTTCAATCATTTAGAATTCCACTTGAGTCTAAAGACGATGTGAGATGTACTTTTGAGTACGAAGATGAAATGGGAAAGTTTGTTAATATTATGGATGCAAACTTAGAAGATGTGTCTATTACAGGTCTAGGCTTTAAATCAAAACAACGAGTCAAAGTTGGGACAAATATACGGGTAGGAATTCATTATAAAAGAATCCGTATTGATATTGAAGGGCATGTGGTGAGATCATTTGGATATAATCCAGACAATGAAACTGACAATATGGTGTACGGAGTGGAATTGGATGAGGAAGACCACCCATCGATGAAAAGATTCATCGTTCAATACGTTATGGGCTTCTCTCCTGATAGGGCCAGAGATTGTATTACCACCATGGCCGTGAGTGAACGTTACAAGAAAGCAACTGAAGGCTTTGAAGTTTTCTCACTTATGCTTTCACTTTTTAAAGATATTACTTCATTTGGTTCTCAAGAAACATTTCTTAAATCAATGTTAGAAGAAATCTCTAGAATCTTGAACTCGCAAAGAGCATCTATCTTTTTAATTAACCCTCAAACAAACGAACTCGAAGCGGTTGCAGCATTGGGGATTGAAAAAGAATTTTTAAAATTTGATTACCGTAAAGGTATTGCGGGCTCTGTCTTCACGACGGGAGTTCCTCTCAATATTGATGCTAAAACAGACAAAGTTAGATTTTCTCAAGAAATGGATAAAAGAACAGGGTATGAAACCAAATCAATTCTTTGTAATCCTATAACGAATAGAGAGGATAAAGTCATTGGGGTGATTGAAGTCCTGAATAAGAGAAACCAAGATCGTTTTACTGAAGAAGATGAAAAAACTATGAAAGTCCTTGCTCTCATTTTTAGCTCAGTCTTCCATAATTACAATCCTATTTCTGAAAAATCACTTATTCGCAGGTTTTCAACTCCTTACGATAGAGAGTTTGCTTATATTGGTAAGTCTAGTTCAACCAACGAAATTAGAAAAAGTATCGTTAAACTGAAAGATATTGATTCACCACTTCTCATCAATGGTGAGTTTGGTTGTGGAAAAAAACTACTCGCTCGCATTGTTCACAACGAAGGTAAGCGGGGTCTGAATAAATTCAAGATCATAAATTGTAAAGGTGTTGATGTTCATGAAGTAGAAGAACAACTTTTTGGCAGTGAAAAGACAAAGTCTGTCTTAGAAGAGTGCCGGGGAGGGACTGCTGTCTTAGACGAAGTTGGTTATCTCCCACTAGAGTTACAAACAAAATTATGTAAAGTTCTCAAAGAGCGACATATACCGGGCTCTAATCTCACCTTAGATGTAAGAATTATTTTTACTTCAGGCCAGGATCTTAAAAAAATGGCCCAAACCGATGGAACATTTAACTTTGAGCTTTATAGCTATGTTCAAGAGTCTATTTTACTAGTTGAGCCTCTCCGAAAAAGACCAGAGGATATAGAGGAACTCACCTCATACTTTTTAAGAAAAGAGTGTCGTAAACAAGGGTTACTGCTCAAAGAATTCTCGGAAGACGTTCTAGCTAAACTCAAAGAATATGATTGGCCTAGTAACGTAACAGAATTAGAGCAAGCTGTTCAAAAAGCGGTTCTTTATAATCCAAAAGCCCATGTTATTAACAAACTTAATAAATCAGGTGCGATACCTATCATAGACCTCACCAAATCAAGTATGCATGGTCTCGATAACATACCTCATGCGAGAGATTGGCAGTTACCTCTTAAAGAAAGAGTGGCCCTCGTTGAACGGGAGATGATACTTGCTGAAATTAGAAGAAATAAAGGTAATAAGTCTAAAGCGGCCAAGGAAATGGGGATCTCTAGAGAAGCCTTGAGAAAAAAACTCCTTCAAAGTGATGAGATTATCGAAACACTCGAAAATCAAAACACTCCTACTGAAGAGAAAAAAGCAGCTTAATTTTACAAAAATATTGATGATAGAGAGGGCAGGAAGATACTTCCTGCCTTTTTTATTTATTCCATCTCTCTTCGAAATATTCCGATAGAAAAGCATAAGGAAAGTCTAGATGGATATTTTATTTTCTCTTTTTGAGAATTTCACACTCACTGATTCACTCGATATCATTATCGTTGCGATCATCCTTTATCAATTTTTTACTATTATTCAAGGAACCCGTGCGGTTCAAGTCTTGGTGGGAACGGCCGCCATTGCTACTTTATACTGGTTCAGTCTTTCTATGGAGTTGTACTCTCTCAATTGGTTACTCCAGCACTTTTTTGATTATTTTTTTGTCATCGTGATCATATTGTTTCAAGAACAAATTAGATCTGCCTTGGCCATCTTTGGAAATGCGGGGGTTTTTACTCGCAAAAAAAACCAGTATTATGACACTCAAATAGAGGAAATGATTTCAGCCTGTATGGCCTTGAGAAGAGAAAAAACAGGAGCGCTTATTGTGATAGAGCGTAATCATGGGCTTTTGAATTACTCAGCAACAGGGACCCGAATGGACTCTAAGATCCACAGTGATTTACTTTATACTATCTTTCAACCATCTTCCCCTCTGCACGACGGGGCTGTCATCATTTATCAAAATAGAATTCAATCTGCAGGTTGTTTTCTTCCTTTATCCAAAAATATTGATTTGGATAGGCATATTGGAACGAGGCATAGAGCCGCTCTAGGAATTAGTGAGGTGAGTGACGCCTTGGTGCTCGTGGTGAGTGAAGAGAGTGGTAAAATTAGTTTATGCATCAACGGAAGGTTCATTCATTGTGAAGATGAAAGTACTTTGAGAGCTCAGTTAAGAATGCATCTTTATTCGGCCAAAGAAAGAGAAGCCTTTAGTTTGAGTCAAGCATGAGATCGAGTATAAAAAAGAGAAAATATTTACTTCGCCTTTTCTCATTTGTTTTCAGTTTTTTTATATGGCTTTATGTCATTAGTTCGGCTGAAGTTGAGGTGCAAAAATTTTTGTCCGTTCAGATTGAACTTCCTGAGGGCTATTCGTTAGGCAATCAAGACCAAAAAGAATTGAGCTTAAAAATTAAAGGGCCCAGGGTTTTTGTAAGAAAATATCTAGATAATCAAGATGCCTTAGTTATTCCCCTTCAAGATTATTATCAAGAAGGGCGTTTGAGTTATAAAAAAAACATAAATCAATTTGAGTTTTCACTTCCTTTCGGGATTAAAATGCAGGACTTTTCTCCTAAATCCATTTATTTCACCATAGGTAAAACCATGACTAAAACCCTTCCTGTTGTGGTCAAAGTTGATCCCAAAATCAAACAGAAATATGAGCTTAAAAACTTAAGTATTACTCCACGAGAGGTTGAAGTCACAGGCACCAGAAAGATTATGCGGAAGCTCTCTTTTATAGAAACAAAATTTCTCACAGAAAAGAAAATATTTAGTGGGGAAACGGTAGAGGTAGAATTAGAGAAACCTCAGGAAACGCTGCTCTTGAGTCAAGAAAATGCTGTGGTAAGTTATAATGTCGATTCTAAGGTGAGTGAATTTACTTTTACAAATATTCCGATTATATTTCAGAGTGCGAAATTACTCAATGCTGCAGCTCCTAAATCGGTAAGTGTCAAAGTCCGTGCACTGAAAACTGACTTAAACTTAGAGTTAAAAAAGAAAGTAAAAGTTATGGCAAAAATTCCAGTTACTGATCAAAAAGAAATTGAAGTTCCTATTCAGGTAGAGTTGCCAGAGCAAATTGAGTTTGTTTCAGTTGAACCTAATGTCGTCAATGTGATAACGGAGTAATCATGAGTCAGAGAAAATTATTTGGTACAGATGGAATCAGAGGACGGGCGAACGTTTTTCCTATGACGGGGGAGATCGCATTTGCTCTCGGTCGAGCAGTGACGGCCCATTTCCAAACCAATAGTAAAAATAAAAAACCAGTGATCATTATTGGGAAAGATACGAGACTGAGTTGTTATATGTTGGAGCAAGCATTTTCTGCGGGAGTCTGCTCCCAAGGAGGAAAGGCCATCTTAACTGGTCCACTGCCCACGCCGGGAGTTGCTTTTGTAACTCAATCTATGCGAGCTGATGCAGGTATTATGATCAGCGCCTCCCACAATGCCTATAACGATAATGGTATAAAGATTTTTGACCGCACGGGACATAAACTTCCAGACGAAGTTGAAGCCGCTCTAGAAAAAATGATTCTTAATAATGATCTCATCCCTAAAAAACTCGATGACGAATTGGGGAATGCAAAAAGACTGGATGAGGTTGTAGGACGATATATTGTCAAAGTCAAACAAGCACTTTCAGAAGAATATACTCTTGATGGGATCAGGCTTGTGGTGGATGGAGCTAATGGAGCTGGTTATAAAGTTGCTCCTATGGCATTTGCTGAGTTGGGGGCTGATGTGGTGGCCATGGGGAATGAGCCCAATGGAACAAATATCAATCTCAATGTAGGAGCTCTTCACCCGGAAAGCTGTGCTGAGAAGGTTAAAAAATATCGAGCTGATTATGGAATCTGTTTAGATGGAGATGGAGATAGACTGACTTTTATTAATTCAAATGGAAAAGTCATCCATGGGGACCAGCTTTTAGGTGTCTTAGCCAAATTCTTGGCAAAAACGAATAAACTCGGTAGTGCTAATGAAGTGGTTGGGACAGTAATGAGTAATCTTGGCCTAGAGAAATATGTTCAGAGTTTAGGGGCGAATTTCACGAGAACAAAAGTGGGAGACCGCTATATTGTTGAGCGCATGCTCCATTCAAACGCAGTCTTTGGAGGAGAGCCTTCTGGCCATATTATTTTTAAAGATTTTTCAACTACGGGAGATGGGATTTTAGCCGCACTGAAAGTGCTAGAATGTATAAAGTACTTTGATTGCGATCTCGCAGATCTTGTTGAAGAAGTACAATTAATGCCACAGCTATTAAAAAATATAAAAGTAAAAGAGAAAAAAGATTTTGCCACATTAAATTCCGTTCAAAAGACGCTTAAAGAAGTTGAGGGACAGCTTGGGAATCGTGGCAGAGTGTTGTTACGGTATTCTGGTACAGAAAACCTCGCAAGGGTTATGGTTGAAGGTGAAGATGATCACCTCATTGATGAATGCTGTGAAAAACTTGTGGACTCTGTGAAAAATGAAATTGGAGTATAAATGAACCCCAGACTTGGTGTGAATATTGATCACGTGGCAACTCTTAGGCAGGCAAGAGGGGAAGCCTATCCCTCATTGGTTGAAGCTGCTGATCATGCTCTTAACGCAGGAGCTGATCAAATAACGATTCATCTAAGAGAGGATAGACGCCATATACAAGATACAGATGTCCCGGCAATCCAAATGGTGACTCAAAGATATGGTAAGCCTCTCAATCTAGAGTTAGGGGCGAATGAAGATATCATGGCAGTGGCTATGGAAGTTAAGCCTCAGTGGTATTGTTTGGTTCCTGAAAAAAGAGAAGAGCGAACAACTGAGGGGGGCTTAGATCTAAAGTCTGCGAAAAATTTTGAAAAAATTAAAGCATCCTGTGCGCAGCTCAAAGAGAATCACCCCGAAGCAAAAATCTCTTTATTTGTTGAGTCTGATTTAGCCACTCTTGAGCAAGTGATTAAATGTGATGTTGATGCAGTCGAAATTCATACAGGTGATTTTGCAATGGATTTTATAGCGGAAGAGAGCTTAGCCCAATACTTTACGGATTATAAATTGGCCTATGATCTCATCAAAGAGAATAACTTAGGTTTTCATGCAGGGCATGGACTTACAGATCAAAGCCTTCAACCCTTAGTGCAATTAGGATTATTTGAAGAGTACAATATTGGTCATTGGATCATCTGCGATAGTGTGTTTTGTGGCCTAACCACATCTATTAATAAATTAAAAAAGATTTTAGAAAATAAAAGGTAAATCATGAGAGTTGTATCAATTAAAGAGATGCGTGACATCGAATCCAAAGTCGTTAACGAGTATAAATTTGATGAAAGTCTTATTATTGAAAATGTAGGTATTCAAGGGGCCCACAATTTAAAAGAGCTTCTCATTGAAAATGACTTTAGCTATGAAGTTGTCTTTTTAATAGGTAAAGGCAATAACGGTGCAGATGGTATGGCCATCGCCAGACATTTGCAAAATATGGGATTTAGGACCAGAGCTTTCATTTTTTTCTCTGATGAAGAATGTAAACCTGAGTTAAAAAAGCAGATTGATATAGCCCAAAACTTTGGAGTTCCAGTCAATTTTATTGAAAGTGCCTCTCAACTTTCAAGCTATTTTGATCAAATGGGAAGCGAAGTTGTGGTCGACGCTTTATTTGGTACAGGGGTACAGCTGCCATTATCTAATTTTCTCTATGAAGTGATTGAAGTTGTAAACGAACAAGCTTATTTCACTGTTTCTATTGATATGCCTTCCGGTGTAAATGGTGACTCAGGTCTTATGAGCGGAAAAGCGATCAAGGCGGAGTGTACTTTTGCTATAGGCTTTGCCAAACAAGGCTATTATGTGGCCGACGGTGCAAGGCATACCGGTGAAGTAAAAATTATCAATATTGGATTACCTGAAGAGTTTAATTTAAAAGGAAATAAATTTTTGCTCAAACCAGAACAAATGGTAGAGCTTGTGGGGAAAAGAGATAAATTTGCAGATAAAAAAGTTTTTGGTCACTCACTTGTGCTCGGCGGTTCACATGGACTCACTGGTGCTGCAGCTCTTACCAGCTTAGCTTCCCTCAAAGTTGGGTCGGGATTAGTTACAGCTGCAACATGGGAGCCTCAATATCAAGAGCTCATACCTAGATTAGTACCAGAGATTATGACAGGCTACCTCCCACTTGATGTCAATAAATGGGACCCCTTGATTAAAGATCTCAATAAATACTCTTCAATTGTCGTTGGACCTGGCTTAGCCCGTTCAAGTAGGGCAAGAAGATTAGTGCTAGAAGTCTTAAATAATTATGATGGCCCCGTAGTTTTAGATGCTGATGCGATTAATGTACTCAATATCAAAGAAGATAAAGATGTATTTACTCTTCGAAATGCACCAACTGTGCTCACCCCTCATTTTGGGGAGTTTTCCAAATTCTCAGGGATTTCTAGGGAAGAACTCGCTTTAAACCCACTTACTCATCTTAAAAGTTTGATCAATAGAATTAATTGCACTGTGGTTCTTAAAGGCCCTTGCACTTATCTAGGTTGCAGTGATGGATCTACTTATTTTAACTATTATCCAAATGACGGTATGGCTACAGGTGGAGTAGGTGATGTGCTCGCAGGAATTCTTGGGGGGCTTTTAGGCCAAGAGGTGAGTCTTAGATCGAAAGATAAACTTATTCATCGTTATGATACTTTTAATAGAACTGTGGCAGTTGCTATATATCTTCACTCTGTTGCCGGGAAATATGCAGCTCAGGAACTAGGAGTGCGAACAATGAGTGCAAAATCAATCATCGATTTTCTCCCTAAAGCATTTGATGTTCTTGATGATGACATGGATCGAATCAAAAAAGGTCAATAGTTCATGCAGAAAAAGCAAATACGGAGTTGGAAAAAAGTCTTTGTGGATGACTTGAATTATGTTTCTTATGAATTAAAAGATATTGTCGCAAAGCCTGCTGTCATCTTTCTCGAAGGGGAGCTTGGGGCTGGAAAAACAACTTTTTCCAAAAATTTCCATAACGATCCTGAAGGCTCTTCCCCAACGTACTCTTTGATTAATGAGCACAAGGATATTCTCCATGCTGATTTTTACCGTGTGAAAGAGCGTGAAGACATTATCCATTTAGAGCTTCCCCTTTATTTAGAAGATAAAAACTTTTTATTGATTGAATGGGGATTCCAACATTTGTCTAATATAATGCCGGAAATTCCAGATTCCTTTTCCTACTATGTCTTAGAAATTCATGTGAACGATAAAGAAAATAGGGAAAAAACTGATCAATTTTCTCGTGATTTTCAACTTTATTCACTCAAATTGGACTTTTAAAGTTACCCGCCCGAAACAGTCGGAAAAATATTCCTGATTAATTTGTGCAACTAGTCCCAGTCTGGCCCTAGGAAAAACGATTAATTTCAGGCAGTTAACGTATGTTTTTGATGTAAGAACTTTTTAAGCTTTCTTAAGTAATAAACAGTTGACGTCAACAACTAAAAAAGGTGATACTTTTATCAGAGATGATTTGGCCAACTTTATAAGTCAGGTTATCTCCCGGGGATCAATGGATGGGAAATCTCCGAATAAAAACATTCAAAAAAATATTTGTTTAATTAGATTATGGAGGATGACAAATGAGACTTACTTCTAAAGGCCGTTACGCTGTTAGAGCAATGCTAGACCTAACTTTCCACTCAAACGGAAATCCAGTTAGATTACAAGAAATTTCTACAAGACAAGCAATTTCACTACACTACTTAGAGCAACTTTTCAGAAAATTGAGAACTGGTAGAGTTGTTAAGTCTGTTCGTGGACCAGGTGGTGGATACGTTCTTGCTAGATCAATGGATGAAATCACTGTAAGAGACATTCTTGAGTGTGTTGGTGAGAATATCAACCCAGCTAGAGATATTATGGGACTTCCAAGCTCTGGTGTAGAAGTAAAGCCAGCTGCTGAAGGTGAAGCCACAAGAATTGATACAACAGAGTTCAGATTAACTAAGAACTTTTTCGAAAACCTTGGTGTTTTAATGCAAGAGTACTTAACAACGACAACTCTTGGAGATCTTTCTAGAAAAGCTAGAGAAATCAATGCTACAGAAACTGGATCTTTTGCTGCAAGTACAACTAATGCAGCGATTGAAGCAACTTCTAATGAGACTGCTTCTATCATCAGACCAGCTCTTGGTGAGATCAATCAATAAAAATTAATCAATTTATTGATATATAAGGGAGACCGATAGGTCTCCTTTTTTTTTGATAAAAAATCGGGTAATCTCCTGTCCATGCAATACCAGGATAGGATTTATTTAGATCATAATTCAACCACTGAATTAAATAGTGAGCTTTTAGCACGTTTAGGTGAAGTGAAATCTTTTTTTGCTAATCCTTCTTCTCAACATAGCAGTGGGAAAATGGCCAAAAAATGGTCTGAAGAAAATATAAACGAAATCTACAAAGCATTTCATTGCAAGCCCAATGACTTTGAGTTCCTACTTCATTCTGGAACGAGTGAAGCCTCGAATACTTTTTTAAATTTAGGTGCCAAAGACTGTCTTTTTTATTTTGCCAGTGATCACTCATGTATTACTCAGGTTGCGAGTCTGTTAAAAACTAAGGGGAGAAAAGCGATAGAGCTCCCTTTAAACACTGATGGTCATTTTAATGAGGATGATATCATCTCAATTATTCAAAGTGAGAAAGGAGAAGGAAAAAACTGGCTTACTTTTACTTGGGTGAATAACGAAACGGGAGTTGTCTGGCCTCTTAAGCTTGCCCGGACGATTAAAGATAAAACTGGCTGTTCTATTTTTGTAGATGCAACTCAAGCCATCGGAAAGGTCCCTGATGCATTTGAACTCGATACTAGCTTAGATTGTTATAGCTGGAGTTCCCATAAGTTTGGTGCTTTTAAAGGGTCTGGATTTAGTTTCTATAAGAGCGAATTGACAACTCAGCCCCTTATATTAGGAGGCGATCAGCAAGGTCTTAGATCCGGTACACTAAATACCTCTGGTCTGTGGTCTACTGCCTTGGCGCTCATCGATATAAAAAAATCCTATCCTTATAAGGACATTCTTGATTTAAAAAATAAAATTGTGAAGCTTGTGACTGCGAATTCATCATTTGAATATATACAAAATGAAAGTTGTAATACAATTTGCCTGATTCATAAATCTAAGAAAGCTGATCTATTACTGATCCATTTTGATCAACATGGTTTAGATGTTGGTAGCGGCTCTGCCTGTAGCTCAGGCAGCTTGACTGCACCTAAATCTTTAGTAGCCATGGGACTTAATGAAAAAGCCAGCAGAAGTATCAGGATATCTTTGGCAAAGAGTAATCTTGTTCAGGAAAAAGAACTTATCAAAAGACTGAGCAAAGTCTGCGAAAAATTGTGAAAACACTGCATATTGGTTCGCTGCCTTTCAAAGATATAAACCAAGCCATTCATTATACTTTTCAGTATGATATTCCCACTCTTTTCTCATTACCCCAGCTAGATCAAGATGAATGGCTAGGACTTGATGTTCTTTTAAAAACTGAAGTGGCATCAGGTGACTTTGATGATTTAAAAGTGAAGTCTCTCTCTCATGCAAAAATAGAAAATTATAAACCTGCATACGTTGAGGAATTCAAAAAAAAGCTCTCTCACACAGGTAAAAAAGAAATGAAACTGCAATGTGTGGGACCTGTTACACTACACTCTATAATTAAAAGATTTCGTCCTATAGAATATATAGAAGTAGCTCTATTTCTAAAAAAACTCTATGCTCACATAGGAAGTTTTTTTCCCGATGAAATGGATATGATTTTTTTTATGGATGAACCATTTCTCGCTCAAAATTTTGATTCGCTGCCCTTTTTTGAAGAAGTGTATAGGGATGCAAATGCTCTATACGATACGTTTGTGGTTCATTGTTGTGATCATCTTAATCAAGCTCAGCTCAAGCAAATTCATTATCCACTCCATCTCGATCTCGCTCTTTACCAAAATGATCAGACTAAGCCTTCCCCCATGGCGATAGGCATAGCAAATGAAAGCCTTCAGTTAAGAGCTTTTGATCTAGAACAGGGCGAATTTATAGCTCCCGCTTGTGGACTAGGGCTTAAAAGTGAAGCTTATTGCTGGCAAATACTTCAGCAATTAAAAACAATTAAGAGTCAAATTCATCAAGGTTGATGTCTCTAGCGATAGAGACACCTTTGACTTTTTCAACTTCGTCTTTAATAAAAGGAAATTGTAGGCGATCGACTCCCTCATAGTTTTCTTCAAAAGCAATCGTTATAGTCTTTGGAACAAACTCTCGCAGGGAATGCAAATAATAATTTTTTGGTAGCGCCGACATCGCCGCCATGACTTCTTCATCATCAGTAAAATCATGACCTATAGGAGATTTCGTCGCATTCTTGACGATTAACGCTCCTTTCACTTTTTCCTTGGGAAGATCATTGGTATTGGCCCAAGTGGTGAAGTTAAAAAAATCGAGATGAAACATAGATTGCTGATACTTAAACTTGCGTGGAAGGGCCAGTCTTTGGAGAAATTTTCTAGAGGTATCATCCTTAGATTTTCTAATAAGTTTTTCCAAAAGATAGCTATCTTCAACCCGAATTATATAATGCCCAGGGTTTCTACCAGATTCAAACAAGAAGTAGTTAAAACCAATGCTAAAGAGGGTATAGAGCTTTTGTTGAGTAAGATGTATATGCGGCTTCTCTAGCTCAACGACCGCTTTAACACCTTCGTACAGTTGCGTTTTTCCAATATCGTTTCTTGACATGAGGCATTTATAATATAAATGCTTAATATTTTGCAACAAAAAATTGACGAGATACGACTTTTTCCTTAAGATTTCGCCTATTATTAATCGATGAATTTACATAAGTTTACCAGTTTTGGAGTTACGATGAAACACTTACCTAAAACGAGAAATATTGGTATTTCGGCCCATATTGACTCGGGAAAAACAACCCTAACAGAAAGAATACTTTTTTACTGTGACATGATCCACAAAATCGAAGATGTACGTGGTGGTGGTGATGGTGCAAAAATGGACCACATGGAGCTAGAAAAAGAAAAAGGTATTACAATTACTTCTGCTGCTACAACAGTTCACTGGCATGGATTTGATAAAGCCGGTATCACTTGTGCTGAAGGCGATGGTAAATCAATCAAAATTAATATTATCGATACTCCAGGTCACGTTGACTTTACTGTTGAGGTTGAGAGATCACTGAGAGTTTTAGACGGTGCTATTTTAGTTCTTTGTTCTGTTTCAGGTGTTCAGGCACAATCAATTACAGTTGATCGTCAGATGAAAAGATATAATGTACCTAGACTTGCTTTCCTTAACAAAATGGATCGTATGGGTGCAGGTGCTGAAAAAGGTGCCAATGAATTAAGAGAAAAACTTCATCATAATGCTGTTCTTATGCAAATTCCGATTGGCGCTGAAGAAAACTTCGCTGGGGTTGTGGATCTCGTAACAAAAGAAGCTTATTACTTTGATGGAGATAATGGGGAAAATGTTCGTGTTGAAGAGTGTCCTGCTGATCTCGTAGATCTAATGGAAGAAAAAAGAGCGATCATGCTTGATGAAGTTTGCGCTTTTGACGACGCTATCATGGAAAAATACCTTGAAGGTGAAGAGCCTACTCAAGAAGAATTACATAAATGTATTAGAGCGGGAGTTAACTCTCTAGAACTTACTCCAGTCTATATGGGGTCAGCGTTTAAAAATAAAGGTGTTCAGCCACTTCTTAATGCTGTCGCCAGATACCTTCCTTCACCAGTTTCTTGTGCTAAACCTATGGCCAAAAAAGAAACAAAAGATGGAGAAGAAAAAATCCAACTTGAACCAGACTTTGATAAGCCACTTGTATGTATGGCTTTTAAAATTACTGATGAGCAATTTGGACAGCTTACTTATACCAGAATTTATCAAGGGACTCTTAGAAAAGGTGACACTGTTTATAATACACGTGAGAAGAAAAAAGTACGTGTTGGTAGAATGGTGCGTATGAACTCGAATGATAGAGAGAATATTGATGAAGCAAGTGCAGGGGATATTATCGCAATGGTTGGTGTTGACTGTGCTTCAGGGGATACTTTTGTTGGTCAAGAAGATTGGATGAATGTTTCTTGTGAAGGGATGCATGTTCCTATTCCAGTTATTGAGCTTTCAATCAAAGCTAAAGATAAAGATCACCAAGCAAGAATGGCTAAAGGACTTAATAGATTTAGAAGAGAAGATCCTACATTCCATTTATTTACTGATGAAGAATCAGGTGAGACTCGTATTGCTGGTATGGGTGAGCTACACCTTGAGATTTATGTAGAACGTCTTAAGCGTGAATATAAAGCTGATGTTGAAGTTGGTGCTCCACAAGTTAACTATAGAGAAACAATACGCCAAGAAGCTAATTATGATTACACTCATAAGAAGCAAACGGGTGGTTCTGGTCAATTTGGTCAAGTTGTTGGAACAATCAGACCACTCACAGATGATAAAAAAGAGCGTGAAGATCAAAACTTTAAGTTCAACAATAATATTAAAGGGGGATCCATTCCTTCAGAATTTATTGGGGCTTGTGAAAAAGGTTTTGAAGACGTAATGGATAAAGGTCCACTTGCGGCTTTCCCACTTATCAATGTTGAAGTTGATCTAAACGATGGTAAGTATCATGATGTCGATTCATCAGATATGGCCTTCCGTATCGCTTCTAGACAAGCAATGAGACAAGCTATTGCTAAAGCTGATGCAGTTCTTCTAGAACCATACATGCAAGTTCAAGTTGAAACTCCAGATGATTACCAAGGATTTGTTATTGGTGACTTAAGTTCAAGACGTGGACTTATCCAAGGGTCTGAAGCTGCAGCTGGGGGAGAAACGATCGTTAACGCTCAGGTTCCACTTAGTGAAATGTTTGGGTACTCAACAGATCTTCGTTCGGGTACTGCTGGTAAAGCTACATACTCTATGGAATTTGCTGAGTACAAAGAATGTCCTCAAAATATCCAAGCTGAAGTTATTAAAGCTAGGGAAGAAAAACTCGCTAAAGAGGAATAGGGTTTACACTTAAGTAACACTTATATATAAGGGAGGTTAATTTAACCTCCCTTTTTTTATGAGAAAAACTTATGATTGAAAATTCCCAACTCCAAGTCCTTATGGCCCTTAATGATTCAGATTCATTAAGCCAAGCTGCAGAACAATTAGGTATCACCCAATCGGCTGTGTCTCAGCATATAAAAAAATTAGAAGCAAAAGTTGGATTTAGTCTTGTCACAAGACAAGGCAAAAAATTAGTTTTAACTCCTGGTGGAAGGAAACTGGCCAAGCTTGGCAAGAATTACGTTAAACGTTTTGATGATGTCATCACAGAAATTCAGCAAGAAAGTAAAAAGCTCGTGGGAAGTGTCAGTGTTGGAACTTTATTTGGTATTGGAAAGTCTTGGATTGCCCACCGAATGGTAGAGTTTAGTTCTCATTTTCCTGATCTCACAATAAAAGTAGAAATGGATTATCCTGATAGGTTATTGGGACGATTTGAAGCCCGAGACTTTGATTGCTTAGTTCTCCCACATAATATGACGCCTTCTTATTGTGAGTCTCAACTTCTTCACACCGAAACAGCTGTATTAGTTGTTCCTAAAACAAAAGAGTTTGAGAATATAAACAGTGATACGGATCTAAAGACTATAATTGAACACCCCTTTATATTTTTCGAAGATCGTGACCCTCTGTTTTATGGATGGTGCAGAGAAGTTTTTGGGTCTGTTCCTAGAAGTGTAAGCCCTCGAATCGTCATCAATTCCTTTGGCCAAATGCTACAAGCTGTTCATCAAGGACTAGGAATGGCCGTTATTCCCACACATGTTCTTAATAGAAGTTATTTTAAAGATAAAGTCAGAATTTTTGATTCCCGCTTTGAATTCAAGAGCTCAAACATAGATTTTATCTTTCATTCCGAAGCAAAAGAAAGTCTTAAGGTGCAAACACTTTTTAATTTTCTGCAAAAAGAAGTGGATAAATTAGATCATGATCTTTAAGAATGTGAATGAGCTTTCAGCTGAAGAGTTTTCTCAGCTTGAAGGTGTCTATAAGCAAACAGCAGATTCGCCATCACTTGCAATTAAAAAGAAATATTTTACATATTATATTGAAAACCATTCTTCTTTATTTTTTGTGGCCATCAATGAGAGAAAAGTTTTGGGCTATATTTGTGGTATGAAAGCTAGCCTTGAGCACCCCACACTTTTTCAAACTTATCCTTATTTAAAATTGTTCCAAGATGAATTGATAAGCTACCCAGCTCATCTGCATATTAATGTTGCTCCAGGCAATCAAGGAATGGGAGTCGGTCGCAAGCTCATGGACAAATTTGTACAGGCGCTATCACAGGGAAATGTTTTAGGGGTGCATATAGTAACTGTTGTTAATGCAGCGAATAATAAATTTTATCAAAAATCTGGTTTTACTTTTGAAAAAACTCATAATTTTGCAGATAAGCAATTATTGTTCATGGGAAAGTCTTTAAATACAGATACTTAGCGCGTGAATAAATTAGTCGCTAAGTTGACAGTAAATGTCCAATATTATCTAATTTGTGCACTTACTACAATAGGGGATTTGTTATGAAATTGTTAATAACAACATTGATCTTAACTCAATTTGCCTTGGCAGGAAAAATGCCTGCTTTAGAGAAAATGAATAAAGACTTTAATTATAGTGACGACTTGGATTTTAAAAATATGGAACTGGCCATTGAGCGTCATGAAAAGTCATTCCTTAGTAAAGATCTTAATGAAACGTTAAGATTTGGAAAGAAAACCATTAAACGTCAAAAATTGTACGATACCTTACTCGCTTTTAAAGCACTTATGCTAGAGACCAAAGAGTGCTTTAAGACTGTGGCCAAAGACGAGTGCTATAAAACTTTCAATGAAAAAATGAATAGATCTTTTGATGCTTATAGACCGATGCCACTTAGTTGGGAAAAGGGATATAGCGAAAAAAAGACCCATTTTACTGCTTATTATTCTCCCGATTTTGAAGGATCAAAAACACAGACGGATGTTTATAAGTATCCTATCTACGGTATACCGAAAAGTGCAAAACTAAGAAGTAAAACCAGTGATCAAATTAATTTTGGTGGTGCGCTTAAAGGTAAGGGACTTGAGCTTTTTTATGTAAAAGAGTCACTTTATGATATTTGGCTTCTTCATGTTCAAGGTGGCGGAAGAGTTAAAGTAAAGAATAAAGATGGATCATATAAAAAATATTACCTTTCTTATGCTGGCAGTAATAAACAAAAATTTAAATTTCTTTATCATTATATGAAAGATCAAGGAATGATCACTAATGGAAGTGTTCCTGATCAAAGAGCCTATTTTGAAGCTCATCCAGAAGATCAAAGAAGAATTTTGGCCAGCTGTCCAAGCTTTATCTTTTTTAAAGTGACTACAACAGAGCCCCTTGGAACGGAGAATGTTCCTCTGACAGAAAAAAGATCAATCGCCACTGATTATAGACGTGTCCACGAGTATGGAATTTTGAACTTTATCAGAACACAGAAACCAGTAGTTCGCGGTGGGCATAGACAGATGCAAGATTTTAGCCGATTCTTTATCAACCAAGACACTGGTGGTGCCATCAAAGGTAATGCTCGAGTAGATATGTATTTTGGTTATGGCAAAGATGCTGAACGAGCGGCTTATGGTGTTAACAATCTTGGGGAACAATATTACTTATTACTAAAATAGGGAATCCCATGGAAACACAAAATCATTTAAACTTACGCGGTATAGAGTTTACTGAGTTTAGCTCTGCAGATCCTAAATCTTTGCATGAATTATTTCTTGCTTTTGGGTTCTCACGTATAATGAGACATAAAAACAAAAAAATTGATCTTTATCAGCAAAGACAAATTACCTTCTTACTCAATTACGAACCTCAAACATTTGGACACGGATTCTATGAAGGGCATGGCCCTTGTGTCTGCTCTATGGGCTGGAAAGTAGATGACGCTGAATATGCTCAAAAGACTGCGGTTGAAAGAGGGGCAACAAAATCTGAAAATGTTGACTATCAACTAAATGGACAAGACTTACATGCCATCAAAGGTATTGGGGAATCTAATATCTATCTTATCGATCAGTTTAAATCAGATTCACTCTATGAAGACATGGGTTTTGAGCGTTTAGACAATCCAGATATAGTGGAAGATTTAGGTTTTGAATTTATAGATCATCTTACTAATAACGTGTATCAAGGCACCATGAAAGAGGTGAGTGATTTTTATAAAAATGTTTTTGGCTTTACTGAGATAAAGTATTTCGATATCAGAGGAGCAAAAACTGGTTTAACCTCTTACGCTCTTCAATCACCAGATAAGAGTTTCTGTATTCCCATTAACGAAGGGACAGAAAAAAAATCACAAATTAATGAATATCTTGATGAATATAAAGGACCTGGTGTTCAGCATATCGCTCTTCATACTTCCAATATCATTGAGAGTATTTCTAAACTCAATAAAACCAATATTGAAACCTTAGATATAGACGATCAGTACTACCAAGAAGTTTTTGATCGCGTGCCTAATGTCTCCGAAGACCCAAAGAAACTGCAAGAGTTACAAATTCTTGTGGATGGGGATGAAGAAGGGTATCTGCTACAAATCTTCACTCGAAATATTATTGGGCCTATCTTTTTTGAGATCATTCAGCGAAAAAACCACCACGCTTTTGGAGAAGGAAATTTTGGTGCGCTTTTTAGAAGTATCGAGCGAGATCAAGAAAAACGTGGATACCTTAAGTAAACTAAAGCTGCTTTGTAATTTGTAATTCCATATATTTATGACCTTATGCCCATATTTATTGGGCATACTTTCTCCCATTTCTTAATTTTCTTAATTGTCATTGCTCTTGTTAAAGCTAAGTTCTTGTTATCACGATAAGTTCTCATAATATTGTAAATTCAACTGATAAAATGGATAGCATGAAAAAGATCTTAAATAATCAAAATGGATTGTCTTTAATGGAGCTAACTATAGCTCTGGGCCTGGTAGGAATTGTCTCATACGGAACCCTCAATATGATGGGGGGAGTGAATAAAATGAGCAGTGACTTTGATAAAACTTCCAATGTACTTTTTGTAGAAAAATCAATTTCAAATTATTTATTGTCCAAAGAAGGCTGCATGCAATTTGTTGGTTGGACAAAAAGTTTGGCCAGCTCGAACGAAAGCTTTAGATTAAAAAAAATGAGCAAGAAAATGGTAGATGGAAAGATACAAGCGGACTTTACAGACTCGGCCGGAAATCCTGTGGTCATGTACGAAGAAGGTCAAGTCATAGCCGATGTTAAATTAAAAGAGATGAAGGTTAAAGGATTAGAGTTTTTAAATGCAAAAGAAGATTCCGGCATTTTAACGGTGGGACTTTTGTTTCAAGCTCGAGATGAAAATAAAAAATTTACCAGTGAATCAAGAGAGTTTCAGAAATTTGTTCACGTCCCGGTGGGGATGTCAGTGGTTGGTGGTGTAAACCAAGTCACCGATTGCGAGTTAAATAAAGCTGAAATTTACGAAGATATTTCTGAGAAACTATGCACGGAAGTTTTTTTTAGAGACACCTCTCTCTCAGTTGATGATAGTTTGAAGACTTGTGCACAAACTACTCTTTTTGTCGTCAATGAAATTAAACAGTCCATTTGTGAAGATGTGACAGGTAGTGCGGGTAATTTTGATAGCGCTACAGGAATTTGTAATTTTGCTAACTCCCACGCTGGAAAAAGCTGTGGCGGTGGCACGAAAATGACAGGCTTTAATGCCACAGGAGGAATTGTATGCCTCTAAAAAATAACCTCGGTTTTTCGCTTATAGAAATCACTGTTTCCATTGGAGCTCTTGGGATTATATCACTGGGAGTGATGAATCTTAGTAAAATGCAATCTCAATCGACTATGGGTGTACAAGGGACAAGTGATATGGCCAAAACCATTGCGATGATTGATAGCGTGGTTAAAAATCCGGCCCTATGTACCAAAAACTTTAAAGATCAAAAACTATCCTCAACTTCAATTGATCAGCTTTTTGGAGATGATGGAGAAGTTATCATTAGTGAGAACAATACATTTGGAAGTGGGGTGTACAAAATAGGCACTATGGAGATTGGTGATCAAGACCCAATGACGGGTAAGACTGCTTTTACTTTTAGTATTATCAAAAATAAAAATGCCAGTGGTGTAAATGAAATTTCAAAATCTGTTTATTTTTATCCTACTGTTGACCCTGCCACCCAAGAAATTACAGATTGTTATTATGGGATAAAAAAGAAAGCTGAGTCAATGCTGCAAAGATTATGTGACAATGTTTATGAAGGAATGGATGAGCCTTGTGATTATTCGAAATTATTAGCACAGATCAAACAAGAGTTTTGCACATCAAAACCTTGGCTGACTTGGGATGGGGTTAGGTGTGGACTACTTGATGCAGGAAAGTCTTGTGGCGTTAAATATGCTGAAGGTTATCTGGCTGATGGTAATCTCGATTGTTCTACACATGGTCCTTAATTGAGGAGTGAGAGAAGTGATTAAAAAATTGTTGTTAAAAAACCAAACCGGAGCTTCGATGATCCAGATGTTGATCATCTCTGGTATTGTTTTATCAGCTGGGGTGGGAGTCATGAGAACTTCCGATACCCATATCAAACAGGCCCAGGGTTTTGTAGGTAACGTGCAAGCGGTCTCTTTTAATCGCGATCTACAGCAACATTTAAGTGATGCAGATATTTGTAAACAAACACTTTCTGGTGGAAGTCCAACCACCCCACTCGAAAACAACCGCGAGATTGCTGGTGGGGTGGTGAATAAAGACGGCGAGTCTATTTATGAGATTGCTGTTGATAGCAGTGAATCAAATTATCCAGCGACCCACGGAGGGCAAAACTATGAAGGCACAACCGTCAGTCAAGCCAGCATGGATGCCCAAAAGATTTATAATGGAGGAGTGCAGCTCCGTGGTTTAAAGCTTGTGGATTTTGAAAGCAAAGCTGGCTACAACACTCAACGGGCGTTTTTAGAAGTAAGAACACAAAGCTTCGTACCTGATGAAGAAGCAGCCGCACGTTCCTATACAGGGTACGCTAAAAATAATTTAGTGCCTGTTTTAATAGTGACACTTGATGATCAACTGGTGACGTGTATGTCAGATGAGGGGGGAGTTGCAGAGCAAGCTTTTATCGATATCTGTTTTGATCTAGGTGGTATCTATGATGCTGATCGTATGGCCTGTGATGATGTGGATGAAGCTCTCACCCAAAGAGTGATCAATGGAATGTGCTCACCCACGAATATTGATAATTGTGTGCATCCTTATGCAGGAAAAAATTGTAATAGTATCGCGGGGAATACAGATCTCTTTGGATTAAATTATGATAATTGGGTCATCAATGGTTTTAACTTTGGCGGCAATTTAAGCTGCGAATGTATTCCAAGAACCTGTCCCAATCCGAATACTGTTTGTTATAATCAACCAATTGGATCTGATTATTGTGAAGTAGATTGTGGTTTAGGAACAAAGATGAATCTAGCTTGTTGTGGACCTTACGGGCCTGCACCCTCAACTCAATGTGATGGAGTGGCTTTTACGCAAACAGATGGATGTGGAAGAACTCAACCTGCGGTGGGAACAAGTACTACAGGAGCCTGTTGTGTGCCAACATCTCCAGATCCCGCAACAATATGTAGTGGAGTCACTGCAACAGGTGATGATGGATGTGGTGGAACATACTCAGTTGATGGAACTAAAACAACAGATGAGTGTGCTGCTTGTACACCTGTCATTCCAGACCCTGCAACGATATGTGATGGAGTTGTAGATACTGGAGATGATGGTTGTGGAAATCCTTATAGCGTGACCGGAACAAAAACGACTGATGAATGTATTAGTTGTGTCGCTAACCAAGGAGATAGTTGTGACATTAGTTTAAACCGTTTTGTGAATCTTCCAGGTGTTTGGGTTGGGAACGCAAGCGATCCACAGTGCAGAGTTAATCGACCTGCAGCCTGTCCTTTTCCTTCGAGTCCAACGGGCACGCCTCAAGATAGACGTCCTGGCTTGCAAGGAAACCCATTTGTACATGGTTCATATTGCACTACAGGACATGGTACACAGGGGATGACTTGTATTTATGAAGACCAAGGTACCATTCAATGTGATGGAAGCTGTGAACTTAATGGTACGACAGGAGTTTGTGGTTCCACGCTCAATTCATGTGTGACGAGCGCTGGAGCTCAAGCAATAGATTCTACTTCTTGGACTTGTCCAGGTGTTGATGGAGGAATTGACACTTTTTGCTTTATCTCACCCGCAGGGACAGCAGGTAATTGTGGTCCAACTCTAAATACTTGTGATACAGCTCCAGACGCAATACCAATAGACTCTGCAAGTTGGACGTGTCCTGGTGAATTTGGAGGGAGTGATACTTTTTGTTCCACACCTGAAAATGGTCAATGTGGTGCTACAGTGAACACTTGTACTTCAACAGAAGCTGCAGTGGAAGGAGATGCCTATAATTGGACATGTCCAGGCCGTTTTGGAGGAGGAAATGCAATATGTACTCTTCCAGAAGATGGGCAATGTGACACAACTTATAATCAATGTTTATCTTCTCAACCAGCTACTGGTGGAAATGGAAGTAATCAATGGACTTGTCCTGGTAGCAATGGTGGGGATCCTGCAAGTTGTTCAATAGCCCAAGACCAACCACTATGCTCCAACGGCTCACCAGCATTTGATTCTAAGGCAAGCTGTGAAGCTTCAACTGGTAACTCGTGCTTTAAATTAGCAGATTATGCATATACTCCTGAGTTAACATTATGTCTTTCTAATCCTCATGTCATTGGAGAAAATTCATATCCATGTTCAGCAAAATGGTGTGAGAATTTAAATCCTTGTGCTGGCGGTGGTTGTGAATGGCAGCAAGATGAAGGGATTATGGAAGATGCATGTGATTCGGGATCGCTACCTAATCTTACAACATCTGATTTCGGAAGTAATGGCTGTAACGGTGTTGAAGGAACTCAATGTAGTAATTTAAACCAACAAGGTCTATGTCAGTGGAATAAAAACTGTAGTTGTGGTGGAGGAACTTATTACTGTCACTGGGGATCTTTTACTTGTAAACAAAAATAAGAAGGCTGAATTATAATAAAAAGAAAAAGCATATATATTCTTAAAAACCAAACCGGTGCTTCGATGATCCAGATGTTGATCATCTCTGGTATTGTTTTATCAGCAGGAGTGGGAGTCATGAGAACTTCCGATACTCATATCAAGCAGGCCCAGGGTTTTGTGGGGAACGTGCAAGCTGTTTCTTTTAATCGCGATCTACAACAACATTTAAGTGATGCAGATATTTGTAAACAAACACTTTCTGGTGGAAGCCCAACCACACCACTTGAAAATAACCGTGAGATTGCTGGTGGGGTAGTAAATAAAGACGGAGAGTCAATTTATGAGCTTGCTGTTGATAGCAGTGAATCAAATTATCCAGCGACTCATGGAGGTCAAACTCAACCAGATACAACCGTCAGTCAGGCCAGTATGGATGCTCAAAATATTTATAATGGAGGAGTGCAACTACGTGGTTTAAAGCTTGTGGATTATGAAAGCAAATCAGGCTACAACACTCAACGTGCTTTTTTAGAAGTAAGAACGCAAAGCTTTGTACCAGATGAAGAAGCGGCCGCTCGTTCCTATACAGGGTACGCTAAAAATAATTTAGTTCCTATTTTAGTAGTGACTCTTGATGATCAATTAGTGACTTGTATGTCAGATGAAGGGGGCGTGGCAGAGCAAGCTTTTATCGATATCTGTTTTGATTTAGGTGGCATCTATGATGCTGATCGCATGGCCTGTGATGATGTGGATGAAACTCTCACCCAACGAGTGATAAACGGTATGTGCTCTCCCACAAATATTGATAATTGTGTGCATCCTTATGCAGGAAAAAATTGTAATAGCATTGCAGGGAATACAGATCTCTTTGGCTTAAATTATGATAACTGGGTTATTAATGGTTTTAATTTGGGCGGTAATTTAAGCTGCGAATGTATTCCAAGAACTTGTCCTAATCCGAATACCGTTTGTTATAATCAACCTATTGGGTCTGATTATTGTGAGGTAGACTGTGGAGTTGGATTAAAAATTGATGATGCTTGCTGTCTGCCCTATGGACCTGATCCTAGTACCGTTTGTACTGGAGTATCTTTTACTCAAACCGACCAATGCGGCAGAACCAGACCTGAAACAGGAACAAAAACAACTGGTAGTTGTTCCGCTGTAGATGGGGAGTGTGGAAGTTCGGTTAACACATGTACTAGTCCACTTGCTGCGATTCCAATAGATGCAAATAATTGGACCTGTCCAGGTCAATACGGTGGGATGGATGCTTCATGTTCTATAGCTCCCGAGAATGGGTCTTGTGGCAGTAGTTATAACACTTGTCTTTCTTCAGCTGCAGCTACTGGAGGAGACGGCACCAACTGGACTTGCCCAGGAACATATGGTGGAACAGATGAGTTTTGTGGTGATACTAGTTGTCTACCAGATGGGAGTGTCGTTTATGAGTCAGCAGATGCAGGTTGTTATTCTACTTGTTATTCAGGTGGTGCTGCTACCTGTACCGCTTGTGGAAACTGTCAGCCATTTTGCTCTGACTTAAGTAGCTATTGTACTAGTGCTTGTACTTATCAAGCATGTAACTATCCTTATAATGATCCCCAAGCTCTACCACAAGATAGAACGTCTTTTGAAGATCAATGCTGTTCAGGTTCAGTGTCTCCGGCCAAAACGACCATCACTGCTGGTGCATGTGTGTATACCTATACTTGTGGTGGTTCAGTGCCGGCTGAAAATGGATCCTGTGGAAGTTCAGTGAATACATGTAACTCTACAGCTGCTGCCCTACCAATCGATGCAAACAATTGGACCTGTCCAGGTAGTAATGGTGGAAATGATGCCAGCTGTAATATTGCAGGTACACCTGGTGATTGTGGGCCGACACTTAATACTTGCGATACGACTCCTGCTGCTATCGCCATTGATTCATCAAGCTGGACTTGTCCAGGTGAAAATGGTGGGGCTGATACGTTTTGTTCTACTCCAGAAAATGGTCAATGTGGGGCAAGCTTGAATACTTGTACTTCATCTCCAGCAGCTATTGTGGGAGACGCTTATAATTGGACATGTCCAGGTCGCTTTGGTGGAGGAAATGCTATCTGTACTCTTCCAGAAGATGGAGTTTGTGATACCACTTATAATCAATGTTTATCTTCACAAGCTGCAACAGGTGGAGACGGAACGAACTGGACTTGTCCAGGGCAAAACGGTGGTGATCCAGCTAGCTGTCAGGTAGAAAGTCTTGTGTGGAGAAAAACTTGCCATCAAATTTACCCTGCTAATAATCAAGGACCACTAGGTTCAGATAAAAGCTGCCCAGGTATTGGGCATAATGAAGATGTCATAGATCCAAGTTGTTCAACTGAAGGACAAGTTTGTACTGTAGATACGAAGCCAGGTTTTCACGAGCTAACATGTATGAAAGAAAGTGACTCATTTAGCACATCTGATACCTGTACAGAAATACCACCTGAAACACCATCAAATGTATGTATGGATGGATCACCGGGGTACTCTTCAGAGGCAGAATGTACAGCTGCAGGAAATGATAGTTGTATGAGCGTGCAAATTGCTTACACGCCAGAGCCCACACTTTGTATGGGGCCCACTCACACTATTCAGGAAAATACTTATACCTGTGAATCGATGTGGTGTAATTTTGGTTTACCTGATCTATGTAATCTCAATGTGGGTGATCCATGTACAGCAATGGGAGCAACTGGTTATAAGTGGGGAACTGTTGTCAACACTGCAAGTTGTGTCTCAGATACGAATTTTGCTTGTGGTGCATTTTCTAGTAGCTGTCATACCAACTCTGATTGTTACTCTGGAAAAATTTGTAGATATGAAAGATCATCTCCAACGCAATTTACCTGTACTCCAGATTTCTAGTTTTAAGCCGGATTCTCACTGGAGATGAACTGATATTCGCAATCAGGGTATTTCGCTTGCAAATATTTTAAAAGGTACTGAACTCCAAATTGTTCCGTGGCATTATGGCCTCCGGCAAAGAAGTGAATATTATCTTCACGGGCTTCATGCCAGTCGTGTTCTGAAATTTCACCGGTGAGATAACTATCCAGTCCATCACGCTTCGCTTGGACCCAATCACCATTTGCGCCGCCGGTGATAATTCCCATGCTTTTAATTTTATCCTCGTTGGGTGAGCTATGAATAACAGAATGGGAGAGCACTTTTTCTAACTTTGTTTTTAACTCTGCTGGGTCGATTGGACTTTTAAATTTACCTTTTACTCCTGTTGGCATTCCTTTGTGATCACCAAAAGGTTTTAAATCTGTAAGTTCGATCAGATCAGCTATGGCCTTAGCATTTCCATATTCAATATGGGCGTCGAGAGGTAAGTGGTAACCCAGAAGATTAATATCATTTTTAACCAGTGGTGCGACTCTATGATAAAAAGCACCTGTAAGGGTTTTAGGGCCATGGAACTTCCAAAAAAGTCCGTGGTGAACAATCAGTGCGTCTGCATTTAACTCAACCGCTTTTGCCACAGATGCCCTCGTGGCCGAAACCGCGAAGCAGATTTTTTTAATTTCTTGGCGACCTTCGATCTGCAGTCCATTGGGGCCATAATCTTGGTAATCGTAAATATTCATAAGGTTATTCAAGTCTTTTACTAGGGTATTGCGTTTTATCATATTCACCTCAGGAATATTTTAGACAGAAAAAAAGAAAATGGAAAATCTAACCCTCCAGAATTATTTTAAAAATCTGTTAAAATGAAGTATGCGTATAAATCCTTATTTGATCATTTTACTCCTGTTCTCGTGTGCACTTTTGGCACAGACAACTAATAAAGCTACCGATGAAAGTTCTGATTCTGAGAAAACTACAGATGAGATCGCCAAGCCCGAGTCTTCTTTTGAACAAATTAAACTAGAGCGTTTAAAAAGAATTCGCTCTGAGTTGGTTGAGTTGCAATCTAAAATATACGGTATTCGTAAAAGATTAAAAGAAGATGACCTGGATATGGTTTCGAAAATTCAAGCTGACTCTAAACTGGCAGCACTTGAACAAGAATATATGCAAAAGCGTTTTTCTTTTATTGAAACCATAACAGAAATTAATCTTAAAGAGGAAAAGAAAAAAGCACAAAAAGCAGACTTTCTAGCGGATATCCAGCAAATCTTACAACCGGCGATGAATAGCTTTAAGCAACTTTCTGAGCGCCCCAGACAAATTCAAGATCTTCAAGAAGATGCTCTTTATGTAAACACTAGACTTGAAGATGCGAAAACGGCGCTAAAAAAAATTAATAACTATATAAAAAATAATCCGGATAAATCTCTTTCTAAAAAACTCAAAGACTCTAAAAAAACAATAGAAAAAATGATTAAAGAGTTAGAGATCGATAAAGAGGACCTCACTTTTAAGATTAGAAAAATTGAAAAGGATCAAGAGCCTTTTATCTCTACTTTCTCAAAGCTCATTTTGGACTTTTTTAAAACAAAGGGGCTGAATCTTTTCTTGGCCTTCACCGTTTTTATAGGAGTCTTCTGGGGCTTTCGCTTATCCCAACCAAGAATAATTTCGATTATTTTATTTAGGATCAATCGTTCTGATAAAAAAGAGATGTATCAATGGATAGCCCGTCCTATCAGGGTACTCTATAACGTGTTCTCTATTGTTCTTGCTTTCTTTCTAGGAATTATCACTCTCTATGCCCTTAATGACTGGGTTCTCGTGACCTTTATTCTGTTTACACTGGCCGCCCTAATCTGGAGCTCAAAACAATATCTCCCTGCCTTTTTAGAGCAGTCTAAAATCGTTCTCAATTTAGGAGCCATTCGAGAAGGGGAGAGAGTTTTATTTAATGGCATTCCTTGGCAGATTAAAAGCTTGGGGTATTACTGTCATTTATATAATCCAGTACTAAGCGGTGGTTTTATGCGAGTAAGCACAAAAGAGCTGCTCAATCTCACCTCCAGAAGAATTATTGATAAGGAGCCTTGGTTTCCTACCAAAACAGGGGATTGGGTTGAAGTCAATTCACTCTTTGGTCAGGTTATTTTGCAATCACCTGAAAACGTGATCATTAAACAATTGGGGGATGAGAAAACAATTATCGCCTCCAATGACTTTTATTCCAAGTCACCTACCAATCTCTCTAATGGCTATTCGATAGAGTTTCAATTTGGGGTGGATTATATGCACCAAAAAATTCTATTCGATGAACTTATTCCAAATTTTATCAAAGAAATATCTGAGGCCATAAATAAAAAACACGCAGAGTTCAGTGAAAATTTTGGAGAGCTCACGATAGAGTTCTTACAAGCAGGGGCAAGTTCACTCGATCTCAGATTCTTCTTGCGCTGTGATGGAAGTATTGCAGGTAAAAAGAAGCTTCTCATGCGAAGCATACAAGCTGAATTTGTTAAAGTTTGCAATCGTCACCATTATGTTATTCCTTTCAACCAACTTACGGTTCATATGGCAGCAACAGATGGAAAGGCATGACGAGCTTTTAGACATTCTTGGACGGAATTTTGGCCTTCAGAAGTTTAACTCACACGTTGATAGCGAATCAGAATTTTTTAAACAACTTCAGCTAATATTAAGTGAAAGAATCACCTTCTTGATTAATTCTGATATGGATAGATTATTACATTTATTATATAAAATAGATGTAAACCAAGTTGCGTGCGATCAGGCTTTTCAGTTGGGAGAGATACATAAGATCTCAATGAAGTTGGCAGAATTGATTATCAATCGTCAATTACAAAAGATAGATTATGCTCGCGAATTTTATCGTAAAAATAATAATGAGAATAAATCATGAGCTTTAAATTCACCAAGAACGATAATGTAAATGAACTACCAGATCCTATCAAAGAAAATCTTCCCCATTTTATTGACCATAGGGTCAAAGAGTTTGAAGAAGTCGCCATTCATTTTCGTGACGGGGATCTAGAAAAAGTCAGAAATTATTGTCATAGTGTAAGAGGTATTGCTGCGAGTTATAACTTTCATAAGTTAGACGAAATCATAACTCACTTCCAAGACCTCGCTAAAAATGGTGATAAAGAAGCTATTCGTAAATTGATTCCTATATATACCGAATATTTAAAGGAAATGCAGAGCTATATTCAACCTGTTTGATATACATAACTCTTCTGATCTGATACTATCCCTTAAAATTTATAATGATTAGGTAAGATATGGAACAAGTTGTCATAAGGTTCTCTGGAGACTCCGGTGATGGAATGCAGCTCACGGGAACACAATTTTCAAATACATCAGCACAAATGGGTAATGATCTGGCTACGTTTCCAGATTTTCCCGCCGAAATTAGAGCTCCCCAAGGAACTGTAGCGGGTATTTCTGGCTTTCAAATTCACTTTGGTGCTAATAGCATAAAAACTCCTGGGGATGAACCAGATGTATTAGTGGCCATGAATCCAGCGGCCCTTAAAGCTAATATTGAAGATTTAAAACCAGGTGGGACTCTTATTTTAAATATTGATGCCTTTAACGAACTTGGTTTCAAAAAAGCGGGCTACGTTAATGAAGATCCTTTGGGTCAACTTGGTAGTTATCAAGTGGTCCAAGCAAAAATTACTTCTCAGACCATGGAAGCACTCCATGAACTAGACTTAGATGCTAAGGCCAAACGTCGATGTAAAAACTTTTATGCTTTGGGTATGACCTATTTCATGTTCACCAGAGATTTGAACCCAACGATAGAATGGATCAAAGATAAATTTAGTGGAGATGAGCTTCTTACCCAAGCTAATATTACAGCACTTAAAGCGGGATATAATTTTGCTGATACTATTCAAGTGATTGGGGATAAAGCCGTTGAAGTGGGAAAAGCCGATATAGAGCCTGGTATCTATCGGCAAATTTCCGGTAACACCGCCCTGTCATGGGGTTTTATTTACGCCGCTGAAAATGCTGGTGTTGATTTATTTCTGGGCTCTTATCCCATAACGCCAGCTTCAGATATTTTACATGAACTCTCGAAACATAAACAAATGGGTGTGAAGACCTTTCAAGCCGAAGATGAAATTGCTGCTTGTTGTGCGGCCATCGGTGCTAGTTATGCAGGATCGTTAGCGATCACCACCAGTGCAGGGCCTGGGATAGCGCTAAAAAGTGAAGCCCTGAATTTGGCTTTGATGTTAGAGCTTCCCCTGGTTGTGATAGATGTACAAAGAGGTGGCCCTTCTACAGGACTACCGACAAAAACTGAGCAATCAGATTTAAATATGGTGATGCATGGAAGAAATGGAGATTCGCCACTCATCGTTTTGGCCGCAAGATCTCCGAGTGATTGTTTTAAAATGGCTTTTGAAGCTGCAAGACTGACTCTAGAACATATGACACCGGTTGTATTACTTACAGATGGTTATATCGCTAACGGTTCTACTCCTTGGAAGTTACCAGATCTAGACAAAGATTATCCTAAGATTCAACCACGATTTATGGATCCGCTTGCTGCGGGAGAAAAGTTTTTACCTTATCGCAGAGATGCGGAAAAACTCGCGCGCTACTGGGCGCTTCCTGGTACACCAGAGTTGATGCATAGATTGGGTGGACTCGAGAAAGAAGCTAACACCGGAAATGTTTCTTATGATCCTGAAAACCATGAAGCGATGGTTCAGGTTCGAGAAGAAAAAGTAAATAGGGTGGCCAATTATATTCCTGAACAAGTTATTGAAGGGAATCTTCAAAGTGATTTACTCGTTATCTCTTGGGGAGGAACTTATGGGTCTGTTCAAACCGCTGTAGCAGAACATGGAAATTGTGCTCATATCCACTTACAATATTTAAATCCTATGCCTAAAAATATTGAAGAGATTTTAAATAAATATCCTAAGCGACTTGTCTGTGAACTCAACCGAGGACAG
This sequence comes from Halobacteriovoraceae bacterium, assembly GCA_002713145.1. GTDB lineage: Bacteria > Bdellovibrionota > Bacteriovoracia > Bacteriovoracales > Bacteriovoracaceae. The sequence continues at coordinate 144,512 of PAVS01000003.1, forward strand.
CTACAAAAATTGATTCAAGCTAACTTTGCTCTTAAGGTTAATGGTTATTTTAAAGTTCAAGGTAAGCCGTTTAAAGTGAAAGAGCTCAAAGATCGTTTCGACTTTGAGTTAGAAAATGGAAGTCAACATGAGTGAAGCAAAAACATATACCAAAAAAGATTTTACCAGTGATCAAGAAGTAAAATGGTGCCCTGGCTGTGGTGACTACGCTATTCTTTCAGCGGCCCAACTTGCTATGAGCAAAATGGGAGTGCCCCCTCACAAGGTTTGTATCGTTTCTGGAATTGGTTGTTCATCGCGCTTTCCCTACTATATGAATACCTATGGTATGCACTCTATTCATGGACGTGCTCCTGCAGTAGCCACTGGGGTAAAACTTCAAAATCCTGATCTCTCGGTCTGGATTATTACAGGGGATGGGGATGCTCTTTCTATTGGTGGAAATCATCTGGCCCATATTCTACGTCGAAATCTCGATGTGAATATTATTCTGTTTAACAACGAGATCTATGGACTTACTAAGGGACAATATTCACCCACATCAGAGCGAGGAACCACCACAAAATCATCTCCTTTTGGCTCTATTGATAGGTCCTATTCACCAGCTAAGTTTGCCTTGGGAGCAGGAGCCACATTTTTTGCACGCTCAATTGATACTGATCCTAAACATATGATGGATGTAATGCAAAAAGCTCACGCCCATAAAGGGACAAGTCTCATCGAGATTTATCAGAACTGTAATATTTTTAACGATAAAGTTCATGACATTTATACCAACAGAGCGACGAGAGATGAAACAACAATAAGACTCGAAGCAGGGAGCCCACTTATCTTTGGAAAAAATAAAGATAAAGGGCTTATTCAAGATGGCTTTGAATTTAAAGAAGTTTCTGTTGCAGGTAATGAAGATAAACTGATTATTCATGACCCCAGTAATATCAACTTTTCTCAATTACTGACTAATCTCGATGGAGAGAACGGACCTATTCCCCTAGGCGTGCTCAGACAAGTTGAAGATGATGTCTATAATGAAAGTTTACACCGACAAATTGAAGCTCAACTCAACCACGGTAAGCCCTACGCCTTTCATGATTTACTTCATTCTGGGAAAACTTGGGAAGTTAAATAAAAGTGTCATGCCTTCCATGGTAGATAAGCCAATAACGTGGGATAAAAGTCACAAGCATATAGACTTCTAGACCTATGCCTAAAACAAATAATGATCTCATGACAAAGGTAAGCGTATACTGCTGCAAATCGAGATTTACAATCATGACTAAAACAATCGCCATACCAAACCCCGTCGCTATTTTGGCCGGAAGCATGGGCCTAACTTTGAAGCTTATTTTTTTCCACCACATTAGCACGGGGAAAACTGATAGTTGAAGACAGTTTCTTAAAGTCATGAGGACAAAGTAAGTGAGAAAAAGCTTTTCTTCATAAAAATTTAATAAATACCCTAGGAGAAAAATTTCAAAAAATTTGTCTGCCACTGGGTCAAGAAGACTTCCTAGAGTAGAGGTTTGCGCTAACTTTCGGGCCAACCAGCCATCTAAATAATCTGTAAGAACCGCAAAGATTGCAATGCTAAGTGCAATTACATAGAATTGAAAATGAATAGCAAAAATTATAATAGGTATGAGTAAGATTCTCGCAAATGTAAAAAGATTGGGGGTATTACACATAGATCTATCATAGCAAGGATAAGAAATGCTTCAACTACAAAGTGCTCTGGGAATACTCGTCTTTATAGGGCTATGCTTTTTATTTTCAGAAAAGAGATCTCAAATTCAATGGAAAATGGTTACCCTGGGAGTTATCTTTCAAATTTTACTTGGAGTTGTTCTGATAAAACTACCCTTTATTGCTGATATTCTTTTGTATCTCAACCAGGGAGTGCTGATGTTAGAAAAAGCGACTCTTGATGGAACTCAATTCATGTTTGGTTACCTCGCTGGTGGAAGTGCACCCTTTGAGATCACACAACCAGCAGCTACTTATATAGTGGCTTTTAGAGTTCTACCCATTGTGTTAGTTATGAGTGCCATAACCAGCGTGTTATTTCACTGGGGCGTTTTGCAAAAAATAGTTCTGCTTATGTCCAAGGTCTTAGAGCAAACCCTTAAAATTTCAGGAGTCCAAGGTCTTAGTGTAGCTTCCAATATTTTTTTAGGGATGATTGAATCTCCTCTCTTTGTAAAAGGTTATTTAAGTTCGATGTCTAGGTCATCGCTTTTTGTTTTAATGACAGCAGGGATGGCCACGGTGGCAGGAACGGTGATGGTTTTGTATGCAAGTATTCTTAACCCCATCATTGAAAATGCTATTGGGCATATACTTATCGCTTCACTTATCTCGGCACCAGCAGCGGTCATGATTTCTCATATAATTATCCCTCCCGAACATGAGGACATGATGAATGAAGCTCATATCGATTTAGAAGTCAAAACCCATTCCACTTTTGAAGCACTTGTTCAAGGTGTGATGGATGGTATACAACTCTTGCTGGCCATTGCGGCTATGATTATAGTGCTGTTTTCCTTAGTGAGTTTAGTGAATCAATTTTTAGCATTGCTACCCGTGGTGAGTGGACGTGCTATCACAATTGAATATTTGGTTGGTTTTATTTTTTACCCCCTCACGTGGCTGATGGGAATTGCGAGCTCAGAAGTGAGTGTCGCCTCAGAACTCATGGCAGTGAAAACAATTCTCAATGAATTTGTGAGCTATCAAAAACTCGCCACTCTAGATCCGGCTCTTTTATCCGAGAGATCAAAAATGATTTTGATGTATGCTATGTGCGGCTTTGCTAATTTAGCGTCATTGGGCTTAATCGTAGCAACACTTGGAACACTTGTGCCCCAGAGACGAGGAGAAGTCTTAAGTTTGTCTTTCAAATGTATACTCTCAGGCACCTTTGCCACCATGATGACAGGGTGTGTAATCGGTCTAATCTATTAAGACTTGGCAAATAAAGTAAATTTAGGCATGCTTAACACTCGGACTTGATCACTTTTAAGGACAGGTACCCATGAGTATTGCATTAATTGGGCAAGGTTTACTTGCCAGCCATTTATCCCATTGGTGGACTGCATGTGGTGTTGAGTTTACTCAACTCGGACGCGGTGACCTCATTCATCCAAAAACTTTATCAACATTTCAAAGAATCTTTCTTGCTATCAATGACGATGAAATAGAATCCTTTTATTTAAAATTTGCTTCCCAGACTCAAGCGAAATGGATCCATTTCTCTGGTAGTCTTTATATTAAAGAAATGATCGGTATCCATCCTCTTATGAGTTTTTCTAATGAACTTTACACAACAAGTTTTTATGAAAATTTATTATGGGTGGTGGACCATGAATGTGAGCTGGATCAGATTTTTCCTACAAGTATAAAAAACTATACCAAGATAGCCGCTGAGCTTAAACCTTATTACCATGCTCTTTGTGTCTTAGGGGGAAATATTCCCCACTTACTTTGGAATGAACTTAACCAAAAATTTTCTGATCTTGGAATTCATGAGCAGGATTTTAAAAAATATATCCAAATAACTACAGAAAATTTTCTTAAAGATAGAAAACCCACAGGTCCTATTGTTCGGAATGATAAAGTAACGATAGGAAAAAATATCGCTAGTCTTCAGCCGAGTTTAGCAAAAATTTATCAAGGTGTACGGGAGTGCCAACATGAATAAGGTCACAGATTTTAACAAGAAAAAAAATCAAGGCGAGAAAATATCAATGGTTACTGCTTATGATTATCCTACCGCTAAAATGATAGCGGCTTCTGCCATTGATGCCATTTTAGTGGGGGATAGTGTGGCCATGGTTTTTCATGGTTACGCCAATACCACCTTTGCTACTCGTGAGATGATGGCCTTACACACCAGTGCAGTGGCCAGAGGAGCTGACGATAAATTTATCGTCACAGATATGCCTTTTCTAAGTCTTGAGCGAGGTGAAGCTTATCTTTTTGATACTCTTGATTTATTTATTAAAGCCGGTGCTCGCAGTGTGAAAATGGAAGGGGGAGAGTTTATCTTCTCTCAAATTGAAAAAACGATCAAAGCCGGGATTCCAGTCATGGGGCATTTAGGTCTCACCCCCCAAACGATAAATCAACTAGGTAGCTATAAAGTTCAAGGTAAAAAAGATGAAGAGGCGCAAAAAATTATTGCCCAAGCGAGGGAGCTAGAAAAACTTGGTGTATTTGCTTTGATTTTAGAATGTGTCCCAGGGGCTCTGGCCGCCCACCTTAGAGATGAACTTTCTATCCCCGTGATAGGTATTGGGGCAGGCCCTGAGGTAGACGGCCAAATTCTTGTGATTGATGATCTCTTAGGGCGCTCAAACTCAGGCTATCCAAAATTTGTAAGACAATATGGTAATACTTTTGAGCTGGGTCTTAACTGTTTGAATCAATATCATCAAGATATCCAAGCGAATTCATTTCCAAGCTCTCAGGAGAGTTATTTATGTTAATCATAAAAAATATTCCTGAATTAAAAGAAAATTTAGCTAATTTAAAAGGCACTCGAGGCTTTGTTCCTACCATGGGAGCCCTTCATTTAGGTCATATCTCACTGGTTAAAGAGTCTCTCAAAAATAATGATCACACCATTGTGAGCATCTTTGTAAACCCCACACAGTTTGACCAAAAAGAAGATTTAGAAAATTATCCCCAGACCTTGGAAAATGATCTCTTCCAATTAGAAGAGCTAGGAGTAGATTGTATCTTTTTGCCCAATGAAAAAGAAATGTATCCCCATGGGTATTTTTATAAAGTAGAAGAAAATCATCTCTCTCAAATTCTGTGTGGAGCGAGCAGACCTGGACATTTTTCTGGAGTTTTAACGATTGTGCTCAAATTACTCAATTTGATACAGGCGGATAGCGCTTACTTTGGACTTAAAGACTATCAGCAATTTCAACTCATCAAAAATATGGCCCGGGACTTTTTTATCAACACTCAGATTATAGGACTTGAAACCATTCGTGAAAAAGATGGGCTGGCCATGAGTTCTAGAAACTTACGCTTATCTAAAAAGGGGAGAGAGCTTGCCCCTCAAATATATGAACAGATGAGCAAAAATCAAAGTCTTGAAGAGATAAAAACTAAACTCAAAAAAATTGGTTTTGAGATAGATTATCTGGAAGAACATTTTGAGCGTCGTTTTATCGCTGCAAGATTAGAAGGAATAAGGTTAATTGATAATGTCGAAATCTAAAAAAATACTTTTCTCACTCACCGGCTCAATTGCCTGTTTTAAGGCCTGTGGGCTTTTATCTGAGCTGGTAAAAAAAGGACACGTTGTGCAAGTGGTGGCCACCCATGGAGCTCAGCAATTTATTGGTCTTCCTACACTTGAAGGTCTAAGTGGAAAGAAAGTTTTAACTGATCTTTACAGCGCTGGGGACGCCATGGAGCATATTGATTTACATAAATGGGCCGACTTCCATGTGACTTGTCCAATGAGTGCTCATAAAATAAATGAATTTGCAGCAGGTCTTGGCAGCGATCTTTTATCCACTTTATTTTTAAGTTATAATTTTGAAAAACCATGGTTCATGGTTCCGGCTATGAATCCTCATATGTATCACCATCCGATAACTCAAAATTCAATTGCTAAGCTCAATGAGCTTGGAGTTCAGTTTATTGGCCCGGACTCAGGACAAGTGGCCTGTGGATATACAGGTCTAGGACGTATGCTCGAAGTGGAACAAATTTTAACTTACTTAAAGCATAAGGAAGTTGTATGAAGGTTTTAATTACCGGTGGTGGGACACAGACACCACTCGATCAAATGCGCTTTATTGGAAACAAAAGTAGTGGAAGAACGGCCATCACCCTTGCCGAGAAATATGTAGCGGAACATGAAGTTCATTTGTTTTTAGCAACGGGCATAAACTTGCCAATTGATTTAGAAGTAAAAGTTAAATATTTCACTACGAGCTATGACCTTATAGATTTGATCAAGAATTCGAAAGCAGAAAATTTTGATCTTATCATTCATGCAGCGGCCGTTAATGATTATGAAGTGGCCAGTATTGGTACCGCAGATAAGAACTTCAGCTCAACTAAGATTCCCTCAGGACTTGCAGAATTACAAATTAAACTAAAACCTGCTCCTAAGGTTATTAATATGATAAAAGATATACATCCAACTGCTGCCTTAATTGGATTTAAACTCTCAGGTGAAATTTCACAACAAGAAATTAATACCAGCGTAAAACGGGTGATGGAGCATGCTAAGACACAGGGGATAGTGCAAAATAATATATTAGAGCGACAAAGAGGAGAGGATAAATTCACTCTCTATGATCAAACTCTTAACTATGAAGTCATTCAAGGCATTGATCATTTGTCAGCACGTATTTTAAGTTTAGGAGCAAGAGTATGATACTTTCTTTAGATGTGGGGAATAGCCAAATTTTTGGTGGTGTTTTTGATGGAGAAGAACTTAAACTTCGCTTTCGCCATAGCACCCTCACAACTTCTTCCAGTGATCAATTTGGACTTTTTCTACGCAGTGTTTTAAGAGAAAACGATGTTAATCCAGATAACATTTCTCAAATTGCGATCTGTTCAGTAGTTCCTGCACTGCTTTATTCGCTTAGATCTGCCTGTATTAAATATTTTGATATCACACCTTTTACCTTAGGCCCTGGTGTTAAAACCGGGCTCAAAATTGCTTATAAAAATCCTACTGAAGTGGGGGCCGATCGCATCGCTAATGCCATTGCGGCCAGGCATCTTTACCCAGATGAAAATGTGATCATTGTTGACTTTGGAACTGCGACTACCTTTTGCACTGTGACTAAAGATAAAACATATCAGGGAGGGGTGATCATTGCAGGTCTTAATGTTTCCATGAAGGCTTTGGAAGAACGTACAGCGAAGCTTCCCAGTGTAGAGATCGTAAGACCTGAATCAGTTCTGGGAAGAACAACAGTAAGTAGTATCCAATCAGGTCTTTATTATGCTCACCTGTTTGCAGTGAAGGGAATTATTCAAAAAATCGCTGAAGAAAATCTTGAAGGGGAGGCGCCAGTGGTGATTGGCACAGGTGGCTTTGCTAATCTTTTTGAGAATGAACATGTTTTTAAGACCATTGAACCTAACCTGGTGCTGCAAGGACTCAATCTTGCACTAAGAATTAATCAATAAGGAGTAAATATGCAAATACAAGTTTTAAAATCTAAAATCCATAGAGCAACGGTAACAGATGCTAACCTTAATTATGAAGGGTCTATCTCCATTGATCCGGCTCTCACAGATGCCGCAAGAATGCATGAATTTGAAAAAGTAGAAATCTATAACTGTAATAATGGGGCTCGTTTTGCCACATATATTATTCCAGGAGGGCCTGGAGAGATTTGCCTCAATGGTGCCGCTGCTAGACACGCACACCCAGGGGATCTGGTTATTATTTGTGCCTATGGAACAGTTGATAATGATAAGGCGGCAGGGCATAAACCGACTCTTGTTTTTGTGGATGAAAAGAATACAGCAAAGTCCTTGAGCTAGTTTACCATTATGATTACAGCAGTTGTTCCCTGTCATAAAATAGACGATATCGTTTTGAGTTGTGTGGTAGCGAATGCAAAGCTATTAGCTCATCAGAATATTGACACAATTGTTGTCATTAATAATATGACTTTAACCGATACAGTGAAGGAAATGCTAAGGCCTGCTACAGTGATTTATAGTCCAAAAGCGGGGCGCTCGCAGGCACGAAATTTTGGGCTAGAACAGGTTAAGACACCTCTCGTACTATTCTTAGATAGTGATGTTCAGATTAAAAATTTCAATTTTCAGAGCCTCAAGGAAAAGATAGATGAATATCAACTGGATTTTGTTCAGGGAAAAATTAATTATCGCTTTAATAAATTAAGTCTTGTAAATAATATTAAACTTAAGCTTGCGAATGAATATCAAATGAAAACTAAGTATGGAGTGAGTCGGCCGGGATTAGATTCTTGTGCCTTATTGGCCAATACTGAACATATGCTTAAGCTAAAATTTAATGAGCAGTTTACTAGAAATGAAGATGCCGAAATTCTCTATAGGGGCCAAGACCATAAAGAGCAACGAATAGGTATTTATCATGATCTGATTGTTGACAAAAAAATTGATACGACTTTTACCAAAATGATCAAAGATTTGGCCATTTCTATTTTTTATACAGAACTTTTAAAACAGACTTATCTTGATTACGAAACTTATTTTCACACCAAGAACGAATTATCTCTTTCTCTTAGGAACTCTTGGTCAGACTTTAAGCGTTTAAAATCCTCAAAAAACCTTTTCGTTTGGGGGATGCAAATGTATCAATATATTTTGTTTGTGCTTGTCTCGAAGCATTTAAATAAACAAGAAATTTCTTCAAGAGAACTTAAGAATGAAAATATAGTCTTATATATGCCGCAAAAAAATATCCTCTATAGCCTTAAATACTTTAAGATTGTAGGAATAAAAAGCATATCAAAGTTAAATTAAGTATCTGCACTGTTTAAGTGTTTGATTTTACGAGTAAAGCGATGCTATTTTTTTAGTAGTTTTGTTAAGTTTTGTTTTATACTATAATAGTATCTAAAGAGGAACAATGCATAACGAGAACGACAAAATCAGAAATCTTTTAAAAGATTTATCCAATGATGATATTGGAGAGTTAAGTATCAAAGAGCTTAAATTATTAGATTTTGATGAAGATTTGAATGCTTTTTCGTTTTCTGCCTCAACTATGTGTATGAGTTAGCCGACTTCAACTTCCTTGATAATTCCTTTTTCAAGTAAAACTCCAACCGCTTTACTTACAATTTTTTCCATGTCTTCGGTAAAACTCTTAGGTGCATTTTCCGAGCAAGCTTGAATAATATTGTCAAGTGAGACCTCTTTACCTGATTCAATAATATGAATAATGGCAGCATAGATCTTGTTCGACTCATAAAACTCTTTTGTGTTTTCCATTTGAACAGATATGTACTTCCCGTCTTCTTCCATTAAAACATTAAATGTATCTCTATTAATCGCAAAAAATCTTGATGACATGCTATAATAATACTGACTTTTTAAATTGAAGGCAAATGAAAAGACTCTTAGGGGATCCACACAATTTTGGTAAAAAGACTTATGAAGAAGAAGGTCTGATTTATAAGTTTAGACCTTTATACGGTGAATATCTACTCTTTGCAAGAGATTCGAGATTTCGTAAACACTTAGATCATCTATTTGAGGATTTACCTTTTCCTCTTATTGATTGCTCTAGGCCAAACCTGACTTATTCAACTTGTATTCAATTGATGGAAAAAATTAGTGTTAAATCACTTCCAGCTAAATTAAGTTTATCACAAATAAAATCCCTCGGCAGGGCCTTAGGTGTTATCCAATGGTTGGGAGTAGCAGATTTGAGTGATGAAAATATCATTTGTGGTTTGAGCCAGAATGATCAATTTATTTTTGCTCCTATTGATTTAGAGTTGATTTTTAGCAACGTAAATACATTGATCTCTTACAGCGTTTTATTTCCAAAACATGAACATAAATTAGAAAGAATATTTGGGCTCAGATCTTTGCAACAGCAACTGTTACAATTAGATGAAAAAGAAGTTACTGAGCTACTTGAATCCCAAATGACAACACTCCAAAAACTTAATGACCAGCATGTTAAGCTGTGTCAGTTTATAGAGGCTGATATAGGACCATTACAAAATATTGTGATAAGAGTTATAATGCGAGATACGTTCGATTATTCTAATAAAATAGATATCGATAAATGGCATCCAGAAGAGTTAGTTCAGTATAATAGAGGTGATATTCCTATTTTTTATAAAAAGCTTGGAGCAAATGAGGTTTTTTATTTAGGAGAAAATGATGAAGTTATTTATGTGAAGGATAAAGGTTTTTATGAAAACCTTCAACTAAGCATAATAGAAAATAGTAAATGGATACCTAACTATGATGTTGTCACTATATTTTTTATAGAGTCTCTTTTGCCTCTTATCTTTCCTTCTAGTAAAGATTTAAAGCTTGAATTAAATGGAAACATTTTTATCCTTGTTAAAAGAGGAATCCTTTTTTGTTATTTAAATAATAAGCTCTTTAAAAGAAAGCTTAATTATGAGAATTTTAAGGAGTCTTAGTATGAAATATATAGGCTTTAAGTTTTTTACTAAATTCTCCAGATGAACAATAAACTGCTAAATGTAAGAGAATACACACGAGACCAAAAAGCAAATCAAAATATATAGCAATGAATAAGTGTTTTATGCAAAATAATAAAGGAACCACTTTTCTTGCTTTTGACCAGTAGATAAACGTAATTGAAAATTGAAGTAAAATCACACTCCAACTTAAAATAAGGTTAAAAAAGTTATACGGTGAATTAAAAATTTCTAACATGATATTTCCACTTGTCCAGTTCGGATCATTAATTTTATAAAAGCCATTATAGAGATAAACAGTAACAAGCATTCCAAAAAGTAAGTATTCACCTAGAAAGCTGATGAAATCGTGTTTTTCTGAGCATGAAAAGATTAAATAAAATGCTAGAGCGTAAGCAAATAGATCGGCTCCATATATAAAGGGAATCATACTAATGTTCAGCAAAATAAAAGAGCCAAGAGGCAATACTCTGTATTTTAATTTTATCGAGACTAATAAGAGTATAACTGACAGCAAGCTTGCTGCGTATTTAATCAGCATATCTTTACTTGTAAGTGAATGAGTGGCAGAAAAATAGATTTGATAGTTAAGAATCTTCTCAATATTTATGATCGTTAAAACAAAAACAGAGAAAGTATATAAGTGACCTCTTAGATAATTTTGCATTATGGACACCTAAAATAATAAAGAGTTTGAGTGTAAAAGCTTTTACTTGTTTTTTTTACTAAGGGGAGCTTCTTTAAAGATTGTGGTAAATAAAGCTCTTTGCTGTCACTTTCCAAGGAAGTAAAGATATCGCTTTGAAGGTAGACTTTCTTTAATTCGAATAGTAGATCTTTGTTTTCAGGTAATTCATAATAACGACAAAGCCATTGGGAGTTGGACGGGTTTTGATTTATAGTGTAGAGCTTGGCCATCTCCATATGTTGCTCGGTAAAATTGCCTAACTCAAGTGCAATTGCATCGCTCTTGAGTCGAGGAAACTCACGATGAATAAATTTCTTACCATCATATTCGAAATAATTTTGATAGAATCGTCCTTGAGCAGTAGTAAAAAAAGCCCAACGACCAATTCCTCGATATAGCAATGCGATACTATTGAAACTAAATTTTATTAATATATTGTCTTTAAAATTTGTATGGTATTTGAGAGGGGCCAAAAAGAAGAAAATCAAGAAGAGATGAGCGATAATGAAGTAAATAAGGTGTTGTTTTTTCATGTTTTTAACTCAGATGCAGAAAATATGTTATTTAAATCCTTTATAGCTGAGTTATAACGCCCCTTCATGATGTGGTGATATAAACTGTAATAAGTAAATATTAAGCAATTTGATACTTCTTGAGAGTTCTGTAATATTACTTCACCATTAATTTGATATTTGAATATTGGAATAATCTTTAAGATTTCATTACTAGTAAGTTGGCAAAGTCTTTTTGAAAAGTTTTTTTGAGTGCTGATAAAGTCTTTTTGGAGTTGAGACAAGAAGCTTTCATCAAGCTGAAGGTCTCTGCGGTCATTGTGATATTCATAGTCATCTTTGAAAATGGGGGTTGATTGATGAAAACGAGTATAGTCATAAAGTCCTAGAGCATAAAATAATAATGAAGCCCGCTTAGTGGCAAGAGGTGTAGCTTGAGCAGAAGCTAAAATCTCATCATAATAATTTGTTAAGTCTTTTTTCGATTTAAAGGCAAAGAAATGTCCCCAATACAAATGTTTATACACACTTTGAAACCCACTTGCGTGAAGAGTGTTATTAAGTGTTCTTGAGCTAAGTTGTTTTTCAATTTCGGGGGATTCTAGATAGGGATCGAGCATATGATTATTTAGTGAGAGGATGCCTTTTGGGGTGAGAATATTGTAAATATGATCAAACACAGACTTATGCAGCAGATTAGTGGGAATATTCCCATTGCTAAAAGCATCAAAAATAATATAGTCATATCTTTTTTTTGTTGTTTTGGTGTAAAGGACTAAATCTGATTCAATAAAATTGACTCGTGAAAATATCTGAGGGTTTCTTTTTTTTAATGTTTTAATCCAATAGGGATCAATTTCAACAAGGTCTACTTTGAGCTTAGGGTATAAAGTTAATATTTGTTCTGTAAGCCCTCCTGCTGCGGATCCTAAAATGAGTAATTTATCAGATGGGTGAGTTAATATTGGCCCAGCATTTATAAGCGAAAACAAGTTTTTGAGAGGCGAGTTAAGGAATATAACTGAGTTGGCACCGATGATCGTATCGGTATAACTGATGACCTTTTCATCATCAAGAGAATATTTTTGAGAAAAATTAATACTGTAAAGTGAAGTTTTAAGATTATTTTGTACAAATAAGCTCACCAAAAAGATAGGGAGGGTTAAAAAAACAAAATAAAAAAATCTTTTCTCGTACCACTTAGTGATAATAAAGCAAAACAAGATTAGCAGCAGGATTAAACTTATCTTTACACCTATATATGGGAAACCTATGAAAGTTATAAATATTGTACCAAGGATGCAACCTGCAGTTGAGAAACATAGTATTTCTTTAGCGGAGACTCTCTGCTCATTATTCTCTATAATCAGGGTTGGAATGACTGCAGATGAGATTGCAATGGCAGGAACATACGGGAGAATATATAAGGAGCCCATTAGGACTAAGAAAAAAGGTGAGTAGAGTCGCTCACCCATGATTTGAAATAAAAAGCTTACAATTTCTTTAGTTGCTAATGCAAAATGAAAAATTATCATTAAGTTTATGCAGCAAATGATTATATAGTTCCATTTTTTTGATGATAATCGCTCATGAATTTGTGGAGAAAAGAGTTGCCCAAAAGCCATCGCCAAAAAAAACGCGGTTAAAATAGTAGAAGTTCCATAAATGGAGCTGCCCATATAGAAGTTGACTGTTCTGATCAGTAGAATCTCTATCGCCATAGAGAAAAAACCACAGAGAAAAGATAAAAACAAAGCTGATTGCTTATGCGTCATTAGATAAGGCCTTAGTGAAATATAGATTCTTAATACTTATTATACTGAGTCATCGTTATTTATAAACATAAATGTTCATTTGCTTTTACGCATTTTTTGTTAAAATAAGCTATGGAATTACCAAGTGGAACTGAAAAAAGCTTAATTTATATACCAGCAAGAAATTTAGAACATATTATTCTTGATACGCTTAATTCTTTGCTTCCTTATATTAATAAGAACACCCAACTTTTATTAGTAGATGATCAGAGTACAGATCAAACCTATTCCCGTGCCCATGAATTTATCACTCAGCAAAATATCGAGGATTACTGTCAACTCATAAGGCTGGAGAATCAAGCTTATTATGGAGGTAATCAAAAGATTGCTTATCGTTATGCTCTTAATAATGATTATCAATATATTGTTATGGTCCATGGAGATAATCAATACCCAGCAAACCAAGTGCCTGAAATACTAAAGTTGTTAAAAGATACAAACTGCGCATTTGCATATGGCTCTCGTTTTTTAGGTACTCCTCTCAAAGATGGAATGCCTGTGGTGAGATATATTGGAAATATCATGCTCACAAAAATGCAAAACCTTCTGCTTAACAGACAATTAAGTGAGTATCATTCTGGATTTAGGGCCTATAATTTACATTTCCTAAAAACTATAGACTTTGAGTCTCTGTCGGATGGCTTTATTTTTGATAATGAAATCATCATAGAGCATATAAAACGAGACTATAAAATATTGGCGATAAAAATACCCACAAATTATAGTGCTGGCAGTAGCAGTATAAGTTACAAAGATAGTATAATTTATGCTTTGAAAATCATTATCAATACTATTTCGTATAAATTTTCTATGGGTAGAGGAGATGAACTCAAATGACAAAGAAAGTGATCATTACCGGAGGTGCAGGCTTTGTAGGTCATCATTTGGTTAACAAGATTATTAACTCCACTGACTATGAAGTCATTATCATAGATAAGTTATCCTATGCTTCTTTTGGTTATGACCGTTTAAGAGAAAACGCGATTATCCAACAAAATGAAAGAGTCAAAGTTTTTACTGCTGATTTATGTCACAAAATACCTGATGGCCTAGCAAAAGAAATCGGGGAAAATGTCGAATACATTTTTCACTTAGCAGCTGAAAGCCATGTGGATAAAAGTATCGAAGATCCATTCTCTTTCATTCAAGCAAATATCATTGGCACTCATTATATTCTAGAATTTGCACGCAAACTGCCTAAGCTTAAAAATTTTGTTTATTTCTCTACTGATGAAGTATTTGGCCCGGCCGACAAAAGTACTAATTATAAAGAATGGGATCGCTATAATTCTACCAACCCTTATTCTGCGACTAAGGCAGGTGCGGAAGAATTATGCCTGGCCTATGCTAATACTTTTCAAATACCACTTCTCATTACCCATACAATGAATCTTTTTGGTGAAAGACAGCATCCAGAGAAATATATTCCGAAAGTCATTAAGTCCGTGCTTGATCAAAAGACTGTTACGATTCACGCCGATGAATCCTTAAAAATTCCAGGGAGCAGGTTTTACATGCATTGTGATGACCTTGCTGACGCCATACTTTATCTTATCTCCCTTAAGCAATGGCAACGGGATAAGGTGAATATTGTAGGTGAAGTTGAAATAGATAATTTAGAACTAGCTCAAACGATTGCAGGCTTTATCGGCAAACCACTAAATTACGAGCTCGTAGATTATCATTCAAGTCGCCCCGGCCATGATTTACGCTATTCCTTAGACGGGAGCAAGTTAAAAGAGCTAGGCTGGCAAACAACAGACGGTTTTCAAAAAAAACTAGAGCAAACTGTGAGTTGGTATTTAAAAAACAGAGAGTGGTTATTGTGAAGGTGGTCTATTTGAAAATACCTCTATACCATTGTCTTTTGTCGCATAGATTAAGTGCTCTTTATAGGGAACAATATGTGAGAAATGGAGAGGACCTCCAATAGCAACCTCACGAATGATATTTAATTTCTCTAGGTCAAGTATATATAGCTTTGATTTCTGTGTTTTCTTATGTGTAGCGCTGTAAATGGCCAATTGTTTTTTGTTCTGATCTTGAATAAGAATAAGAGGAGATTTATTGGTATACTCAAATTGATCTCCTTGTCGTTTTTTGAGTATTTTTAAACTTTGAGGTTGAGTTATATCTATTAAGGCCAATGTGTAAGTTGTGTTGAGTTCTTTTGGATCAAAACTATATTCAAACAAAGGCTTAAAGGATTTATTATCATAGCCCTGACATTGTTGAGTCTTATTTTGAGCCTTAAAATAAGTAAATGCAGGTTTTGTTAATTTAGAAGAATAAACGTACTCGTTATTTATTTCTTTATATCTTGGAGTCGTATATATACTATGAAGCCGGTTGGTCTTGTGAGTTTTAATCGCGAAGAGATCGAATCTCTCTCTTTGATAACCCTGAGGTGCTTTTTGTAGCTTCGTTACTGAGTAACCAACAGGGGAGAATTTTTTGTAAGGCAAACTCCAATTGGAAACGGTATGTGAGGCCTTGCTTTTTGTCATCTTGAGTAGGTATTCATAGTTTCCATCAGTGAGCTTCTCCAACCAATTCTCTTCGCCTATAAGATATCGATTTAAAGTTGGCCCTGAATAAAAGAGTGAAATTTTTTTTGATTTTTCACTCTTATCTTTTCCAATGAGTCCTAAACATTTTTTTTTATCATAATCTTGATAAAAAGCAGGTAGCCTTTCTTTAGAATCTGCATAAATAGATATTTTTTTTGACTCTGGAAGTGTGTTATTTGATTTTATTAAAGCATAGACTTTATTATTCTTCTCAAATATGAGGTCGCCTGAGTAATGGGCGGTACTCGAGTGTTTGAAAATCTCATCTATTTTAAAGCTCATAATTTTTTGCTCTGTAGAGTTATGATAAAAATCAGAAGACAGAATATGAAGAGAACCACTTTTGTCTACAATCAGGCCTCGAGCTCCTTTCTTTGTATCAATTGTTACAGGGTAAGAACTACTCATTTCACTTTCATTAAAATAACACTCTTGGTAACCTGCTTTCTCATTGGAAAATACGACAGGCTTATGCCTATTTTTTATAATTTCAAAATTATGTCCTTTTAATTTTAACAGTGAGCAGCCGTATTGTTTTGCTTCTGGTTGGAATTGTCCATTCCCTGTGGCAATGATAAGTTCATTTTGTGGAAGGAGAGTGATACCACCTCCTGAGAGGTAAACTCCTGAATTATTACCAGAAAAAGATTGATCCCTAACAGGGTGACTTGTGAAAAAAATAAGGGGGGGATCTTTAGATAGTCCTTTGGAATTATCGAGATAATATCCTAGCACGATTCCACTTGCTCCTCGTGAAGTATTATAAAAGCTATTCGCTGAATGTTGCCCAAGATAAAAGGACCCTTTCGCATTGGTGAAAGCAAAGAATATATAGGGTCTGCTATTTATTTTATTTAATCCAAGAGCTGTTCTCTGTGCATAATAAGTTAAGTCGATTTGATTGGAGTCAATTCCTTTTTGCGCTAATATCTCTTTTAAGTTGATGACTTCTTTAGCGATAACTTTCCCTTTAATATCAAGGGCAAAAAGTTTGAAATCATTCATATCTCTACTTACAAGATAGATTCTCTTAGTCGCAGGATCAATTACAGGAGTAGAAGTCATAACTCCTTCAATTTTCGTAGAGAAAATGAGCTGGTTATTTTTTAAATTCACACAGTTAAATGAGCCATCCTTTGTGCCGAAAAAAATAAAATCCTGTTTGTTATAAGTTAAGGTTAAGGGAGTGTGTTTGAGCGCTTTTTTTCCCCATTCAGGTTTAAAAACGTAATATTCAGAGTCTGAGTTAAATATAAAGTTTTTGTAATGTGAGTTTCTGAGGTTGTTTTTAGCGAAAGTGGTCGTATCTTCTGATTTTTCAAGACGTTGATGGGCACAAGCTATGAAAATAAAAAAGAGTATGAAATGTAAAAAATACTTAATGAGGTGTTTCATAATTTATCTTTGGTCATTTTCTTTGATGAAAAGTTTTATTTTGTATCTAGAGTCTCCATATGAATAAAGTTTATACTGAGTGAGATCATAGACCAAAGAGAGTTGGTGAAAATCTTATTGTTCAGGATAATTATTCCATAAAATAACATCGGGTTTTTGAAAATCGAAAGGCTCACCGTCGTAAATATCGTTTAACTTATAAGGGATATATGGTCCATAGCCCAAGTGTGAAGTGCTAAGCATAGCTTCAAAAGGCCATGATGTAATAATCTCGCTTCCGGCTGGTGCATTATTTTTGATTTTTTTTAAAATCTCTTGATGAGCTCGTCTATGTTCAGTATTTCTTAATGTATATTCAGGGCCTATATATCGGTAAAAAATCGACTCTTTGGTTTCACTATGAGGATCTCCAATAATGAATGATGAGAGAAAACAGACTAAAATTAATACGATACGAACTCTATTTGATTGTGAAAGTTTAATGACTGAATAAAAACACAAATAGAGAAAAAAAGGAGTCGCAATCCAGAAATATCGTACGATGGCAAACTTATGAAAAGAAAAAATTAAAATAAAAAGACTTGCAATCAAAAAGGAGAAAGTGAAATATTTATTTTCTTTCAAGGACTGAAAAGAAAAATATCTTAATATGAGGAGCACACTAATACTAAAGGGAATGAGAAGTTTATAAGAAAGTAAAAAATGAGAATGAAACTTTGTTAATGCCTCAAAAAGACTAAGTTGAAAAAGATGGTTTTCCGTTAAGGCCATATGTTGAAAAAAATCTCCTGTTCTTATTTTAGTCAATATGAGATTCAGTAAAAAACCTATGATAATGGCAAGAGATGAAATCAAAATGGGTTTTCTTTTGCCGGGAACTCCCCAAAAGGCAAAAATGGCCAGCGCAAAAGCAAGTGAGGATTCTCTAAAACTACCCATAAGCAAACTAATAAAGAAAATTAATAAAACTCTTTGGGGAAAAAATTGAATACAAAATAAGCAGACTGACATGAGAAAAAAAAGTTGAGGAGCGCCCACAAACTGAGTGGTGTAAATGATATAGGCGGGAATTGTACACAGGTAGAAGAGTAATAGAAGAACGCAAACTTTATCAGATTGAGATTTGTTTTGTGTGAAAGATTTATATAAAAAATAGTGAGATATTATAAACATAAAGAGGTTTTGAATTCTGACTGCGATTATATTTTTGCCAAATATAAGAAGTGTAGGATAGTAAATTAAATTCTGGCCTAAAGGCCGCTCAAATTGATGGGCAGCTCTGTCGAAAATAAAAGCTGAGGGAGAGTTATAAAACTCCCACAAAGGCTTAAAGTAGACCTTCACCTCATCCCAAAAAGCAGGCTGAAATAATTGGTAAGATGTAAAATAAACAAAGACTAGTGAAAAAAATAAAAATACAAATAATTCAATTTGTTTATCGCTCAAGCTTTTATAAAATCTCATTATCTTAAATTGTAGAGAAAATTATCTTTAAATACTACTATGGTTTTAATTTAACGCAACATGAGAATGTTGAGCGTTTTAGTCTTAGCCGTGATGAGTTTCGATATAATCAGAATTCTTAAAGAACTTTACCTCAGGATTCTTCTCTTCACAGAGTTTTAGATCCCATGGTGACTTTATCCCATAGCAAATACGATCTTTTCCATCATAGAGAATATTTGAGCTATAATCAGTTCTAAACTTATCCTGCTGTCTTTTATCTTTGAATTTTAACCAACGAACTCCCACAAAAGGAGTGCCTTCGTAGTCGGCATGGACATTATATTCATCTTCCAGGCGAAACTTAACAACTTCAAATTGAAGAGCACCAACAGCTCCAAGCATTTTTTCATTAGTCATCTCACGAATAAAGAGCTGAGTAGCCCCTTCCTCTGAGAGTTGACGAAGTCCTTTATCCAGATGCTTTGCTTTAAGAGGGTCCTTTAAGGCTACTTTTTTAAAAAGCTCAGGGGCAAAAGCTGGAATTCCGGTGTACATAATTTTCTTCCCTTCGGTGAAGGTATCTCCAATCTGCAATTTTCCTGTATCGTGTAATCCAATGATATCACCCGGTAGAGCATACTCTGCAAGCTCTCTGTCACGTGCTTGAAATATGAGAGGAGTTGCTATTTTAATATCTTTGCCTGTTCGTACATGGTGAAGTTTTTGGTTTCGGGTAAATTTACCAGAACAGATACGCATAAAAGCAATTCGATCACGATGCTTTTTATCCATATTGGCCTGGATTTTAAAAACGAAACCTGAGAACTTTTTATCACTTTGTGGGTCAATAACAACTTCATCACTATCAGCATCAAAGGGCTCAAGCTTGGCCTTACGAGGTCTGGGGCCAGGAGCATTATCTGTAATCATATCCAAGACTTCTTTCACACCAAAATTGTATAGGGCCGAACCAAAGAAAACGGGAGTTTGAATA
The DNA here is from genome assembly GCA_002713145.1 of Halobacteriovoraceae bacterium. Taxonomy (GTDB): domain Bacteria; phylum Bdellovibrionota; class Bacteriovoracia; order Bacteriovoracales; family Bacteriovoracaceae. The sequence goes on from PAVS01000003.1 coordinate 164,097, forward strand.
CCAGCGAGGTACTCTTCCATATTAAAAGGTGGAATGAGTTCTTCCACCATCATTAGGTCCTCTTCTAGCTTCTCCTTTAAAGTCTCACCAATATAGTTTATTAACTCCGGATTATTGAGATCACTGGCATCAATAATAGTAGGGTTAAGGGGATCTTTTTTATCACCAAAGACTCTTACTTTTTTTGTTTTGAGATCATAGACCCCTTTAAAATCAACTCCCATACCAATAGGCCAGGTCATGGGGACACATTGAATAGAGAGCTCTTTTTCCACATTATCAATCAGTTCAAAGGGATCAAGAGACTCACGATCAAACTTATTCATAAAAGTACAAATAGGGGTGTCACGAAGCCTACAAACTTCCATTAATTTTTGAGTTTGCTCCTCAACTCCTTTAGCCGAATCGATCATCATAAGTACCGATTCAACAGCAGTCAGAGTTCTGTAGGTATCCTCCGAGAAATCTTTGTGACCAGGAGTATCTAAGAGATGAACATAGCGATTATTATAAGTATAACTCATAACCGAAGAAGTAATAGAGATCCCACGGTCTTGCTCCATTTGCATCCAGTCCGACTTTGCCGCTTCACCTGACTTGGCCTTAACCATTCCAGCTTCACGAACGACCCCTCCAAACCAAATCAATTTTTCAGTAACAGTTGTTTTCCCCGCATCCGGGTGAGAAATAATAGCAAATGTGCAGCGACTTAAATCTTTACTCATATTTTACCTTTTAATTCTTCTTTTTTTGTTGCAATCGCCCTTCAGTAGGGGCTATTGAGCTGTTGTCTGTGCTCATCCACTTTTATCTGTTTTCATCCATTAACGGGACTTTTTCGGGACTTTTTTGAAATCATCGGGACTTTTTCGGGACTTTTTTAAGACGAAAAGGCCCAGATTCAAGCCTCGAAAAATATGAATAACGCTTATGGCCTAGAATGTAAATTTAATAATTTAGATATGCTAATTTAAGCTAAAAATGGCCTTTGTGAAGCCTTATTAATTGTATCTAAACTTACTTATTAAATTTTGACTCAAAGCGCTCCTAAGAATAGCCAAGCTGCTAAAAATTGGGCCTAGACAGAATGTTTGTGATTGTGAAATAAAATCACATGATCCTTTCGCTATTAAATCTAGATGTTTGATAATATGTTTAAGAGCTCGAAGATTAATTTCTAATTCTTTTTAAATTCGAAATAGGAGACTTGATATGAGTTATATTTCTGCTTTCATAAAAATTTATCTTGTTTGGTTGTCTTACAAAGTCTATTTGTGGATATTTTGATTATTGAGTCAATTATAAAGATGATGAATAATAAAAATATAATATTGGCAGATCACAATGAAAAATAAATGTCTTTCAATAGTTTCTCCAAGCGATATGAAAATAGCCAAAGGACAAAAGACTGGTCTTAAACTTTTCTTATACTAAACAGAGATAACCGAAAACAACTCCAGTTGCATACTTTTATAGTTACTGCCTGTCGTTAGTAGATCAGACTAACTACAAAATCTGAGTAGAAACTCTTTTTACTTCATTTGAAAGATGCTGAACTTGGTTAAAGAAAATTTTTGTTGCTAAGTTTTGCTTATTGCTGAATACATTGTGCTTTTTAGGTAATTTTTACACTATATTTATAAACTTGCTGTGTCCTTTTGCGCTGTGTGTTATTGTGTGGGCAAATATAATCACAAAGGGAAAGGTATCAAGACGTCATTGAAATATATATTACTTGGTTTATTGTTGCAGAGTAATAACATATTAGCTGGTCACTGTCGCAGAAGGTAAGTTAGACGTTATGGGTAGTGAAGAATACATGGTAAGCCATAAAGGTCGAAATTACTATTTTTCAAGTAAAGCTAATATGGAGAAGTTTGAAAAAAATGTTGAAAATGAACTCTCAAGGGCTAATGAAAATTGGAACTCCAAAAGTTATAGGTAAAAGAGATGGGGCATAATCACTCTCACTCAGGCTCAGACGGAAGTAGAAAGAATATTCTTATAGCTTTTTTTCTAAATGCAAGCTTCGCTGTTATTGAGCTTATTGGGGGCTTTTACACAAATAGTATTGCAATTATGTCTGATGCCCTACATGACTTCGGGGATAGTTTAGCACTTCTTTTTTCGTACTTTGCTGAAAAGTTGAGTGATAAAGATCCTGATAAAAAGTATACGTTTGGCTATCGACGATTCTCAATATTAGCTGCACTTGTTAATGGGGGGATTCTCCTCGCCGGTAGCGTTTTTGTTATATATGAGGCTATCGGTCGCATACAAAGCCCAGAGGAAGTGAAGGCCGAAGGGATGGTTTGGCTAGCTATTTTAGGTATATCGGTTAACTCTTATGCTGCTTGGAGACTTTCAAAAAATAGTGGAGTGAATATGAAAATGATAATGCTTCACCTGCTTGAAGATTTGTTTGGATGGGTAGCAGTTCTTATCGTGAGTATTATTCTTTTGTTTAAGCCATGGTTTGTACTTGACGCCGTCTTGTCGATTTTAATTTCAGCTATTATTTTACGAGGTGTTTATAAAAATCTTAAAAAGGTGTTCATTATTTTACTACAGCATTTTCCATCAGAATTGGAGATTGGTGAAATAAAAAATAAAATAGAAGAGTTTTCGGGGGTTGAAAATATTCATGAAATTAAAGGCTGGTCTCTTGACGATGAACACCATTATCTTAGGTTTCATGTGAAGGTTTCCCCAGAGATGGAAATGAAGTCTGTAGATAAGATAAAGATAGAAATTAAGAATCTACTTCAGACATACAATGTAACGTACTCTTCAATAGAATTTGAGAGTTCAGGCTGTGAGTAAGTACATTTTACACTTAGGAAGAAGATTTGAATAACTTAATACAAAAGCTCGATATGCTTCATCCTCTTGTTGGAAATACCCCAGTGATTGCTTTATCACACAGTCACATTAATTTGTTTGCTAAGCTTGAGTATTATAATTTAACAGGAAGTGTAAAAGATCGTTCGGCTTATCATTCTCTTAGAAAAGCCGTTGAAAATGGGAACATTACGAAAGATACAGTCATTGTTGAATCATCATCTGGAAATTTCGCTTCATCTTTGGCTCAGATATGCAACTTTCTAGAAATCAAGTTCATACCCGTTGTCGATCCAAACATATCACCTTTGTATTTAGGTTTCCTCAGGAGCCTTTGTGAAGAAGTAGTCATGGTTAAAGATATGGACGAGTCGGGTGGCTACCTTAAGACAAGAATTAAGCGTGTTCATGACATTATCGACAGTATTTCCAATAGCTATTGGATAAATCAATATGAAAATCCCTATTGTGCCGAAGCTCATTACTTAGGTACTGCTAAAGAAATATTTAATTTTAGCACTAGGCTAGACTACCTCTTCGTTGGAGTTAGCTCAGGAGGAACACTGAGTGGCGTTTCAAGGGGAGTGAGAGAGTTAAGTCCTAATACAATGATAGTCGCTGTGGATATTGAAGGTTCTATGATCTTCCAAGCTCAACCTAAAGTAAGATTTATTCCTGGTATGGGCTCAAGTATCAGGCCTAAATTGCTAGATAGCTGCTGTATAGATAAAGTGGTGCATGTATCAGAATCAAATGTTGTTAAGGGGTGCAGGGCACTTCGAAATCAACATGGTATATTAGCTGGGGGTTCGTCGGGGGCTGTATATTTTGCGATAGATTCTTTTTTCAAAAATCATCCTTCAATTAAGGAGAAGCCAGAAGTGATGTTTCTCTGCCCAGACAGAGGAACAGCATATATTGAAACTGTTTACAACGATGAGTGGGTACGTTCTAAAGGATTAATCTGAACATGATTCCACTTCTCGTGGGTATTGGTTCGGCCCTGTTATTTGCCATAATGAATATTATAGTAACTTATAAACTTGGATCGCTTGATCCGTTGATACTTCTTTTCTCTAGAGGGATGGTTGCAGTTATTCTCTTGGGGCCATTTGTAGTCAGAGATATTCCTTCTTTGTTTACACGAGCTGCTTTTTCAGTTCATCTTAGATCAGTCTTTGGGGCCATGGCAGTTATTTGTACGTTTTGGACTCTACAGAACACAAGTTCACTTCATGCTTCATTTTTAGCTAGTCTTGCTCCTATGTTTTTAATGATTTTGATTTTTATATTTTACGGAAATACTCTTAAATCAATTCAGCTTATAGGACTAGTTTGCGTTATTGTTGGAACATTGTTAGTTGCGGGAGGACCGAGTGCAAATGCTTCCAATGCTGTATGGTTAATAGGAATAACTGGAGCATTCTTAAGCGCTCTTGCAATGCTTTTCCTCAAGGAAGCAACTTTATTGTTTTCACCACAGCTTATAGTTTTTAATTTTAGTGTCCTCTTTGTAATTGTAGGTTCTTATGGATTACTTACATTTGCTCCAAGCATATCCCTCGTCCTATGGCTTGGTCTCATGGGAATTTGTTCAGTCTTTGGTCAAGTCCTTATGACATTAAGCTACAAGCTGCTTGACCCCCAGATCGCTAATGCTTTCGGAAGATCGCTATTAATATGGGTCGGACTAATTGAATTCGTAATGTTTGGAAGCAATCCAGGTATAATTGATTTTTCCGGCTACCTGATCTCATTAGTTGGCTTACTGGTGCTAACTGTAAGAAAGCCCTCATTCTTTATAAA
>PAVS01000023.1 GCA_002713145.1 Halobacteriovoraceae bacterium
AACGTGTCGACAAATCAAATGGTCGGGGTGAGAGGATTCGAACCTCCGACCTCCTCGTCCCAAACGAGTTACGCTACCAGGCTGCGCTACACCCCGAAAAATTGATGAAATACATTTTTAGATGAATTTCTAGATTTTGGCAATAATTATATAAGTTTGCAGGCTTTTTATACTATGCGCCATCAATAGTTTTGAAAGAACTTTTCCGCCTCTTTCGCCGCTTTAGCCCGATGGGAATTGATCATTTTCCACTCTGGCACTTCTGCAAGACTTTTCCCCTCAAGGCCATCGGGCAGAAAGACAGGATCATAACCAAAGCCTTGATCCCCTCGGGCCTCAGTGGCAATCTCCCCATGCACTCTCCCCTCAAAAAAATAAATCTCTTCAGGTTTGAGATAAAAACAGAAATAACACACAAAATAAGCGGCGCGATCAGTAAGATCACCAAGATCCTTTAAAAGCGCTTGGTTTTTCTGTTGATAATCATCAAACTCAGGAGCATAACGAGCTGATTGCACTCCTAAAATATCTGTCCTGGCAGGAATCACTAAGCCGGAATCGTCGGCCAGGGTCGGCGTTTTAAACTCTTGGTAATAGGCTTCCGCTTTTTTATAAGCATTCTCTTGAAAAGTTTTTCCATCTTCGATGACTTCAATCTTTTTAGGAGCAGGAACAATATCTAATGTTGAGTTTTTAAATAACTCTGCCAGCTCTTCGGCTTTATGGGCATTGGATGAGGTCAAAGTAATTTTCATTATTTAAGTGCTTTTTCTTGAGCCGCGAAGACATGGGCCATGGCTTTTTTACCGCACAATAAAACAGCATCAAGTTGCTCTTGAGAAAAGGGGTCACCTTCAGCTGTACCTTGCACTTCTACAAATTTTCCCGACTCCGTCATGACTAAATTTACATCCGCCTCGCAAGTAGAATCTTCTTCATAGTTAAGATCAGCGATAATCTTACCTTCTTTATTGATGCCCACACTCAGGGCCCCAAGCTTTTCTTTGATAGGGTTTTCTAAAATTTTTCCTTCACTCATAAGCTTCTCTACCGCTTGAGCCAGAGCGATATAGGCACCAGAGATCGATGTGGTGCGAGTTCCCCCATCGGCAACCAAGACATCACAATCAACAATGATTTGCCTCTCCCCCAGTTTTTTCATATCAACGACCGCGCGCAGTGATCTACCAATAAGTCTTTGGATCTCTTGGGTTCTTCCCCCGACGGACTTGCGCTCTCTTCTCACTCTATCGTGGGTAGCTCGTGGGAGCATATTGTACTCTGCTGTCACCCAGCCACTGCCCTTACCTTTCATCCAAGGCGGAACACTTTCATCGACACTGGCAGTGATATGAACTTTTGTATTTCCAAAACTGATGATGACTCCCCCTTCCGCATAAGGATTGGGATTGTCTTCTATTTTTATCTCTCTTGGTTCATCTCGTTTAATTAAATCTTGCATAATTGACACCTTTAATCATTAACTTGTAAGAATAGCTTAACAAAAACATTATGAAAAATCAGGAAATTCACCATATTCATTTTAAGACTCTTGCATCTACCCAGGATTATTTAATCCACCACCCAGAGCTGCATGACAAAGTCACCTTGGTAAGTACCTCCCAGCAAACTCAAGGAGTGGGGCAGTATGGAAGAGAGTGGGATTTTCAATCCGGCAATCTCGCTTGCTCAGGAATCATTGCGACCAATCAAGTGCCCACTCTCACGTCCCTCGAGATGAGTTTAATTATCAGTGAATATTTCAAAGACAAATATCAAATCGAAATCAAAACAAAATGGCCCAACGATCTGCTCACTTCTGATGGAAAGAAAGTGGGGGGAATTTTACTGCAAAGTCTGGCCCTAGAAAAAGCCGTTGTCGGTATGGGGATTAACTACTCTGAACATGCGCAAAAAGAGTATCCCTATGCTGTGGGTTCTTTGCATCTCAATGTGGATGTAGAGATTGAAGCTTATCATCTCTATCATTTTATCATCACCCATAGAAAGACGAGTGAAGAAGTTTTGAACCTATGGCCTCGCACCTGTTTACACCTCAACCAAGTGGTTTCTTTTCGTGATACTCATAAAGAATTTTCTGGAATTTTTAAAGGTATTGGGAAGCAGGGGCAAGCTTTAATTGAAACGACTGAAGGATTAGCTGAGTATTACTCAGGTTCGATCTTTAGTTTCTGAAATGACTTCTTGAGCTATTTTTTCTAATTCTTTTTTAATAAGATTTTCTGCCAGATCTGGAATAACTTCCCAAGCTATATTTTCAACCACCTTGGCGATTTTTTGCTCTACAATCTTCTCTATAATAGGAGTGAGCTTTTGAGTAAGCTCATCTTCATTGAGCTCGCCTACCTCTTGCGAGGAAGAGGTATCCACTTGAGTTGTCATCACTTCATCTTTCCAACTGGTAGGTTTAAACTCTTCTTCTTTTTTATCCTCACTCGCCGAATCAATCGGTTCCACTTTATTCTCGGTCTCTATCACTTCATCCGCAGACCATAGGTCTTCTTCCATTTCATCTGCAATAAGTTCTTTAAGCGATTCTACCTCTTCATCGGTTTTTGTGCCTTCGCTTAAATCTTCAATAATAGGTTCTGAGTTTTCTTCCGACAAATCAGCAACAGAGATAAGTTGAGATTTTGGCGTCTCTGAAATTTCAGTTTCAACAGATGATTTGATCAAATCCACATCCGGATATTCAAGATCATCACTGTCAGGAAGAATTTCATCCCCATGATCTGAATATGTTTCTAGCTCCTCATGAACATCTAGACTTAAATCTATTTCATTTCCACCGCTTTTCTCAGGAGCCGAAGTCTCTTCTTCAATCACAGGGGGAAAGTCTAAGGATTGGGTGTCTTGCTCAGAAGACTCAGCTCCAATCACACCTGGGATATCAAGATCAAGTCCCCAGTCTGAAACACTGGCCTGTAAATCATTTTGCTCACTTGTTTCCAGTGTATTTAAATCAAACTCACCCGTCTCTTCTTCATAGACTTCCGGTTGATTCACTACCCATTCATCTTCACTTTCACTTTCAGTTTCATCTTCATCCTCACTGACATCTGAAAAATCAAAATCTTCGTCAAAATCTTGATCATCATCAATCTCCAATGGTCCCTCTTCGTCTTGTTGTTCTTGTTGATCTTCCACCAACATTCGACAGAGCTGGATAAACTTAGTGCCTTCGAAAGGTTTTACGATATGGGAACTCACACCGACAGATTTTAACTTTGTCTCGTCAATAATATCGAAAGTCCCATAGAGCATGAGTATATTTGGATCGTGTTGAAGTTTTAATTCTCCAGCAATTTCATAACCTGTTTTATCTTCAGAGAAATTAAAATCAAGCATGATCAATTGGGGCTGGTGTTCAGTTGCCAGTTTTTCGAGATCTTTATAATGCAAACATTCTATAATCTCGTAGTTCTCATTTGCGAGAGTGATCTTGATAACTTTTTGAATAGTTTGGCTATCATCAGCAACTAAAATTTTTGGAGTCATAATCTCTTTTAAAAATAACTTAAATATCTGATATTATGCTAATTAACAAAGAGCAAAATGTCTAATAAATGCATTAATATTCTAAAATCATGCAGGTTTGATTATCTAAATTACCTCTATCATTTGAGAGATCGAATACTTCCTGGATTTTAGTCTTAAGATCTATCGTGGGTTTAGTCAGGCAAGACATGACTTCACGGTCTTCAACTCTGGCATAGGCCCCATCAGTTAAGAAAATGATTTTATCCCCCTCAGTGATTCGGATCTCCTTTACTTGATAATGCAAGTCAGGAAAAAGTCCAAAACCTGAAAGGGGAATATTCTTGAGATGGCTCTCAAAATTATCCTTTCTCAACATTTGCATACTATCTTCTGAAAATATCTTTTCGATATGGCCCTTTCTAATTAAATAGGCCCTGCAGTTCCCAGTAGAAGCAAGTGTCAAAACGGATTCAGATCCGATGGCCAGTAAACCAGAAGCCCCGGCTCTTTGCTCTAGCTCTCTTTCCAGATTTTTTTTATACAGCTCATAATGGCTTAAGAGCATGGCATTGATGAGAACATTTCCTTCAATTAAATACTTTGGAGAAAAGTAAAAAGGAAGAGTGGCATCTCTATCTTCAGTAAAACTATTAAAGAATTTTTTTATATTTATTTTTATTTCTTCAACGGCTTTATCTCCCACATTATGTCCCCCAAAACCATCAAAAATCATATAGAGCTGATTTTCAATATCAAAATCATAGCCATCTTCATTTTGATTTAAAAAAGGGCCCTGATGGGATTGTGATGAGAAATTAACGATATCCATATTTACTCCAAATAATTCTTCAGCTTTTCTTGGGCCTTAATATAATACTCACTATTGATAGGAGATATCTGCTTTACCTCTTCAAACTTCTCTTTGGCGTTTGCAAAATCACTCAGGTCTTCTTTTATAAGTGCCTCTCTAAAAATTTTACGGGAGCGCTTATAAAGCATTTCAAAAATCTTTTCCCGCTCAGTTCGCGCTTCTTCATTATTAGGTTGATATTTAAGAACGGCGGTATAAGTTTCATAGGCTTGTTTGAGATCTTGTCCTTCTTTAAAAGAGCGTGCTCTGCTCAAAAGGGGTTCTACTTTCTGTAGAATTTTTTGATTAGAGTCTTTGAGCATCCTCGTGGCTTTCTCAATAAGATCTTTATCCATATCTTTGATGGTCAAAAATTTATTGAGCTCATTGACCGCTTTAAAATAATCTTGTTTTAAATAAGCTAATTCTCCGGGCTTGAGTTTTTCTTCCATGGCATTACGCCTTGCTTTAGCCAGAGCTTCCTCTTGTTTTTTGCGCTCGACTTCTTCCACATAAGCATCTAATTCAACCTTAAGTGGAGGGACGTCAATATTATCTGGATCTAATTCCGTGATAGAGGCGATATATTGTCTGGCCACTTCAACCTGCCGTTTATCCACAGCATCTTTCGCCTTTACAAGCAAATCAGATATTTTTTTAAGTTTTTCTGCACGTTCTCTTTGCCTGCGTTCTTCTTCCTCATTTCGTTTGATAGCATCAAGAGAATCTTGAATACTCTTATCCAATGTCGCCGTTGCTTTGTAATTAGGATCTTCACGTTTAACTAGATTGATATATTCTTTAGCTTCATAATATTGACCCTCACGAAATTTCGTTGAGGCTAGCTGATAATTTTGTTCTAAGATTTCAAGTTTCTCCGGTGAGATCTTGGATTTAGTTTCTTGTTTTGGTTTTGCGACTTGTTTTTTCTCAGGCTTTTTCTCAGGAGTTTCTGTATCCATCAAAAATAAAATAAGAAGTAGAACACCGACGATCATCGCTATTCTTTTTTTCTTAGGATCATTTTTTATTTGGGCTAGAAGACTTTGCTTGCCGACGGTTGTTTCATTAGAAAAGTCGATCTCACTTGCCCCTTCATCACCGAAGCTCATTTGAGGAGCTAGTTCTTCTTCGATGACTACCTCTTGATTATCCTCTACCGGCATCAAGCGGCCTTTCTCTGACTCTAAAATGTCAGAAGAAATCGACACAGTAAAGGTCGTCTCACCGATGATAAACTCATCTCCATTTGTCAGCTCAGCTTTATTGACTCGCTCACCATTAAAGATGATTCCATTCGAAGAATCATTGTCTTCCAATACACAGTCCACAATTGTTTTTCTAATGAACGCATGGACTTTGGAAACTTCAGGGTCATCCAAAACAATCTGACATTCATTGGCGTCACGTCCAATTTTTGTAATGGGATCGTCAATGACGAAAGAATCAAAAGGGGCAAATTCACCAAAGATTTTAAGTTTATATTTGGCAAATGAAGAAAAAACTTGGGTTTTACTATCGTCATCTGCAAAACCACCTTCATCTTCTAAACCTGCTCCAGCAAACTCATCCTCATCTGCAGCGAATTCATTAAAACTGCCCCCAAAATCTTCACTGGGGATTTCATCTGTTTGTTCATTATCGAGGTCGGAGTCTAGAGAATCATCATCCTCAGGATTAAGTTCTTCAGTTACCTCTTGGTCATTTTCAAGGTCTGCAAGATCTTCTGAAAGATCATCTAAATCCATATTTTCATCTGGCTCAGGCAGAGGTTCATCTTCTTCAAGCGGAGTTTCAATAACCGTTTCTTCATTCACCAATTCATCGGCCAGACTATAATCCAAGTCAGCTAGATCACCTTGGTCTGAGGAGTTTTCCTGAGGCTCACTCATTTCTTGATTGGGGGCTGGCATCATCTGAGTGATGTCATCAGCAGTCGTATCTTCCTCTTCCTGCTCTGAAGTGAATTGTATATCATCAAGTCTTATTTCATAATCTAGAATTTCAATTTTAGTACTTCCACTAATGATTGTCTGATCAATCTCCATTCCATTAATGCGGACATTTCCAAAAGCAGAATTGGATCTTATCTTCAATTGCCCTTGATCAAAATAGATAATGGCGTGGTGCCTTGAAATCTGGTGGGAATCAAGCACAATATGACAATCATCACTTCTTCCAATGAAGATTTCACTTCCTCCTATAAGATCCTCTTCCAAGGCCACATATTCGGAAAGTAAAATATGATTTTGATACACACTTATCTTCATCTGCTAGACTTCCTTCCGTGTGCATTTAATCGAATTTTTCTCTTCACCAGTTTTCTCTTCAATAATTCTAAGGTTATCCCGTGCCTGGGTAATTCTTTCATCTTTAGGAAAATGATAAATAAGAAGTCTGACAATAGTACAATAAGCAGTTTGAGCGGCTTTAAAATTAAGGGCATCCATGTCCCTTGAACCTTTTGAGAAAAAAGAAGAGATGATTTCATTTTGTTTCTCTTTCGTTTTTCTGAGGTAAAAACGCACCCGAGGGTTTTTAGGGTCCCATTGAGCGGCATTATCAAACTCAGCATAAGATCTAAAATAATTCCCTTCGCGATACTCTCTTAAGCCGCGGTGAATATAGCGTTGCACTTTTTCTTGGTTTTCATCATTTAGATTATTTCTTCTCTCAATAGCACTTCCTACATCTGCATCATAGAGACTGGTGTTCACTTTGACTTTTTCATCACTTTTCTGAACTAAGACATTTTCTTGTGAGTCAGGGATGGCAAACAAAACGATGGCCACGAAAATAATTCCCAATAAAAAGCGAGCGAGTTGCTGATCTCTTTTTTTCTCGTCAATTTGTTCTTCAGAAAGTTCCTCTTCGACTTCTTCAACAGCTTCAACTTTCTGTTTCACCTCTATTTTAGAAAATTTGTAAACCGTTTTACCGATAATAATCTTATCCCCATCACTGAGGACATGTTGCTTAACTTTTAGGTCATTAACCACAATTCCATTTTGAGAGCCCAAATCAGTTAGAATAAAATCATCCCCGACCTGAATAATTTCTGCATGTTCTCTCGAGCTTTTTAAATCGACAACTTTGATATCAGCTGTCTCAGATCGCCCGAGCACGACTCTTTTCTTATCCAAGATAAAATAGGCGTTTCCTTTTTTCTCACCGGTTAAACAAATGAGGCGATGATACACACCAGAAGCCTTGGGCGTCTGAAAGTGTTTATAAATTTTCACCGCTTGAGACATTTATTAAAACTCCCTAGTAAACGTAATGAGATAAGCTTGAGCTGTTCTATTACGGCCTAACATGGCCTTTACATTCATATTATAATTCTCTCCGCCGAGCTCATACTCTTCTGACACGCACTCACCTTCTCTGGTTTCTGAATCATCACAGAGGAGAAGAAGCTCATCTGCCAAACCATCTTTTTCAATGGTCTCTGACATGTCCTTATCCTTGGCAAAATCCTCTCTTAGCCCAATCAACTCATAAGTTTTCTCACCACTATATTGAATAAGTTTATTCGAATTAAGAACAATATAGGCACAACTTAGGCCGCGAGAAATTTGATAAAGAGCTTCAACATATTGATCATCATCTTCATCAAGCATTGAATCAGTATCTTCATCCCCATCAAGTTGTGAGATCGTTTGCAAGAGACCATTAATCTCTTCTCTGATCGGCTTAAGCTCCATAAATAAAAATTTAGAGTTTAACTCCTTTATCCTTTTTGCTCTGGCATTAATGACTTGCCTGCGCATTTCTTCCAATGGCCTTATTGTAAGGTAGAAAATAAAACCAAAAAAGATAACTCCTATTATACTGGAGAAAATCAATGCTTTGAGATATGCCCTTGAGTTTGAGACTAATAAACCATTGAGAGATTTGGGTTTAAAGCTCATAGAGACCACACCCACAGGTTGCAGAGTTCCAGTTTTAGAGTTAACCACTTGCAAGGCTTTCGCCACTCCCACCTGATTATTGGCATACTCCTGATAGAATAAACTATTGTATTTCTTAGTGGTTTTGAAGTAATTCAGGGCGTCCTGAGTGATGGTATCTTGGGAGCTGGTATCGATTTTGGACGCAGGTCTAATGACATTTCCATCCATATCCACCAATTCATAGCGCTCAATACCTTCGGCCATCCCAAAATCTTCCAGATATTTGGTATCGATTCTTTGATATTCCCCTTGCCCCATAAATAAGGCATTATTGCGGGCCACTTCATTTACGTACTGGGAAGCTCTCGATTTAATTTCAGCTTTAAGCATATCCGTTCCTCGTTTGAGAACGGGTCCAATTGAGACAGTAATCGAAAAACACGTGAACAAAAATAAAAGAATGGCGACAAGGACACTCCACTCGTATTGCTCATTAAAACTATAGAGCACCTGCATGATCTTATGTTTAAAATTGTATTTGATTTTTCCCAAGAGATCATTTGGCGGACGCTCTTTTTCTTCGAGAGAATAGTCAACTTGCTGCTCAGTAAACTCAGCTTCTTTTTTAACGACTTTTTCTTTGACATAAACAACTTGAAAAATCACGTTAGGAATCGCGATTTGATCTTTATTCTCTACAGTCATCTTTTTTACAAGTTTACCATTAATAAAAGTTCCATTTGAAGAACCTAGATCTTGAATAAAGCACTTTTCTCTGTTGACGGTAATTTTAAAATGTTTTTTAGAAACACCTTCAGCGCTGATGGTGATATCACAATCAGCCCCACGACCAATGACATTGTCACCTTCTTGTAAGGTATAAGTTTGTCCTCTGAGTTTCCCTCCAATAGCGATTAACTTAAACATGACTTATCTCCAACTCGTCTCCAATTTCAATATTCTCCGGTAGCTTTCCTGCGGGTAACTCAAGGACTTTTTTTGACTTAAAATATATCTTAGAAAATCTCCAAGGTTTGAATCCTCTAATATAACCAACAATGGTATTTTTTCGTGAGATAAATAAAACATCGATGGGAAATCTTACAAAACAATTATGGATTGAATTTCCAGGTTCTAATAAAAGCCCGTCTTTATTTTTCATCTCACTCACAAACATCAGACCGATCATTCGGCTCCACATATTATTAGCGTGTTTAATATTTTCTCCCAGAATGGTGTTGCTCTTTTTATGTATCACTCTCATCATCCCCCCATAAACCCAATCACAAAGGGAGCAGCGATGATTAGGACAACAGCGGGAAGTATTAAAAACATCATAGGAAAGAGCATTTTGGTTGAAGCTTGAGCTCCTTTTTTCTCCACATCGGAAGAGCGTTTTTGACGTATTTCTGCAGACAGCTCTTTTAAGATGGGTGCAAGATTACTTGACCCAACTGAATCGGCGGCAATAAGTGTGGCACAAAAAGAAGAAACCGGAAGCATATCAATTCGCCATGACAAAGCCCTTAGAGCTTCCGCACGCGACGCTCCTACTCGTGTTTCTTTTAAGAAAATATCAAACTCATCTACTAAGGCGGATGGAGGAGCTTTTTCAATAACTTTTTGAATGGCACTCACGAAGTCCAGCCCCGCCTCGACACTTAAGGCCAACATGTCGGTGACAAAAGGCATATTCAACAATATCTCTTCTTGGCGCTTTTTGATCTTTTCTTTAATCCACATATCTGGATAGAAAAAGCCCGCCACAATTAAAAAGGGTACATAAGATATATCGACATCTATCTCAATAAACTTCCCTCCAAATAAATAAACCACGGGAAATCCTATTATGAGAAATAACTTAAAGGCGAAGAAGTCTTCAGGGGTGAGAAATTTATTCATTCCAGAAGAAGCTAATTTACGTTTATATTTTTCTTTAATTTTTCGTTTGTATTTCATCGACTTAACAACAGGTGAAATATAGCGCTTAAAGAAAGGTTGTGAATACTTTAACACCACGTCATTAGGAAGCTTCTTTTTTTCGTCCTCATCTGCTTCATCCAGACGAAGCTCAGCTTTAAAGCGATCCTCATCTTTAAAGAAGGTCTGCATGATAAGAAAAACAGCCAGTCCGAAAAGAAAGTAACTGGCATAGAGTAAAACAGGATCCCCTGTGATTTCTTCTACTTCTTGAGTCTTTCCAAAATTAAAAGCAACACCTTCATCATTTTTTAAAACACAGCGTCCAAATTCACGCTTTAATATAAAATCAGAATTACCTGTATTATCAAAACTTACACTGTCTGTGTTCCATGAGTTCGCTTCATTTTTGATCACAAAATTTGAACTAACATCTACAGCCCCCCTTGGGGTGTAGACGACGGCTTCAGCATAGAGATTACATTCAAGGGGTGTAATTTGAACTGACCTTACAACAAACTTTCCTAATAAACCTTGAGCCGTTCTAAAGAAGTAAGTGTTGTACAATGTTTTTTTTGCGGCCTCAGGAGTGGAGAGATCTATTAACTGCTTATAGAGAAATTCACCTCTGCGAATACGTGATCCATCCACAGTTTTATCAGCTCTTAATTTTTCTAGTTTTTCTGCAATTTCTTTATTTTTCTCTATCGCTTGATCAAAGAGTTTTGCTCGCTGCTGGATACAAGACATAGGTATGCTTACGAAAGGTTGATCCGTCGAGCATTCTTCTTGAGCATAAAGATTTAAGCTCAAAAAGATAAAAATGAAATGAGTAAAAACGAATTTACGCCAAAACAATAAAAGGTCCTTCTATAAATTACACCTACTTATAGAATACCAAATATTTGAAATTGCTTCAGAGCAGCTTAACTCTAGGTAAATTTCGCCCCTTCTTTATTTAGAAGCTGGACCAAGTTGATCGAGTAAGTTTTGATATCTCGGAGCTTTAAAAGTTTTATGAATATTGGGAATGTAGATAGGCTTATATTCCGCTAAAAATCTCTTTTTACAGTCTTTTACCCGAGCAATTTTCTCGCCCATCTTTTGACGATTAAGATTATTATCAGAAACTGATTGTTTCACAAACTCAAAAGCTTCCCTGGTGGTAGGCATGGATCGGTATTCGAGAATATCGACACCTGCAGCAAAAGCCATACGAGCTGCTTCACCGTAACTAAATCTATCGGAGATCGCTTTCATTTCCATATCATCAGAGATGATAATTTTTTTAAATTTTAGTTCATCTCTTAAAAAGTCATAGGCTTTGGGACTCAAGGTACAAGGGAGTTCTTTATCAATGGCATCCACCACAAGATGGGCCATCATCATGAATTCAACCCGGGCCTTAGAGGCTTTATGAAAAGGTTGTAATTCAAATTCTTTGAGTTCTTTAAGGGATTTTTTGACATAAGGAAGATCAAAATGTGAGTCTTTTGTCGTATCACCATGTCCTGGAAAATGCTTAGCACAAGCCAGAACATTTCCCGTGTGGAGTCCTCTGATCGCAGCACTTATATTTTTTTCAACTTCCTCAACTGTTTTACCAAAAGCTCTATCGCCAATAACTTTATTATTATCATTAGACCAAATATCACAACAAGGAGAGAGGTTTAAATTTACACCACAAGTACTGAGCTCTTCGGCCATAGCTTTATGTATTTCAAAAACCAGTTTGGGAGAATCTTGTTGCCCCAGTTCATACATGGAGGGAAATTGCGTGAAATGAGTTTGAAATCTTTTAACTCTCCCCCCTTCTTGATCGACACTAATAAAAAGTGGGTACTCATCTCTTAGAGTCTGAATCTCGTTCACAAGTTCAGACAGCTGAGCTGGATCCTGAAAATTTTCTTTAAACAGAATCACCCCACCAATATTATTAGACTGAATAAAATCTTTTTCTTCTTCAGTCAGGGAGAGACCTGAAATTCCCGTAAAAAATAATTGTCCAAGTTCATTTATATTCACTTTAGCTTCCTTTCTTAGTAATGCTGATACCTTGGGCGATCCAAAACATTTTTTCAAATTTTATTTGTCGATTAAAATGCAAATGAATAATTTGGTTCCCAATATCAAGTTCAAATCCTAATGAATCCTTTTGTTTTTGGGAATAAGAAAATTTGGCCAAGGTGGCCACACCTTTAGGCATTTTATCATATTGCTCAGAGTTAAATGGGTAATTATCCCAGATAATATAGATAAATAGAGATTTTGTACGAGCTTCAACCAATATATCCTGCATTTCAATGCATTCTGGTAATTGAGAAAAGAAACAATAATAACGAGCATCTTTTAAATCGAAACTAAAACTCTCCTCATCTTTATCGGGATACTTCACTTGGCCAACGATTTGCTTTCTACTCGGTATTACTTTGAGTTGAGACTGGTATTTTTTCTTAGAGAACCAAACTTGAAATTGAGAGGCTTCAGGCAGCATAGCCGCTTTATTGGTTGAAGAAATTTTCCCTAGCTTTGAAACTGTCACAGCAGTCTCTAGAGGATTACCATCTTTATCTGAAATAATCGCTCTGGTGATAACTTTATTGTTTTGGACTTTAGTTTCTCTGGAATAATTATAAACACCAGAACCATCTTCATAACTAAACAAACTCACTCCAGAGACTTTGTTTTCTTTAAGAGTGGTCGTTCCTGCACAACTCACAAAAATCAATAGAAAAATAAACTTCATTATTTTAAGAAATCCTCGAACTCACTTTCTACATTTCTCATGGTTTCGTTAATAATCTTACCTAATTCAATATCTAAGTTTGTGTCAATATTAAGAAATTGCACACCTGCCTTAAACAATTTTACGTTCTTTTTATTCGTCGTAAATTTATCGATAATGTATAAGACCTTAGCCTCGGGAATCTTTATAAACTTATTGTTAAAATCTAAATAAATACTTCCCAGGTCTTTAGGAATTGTTTTAAAAAACTCCGATTCAAGATTACCAAATTGGAAAGCAAGTCCTGTAACTGAAATATCTATCACTCTAAATCTCAAGTAACCTTCAAGATCGATTGATTTTTTTTCTTTTTCACCAATAAGCTCGAGAAAGTTTTTAAAAAGAGTCGTTTGGCTTTGACCTGTATTCAAACTAAACACATTGCTTTGTTCGATCTCTTTTTTACCTATATAAATATTGATGTAGACTTGATGATGAGGATAAGTCAGTAATCTAAAATTCTTTCGGCGTTCTGATTTAAATAATTTCTCTGAAAAATTTATGGCCAGGGGAAATTTATCTCTTTTAATGGCCTTCACTTCTCCAAAAAAATGTATTCCATTGAACTCAAAAGTTGCGAGTAATTTTTTCTCTAGCAACTCATCGGGAAACTCACCGTTCACCATCACCTCTGCCTTCATCTTGATGAAAGTATCGGCACTGAGTTTATATTTTTGGGAGCTTCCTTTTTCCCAAACAGTCAGTTCTTGTTTTGAATTTTTACCATGGACGAGATTGTAGAGCTTACTTTCTTTTTCTTGATCAGTAAGCTCCTTGAAGTGAATATTTTTTCCTATAGTCATAAATTATGACAGAGTCGTAACCTGTTTGAGAAGTGAGATATTCTCTAAAGCAGCGCCACACCCTCTCACGACACATGTAAGAGGATCTTCAGCAAGAGAAACCGGAAGTCCGGTTTTTTCTTTAATCAGAATATCCAGATTCGCAAGGAGTGATCCCCCACCTGCGAGTATAATT
This sequence comes from Halobacteriovoraceae bacterium, assembly GCA_002713145.1. GTDB lineage: Bacteria > Bdellovibrionota > Bacteriovoracia > Bacteriovoracales > Bacteriovoracaceae. Next base: position 13,928 of record PAVS01000023.1, read on the forward strand.
CCATTATCAACAATATCTGCAGCCAATTCCGGTGGAGTTTTTTCTAACGAGGTTTTAATGGCTTCAATGACCTCGGCAATTGGATCAGAAAGCGCTTCTCTGATTTCATCGCTTGTAACTTCAATTGTTTTTGGAGCACCGACAATGAGATCCCGTCCTTTAACTTCATAAGTTTTTACTTCTTCATCAAAAGGATAAGCATTACCGATAGAAATCTTTATCATCTCAGCTGTTCTCTCACCGATGAGAAGAGAGTATTTTTTCTTGATATAATTAACGATAGCATCATCAAATTTATCCCCGGCAACACGTACTGATTTTGAATAAACAATTCCACCAAGAGATATAACAGCGACTTCCGTCGTTCCGCCTCCAATATCAACAATCATATTTCCGGAAGGATCTGTAATAGGGAGACCAGCACCAATCGCTGCGGCCATAGGCTCTTCAATAAGATAAACTTCACGAGCTCCGGCTTGCTCTGCAGATTCTTTCACCGCTCTTTTTTCAACTTGCGTGATTCCAAAAGGGATACAGATTATAATTCTAGGCTTAACTAATTTATTACCTTGCATTGATTTGGTAATGAAATGCTTAAGCATGGCTTGAGTCACTTCAAAATCTGCGATAACACCATCTTTCATTGGGCGAATAGCTTTAATCGAACCAGGAGTTCTTCCTAACATCTCTTTCGCTTTATCACCTACTGCTAGAACTTTTTGTTCACCACCGTATCCCATATGAACTGCAACAACTGATGGTTCATTTACAATAATCGCACCACCATCACGTGCATACACCAAACAGTTAGCTGTACCCAAGTCAATTGCCAGGTCATTTGAAAACCAATCGAGGATTTTTTTGAACATTTTTCGTCCTTTAATAATGTTACGTAACCTATAAAATGTATCACTTAGCGGCCCATTCAACAAGAATTAACAAATGGGCAAACAATGCCCGAGCGTTTAGGTTTAGTTAAAAATGTTTTACATTTTTTTTGTTATAGGTGAATGTTGAAATCCAGGAGATCAAACATGAGTGAACTAGACAAATTCCCATCAAGCTTTGTGTCAGAACAATTCGAAACTTATATGGAAGAGAAAGATATTGAAAATCTCACTGGATCCCTCGCCCATACTATTAGTCAACGCTTTGAAAACGAAGAGTTAGTTGTGATTGGGTTACTCAAAGGGAGTATGATGTTTATGTCTGATCTCCTTAAGCAAATTAAGAACGTGAAGGTCACGGTTGAGTTTGTAAAACTTAAACCCCTCGAGCGCTCCAAAGAAAACAGTGGGACTATTATTATTGAAAAAGATATTCAAACCTCAGTGGCCGGAAAAAATGTTCTCATAGTGACACAAATCATAGACTCCGCTAGAAGTTTAGACTTTCTCAAGCGCAGATTAACCCTTAATAACCCTCGCTGTGTGGAAATCCTAACCTTATTCGATAAACCCTATAATCGTGCCGTTCCGCTTAAACCGGATTATATCGGCAAGCAAATTGAAGATAAATTCATTGTTGGCTACGGTAATGATCTAGATGATTTTGGAAGAAATATTAAAACTCTTTATTATTTAAAATATCCTAATTAATTTTTAGAAAACCTAGCCTCACAGTTACAGGCATTTCCGCAATAACTACCTAGGTTCGAGCCTTGAAACCCAGTATAGAAATCGAGGCTCAGATAATCTTTATCCTCATTCACTTCCCAAGTAAGCTGCTTTGACTCACTGGCCAGCAGAGCAAATTTCACAGTGCCCACTCCATTGCCATCGTCGCCTACGAAATTCACATCAATATCGCAGGTACTCCCTGAGACAACATTAAAAAAATCCAGCTCATCAGAAAAATCGTCTTCATAATCAGTCACAAAGTTTCCATGGGCAGTTGTGGTGCAATCAGATGAGGTCATATCATATTGCATATCCCCGTTGCCTAAATCCATCACAACCTGAACATCACTACTGTCAGAAAAATCGTAGCGCTCTTTAAAATTAGTTGAATTATCTGGAGTAAAACAGAAAATATTCTCAAGTTGCCATTGCCCATTGAGCAGGTTTTCATTTACTTCCGTTGTTATTTTAAGACCACAGCTGGTGGCACTCACAATAAGTAAAAGGAGAAAAATAGTTTTCATAAAACTATTTTAACTCAACTTTATTAAAACCTTTAGATGAAATTTTGATAATATCCATATCCTTAAGCCATAATCCACCTGCGAGAGTCCAGTTGGAGATTAAGCCTTTGATTTTCTTCATTTCGATAAGCTTTCTATCAAGTTCATCTCTTTTAGAAAAATCTTCACCTTCTAAAATTTTCTGAGTTAACAACATACTTTCATAGGAAAGTGTATCGACGAGCTTAGGGGTTCTTTTATTAAATTTGAGATAAAGCTGTTTAAAGCTTTCATCAAAATCTGAAATATCATTTCCGACTAAATAGGAGTTACCCACATGACCTTGTTCTCTTTTTAAGGTTCTGTTTCTCCAACTAGGCCCTCCAATAAACTTCAGTTTATGGGCATCAAAGTATTTAAACGTTGGGATGATTTGAACCGCGTCTGTTGGTAGCGAGGGAACAAAAACCCAATCAAAGTCTACGATGGGAGGCATTTCATTGATAATTCTGAAATTTCTTTTTTCAAGATCCCGAATCTCTTTCCAAATAAGTAGCTCTTCTTTACGCTCTCTTGGATTATTGAGCCAAAGCATTTCTTTAACTGGTTCAGTAAATTGTTTCGCTCCAACGTCAAAATTCCCCACTGCTTTGAGATCAATATTTCCTGCATTATGATGCCCCCACATTTCATCCAAATAGCTCTTGCCTCGAGAGTCCCATGGATAAAAGACACCCACTTTCTTGCCAAAATAATCAAGTGCTTTCGGTTGTAATATGGTGTTGATCTGAGACTCAACTGAGCCTTGCAATTCAATCAATAAATGACTCTTATCTTGTCTGTCAGCATACACTTGGGAAAGGCTGATATAGAGCACACCATATTTCCTTGCCTCCATATACTCTTCATAAGCAAGCTTTGGAACGAGGCCTCCAATAATAACAGAGACATGATGTTTCATCACCAGCTCTTGCACCATTTTCTTACCGAGGTATTGGTTATTGCGATTATCTCTTACATAAACATTAAGCCCTAAGTCTTTATTATTTGCTTCAAGGGCCGTGTTGATTCCGGCCAAAACGCTTTTCCCATAGGTCGCGATCTTACCTCCGCTCAAAGGAATGATGACACCGACTGATTTTGAGTTAATTTTTGCGAAATTTTCTTTACGAAATTGATAGTCAGCTACAAAAGTTTTAACTTCTTCAATATTTGAAAACTCTTTAACTAGCCATTCCAAGACATCATCGGCACCCGACTTGTCCCCTTCATAAAATCTCTGCAGCACTTCTTGTTTTCCCAAATAGGCCACAACAACCGGGGCGTCTTTTTCATACTTCTCTAGCACATAAACTCTTTCACTAGGAGAGAGACTGCGGAACTTATCAGTGAGTAATTCCTTATATTGATAGTCTTCAATAGCACTAAAACGTTTTAAATCACGCATAAGAAATACAAGAGAATTTACTGTTTCCTTTGCGTCTCCTCTTTGATTCGCAAGGGTTAAATTTAAACGATAGTATTTATCTTTCTCTCTATCATTGAAATAATCTGTGTTGACACTTTTGAGAATCGAACGGGCTAAGTCATATTGATTCGCCTTAAAATAACCACTGGCGAGATTAAGGTTTATTTGCGAGGCGAGGTGATAATCTTTTTCAACGAATTGTTTTGCGTATTGAAAATTCTCAATCGCTTTATCGATATTTCCTCGTGAGAAAAAAACGACACCGATGAAATTATATTTTTTGGCCTTCTCCGCATTACTGATTTCCGCGTCAGAAATTTGGTTGAGTTTTTGTAAGGCAAGTTGCTTGTCCCCATCTTTATAAATAATCTGGATGCTTTCCATTTTCTTTAAAAACTCAGAAGAATAATGTTTTTCCTGATTTAAAACTTTAATCGGACCTGTGGTACAGGCGATCAAAAGGAACACAAATAAAATTTGGGATAAGACTAAGCGCATAATAACCTCAATAAAATTACGAGTTTATTCTAACTTTGAGGGGCGCTCCTGTCATGAAAAATGCCAGAAATTAGCTGAATTTTACTGGAAAAACTCTCTCACTTTTTCAAAAAAGCCTTGAGACATAGGATTACTCTTCGCAGCATCATGTTCTGACAACTGTTTGAATAACTCTCTTTGCTCATCGTTGAGTTTGGTTGGGGTTTCCACCACTACCGTGATGATCTGATCACCCTGGCCATAATTACCGAGGCGCTCAATTCCCTTACCTTTAAGACGCATCTTCTTACCAGACTGAATACCTGCGGGGATATTCATCTCAACCTTTCCTTTCAAAGTAGGAACTTCAACACTTGCCCCTAGGGCAGCTTGAGAAAATGTGATCGGAACTTCGCAGTGTACATCAAATCCATCGCGCTCGAAAAAAGCGTGTTGTTCAATTAATATCTGCACATAAAGATCTCCATTAGGTCCCCCATGGCCACCAATATCACCTTCTCCAGAAAGCTTGAGTCTTTGACCATGATCGATACCTGCAGGAACTTTGACTTCAAGTTTAACTTTCTTTTTAACTCGTTCAGCAATTTCACCTGAGCCCTGACAATAAGGACAAGTTTGAGCAATGGTAAAAAAGCCTTGTTGTCTACGAATTTCTCCATGCCCATTACAAGTGGTGCATGTTTTGGGAGTTGTGCCCTCTTTGATAACATTGCGTACAAGAGTCACTTCTTTGGAGCAGCCAAAAGCCGCTTCTTCAAAGCTTACGTTGAGATGAACTTGCATATCATCACCCCGTCTAGCTCTTCTTCCTCCACCAGAACGTCTGCGACCTCCGCCGCCTCCGCCGAACATATCACCAAAAAGATCACCGAAAATATCACCTAGATCTCCAAAATCTCCTTGGAATCCACCTGCTCCAAACCCCGATTGCCCATCAACACCTGCATGACCGAATTGATCATATCTTGAGCGTTTATTTTCATCGAGGAGTATTTCCGCAGCTTCAGAAGCTTCTTTAAATTTGGCTTCTGCTTCAGTGTCATCTGGGTTTCTGTCCGGATGATATTTCATGGCCAGCTTACGATAAGCCTTTTTGATCTCATCTTTTCCAGCAGATTTACTGACACCTAATACTTCGTAATAATCTCTTTTGCTCATAGTTTTCTTCTTACAATTTTCGAAAAAGGCCCAGCAAAAGCTAGGCCCTTAATTTTTATCTTTGATCTAAAATCTTAAACTTCTTTAAAGTCTGCGTCCACTACATCATCATCATCTTTTTTGTTTGAACCTGCATTGGAACCAGCATCAGCTTCAGCACTTTCAGCTCCTGCTTCTGCTCCTGCAGCTCCCGCTGCATCAGCTCCAGGCTGTCCATAGAGATGCTGAGCAATTGAATGAGATGCATTTTGCAATCTTTCCGTAGCCGCTTTTAACTCATCAAGATTGTCACTTTGTAATTTACCTTTAGCTTCAGTCAGTGCCGCTTCAACATCTGATTTTTGATCAGCAGGAACTTTATCACCCGCCTCACCAAGGGCTTTTTCAGTGGCAAACACAAGTGAGTCTAGATTATTTCTTGCATCAACAATCTCTCTTTGTTTTTTATCTGCTTCACGGTTAACTTCAGCATCTTTAACCATTTGCTCGATTTCTTCCTCAGAAAGTCCAGAACCAGAAGTAATCACAATATCTTGTTTTTTACCAGTGGCCTTATCATGAGCTGAAACGTTGATGATACCGTTGGCATCAATATTAAATTCAACTTCAATCTGTGGAACTCCTCTTGGAGCTGGAGCAATACCTGTAAGGTCAAAACGACCAAGAGTTTTATTATCTTTCGCGAATTCACGCTCTCCTTGCAGGACGTGAATAGACACTGCAGGTTGGTTATCAGCAGCAGTAGAGAAAACTTGTGATGCCTTTTTAGGGATCGTAGAGTTTTTCTCAATAATCGAAGTCATAACTCCACCAAGTGTTTCAATACCAAGTGAGAGTGGAGTAACATCGAGAAGTAAAACGTCTTTAACGTCACCTTGAAGAACACCACCTTGAACCGCAGCACCAGCCGCAACAACTTCATCAGGATTTACACCTTTACTTGGCTCTTTACCGAAAATTTGCTTCACTTTTTCTTGAACCGCTGGAATTCGAGTTGAACCACCTACCAAAATAACTTCGTTGATTTCGTTTTTATCGAGACCAGAATCATTAAGACATGTTGTACAAGGTTCGTTTAATCCATCAATATACTTAGAGATAAGCTCTTCAAACTTCGCTCGAGTAAGAGTTAAGTTTAAGTGCTTTGGTCCACTTGCATCAGATGTGATAAACGGTAAGTTAATATCTGTCTGAGTTGTTGAAGAAAGCTCATGTTTTGCTTTTTCAGCTGCTTCTTTTAATCTTTGAAGAGCCATCTGATCTTTTCTCAAATCAACAGTGTTTTCTTTTAAAAACTCGTTCGCAATCCAGTTGATAATTTCTTCATCAAAGTTTTCTCCTCCTAAGAAAGTATCACCGTTTGTAGCCTTAACTTCAAAAACACCTTCTTCAGTGATTTCAAGAATAGAAATATCAAATGTCCCCCCCCCAAGGTCAAACACAGCGATATTCATATCTTTTTTCTGGTCAAGTCCGTAAGCAAGTGCGGCAGCAGTTGGCTCGTTGATGATTCTTTTTACTTCAAGTCCAGCAATTTTACCTGCATCTTTTGTCGCTTGTCTTTGAGCATCGTTAAAATAAGCAGGAACTGTAATAACTGCTTCCGTTACAGTTTCTCCTAAATAATCTTCAGCAGACTTTTTCATTTTCTCTAGAACTCTTGCTGAAACTTCTTGAGGCGCCATCTCTTTACCATCAACTTTTATCCAAGCGTCTCCATTTTTATTGGCAAAAACATCAAAAGGAGCTACTTCAGCAAATTCTTTTGATTCTTTATCAGTAAACTTTCTTCCGATAAGTCTCTTAATACCGTAGAGAGTTTTGTTAGGGTTGGTCACCGCTTGTCTTTTAGCAACCTGTCCTACTAAAACTTCACCCTTGTCATTAAAAGCAACAACTGAAGGAGTTGTGTTATTCCCCTCAGAGTTCGGTATAATTTTGTATTTTCCATTTTCAAAAACAGAAACACACGAGTTTGTTGTACCTAAGTCAATTCCAATAATTTTTCCCATAATATTATCTCCTTAAAAATTTATTTATTCGTTTTTTGCCACTACAACTTTTGCGGCCCTAATCACTCTTTCATTTAAAGTGTATCCATTTTGATGCACAAGAATGACTTCCATATCTTTCTTTCCCTCTGCTGGCTGCTGAGCCAGAGCTTCGTGAAAGTTAGGATCAAACTCTTGACCTAAAGCCTCTATTTGCTTAAGACCATGTTTTTCTAATGTTTCAAGAAAAAGCTTATGGATCATTTGAATACCCACAACTATATTTTTAACTTTTTCGTCTTCATCTTTTTCAATAAAACCTAAAGTACGCTCAAAATTATCTAAAATTTCAACCATATCATTAAGAATCTTCTCATTCCCAAATTTCAAAAGGTTTTGTTTTTCACGATCAAACCTTTTTTGCAAATTTTGCATCTCTGCTGCTAGGTAATAGAATTTTTCTTTAAATGTTTCTTCTTCTTTTTCTTCTTTTTTAGCAGCCACTTCATCTGTTTGCTCTGAAGACTCATCTTTCATTTCAGCGCTTTCAGCTTCCTCGGCACCGCCTGCCTCAACTGCTTGCTCATCTGTTTTAGAGTTAAGTTTTTCATCCACTGTCTCAACAGTCTCTTCAGTGTTTTCCATTAGTTATCCCTTTAAGTTTATTTCTTTTCTATCTATAACATGGGGGCACTTTAATTAATGTCAATGCCTTGCCCTTAAGTTTTTTTAATGGGTAAATACCCAGAATTGCGCCAATGACGCAACTCACAAAAGTTTTTTTCTGAAAATATCATCGACGATACTATCACTCATCAACATTCCCTTAGGGCTCAAGACCATCACCTGGGGAGTCGATAGCTGGGAGAGGTAACCCCTGGTCTGCCATTGTTCATAGAGCTCAGTCCATATTGCTTTCTCATAAGTCTTAGGAAAGATCTCATCAACCTTTAATCCCTCACGAGTTCGAAGACCTAAAAAAAGCCTCTCAAGAATGAGACTCTCCCCTTCAACCTGTTCACTAGAAAAACCTGTAGCAATATTTTTCCATTGATAGCGAAGCAGACCATTTGACTGGTAGATGGCCCCTGTAGCATTAGGTCCGATAGCCGCCACATTTTCCGCCTTCCAATATTTTAAATTATGCCTGGATTCATAATCTGTTTGGGCGAAATTAGATATTTCATATTGATGATAACCGCTTGCCTTAAGTAGTTGCACCACATCTAAATACTCTTCAGCCACTTCGTCCTCAGGCATAAATTCATTGTGGGGATAATTTTTTCTTGTCTTTAGTATGTAAACACTAAAATGCTGAGGAGCTAAGTCTATCAATTGACGACACTCCTCTAAAGTATTTCGCTTCATGAGTTGAGGTGCACCAATCAGTAGATCAACAGAGGTATTTATATTTCTCTTTTGTAAAAAACTAACTAAAGCAATAATATGTTTTTTGCGATGGCTTCTGTCGAGAACGGCTAAAACTTGATCATCAAAAGCTTGCGCCCCTATAGAAACTCTATTCACTCCAATCTCAAACCATTGAGCGAGAGTGTTTTCATCCCAAGCGTCGGGATCCACTTCTAGAGTGAACTCATACGAATCGCTAAATGACAGGGTGTTTAGAATATTTTCTCTTACAAATCGAACACCTGCTTCTCCCCACAATGAAGGCGTCCCTCCACCGATATAAAATGTTTCAAGGAAAGGAATATCCACGGAATGCTCACTGTTTAAGCGCGAGAGGGCGTGCCATTGCTCTAAAAGTTTATTTTCAAATGCTGTAATTTGATCAGAACTCTCAAGTTTATGTTTAAAAAAATCACAGTAATTGCACAGATGTCTGCAAAAAGGAAAATGCAAATAAAGTGATGTACATTTATTATTCATGGATATTTTGCCAAGTATTTTAAAAAGCCATAATATAGACAGATGGAACTTAAAAAGCAACTGACAGTTGTCTCAACTTTAACTCTTGCCGAGCTTAAGAGTCGCTATCGCAATACATTTGCTGGACTTTTCTGGGTCATGATCAACCCTCTTATTTTGTTTTCAGTACATGGGCTCATTTTTAAGTACATTTTAAAAATTAACGTCGATAAATATTATATTTTCTTATTAAGTGGCTTGCTTCCTTGGATATTTATGAGCTCTATGCTCACACAAACGGTGAATATCTTTGTCACCAAACGAGAGTCCTTACTTTCCTTTCAAATCCATCCCTTCTCGTTAATTATTTCTTCGGCTATAGATATATTCATCAATTTTTTCATTCCATTTATATTTTTATGTTTTTTACTCAACGATGAACTCTCTTTTAATCTCTATGGCCTACTCTCACTTCCACTTCTCTTGATACTGATGTTTATAGGAACAGTCTCCGTAGCCATTTCTCTTGCTATCCTTCAAGTTTTCTTTCGCGATATTGAATATATCTTAAACTTTTTTGTGAATATCATGTTTTTTCTCACACCGATTTTTTACCCAAGGCATTTAATACCTGCCCCCTATCAATACTTAGTCGATATTAATCCATTTTATGCCATTATACGTGGATTTAAGTCTGCCCTCTGGGAGTTTGAGTTAGAAGAAACACTCACCTCCATAGTCGACAGTAGTTTATTTATTATTGCATTTGTTATCCTAGCCACAATTCTATGGAAAAGATTTAGAAATGAACTCTACCTCAACATCTAAAGATATCATCTTAGAGATTAAAAATTTAACTCTCACTTTTAATTTAACGCTTTTTCAAAGCAAGAGCATCAGAGATTTTTTTGTTGAGATTATCACAACACCTTATAAATTTTTCTTTCATCGCTCCTCTCGCCTAGAAGTGGTGAAGAATTTAGATTTCATTGTCCGTAAAGGAGAACGAGTGGGTCTCGTTGGTATCAACGGAGCTGGAAAAACCTCGCTGTGTCGTTCCATCACAGGCATGTATGGAATCAAAGATGAGATCACTGTCCACGGCAAACTAAGAGCTATATTCGATACCGCTAGCGTGGTATTACCTGAACTCTCCGGCAGAGAAAATGCTTGGATTATCACCAACATCCTATATTCACATTTATCTAAAAAAGAAAGAGCTGAGATTGTAGAAGATTCTTTAGAATTCTCTGAGCTCAAAGAATTTATTGATCAGCCGTTTAAACATTATAGCAAAGGAATGAAGGTAAGACTTTTTTTGAGTATTGTTTCTGCCAAACCTTGTGACTTACTGATTCTCGATGAAGTCTTCAATGGAGCAGATGCATTTTTTAACGATAAAATTTCTAAAAGAATAAAAGATGTTATCCACAATTCTGGAGCGGTCATCTTTATCAGCCATTCCGAAGAAATCATAAAAGAAGTTTGTAACAGGGTGGTTGTCTTAGGTGGAAAGAAAATACTTTTTGATGGCTCAGTTGAAGATGGCTTAAGTTTTTATCGAGAGAAGTATCAGGACGCCACTCAAAATGAATTACAGCCTTAATCAATTTCTTGCCTTTAAAAAGAAGCTTCGTCCCAACACAGAGGTTCAAATCTTATCTGGATCAATGGAGCCTTGGATCAAGACAGGAGAAACGGTGTTAGTCTCTCCCTGCCGCCCAGAAGAGCTCAGCCCTTATGATATCATCGTTTTTTATGACCAGAAAAAAACAAAACTTATCTGCCATGTCTTTATCAAAATAGTTCAAGATAAGCTCATTACAAAGGCCCTTGAGAACAAAAAACTAGACGAACCCAACCTGAAACATTTTCTTCTTGGTAAGGTCACAAAACCGAAATTCAATTGGTTTCAAAAATTTATTTTAAGATTTTTATTTTGATTGAGAGTGATAGATCTTTTTCACTTCAGCATTTCTAAAATAGTCTATCATAGTCAGATTCGTTTGATCTAAGTGGTTCAAAGCCAGGAAGTATTTAAAAAATTCTTTGGAATCAAGATCTTTTTGAAAAAATTCTATTTCATGATTAAGAGAACATCGAACTTTAAAGTTTTGTTCTTCATCATTTTTTTTATTATATTCTAGCTCTCTTCCCCCTTGGGCGTAACAAAAATGATCCATATAATTATCTGCATTAAAAATTTTTTCTTGGTCAAGATTGATAAAACGAAAGTTTTTAAAGGGCTTTAGACTTAATTGAAAATCTCCCATATTTTCAAAAATTTGAATTTTATCTCCATAGATATTAAATAAAGACTGACTGAGTTTTAAATGAAATTGAGAAAATTTCTCTTTGGGGGAAGATAAAAACGAAGGCCTGGTTGGGCAAAAAGCCAATATATTTTGAGCTTGAGATTTTTTTAATAATTCCAATGTTTGGCCAAAACTATCCCCCCAATACAGCTCCTCTATCCCCATCCCGTGAAGAACCAATGTCTCTGATTTTTGATCATTTGAATTCTCTATCTCTTTCAAACGATAAAAAAGTATTCTTCCTTCCCAATATCTAGGGACGAGTGAAGAAAATTGTTCATGAATAATCAGGTTGGATAATAAATCCTGAGGGGGCTTTGGGTATTTAAGAAAAAATGTGAGCAATCCAATAAACCCATCTCGAACCATTATCCAAGGGTATCTCGACATATCGTAGAGGCTTTGAAACTCATCAAGATAAGCGGGGTTGCCTTCAAAAAAATACTTTTCTGTAAAAGGATGATAGTTCCAATAAATCTCTTCAAATTCTTGAAGTTTAAACTTTCTATAACCTTTTTTATAAAAACAGTTATTAGGATGAAACTCTTGAAAGTGGGACTCTAATTTATTCAGCATAAACATTATAAACTTTATTATAGAGGTCATTAAATTTTAAGTCTGTGTCGTCTTTAAACATATGATAACCATTGGCCAGGTTTTCTGCGAGAAGTTCAACCATGGTCTCAGAGCAGGAGCTAAAATCAGGAACTTCTTTTCCCAGAATTTCTTTTATCCTTTTACTATTGGCTTCAATTCCAAAAAATTCAATATGACCTAAGGCATAATCTGCTCTGCGATTAAGATCTGAGATAATCTGTTGAAATTCTTTTTGTAAGACTTGCTCATTTATTCGAGGCCATCTTTGATCGAGATCGACAGGGACTAAAGAGACGGCGCCAATATTTGCCAATTGAAAAGAAGAAAATCCAGCCCAGTTGGTTAATAAAGCTTTGATGCCGGTGCAAAGGCTTTCCGCTACTGACATACCAAAATCCTCATCATGATAGGTGCTCAAACTCACATAAATATCGGCCATATTATAGAGGGCGTTCAATTTTTCATGAGGCTGACTTGGCATTAAAATAATATTTTTTTTGAACTGCACATGGGACTGAATTGTTTTATCTACAGATCTAAAATATTCATTATTGATATGCCCGAGACCTAGATAAGGTACACCTAGGTTATCAAATTCTCCTACAATAAAGAGTTTAGAGTTCTTAGGTATATTTTTTTTCTCAAGGGCCACGTAGAAATTATCAATGAGATCTGTGATACGTTTTTGTTGGGAGAGCCTCCCTGTATAAATAAATACGATTTCATCAGTTAAGTTGAATTGAGACCGAGTTTTTTGTCTTAAATTCGAATCCCAAAAGAACTCCTTTTTATCCACAGGAAAAGGGGAGTAAAAAACCAAATCTTTTTGTTGATAGAATTGTTGAACGAATTTTTGCTGTTTTTTTGATGCGCAAATAAACTTAACGGATCTGTCTTTTGTCCTATTAGCTATCGAGCGCCAGTCTCTGATATAAAGTGGGAAGTCACCATAGACATGAAAAATATATTCTTTATTAGGTAACTCTCCATCATTCAATTCAGATAATTGTTTTATGAGTCTTAAGGGACTGGGCTTATGGTCTACAAAGATGATCTTTGTCACTTCTTTATCTCTCAAACTAACGAGATCTCTACTCTCAACCTCACCTTGATAATCATAATTGATATGAAGTAAGGAATCTTGATCATAAATTGTTTGATAGCTTTTAATAAGATTTTTTAAAATTATATTACAGCTAAACCAATCTGAATCATCAAATGAATAGATAAGAGCTATTTTCATATTTAATTAACATGCCTTAAATTGTAGTCTATACTCTGAAAAGTTTAACTTTTAGCACTCATATAAACAATAGGATATTAATGGTACTTGAGGAATTAGCTCCAAAGAATAATTTAAGAACATTGCTCGTCAACTCTCCAGGGAGCAAATCTGCAAGTGTTCAAATATGGTTTAGAGCTGGAAGCTCACTTGAGAAGAAAGATCATCAAGGCATCGCGCACTTTTTAGAACATATGTTTTTCAAGGGCACGCAAAAACATCCGGGAAGTATGATCGCTAATGCTGTTGAGAGTTGTGGAGGAGAAATAAACGCTTTCACCTCTTTTGACTACACGTGTTACTACATCAATGTTCCGGTAGATGAAATTCAACAGGCGGTCACCATTCTGCTTGATATGGTTTCCAACCCTCTTTTTGAACAAAAGGATCTGGTTCCTGAACGAGAAGTTGTCTTCGAAGAGTACAGACGCTCTCTTGATAACCCCTCTCAATTCAATTTCTTTGAAATTCAAAAACACTTTTTTAGCGGTCGTTACCAACACCCAATACTTGGAAATGAAAAAACGATTAAGAGTTTTTCAAAAGAACAGCTCCTTAAGTTTAGAAAAGATTTTTACAATCTAAGCAATAGTTTATTTGTGATTGCTGGAGAGATAAAAGATAAAAACAAACTCTTAAAAACGATTAACCAATTTAAACTGCCGAGTGGCCCTCAATCCAAATTTCAGAGTTTTAAACTTAAGAACTCAAATAAAATAGCTATCCATAAAAAAGCGACAAACCAAGTTTCTCTTAACTTTATTGTTGAGGCTCCAGCTTACTCAGACCCACAGGGGGCCATAGAAGATCTCGCTCTCAATTGCCTGACCTTTGGAGATACATCTCCTCTCTATAGAGAGCTGATTACCGAAACCAGCTATGCCAACTCAGTGGGGGGCTCTACTCTCTTTTTTAACGACAATGGTGCACATTTTTTAAAAGTATCTCACCCAGAAGGTCACTTTAACCAAGTGTTAGAAACTTTAGAGAACACTCTTAAAAAGATTTTAAAAAATGGATTCACTCGTAATGATATTGATAGAATTAGAAAGCAATATATAGCTTCAAAGATTTACGAAAAGGAAACCATTGAATCTTATGCTTTCTCTTTGGGCCATGGCTTTGCACAGACAGGTAATATTCATTGTGAAGATGATTTTATATCTGGGATGAAATTGGCCTCTCGAAAAGATGTACATAAAGCCTTATTAATGATTTTTTCCAGAGACACCCATATCAGTATACAAATACCGAAGGCTTATGAGGGAGAAATCTCAACAGCGACTTTAGAGAAATTTAAAAAACGACTCTCCACTTATGCAAAATCGCTTTTAGATAAGTTCCAAGATTTTGATTATGAAACCTCAAAGTACGACCCAGAAGTTAAAGTCTTTCATATCAAAAACAATATTAAATTACTTTATCGACATAATAATATGACACCGACTTTCGCCCTCAATGCATTTATCAAGGGGGGGATGACAGATGAAAATGAAGAGACCAATGGTATTTATAATCTCCTCGCTAAAAATATTACATTCGGCCACAAAGATTGTGATTATGAAACACTAAAAAATTTTTTAGAACTCAGTTCTTCTTACCTTAACGGTTTTTCTGGAAATAATAGCTACGGGCTGATTCTACATGGATTGACTGAGCACTTTAATGAACTTGTCCCTCATTTTTTCAAAACATTACTTGAACCTAAAATTCCTCAGAAGTACCTAAAGCTGGAAAAGGAACTCATTAAAAGAACCATTCATCTTCAGAAAGAAGATCCAGTCAAGATTTGTTTTAGAAAATTCAAGCAAACTGTTTTCAGAGACCATCCCTACCAAATGGACATGGTAGGCACAGAGAAGTCACTCAAGAAAATAAACCGTAACTTGATGTTACAAACTCATCAAGAAAACTTAGATAAAAAAGAAATCGTATTTGCTTATTCTGGGGATCTCTCTTCAAACAATGTTATAGAAGAGCTCACTCATTTTCTAGACCAGTTTAAAAGCCGAAAGAAAAACAAGGCTTCAAAAAACAAGCCAAAGCCTCTTAATAATGAACATATTCTTATCGATTTTGACCGTGAACAAACTCATATCATCATTGGTAAAGCCGCACCTAAGTCATCGACTCAAGATGACCTCATGCTGAGAATGTTGACCACCTATTTATCCGGGCAATCATCCGATCTATTTGTCAAAGTAAGAGATGAGATGGGGCTGTGCTATGCCACACAACCTCTTCATCTTCCTGCGATTGAGGCTGCTTACTTTGGAATTTATATTGGAGCTGGAGCTGATAAAAAAGATTTAGCGATCAAAGCCATTTTAGATATTTTGAAAAAGATAAGAGAGAAAGGTCTGAATAAAACGAATTTTACCCGTATTAAGAAGATGATGATTGGGCAGAACCAAATCAATATTCAAACGAATGAAGACTATACGCAATTTTATGGGATCCCTCTTTTACAAAATCTCGGTTTAGACTACCAACACGAAACTCTTGAAAAAATTAAGGCCATCACTCAAGATGATTTTAATAAATTTGTGAAAAAGTATCTTGTTGAAGATTGGAATATTGTCGAAGTAGGCCCAACAGTTAAATAGCTTTTTTATTCTCGCTTTCAAGGTCGAGTAAAAACTGATGGTCTGATCCCTCTAAGAAATCTGCTGACATGGC
The DNA here is from genome assembly GCA_002713145.1 of Halobacteriovoraceae bacterium. Taxonomy (GTDB): domain Bacteria; phylum Bdellovibrionota; class Bacteriovoracia; order Bacteriovoracales; family Bacteriovoracaceae. The sequence continues at coordinate 29,907 of PAVS01000023.1, forward strand.
TTCTAACAGTACCAGCGTGCGCTCAAATGAGCTGGCAAAAAGTCTATAAAAATTGGGGATATCATAGAATTGAAATTCAAGTCCATCTAATTGGTGATAAGCATTTTGAGCTATGGCCACGTAATAGTTTTTATTGGTAAGTTTGTTTTTAACTGAATCGGAAAACAAGCCTAATTGAACTAAAAGGGTATCCCCCACATCTTTGAGGTCATTTACTTTCTCACTATTTTCTTTTTTCTGACTTTGAAGAAATTTTAAACCAAAAATTTTTTCATTAATTTTTCCCTCTTTGAGCGCAAAGAAATTCTCGCTCATAGCATAGCGCTCGAGAACCAAACTTGAATAAAAGAGAAATTCTTCAGGTAACGGACAGGGAACTTCTTTATTTTTTTTCGAGAGACTATGAAAGAAAAACTCGTTTAAAGAATGGGTAGCGGTAATGATTTTATCCTTACTCATTAATACTATTATAGCACTACGACACTCTTGCACTGAAATAGGGAAAAATTTAACAGGAAAAATGGTCTAAGTAATTGATTTTGCTATTCTTCAATCTCGATCATCAAATGACCTGACTCAAGAACTTGCCCTTCTTTGATATTCACTGATTTAACGACCCCATTGATACCAGCTTTAATCTCATTCTCCATCTTCATGGCTTCAAGAATAATTAAAGTATCACCTTCGTTAACAACCGCCCCTTCAGTGGTCATGATTTTAATCACCTTTCCAGGCATTTGAGCAATCAGCTCTCCTGCGTTAGCACCGGCCAGTCCTGAGGGCTTAAAGCCTCTGTAAACTTTAAGGTTCTCACTGCCATTGACGAGATTGAATTTATCATGAACTTCAGGAAGTTTACGCCAAGACTTTTTATCTTTTGAGATAAACTTTTTCTTTCCTAGATTTTTGACGAAGTATTCATCACTAAAACGAGCAGAAGGATTACTCACACGCACTTGATCAGTGCCGTCAGCGGCTTGATCAAAAGAAAGGTCAAAGGAAACCTCTTTTCCATCGGAATTTATGATGTAATAACGCATGCTACTCTCTCATCCTATAGGCCTCATAAGATATGGCCTTTAAGTATAAATCTTCTTCTCTAACCAATTTCTCAACCTCATTTTGAGGCTGAATTGTTGCAATATAATTGGTCGAATACTTTCCGGCCACAAAATTCGGCTCATTTATAATTATTTCATGTAATTTAATATTGGTTTTAATTCCATCCATTTCCAGCCCCTCTAACGCGCTGCGCATCTTTCTTATCGCCACTTCACGTGAGCTTCCTCTTACAATAAGCTTCCCAATCATAGGGTCAAAATCAGGCTTTACTTCAAAGGAAGGGTAAAAACAATAATCAAAGCGCACACCTTGGGGAAATGTCGTCTCAAATGCCTGGACGATTCCAGGAGCCGGTAACATGCTCACGGGATCTTCAGCGCAAATTCTACACTCAATAGAGTGACCATTTCTTTTGATATCTTCTTGTTTCTCAAAATCAAGTGGCTCACCTACAGCGACTTTAATCATATTGGCCACCAAATCTATGCCGGTGATCTCTTCGGTGATAGGGTGCTCTACTTGAATTCTCGTATTCATCTCGAGGAAATAGAAATTCTTATCCTCTCCCATGATAAACTCAACTGTCCCTGCTGAGTTATAATTAACAGCAGCAGCGAGTCTCACCGCAGTTTCACAAATATTTTTGCGCAGTTCTTCGTCTTCTCCAATAAAAGGAGAAGGGGCTTCTTCAACTATCTTTTGATGCCGTCTTTGAACCGAACATTCACGTTCAAAGCAATGAAAGATATTTCCTTTATTATCCGCAATGATTTGAACTTCAATATGGTGAGGATTCACAATAAATTTTTCAACTAATAAGCCTGGATTACCAAAACTAGAGCGAGCCTCTCTTTGCACCGGCTCAAAGTTTTTCTCCAACTCTTTTTCATCAGCACAAGTACGCATTCCTTTTCCCCCACCGCCTGCAACGGCTTTCAAAAGGACAGGATAACCGATTTCTTGTGCAATCTTTTTCGCTTCTTCTGCATTAGCAATTTCTCCCGTAGAACCAGGAACCACCGGCACTCCAGCCTCTTTTGCCATTTGCTTAGAGATGGCTTTATCTCCCATCTTCTCAATGGCATCCGCATGGGGACCTATAAAAGTCACACCTGCTTTTGCCAGAGCCGCTGCAAACTGAGTGTTTTCTGATAAGAATCCATAGCCAGGATGAACAGCATCGATCTCGTGAGTTTTTATCACATTTAATATCTGCTCAATATTTAAATAAGTTTCACTATTACTTTGGCCTTGCAAGTGAACCCACTCATGACAATATTCTAAATGAGGGGCTTCTTTTTCATTGTCCGTATAAAATCCGACAGCAATATGCCCTAGCTCTCTTATGGCCTTAGCCACTCGAATCGCAATCTCACCTCTATTACATATTAAAATTCTTTTACTCATTTTTATTTCCTATTGCGTTTAGAGCGGAATATTTCCATGTTTACGCTCAGGACGTAAGACAACTTTATCTTTTAAAAATTCTAGATAATGACAAATTCTATGCCTGGTATCCTCTGGGAAAATAACTTCATCTATATAACCAAGCCCTGCTGCACGATAGGGATTAGCGAACTCTTCTTCGTAGTTTTCAACCAGCTCTGCTTTCTTCTTATCAAACTCCGCTCCTTGAAGACCTTTGAGCTCTTTTCGAAAAATAATATTCACCGCTCCATCTGCTCCCATAACCGCAATCTCTCCCGTGGGATAAGCTAAATTAATATCTGCACCAATATGCTTTGAAGCCATAACATCATAGGCTCCCCCATAAGCTTTTCGGGTAATCAGTGTGATCATAGGAACTGTTGCCTCTGAGTAAGCATAAAGTAATTTAGCTCCATGACGAATTATTCCGCCATACTCTTGGTCGGTACCCGGTAAGAACCCCGGTACATCTACGAGAGTAAGAATCGGTATCTCAAAAGCATCGCAGAAACGAACAAAGCGAGCAGCTTTACTGGAGGCATCGATATCTAAACAACCCGCAAGAACCTGGGGTTGATTTGCAATAATTCCCACATTAAAACCATTAAATTTTCCAAAACCGCAGATGATATTTTTTGCAAAGTCCTTTTGAACTTCTAAGAAATGCTTTTCATCAACGATTTCAATGATCAACTCTTTCATGTCATATGGTTTTTTAGAATTGGTGGGAACAAAGTTCTCAAGTTTATTATTCTTACGAATAGAACTATCGACACTTGCATTTTTTCTGATTTTTTGAAAATTACCTCTCGGTAAAAAACTTAAAAGCTCGCGCACTCTCTCAAGACAATCATCTTCATCTTCACATAAAAAATGTGCTACACCGGACTTTTCATTATGAGTATGGGCCCCACCCAACTCATCTTTAGTCACTTCTTCATGAGTCACAGTTTTAACCACATCAGGACCCGTCACAAACATATATGAAGATTTATCTACCATAAAAATAAAGTCAGTCATCGCAGGAGAATAAACAGCTCCCCCCGCACAAGGACCCATGACTAATGAGATTTGAGGAATGACACCCGAAGCTTGCACGTTTCTATGAAAAATATCTGCATAACCAGCAAGGGACTCAACACCTTCTTGAATTCTTGCCCCTCCTGAATCATTAATACCTATGACAGGAACTTTATTTTCGATAGCAAAATCCATGATCTTACATATCTTAGCTGCATAGGCTTTCCCCAATGCTCCCCCCCAACAGGTGAAGTCTTGAGAAAAAATAGCTACTTTCTGTCCGTTTATCGTACCTATACCAGTGATGACTCCATCTCCTAGATAGCGAGTCTCCATCATTCCAAAAGAAGCGCAACGGTGTTGAACAAATTTATCAAATTCCAAAAATGAGCCGGGATCAAGTAATTTTTCCACACGCTCTCTCGCTGTGTACTTACCTTGAGAATGTTGTTTCTCTATTCTTTTTTCGCCACCACCGAGTTTGGATTCGGCAATAAGTTGGGATAAATGATCTCTTTTCTGCTGATTAACATCAGTCATTATTAACTCCTTAAAATTAGGAGTTTGTTATACATTTAGTGAACTCAATTTTCAATGGATTCAGACTTCTTTTGCTTTGCGCTATTTTTGGGATTTGCCCAGCATTTTACGGGTGTCAGAACTCATAGGAACTGCTTGAGACGGCTTGATAGAAGCAGCGACATTTTTAAGTAATGTTTTTAGTTCGATTTCGTAGTTAGCCTGCTTATTTTTCTCGCTTTTTGACACAAGTTTTACCAAACCTATAGGTCCCACGTTTTCAGCAATCCAAAAATCTACCGTTTGACCCTTATTTGATTTTCTAAAATGCTTAGCCTTCACACTCCCAGCAGGAACTTCAATCGTCTCTTCAGCAATAAAATCTTTTGCAATTTCACTCTCACTCGCAAACAAAAAGTCTTGTACTTGAACGCCGTTATTAGACTTAAAAAATTCCTTGGTGAGAACTTCAGGATTCTTTAAATCAGTGGTTTTGATATAGCCTTTTGACACTTCAAGGGGCTGATTATTACCCGCCAGTTTAAATTGGAATTGTTGCCACATATTGATAGGAATAATACCACCGGCACCAAAATGCATTTCAACATTTAAGCTATCAGAGGTGCGACTGGCCACATAGATACTTAGGTCCACAGCTTGCCCTTCCGTTTTCATGACGAACTTTGAACCAGCTCCTGGAGTAAAATCTAGCGCCAAGGCGTAACTGCTCAATAATAAGAGAAGTAAAAAACGATTAAGGCTCATTCATTAACTCATCAAGCAGTTTCTGACTTTCAGCTTGACGTTGCTTATAGAGCTCAATAGTTTGCATGATTTCTTTTTGTTGCTCTTCTGTCAGCTTTGGAGTTTCTGAGGAAACATTGCGACCACCAAGTTGATTTTTCATCTCGGTGTTCCCCATATCTTGAACCTTAAGCCCATTGCTCGTAGCCGATGTTCCCAATTGAGATTCAAGGGCTTTTATTCTCGCTTCTAATTCTGCGACTTTACTATCACTCGCAGTATCAGCTAGCACGACAAGACTGGTGACAAAAGTAAGACATAATACAATTATCTTCATAACATTTTCTCCCAAAAAAAAAGGGGAAAGTTTTATTTCCCCTTCGACCCTTTATCACCAACGAATTTTATTCGTTGGCCGCTTTCTTTCTTTTATCAAGTCCGTATTTATCAACCTTCATGATAAGGCTTGCTCTCGATACACCTAGCTCTTTTGAAAGCCTTGATTTATTATAATTACAACGCTTTAAACCTTCTTTAATCATATAAGCTTCGAGCTCTTCTAGTGCAGCTCTTAGTGTTCCACGAGTATTGATCCCTTTAAGGTTCCCTGTGGGAGCTGTGGTGCTCTCATTAGCTTCAGTAATTCTTGAACTCAGAAGATCCGGAGTGATTGTTTTTTCATCTCCAGCTAAAACCACAAGTCTTTCAACTTCGTTTTGCAACTCTCGAACGTTACCAGGCCATTTATGATCAAGAAAAGCCTCTAATGTTTTCTTTCCCCATTGCTTAAGAGGATGCCCCATTTCGGCACATTTCTTTTCAAGAAACGTATCCATCAGAAGGGGAATATCTTCCGTACGCTCGCGAAGCGCTGGAATATGAACGTTGATAACGTTAATTCTATAATAAAGATCTTCTCTGAACTCACCTTTAGCAATCATCCCTTTAAGATCTTTATTCGTTGCGGCCAATACTCTGACATTAACTTTTTTCGGTTGAGTTGCACCAACTGGTAAAAAAGTATTTTCTTGCAATACTCTTAAGAGTTTTACTTGCATACTCAGAGACATATCTCCAATCTCATCCAAAAAGAGTGTCCCTCCATTTGCGACTTCAAAAAAACCTTTCTTATCTTTTACGGCTCCGGTAAAGGCACCTTTCACGTGACCAAATAGCTCACTATCAAGAAGGTTATCATTAAAAGCGGAACAGTTGACTGCCATAAAAACAGCATCTTTTCTTGGTGAATTGAAATGAATTGCTTTCGCGACCATTTCCTTACCAGTACCGTTTTCACCTTGAATCATAATTGTTGCTTCAGAGTTAGAAACCTTAGTTAACAGGTGATAGATCTCCTGCATCTTTTTAGATTTTCCAATAATATTATGATAGCGATACTTATTACCAAGCTCAGCATTGAGATCCATAATTCGCGCTTCACGCTTATTAACTTCTTCATATACTGTAGACACTTCATGGGCCACAAGACCGATAAGCTCTTTTAAGTAATCATACTCATGCGTCTTTAATTTTTTTAGGTTGTCACATGAAGCCGTAGCGTCTTCTTCGCTAGAGCCGCACTCGATAAGCTTTGACTTGATTTCATCTAACTCTGCAGATGTAATCTGATCTGAGACATAGGGATAGCAAAATACCGCTCCAAGGAACTCACCTTCAGATTCGATTTTCGCAGAGATCATCCTTACATTAGGAAAAAAAGATTCAAAATAAAAGGAACTTCCATCCTGACCATTGAGAAGCTCGAGCCCCTTTTCAATGTCTTGAGTGAGAAACTCTTTTCCATAAGGTAGATGGGATTGAACTTTAAAAAAATGGCTTCTAAATTCATACTCTTTATCCAAGATATCAGAGTGAATATTTCCATGCTTATCAGTGTAAAAAATATCAACACCAAACCACTTACCAATCACTTCTTCTAATTTTTTATTAGCGTGAAGATCTTTAATCGTTTTCCAATCAATCATAATTGACTCCCTATTTTGCTTATCTCGTAAGACTTATCGGAGGGAGTGCTTAATTTCTTGACATCAAAGTTGATTATCCGCAAAAATTATTTACAGACAGTTGGATAAGTTATTGTTTTTAAAGGCTTTTAATTTGGTCCACGATGTATTTTTGAAGCCAGGGCTGTTGACCGGTATACTTCTTAACTATCTTATTTTCCGAATTGAAAACAAAGGTCTCTGGGAGTTTATAGGTGCCCAATTCTTTATGAGAGTTGATTTTATCTTCAACTAAACTGACATTGTCTAAATTCAAATCAAATTGTTTTAAAAATTTTTTCATTTTTTTTGGGTCATCATTGACTGCAACCAAAACAAACTGAATATTCTTTTTATCTTTAAACAAATGGATCATTTTAACTAGTTCTGGAAATTCTTTTTCACAAGGAGCGCACCAAGTAGCCCAAAAATGAACAAAAACATTTTTGCCCTGGCCGGTTAATTGATAAAGTTCTAAATTTTTATCAGAGTCAGATGCGAGTGAAAACTTGAGATTAGGCATGTTTTGAATGACAGTTCCCGCTTTATCCGCACTATCTCCAGCAAATTTATTTTCTAATTTATAGGCTTCAAAAAGAATATAACCAAAAACAAAGATAATAATGATGGAGAAAATATAAATTTTACGATTCATAACACCCTATAAAAAAAGCCTTCTGCATGCAGAAGGCTTTATATTTAAAATTTAATTTTAAATTATTCTACAAAAGAAATATAACCCATTTTTGAAGAGTCACCTAATCTTCTGTCTGCAAGTTTTACAGTTCTAGTGTATCCACCATTTCTTTCTTTGAACTTAGGACCAACTTCTGTAAAAAGTTTATTCACAGCAGCTCTGTTGTTTAATTTACTAAGAGCAAGTCTTCTGTTGTGTACAGTGTCTTCTTTTGCAAGAGTGACTAGTTTTTCAACATAACCTCTTACTGCTCGAGCCTTAGCTTGTGTCGTTTTAATTTTCCCATGATCGATAATTTCAACCGCTAGGTTTCTTAAAAGAGCTTTTCTATGAGCTGGGCTTACGCCTAATTTATTTTGATGTTTAGAGTGTCTCATCTCTATCTCCTAGTTATCTTTATTTTCCTGAACTTGTTTCATGATGCTATCAACTTTCATACCAAGACCAAGTCCCATTTTAGAAAGAAGATCTTTAATTTCATTTAAAGACTTTCTACCAAAGTTCTTAGTTCTTAGCATCTCACCTTCAGTTTTAGAAACGAGTTCGTAGATGTATTTAATATTTGCATTCTGTAAGCAGTTTGAAGATCTTACAGTAAGCTCAAGCTCAGAAACTGGCTTTAAAAGAGCATCATTTGTTGGTGAGCTGCTCGCTGCCTGAGTAGCTGCTTTAGCCTCTATAGGTGCATCTTCATCTTCAAAGTTTAAGAATACAGTTAATTGGTCTCTGAGGATCTTAGCAGAGTATGCAACAGCATCGACAGGATCAACACCAGCGTTCGTCCACACTTCAAGCGTAAGCTTATCATAATCCGTTCTCTTACCAACCCTTGCGTTTGTTACAGTGTAGTTTACACGGTGAACTGGTGAGAAAAGAGTATCAAGATAGATCCAACCAACAGGTAAATCATAGTTTTCTTTATTATCTAATGAAGAAACATATCCTTTCCCTCTAGCAATTTTAATTTCCATTCTGATTGATCCACCAGAAGAAACATTACAAATAACATGCTCAGGGTTAAGAACTTCAATATTGTTATTTTCAGCAATATCAGCAGCAGTAACTGGGCCTTCAGAATTTTTTTCAAGAACAAGATTTACTTCTTCTTTATCAATAATTTTAAATCGAACTTCAGTAAGGTTTAAAACGATTTCTGAAACTTCTTCCTTAACGTTATTAAGCGTTCCAAATTCATGATCAACATTATCAATCTTAACTGCAACGATACCGGCACCCTGAAGTGAAGAAAGTAGAACTCTTCTAAGTGAGTTACCTAGTGTCAGACCATACCCTCTTTCAAGTGGCTTCGCTACAAATTTACCATAGTTAGCTTTTAGGTTGTCATTATCAACCTCTAAAGCTTTTGGTCTAATCATATCGATCCAGTTTTTTGCAGCAAATGTGTTATTTACAGACATCTTTATATCTCCCTTAAATTAAATTATACTCTTCTTCTTTTCGGTGCACGACAACCATTGTGTGGCATCGGTGATTTATCAGCAACCGAAGTAATTCTCATACCGACAGAAAGAAGTGCTCTAATTGCGTTTTCTCTTCCCGCTCCTGGTCCTTTAACTTTAACGTCTACAGAACTTACCCCATGCTCTTGTGCTTTCTTAGCAGCTTCAGTCGAAGCAACTTGAGCAGCAAATGGAGTTGATTTCTTAGAACCTCTAAAACCTAATCCTCCAGCCGAAGCCCAAGAGATTGCGTTTCCTTGTGGATCAGAAAAAGTAACAATTGTATTATTAAAAGAAGCCTGAATGTGGCATACCGCTTGAGGTATATTCTTTTTAACTTTTTTCTTTGTTTGTTGTTTAGCCATATTATTATCTCACTTATTATTTCATTGATTTAATAGATTTCTTACCAGCAATAGCAACTGATTTACCTTTACGCGTTCTCGCATTAGTAGAAGTTCTCTGACCTCTAACCGGTAATCCTTTTCTATGTCTGATACCTCTGTAGCACCCTAGATCTTTAAGTCGCTTAATATTTAAACCAACTTCACGTCTAAGATCACCCTCTACAGTGTAATCATCTAAAATCTTTCTGATTTCATTACTTTCTTCCTCAGTAAGCTCAGAAGAATTCATATTTAAATCAATTCCAGCTTTGTTAAGAACCTCTTCACCAATCTTTGGACCAACTCCGTAAAGTGATCTGATTGCGATTCTCATTGCTTTATTTCTTGGAAGGTCTACACCTAATATTCTTGCCATTTTTAACTCCTACTTACCCTTGTCTTTGCTTATGTCTAGGGTTCGCTTTGCAAATTACTCTCAGAACGCCTTTTCTTTTAATAACTTTGCAGTCCTTACATATTCTTTTTACACTTGATCTAACTTTCATAATATTTATCCCTTGCTTCGATAAATAATTCTACCCTTGCTCAAATCGTACTTGCTGATTTCAATAAGTACTTTGTCACCAGGGAGAATCTTAATAAAATTCATTCTCATTTTCCCGCTAATATGTGCGAGAACAACATGCCCATTGGGGAGTTTTACCTTAAACTTAGTATTGGGTAGTAACTCCAATACTTCACCTTCAACCTCTAAAATGTCGCCTTTAGCTTCAGCCATTAAAAATTCACCTGATTTAGCATGTCTTATAGTAAACATTACACACGATGGCAATATTCAAATTACAAATTTAATTGATTTTACTCACTAAATCCGAAAATACTTTATCCATGCTTTGATCAGCCTGAAGTCTGACGAGTTTCCCCTTCGACTCATAGAGATCTAACACTGGATTTATCGTATTTTCAAATACTTCCATCCTGCTTCTTACAACTTCCTCTTTGTCATCATCTCGTTGAACAAGAGGTTCACCACTCACGTCGCACACACCACTCACCTTCGGCGGGTTAGTGACTAAGTTGTAAATGTGCTTACCGTCTTTTGTCACTCTTCGGTTCGTAAGTCTTTCGACCAATTTATCCGTATCGAGTTCGAAATAAACAGCAAGCGATGGGTAGCCTTCGAGAATTGAATTAAGCGTTTTGGCCTGTTCAATATTTCGTGGATATCCATCAAAAATATAAGCAGAGTTATCAAGGTCCAGATTAGCCTTTAATAATTCCACCACAAGGTCATCAGAAACAAGTTGCCCTGACTCCATGACTTCTTTTACTTTAATTCCAAGCTCACTTTCCTTGGCAATTTCCGCACGTAGCAGATTACCAGTAGAAATATGTGTATAACCTTTTTCAGCTACAAGCTTTGCAGACTGAGTGCCTTTTCCAGAGCCAGGAGCTCCTAAGAGGACAAGGTTTTTCATCAAAACCTTCTCCCAGCACCACTGTACTTACCGCGAGCTTTATATTGAGTATTGTATCTTTCTGAAATTAAAAAACTCTCTGCTTGGGCCATTGTATCTATTGCAACACCCACAAGGATTAATAGCGAAGTACCACCAAAGTAGAAAGGAACTTTCGCATAATCAAAAAGAATCGCAGGCATAATACAGATAATAGACATATAAATTGAACCGACTAAAGTAAGTCTTGCCACAACATTGTCTAAAAACTCCGCTGTTCTTGTCCCAGGTCTAATTCCAGGAATAAAACCACCATTCTTTTTTAAAGACTCTGAAATATCTTTTGTTTTAAATTGAATTTGTGCGTAAAAATAACAGAAGAATACGATCAATCCGATAAAAACCACATTATAAAGGATTCGTCCCGGATATAAAGATTCTTGAATCGTATCGACATACATTTTAATAGGGCTTCCTTCAGGTACAAATGAAGAAATAGTTGTAGGGAACCCTAATAAAGCCGACGCAAAAATAGGAGGCATAACACCAGAGATGTTTACCTTAACCGGAAGATGTGATGACTGACCACCAAACACTCTATTGTTAACAACTCTTTTCGCGTACTGAACAGGGATCTTTCTAAATGCTTTCTCAACAAAGATGATAATCCAGAAAGAAACCACCATAATAAGACCAACAACAAGTAAATTTGGACCTGTGAGTTCGCCGTTTTTAAAGAGATTAACTGTATCGTACATACCACCGGGTATTCCCGCTGCAATACCAGCAAAGATAATAAGCGAAATCCCGTTACCAATACCTTTTTCTGTAATTCTTTCTCCTAACCACATAACAAACATGGTTCCAGCAGTTAAGGTAATAACAGACATTGCTCTAAATCCCATACCAGGATCAAGAACAATAGGCATACCACTTGGAGATTTTAAGTTTTCAAGCCCAACAGCTAGACCATAACCCTGAATAATACAAAGAAGAACAGTTGCGTATCTAGTCCACTGTTGAATTTTCTTATGACCATCTTGTTCCTTTCTGATCTCTTCAAGTACCGGAAACGAAACCTGAAGAAGTGAAAAGATAATAGATGCAGTAATATAAGGCATGATACCCAAAGCAAGAACTGAGAAACGCTCTAACGCACCTCCGGTAAACATATTAAATGAACCGAAAATCCCACCTTGCTGATTCGCAAAGAATGATTTCAAAGAAGCGGCGTCAATACCAGGAGTTGGGACCTGCGAAGCAACCCTAAAAACCCCAAGCATAAACAATGTATAAAATAAACGTTTTTGTAATTCCTCTAACTTACTCTGAGCATTGGACATTATTTTTCTTCCTTCTTGGCCTCTTCTTTCATTTGAATTTTACCACCAGCTTTTTCGATAATTTCTTGAGCTGATTTGGAAAACTTATCAATATGATTAAAAGTTAAAGCCTTATTAAATTCACCTTTAGATAAGACTTTAATAGGAAGTTGTTTACTTCGTCCAGAAAGAAGACCTTTTTCAATCAAACTTTCTCTAGAAACTTCACCAGAATCAAATTTTGCTTCGATTTGATCAAGAGTGACAATGGCATATTCTTTTTTAAAGTGATGGTTTGAGAAACCTCTTTTAGCCAATCTGATATAGAAAGGAATATGTCCAGATTCAAAACCTGTTCTTACGCCACCACCAGATCTCGCTTTTTGACCCTTGTGACCTTTACCTGCTTGAGTACCCCATCCTGAACCTTGTCCACGTCCAATTCTTTTTCTATTTTTAGTAGCACCCTTAGGGCTTTTTAAATTATTTAGCGTTAACATAATAAATACCTCAAAAAATTAGATTATTTCTCTTCAACAATCTCTAACATGTGAATAACTTTCTTGATCATTCCACGTACACATGGAGTATTTTCAAGAGTTCTTACAGAACCAGGTTTTCTAAGACCTAACCCTCTAACATTTGCTTTTTGTTTTTCAGTACAAGCAATAGTACTTTTCTTTAATTTTACAGTAATTGTACTCATGATTTACCTCAATTATTTAGCACTGCTTAGTCTTAATGATTTAGCATCGACTCCACGAGCTTTAGCCACTTGCTCTACTGATCTTACTTGTTTAAGAGCACTAAAAGTTGCTTTTACAACGTTATGTGGGTTACTTCCTCTAAGAGATTTAGTTAGTACGTTTTTAATACCAGCTAGTTCGAGAATCGTACGACATGCACCAGCAGCTTTTACCCCTGTACCTTCAGCAGCAGGTTTGAAAAGGATTTTTCCAGCATCAAACTCACCTAAAACAGTATGAGGGAGTGTTCCATTTTCGATAGGGATATGAATCATTCTCTTCGCAGCAACTTGAGAAGCTTTTCTGATCGCATCAGGAACCTCTTTCGCCTTACCGAGACCAAAACCAACATTTCCTTTTTGGTCACCGACAATAACGAGGGCAGAGAAAGAAAATCTACGTCCACCTTTAACAACCTTAGCAACTCTATTTACAGCAACGACTCTTTCTTCAAAATCAGGAGCCATTTGTTCATTCTTTTTTGCCTGAGCTTTAGGTCCTCTTCCGCCAGACCTTTTAGGCTTAGCTTCTTTAGCGACTTCTTCAGTTTTATTGTTTTCGTTTTCAGTACTCATTATATTTATCCCCTAAATTAAATCTGGATTCCAGCTTCGCGAATAGAATCAGCCAGTGTTGCGATAACACCTGTATACTTTTTTCCATTTCTATCAAAAACTGCCGCTTTAATATTGTTTTCGCCAAGTTTTTTTGCAACTGCTGAACCAACTTCTTTAGCGCTTTCTGCGTTAGACCCTTTCCCAACAGCATTTTTACCAAACGTCTGAACAGAGAAAAGTGTTTTATTTTGGCTGTCATCAACAATTTGAACAAAAAGATTTGAGTTTGTTTTCTTCGCACATACTCTCGGTCTCTCAGTCGTTCCAATAACTCTTTTTCTAATGGCTAATTTTCTTCTTTGTTCTTTAGCTTTAGATGGGTTCTTTATCTTTTTTAGTGTTTTTCTCATAATATTACCTACTTCTTAGCCCCTGTCTTACCAGCTTTTCTGATAATAGTTTCATCAGCGTATCTAATACCTTTCCCTTTGTAAGGCTCAGGTGGTCTGAATGATCTTACTTTTGCAGCAGCAAAACCAACAAGTTCTTTATTTGCTCCAGAAAGTTCGATTTCGTTTTTACCAACTTTAGCACTTACACCTTCAGGGAGCTCATAATCAATTGGATGTGAGTATCCAAGGTTAAGTGTTAATTTATTTCCTGAAATGGCAGCTTTGTAACCAACTCCAGTGAACTCAAGTTTTTTAGTGAAACCAGTTGTTACACCAGTCACCATGTTGTTTACAAGAGTTCTTGTCATACCCCAAAGAGCTCTGTTCTTGTTAGAGTCATCAACTGGATTAACTAAGATTTCATTATCTTTTTGTTCAACCGTAACACCTGGGTGATGAGTGAACTCAAGTTGCCCATTAGGACCTTTAACTTCAATTTTTCTGTCTGCAATAGAGATATTTACTTTCTCAGGTACTGCAACAGGTTGTTTTCCTATTCTTGACATTATTCTCTCCTACCAAACGTTACAAAGAACTTCGCCACCGAGTTTCATTGATTTTGCTTTTCTGGAAGAAACAATTCCAGAAGAAGTAGAAACAATTGAAACCCCTAAACCACTTAATACACGCGGCATTTCTCTATAACCTTTATAGATTCTTAGCCCTGGCTTAGAAACTCTTTGAATACCTACAATTGCACCATCTTTAAGGGCAACTCTAATTACTAAATTATTATCAGTTGCAACAAGCTTGAAACCTTTAATAAAACCTTCTTCTTTAAGCACTTTGCAAATATTTGCTTTGGTTTTACTTGCTGGGATATCAACTTTTGCATGATTGGCTCTTACACCATTTCTTATTCTTGTTAGCATGTCCGCTAAAGGATCAGTCATCATAATCTATACTCCTACCAACTTGCCTTGGTCACGCCAGGAATCATACCTTGGTGAGCAAGTTCTCTAAATGCAATTCTTGAAAGTTTGAAATCTCTGTAATATCCGTGAGGACGGCCTGTAACAACACAACGATTTCTTACTCTAATTCTAGAAGTATCTCTAGGCATCTTTTGTAGCTTCTTCATCGCTTCATCTCTTTCTTCATCAGAAAGTGACTCATCAATAATCTTAGCTCTCAGTTCAGCTCTTTTTGCTTCACCTTTCTCAGACATCTTTCTTCTTCTATTGTTTTTTGCAATTGAACTAATTTTTGCCATATTACTATCCTCTTATTTCTTTTCTCTGAATGGCATACCAAACATTTTAAGAAGATCACGACCTTCTTCATTTGTTTCTGCCGTCGTCACAAATTGAATTCCCATACCACGTACTTTATCAATTTTGTCATAGTTAACTTCTGGGAACATGATTTGTTCTTTAACACCTAATGAATAGTTTCCTCTTCCATCAAATGCTTTTGGATTAAGACCTCTAAAGTCTTTAACTCGTGGAAGTGAAAAGCTGATCAGTCTATCAAGGAATTCATACATTCTTTGACCTCTAAGAGTAACTGTCGCACCTAAGGCTTGACCTTCTCTTAGTTTGAAAGATGCAATTGAGTTTTTTGCTCTTGATACAACTGCTTTTTGACCTGTGATCGCTGTTAAATCTTCAACAATACTGTCTACTACTTTACCGTTAACAACTGCGTCTCTTGTAACACTACTTAAGACAATTTTTTCTAATTTTGGAATTTGATGAACATTACTATACTTATATTTGTCCATCATCTTCTTTTTTACCTCTGATGTATACAGAGTTTTCATTCTACTACTCATGGACAAACTCCAAATTAATTATGCTAATTCAGAACCGCATTTAGTTGCGACTCTTACTTTTTTTCCGTCTTTTGTTTCAATTCTTACTCTCGTTGCTCCACCAGTTTTTGGAGAAACAACAGCGATATTAGAAATATGAATTGGTCTTTCAATATCTGCAAATCCACCATTTGGATTTTCCTGTGAAGGCTTCATCGCTTTTTTCACAAGGTTGATACCTTCAACCAATACAGTTTTCTTTTTATCGTTAATAGAAAGAACTTTTCCCTTTCTATCTTTATTCTTTCCTGTAAGAACAATTACTTCGTCATTTACTTTTAGTTTTTGCATATTCTCACCTAACCTATAAAACTTCTGGTGCCAAAGAACAGATCTTAATAAAGTTTCTGTTTCTTAACTCTCTAGCAACAGGTCCAAAAATACGAGTTCCAACAGGGTCTTGACCTTGAGTACCAAGAATAACAACGCTGTTTTTATCGAATTGAATATATGATCCATCTTCTCTTCTTACCGGGTAAGCTGTTCTCACGATGACTGCTTTTTTAACATCACCTTTTTTGATCTTTCCACCAGGTAGAGCTTGTTGGACAGCAACAACGATGACATCACCAAGGTTTGCAGTCATTCTTTTAGAACCACCAAGAACCTTAATACACTTAACAATTCTAGCTCCAGAATTATCAGCGACTTCTAATTTACTTTGCATCTGTATCATTTCTTTACTCCAATCTACCTAGTTTTAAACTAGTTCCCACTTTTTAAGTTTTGAATGCGGTCTTGACTCTATAATAGTAACTACGTCACCTTCTTTAGCTTTATTAGCTTCATCATGGGCATGGTATTTCTTAGCCTGGTTTACGTATTTACTATACATTGGGTGCTTGAACCTTCTCTCAACTCTAACGACAATTGTTTTGTCACCCTTATCACTAACAACAACACCTTTAAGTTTTCTTTTATAAACTTTACTTGCTTCACTCATTATTTACTCTCTTTGCTGTTTAGGGCCGTTAATAATCTAGCAATGTCTCTTTTTAAAGTGGTAAGCATATGAGTCTTCTCAACACTTGACGTATGTCTTTGAAGTTTGATTTCAAAAAGTTCCTTACGTAACTCACTGACTTTATTAAGAATTGCCGTATCATCTAATTTTGCGATTTCACTCATCTTAAGCATATTTTCCTCATTAGTTTTTTTATTGCGCGTTATATAGCAAACTACACAATAAGACTACTATTCTTTTACAATTATTTTCGTTTTTACAGGGAGTTTATACATAGCTAGTCTCAATGCATCTTTAGCTACATCGTGCTCAACACCCTTCATTTCAAATAAAATTCTTCCTGGTCTTACAACTGCAACCCATTTCTCAGGAGAACCTTTACCTTTCCCCATACGAACTTCAGCTGGCTTCTTCGTAAGTGACTTATCTGGGAAGATTTTGATCCAAATTTTCCCGCCCCTCTTTGTCTTTCTCGACATAGCAATACGAGCAGCTTCTATTTGTCTATTTGTTATATAACCACATTCAAGAGCTTGAAGAGCAATATCACCGTAAGCGATTTTATTCCCTCTATGAGAAGCACCCTTCATTCTTCCTTTCTGTTGTTTTCTCCACTTTACTTTTTTAGGACTTAACATTTTATACCTCTATATTTATTCAGTAGCTCTCAGACCTACTTGTAAACTTCACCTTTATAAACCCAAACCTTAACACCAATGATTCCGTATTGAGTTTTTGCCTCAGCAGTTGCATAATCGATATCAGCTCTTAGTGTATGAAGAGGAACTTTACGCTCAGAATACCCTTCCGTACGAGCCATTTCTGCTCCACCTAGTCTACCAGCACATTTTACTTTGATACCTTTAACACCTGATCTAAATGCCGAAGTCATCACTTTTTTCATCGCTCTTCTAAAGGCAACCCTTTTTTCAAGTTGAGCAGCAATATTCTCAGCAATAAGCTTAGCATCAGCATCTGGTCTCTTAACCTCAGCGATATTGAAAACTAAGTTACTCGAAGTTAACTTCTTAAGGTCAGCACGAACTTTATCAATTCCAGCACCTTTTTTACCGATAGCGACTCCTGGCTTTGCCGAGTAAACAGTTACCTTTACTTGATCAAGTGTTCTTGTGATCTCAGTTTTTGCGATTGATGCATTAGCAAGATTCTTATCAATGTATTTTCTGATTCGAAGATCTTCTGCCAAAGTGTCACCGTAGTTCTCTTTTGAGTACCAGTTAGAGTGCCAATCTTTGATATAACCTAATCTAAAACCGTATGGATGTACTTTTTGTCCCATTCTCTATTCCTTATGCTTCTTTTAAAGCAACTGTTACGTAGCTTGTTCTTTTTCTTACTCTAAATGCTCTACCTTGTGCTCTTGGCTGGATTCTTTTAGCAGTTGGACCTTCATCCACCATAATTTCTCCAACGATTAAGTTATCAAGGTCGTACTTTTCACTGTCAGAAGCAATTTGTAATCCACTGTTAAGAAGTTTAGTTAACATAATGGCAATTTCTTTCTTGTCGTTAAAACGAAGAATACTAATTGCATCTTCAACTTTTCTGTTTCTTATCAAGTCACAAACTTGTCTTACTTTTCTGGCAGACTTGTTTACGTTGTTATTTTTTACAGTAATCATAATTTCCTACCTATTACTTCTTAGACTTTTTATCAGCACCGTGGCCGTAGTAAGTTCTAGTTAATGAAAATTCACCTAATTTATGACCAACCATATTGTCAGTTACATAAACAGGAATAAATTTCTTTCCGTTATGAACTGCAAAAGTCACCCCGATAAACTCAGGAAGGATAGTTGATCTTCTAGACCATGTTTTAATAACTTTATTACCTTTTCCCTCAGACTTAGCTGCTTCCACTTTTTTGAGTAGAGAAAAGTCAATATAAGGTCCTTTTTTAATTGAACGAGCCATTTATATTCTCCTAAATTACTTTCTTCGCTTAACAATGAACTGATTAGTTCTCTTGTTCTTTCTTGTTTTATATCCCTTAGCCGGAGTTCCCCATGGACTAACAGGATGTCTACCACCAGAAGTTCTACCTTCACCACCACCATGCGGGTGATCTACTGGGTTCATAGCAACACCACGAACCTTAGGTCTTCTACCTCTAAGTCTATTCTTACCAGCTTTACCGATATTGATTTGCTCGTGCTCAAGATTACCAACTTGTCCAATAGTGGCACGACAGTAATTTTTTACTTTTCTTAACTCTCCAGAAGGAAGTCTTAAAAGTGCATCAACACCTTCTTTCGCCATAAGTTGCGCGTAAGATCCGGCAGATCTAGCTAATTGACCGCCGCTTCTTGGGTTAAGCTCAACATTGTGAACGAGAGTTCCTACTGGAATATCTTTAAGTAACTTTGAGTTACCTACTTTAATATCAGCATCATCAGATGAGATAACAGTATCACCTACATTCAAACCATTTGGCGCAAGAATATAAGTTTTTTCACCGTCAGCGTAAGCAAGTAGAGCAATATGACAAGTACGGTTTGGATCGTACTCGATTGATTTAACAGTTGCAGGGATATCAAGTTTTTGGCGCTTGAAATCGATGATTCTGTATTTTTGCTTAGCTCCCCCACCTCTTCTTCTCGAAGTGATACGGCCAAGAGCATTTCTACCAGCTGTTTTAGTTTTTTTCCCTAACAAAGACTTCTGAGGTGCAACGCCTTTGGTTAGTCCTTCACTTGTTTGCACTCTCATGCGTCTTAAGGAAGGAGTTGTTGGTTTAAATTTTTTAATACCCATTTTTTCCTCTTTTTATTACTTATAGACCTTTATAAAGTTCTATTTTTTGTCCTTCTTGAACTTGCACGTAAGCCTTTTTCCAGCTTGCTGCTTTACCAGTGTGTCTTCCAACTCTTTTCACTTTACCTGGCATAACTGCAGTTCTTACATTCGTTACTTTTACATCAAACAATTGTTCAACAGCTTGCTTAATTTGATATTTGTTAGCTTTTCTCTGAACTTTGAAAACATATCTGTTGTAGTTCTCAGTCGTAAGAGAAGATTTTTCTGTTAACATTGGTTTGATCAGTACTTGTTCAGTATGCATAGCTTACCCCAATTTCCCTAAAAGCTTTTCAAGTGCAGCTTTTTCGATGATGAGGTTTTCAAACTTTACTGCTTCGTAAACACTGAAACCTTCAACTGCCATTGACTTAGCATTTCTTATATTTTTAGTTGCTCTAATCGCCATAGAATCTCTACTCTCAGTTACTACTAAACCAGGAAGAAGATTTCTCTCGCTTAAAGTCTTAAACATATCTTTTGTTTTGCCGTTAGACTCAAGTGTTTCAACAACAAAAAGTTTTCCAGCTTGATACTTATCAGCAAGGATCGACTGAATTGCTTTTTTCATCATCTTCTTGTTTACACTTTGAGTATAATCTCTAGGAGTAGGACCGAAGACAACTCCCCCGCCTACCATAAGAGGTGAACGAGAAGAACCTTGTCTAGCACGACCAGTTCCTTTTTGCTTAAAAGGCTTAGCTCCACCACCACGAACTTTCGCTCTATTCTTAGTGCAAGCATTACCTTGTCTTCTTGAAGCAAGAGTCGCTTTAACAACTTGGTGAACACTTGGTGCACTGATAACTTCAGCATCCAAATTCACATCAGTTGACAAGCTTCCAGACTTTTCAAATTTATTGTTCAATACATTTATATCAGCCATAACTACCTCTGACCTTTTAGTGCTTTAGAAACACGAATGAATCCATTTTTTGCACCAGGAATAGATCCTTTTATTAGCATGTAACCTTGGTCAGTATTGAGCTCAACTACTTCAAGATTTTGAATAGTTTTTGTTTCAACACCCATATGACCTGGCATTTTCTTTTCTTTATGAACTCTTGAAGGAGAAGCACACATACCAATAGATCCACCAGATCTTGGTTTTTTGTGTCCGTGAGAAGCCATCGCTCCACCGAAATTCCATCGTTTCATAACACCAGCAAATCCTTTCCCTTTAGAAGTTCCAGTAACGTCAACAATTGTTTTCGCTTGAAAGTCTTCTAATGAAAGTTCTTTACCTAAATTTCCTGCATCTACACCTGCTGTTTTCACTTCAGAAAACTTACTCTGCATGCTTTCCACACCAGCTTTTTTAAGCTGACCAATAGTTGGTTTCGTAAGAGTTTTTTCTCTCTTGATACCATAAGCTAATTGATAAGCTTCGTAGCCATCTTTATCAGCTGTTTTAACTTGTGAAATTACATTGGGAATTAGTTTTACTACGGTAACTGGAACATGCTTTCCAGCTTCATCAAAAATTCTGGTCATGCCAGCTTTTTGACCATAAAAAACAGGTAGACTTACCTTATTTTCTTCAGACATTTTTCCTCCACAGCATCACCCCATCTGATATAGGGATGCATTCATGGTTAATAATTATTTAGTAACGGTTTTGGGTTCGCTACTTATACTAGTATTTAATCTCTACGTCAACACCAGCAGAGAGGTCTAACTTCGCTAGACTATCAACTGTTTGCTTAGTTGGATCGATGATATCAACAAGCCTTTTGTGAGTTCTCATTTCAAATTGCTCACGAGACTTCTTGTTTACGTGCGGAGATCTTAAAACTGTGTATCTATTCACTTCTGTAGGTAGAGGAATTGGACCTGCAATTCTCGCCCCAGTGTTCTTAGCAGTTTGAACGATCTCTTGAACCGACGCGTCAAGAACATTAAAATCATACGCTCTAAGCTTGATTCTTAGTTTATTAACTTCCATTTTTTCTCCGTAATTTAAAAATGAAGTATCTTTTATTTGTTTGGACAATATATGTCAACACTTTAACAAGAAAAAACTTAAGAAATTATCCAAAAAAACTGGACTAGATAAAAATACCTCTTTTCTCCAGTACTTCTTTGGCCAGTTTTTGCTCCATACTATGATATTCCTTGAAAAACATAGAGAAATTCGCTCTTCCCTGGGTTTTGGATCTCAAATCAGTGCTGTAACCAAACATCTCAGAAAGGGGAGCTTCGGCTTTTATCACTTCTTTATCAGCTTTTGGGTTCATAGAGAGTATCTTGCCTCTTCTGGTATTGAGATCAGAAATAACGTCCCCTGCATAATCAGTGGGAGTGACAACTTCCAGATCCATAATTGGTTCCATCAGCTGAATCCCGGCTTTAGTGCAAGCGGATTTGAAGGCCATAGAGGCTGCTATGGTATAGGCCAACTCGTTTGAATTCTCTTCATCGTATTTCATATTAACCAATGTAACCTTGATACCTATGAATGGATAACCGGCCATAGCCCCACCCAGAACAGAATCCATCACACCTTGTTCAACTGCTTTAAAGAAGTCCTTAGGAATTTCACGGCTCTTAAATTCAGGTTCAAAGGTCACAGTTTGCTCAGCCTGAGGTTCAACTTTGAGAGTTAATTCACCGTACTGAACTTTCCCATTGATTTCATTATTATAAGTATGAGATTCCTTAGCGGTTCCAGTAATACTCTCTCTGTAAGCGACTTGAGGAGAACCAACGTTAACACCTACTTTAAATTCTCTTTGAAGCCTATCGACAATAATTTCAAGGTGCAATTCACCCATTCCATAAATAAGGAGTTGCCCAGTTTCTTTATTGTGAAGATAGCGAAATGATGGGTCTTCCATTTTGAGTTGATCGAGAGTCTTGGTTAACTTTGCCTCATCTGCTGTTGTTTTAGGCTCTATAGCGATAGAGATGACAGTCTCTGGAAAGTCCATGAGATCATAGATGATGGGCTTATTAGTGGCACAAAGGGTCTGTCCTGTCGTCGTAAATTTTAAACCCGTTAGGGCAACAATATCCCCCGCCTTAGCTGTTTGTAGCTCTTCTCTTTTATTCGCGTGCATCTGTAATATTTTCCCTATGCGCTCTTTTTTATCACTCAAAGGGTTGTATATTTGCTCTCCAACTTTTAGCTGGCCTGAATAAATTCTAAAAAATGTGAGCTGTCCCACGAATGGATCTGTGGCAATTTTAAACGCTAATCCAGAAAAAGCTTCCGAGGTGTCAGGCTTGCGCTCAATTCTTTTTTCCTGATCTTTGACATCAAAACCTTTAACAGCACCAATATCAAGAGGACTAGGTAGGTAATCTATAACTGCATTAAGAAGAGGCTGAACCCCTTTATTCTTGAAAGCTGTTCCACATAAAACTGGAATGAAGCTTTTATAAATGACTGCATTTCTGATCGCTTTTTTTAGCAGCTCTTCGCTGATTTCTTCGCCACCTAGATATTTTTCCGCAAGTTCATCATCAAAATCAGCAATAGACTCAATCATCTCTTCGCGATACATACTGGCTTCTTCAGCTTCAGACTCATCGAGATCCAAAATATCAAACTTGGCTCCTAAATCTTCATCATGCCAAATATATTTTTTCATCTGAACCAGATCAATAAGTCCTTTGAACTCATCTTCACTACCGATAGGAATTTGAATGGCTGCCGCATTTTTTCCCAGCCTCTCTTTAATCTCAGTGATGACATTAAAAAAATCAGCTCCAATGCGATCCATCTTATTAACAAAGGCAATTCTTGGAACTTTATAGCGGTCAGCTTGGGCCCAAACCGTTTCTGATTGTGGCTCTACCCCTCCAACGGCACAAAAAACACCGATAGCCCCATCTAATACTCTAAGAGATCTTTCCACTTCAATGGTAAAATCAACGTGACCTGGGGTATCGATGATATTGATTTTATTTTTATTCCACATACACGTGGTAGCAGCACTGGTGATGGTAATTCCACGCTCTTGCTCTTGTACCATCCAATCCATCGTGGCAGTACCATCGTGGACCTCACCAATTTTATAATTGACCCCGGTATAGTAGAGAATCCTCTCAGTCGTCGTCGTCTTCCCCGCATCGATATGGGCCATAATTCCAATATTTCTAAGATCTTGTAGGTTTTTCATAGGTCATACTTTTAGTTTAAGTTTTGATTAAGGTATCGAAATTTAGTGAAATTGTCATAAAAAAAGGAGTGACCAAGCCACTCCTTTTTGTATTTTTAAATTTGGTTTTTGATTACCACTTAAGGTGAGCAAATGCCTTGTTGGCTTCAGCCATTTTGTAGACATCCTCTTTCTTCTTAATAGCTCCACCTTTATTGTTAGCAGCGTCTACTAACTCATCAGCAAGTCTATCGACCATAGTCTTACCATTTCTAGCTCTTGAGTAATCTCTAAGCCATCTAATAGCAAGTGACTGTCTACGCTCTTTTCTTACTTCAACAGGAACTTGGTAAGTCGCTCCACCGATCCTTCTAGATTTAACTTCAACAGCTGGTTGGATATTGGCCATAGCTTTTTTAAATAGTTTAAATCCTTCCTCTCCGCCTTTTTGTTCAGCAAGATCAAAAGCTCCATAAACGATTTTTTCAGCTACTGCTTTTTTACCACCAATCATTAAAGCATTGATAAACTTGGTAACAACTTTATCGTTGAATCTTGGATCAGGTAATACATCTCTTTGTTGTGCTCTATGTTTTCTACTCATAATTTACACCCTAGCTTTTTGGTTTCTTAGCACCGTACTTAGAACGACGCTGTCTTCTTTTTTCAACACCAGAAGTATCTAGTGTCCCTCTTACAGTATGGTAACGAACCCCTGGAAGATCTTTTACTCTTCCACCTCTAATAAGAACAATACTGTGCTCTTGAAGATTGTGTCCTTCACCACCAATATAAGAGATAACCTCAAATCCTGATGTAAGTTTAACCTTACAAACCTTTCTCATAGCTGAGTTTGGTTTCTTTGGCGTAGTAGTATAAACACGTGTACAAACTCCACGTCTTTGAGGGCAAGATTGAAGCGCAGGCGACTTAGTCTTTGTATACTTGGCTTTTCTACCCTTTCTAACTAATTGGTTGATCGTAGGCATTTTACATACTCCTCATACGATTTAATTTTGTTATAGCCAGGGTTTTTAACACATGGCCCTAACTATAACAAGTTTTTTATTTAAAATGTTAAACTCACCTGGTCTTCTTCAGATTTAGCTTCAGCTTTGAAGTCATTATATCTTGGAACACCAGTACCAGCAGGGATTAGCCTACCCATCAAAATATTCTCTTTTAAGCCTCTGAGGTAGTCTTTCTTACCTTCTAGAGTCGCTTGAGTGAGAACTTTTGTTGTTTCTTGGAACGACGCAGCTGATAAGAACGAATCAGTACTTAACGATGCTTTTGTAATACCAAGGAGGATCGGACGACCCTCAGCAGGTTTTAATCCATCAGCAATTAATCTCTCGTTTTCTTCAAGCATAGCGTTCTTCATGATCGAATCACCATCAACAAATAAAGAATCACCTGGGTCAGTAATCTCTACTTTCTTGAGCATTTGAGAAACAATTACCTCGATGTGTTTATCATCAATATCAACACCTTGAAGACGGTAAACTTCTTGGACTTCATCTACAATATAAGCTGCAACAGCTTTAATCCCTAAGACTCTGAGAATCTCATGTGGGTTAGTAGGTCCATCCATAATTGGATCACCAACTCTTACGTAGTCACCTTCGTTAACGATAATAAATCGTCCCTTAGGGATAGCTACGACAGATGGCTCTCCACCCTCTTCAGGTTTGATGAGAACACGTCTAGAACCACGCACTTCTGGTCCATATTCGATTGTACCAGCTTGATCAGCAATAAGCGCTGAGTTAGCAGGTTTACGAGCTTCAAATAGTTCCGCAACTCTCGGAAGACCACCCGTAATATCTTTTGTTTTAGTAGATTCACGCTGAACTTTACAAACTACAGTACCAGCATCAACCACATCACCTTCGTTAACAGTAATATGCGATCCGACTGGAAGACGGTAAACAGCATGTCTTTTTGTTCCAGAAATCAAGATTGGCTCACCGTTATCATCAACGATCACAATTCTTGGTTGCTTGGAAGCATCTTCTTTTGATTTTGATTCAATAACAACTTTGTGAGAAAGGCCTGTAACAGCATCCATCTCTTCTTTAACAGTTGAACCTACAACCATATCTTCAAAGACAACTTTCCCTTTCACTTCACAAAGAACTGGCATAGCAAACGGGTCCCATTCTAGGATTTTATCCCCAACATTGATCTCATCGCCATTCTTAAAGAAGATAGTTGAACCATAAACAGCTGGGTATCTTTCTTTCTCGTCACCTTGATCTGTTTTAATGATGATCTCACCAACTTTGTTCATAACAATAGTGGTTCCATCTTCTCTGGTAACAGTCTTAACATTATCGTAAGCGATGATCCCTGCAGTTTTAGATTCTGTTTTATTAACTTGAGCACCTGCAGTTGCAGTCCCCCCAACGTGGAAAGTACGCATGGTAAGCTGAGTACCTGGCTCCCCAATAGATTGAGCAGCAATAACACCAACAGTCTCACCAACTGAAACCATTTTTCCACGAGCAAGGTCGCGTCCAAAACAAAGAGCACAGAACCCGTATTTTTCTTTACAAGTAAGTACAGATCTAACAGCAATCTGATCGATATCTTCAGCCTCAATAGTTTCAATATCTTTTTCAGTGAACATATGATCTTTATCAAAAAGAGTTGAACCATCTTTTGCAAGAACTGGCTCAAGGGCTACCCTACCGCTTACTCTGTGTGAAAGGTGTTGAGCAATCTCACCACTTTCAATTCTACTCGTTAGCGTAATCCCATCTTCAGTTCCACAGTCATGATTTCTGATAATTGCATCTTGTGCAACATCAACTAATCTTCTGGTTAAGTAACCAGAGTTCGCTGTTTTAAGAGCTGTATCGGCTAGACCTTTACGAGCACCGTGAGATGAAGAGAAATATTCAAGAACTGTAAGTCCCTCTCTAAAGTTTGAAGTAATAGGAGTCTCAATGATTTCACCTGAAGGTTTCGCCATAAGACCACGCATACCTGCAAGCTGTCTCATCTGAGTCGCAGAACCCCTTGCACCAGAATCGGCCATCATATAAACCGAGTTGAATGAAGGAGCGACTTTATCTTCCTCACCAGCTTTATCTGATTTGAAAGTCTCAAGAGAAAGACCATCAATCATAACTTTAGAAAGTTTTTCATTGGTTTGCGCCCAAACGTCTACGATTTTATTATAGCGCTCACCATTGGTGATCGAACCTTCGTTATACTCTTGAGTAATGGCATCAACCTCAGCTTGAGAAGAATCGATAATTCCTTTCTTCTCTTCTGGGATAACCATATCTTTAACGTTAATTGAGATCCCTGCTTTTGTTGCATACTCGTAACCAGTTTGCATAATCGCGTCAGCTAGAAGAACTGTATCTTTTTCTGTTCCTCTTCTGTAGGCAAGATCAAGAAGTTTTCCTAATTCTTTTTTATTAAGAACTTTATTGATGTCATCAAAATTCAGACAGCTTGGAACGATATCGTAAACGAATGTACGACCAACAGTTGTCTCAATCATTTCACCATCAAGTCTTACTTTCACAGGAGCTTGCAAGTGAAGCTTTCCAGTATGGTAAGCAAATTGTGCATCTTCTTTTGATCCAAAAACTGAACCATAGCCACGGGCGTATGGTCTCTTTCTTGTCATGTAGTACATACCAAGAACGATATCTTGAGAAGGAACAATAATAGGAGTTCCATCTTTTGGAGAAAGAATATTGTTTGTCGACATAGCGAGAACACGACACTCAATTTGAGCCTCTAGTGAAAGAGGTACGTGAACGGCCATCTGGTCACCATCAAAGTCAGCGTTGAAGGCTGTACAAACAAGAGGGTGAAGTCTAATAGCTTTACCTTCAATAAGTACTGGTTCAAAAGCTTGAATACCAAGTCTGTGAAGAGTTGGTGCACGGTTAAGAAGAACTGGATGCTCACGAACGACTTCGTCTAAGATATCCCATACTTCTTGTTTTTGTTGCTCAACCATTCTCTTAGCCACTTTAATAGTCGTACAGTGACCTTTTTCAATAAGTTTATTATAGATAAACGGCTTAAAGAGCTCTAGACCCATAGCTTTTGGAAGACCACATTGGTGAAGTCTTAAGCTTGGTCCAACAACGATAACCGAACGTCCTGAGTAATCTACACGTTTACCAAGAAGGTTTTGACGGAAACGTCCTTGCTTACCTTTAAGCATATCTGATAGTGATCTAAGAGGACGCTTATTAGCTCCCGTAAATACTTTCCCTCTTCTACCATTATCAAAAAGAGCATCAACAGATTCTTGAAGCATTCTTTTTTCGTTTCTAATAATGATTTCTGGAGCGTTTAATTCTTTAAGTCTTTTAAGACGGTTATTTCTGTTAATAACTCTTCTATAAAGATCGTTAAGGTCAGAAGTGGCAAATCTACCTGCTTCTAGTGGAACTAATGGTCTTAGATCCGGTGGAAGAACAGGAATAACATCCATCATAAACCAATCTGGCTGGTTAGGTGATTTAAGTAAGCTTTCGATTACTTTTAATCTCTTGATGAGTTTTGCTTTCGCAAGTTCAGTTTTTGTCTCAGCGAGAGTTCTTCTGAGTTCTTTGTTAAGTGTATCAAGATCAACTTTTGAGAGAAGATCTTTAATAACTTCACCACCCATTCCCACTTTAATATCAACACCAGCAGCTTTGAGCTCATAAGCCTTTGCTTCTGAAAGGATGGATCCAATCTGAATTCCACCTTCTTGCTCATCTGTAGATGACTCAAGAACAATATAAGCTTCGTTATAAAGAACTCTCTCTAGATCTTTAAGTGATAGGTCTAGAAGAGCACCAATTCTTGAAGGAAGAGATCTTAAAAACCAAATGTGAGCTACTGGACTTGCAAGTTCAATATGACCACATCTCTCTCTTCTCACTTTTGATAGAGTAACTTCAACACCACATTTCTCGCAGACAACTCCACGGTGCTTCATTCTCTTGTATTTTCCACAGATACATTCGTAATCTTTAATTGGACCAAAGATTTTTGCACAGAAAAGACCATCTCTCTCTGGCTTGAATGTTCTATAGTTTATAGTTTCTGGTTTTTTAACTTCACCAAATGACCACTCTCTAATCGTATCTGGAGAAGCCATTTTAATAGAAACGGCTTCGATACTTACTGGGTCTTTTGGTTTGTCAAAAAAGTTTAATAAATCTTTCATAGAGTGTGCCTCTTACTTATTTTAAGTTAATTATAAAGTTTCACCAGTTGGTTCTTCGAGCTTCATATCAAGAGCTAGCGCTTGTAATTCTTTTACAAGAACGTTAAACGACTCTGGTAATCCTGGCTCAAGAACTTTTTCACCTTTAACGATTGACTCATACATTCTCGTTCTACCAACTACGTCATCGGACTTAACTGTTAAGAACTCTTGAAGTGTATAAGCTGCACCGTAGGCTTCAAGTGCCCAAACTTCCATCTCTCCAAGTCTCTGACCACCAAACTGAGCTTTACCACCAAGTGGCTGCTGAGTAACGAGTGAGTAAGGACCTGTCGATCTTGCGTGAATTTTTTCATCGACAAGGTGGTGAAGTTTTAACATGTACATCGCTCCAACAGTAACTTCCTCGGCAAAAGCCTCACCTGTAATACCGTTGAAAAGAGTTGTCTTTCCTGACTTGTCTAAATCAGCAAGCTCTAACATGTCTTCGATATCTTTCTCTTTAGCTCCATCAAAAGCAGGAGTAGCAAAACGCACACCTGTTTTAAGTTGATTTGCAAGTTCACGAACTTGTTTATCAGAAGCTTTTTTCAGCCAGTTATCGACATCATCTTTCTTGTAAATTTTTGAGATAAGATCTCTTAATTTATCGACTTCATATTTTTGCTCAAGCATATAATTAATCTTGTCTCCAAGACCACGTCCTGCCCAACCAAGGTGAAGCTCAAGTAGCTGTCCAATATTCATCCGGGACGGAACCCCAAGAGGGTTAAGGACGATTTCAACAGGAGTACCATCAGCTAAAAATGGCATATCTTCTTTAGGAAGTACTCGTGAGATAACACCTTTGTTACCGTGGCGACCGGCCATTTTATCACCAGCTTGAAGCTTTCTTTTAATAGCAACATAAACAATAACTTTTTTGATGACACCTGGAAGTAACTCATCACCTTTATGAAGTTTTGCAATTTCATCATTCGCTTTTTGACGAACAAGGTTAATTGAGTTTCTAACGTCTGCAAAATACTCAGTTAATTTATCTTCTAAACTAGCTTCTAGTGGTAAGTAACCAATGAGCTCAAAAGGAACATTTTGAAGAGACTCGTAAGTGATCTCTGATCCCTTCGCAAGTAGCTCAGTTGAACCATCTTCAGATACAAGTGTATCGATTGTTTTTGCACCTTTAAGCATTTCAGCAATCACTTTAATTGAAGAAGATTGAATCGCTTTGATTTCAATAGCTTCATCTCTTCTAATTAAATTTGTTTCTGACTCAATAATCGACTTAGATCTAGAATCAAGCTCAACACCTTCTCTGGTAAATACGTGAGCGTCGATGACGGTACCACGCACGTGAGAAGAAACTCTGAGAGATGTATCTTTTACGTCTCCAGCTTTATCACCAAAAATAGCTTTAAGAAGTTTTTCCTCTGGTGATAATTGTGTCTCACCTTTTGGAGTGATCTTACCAACAAGGATATCACCTGGCTTAATAACAGCACCCACTCTAATAATTCCAGCTTCATCAAGATCTTTAAGTGCTTCTTCTGAAACGTTTGGAATATCACGAGTGATTTCTTCTTTACCAAGTTTTGTATCTCTAGCTTCGATTTCAAAAGACTCAATATGGATTGATGTAAACACATCTCTTGCAAGCAAGTCTTCTGAGATAAGGATTGAATCTTCGTAGTTATATCCACCCCAAGGCATGAACGCCACAAGGATGTTTTGTCCAAGAGCTAAATCTCCAAATTGAGTACCAGGACCATCCGCAAGAACGTCCCCAGCTTTAACCGTATCACCTTCAGTAACAAGTGCTTTTTGGTTAAAACAAGTATTTTGGTTTGTTCTTTGGTACTTTTCTAGTCTGTAGATATCAACAGATGATTCACCTTCTTTGAATTTATCTTTTTGAACAACAATTCTATTCGAATCAACAAAGATTACTTTCCCAGGGTTTTTAGCAAAAAGAATTGCTCCTGAATCTTTAGCAACAATCTTTTCAATCCCTGTTCCAACAATAGGAGCATCAGTCTTAACAACTGGAACCGCTTGTCTCATCATGTTCGACCCCATAAGGGCTCGGTTGGCATCATCATGCTCAAGGAAAGGAATAAGTGAAGTTGCAATCGAGATCATTTGTTGAGGAGCAACGTCCATCAGGTCAACTTCTTCAGCATCAACAAGAGCAAGTTCACCCTTTCTACGTGCAGGAATTAAGTTACCTTCTAATGTTCCATTCTTTATATGCTCATCGTTTGCTTGAGCAATAATTTTTCCTTCTTCTTCAAAAGATGAAAAATATTTTACTTTATCTGAAACTTTTCCGTCTTCAGCAACTTCCCTATAAGGAGTTTCGATAAATCCATACTCAGAAACTTTTGCAAAAGTAGCCAGTGAAGTAATTAGTCCGATATTCGGTCCTTCCGGAGTCTCAACGGGACACATACGTCCGTAGTGAGTTGCGTGAACATCTCGAACCTCAAAACCAGCTCTCTCTCTGGTAAGACCACCTGGGCCTAGAGCAGAAAGTCTTCTTTTGTGAGTGACTTCTGAAAGTGGATTCGTCTGATCCATAAATTGTGATAATTGAGATGAACCAAAGAACTCCTTAACCGCAGCAGCAACTGGCTTTTGGTTAACAAGATCGTGTGGCATCATAGTATCGAGTTCAATCGCAATCATTCTTTCTTTGATCGCTCTCTCCATTCTCACGAGCCCCACTCTAAATTGGTTCTCTAAAAGCTCACCTACCGCACGAACTCTTCTGTTCCCAAGGTGATCGATATCATCAACGCGTCCATTACCATTATTAAGATCAACAAGGTATTTAACTGTTCTGATAATATCGTCTTTAGTAAGAGTCGTGTTTTCAACTGGTATATCTAAACCAAACTTATAGTTGATTTTCATACGACCAACTTTAGAGAGGTCATATCTTGAATCATCAAAGAATAAACTTTGGAAAAGCGCTTCAGCAGCTTCAACCGTTGGTGGCTCACCTGGTCTTAGTCTTTCAAAAATCTTGATAAGTGCTTCATCGTTTGAATTAGACTTATCAATAAGAAGCGTGTTTCTAATTTGGTCCGAATGGTTAACATTATCGATATAAAGAACATCAACTGAATTAATACCAAACTTCATAAGATCATAAATCTTATCTTCAGTCAGAGCTTCATTGGCCGAGGCAAGAACTTCACCCGTTTCTTCGTCATATATATCATCAAAAAGAACTTTACCCACAACTTGGTCAAGCTCAATAGGGAATTTACTCAAACCAGCTTCTTTCATTTTCTTGATTGAAACCTTGGTTATTTTCTTCCCTTTTTTAACAAGTACTTTTCCAGACTTATCTAAAATATCATCATCAGCACGTGAACCTTGAAGTAATTCAACATCTACTTCACGCACATAATTTTTATCATCTAAATGAATCGTTTCTTTTTCATAGAATAATTTTAAAAGTTCAGGAACTGAATATCCTAGGGCTTTAAGAATAACAGTTGCATGCAACTTTCTTTTTCTGTCGATTCTCGCATAAAGAACGTTTTTATGATCAAACTCAAAGTCTAACCATGATCCTCTATGAGGAATGATTCTCGCAGAGTAGAGAAGCTTACCACTAGAGTGCTTCTTTCCACTATCATGCTCAAAGATAATCCCAGGTGATCTATGAAGTTGAGAAACAATAACCCTTTCCGTACCATTGTAGATAAAAGAACCTGTGTCAGTCATCAGTGGAATATTTCCAAGATAAACTTCTTGCTCTTTAATCGAAGAGATAGGTCTATTTTCTTCATTCTCTTCATCTACATCGTAGAACACAAGCCTTACTGTAACTTTAAGCGGTGATTCATAAGATAAACCACGAGCCTTACAGTCTTGCTCAGAGTACTTCGGCTGCTCTAAAGAATAGCTAACGAACTCAAGGGAAACAGTTTTGTTAAAGTCAAAGATCGGAAAAACTGACTTAAAAACTGCTTGTAAACCGATGTCTTCTCTACGTGCAGGTGGCACATCTTTTTGAAGAAACTCTTCGTATGAATTAATTTGAAGTTTCATTAGTTTTGGTGGTTCAATAACATTGTCATTTCTACCAAAACTGCAGCGATGCCACTCATTGGGGTTAAAAACTTTTGTCATTTGACTGACTCCTAGGATTTGAATTTTATTTTAAAAAAATTTTTTCTTCACATACGCAAAAATGGAAGGGCACCAAAAGTGCACTTCCACTTATGCTTTTTTATTTAATCAATAAATTATTTAAGCTCTACTTTTGCACCAGCAGCTTCAAGTTTCTTCTTGATTTCTTCTGCTTCTTCTTTAGCAACAGCTTCTTTAAGAGTTTTAGGAGCACTTTCTACGATCTCTTTTGCTTCTTTAAGCCCAAGACCAGTGATTCCTCTAACTTCTTTAATAACGTTGATTTTCTTAGCTCCAGCTTCTGCAAGAACTACGTCGAATTCATCTTTCTCTTCAGCGGCAGCAGCTCCTGCTCCACCAGCTCCAGCAACAGCTACAGGTGCAGCTGATACACCAAACTTATCTTCCATTGCTTTAACTAGTTCAGCACAATCAAGTACTGTCATTTCTGAGATTGCTTCAATTATTTGATCATTTGTAAGTGCCATAATATTTCTCCTAAAATTTTTTAATCTTTATGGTTTAATTTTAATTACGCTTCAGCTGTTTCTTCAGCTTTTGCTTCAACTTTTAAATCTCCTGGCTTTTCTACACCTTGAGACTCACACTCGTCTTTTACTGCATTAAGAACTCTTGCAAGAGAAGATACTGGTGCCATCATAGTCGCGAGTAGCGTACCAAGCATTTCATCTCTAGATGGAAGTTTCGCCAGTTCTGCAACTTTCGACTCGTCCAATAGTTCTTGATTTAAGTAACCTTTACCAAGGGTAACAACTTCAATCTCTTTATTTGTTTCATAAAGAGCTTTCGCTACTCCCGGAGCATCTTCAAATGCGAAGGCTACAGCGTTTGTTCCTTTCAGACCACTTAGCAGTTCTTCTGCATAAGTTCCCTGTGCTGCTTTCCCAAAAAGAGAGTTTCTTGTAACGACAATTCCGCCATTAGCATCACGAACCTTCTTTCTTAACGCCACAACATCATTGGCAGTCATACCAATAGTGTTCGTTAAAAAGAGAGCTTTTGAGCTTTCAATTTTCTCTTTGAGGTCTTTGATGACAGCATTTTTCTGTTCACGTGTAATCATCTGATTCCTCCTGTTGTTATTATTGGAGGGGGATTTGGGCAGGACTTAAGAACATCACTGTTCGCCGGCTTTCATCAACCCCAATATTTATATTAAACCGTTGCGCCAATATCGTTAGTATCAACTTTAATTCCAGGTCCCATTGAAGTACTGATAACGACAGACTTAAGATAGTTACCTTTCGCACTTGCTGGCTTCGCTCTTACGATGGCTCCAGCAATGGCCTTAAAGTTTTCAAGAAGTTTGTCATCTTCAAAAGATTTCTTTCCAAACTTAACATGAACAATACCTGTTTTTTCGGTACGATATTCAACCTTACCTGCTTTTTGCTCACTTACAGCTTTCTCTACATCTGTAGTTACTGTTCCAAGCTTCGGGTTAGGCATAAGACCACGAGGTCCTAAGATTCTTGCGATACGACCAATTTTCCCCATCATATCTGGAGTCGCGATCACTCTATCGAAATCCATCCAACCACCTTGGATCTTTTGGATGATATCGTCACCACCAACAATATCTGCACCTGCTGCTTCTGCCTTAGAGATGTTTTCACCTGAAGTGATCACACATACTTTTACAGTCGCACCAGTACCTGCTGGCATAACAATCGCACCTCTGATCATTTGATCAGCATGACGAGGATCAACTCCAAGTCTGAAAGCCACATCAACAGTTTCATCAAAGTTTGCGTATGCAGCATCTTTAGCGAGAGCGATAGCTTCTTTAACTCCATAGAGTTTAGTCGCATCTACTTTCTTTATAGCTTCTTGTCTTTTTTTACCCATTTTCTTCATAATAATCTCCTACGGTTCAAGCGACTTTCGTCTCCCGATTAAAATTCCTTGTAGTCCAATTTAAGACCTGATGATCTTACTGAACCTTCAACTGTTCTTTTCGCTGCTTCTAAATCTGCCGCAGTTAAATCGGCCATTTTAGTGTTAGCAACTTCTTCAACGATTTTTTCAGAAACAGTTCCTGCAACTTCATGCCCTGGCTTGTTAGCAAAGCTTTTCATCTTTAAGTTTTTCTTTAAAAGATAAGTTGCTGGTGGAGTTTTAGTGATAAACGTAAAAGATCTGTCAGAGTAAACTGTAATGATCGTTGGATAAACAGTTCCTGCATCTTTTTGGGTTTTTGCATTAAAAGCCTTACAGAACTCCATAATGTTCACACCTTTCTGACCAAGAGCTGGTCCGATTGGTGGAGCTGGATTGGCTTTACCTGCTTCAATTTGTAATTTGATAAATCCGGTTACTTTTTTTGCCATTTTTTTCTCCTCGGTTCAAGCGACGATGAAGTCTCCCGCTGAATTAATATTTACTATGCTTTTTCTACTTGAGTATCGTCTAACTCGACTGGAGTTGGACGACCAAAGATAGAAACGTTTACTTTTAATTTTCCATTAGCATTAACTGACTCTACAGTTCCCACAAAAGATGCGAATGGACCTTCGATAACTTTAACCGAATCCCCTGCAGAGTAGCTTGCTGTTGATCTTGGCTTTTTGAATCCCTCTTGAGATTGACCTAACATATAAGCAGCTTCGTCATCTGAAATAGGTTGTGGATTTTCAGGTGTTCCCCCGATAAACCCAGTTATTTTATCTGTGTTTTTTACCAAGTGCCATGTTTTCTCATTCATTACCATTTTAATAAGAACATAACCTGGGAAAAATTTCTTTTTAATATTTCTTTTTTTACCACCAACATTTGTCACAACTGTTTCTTCTGGAATTAAAATTTCAGAAAAATATTCAGACATTTTGTGGTTAAGAATTCTTTCTTTTAATGCCTTAGAAACTCTTGCTTCATATTGTGAAAGAGCATGTACGACATACCACTTAAATTCGGGACCATCTCCACTGGCAAGATCTGGGTCACGATTTTCGTTTTCTGTTTCGCTAGACTCTTCTTTAGTTTCTGTTGCTTCTACTTGAGATGTTTCTTCGTTTACATTTTCGTCATTCATATGCTTCAGATCCTTAATTAATCATTGCTAAGAGCCATTTAGCGACCCAATCAAAAATACCAAGTAAAAAGCCTACAATGGTGACACCAATCATAATTCCAATGGTGTGCTTTACTGTTTCATTTTTATCTGGCCAAACAACTTTAACGGCTTCTTGGTAAACTTCTGCTAAAAAGTCAGATGTCTTAGGATTTTTCATAATATAAAAGAAAACTCCACCAGCAATAAGCACTGAGATAACCTGAGTAATGGCATTGAAGTTATTGATTTTGGATTCGAGTTCAAACCACTCGCCCATCTGTAGAAAAAATCGAATTAGAACGTAACAAAGTAAAATACAAACAACAGCAATGCTGGCCTGTATCCACTTTTTACCATCATCTTTGGTAGTCGTAGACATAATAAATTTCCCTTTAATATTAAAAGTTTTCCATTTATGCGAAAATTAACGGATTTTGTCTACAAAAAACTTCAGAAATCTATTGAATTTTGATCAAAACCAGAGTATCGGATTTGTGCGTTGCTAAAAGAATGTTAATTATTGCTAATACTTAGTTTTTGTCTATTAATATAGGCATGGATTCATTATTTATAAGTATTGATTATCTTGGAACGATTGCCCTTGCAATTACAGGTGCTAGTATAGCTGCCAAAATTCGGATGGACTTGTTTGGTCTGGGCTTTCTGGCATTTATTACAGCAGTGGGCGGTGGCACAATGCGTGACATCATCCTTAATCAGCCTGTTTTTTGGACACTTAATCCTGTGTATATTTATATTATTGTATTAGTCACGCCTCTTGTTTTTCTCATACGATCTAAAATTGAAAGAATTACAAAAATACTTTTCTTTATAGATACTCTCGGTCTTGGATTTTATGCCATCGTTGGAACACAGAAATCGCTGATCTTAGGGTTTAACTATCCCGTTGCTATTTTGATGGGTATCACTTCTGGTGTGCTTGGAGGTATTATTCGATCCCTTTTTAGCCAAGAAGTTTCGATCCTCTACAAAAAGGAATTATACGCGACAGTCGCAGCATGTGCCTCAAGTCTTTATCTGGTTCTTAAAATTTATGATGTAAACGAATTTCTTGCTGTCATTATTACTTTACTAGTTTCTTCTCTTGCTCGCTATATGGCCGTTAAATACAAAATTACGCTACCATCAACTTAGTTAAAGAAGTACTTTGCTTCTCTATGGGACCACTTTCAAATAAAAGAGTCGAAAAAGTAATGACTTAGAGTAAGTACTAAATGAAATGCCACTAAGATGCTTTTAAATACATCAGACTCTTGGCCAAGATATATGAAACTCTCCAATTAAAACGTTATTATTTTTTCTTTAAAGATTGAGACATTAGCATGTAATACGGTATTCCATGATCTGCTATTAAACACAAGCCAAAATTGTAAAGTCTTGAATTATGAAACATATGCAGCTCATTTTCGGTAATCCACACAGTAATAAGTTAACACTTACAGTAATTTCTCAATGTCAATTTAAGCTTAAGGGTCACTTTATGACCCTATAGGGGCAAATTGATAAGTGCTCAATGGCACCTTGCTGCGCGTTAAGTCATTTAAATTCCGCAAAAAAGTTTTGGTCTTCTTTTTGCTCTACAAAGCTTAGTCATAAAAACACAGGGAGTTTTATTTATGAAGATTTTAATCATCTTAGTATTTAGTATTTTATCTTTTGGGGCTTTTGCTCAAAACTGTAATGATAATCCATACTCATCGCAGTGTCAGGGGACCAATGCACATTGCAGAGAACAACCATGGCATAGTGCTTGTCAGGGCGGACGCCATCATTGCGAGGAACAACCGTGGCATAGCGCTTGTCAGGGAACCCCTCAACATTGTGAAGACCAACCATGGCATAGTGCCTGTCAGGGCGGACGCCATCATTGCGAGGAACAACCGTGGCATAGTGCCTGTCATGGAACACCTCAACATTGTGAAACACAGCCATGGCATAGTGCCTGTGAAGGAACTCGTGCACACTGCGAATCTCAACCATGGCATAGCGCCTGTAGCGGTAGCGGATCGCACACGACACCTGATAGAGGAAGAGATAGAGACCACGATGATAGAAGACAACGAGCTAGATGTAGAAACAATCCAGATCACCCGAGTTGTTAATTTAACAAAGGGAGAGCACTCGTTCTCCCTTCATATTTTCTGAGCCAGATAAACACTATGGAAATTGCATTCAGGATCGTTAAGTTTATATTCAATTATTTTCATATCACTTAACTTCAAGATTTTTTGATACTCATCAAAACTTAAACTACTATGATAAACATCTTTACCATTTACTTTGCCAGTAATTTCACCATTCTCAGGTCCAGCAGTGAAAATTAAAATACCTTTCGTAACCAAGTGATTAGAAAAGAGAGGCAGTGTTTCTTTTTGCTGTTGCCTATTGAGGTGAAAAAAACTATTCCAAGCTATGATGCCTTTAAACCTTTGCTTTAAGCTAAGTTTAGTCATATCACCCAGAATCCATTCATTCTGAGGAAAGTTATCTTTTGCTATACTTAGCATTGCTTCGGAATAATCAAGACCGACAAGCTCTAGACCTTGTTCAATAATATACTTTGCAATTGGATCTGCAGGTCCACAACCTACATCCAACACTCTCTCATTAGACCCAACTTTTGCGATAAAAGAATTAATCCATTTTTTTTCAAACAATGTTTTATCTCTCATACGATAATAAGTCTGAGCTTCCGACTCATAAACTAATTTTGTATTGGCTTCTATTTCTCTTAAATTTTTCATAGAGTACTGAATGTTTTGAAGTGGCGGGTGCAGAGGGATTCGAACCCCCAACCTACTGATTTGGAATCAGCCGCTCTACCAATTGGAGCTATACACCCATAATTTTGACAAAAAAAAG
Source organism: Halobacteriovoraceae bacterium (assembly GCA_002713145.1). Lineage (GTDB taxonomy): Bacteria > Bdellovibrionota > Bacteriovoracia > Bacteriovoracales > Bacteriovoracaceae. The sequence goes on from PAVS01000023.1 coordinate 68,708, forward strand.
GACCGACGAAAGCCGGCCCTTCATATTTTAGAATAATTAATTATTCAACGATTTCAGAAACTGTACCAGCACCGATTGTTCTACCACCCTCACGGATTGCAAAACGAAGACCTTTTTCCATAGCAACTGGAGTAATCAGTTCTACGTCAAAAGAAGTGTTGTCACCAGGCATGATCATCTCAGTTCCTTCAGGAAGAGTGATCGCACCAGTCACGTCAGTTGTTCTGAAATAAAATTGTGGTCTATAACCTTTAAAGATTGGAGTGTGTCTTCCACCTTCTTCTTTAGTTAGGATATAAACTTCACACTTAAATTTCGCGTGAGGCTTAACAGTACCTGGCTTAATGAGACACTGTCCTCTTTCGATTTCTTCTCTTTTGATCCCTCTTAAAAGTAGACCAACGTTATCTCCAGCTTCACCTCTATCAAGAAGTTTTCTGAACATCTCAACACCTGTAACAGTTGTTTTTTGAGCTTCTTTAATACCGATGATATCAACTTCTTCGTTTACGTTAATTACACCTCTTTCGATTCTACCTGTAACAACTGTACCACGACCAGAGATTGAGAAAACATCCTCAACTGGCATTAGGAAATCTTTATCAACGTCTCTTTCTGGAGTTGGGATATACTCATCAACTTGTCCCATAAGCTCCATGATTTTTTCTTTACCGATATTATCATCTCTACCTTCAAGAGCAGCAAGAGCTGAACCTGCAACGATAGGAATGTCATCACCAGGGAAATCGTAAGAAGAAAGAAGTTCTCTTACTTCCATTTCAACTAGTTCAAGAAGTTCTTCATCATCTACTTGGTCAACTTTGTTAAGGAATACAACAATCGCTGGAACCCCAACCTGTCTAGCAAGAAGGATATGCTCTCTCGTTTGTGGCATAGGACCATCAGCTGCAGAACATACAAGAATAGCACCGTCCATTTGGGCAGCACCAGTAATCATATTTTTAACGTAGTCAGCGTGACCTGGACAATCAACGTGAGCGTAATGTCTCTTCTCAGTTTGATACTCAATGTGAGAAGTATTGATCGTAATCCCTCTCGCTTTCTCTTCTGGAGCTGAGTCGATTTCGTCAAATTTTCTTAAATCTCCACCCATCGCTTCAGTTAAAACTCTAGAGATAGCTGCAGTTAATGTTGTTTTACCATGATCTACGTGACCGATAGTACCGATATTTACGTGCGGTTTCGAACGGTCAAATTTTTCCTTAGCCATAATGTTACTCCTTACAAATATGCAAATTCGGCATTAGTTTTAATGTTTATATCTATATATCCTAAAAAATATTGTAGTGAGTATGCTCTATGCTTAACCCATCTGACAATACTTAATGTGGATAAAATCTCAAAAAAATACTGCTAGGCCCAAAAAATGGAGCTCACGACGGGATTTGAACCCGTGACCTCGTCCTTACCAAGGACGCGCTCTACCCCTGAGCCACGCGAGCTTACTCATTTTATAGAAACCTATTCATTTTCTAACAAAGCACATTTATACTGACTTGGTCTAAAAAAAGCAATGAGTTTAATTTTACCTAGTCCAATTTAAATCAGTTTTTTACGCTAATTGAACGTTAATGATGAATATTGAAATATATGAGAAAAAAATGGAGCGGGCGATGAGGCTCGAACTCACGACCCCAAGCTTGGAAGGCTTGTGCTCTACCAACTGAGCTACACCCGCTTAAAGATATCAATTAAGGTAATTGATAAATATTAAATAATCAATCTAAGTTTTGAAAAAAGAGTGGTGGCGCGGGATGGATTCGAACCATCGAAGGTATAAACCGGCAGATTTACAGTCTGCTCCCTTTGGCCGCTCGGGAACCACGCCCTAACTCTTTTTATGGAGCTGCTCACAGGACTTGAACCTGCGACCGTCGGTTTACAAAACCGATGCTCTACCAACTGAGCTAGAGCAGCTCATTAACTCAATCTTAAATTGATTAAGGCTTAAATTTATAAACAGAAATTACAATTAAGGCAAGAATTTTTTAAAGCTTTCCAAAACATTTTTCCATACTTATGGCAGCAGCTGCAGAGACATTGAGTGACTGGGTCTCCCCCTTACTCTCCAAAGAGACGTGGTGATCGATTAATCTCAAGACCGCATTGGAAATTCCCGTATCCTCTTTCCCCAAAACTAAACAAACCTTAGAAGGGCCTGTGGCTTCAATAAGTTGCTGAAAATCACTATTAGCATGCTCGGATAATGCAACACAGAACACATTTAAAGATTTCAATTTTGCTATGACTTTCGTTAGCTTGCTCGAAGAAACTAAAGGTACATACTCAGCTGCTCCTGAAGCAATTCTAAAAAAAGAAGGCGTGAGCCCAAAAGATTTTTTATCGGGAACAACAACAAAATCGACTCCATAAAAATTGGCAGTTCTTAAAATTGCCCCTGCATTATGCACATCCGAGATTTGATCCAAACATAAAATTTTTAATGAATCTTTCTCTGCAACAGCATCATAGAGCTGATTCACAGAGTACAATTCCAATTCAGAGCAAACGAGGAAAGCCCCCGAGGGAACTCTTTGATATTCTAGTTTCAATTTTTTAAAATAGCTTTTCGCTTCTTCTTGAATTTTATGTGAGGAGCATAGTTTGATCTTATCACTTGAGAGCTGAACGTCTTTTTTAATTTCTTCTAAGGCATCTTCTGTTGCATAGAGATGATAGATATTGCGCTTGGGATTTTTTAGAGCACAAATAATACTGTGAATTCCAACGATCAGGTTAAAGTCTTCCATTAGTTTTGATCACTCAGTTTTGCTAAGTTTTCCTGAATGCACTTAACCAAATGATCCGGAGTGGTCTTGATCACTTCACCTGTTTTTCTTAATTTAACTTCCAACTCTCCGGTTTTTTCAAAATCTCGCTCGCCTAAAAGCACTCTGATGGGAAGACCAAGAAGATCTGCATCTTTTAACATAGCACCAAAGCCTAGACCTCTATCATCTAGCAATACTTCGACACCGGCTTTTTGAAGTGAATCGTAAAGGGAATTAGCGAGTATTTTTGTTTCATCTTTTTTACCAACGCAGGCAAAATAGACTTGAAAAGGAGCTATTTGAGCAGGCCAGACAATTCCATTCTCATCATGATGTTGCTCAATTGCAGCCGCAAGGATTCTGGATACCCCAATTCCATAACAGCCCATGAGAGGGTAAAGTTTTTTTCCATTTTGATCTAAGACATGGGCATCCATACTCTTAGAATATTTATCACCTAATTGAAAAATATGGCCGACCTCAATACCTTTACGGATCTCAACTCTAGACTTTCCATCAGGACCTAGATCCCCAGCTTTCGCTAATCTTAAGTCTGCTTGCTTAAACTCAGCGACTTCTCTTTTGGGAACAAAACCAGTTAGATGAAAATCTTCTTTGTTCGCACCTACGACAAACCCTGCTTCAAGATCAATGGCTTGATCGAATATGACAGAGAATCCCTCTCTTTGATAGGGACTCATATAACCCGCTGGAAGTCCTAGCTCTTTGAGGGTTTCTGGCTTAGCAGGATATATTTCTTTAGCTTTCAAAAAGTTTTTAAGCTTAATATCATTTAACTCATCATCTCCTAGCAACATAATAACGTAATGAGCTTTTTTCTTGCCATAGTCCGCAGTGAAAACCAATGTCTTGAGAGTCTGATGGACAGGGATACCTAGAAGCTTAGCGACGCTCTCACAGGTAGGCATATTTTTAGTTTCAACTTCTTGGATTTCAGTTGCCCTAGCAAAACCTAATTCAGGTCTTTGGGTAGACGCTGTTTCAATATTCGCTGCATAGCCAAGCTCAGAACATTCAACGATATCATCTTCGCCATTATCCGCTATCACTTGAAACTCGTGAGTTTGTGCCCCAGCATCGGCCATAGCCCCAGCATCCGCTTCAACAACGATAAAGTTAAAACCTAGTCGTTCGAATATTTTAGAATAAGCTTGGTAATATTTCTCATACTCATGATCTAAGCTTTTCTTGTCGAGGCTAAAAGTATAGGCATCTTTCATTATGAATTCACGACATCGAATGAGACCAAACCTAGGTCTCATCTCATCTCTAAACTTTGTATTAATATGATAGAGATTTACAGGAAGTTGTTTGTAAGAATTCACTGCATCTCTAAAAATATGAGTGATCGTTTCTTCATTAGTTGCACTCAGACAAAAATCACTCTCTTTTCTATCTTTGAGCCTGACCATTTCTGGTCCCATCGTCTCCCAGCGTCCGGACTGCTGCCATAACTCTGCTGGAGTAATAAAATTCATGAGTAATTCTTGAGCCCCTATCGCTGCTAGCTCTTCGCGAATAATCGTTTTAATTTTTTGTAAAACTCTCACCGCAAAAGGGAGATAAGAATAAATGCCAGAGGTTGTTTTATTTATCAGCCCTGCTCTTAATAATAATTGATGAGATGGAATTTCTGCATCTTTAGGTATTTCTTTATACGTTTGCCAAAAGGAATTTGATAATTTCATAATACGTTAAAAAAACTTTTTGAGTTTTCATCCTGTTTTTCAATAAAGACTTCTAACACGCAGCCTTTAGACATATTTGCACTGACAGAATTTGAATTAGATACAAGTTCTAAATCAGTTTCAATTTGTTTATCAGCACAATCTTTTAATTGGAATTTTTGGAGTTGGACCTTAATCATACTTAGTTCTGTACTTTCAGTGAGAGTCGCTTCTGCGCCTTTAGGCAGAGTAATGGTTTTATCACTGGTTTTCAGAGTAAGTGGATAGGTGAGCTTATATTGGTCTGTAGAATTAATCTGTGACCATTTAGTCGCGGCCATAAGTTGACTGCAAAATAAAATAACTAATATGAATCGCATAGGGAGTTTAAACCTTCTTAAAATTTCTTGAAGGTATATCGCAATGAATTAGATTTGAAAAGTTTTTCAGTTCGTAAGCGCTACCATCTGGGGTAACTTTAATGCCTCACGGGTTTCTTGAGTCAGTGAGCTAGCAGAGACAATCTCATAACAACTTGGAGTCTCTAAGATCTTACGACAAAGGACATTATGTAAATAATGACCAGATTTATACGTTGTAATTTTGCCAGCTAATTCATAACCAAGCAGACTGACATCACCAATAGTGTCTAAGATCTTATGTCTTACAAATTCATCTCTAAATCTTAAACCCTCGGCGTTAATGACTTTATAATCATCTAAGACAATAGCGTTATCTAGTGAACCACCTTTAATAAGACCCATTCTTTTGAGAGCATCTACATCTCGTAGCATCCCAAAAGTACGGGCACGTGATATGCTGTGGATATAGTTTTCACAACTAAATTCAAAAATTTCTCTTTGCTTATTGATAGTGGGATGAGCAAAGACAATTGTAGAGTCAATAACCAGATTTTTAGACGGCTCAATCTTCGCCCAAGTACCGTTATGCTCCACTTCAACCTCTTCAAGGATGACCATAAATTTTTTGCTTTGATTTAAATTCTCGATTCCCGTTTCTTTGAGAACAAAGACAAATGAGCCACTTGAGCCATCCATAATAGGAACTTCAGGGCCATCAATTTCGATAAAGACATTATCAACACCAAATCCATAAAGCGCAGAGAGAAGGTGCTCTACGGTGTGAATGGCATCACGGCCTTCGCCAAGGGTGGTGTTATTATTAGTGGGCCCTACATTTTTAGCATGGGCCTTAATTTGACTGGCGTCTGCAATGTCAGTTCTTTGGAATATGATCCCCGTGTTAGCAGGGGCTGGATACATTTTTAATTTTGCTTTGCGGCCGGAGTGAATTCCAATTCCTGTGACTTCAACTTCTTTGGCCAGCGTTCTTTGATAAATCATGCAACCTCATCTTCAAACAGGTTTAGTTTACCCTTTAACTCGTCTTTTGCATTAAGTATTAGTATAAACTAAATCCTTTTAAATACACGAGCGAAAAATATTCCTATTTTGATAAAACATCTTTTATTTAATGCTGGGCAATAAGTCAATATACTGGGAAATTATTATAAAATCAATAGTTTAACAAATGTCTAAATATGATTGATCGCTTTTTCAGACAACACACGTCCCCTCGGTGTTCTTAAAAGTAGTCCTTCTTGGAGTAAAAAGGGTTCATACACCTCTTCAATGGTATTCTTATCTTCTCCGAGGGTTGCACAGAGAGCATCAATTCCTACCGGTCCATTCTGATAATACTCTTTAATAACTGTGAGAATCTTTCGATCCATTGAATCTAGACCTAAAGAATCGATATCAAGTAACTCCATGGCTTTTTCAACATCCTTAAATTCTACTTGATCATGCTCTTCAATAAGAGCGTAATCCCTGACTCGACGAAGTATGCGATTAGCAATTCTTGGGGTTCCTCTAGAGCGACTCGCAATTTCGAGTTTGGCCTTATCTTCGAGTTTTACATGAAGTTTATGAGAGTTATTATTAAGAATAATTGATAAGTCTTCAGCTGAATAATATTCAAAATGCAAATGGGCCATAAATCTATCCCGCAAAGGATTTGAAAGTAAGCCTGAGCGCGTGGTTGCACCAATTAAAGTAAAGGGAACTAAATCGATTTGCATTGTCCTAGCACTGGCCCCCTGACCTATTAAAATATCTAGCCTGAAGTCCTCCATAGCTGAATAAAGAATTTCTTCTACACTTATATGCATACGATGAATTTCATCAATAAAGAGAACATCTTTGGGCTGAAGGTTTGTGAGAACTGCTGCCAAGTCACCTTTTTTTTCTATAGCTGGCCCTGAAACCACATGAAGCTCACTTCCGAGCTCTTGAGCAATAATCATGGCCAGAGAAGTTTTTCCCAAACCAGGAGGTCCAGATAAAAGCACGTGATCCATTGCTGCATTTCTTTTATTGGCAGACTTCACCATGAGCTCTATGTTTTCAACGACACGCTTTTGGCCTATGTATTCGCTGAAATCTTTTGGTCTGAGTCTTGATTCATGTTCAATATCTCTGTTGTGAGCCCCTTCAGAGACAAGTCTATTTTCTTCCATTATAATTCTCTTAAAACGTTTTTAATAATTTCCGCACTACTCAGGGAGCTCTGTTCTTGTAATTGTTTGCGAACGAGCAAGCTGATATCTTTGTCTTTATACCCTAAAGATTCAAGACCCATAATGGCTTCTTGCATGATTTCTATATTAATATTTTCAGGAGATTCAATAATTTCCCCCTGAGTTGGTGAGGGAGATGCCCCAGTCGTTTGCCTAAATTTTTCTACTTTGTCTTTAAGACTTAAGATAATCTGCTCGGCCATCTTCTTTCCAATACCAGGTGCTTTGACTAAGACAGCACTTTGCTCAAACATAATGGCTTCAATCAATCCGTTTGTACCGATAGTGGTGATCAAGGGATAAGCTTTAGATGAGCCAACTTTATTCACAGTTTTCAGCAGCTCAAACATTTTTTTGTCTTCAAGGTTTTGAAAGCCCCAAAGGCTTTGATCGTTCTCACTTATATGATGATGAATAAAAATCTCTGCTGTTTGATTTTTTGCTAAATAATAAGCAAAATTTATTTCATATCCAACACCATTATCTGTTAGCAGAAGAGCTTTTTTGCCATCCGTATCTAAAATTTGACCTTTCAAATATCCAATCATACGCCACTTACCTTATGGGCCAAACTTTGACTCAGTGAGCGCGATGATGATGACTTTTTATTGGCCACAACTTTTCCTCTGTTTAATATGTGACACAGAGCAATTGCAGCAGCATCACTTTCATCATGAGTTTTATAATTTACTTTACCCAGCACCATATCTAAAAATTTAGCCACACTTTCTTTATTTGCATGCCCATGGCCCACCGCCGTGGATTTCACTAAGTTTGGGGAGTATTCAAAAATATTATCTTCAAATTTTTCTATCAAACACGCGAGAATGATTCCTCTGGTCTGAGAGAGTTTTATAAGAGATGTAGGGCTTTTAACAAAAATTAATGACTCCATCGCAACTTGATCAGCATCCACAGAATTAATAAATTCCCCGACTTTCATTTTTATCTCAGTAATTCTTTGCAGAAATGGTTTTTTGCCATCAAATTTTAATACACCAGAACTGAGATATTGAGTTTTATTGCCTTTAGTCTCAAGAAGAGCCCAACCTGTTGTGAGTGAACCAGGGTCAATACCTAAAGTGATCAAAGATAAATCCTTTTATTAAAAAATATCATCCATATTTGAGCGAATGGTTTTCTCTAAGACATCTAAAAACTTAGTTTCATCTGAGGATATAACATCTACCAAAATCTTATAATGACTTAGTAAGAATTTTTTCTGGCCACTTCTAAAGAGCTCTACTGAATGTGCTCGGCATAAATATATACTGATCGGGGTTCCCACCTCGTCAAATAATTGAGCCCGCTCCAAACTACCTTGTGTCTTGTGGCCTAAATGTTTGCAAATCGTACATTCTTTTCTAGCTTGATCTACTGCTGTACGATCTTGTTTTTCCTCTTCTTCGCTCATGCCTTATTTTAATACAATTTTTGCGCAATTTCACTTCTAAAACCTAAGCATTTGAGATAATTAAGATTGTATGAGTAATTTACTTAAAGCCAAACCGATCATTGACGCAAAACTGCCAAAACTTCTTGATAAGAGTCGCTCTTTGGCCCAAAGAGGTCTGAAACCAAAACTCTGTGTCATCTTAGTGGGGGATAACCCTGCCAGCATGCTCTATATCAATAATAAGCGCAAAAAATGTGAACAGATTGAAGCTGGCTTCGAATTGATCCAACTAGCAGAGTCTGTAAATGATAAAGATTTTTTGGAGACTGTAAAAAGAGTCAATAATGATCCTGAAGTGACAGGTTGTTTTGTACAACTTCCTGTCCCAAAACATCTTCAGCATATTGATATCACTCAACTCATTAACCCTAAAAAAGATGTCGATGGATTTCACCTCAATACTATTAACCAATTATACCTCAATGATCTCACGGGACTAGTTCCCTGTACTCCTCGAGGGATAGTCACTTTACTTGCAGAGAATAAAATAACCATTCAAGGTAAACATGTGGTTATTATTGGAAGAAGTTTAATTGTAGGAAAGCCACTCTCTCTTATCTTAAATGGTCTAAATGCGACAGTGACCTTGTGTCATTCCCATACAGAGCATTTAGAAAGTCACACCAAAAGAGCAGATATTATTGTTTGCGCCATTGGTATACCAGAGTTTTTAAAAGAAGAGCATATCTCCCCCGAAGGTAAGCAAATTATTATAGATGTAGGAATTAATAAAAAAGACAACAAAACGGTAGGTGACGCAGACTTTGAGCATATCAAAGATAAAGTTGCAGCGATCACACCTGTCCCAGGCGGAGTGGGACCCATGACGGTCTTCTCTCTGATGGAGAATTTGTTGAAAACAACTGAAACTATTTTAAAGGATAAAACAGATGAGCAATCAGACAGCGCTATATAATCAGCACCTAAACCTTGGTGCAAAAATGGTGGATTTTGCAGGTTGGCAAATGCCGATACAATACAAAAACCTGAAAGAAGAAGTTAAGGCCATTCGAGAATCGGTTGGTGTGTTTGATGTAAGTCATATGGGTGAATTTTTTATTCGAGGAAACGATGCCCTTAAATTTGTAGACTATATGGTGACAAACGATATTGCTGGAGCACAGATTGGAAAAGCTATTTATTCTCCGCTTTGCAGAGAAGATGGCACCATCATAGATGATCTCATCGTCTACAAGCTAGCTAATGATGAAATTCTCATTTGTGTGAATGCTTCAAATATTGAAAAAGATTTTCAATGGTTTGAAAAGCATGTCCAAGACTTTGATTGCCAATTAAAAAATGAATCCGATGAATATTCTTTATTGGCGCTGCAAGGTCCAAAATCTTTTGAGGTACTTTCCAAATGTGACCTCGGTTTTCAAGTCAATGACATCGAGTACTATTCAATACAAGCTCATGATGCAAATGGAAGTAAAACTCTTATTGCCCGCACAGGATATACTGGTGAGGATGGCTTTGAAATCTTTGGCCCCCACGATCTTATCAAAAACCTTTGGAATCAACTGATGGAATTAAACGTTATGCCCTGCGGTTTGGGAGCAAGAGACGTTTTAAGACTTGAGGTGTGTTATCCTCTCTACGGTCATGAGCTTACGGATGAGATCACCCCCCTTGATTGTGGTTTAAAGTGGACTGTTAAATTAAAAAAAGAAAACTTTATCGGAAAAACTTTTTTAGAAAGTTATCAACCCAAATACCAATTATTAAAACTGGTTTTAGATAAAGGTATCCCTAGAGATCATTACGTTGTAGAAGATGAAAACGGAAATCAATTAGGAGAAGTCACTTCAGGGACCATGAGTGTCATACTTGGTAAAGGTATTGCTTTAGCAAGAGTCGAGAAAAAATTATATAGTGAAGACATGAAAATTAATGTAGATATAAGAGGTAGAAAATACATGGCCCAAGTTACAAAAAAGCCATTTGTCGTGGGAGGACATAAATAATGACAAAAATTATTGAGGGACTTAAATATACAGAAGAACACGAATGGATTGCTCTAGATGGCAATATCGCAACTATAGGCATCACTGATTTTGCTCAATCCTCTCTAGGAGATATTGTTTTTGTTGAACTACCGGCTGAAGGTGAAGAAATTGAAGCAGGGAATAGTTTTGGTGTGGTTGAGTCAATCAAATCTGTTTCAGATTTATATAGCCCTATAAGCGGTAAAGTCACAGAGAAAAACGATACTGTGGAAGGAACTCCTGAGAATATAAATGAGGATGCATTTGGTGCATGGTTAATTAAACTTGAAGTACATGATACTGCTGCTCTAGATAACCTCATGGATCATACCGCTTACCAAGAATACTGCGAAGCAAATTCATAATAATTGTTTGGCCGACTTGATCGGCCATTTTTTTTTGTTTAATTTGATATGAATTTTTTTTAATAACCAAAAATATCACTTTACGAATTCGCGCTCATCATCCATACTGCACAAACTTTCAAACACACGATTAGCAAACCCTGTAGAAAAAAAAGGATAGATATTAATGGAATCAATCCAACTGTTGAACACGGCCATTATTAAGAGTAAAGAAAAGAAAATTAATAATTCATATGAAGAAAGACTAACAAAAATTAACAACTCACCGGCAATCGAAGCTATCAATAAAAGTGTTTCGATCTTAGCTGAATCACAAAATATTTCTAGAGACCAAGCCGCACTTCAAGTTATCGAAGCTATAAGAGAACTTGATAATATTTGGTCTGACTATGTCACAATGGAAGGGATCGATAGACTTAAGGCGATGCTTCAAGGTGATTTTAATCATTAAGTATTAACCACAAATCCCCACTCAACCACTGCTTTACCATCTGCTTTTAACATCCCCTTTGGAGGGTTAGGAAATGGTCCTGCCTGGTTGAATGACTCTATTGCAGCATCATCAAGTTCTTTAACTCCACTGGTAGACTTAAGAATGATATTTACAATTTTTCCTTCACTATCCAATTTAATCACCACATTGGTGATAAGATTTGTAGCACTCGCTATAGAGCGACCTTGTTTATAGATTTTATTGGCCTGTTCTTGAATATTTCGCCCCCAGAACTGCTCTAATTTCTGTCTGATACGGTGGTAAAAACCATAGTACTCATACTCTTGGGTGTTGAGTTTTGTGAAATCCCCCAAAGGAATATTTTCAAGAAAGTCACTGGAAGCACCTAGACCTTTACCTGTTGTCTTACCACTTTTCAGCCCTAGTTTCTGGCTATTCGTTTTAGCGACTTTTTTATCTCTTTTTACTTTTATGTTTTCATGAGACTTCACTGCAAGATCAGAAAATTTAAGATCTTTGAGTTTTTTGGCCATAGTTTTTTTATTTACTTTTTTTCTTTCTTTCTTTTGGGCGTTACGTACACCTTTCTCGGCCACTTGAAACTTATCAATGAACTTAGAGCGAGTCTGTCTGTCATAAGCATTATTTTTTTCTGATAAATAATTAGGTTTTACCGGTTGCTTATTATTGGAGTTGATCGTTTGAACAATCTGTTTTGGTTTACGATTTTGTAATTTGATAAAAATGCGCTTTTCTTCTGGTTTTTCAGCTAGAAACTCAGTGATATTTCCCCACTCAACTGTTTGAAAAGAAAAACTAATATGCAGTAAAACTGAAACCGCACTAAAGAGTACAATGATCTTCTTTTCATTTATTTTGTTGTTAGCTTTTATCATAATTACGCTCCCATATTACTTATCGAGAGGTGTAACTAGAGTGTTAAGCTGCAGAGCTTGGGATATGGAAAGCGGAAAATTTGTCCGTATTAAGTTCTTTTTATTGACTGAGGAAATAGTCTTCACTATCCAAGATAGAGGTTTCTTCATTTTTATCAGTAAATAAGGTGGAATCAGAGCCTGGTTCGGTGCCTTCCACAAAAGCCTCTATAAATCTTGCTGAATCATCTCCAGCTAATGTTCCATTTTCAGGATCAATCGCAACGTTGACTATTCCACTCGGGATCGCAAAATCACTGTCGCCAAATTTTGCGATTCCAGCACGCATAAAGTCCCGCCAAATGGGGAGTGATGATTTTGACCCCGTTTCCCCCCAACCAAGAGTTTGGTTATCATCGAATCCGGTCCATACCCCAGTCACTAATTTACTGGAAAAACCAATAAACCAAGCATCGACATAATTATTGGTCGTTCCCGTTTTCCCCCCAATATGGGAAGAAATACTGCTCGCTGCCCGTCCGGTACCTCTCTGTACGACACCTTTGAGCAAATTACTCATTATATAAGCAAGCCTTGGATCGTAGACTTGATTTTCATCTAGATTGGCAAGATAGGGATTTTCTTTTTCTTCTTCTACCTTTGCTTCCTTATTTTCTTCACTATTAGGAGCGATTGTTTTTTGGGCCACTTCCTCAGCAGGAGTCGCTTTAAAAGTTTCATCTGAACCAGAACCCGAAGCTGCTTCTAATTCTTCTCTCTCATCCATAACTTGTGGACTTCCAAAGCGGTCTTTAACTGAAAGGATAGATTTTACTTTGATCAGTTTTCCCCCATTAGGAAAAATGGAATAAAGCTTCACCAGGTCTATCAGGTTCATTCCAAAGGATCCAAGTGACACACTTAAGTCTCGTGGAAGGTCAGCATTGACTTTATTCCTCTCTACAAAATTGATAATTTTTTCTACGCCTACGTCTTGAGATAATTTAATGGTAGGGATGTTTCGAGAAGTTTCTAGCGCTCTTCTAAAAGTCATAGAACCTTTAAATTTACCGTCATAGTTTCCTGGCTTCCAACTTAAAGTATCATCCACACCGGAAAGTGCCTGGGGAGAATCCAAAAGGATAGAGGCTGGGTTATAATAATTCTCGAGTCCTGTGGCATAAATAATAGGTTTAAACGCTGATCCAGGCTGTCTATTGGATTGAACAACTCGATTAAACTGAGAAACCTCAAAATCGCTTCCCCCAACCATAGAAACGATTTCACCACTAATTGGAGAAACCGAGAGCAATGCTCCCTGGACCTCAGGATCTTGTTCAAGATGAGCCACATAGAATTTTTGATCTTTTAATGCTTCAACAAGGTTTTTTGAGCTTTTGATTCTTGTTTTAAAGCCATCATAAAGTTGGCTCCAAGCCGTCACCACTTCATTATCGATTTTAACTTTAATAACGTCCCCTTCTTTTAAAATCGACTCTGGTGAATCTACATAACTCCAGTAATTTCTCTCTTCAGTGATTTTTCTATCATGGGCCCATTTGAAATTTTCATGAGGGATTATAACTTTCATGCCGCCATAATTAGCATAGATAACTCTCCCGGAGTCACTGACTTTAGTCACGATGGCTTTATAATTTTTGGTAAAATCCACAAAAGTGGGGAAAACATCTTGCTCCAGATTACCAATTTCTAAGAAGACTTTTTGATTCGATTGGACTTGCTCAAACAAGCTTTTTTGTCGTTCCCAAATTTTCTCGAGCTCTTCTTCTTGAAGGCGGTATTCCCGCTGCGCCTCACCTTTTGCTGTAAAGATAAGAAAGTTAGAAGCTTCATGATAAAGATCTTCCCGTTGTTTTTTTAGATAATCTTTTCTCTCTTGCTCATCAGATATAGTGTTGAGTGGGCCTTTATACCCTTGTCTTTTATCAATTTCTTTTACACCTTCTAAAACCGCTTCTTCAGCTTTTTGTTGCAACTCCCAATCCAGAGTGGTGACCACTTCATACCCATTGGTTTTAATTTCATCTTCCCCAAATCGATCGAATAATCTTTCACGTATCCAGGCCGTAAAATATCCAGCTTTCATAGGAGTTGATTTTCTAATTTGGATTTTAATATCTTCTGCTATAGCTTCATCATATTCAGCTTGGGAGATTTTTCCTGTTGCTAATAAACGCCCTAAAACATAGGTCTGTCTGTCTTTTGCTTTTTCTGGATTGTTATAAGGCGAATAGCGTGACGGAGCGACTAAGAGTCCAGCGACAAGAGCAACTTCCGCTGTGGTGGCTTCAGAGAGTTCCTTATCAAAATAGCCTCGAAAAGCAGAACGCACTCCATAATAACTTCCACCGAGATAGACTTGGTTTAAATAAAGATAAAGGATTTCGTCTTTTGTAAATTTCTCTTCAATTTTTCTCGCTAAAATAAGATCTTTGATTTTTCTCTTAAAAGATCGCTCTGGGGTTAACAAGAGCGACTTTGCAACTTGCTGTGTAATCGTTGAGGCACCTTGTTTAATACGACCTGCTTTTATATTGATAATCATGGCCCTCAAGATCCCCATGTAATCGATCCCTGAGTGATTATAGAAATTATCGTCTTCCGCGGCTAAAAATGCATTCACTACTTTTTTCGGAATCTCTTCCATGGTAGCTATTTCTCTATTCTCTTTTCTGAGTTCCACCAAAAGATGACCGTCTTTAGAATAAATTTTACTAGGAATCGCTGGTGTATAGCTGGTTAAGGAATTCAGTTCTGGTAGATCATAAGAAATAGAGACGATGACTCCGAATAATAAAACTCCACAGACAAATCCAACAGATATTAAGGCAAACAATAATTTAAAAAGTAATCTCAAATCAAACTCACAATATAAAAAAGATAATGTTTAGTATTATAATCAATAAACTTAAAATGAACTAGTCGAATTTAGTTCATTGGTTTTTTCAAGTTCTGCTATTAAATGTTTAACGTTTTCAGATATATTTTCTCTATACATACTTTCTAGCTTAGTCATGGGGTTTAAAACATCTAAAGGTTTAGCATCTGCACTGGTAATAAATTGAATATTGGGGTGATTATTCACAAAACTTAAATAATTAGTCATGAGTCCCCAAACAAAACCATCTTGTAAGTTGAGACTTATTTTCTTATCCAAAAAGGCAATGCTGTGAATATGTCCTAGACGACTTAGTGAGCGTATTTTATGGTCAAAAATTTGAGGTTTAATTAAATAATTATGTCCCGATAAAAGATTGATATTATCAAGTATAGCTTTTTTGACTGAAATATTTCTATTCCATTGCACTTCTTCATCAATAAGCAGAGGGTAACTTACAGGAATTTTTAAAGAAGAGAGCTTAGAGTTTCCAAATTCTTCTTGAGCAAACTCCTCAATAATTTCTATCCAGTCTTTAGTATAGATTTTTTCTGAAGCCAAGTTTTTAAGTAATCCAAATAATTTCCACTCAACAGTACTTAAGTTTTTTTCTTTGGCATATAAAGTAGCAATAAGAAATGCAAAGCCATTACTTACAATCCTATTCAATTTAATATTTTGTTCTTCGAGCTCCTTAAAGTAATAGAAGATGGCCAGTGACGAATATAATGTTGAGTAATGAATAAGAGTAACTTCGTAACTCATTTTATCTTCAATTATCTTGGAATCACTTATAACTAAATCTTCACTCTCACTGTCTGTTATAGTGGTGTCGATACTTATATCAGTATTTTCAGGGGTATGAAGAGATACGGTATCGATTTCCTGTGAAGATTTTTGAGTTGAACACCCAAAAATGAATAAAACAATGAGTATATATTTCATTATTCTTCTTTATATTCCTCTTCTTTGAGTGAATCAGTAAGAACTTGAATTTTTTTCTCTGCTTTATCCAAATACGTTTTGCATTCTTTATAGAGATCAATTCCTGATTCAAATTCTTTGATACTTTGATCGAGAGATAATTCACCTTCTTCTAACTTCTGAACAATTTCTTCAAGTTTATTTAAAGTCGATTCAAAATTCTTTTTGGCCATGATGCCCTTCCTGGTCAATTTGTTGACAGCTCAAAATGTTTAACTGCACTTTTTACCATATTACTCTTCTCTAAATCTTATGCAAGTATTGAATGATTCTAGCGGGGCAAGCAATGTGTCATTTTTTTTACCCTCTCTAGGATAACCTTTTCGTAATTTTAGCTAGTTAATCACTAGGATGAATTTACCTAGTGATGCATTTTTGGCGCCCCTATTGGTAAAATCTTACTGAATAACAAGGGTTAGGAAAACTCTTCACCCCGTAAAGTCAGGAGGACTTTTGAAAAATATTTGGGTCCCACTTTCAGGACAAATAGCCCAGCAACGTAAAGTTGAGACGATAGCTAATAATATTGCTAATGCGAATACCAATGGGTTTAAAAAAGACCAAATAACTTTTAAAGAGTACATGTCAGCGGTAGATAATCCCTCTGCTGATATTGACGTTCCCCCTGGAGAATTTGCACCTGATGATTTCTATCGCAGTCGTGGGATGGAAAACTCTTATGTAAAAGTCGATGGAAGCTACACTAATTTTGAGCAAGGTGCACTTAAGCCAACGAGAAATAAATTTGATATGGCCTTATTTGGAAAAGGTTTTTTTGAAGTCCTTACTCCCAATGGAATTCGCTTTACGAGAAATGGTAGCTTTTCACTTAATGCTAAAGGTGAACTCGTCACTGCTCAAGGCTTTAAAGTTCTCCAAAAAATCACTGACGAACAAGCAAAGGATCCAAACTTTACGAATGATGTAAATGAAAGGGTGATTAATTTAACTGGTGCTCATAAATTCTCAGTTTCTCGAGAGGGTGATGTATATGCCAATGATAGTAAACTAGGAAGTCTTTCCGTGGTTGAATTTAATGACGTCCATGCTATCAGAAAAGAGGGCAGCACACTTTATATGAATAATGATGCCAACAATATTAAGCGGGATGAAGTCGCAACCACAGTGAACCAGGGCTTTGTAGAAGGCTCAAACGTGAATGCGGTTAAAGAGATGTCTGAGCTTATCAACGCTCACAGACATTTTGATAATATACAAACAGCAATTAAAACTTATGACTCGATATCTTCAAAAATTGTGAACGATATCTCGAAATTTTAATAATAGTCCAGGAGGGACTTTATGATAAGAGCATTGAATACAGCAGCAACAGGGATGGCTTCGCAAGAACAGCAAGTTAATACCATCTCTAACAACATCGCCAATGCTAATACGACAGGCTATAAATCTCAACGTACTGAATTTGAAGATCTCCTGTATGAAACAGTCGAAGAAGCTGGGGGTAGATCTTCTGGTGACAGCCAATACACCGTTGGTCATCAGGTTGGCTCAGGCTCAAGAGTCACCGCCACGAGAAGAATGCTAGATATGGGGAGTCCACAGATCACCAATAGACCTTACGACCTTATGATTATGGGAGATGGGTATTTTGGTGTGCAAGCCAAAAATGAAATCCTCTACACCAGAGATGGATCTTTCACGGTAGATGCTCAAGGTATTTTAAAAACAAAAGCGGGACATTCTTTGCTACCCAATATTACAGTCCCACCTAACACGAAACATTTAAGTATTTCAGAAGATGGTAAAGTTCAAGCTTTCCTTACCAACGGAACAGCTCCTATTGAGCTAGGACAAATACCCGTTTTTACTTTTGTAAACCCAGCAGGGCTCTCTGATATGGGAGGAAATATGGCTAGAGTAACCACGGCGTCTGGATCCCCTATTGAACACATACCTGGTAACGATAACTCCGGAATTATTCAACAAGGAGCGCTGGAATCGTCAAATGTAAATGTTATGAACGAGATGACTAACTTAATTAAGGCACAAAGGGCTTATGAGATGAACTCGAAAGTGATGGGAGTCGCTGATCAAATGCTCTCAACAGTGAATCGTATTAAATAATGATAAATAAAGTCTTTCTACTCACATTCTTGTTTAGTTTCACAGTTTGGGCAAATGATCCAACTTGTAAGCTGACTAGTTTTAAAAACATCGTTAAGATTAATAAAATTCAAGATGACACCATTGTTCAAGAAAGTGATTGCTCCGCTGAAGTCATTGAAGATTTTAAACTTCTCATTGAGAATGCAAATGGCTTACTCAAAGCGAGCTTTCTCTCCCAATACTTTCAACAAGAACATGGAACTCATATTCAAGTCTCACCTGACACCATTCAAGTCAGTGATATAAAAGATCATATTCAAAAAAGTATAGGGGATGAAAATCTCATCATTAAAAAAGTGAATAGCCTTATTCCTCATTCTTCACTGACTTATAACACGAGTGAAACTCTTCGTATCAGCTGTAAAAACTGTGACTCTCCAGGAACGAAAGATCTTGCCCTCACTCTAGGAAAGAAGAAGCATTGGCTAAGCGCCAATATCTTTATCAAAAAAGAAGTCTACTCACTTGAGAAAAATATCATTAATCTTTCTGAGAAGCTCAGTCCTGATCACTTTAAAAAAGTCACAATTATAGACAGAGGAAACAAAAGATACTTCGATGATTTATCTAATATCAAATTCTATCGTTTAAATAAATTTATGCGCAAGGGTGATGTCCTTGGTGCTCATGATGTCTCCCCTAAATCAATCGTCAAATACGGAGATAAAGTGAAAGTGAAAATTAATAATTCGAGTGTTAACCTAAGCGTAGTGGCCATTGCTAAATCTAACGGACGTTTCGGTGATATTATTGAACTCCAAAATCCTAAATCAAATAAAAAAATAACAGCTAAAATAACAGACTATAATCAAGCGGAAATAAATTTATGAAAGCCATTTTATTAAGCTTTATTCTTATTCTAACCAGTTCATGCGCTTCTTATGTTCAAAGTATTCACAGACAAATCGACAATGAGAAAAGAGGGCAAGCCAATCAAAAACAAAGGCAATATCGAGCTGGCTATAGACCCGGCCAAGATAGACGGCCTATCCAGAACCCAGTGACTTTAAACGGTGTCCCTACTGCTTCAAAGTACAGAAATTATGCCCCTAGAGTGAAAAGACAATATAACTCAAGAGGTCGAACCCGAGCAGAAGATCTGCGGGATAATGCTGATGATGGGAGTTTGTGGTCAGGTGAGAACAGCGAGAAC
Organism: Halobacteriovoraceae bacterium; assembly: GCA_002713145.1. GTDB lineage: Bacteria > Bdellovibrionota > Bacteriovoracia > Bacteriovoracales > Bacteriovoracaceae. Next base: position 88,088 of record PAVS01000023.1, read on the forward strand.
TTCCTTTTTGTGACCAATAATATGAAGCGCAAAGGTGATATCGTCATCATCGACGTCTATGACAATCTCAAAGATAAAATACAAGATGAGCTCAAAAGAAATTTTCCAGAGCCAAAAAAGAAAACAAATGCAAAAGCTGGCGAGGAAGAGCAAGCGGAACAACCGGAAGAAGCTGCCCCTGCTGTAGCTGGTCAGAATCCTGAAAAAGTTCATGATAAGATTTCTGCCAAAGTCATTGAGATCGTCAATAATGACTATATTATGCTACGAGGCCGCAAAGAAGTGATGTTCCAAGAAAGAAAAAGATATTTTGAAATACAAGCTGTCGTTTCACAAAAAGATATTACTGCGAACGATACCGTTGAATCCAACAAGATATTAGAACCTAGAATTAATGTATTGAGGTATTAAAAATGTTTAAACAGATCCTACTCCTTTCCCTGTTAGTATCATCCTTAAGCGCTACAGCAGCGAATCGTTTAAAAGACATTATCGATATTAAGGGGGTACGAGATAACCCGCTTATTGGGTATGGTTTAGTGATAGGTCTTAATGGAACTGGTGATGGTGGTGGAGAAATTACCAATAATTCACTTCGAAAAATGTATCAAACGTTGGGGCTTGACCCTGTTTCTGAAGTTAGCTCGGCCAACGTTGCAGCTGTGATCGTGACCGCCAAGCTTCCTCCTTTTGGACGTATAGGTCAGAAAATGGATGTCACCATTTCCTCGATTGGGGATGCCAGCTCACTCGCAGGGGGAACCTTATTAGTCACTCCTCTCAAAGGTGGAGATGGTAAAGTCTATGCAGTAGCAAACGGTGCACTTTCTATTGGAGGACTCACTCAAGGGGCTAAATTTGCAACCAGTGGAAGCATTCCTAGTGGTGCAACTATTGAGCGTGAAATTGATCAAGCTTTTAATGAAAAAAAATCACTCAGACTCTCTCTCAAAAAACCTGATTTCACGACAGCGGCAAGAGTGGTAAAAACCATCAATGAAAACTTCGGTGGTAAGTTTGCTAATGCCACTGATTCAGCGACAGTTGATCTTATCATTCCTCCTCATTATCAAAGAAAAGTAGTGGATATGATTGCTATCATGGAAAACTTCCGAGTGAACCAAGATAATAAAGCCAAGATCGTGATCAATGAGAAAACCGGAACCATTGTTGCTGGTGGAGAGATCACACTCTCTAAAGTTGCCATTAGCCATGGAGATCTGATGTTAGAAGTTGGGGGAGAAAAAGATAAAAAAGGCGGGGCAAGTGGAAGCCTTCACCTTATTGAAAAGAAATCTACACTAAAAGACTTGGTTAATGCACTCAATGCCATTGGCACCTCTCCTGAAGATCTCATTAGCATTTTTCAGGCACTTAAAAGCAATGGGGCATTAATTGCCGAGCTAGAGTTCATATGATGTCAAAATCTGGACTTAAACGACATTTTTTTATGGTAACGCACCATATATTAATGTTATACTAAGAGGGTAAATATCCTCTAGGATGGAGGATGAAAAAAACTAGGATGGTCATGACCAATATAAACAAGCTTTCCCACATTCAGCCCCAAGTGGTTAGGAAACATCAAAATGTTCCTAAAGAAGTCGTTCAGGCTGCTGAAGCTATGGAAGAGCAATTCGCCAACCATCTTATCAATGAAATGCGCAAGTCTGTCGGTAAAGAGTCAAAAAGCTCTGCTGAAGATTTTTACAACTCACTCATGGATCGTGAGCGAGCAAAAATGTTAGCGAAGTCTGACACTGGCCTAGGTATTAAAGATGTCGTCATTGACGAATATATGCGTAAAACAGCTAGACCATCATCGTATGGTCAATTTGAAAAAGTAGAAATGTATGAAAAACAAAAACCTAACTCTCAAAAAGGAGAGACGTTATGAGTAGCATAGACACCAGAGCTCCATTTTTCCCGAATTCAAAGTCTGCTCAAAGAGAAATTGAACAAGCTAGAAAATCATCGATGCTCAGACGCAACTCTTATGAAAGAGCTCAGGAACTACAAGACAAAACAGGTTCTCATGCCAAGGTATCAATCCCTGATACGATTAGAGATTTTTCTCGTATCAAAAAAGTTGCTGACACAACTCCTGAGGTTGATAACACAGCTAAGATTGCGAGTTTAAAAGCACAGATTCAAGCCGGTACTTACCAGCCCGACTACGATGCCATCGCTGATAAAATTTTAGCAACTGAATACTAATTTAAAGAGGATTAAATGTCGGAATTACAAACTGTTGAATTAAAACTTAAATTGAGTGAGCTCGTTATGCTGTGGAGAAATTTCTGCGAGACTCATACTCAGCTTTATGAATACACTTGTGATGAGTACATTCATTTACTGGCCAGTGATATTGAAAATCTTAATGAAACTGTTTCAAGTAAATTAACACTCCTTGAAAATATAAACACACTCGATGCCCAAAGACAGGAATTAACTCATGAGATTACAGGGTTATTAGGGATAGAGAACCATAAGAAACTGTCACATTTAACCAGTGCCTTAAAGGCAAATGGCGAAACAGATACGGCCACACAAATTGAAAAACTAAATTTAATCCTGATCGATATTATTGAAAAAGTTCAGGAACAAAATAAAAAGAATCAAGTCTTTCTCAACAAAGCTATTCTCTCGTTACAAGACCTAAGAGAGAGTTTTATGGGGAAAAGTAATTATAAAACCTATTCTGCCAGTGGCGTTGCTAAAAACAACTCTACTTTCAGATAGAAGAAGGAAACGAGCTTGGCGGCAGATTTATTTAGTATCGGACGTTCATCCCTGCGAACTTCAAAGAAGTCCCTTGCGACGACGTCGCATAATATCGCCAATGCTAATAATGAGGGCTTTTCTCGTCAGGTGGTCACTCATGAAGTCAACACTCCGATCCAAAGCGGAAAGAATGTTTATGGAACGGGTGTTAATGTTAAGACGGTTAAACGCGCCCACGACACTCTTTTAGAGAAAAAATTAAATCACTCTCTTGCAGGACATCAGTATAATGAAGAACGAACTTTTCAGCTTGGACGAGTTGAGGAAGTTTTTAATGAAATTAACTCTGATGGAATGAACAAGATCCTCAATAGATTTTTCAACTCTTTCCGTGAGCTTTCTAATCAACCGGAAAATGAAACTGTGAGAAGTGTAGTTCGTGATAATGCTAATTTAGTCATAAGAGACTTTCAAAGAATTAGTGGTTCTATTACCGATGTTAAAAGCCAAATTGAAGCCAAGGTTGAATATGCTGTGAATGATATCAATTCACAAGCTCAGGCTATTGCCAATCTCAACAAAGAAATCTCAAGACTGGAAAATATGGGCGGTGAGACCGGTGATCTACGGGATCAAAGGGATGCTGCGGTTAGAGCGATCTCAGAACTTGCTCCTGTCAATGCTTTCGAAGATAACAAAGGTCAATACGTTGTGAACCTTGTTGGAGTTGGTTCCGTTGTTGCCGGCGGAATGATTAATGAACTTCAAGCCGGTGCTATCTCAAATGATAATGTGGGGTCTTATAAAGACGAAGGGCGAGTAGAAATATTTTACAAAAATAAGCCTGATACTCCTATCACAGGAAGCATTAAGGGGGGTAAAATAGGTGCCCTCATTCAAACACGAAATGAAGAAATAAAAGTCCTGAGAGACCAGCTCGATGAAATGGCTCATGGTCTTGTTCATACGACTAATGCCATTCACAGACGAGGTTATGTAAACAAAGAACTTCCTGTGGATCAAAATGGAAATGTTGTGGCCCATCCAAGTCTCGGTAAGATAACGGGGATTAATTTCTTTAAAGAACCGCTTGATTTCGAACGCGCCTCAGAGATGATTGATTTAAGCGATGATGTCAAAGAAGATCTCAATAATATCTCCACTGGACTTGCTCCTAACTCTCCCGGGGATAACCGTATCGCCGTGGCCATCTCAAAACTTCAACACGAAAAAGTTTTAGGTGGGGGAAATAAAACACTGGAAGAAAGTTATCTTTCTGCTGTAGGAAAAATTGGTTTGGCAGTGTCAAAGTCAAAGGTAAATTTTGAACAGTCAGGGGGAATCCTGGCCCAGGCGAAATCTCTCAAAGAAAGACTTTCTGGAGTTTCAATTGATGAAGAAACAACAAATATGGTGAAGTATCAACATGCTTATAATGCTTCTGCTAAGATGATAAAAGCTGCAGACGAAATGTTTGACTCTGTGCTTGGGATGATGAGGTAGATTATGGCAAGAGTATCAGAAGCAAGTTCCTTTCACGCCATTCAACATGCTGTTAATAAAACCAAATCAAGATTAGAAGATCTTCAAATTAAAGGTTCTACTCTCAAGCGTGTGCAAAAACCATCAGATGATCCTGTCGGAAATATAGATATTCTTTCTATCCGTTCCAAAAATATCGATGGAAAGCAATATGAAAGAAATGCTTCAGTGGCCAAGGCTCAACTGACCTTTACTGAAAATGCTATTTCAGAACTCACTGATGTGCTTAACAAGGCCAAAGAAATTGCCGTGGCACAGGCTTCCAATCTTTTCGATGTCAATATCAGAAGAGGGGTAGCTAAAGAAGTTGAACAACTAAAAAATCAAGCTGTCAGTATTGCCAATAGAAGAATGGGTAATAAGTATATCTTTGCCGGCCATAAATCTCTGACCAAACCTTTTAACGAAGCTGGTGAGTACTTAGGAGATTCCAACCAAACAAAAATTGAAGTGCAAAAAGATTATTTTGTTCCCATATCTTTTAATGGGAAAGATATATTCTATGAAAAAGAAGGGCTTCCCCTACCCGATGGAGATCCACTTGCTGGCTCACCTCTCGCGGACTTTAACAAAAAAGTGAAAATTGATGGTGATCAAGTTGAGATTGATGAAAGTCTTAACACTCCAGTAAATGAGAGTGAAAATAGCAATCAAGAGAACTTCAATCGCACCCCAGCTACGGAAGCCGAGAGAGCACCAGAGCTAGGACCTGCTCGCACCAGTGTCTTTAGTGATCTGCAAAAGCTACATGACGCTCTGATCACTGATAATCATGAGATTATCCAGGATCTTTTACCAAAGCTAGATAAGGCAGTGGATAGACTTATTGAAAGTCGGGCTAAGATTGGTTCCATTCTCAACACGGTAGACAGTGCAGTTGAGTCAGTACAAAAACAACATTTATTGAATGAAGAGTATCGCACTCAAATTGAAGATGCGGATCTAGCTGAACTCTTCACCGACCTCACGCGTCAAAAAAACGTTCTTGACGCTACTTACAAAGCAAGTGCTCAGCTTATGAACAAAAACTTGATGGACTATATTAACTAGTCATTGCTATTGTGAATAAATCCCTTAAACTTAAGAAATCATTAATTTTTTCATTAAACTTGTAATTATTACTTAGAAGTAAGAAGATTTTAAATTATTGCTTGCATTTTCAAAGTGTCAGTAATATATGAGTTGTTCAGTTGTGAACAAACTGTTTATCTATGCCGATAAATGGATTTAGCATAAGAGGTAACACACATGCTCGTTCTAACAAGGAAGCTTGGAGAAAGCATAGCCATTGATGATCATATAAAGATAGTTGTTGTCCAAATTAAAGGAAAACAAGTTAGGCTTGGTATCAAAGCTCCTAAAGAGACAAAAATTCACCGTGAAGAAGTGTATCAGGCTATACAAGACCAGAACACTGCAGCGAGTCAATCCACCCCTAGCGACCTTGCTAGACTTAATGACGAGCTTACAAAGAAATAAATTCCTCCTTGCGAATCAATATAATTGACTGATACCATCATACAAGGTAGAAATTTGGTACTACCACATTTATTCGGAGGGTTAAGTGAAAGTCAACACTACTAGGTTCGGAGAACTTCAAGTAAACAAACAGGATGTTATAAACTTCTCAGAAGGATTATTGGGATTCGAAAATTTAAAGCAATTTTTCGTTGTTGATCCGGGAGATAGCACTTTAATCCTGTGGTTACAATCTATTGAAGATTCAAATATTGCATTCCCAATTATTGAGCCAAAAATCTTTAAGCCTGATTATATTGCAAAGTTATTACCTGCTGATATGAACAGCGTTAAATTGGAAAGCACAAAAGATGCAAAAATTTACAGCATCTTAACGATTCCTTCGGACATCACACAGATGAGTGCAAACTTAAAAGCTCCGATCGTTATCAATAACCAGCAAAATATTGCCAGACAAATTGTTCTTCAAGACAACAAGCTTTCAGTTAAGTACGAAATGTACAAAGAACTTAAAAGCTATATCGTAGCTTACGCTTCAGATGACTCCAGAAGAACTAATACTGAAGCTCCTAGAGAAGAGAATACAGCGACAGTTCAAACAACTGAAGCTGGTAAGACTTCTAGAAAAGAAGCTATCAACGAAGCTTAATTACATTAGAAATTTAAAATACTAAAAGCACCTCATTGAAGGTGCTTTTTTTTTAGAGAGGGGTTAGGTTAGTCTCGGTCGCATTTTGAGAAAGACTTAAATACATCTGTAACTCAGTATTATCTGGATCTTTTAAAAGCGCTCTTTGCCACTCAGCCTGAGCTTCGATGGCATTTCCTTTTCCATAATGGAGCAAGCCTAATGCAACTAGGCCAGGAATATACTGAGGGTGTTCAGACTTTAAAGATCTTAACTCTTCAAAGGCTTTAGCAAAGTAACCTTTTTTAGAATAAACCTTAGCAATTTTAAGTCTGATCTCTAGATTTTCAGGATCAAGCTGGATCGCTTTATTGTATTCAAAAAGTGCTTCTTCAAAGCGATTATAAGAAAAATACATTTCCGCGATTTCGAAATGTTTGAGCGAGAATTTTTTATTGATATGGGGATCTTTTACCCCTTGGTCTTTATCTTTAACGTTCTTATTAGCATTATCAAAAATCTTTTGCGCCTGCTCATATTTACCGATGTCGTTATAAATAACAGATAAGCTAATAGAGGCATCTGTATGAGAGGGCTCGAGTTCTATTACTTTTTGAAAAGCTTTTATGGCCTTTCCCAATTGCCCCTGGATATGAAAGATATTACCCATATAAAAGTAAGCATCTACATGTTGAGGATTGAGATTGATAACTTCTTCAAAAAGCATGAAAGCTTTTTTAAACATATTTTTCTCAAACAAATCCTTCGCTGTTAAAAACAGCTGTCTCTCTTTTTGAACGTCCAAAAGTCTCTCCTATCCTAGTTGAGTTCGTTGTCACAATACTTCTTGTATTTGTCGACAACCTTTTTGTCTTCTTTATCTAGTTCGTGTGTGTATTTTTCTGCGTATTCTATGCAAGTTTTGTATTCATTAAGATGATAAGTAGAAAGAACAATTCTTTGCATCGAGTGAGATCGGAGATCTGACTTATTGAAATTATCCAGGATATCTAGATATCTCCAGCGTGCAGCACTAAACTGTTCTGTTTTAAAATAGAAATCAGCTACATACTGTTCGTAATTGCGAATTCTTTTTTTACAAATATTAATTTTCTTTTTTGCGTCTTTTAGATATTTCGAATTATCAAACTTCGTTATAATTTCTTGGTAATACTTTATGGCTTCATGAGCCGCAGCTAAATCTCTATCGTCCGTATCAGGGAGTTGTTTAAAATATGATTCCGCTATTCTAAATACAACATAAGGTAATCTTTCATGCTTAGGATGAAAGTCTCTAAACAGCAGATAAGCTGCAGCGGCTTCTACATAATTTTCTTGAAGGTAAAGAATATCTGCCTGCATAAGTTCAGCAGGAGTTGCGTAGTAGCTGTACGGATATTGATTTTTTAATTGATTCAGTTTTTCAGTGGCTAGGATATAGCGCTCATCTTCCATAAGTTGCTTGGCTTCTTTATAAAGAACTTCAGCTTCGGTTTTTCCTTTCGGTTTTTCCGAGGCACAAGAAATCATAAGTGCGATGAGTAAAGGCCATAAGAATAATTTCATGCTTTAAAAATACCTATTTTTTGGGTTACAGTCAAAAGCAATTTATTGGTAGAGCTCGCTATACACTTCTTTAAACAGAAGCTTGATAAAAGCCGCAAGGGGGATAGAAACCAACATCCCCACAACCCCACCAAATTGAGAACCGACGATAACGCTAGCCACAACAATCATAGGATGGAGATTAACTATCTTTGAGACTAAGACCGGGAAGACAAGAGCTAAATCAATTATATTGGCAACCAAGTAAAGGATAACCATCGCTCCTATGGTCGTATTAGGATTTTGATCAACTAGGCCAACAACTAAAGCGGGCAGAAAACCTACAATTGGACCTATATAAGGTAAGATATTGGTCACACCTGCAATAACCCCCAATAAAAATGCGAAGGGATAATCAATAATAAGAAGCCCTGCAGTAATAATAGCGCCTACGATGGTGGCTTCTATGAATTTGGCAAAAATATAATCACCGAATTTATTATTAAATTGATGATAGAGATAATATGTTTTTTCTACCACGGAATTAGGCACGATTTTGAGCAGTGAAAACCTAATCTTACGCTCATCTTTAATGATAAAGAACAAAAATAGGGGAATGATTAAACTCCATTCTAGAAAACTTCCAATAATCTGGGGCAAATAAATAAAAAGTGATTGTGTGTTTTCTTGTCCAATCTCTAAAAGCTTATCAACAGGATCTGTCTCTATCTCGTAATTAAATCTTTTCTCCACTTCTATTTTAAAACTAGTGAATTTCTTACGTAAGTACAATTCTAATTTAGGTATATAGTACTCAATCCTATGGGCCTCATCAGTGACTGTTTTAATTCCACGAGCAATAGGATAGGTCAGGGTAAAAACAAAAAAGAACAGCATAAGAATAGCTATTGTTTTTTTATGTAATTCTACCGAGTAGAACTGTTTTTGAATGGGTCGAATCATCAGAGCTAGTACATAAGCTATCCCAAAGGGAATCACAATTCGCTGAAATTTAAAAAGAATGATTCCAAATCCAAACAACAGAAGTACAAAAAAGACTGTTTTAAATAGATCGTTTTTAATCAGTTGATTCATCAAGTTTTATCTCTAAGTTTTGACATTTTTCTTTTAAATGCCTTAGTTCTTCTGTCACGCTAATAAAGCGCATAGCTACAATTAAGGAGATCGCTTGTAAAAATTTTGCTCCAATAACTGGATGCCTATCAATCATCTCTTCTATATCTGGTTTATAAATAGCAAGTAAGGTTGTGTTGCCCTTTGAGATAGCGGTAGCATTTCGCTTATTCTGTTGTTCTAAAAGTGCTAGCTCACCTAAATACTCTGCTTTTCCCAGGTTAGCGACAAATTGCTGATAGGTTTCAGCCACTCCTTCTTTAACTCGACTTTTTTGCGTGTAAATTTCTAAGTTTCCGCTATAAATGAGATAGAAGCCGTAACCCGACTCCCCTTCCCGAAAGACGACTTCTTCATTTTTATATTTTCTTTCATGAATAAAGCTAGCAAAGACCCTTAACTCATAATCCGTAAAATTCTCTAGCACTCTAAGGGAGCGTAGAAACTTGGGGATAGAATCTTTTTTTCTTCCCGCAAGTGGGGAAGCTTGGTAGAAGTATTTTAAAGTAGAAATATCTAATCGATCATCACTATAAACTTTCTCACCTTCTTCATGTTGTTCAATAACGTCTTTTTCACTCATAATTTTTTGGCCTTTATATCTTTAACCCACCCACTTAATACACTCGGATACTTTATATAACTCCAGTCTTTAAAGCTTTTTCCAATCACAAACTTTAAGCCTTTAGGGATCACTTGATTAGCTTCAAAAATTTGGGACGGTCCTTGATGAATAATTGTATCTTCAAATGCAATATATGTTTTCATCTCAGAGAGTTGATAGGTAAAAATGCCAAGAGCTGTAAACATAGTCAGACATAGAGCGGCGGTCTTAAAAAGCTTTTTGTATGCTCCTAACAGAATTCCGAAAAGTAAGAAGCCCATAAGCACTATAAATATATCCAAGTTCAAAGTATTTGAGCTGAGATAAAGTTGATCGATCCAACTATAGTCGTTCTCCAAGACCCTTAACCCTAGCTCAGTTTTAACTTGATAAAGAGCCGAATCGACCTCTTCAGAAAAAAGCCCAGAAAATTTCGCTTTTTCTAAATAATAAAGGGCCGAAGGAAGATCATTTTGCTTGAAGTGGATAAAGCCCAGATTATAATACTTAATAGGTAGGGCCATAGAGTCAGATTGATTTAAAAAATCGAGGGCCGCTGAATAGTTTTCATTTTCAATTAAGTTTTTTAGCTCTTGCATGATTCCTCTAAATTCTCCCAACTTGCTAGCCCATAGTATATATCATAGAGTTATAAAATTACAGAACTCAACTCACTAAAGTAGAATTGCAATGCACAAAGGTAGCCTATCTGAAACTTTACTGACGAACTCACAAATAAGTGGAGTGAGACTTGAGAATTATGATCGAAATTTATCAAGTAAGGCCCATGGGCTCTATATTCAATCCTTGTCTGATGACTGTTACGCAGATTTACGTCTGTGCTCTGAAAAACCATTTTGGGGTCACACTCATCCCCTAGAAGTACAAGATCATTTTGGACAACTAAAGTATGATGAAAAAGGTCCCCAACTTCATGTTTATCAACTCAGCGATATTCAAACATTTCTCGCTGACAAAACTGTCCAGTTTGTTGATGAATTGGAAGCCGCAAACTCATGGCCTAGCTTAGACAAAGAATTCATCTATGGAATGAATACTCTGCTGACGCAAAATTCTCTATTTCCCCCTCAAATTCTACCGTCTCAAAATTTTTTTCTAGAAATCCAACCTTACCCTTATGTGATTTCACAAAAGAAGCTGGAAGGTCTACAAGGCTTAGACTCTGCCTTTATCCAAAAATTATTTCTCTATATGGATTTTTTAATTTGGAAGGAGTCAGGAAAGCAAATCCGCGACCAAAAAACAATTGCCCAAAACATATCTCAAAAAATAAAGCAGTTTGGGAACTATCTGTATATCCAAGGGAAGGTTGAGAAGGGCATAATAAAAAAATGCCTCAACTCTGGTCTATTCATCAGTGAGGGGAATCTCACTGAAACGGGTCTTTATTTGTGTCTCCCCTTGTCATGTACAAATGATGAATTATTGGATACTTTGGAACGAATCAATAAGGTAGCTGAGGAGCTCTAACTGTTTATTTTACGAAATGTTACAAGTAACGATCTTGATGATTTGTATGAATTGAGTGGCAAGGTTTACTTCATTAACCTCCCCCATGACAAAGAAATTATAAGATCAAAAATAGAGCGCTCGCAAGAATGTTTTATAAATCCATCTCCTAACTTGGATGAGAACTATTATTTCTTTGTACTTGAAGATACGGAACATAATAAAGTGATTGGTGTTTCTATGATTCATGCTCAGCATGGGACAGAGAAAGAGCCTCATTTTTATTTAAAGGTTTCAAGTGAGCATAAATTTTCTCAAACGATAAACACTGGTTTTGTTCATGGAACCCTAAAGCTAGGCCTAGATACTGACGGACCAACTGAAATCGGTGGATTAGTCCTCCATCCAGACTATAGGGGAAACAAAGATAAACTAGGAAAACAAATTTCCTTCGTAAGATTTTTGTATATGGCGCTTCACCCTCAGTCATTTAAACCTGTGGTGCATTCTGAGCTGATGCCCCCTCTCGATCCAGATGGAAACTCTCCACTCTGGGAAGCCATAGGCAGAAGGTTTATGAACATGGGCTATCAGGAAGCGGATAAGCTTTCGAGAAATAACAAAGAATTTATTTTGAGTTTATTTCCATCAGAAAATATTTATATGACACTTTTAACTCCTGAAGCCAGAAATGCTATTGGTAAAGTGGGAGAAGACACCCAACCTGTAAAAAAAATGTTAGAAAAGATAGGTTTCACTTATGTCAACGAAGTTGACCCTTTTGATGGGGGGCCTCACTATAGAGCAAAGCTACAAGACTTAACCCTGGTTCAGGGTTTCAAAAAAGCCATAGTTACCGACTCCCTTGAGAGTAAAAATTTTGTTCGTAGAGATTGTATCATGAGCTTTAATCACCCTCATTACTCATTCATGGCAACAAAACTTACCCTTCTCTACAATCCTTCTGAAAATTTAGTTTATTTTGAAAAAGGCGCTGAAGATCTCAACATCCCTGTGGGAGATGAGATTTGCTTTATCCCTTTTAACTAGAATTGTTTTTTGTTAACTAGAATACCTTTCGTTCCACTTGCATCGAGGGTCTCTTCATCATCGTCAGCGGAATCATCCACTTCATAAATTTCACAAGCAGCACTTGCAATATAAGTTTTAAACGCATGCTGTTCTATAATTCTTCGCTTAGACTGACGCATTTTTTCACGCTCTTTTATTAAAAACGCTGTGGTGGAATCTTTATTCTTTGATTCTTCAGCGAGGCGCTTCTTTTCAATATTTCTCAGACTGGCCGCCGAAAGAATTCCAACAGACTCCAGACCATTGGCCTTTAAATTATTTTTGAGATTTTCCACCTTGGCTTCTAGCTCACTTAAACTTGGCCGAGAATCTGAGGGGTGCTCATCATCAGGTAAATTATCTTGAGAGCTCTGTTGGTGGTCATCTTGGTGCAAAGGTATTATTTTTGCTTGATGCTCTTCTGAGTGCTTGCTCTGTTTATAAGCGGATTTTTGCTGAAAGCTAAATTCCTCCCCTCCACTGGCCATAGCAGCAGGGGTTACAGAAGCTTCTTGATCCTCTTCATACTCCATGTAGCGATCAATTTCGCTAGGGCTCAGAAGCCTAAATATAGACATTATATCTGCCCCTATGGGACCAAGCATCTGTGCTCCTTTGTTGATACAACTACCTGAGTAATTTCATCGGCTATATTTCAGATTACTTTAGTCTTCTTTGACGCGGTTGTTTAATTTCAGCGGTTTAGCGAACTTTTTCTAAATAATTATGGACAGGAAGAAAATTTAGATTTATAAATTTTGTTACCGATTTTAATGGAGTGTGGCGCAGTTGGTTAGCGCAGTAGACTGTTAATCTATTGGTCGTCGGTTCGAGTCCGACCACTCCAGCCATTTTAATTGGAATTTAAAAAGCCTTCTCTTGCAGAAGGCTTTTTTTTTATCTCTGATTAGTCAATATCCGTTGCATCTCATTAGCTGGCATCAGATCACCATTTTTCGAGGCAATAGCAATCCCTTTTTCCAGAACTTCTTTAAGCTTTTCAACTTCACCTGATTGCTGAAGACTTTTAGCAAGTCCAAGATAGGCAACGGAATATTTTTGATTACCCTCTATCGCTTTTTCAAAATAAGGTATCGCACCTGCATAATCTTTTCTATCGAGTAAGATTTCACCCATCCCATTATTGGCCATGGGATCAACAGGGTCCATCTCGAGCACTTGTTTAAACATTGATTCTCGCCTAGCAATGTCAGCGATTCTTTTTTCTTCGAGTGCTTGCTTTTCTTTTTTAATTTTAGCTTCCTCTCCCAATTTCTCAAAATTAAGAAGAGTCGCATCAGCTTTATATTTTTCCGCAGTCTCAATATCACCAATCTTCATGTGATAAAGTGAGAGATTAGTATAGGCCATCATACTTTTATCATTAAGGTTTTTAAGTTGCTCCATCGCTGCGATGGCCTTGTCATATTGCTCTAGTCTCCCATAGATAACACCTAGAGACTCATAGGCATCTTCAAAGAGAGGGTCGATGGCGATTGCTTTCTTAAAATAAGAAATAGCCAGCTCATTATCTCCCTGATGAAAAAACTCCATGGCCAGATCATAAAATACCGTTGCTCGTTCGTTATTCTCAACGGGTAGATAGGGATAGTAATAAACAGTCGCATTTAGTGAATGAGCCTCTTCTCCTAGAAACACGTCCAACACTTTTTGATCAATTCTATTCTCGCGGTTTACAAGAGCATAGAAATAGCTTTTATCTCCCTGAGTAAATCCGTTTCTAAGCTCACCAATTTTTTGATTTGAAATTGATATTTTTTGAGGAAAGTCCTTTATCTCAATTTTTGCAGTTTCCAGTAAAACTGGTTTAAAAGCGGCACCTCTTCTGGTTTTAATTTTCGCCACTGTCTCTTGTCCCAGAAAACAACCCTTATTATAATTAAGGGCGAGCTCTTCAAAATATGTGTTATTAATCAGCTCTCCCGCATGAGCTTCAACACCAAACTCAGGAACACCCGTGAGAGTTTTAAGCTTTAAAAAGCTATTAGCATCGGTCGTGTTATTTTCAGTTTCAATAATTTGATCTGTGGGATAAAAGTACGTTCCTTGAAAACTATTGTCTTGGCCCTCATGATTGATGAGCAATGAAAATTTTTGATCAATAATTTCTACTTCAAAATCTTCAGCGATATGATATTTCTCAATTCTCTCTAGACAGGTTTCAATATTTTTATCATCCAGCAGAATATAATAAAGTTCAGCAGATTTTTTTAATAAGACAAAAGCACTCACAAGTCTTCCAGAAATATCGAGAAGAGTATTAAAATGGAAACTATTCTCAGCAAGTCCAGAGAGTTCATTGGTGCATTGATTATTTAAAAATGATGTAACATCACTGCCAGAGAGCTTAATAGCCTTTTTGGTCAAAAGAAATTGATTTTTATCGAAAAGAAGATTTTCAAATTTTACTGACATTAATTAAACAGAGAATGACTCTCCACAACCACAGGTATTTGTTGCATTCGGGTTTTGAAAAACAAATCCTTTACCATTGAGACCGTCTTGAAAATCGAGGATAACGTCTTTAAGATAAATCGACGATTTTGGATCAATAAGAATTTTTAATTCACCCATCTCAATAATATTATCTTTCTCTTTTGATTCAGAGAACTCAATTTTATATTGAAGCCCGGAACAACCGCCGCCAATAACTGCCAGACGCAAACCTGTCTGCGCTCCAGGATTTTGTTGAGAAAAAATCTTTTGGATTTGAGATTTTGCATTTTCAGTAATATTGACGATTTCTTGGCCCATAATTATTGCTCCTAAGCCTTATTATATAATAGAAACCATGGATTTGGTCAAAACATTATACGAATAATCAAATACTTAGCTATTTCATTTTGATTTATACAATTTCTAAATATAATAAATACAGGAGTTTATATGAAATTATATCATTATGTGCATTGCCCCTTCTGCATTCGAGTCAGAATGGTTTTGAGCTATCTTAAGCTCAGTTATGAATCGATCGTTCTCCCCTATGATGATGAAAAGACTCCCCTTGAACTGGCCGGTAAAAAAATGCTTCCGATTATGGAAATGGAGGGAAAGGTTTTAAATGAAAGCCTCGAGATTATCAGTCTGATTGATAAAGAGAATAAATTAAAAACCAAAGAATCAATAGCAAAGTATGATGAAATCGAACCCCTTCTCAATGAGATGGGAAGCAATATTCATTCCTTGGCCATGCCGTACTTTATATGGACTCCTGAGTTTGATCAAAATTCAAGACAATATTTTCAAAAGAAAAAAGAAGTAAAGCGAGGGCCTTTTAAAGAGCTTGTCCACAATAGAGAAAAATTTGAAACTGCGCTTATGCATACACTTGAAGAAAATAAAGATCTTTTTCAAAAAGATTTTAATCATCATGCACTAGAGCTCAATGATATTCTCATTGCAGCACATATGTGGGGGATGTACATCGTGCCTGAGTTTCAATATCCAGAACCAATTCATCGCTATCTCCAAAAAGTAAAAGCGCATTGTGATTTTGAATATCATGGTGATTACTGGAGACTATAATTTGGAAGTTTATTTTGTAATCGCTCAACCTATTGGTAAAACAAAGAAGTTTAAATTGACTGAAGGTGAGTACGTTGTGATAGGTCGTTCGCAAGAACACTGTCAGGTCATTTTATCAGATGAGATGGCTTCACAAAAACATTGTAAAGTCTCCTTCATAAATAATTGTATTTATATTGAAGACGCCGGCTCGAAAAATGGAATTTACCTTAATGGCTTAAGGGTGCTTAAACAAAGACTTTTCCTTGACGATAAACTCAAGATTGGTGATTCCGTCATGTATATTTTGCAAGAACGTTTGAGTGAAGAGAGTAAAGCCTATCTCACTTATAGTGGTAAAGGAGCCAGAAATCAAGGTGGCTATACGATAGAGCTCGACAAGAGAAGCAAAAACAAATCCTCAAAGTCCATCAAGACAGGAAGCCTAAAGAGTGATATCCAACAAAAATATATTGAAGCTAGAAAAAAAGCCTATGCCGAACAACGTGCTAGCCGAAATAAGGGCTCTCAAAAAAAAATAAAGAGTCAATCTATAGAGTTTATTGCTTTACTCATTGATTTGAGTTTAACCCTCATAGTCTTTGTTGCAGGCTTTTACTCCTCAACCTTGATAACACCTGAAGTATATAATGAAATAGCGTCGGCTAAACTCACCACTATTCAATTTATACTGCATCCAAAAATGTCGACGTGGTTATTTGGCTCTTTTATTATTGCTGCCGTCTTTTTTAGTATAAACCGCACCAACTCTAAAGGAAGTATTGGAGAGAATATTTTGGGGATAGCTTAATGCCCCTTCTCCCAAATAGTTTCACTTTCTGATTCAGCAAAATTTAAATATCGTGAGAGTATGAAAAAATAATCCGACATACGATTAAGTAGCTCAAGAGAGTTCTCTGGAATTTTATGACCTAACTCATGAAACTCAACGAGCTTTCGCTCACATCGTCTTGAAACGGTACGAAGGACATGAGAGTAAGCACCTGCACGAGAGCCACCTGGAAGAATAAAATTTTTAAGCTTTGGTAAAATTTCATCCATTTTATCAATTTCATCTTCAAGTAATTGAACGGAGTGAATGGTAATAACAGGAAGTTTATAACTCTCCCATTTATCGCTTTCACAGGCCAACATTGAGCCTAGATCAAAAAGCTTATGTTGGAGATGAACAAGAGTGCTCTCGGGATTATGGATGAGTGTCTTTTCATTAGGGATAAGTGTTCTTAACACACCTAAGTGAGAATTAAGTTCATCCACTTCCCCGTAAAGATCAATGCGAACATCACTTTTCTTTTTGCGAGTACCACTGACAAGGGATGTTTCATCTTGATCACCTGTTTTAGTATAAACCGAAGACTTGGACATTACATATTCCTTCTATAGCGACCACCCACCTCAAATAAGACGTCTGTGATCTGACCCAGGCTACAGTATTGAACCGCATGTAGAAGTTCAACAAAGATATTTCCATCTTCGAGAGCCACTTTTTTTATACGTTCGAGGGCTGCTTGTCCCTGAGCTTCATGTTCTTTTTGAAAGTTATGAAGCCTGGTAATTTGCTCGTCTTTCTCAGCATTTGAAGAGCGTGTTAACTCAATTTCTTTATTTAATTGATCATCAATATTGTCGGCAATATAAGTGTTCACTCCAATAATAGGGAGCTCTCCAGAGTCTTTTAGGGTTTCATAATAAAGTGATTCCTCTTGGATCTTTGAGCGCTGATACATACTTTCCATGGCACCTAAGACTCCACCCTTATCAGATATCCGCTCAAATTCACCTAGGACAGCATCCTCAACGATCTCGCACAGTTCATTGACGATATAAGAGCCTTGCAGTGGGTTATCAGTTTTATTGAGACCGAATTCTCTATTGATAATCATCTGAATGGCCATCGCTCTTCTCACGGACTCAACAGTTGGTGTGGTTATGGCTTCATCATAAGCGTTGGTGTGAAGAGAGTTGCAGTTATCGCTTAACGCCAGGAAAGCCTGAAGTGTGGTACGGATATCATTGAAGTCGATTTCTTGAGCATGGAGTGATCGCCCTGAAGTTTGGATATGATATTTGAGTTTTTGTGATTTGATGTTCGCTCCATACTTATCACGCATGGCTATTGACCAAATTTTCCTAGCCACTCTTCCAATAACTGTATATTCAGGATCAAGTCCATTAGAGAAGAAAAACGAAAGGTTTCCTGCAAAGTCATCAATGGGTAGGCCACGGCTTAAATAATATTCAACTAAGGTAAAGCCGTTGCTCAGAGTCAAAGCCAGTTGAGTTATGGGGTTCGCTCCAGCTTCTGCGATATGGTAACCAGAAATAGAAACAGCATAATAATTTTTAATTTTATTTTTACAGAAATATTCCTGCACATCTCCCATAAGTTTAAGAGAAAATTCCAGAGAAAAGATACAAGTGTTTTGAGCCTGATCTTCTTTCAGTATATCTGCTTGAACCGTCCCACGAACTTGTTGCATAACTGCGATTCGCTTAGCTTCATCTTTTTTCTCTTCTTCACTTAAGGCCTGGTTTATGGCCGTATTCATAAACATGGCAAGGATAATAGGTGCCGGCCCATTGATAGTCATCGAAACAGAAGTTTTTGGAGAAGTCAGATCAAAACCAGCATAGAGGTCTTCCATATCTTTTAAAGTCGCGATGGAAACACCAGCTTCACCAATCTTTCCGTAAATATCGGGACGCTTGGCAGGGTCTTGACCATAGAGAGTGACTGAGTCAAAAGCTGTTGAAAGTCTTTTGGCTTCATCGTCAGCGGATAAGTAATGGAATCTTTTATTCGTTCTTTTAGGTCCCCCCTCGCCAGCAAACATTCTCTTTGGGTCTTCGTCCTTTCTTTTAAAAGGAAATATTCCAGCAGCGAAAGGAAAAGCTCCCGGCAAATTCTCGCTTCTGATAAATTTTATTTTTTCAGCAAGAGAATTTAACTTTGGATACCCCACTCTGGAAATCTTTTGCAGAGATAAGGACGTGTATTTTGTTTCAACATGAATTTCCTTGTCTCTTACCTTATAAGTAAACTCACCTTGATCTAGCTCCTCAACAGAGCGTTCGAAATAATCAAGATGATCAAAGATATCACCTGGAATTTTCTTTTTAATTACTAAGGCTTTGTCTTGAAGTGACTTTTGAGCTGTCTGATCCTGGATCACCTTAGAAGCCTTTAAACAAGCATCATAATCATCAAAGAGCTGAATGTACTCTTGGGTTTGTTTATTATAGTTTTTAACAGTTTGAGAGATATCTCTTAAATAATTTATTTGTTCAGTAGGTATAATGGCTTGTTTGACCAAGGGCTCTTTTTCACAATGAAGTAACTCTACTTCCGAGTTGCGCTCAAAACCAAAGGTTTCTACCAAATCAGAAAAAAGAGCATTCACCCCTTTATTGTTAAACTTAGAAGCCATAGTTCCATAGACAGGCAGTTCATGATCTTCAGGGCTCCCAGGATGATTGGCAAAAAGTTTATGATTGCGTCTATATTGCTTTCGAACATCTCTCATCGCATCTTCCGAACGAGCTTTTTCAAATTTATTGATGACGATAAAATCAGCTTGTTCGAGCATTTCTATTTTTTCAAGTTGAGACTGGGCTCCAAATTCTGGAGTCATAACATAAATACATTTATCCGCAACGCTGGTGATCTCATCACTCGCTTGTCCAATACCAGAAGTTTCAACGATGATAAGGTCAAAGCTTTGAGACTTGATAAATTGAACGACTTTTTCAATTTGGGGAGAGAGCTCTGTTTTAGAATTTCGAGTGGCCAGAGAACGAACAAAAAAATTGTCATAACTGGCACTTCCTAATCGAATTCTGTCTCCTAATAAAGCACCCTGAGTTTTCTTTTTGGTTGGATCCACAGAAATCAACGCAATCTTTTTTTCAGGATAACATCGGTGATATCTAAGTAAGACTTCATCAATTAAAGAGGACTTTCCCGCTCCCCCTGTTCCGGTGATACCCAAAACCGGAGTTGATTTAGCTTCGAAGCTCACAGGAAGTTCACCTGTGTTTTCTATTTGAGAAATAACTTTAGCCATTTGCGAGAAATTTAATTCTTTACCAAAGCTAGAGAAATCAACATTCTCAGTTGTAGAGTACTGAGTTCGTTGAATCATATCATCAATAATACCTTCAAGACCCAGTTGCATACCGTCTTTTGGGTGATAAATTTTTGTGATACCTGCGGCTTCTAGCTCTTTTATTTCTGGGAGGGTGATCACTCCACCTCCGCCACCAAAGATCCGAACATCTTGAGCGCCTTGTTCATCAAGTAACTCCCGAATATATTTGAAGTATTCGTTATGGCCACCTTGGTAGGAACTTAAGGCCACAGCATGAGCATCTTCACAAATAGCTGCATCTACAACTTCTTTAGCACTTCTGTTGTGTCCTAAGTGAATGACTTCAACGCCTTTTGCTTGCAGTAATCGTCGCATAATATTAATCGAAACATCATGGCCATCAAATAAAGAGGCTGCTGTAACAAATCTTAATCTGGTGTTCATATTTTTATCCTTCCCTTATTGGCAGTTAAATACCATAACTGGCCCTCAGGCGCAAAATCAAAGTCTTCTACTGCTACGCAAAATTATGCCTATAGCAAGAGCAAAAAGAGCTAATGAAATCAGCTGAGACGTTGAGAAAAGTCCAAAGAAATCTACTCCTCTTATTTTATCACCTCTAAAATATTCAAGCACAAAGCGAATCACACTATAGCTCAATAAATACACCCAAAGGACTGGCTTATTGGACTGAAATCTTTTCAAGAGATAAAAGCCTAAAGAAAGAAGAGCAAAAGCCTCATAAAGTTGCACTGGATGGCGAGTCGTCCCATGCATCGACACTGCGAAAAATAAATCTGTGGGAGTCCCATAACAACATCCGGCCATAAAACAAGCGACTCGGCCTAATCCGTGACAAAGAACCAGGACAGGAACAGCAAAACTAAACTCACGAATTTTCACACCAAGCAACTTGGCATAGCACAAGGTAGCGACAATCCCAAAAATAGCCCCTCCATAGAATACAAATCCTCCTCCTAGCCAAAAGCTACTCTGCCCTGTCGCTTGAATGATAAGTTCATGATTGAGGGTGATGAGATAGAGGATTTTAGCGCCTAGCCATGAGCTTAAAAAGACAAGAATAAAGTAGAGCCCAAAATAAGGTATTTTTATCGACTTAATTTGAATCAGAAAACGAGAGAGTTCATAGGAAAGGCCCCATACTACTCCTAAAATGAGAGGATAGGTATAGACAGTTATGCCTGCGAACTCAAAGTGAGGTAGCATTCTTTCTGTTCTTTAAACTGATAAGATAGTCTAAAACCAACAGAGCAATCGCAATGGAGATAGCACTATCAGCAATATTAAAGATAGCAAAATGCCAAGAGGGGAGTTGAGTAAATCCCAAATCAATTCCACGAGAATAGACTGCGATAAAATCAACAACATAATCGAGTCTAATGCGATCAAGAATATTTCCCAATGCTCCCCCCAGAATGAGCGAGTATGAAACCATTTGTAGTTTATTTTTTACTCTTAAAGCGTCCCAAAATAATTTTGCAACAAAGGCACAAACAAACAAAGGGAGTATTTTAAACAACACTAGTCTAAGGACACTGGAAAAACTATCTCCAAAACTAAAAGCCACCCCTTGATTTTGTGCATAGGTAAAATTAAGAAAGCCATTAATGATAGTTATGCTTTCACCCAACCTAAAATTCTCCTCCACAAGAATTTTAGACACTTGATCTAGCACAAAAACCGAAATGACAATTGCAAGGTAAGGAAATATCTTTTTATTTTTCATAATTTAGTTCTTAGAGACTATTTGTTGTGAGGAAAGCTCTTCACTTTCTTCACGTAACTTTCTTTTACGTTCTTTAAAAAAATCTATAATAATCAAAAAGGCTGCAATGGTAATAAATGAATCTGATATATTAAAAGTAGCAAAATGTTTATATTGCGCCATTCCCAATTTATTTTGACCGGTCTTAATGTAAAAATCAAAAAAATCTACAACATAATCGAGACGAATCCTATCAATAATATTTCCGATAGCGCCTCCAAGGACAAAGGCATAGGCAAAACTCATGAGCTTCGGACCTCGTAACGAATGCCACAATAGACTTAGCAACCAAAAGCAAGCAATGACAGGAAGTATTTTAAACAAAATGATTCTAGGCCATTGACCGTAGTCATTTCCAAAACCAAACGCAGCACCTTTATTATGAACATATTTCAAATTGAAAAAACCATCAATGACTTCAACTGACTCACCTAAATAAAAATGACTCGCGACATAGGTCTTTGACCACTGATCAAGACCAATGATCACGATGATAATAGCAAAGTATAAAAACAACTTCCCCATCAATAAAAATCTTTTGGATTAAGCTCGTACTTTTCTATTTTTCTTAAAAGTGTCTTCTTAGGGATATTAGCATTTAAAGCTGTTTGATTAATTTTCCCTTTGTTGAGCTTGAGCGCTTGAACAATAAATTCTTGTTCAAACTTATCTTTAGCAGACTGGAAATCCATTTTGACTTCACCGTCTTCCTTAGTGGCAAAGCTAAATTGATACTGATCGTCTATAGCATTATCACGATCACGATCTAGCACTGAATCTTTAATTCCTTTAAAATCAATAGGAGCATCATTTACACTTACATCTTGGTTAGTATCAATCTGATCTTGTTCAGATTTTATTTTTCCAGGAAGTGCAGAGAGCGTAATTTGATCACTGGACTCCATGATAAAACAATGCTCAATTGTATTTCTTAACTCTCGAATATTTCCAGGCCAAGCGTAGTTTTTCATAACTTCGAGAGCATCATTTGACGCCCCTTTGACTTCCAAGCCGTGAACATTATTAAAGTAATTTACATAGTAATTCACCAAATGTGGTACATCCGATTTTCTTTCTCTAAGAGGGGGAAGATAGACTGGCAAAACATTAAGGCGATAAAATAAGTCTTCTCTAAAACTTCCGTCTTCGATCATTTTCTCGAAAGGTTTATGTGAAGCCGCAATAATTCGCACATCCACTGAAATCTCTCTATTAGAACCCACAGGTGTAAACTTTCGCTCTTGGAGAATTCTCAAGAGCTTCACTTGCATTTGAGGAGATATATCACCGATTTCATCGAGAAAAAGAGTTCCTCCATCAGCATATTGAAACTTACCAATTTTTCTCGCATCTGCCCCAGTAAAAGCTCCCTTCTCGTGACCAAACAATTCTGACTCAATCAAGTTTTCAGAAATGGCCCCACAGTTAACAGCTACAAATTTATTATCCTTACGAGGTCCATTAAAATGAATAGCTTTGGCCACCAGCTCTTTCCCTGTCCCCGACTCTCCTCGAATGAGTACAGGTGTATTAACTTTAGCGAGCTTCGAAATAACATCGAAAACTTTTTGCATAGAATTGGACTCACCAACAAATTTATCTTCTTTATTATCTTCACCTAATGAAAGTGTAGGAGCCGAGAAGGCCGTTGTTTCAACCATCGATCTGGCTTTAAGGGCCCTCTTAATAAGAGCGACTAAATTATCCGACGTGATAGGTTTTTCTAGATAATTAAATGCTCCCTCTTTAACGGCTTTGACTGCATCTGAGACGTTTGAATAAGCTGTTAGAATGAGAACGATAATTGATGAGTCATGCTTTTTGATTTCCACCAGTGCTTCTAGCCCATCCATCTCGGGCATGTTCACATCCATTACTACCAAATCATATTTTTCTCTATAAACAGCATTAACAGCCTCTTTACCGTTATCAGCAACATCTACTTTAAAGTGATGAAACTCTAGAGCTTGCCTAACATTGGACTGAAGAACTTTATCATCATCTACCACTAATACTTTATGCATATTCAAACTCCTCAATTATTCATTTTTTAATTTAATTAAAAACGTAGTCCCTTCGCCCTCCACAGAACGTACAGAAATGTCGCCGTGGTGAAGTTCGATAAAGTATTTTACCAAATAAAGTCCTAGCCCTGAACCTTTAATTTTATGGCTATCATCATTTTTTACCCGATAAAACTTCTCAAAGATATTTTCCAGATCATCAGGTGAAATACCTCTCCCATTATCAGAAATTTCAACATAGACCCATTGCTCATCGTCCCAGGCTTTGACATTTATTTCAGTTCCTTCCCCAGCATACTTTATTGCATTGCCTATAATATTTCCTAAGACTCTATTAATTAGAATCACATCAATTTTTATAGGATAGAGAGGCTCGAGCTCTAGATTAATTTTCATCTTTTGACGATTTGCTTCAAACTTTAGTTGCTCGACAGTTGTTTCAATAAGAGAATTAATATCTTTAGATTCAAGGTTGATAGAGAGCTCACGGGATTCAACCTTGGTGAGATCTAAAATAGAGGTGATAAAGTTATTCAACTCATTTGTTGAAGCTACGATATTGACCAAGAGTTGATCTTGCTCAGTCGTGTTATTGTATTGGGTTTTAAGAATATCGGCGATCCCCGCAATCTTCGCCACTGGAGTTTTTAAGTCATGACTCATAAGAGAAATAAAGTTTTGTTTGAGTTTATCTACTTTCTTTAAAACTTTTGCTTCTTCTTGAATGGCGTAGCGAGTTTGATATTCACCGATGGCCCTAAAGGGAACCCAAATATAATAGACAACAAAGACACTCAGTATGATATGAGAAATCTTAAACCAAATCCCTAAGAGGATAAAAAATAAAAAAGTAATGATGAAAATACTAAAAAGGATAAACATCGTTATAAGTAAACCTTTGGTAGGTTGAACTTTCGAAATGATATAAGAGAGGAAGATGGCAATAATAATGGCAATAATATCTGTCACCCAATCGCTAACGGGATAGACCGTTTTATTTTGAATAAGAGAGTCAATAATCTGAGCGTGAACATTGATTTTTTGTGCTTTATTATTCTCTTTTCCAAAAGGGGTTAAAACAAAGTCTGCAGAATTTGAAAAATAGCTTGATCCAACGAGAACAAGTTTGTTCTTAAAAAATCCTCGGGGGAAATTACCAACAACAACACGGTGAAAAGGGATAGTTTGTAGATTATCTATAACATTAGGATCTTCTAGATATTTAAACAGCGCAAACGTTGCATCTGACTCTCTATCATAATAAGCTCCCTTAAACGACATGGCATCTACAGTTTCTTTATTTTTTAATTCCCGATATTTATTGGCCATATAGAGATGAAATGAATTCTCACCAGAAATATTTAATATAGCCCGTCTCGTAACATTATCTTTAGCAAAGATGTTTCCATCTTTATTCAACAAGGCAAGAGAGTATCCTAAATCAATCAATTCCTTAGGTGGAATTTGTTCTCCCCACGCATCTTTGTCTGTACCAATTCTAAATATATGATTGGCCTGTTTGAATTCGCTCAGTTTCTTTTTAAAAGTAAGAAGGTTTTGCTGATCAATATTATTATCTGGCTCTAAAAAAGAAACCATATAACCAATCCCCATAGGGTCATCATTTATAAGTTTTTCTAAAAAGCGATTATGAGATGCATATGTATATGGATAGATCTCCCCAAGAAATTGATCACTTTCTTCATCCATTGTGACCATGACAATCTCATCAGAGCTTTGACTTATAAAATTCACCCGGTTCCATAAGTCATAAAAAATCGCATCTAGTGAATGGAAAGAGTATTGAATAAGAATAAGGATAAAAATAAGAGTGAAAAAAAGAGGATACAAGTTATTGTATTCTAAGTTTTTGATTTTATTTCTCAGAAAATTAAAATTCACTTTCAAACTCACATTCTGAGAAAATAGGGAATCTCTCCATATAACTTATAATCAATTGCTCAAAATTTCTATTGGTTATAATCACGTTTGTCATTATTCGCTCATTTCTATTCATCACTTCATTATTCATGAGCGCAAAAGGTTTGAGGGAATTGGACGTTTTGATTTTCTTAGACCAGCCTAAAATATAGTCTATGGGTAAAAAAAATGGTTTGCTTAAGAAAGTCAAAAAGACATAAAACGCTTTATAAAGAGCTGTTTTAAAATCTTCCTCCTTGTTGATCAGAAAGATCTTCATCCATACTTTTTGGAGAAGAGTTAATCCGCCCCACGTAAGCAAGCCGACCAGTATTTTTGCCCACAGCTCATCAACCAGTGAAATGATAAAAAGCACCACTAAAACCTGGACAAATTCTTTGAGATATTTTGAAAGACCATGGATCATAATTTGATAGATTGTCGATAGTCCCAAGCATTTCGTTTTCAGCTTGGTGATTTTAGATTTTTTGTATTGATAAGCAAGCTCAACCAGATCTTCTTTCTTTTCTCTATCTAACTGCTCAAGCAGTTTTCTACTTAAAACGATAATCCAACCCTTTTTGGATTCGAAAATAAAGAAATTTTCAACAGAGCTATTATATAGATATACTTTTGGCAGTGCTTGGTGATGACGATACGAATTGTTTTTAATCACCTGAAAGAGCTCTTGCTCATCTGTATTAATAATTTCTCTCGCCTTAAGCATCATGAGAAGGAACTTATCAAAATAGAGATAGAGCACTGACCATATTATAAAGAGAAAGCACAGCGCGATCAGAGCAAAGTTTATATCTAAGATAAGAAAACTTATGGCGGCTATAGGCAAAAAGCTTATGAGAAAGAGGAAAAAGTTCAATAAAGTTATCATGATTTCAATATTTTAAACCCAAAATGCGTACAATCCAAGATGGGGAATTTAACGCTCCGCATCCAATGTCATTTTTACTTAGCTTTTCTTAAGTTCTCGACAAAAATACTCAATAGGGCTATAAAGCAGAAGCTCATGAAGATACAGGGGTTGAATTTATGGACTCCAAAGATGAAGAACTATTGCTGGAAGCTAGAGAGATTCTTACTCGCAGCAATACAAGTAACGCTGAAGATGAACTCATTTGTGAATGTTGCAGTGTGAGCTTATTTGATATTAGAGAATTTGTTAACGGGAATAATGGTTATTTAGACCTCAATCAACTTCGAGAAGAACTGAAACTGGGGAGTGGATGTTCAAGCTGTCTTAAAAGTTTTGATAGCTGGAAGAAAAAGGTTTGAGTCTAAAAATTAGAAGGAGAATGTATGTCGTTTGATAGACTGCTATTCGGTACAGCTGGGGTTCCAAATTGTACTGTAAAGAAAAACAATCCGGTTGAAGGTGTGCAAAAAATTGCTGAGCTTGGACTTGATTGTATGCAACTAGAGTTCGCACACGGAGTAAGAATGAAAGAAGAGATTTCATCTGCTCTTAGAAAGGCATCTTATGAACTCGGTATACCTTTGACTTCACACGGTCCATACTACATCAATTTAAATGCTAGAGAGCAAGATAAAATTGATTCTTCTGTAGAAAGAATTATTCAGACAGCAAAAATCTCGGATCTTTGTGGAGCTGAATCTATGACTTTTCACGCGGCTTTTTACATGAAAGATTCTCCTTACGATGTATTTGATTTGGTAGAAAAATCAATGAATGTTATCGAAGAAAGACTTTCTAGGCTTGATATTGAGATTGAGTTAAGACCTGAGCTTACAGGGAAAACATCTCAGTTTGGATCACTTGAAGAGCTTATTTCTCTTACTAAAAATGTTATGAGTGTTAAGCCTTGTATGGACTTCTCTCATCTTTATGCCAGAACAGGCAAGTGTAACTCTTTTGAAGAAATGACAGAAGTTCTAGATCAGTTAGAAGCTGAGCTTGGAAAAGATGCTCTTGATAATATGCATATTCATGTTTCTGGAATTAGCTCAAACTCTAAAGGTGATTTAAAGCATCTCAATTTAGAGAAATCAGACTTTAACTGGAAAGATATGCTAAGAGCTCTTAAAACAAAAGGTTGTAAAGGATATGTTATTTCTAACTCTCCTAACCTAGAGCAAGACGCTAAAATGCTTAAAGACCATTACATGGCCATATAAAACAAAAAAAAGCCTCCACTCCGGAGGCTTTTTTATTTCTTTTTATCTTCGTTTAACATTTCACTTAATTTTCTAATCGCTGTTTTATTATGAATATCGGTTGCCTCTCTGGCTTGACTGCCACTGACACAAAAACCAATTTCTCTTAACAAATGATCTGAGATGGCCACGCAATTATAGATCAAGGATTCTCTTTTACGGGGATCCTGCACATAAGCTTCGGTTTGTTGCCCCACCATAGTAGGGAGAAGGTTCTTGGCCACTTCAAGTTTTTTCTCAATATAATCTTTTTCTGAAATTGCGTATTTTCTGCTCATGCTATAAGTCTATCAGAGACCTAAATTATTCATAGGTTAATATTTCTTAATTTTCTTCACTAAGCCCCACTCGCTCCATAGTTCGGAAGAACTCGAGCAGAGGGGTCTTTTACATCGCAGTTCTCCCACTCTTTATTGGGCATCCAAAAATCTTTTATGAGTTTAGCTCTTCTCGGGTAAAATTCTTCAAATATCTGTCTATATAACAATGATTCTTTGGTAAAAGGTGTGGCATGTGTATAGCGTTGGATAGTGGCTGCATACTCACTATCTGTATACAAACTCTCAGCATATTCTTTTAAATAATCTACCAGAGAGTGGCCAACAGCATCACTGAAAGCCGCCTTTTCACGATAAAGAATCGATTGAGGTAGATAATCACCTTCAAAAGCTTTTCTTAGTAGATATTTTCCCTGGCCATAAACATTCATTTTTTTAGCTGGATCAATACTCATAACGTACTTTACAAAATCGGTGTCGCTAAAAGGGACTCTCGCTTCAAGGGAGTGAGCGGCAATACATCTATCTGCTCTTAATACATCATAGATATACAATTCACGAACTCTCTTCGCCGCCTCTTTTTGGAATTCAGCTGCACTTGGAGCAAAGTCTGTATATTTATAGCCAAAGATTTCATCACTGACCTCACCCGTCATAAGAACTTTGATATCAGTTTTTTCACGAATAAATTTACACACCAAATACATTCCTACACTCGCTCTTACTGTGGTGATATCAAAAGTTTCGAGGTGATAAATAACATCCCTTAAACTAGAGAGCACATCTTCTTTGGTGATGATAACTTCAGTGTGGTCAGAACCAATATGGTCTGCGACTTCTTTGGCATATTTTAAATCGATCGCGTCTCCCGTCATCCCGATGGCAAAAGTGCGAATAGGTTTTTGAGAATGCTTTTGAGCAATGGCACAAACGAGTGAGGAATCTAACCCCCCACTTAATAAAAATCCAACAGGTGCATCAGAATTTAATCTTTTAACAACTCCCTGAGTGAGAAGTTTATTGATATTTTTGTATACCTCATCTAAATCATCGAGTTGATACTCAGTAACTTCGCCCAGATCGATAAATTTTTTAA
Organism: Halobacteriovoraceae bacterium; assembly: GCA_002713145.1. Classification (GTDB taxonomy): domain Bacteria; phylum Bdellovibrionota; class Bacteriovoracia; order Bacteriovoracales; family Bacteriovoracaceae. The sequence goes on from PAVS01000023.1 coordinate 117,213, forward strand.
TCTCTCCTCTTTCATAATAATGTCCAGGGGGAAAGGGAAGGATAGTTTCACAAATTTCATGCAAGGCCTTTACTTCACTGGCAAAACAAATTTTACCACTTTCGGTATGACCATAGAATAAAGGCCTAATTCCCATAGGATCTCTTGCTGCAAAAACCTCATCTGATCCTTCATCATAAATAACAAAGGCATACTCACCATCAATGTCCGCTAATAGTTTAGGCATCCCCTGAGAAAGAAACAAATCCACCAAAACTTCGCAGTCACTCTCTGACTTATAAGCATAAGATGAGTCACGTTTTATAGCTTGGTAGTTATATATTTCTCCATTACATATGACATGAACGCCTTGGTCGATAAAAGGTTGATCCCCAGAATGTGTAAGATCCATGATCGCCAATCTTGAAAAACCTATATGGGCTTTGGCCAGAGTTTCTACCCTCACATCATCAGGACCTCGATGAAAAATTTTATTGAGAGCTTTTTTAAAGTCTAGGGTCGCTATTTTTTGATCATGAATAAATACAAATCCACACATATTGGTTCCTCCATCTAAGAGATTATCGACAAACAAGGCAGAATATTCAACATCTAATACTTAGATTGTTTAATTTTTACGAAAATGATACTTTTATTAGGGTAATTGGTATAAACTCATAAAATGGAAGCTCTAATATGACCGAAAAATATGAGATTGATAGTGTGGATAGACAAATATTGAACGAACTGATGCAAAATGCTCGTGCGCCCTTTATTGAAATTGCCAGAAAATTAATTGTCTCAGGGGGAACCATCCATCAGAGAGTGGATAAAATGAAAGCGGCGGGTATTATCGAGGGAAGTACTTTGCGCCTCAACCTAAAAAAACTAGGCTTTGATGTCACAGTGTTTTTAGGAGTTCACCTTAAAAGCACCAAAGATATGCCAGAGGTTATAGAGAAGCTCAATACCTTTCCAGAAGTGGTAGAGGCTCATTTTACCACAGGTAACTATGCTCTCTTATTAAAAATCAATACCTCAAGTATTAGTGACTATCACCAGTTTCTGGTGGATAAACTTCAAAGCATTGAAAGTGTGCAAGCCACTGAATCTTTTATAAGTTTAGACCAACCTATATCCAAAGAAGTGGCCATTTTGTCTCCGAGTTAGACACTCCGGTATACAAATGTCCAATAAGTAAACAATTCCCTCCTGTTTTTCATTAAGAATTCCTTTAAAATCTTGGCATACCACTTGCTTTATACAAGGCAGAACATCTAAAGGGAGATGAAAATGAAAAATCTATTTATTTTAACTGCATTAGTTTTATCACTTAAAAGTTTTGCTGCGACTACTGGAGACATTACTATTTCTGGAACAGTTGATGCTGAGTTAAGCCTCACATTATCTACTAATAGCTATACTACATTAGATATAGAAGGTGGTGGTGATCATACCGTGGCTACGGCCAATGAAGTTTGTAATGATTTAGATGGTTATAAAATCTATGGTTACTCAACCAATGGATCTGAATTACAAAACACAGATAACACTAACGTAAGTACTTCTTATACAGTAAAGTATGATGGGTCCAGTGCGGTAAGCCTTGGTGCCGGTTCTGCTAACAAAGTACAACTTAAAGATAGTGGCGCTCTAACAAGTTCTGCAGATGAAGATAGTGATATCGTTGTTGATGTTTCTGCCTTTGCAACTGCCCCTGCAGGGACCTACACAGATACAATCACATTAGAGATTGTGGCCAACTAATTTTTTAATTATTTTAAAATGTCTAAGGGAGAAGTTGCTTCTCCCTTTTTTATTGCTTTTTTACCTCTTTTAAATGGCTTAAAATAAAGTGTGCGTTATCTAATCTATTTTTTACTCATTACATGTATGGCCTATGCGCGTCCTACCAACTGGAAAGGTAGTCGTCCTGTGCTTATTGCGCCTGTGCAAATTGATAATGTACATGTGGATGATATTTGGATTAGTCCTCAAAGTGGTGACATCTTTCTCGATCAGGATAAAATATTTGAACTTTTGGAGAAATTTCTCACTGAAGATGAGTTTGAAGAGGTTAAAGAAATCAGATCTCCGCTCAATTACCTTAAGGCCAATGAGTTAAAGAAATTTGGTCTTAATCCTGTCTTTGATTATAATGAGCTCATTTTTTATCTCAAAATTCCTCTAAATATGCGTAAAGAAAATTTTCTTGAAATTGAATCAAGCGATATGATTAAAGGCTTTGTCGTCAAACCCGCCCCCTTTAGTTATTTTCTAAATTTTGATTATCAAAATAATTACACCAGTGGATTGAGTGAGTCAGAACAAATCTATAATGAGCTCAATTTTAACTATAAAGGGCATATTCTTAACTCTGCTGGCTTTGCCAGCTCAGAAAATAATGAGCGCTATTTTCGCGATTACACTCGTTACATAAAAGACTTCAAACAAAATCATGTGCGTTTAGTCCTGGGGGATTTAAGCCATAACACTGTGGATCTTCAGCAACAAATCCAAGGAGCTGGTTTAAGTATTCAAAATGAATTTTCAATAGCTCCCAACACTTTAAGAACAAATTTCAATCGCTATGAAGTTAACTTGAATGAGCCTTCACGAATTGAAATTTTTGTAAATGAGCAAAGAGTTTATCAAGGCTATCACCAAGCTGGTGTTTTAAATCTTAACAAACTCCCCTTATTCATAGGGCAAAATAATATTAAAGTCGTTGCTACCACGCAAAACGGAAGAGTTGAAAACTTTTACTTTAGTAATCAATATCACAATAATCTTCTTCCTGTTGGGCTAAGTGACTATGCTTTCAATATATTTGATAAATCATCACGAAATGATGAAGGAGACTTAACCTACGATGAAGAAGAGAGATTTTTTAGTGGTTACTTTCGCTACGGCTTAACAGATTCACTCACTCTAGGTGTAAATAATCAAAGTGAAGGCAATAACTCTATGACAGGCTTTCAGTTCTCTACAAGTTTAGGCCGTATACTGACAGAATATTATCACACTTATTCTCAGCACCAAGAACAAAATGCGAACTCCTTTTTATTTAGTATGCAAAGCTTAGTTACCACTCAGAAAATTCGCCCCATTCGCTTTAACGCGAACTATAGATTTTTTGAAAAGGATTTCTATTATATTGATGGACGAAAAAATAGTATAAAAACTTCCAAGAATCTTAGTTCATCATACCTACTCTCAAGCCTATCCAGCCTAGGCTTGGGAGTAGAAGAGCAAGTCAACTATAATAATAGTAAGTCTGAGTTTATGAATGTTGAGTTTTTATACCGCTTTAACATCAATGCTAATTTTTCAATTAAACAACAAATTGATATTCAAAACTCAGAAAATAATAGTGTCCTTTTGACTTTTAATTGGTTTGAACCAATGCGTAAGTTTTCAGGTTTTCACTCCTACGAAGATGAGAATCACAAAATGCGCCACCAGGTAAATTACAATGATACGTTTAAAGCTTCACGGCTTCAGTTATCTAGCACCTATGAAAATGAAACTCATGTAAGTACAGAGCTAGCTACTCTTTATGGAAACTATGAAACAAATTATGGTTCGATTAGGTTGGATCATACTCAAGCCGACACTGAAAGCTTTAATACTTTAAATCTTAGATTTGCCCTAGTTGGAGTTGGAGCGCGCCCTTATTTCTCTCCCTACATAAATGAATCTTTTGTAATCACAAGAACTAATACTGAAAGTGAAATCTTGCTAGCGAATGGCAATATCGGCTATTTAAGCAATCGTAATAATTTAGTTTTTGCCGATCTTACAAGCTACCGAACCAACACAGTTAATTTAGATCTAAATAATCTAGAGTATGGTGAAGACTTAGCTTATGATCGCCTGACACTATTTCCAGAGTATAAAGCTGGAATGATTGCTGAGGTGGAAGTCGACAAGAATCTTTCTCTAAGGTTTAAGCTTAAGAGCGCTGATCGCAATAAGATCAAGTATCAAAGCATAACGATTCGAGGAGAGGATGAGGAAATTGAACTGCTTTCAGGTAAGAATGGATTAGTTTTCATACCGGCCATAAAACCTGGTGAATATGATATACTTCTTAATGGAGAACAGATCTTCACATTTACCACTAAGAAGACATTGGGTGTTGAAAATATTGGAGATATTAATGTTGATTAAAGGTATTTTGATACTATTATTTATTTTTTCTCATGAAGCACAAGCTTTGTGCGGAAGCCTTAATATCACAAACTCTCCTAACAGTGTAAGTCTTAACGCTAATATAAACCCGAAGATCCAATTTAATATTTATAGGACTTGGTCTAACGGAAATTGCAATTATCGTGTTGGGGTCGATAGAGGGTCTTCCTCTAGCTATGATCGTAAATTATCTAATGGAGCTTATGTTCTTGATATAGATTTTAGTAAAAATAGTAGTATGAATACAATTTTAAAAGATCCAGCTAATGCTAATAACTCTAACGAGTATATTGATGGAAGAATGTCTAATAGAGACACTGTTAACCAACACGATTTTTATACCGAACTAACTCTAGACCCAAATGCGCCTTCGGGAATCTATACCGATACATTTTTAATAAAAGCTTACTTAGATTTTGGGATATTTTTAATTTTAAGCGATACGCGCAATATACAGTTCACCTATCAGATCCCCGACCAAGTTTCCTTATCACTAGTCAATACGAACGCACCCTTCAATCCAAACGACACAACCCAAGACATAAACTTTGGCTCCCTGTATGGAGGCGCGACTAGAAAAATGGATGTCGTAGTGCAGAGTAATTCTGGTTACAAAATTGATATTACCTCAACTAATAATGGAAAGATCAAACATATAGGCCACCCAAGTACAATTGATTACGTCTTCAAGGCTAATGGGCAAATCAAAGATTTAAGTGCCTCAAGCTCCTCTCCCGTAACCATAGCAACAGGAACGGGGAATCATCCCAATGATGGGTTCAGAGTTCCCTTGGAATTCGTGATACAAAGCACTGTGAATAAGGTGAGTGGTGAGTATAAGGATTACTTAACAATAACCGTCACAAGTCATCTCTAGATTATTTCTTAACAAACTTGGCTTCGATTTTACCAACTTTAAATTGATCATCCTCAACGATAATCTTTCTCTCAAGGCCTGCAAGAATATTTTGAGTGGCGAGGTTTTTGTACTTTTCCTCAGTAAAATCTATCGTTTTTGATTTCTTACCCTGTTTAAGATTTAATCTATAATTTTTTAAAAGAGTGTGTTTATTACCCTCGTTCACAAAGTTTATACTCAAAGAATTATTGAGTTTTTTGGCATTCTTTATCTTAAGGTTCGGCCGAGCATCTTTAGGAGTGACATAGAGTGAAGCTACGTACTCAAAAAGGATATTAATTTGTCCGCCAGATTTTTCTGGTTTTTTATCACTAGGAAATTGTCGAACAATCAAACGATAGGCTTTTTCTACAGACTCTTTATCCCCAATATAACTCACCCTAATAACTTTGCTTTTACCCGCTTCCACCTCAAGCTGAGGAGGATAGAGAGTGAAGAGGTCTGTTTCAGATCGTGTTTCATTATTATTAAGGTCAATATTACGAGACATGATCTCTGCTTCGACCTTTATTTTTTCAGGGGTGTCATTAATGATGCGAAATGATCTCGTTGCCCCTTTACCCTTATGACCAAATTCAGCTTTCATTGGAGAAAGTTTGAACGCAAATACGTTCATTGAAGCAAGGGCAATTATAAAAATTATAGGATGAATGTATCTCGGACTAGGGAGCATAAATTGTAATTTTTTGTATTTTCTGTTTTTTAAGCTTTAACCTTTGGTTATATTGAAGAAAATGTCGCTGCATTTGTCCAGAAGAATCCGAAAGTTCAATAATAAAGTCAGCATTAGCATCAAACTCTAACTGCTCAGTAAAGTTAAAGTCTAAACGGCCAGGTACAAAACCAGATAAAAACAGTTTTGCGCCATAGCTCATTTGTATAAATAGAAAACTTATTAGTAATACTCTCACTTCCTATTTATCGGCAACTATTTCCGATAAGTTTAGTAAAGTAATGTCAGTCTGTTAACTTATTGATTTTATGAATGATTTTGTGAAATTTGATGGATTGATCTGATCATTAATTATCGACTCTACTGTGTGGTAAATTGTAGAATCAAGCCCACAAGGATTAATTTTTTGAAGTTCACTAAACATTTTCTCATCTTTATTTAAATTGAGAGCAAGTCCGTGAAGGCTGACAAAGCTTTTAAGACCAACACCAATGGAAGCTAACTTCTTGCGTTCCCGCCAGATACCCATGAGTTTCTTTGCAATAAGCAGGTCTTGAATAGAAAAGTCATTCTCCAAGATGCTTCCCGTACTTTTTAGTATCCAGCACATATGATCATCAAGGGTGTAGGACTTTGAAATTGAGCAAATGGGATAAAAAATCCACTGGCCTGGATAATGAAAAGTGATCCCTCCTCCTCTGTGAATTTGTTCGACTGGGAATTTGAGCTGACTTTTAAGAGTTGGATCAAAATCTACGAGTTCATCTTGACCTCTTTCATTTCCACGCCCAAGAGTAAACACATGAGAATGATTGGTGAAAATATAAAATTTGTAGTCTCGGTTTTTAGCAATTATTTTATTTATTTCAATCTGAAAAGTCTCACAGTCTTTAAAATCCCAATTATATTTTTCAAGACAAAATATTTTATCTCTTTTATATAATTGTGCCTGTGCAGGAATTTCTAGCTGTGCAAAAGGAGTTTCCTCCCATGAGTTTATTTTTTCCAAACTTGCTCACTTCCCATTTTTTCATTCAAATAATCAAGATAATCAGAAGCCTTATAGGAGCTTCTTACCATGGGTCCGCTAGCTACAAAATCAAAGCCAACATCATAAGCTATTTTCTTTAAGTGATCGAACTCTTCCACCTCATAGTATTTTTGAACTTCAAGATGAGCTAGGGTTGGTCTGAGGTATTGCCCAAAGGTAAGCACTTTGACCCCTACTTCTTTTAAATCAACCATAGCCTGAGTAAGTTCCTCTTTTGTTTCACCTAAGCCTACCATAAGAGATGATTTAGTTGCGATATGGGGATAGTTTTTGTGATAAAAATTCAAAGCTTTTAATGTTTGCTCATAACTCGCTCTTCTATCTCTCACGGGATGAGTAAGTCTTTTAACCGTCTCGAGGTTCTGAGCAATAACAAAAGGATTAGACTTAGCGAGAGTGTGCATATGAATTTCTTGGGCATTAAAATCTGGAATAAGAACTTCAACTTTTACATCTGGATGATCAGCAGCAATTTGATCTACGACCGCAGCAAAATGAGAGGCACCAAAATCGTCTAAATCATCGCGATCAACACTGGTGACAACTAAGTATTTCAAGCCCATCATGGCCACCATTTCAGAGGCTTTCTTTGGTTCCTCTAGGTCAAGAAGCCCTTTGGGATTACCCGTCTTTACATGACAAAACTTACAAGCTCGGGTGCAAGTATCACCAAGTATCATCATAGTGGCAACTTTTGCGTCCCAACACTCCCCCAAATTTGGACATTTAGCTTCCTCACAGACAGTGTATAAATTACGTTGTCTTAGATTTTTTTTTATCTGTAGAAAATTATCACCTTTAGGAATTTTGGCCTTGAGATAACGAGGCTTACCCTTCAGATTCTTTTCACCGTATTTTTTAAACACTGTTTTTTCCATGGTCTTGAATTATCACGAACGCTATTCATAGGCAACGTTTATGGGCTGTCAGCGTCTTATGCCGCAGAGCTAAGCTTTTGAAATAAGTTGATTTCTGAGTTGATCAGAGTGAATTTTAAATGTTTAAATTCTGTCTGATAGTAATCTGAGAGAACGGCCAGGAAATGGTGATGATCGTTATCACTGGTCAATTCAAATTCTGTTGAAATTCTATTCTTAAAGGGTCCCCAGTTCTTAGGGACTTCTAGGGTTTTATTCTGATAACTCAGAAGATAACATTTCTTAGTCTGATTATAACTGGCCAGGATTTCGGTAAATTCTTTATTTTGGTTATATATGTATTCACTTCGATTGCTCTGGGCATCTTCTTGAAAAGTAGCTTCGACCATTTGTGATATTAAGTCATATTCACTCATATATGACTTATCGACAGATTAATTCAAATATTAAATATTTTCAGGTTTTGTCGCTGGCTCTTCTTCCAGTGCATTAATAGGCTGTGTGGCTTCATGATAAGTTTTAAGATTTGTCACCTCTTCAACCTTCCATTTTTCGTCTTCCTTGATGACAGTAGCAATCTTTTTTACCTCAGTCTTAAAGTCAACTTTTTCATTTTGAACCACATTATATCTGATAATATAAGTCAGGCTACAGCGCTGTTGGCTGCAGTTTTTTCTGAGGACTTCGACTTTTGGCTTTTGAACATGGGATAAATTGCTATATTTTTTTAGCTCTTCTTCATTGAGCTCTTCGATTTTTTCGAGCAACTTACCAGTTGTGTATTTTTGAAAATATTCCTTATCAAGCTTTTTCGTGGTCATATCGAGCGCCACCATTTCAATAAGACCTTCGGGGGTTTTGGCGTCTTTTGAACAAGAAAAAACTAGCGTGACTGATAATATAAAAAAAAGAGATTTAATCATTTCATTAACTCCGGTAAATATCCTAATTGCTCTATTATCTCATAAAACTGATTCCAGTTCATCTTATTTGACTCATTTTGCGAAGTATTTTGAAATTTAAATCCATAACCTCTTCCCCCCAACTCTTTAGCTGCAATAGTCGAGTTTTCAGAAAAAGTTTTACCTCCAAACTCAATACGAACCGTCACTCGACCTTTAAGTTGAGTTGGCTCATCAAGATAAAGAAAACAACCTTCATACGACCAGTTGGTCAGATAACCACGAGCGAGCTCTTTTTGTTCTAAGTCTATGATTTGGACATTTATTTTCTTGAGCATAGGTGAAAACAAATCAGTCTCTTGATAATTGGAATTATAATAAGATTCTAACAGTTCCGATTTATAGAACTGATATAAATAATAAGCGATAACCAAATAGAAAAATGTCATCACTATAATTATTTTTGAAAACTCAAGCTGAAGGTTGAATGCTGTGAGTACAAAAGTATACAGCACATGGACGAAAAATAAATAAACAGAGGTTTTCTTCATACTATAGATAGCAATGAGGGTGATCAAAGTCACAACCAAGTAATAAATATGGATGGTTTGAGTAAAAAAACCCGTGACTATGATCTTATTTGAAATAGACGATATATTGACATAAATATACTGCAGTAAAAGAAAAAATACTGAAAAATAACAATATAGAATGATATTCCATACTACTGAACTACGATAAAATATTTTCATTGTTCTCTATCCCTAATCACTGGTAAAATCTTATTATGTTTGAAAAGTTTGAAATAAACAACAGCTGCATAAATTGTGATCTCTGTAGGCCTTTATGTCCTGAAAATGCTATTTTTACCGATGGTGAAAAATACATCATTGATTCCTGGAGCTGTACTCGTTGTGGGATTTGTATGCAGGTGTGTCCTAATGACTCAGTCAAAATTAGACATCCTCAACCAGAATCCGATCTCCTTTCCAAATAATTTCCCGCACATCTTTTTGCACAGATATTGGGCCATCAAGCTTCAATACGATTGATTGGTATGCATTTTCAATCATAATGTCACTTAAATTGATGCCTGTAGTGGTGCCATAACCTTGAGACGTAAGTTTTTTCTTATCTATGCTTTTGGATTCAAAGAGAAACTTAAAGAATTGAGATTTCTGTTCATTTTGTTTCAGTAAATCGAACATTGATTTATAGTAGCGCTTTATAGTTCCGAAATCCCAATACTCCAGCTGGGATAAATTAATCACACTTACCCTTGAAAGTTTTGGGTTAGCCACCGTTTCAAAAAATTTACTATGCCCTTCATGTTCTTTTAAATTTTGAAGCTTAATAAGTGAAATTCCTGAATAGGTCTGAATAACTTTATCCCGGGGAATTTCTTCGTTCGCCACGATCCCTTGGAGTTGATTATTTTTTACATCAAGCCCATTATACATTGAGCTCGAATTCACATCATAACCAAAAAGAATAACGTCATTAGATCTTGCTTGTTCAAGTGCTTGATCTAATTTTGATTTTGAAAAAAATAAAAACTGATCACTATTGATAACAAGAAGGTTTCCAGAATAATTGAGCTGGGAAGCTAAATTATGGATAGCCCCCCCAATATCTAAGGGCTGTTTTTCCTCGATAACTTGAAAGCTATATTTGGTTTTTAATTTTTCTAATTCATTAAGAATTATATCTTTATGATAATAGGTATTAATATAAATTTTAGCATCAGGAGCGAGAGACTGAGCATAAAGAATTTCAAGCTCTATGATTGATTTTTCGAAAACTGGCCAGAGTACTTTTGGTAACTTTTGGCCAATTGTCCCCATCCGGGTGCCTTTACCTGCTGCAAGAATAAGAACGTGATCAACTTTCATAATAATGCTTACTCAAAAGAAGCCTGAGGTCATCATATTTTTTATTATCCATCATTGTCTTTCGAATTTTTTCTAAAGTATAACCAATATACTTCACGTATCGAACGTCTTTTCTAAGCTCATAAATATAAGAGAAACTCCCTATGGCCTTAATAGCTCTTTGTAAAAGCATGTCCTGATAGAGACCGTAAAAATTTTCAAAGCTCCCTTGTTCATGGATATCTTGAGGAAGGTTCTCATAATAATACTCAATAAGTGTCTTTTTGTTTTTTCCCATTAAATCATAGTAACTATCTTCAAGAAAAGAAACCAAGTCATACTGTGGAATCCCCATTCGCGCATCTTGAAAATCGATAATGATTAATTCATCTTTTTTCACCATGACATTTCTTGAATGAAAATCCCTATGGGTGAGGACCTTTTTTTCACGGGCCAGTCTTTTGCACACCGGGGAATAAAAGTTCAAAAAGTCTCTTTCAACTTTCTTATCTTTGACCTTAAGAAATTTTTCAAAGAAAAACTTATAGGTAAACTCGATTTCACTCATGTACTTTTCATAATCAAAAGAACGATTAAAGAGGCCACTTTCTTTTAATTTCGAATCAGGAATTTGGTGAAGTTTTAATAATTGATCTACCAATTTTTTATAAATATTAAATTCTTCATTCACAGAGCCGAGCTCGGCTAAGAGTTGCAAAAGTGTTTTATCACCGAGGTCTTCTTCCAGAATATAGCCACGTTTTAAATTTGTATCATAGATACCTGGAACTCTTATATTATTGTTTTTTAAAAAACTTTGAAGCTCAACAAAATAGCTAAAATTATCTTCGCTTGGTTGGTCGAGACAAGCCACGTATGTATCTTCAGTAGTAAAGAGTCGATAATACTTTCTCGTCGAAGCATCTCCTGTAAGGCGATCAATATTAGTGAGAGCAATATTTTTACCCGAATCAAGTTTAGAGATACTTGTTTCGAATAACTCTTCTATAAATAATTTTTCCGTTAATTCTGGTTTCACTTTATCCTTTTAGTTCATCAAGAAAGCGATAGAAGTTTCGAGATGATCCTTTATAAACTGGGGCCCTAGATATATTTTTCACTTCTTCAATTAAAAAAGCTTTAAAAAGTGACTCTTCTCTTGAAATCGTTTGAACGTCACCTAATTGAAGAGCAAAGTCCAAGGAGTTTCTGTTTTTGATTTGTAACCAACTTAAATAACTATCTGTATCAAGTCCAATTCTTTTCAAGATATGAAAAGCCCATTTGTGAATTTCTATTTTATCCGACGTATCCAAGCGCAATAATGATAAGATTCGGGAAGTAGAAAGTGTTCCCGTTGGAATGATCACTGTTTTATTATAGATATAGCGCTCACTTCTTATCAATTCATAGACGAGCAAGCAGTAAAGCATTGTTTCGTTTTTTATATATTTCTCGATCAGACTAGATGAAAAAAAGAATTTTCTGCCAGGAAGTGAGAAATGAAAAGGAACGCGAGAGCGAATCATAAAAAACTCAGATTCTGTTTGCCCTGTAAAAAAGAGTTCATTATTTTGAGTGATATTGTTTACGAGTGACTTTAAATACTCTTTCGTCTGTTTTTTTAAGGGTATGACTTCACGTTGCTTATCGGTCAAGTACATTGTTTTGAAATATTGGAGATGCTGATTATAGTCTTCTTTGGAAAATTTTTGATAGGAGGTAAGCTCAATCTCCTCAGGCTTGTCTTCAGACCACTTATCCCATGGGATATGTGAACAGCTCAATAAAAGTAGAAACAATGCAAATTTCTTCATAGATAAAAAAAGAGCAGGCTTTTGCCTGCTCCAAAATATTTTAATATTTAAGCTTTATTATTAATTATTGGCAACATCTCTACCCTCAATCACAGGAGTGTAGATAGTGAAACCAGCAAAAATTTTGTTAGGATCTTTAATAAGCGGAGTGTTATTATCCCAAATGTTTTTCCAAAACTTATTCGTACCATAAGTCGTTGTTGAAATTTTACCCAAAGTATCTCCAACTTTAATTAGGTATGGATTTCCTTCAGGGTTCCAAATAAAGGGTTCAGCAGGAGCCTCATATCTTAAAACCATTCCAGAGCTAATTGTATTAGATCCAGCAAGTTTATCACTATTCATATTTTTGATATCTCTCCAACGGCCATAGTCTCCATATATTTTAAAAGCTATGATCATGAGTGTCTCACCTTGTGAAACTGTCCAAGAACCTTCTTGTCCACTCATTGCCACAGGTGCAGTTGTTCCTGCATCAGCAAAAGCATCAGCTCCCATTTCAGAAGTTTGATCTAGAGCACCACTTTCTTCACCAAAAGAATCCATAGGTGCATCAGCATCGAGTGCAAGATCATCTCCCTCTAGAGCGAAATCATCACCAAATTCTCCACCATCTTCGCTAAATTCATCAGCGTCTGCTAGCTCAACACCAGTATCCATTTCATCTGCTTCATTAGTTGATTTTGATCCTGAACATGCTATTAATCCAAGCATTAACATTAGTAATAATAAAACTTTCATATAAATCTCCTTGCGTACTTAAATCTAAGTATAACTTAACTTCTTAAAATTTATCGGCTAGGCAAAAATTTACATAAAAATTTTTTACGGAATATTTAGTAAGTGAAAAACATTTCCTGCTGATCAATAGAGTCATGTATTTTATGCACAAGCTTATTGAAGTGGTCTTCGTTTTCCAAAAAGTCGAGCTCATCGGTGTCTACAACAAGTGACTTACCAAGATCATACGAGTCATACCACTCGTCATAATAACCGTTAAGCTTGGTTAGATAATCAACAGGAATAGCTTGTTCATAATCTCTTCCTCGCATTTTAATTCTTTCTAAAAGCTTAGGGACACTTCTTTTTAAAAAAATCATTAACGTGGGAGAGCTTAGGTATTGAATCATTGACTCATAAAGAGTGCAGTAGGTTTCATAATCTCTTTTATCTAAATCACCTTGCTCAAAAAGAGCACGGGCAAAAATATTTGCATCTTCGTAAATTGATCTGTCTTGAATGGCAGAAAAAGAACCATTTTCAATCATCTTATGGGTATTAAAACGATGATTTAAAAAATACACTTGGAGGGGAAAGCTCCACCTGGTCATATCTTTATAAAAATCTGCAAGGTAGGGGTTGTCTTGGACTGATTCAAAATGTGGTTTCCAGCTCAGCCGTTCAGATAATTTACGAGTCAAAGTTGTTTTTCCACTCCCAATATTACCTGCAACAACAACGAACATTTTATTGTCACCACTAGATAGATGGTTGAAAGCAGCCAAACTCATAAAATTCTCCTATATATTGTGTATGTACAAAATTTAGCAAAAACTGAGTGCTACAGTCAAACAACATCAGTAATATTTATTATGTCATCATCTAACAGGGCCTGTTAATCGTTGTTTACCTATGGCAGCGAGTTTACTAAAATATCGATATGATTAGAATTTCTAAGATTATATGCCTCTCTGTGTTCATGATGGCCTTTGCAGCAAGTCTAAACAAGATTTATGCACAAGACTTACTTTCCCAGAGCTCTTCCTCAGTGTTACTTGGTGATGCGGCCGACTTGTTTACTGAGACCATTCAAATAATTTCACGTTCTGGAAAAATTTTTATTCTCACTAACTCCAATCAGCTCATGAATAAAGGTGATTTTATCACCCTGGTTCTAAGAGAGTCAGGTCCAGTCGCGAGAGCTGTGGTGGCTAAAAATCATAACGGGCAAGTGGGGATCAAAATTTTAAAAGTTTACTCACTAGCAAGATGGTCCAAAATGGCAAAAGGTCTTGATGTACAAATCAAAAGAGGAGATGACTCGGCCCTCTTTGTCGTGAAAAAAGAAAACACTCCCATTGAAAATCAAGCTCCATCTATAAATAGCGAAGAGGATCTTTTTAATGACACTTCCCTTATAGATGAAGATCTAAGTGACTTCTATAAAGACAATAGATTGATTAAGCCTGATAATATTGTCTCCGTTGCTTATAATCAGTTTCAATTTAGTCATGATGTTCCCGGTGAAGCCACGACTGAATCTCACTCTCAGTTTGCTTTTTCGTGGGGCTATCAATTTTCAGATAATTTTTGGGTAGAAGGTTTGTTTGGTAGAGTGCAAATGGATGGATTTCCAGCACAAGGCACTCAAACAATTGTAAGTAATTTCACAGGAAGATTTAAATACACTTTCAAGGCCCCGCTTTATTCCTATATTATGCCCTATATTGGTTTTCAAACTTATAGTGTTTCTTCACCAGATGCTGGTTTTGTTGAAAATGATACCGACCAAGCAAGGGAACGTGCTCAAAGAGAGACAGATGCCATTAATGGTCTACAGACTTCAGAGCTCGCCATTGGAGTTACACTATTAAGAAGACTCGTTCCAGGCTGGTTTTTAAAAGCTGATTTGGGAACAGATATATTGAGCCTGGGATTTGCAATTGAATTTTAAAATCTTTCTCTTAACTTTATGCTTTTTATGTTCCTGTGGATTAAAGACGGATCCGGTTGCCCCGGAGAAAAAAAACTTACCCTCTCTCATCGAACAGCATAAATTCAAAAATCCTTCAGTGAAAAAGAAAGAAAAGAAAAAGAATAAAGATAAGCAAGAGCAATGAGTTTAATTTTAGCAACCGGCTCGAATATGGGAGAGCGACTAAAAAATTTAGAGCTGGCCAAAAACTCATTATGTGAAATCTTCAACTTCATTGACGAAAGTAGCATTTATCAATCAGATGCCATCGAATACACTAATCAACCTGAGTTCTATAATCAAGTTTTAGAGTTTGAACTCCCAGACCATGAGCCAGAAGAGGTGCTCAAAATGATTGCTGCAATTGAGACAAAACTTGGACGAGTCCGTCATATCCCAAAAGGGCCCAGAGTTATTGACATCGATATTATTTTTTGGGGATTACAAAAATACTCCTCAAAAACCCTTGTGATCCCTCATCCTTCATGGAATGAAAGAAGTTTTGTCACACTGCCACTAGCAGAACTCCCCTACTTTGAAACCATCCAAAAAACCTTTATAATACCTAAAAGTTTTTCTAATACGGCCAAGCCGATTTAGTTTAGGTGCAAGATGAATTTTAATTTAAAAAATGATCAACAGGAAATGTTTGATCTCGCTCTAAAATTTGCAAAAAATGAAATGATTCCTGTCGCAAGGGAACATGATGAAAAAGAAACATTTCCCAAGGCCATCATAGAAAAAGCTTGGGAGCTAGGGTTTGTGAACACCTGCCTACCAACAGAGGTAGGGGGGAATGGATTTGGTTTGCTAGACGCAGTTACTATTGGAGAGGCTTTATCTTATGGTTGTATGGGAATGTATACTTCTATTATGTGTAATGACCTTGCCCTTACACCCATAGTGATAGGGGGAAGCACTGAGCAAAAAGAAAAGTTCTTAAAACCTTTTACAGAAAAACCTATCTTAGCTTCTTTCTGCTTGACCGAACCAGGGAGTGGATCTGATGCCGCAGGATTAAAAACAACCATAAAAGATAATGGAGATCATTATCTTCTTAACGGTTCAAAAATGTGGATTACCAATGCTGGATATGCAGATCTCTTACTCGTTTATTGTACAATAGATCCTAACTTAAAACATAAAGGTATCTGCGCCCTCGTGGTCCCTGCCCATCTGGAAGGTATCACTCTAGGAAAAAAAGAAGAAAAGATGGGTCAACGCTGTTCCGACACTCGAAGTGTACAGTTTGAGAATGTTAAAGTTCCCAAAGAAAATTTATTAGGTAAAGAAGGGGACGGTTGGAAAATTGCAATGAAAACCTTAGATCATTCTCGCCCTCTCGTCTCTTCCATCGCACTCGGTGGTGCGAGACGCGCGATTGAATGTGCAACTGAGTATGCAAAAGAACGAAAGCAATTTGGTGTTCCCATTGCGAAACATCAAGCCATTCAATTCATGCTCGCAGACATGACGATGAAACTAGATGCCTCGAGACTTCTTGTTCAAAAAGCAGCGTGGCAAGCCGATGAAGGGATACCCAATACGCGCGCCGCTTCTGCTGGAAAAGCCATGGCCGCGGATTCGTGTATGCAAATTACAACAGATGCGGTACAAATATTTGGTGGTTATGGCTATTCAAGAGAGTACCCTGTCGAAAAGCTTATGCGTGACGCCAAGCTTATTCAAATTTACGAAGGTACGAGTCAAATTCAAAGACTTGTTATTGCTAAAGATATTTTAGGAAAATAATTAATATTAAGGAGAACAAAAAATGAACATTTTTGTATGTGTTAAACAAGTTCCCGATACGGAAACAAAAGTTCAACCTAATGGTGACAAAACATTCATCGAAACTAGCTCAATTAAATGGATTATGAATCCTTATGACGAGTTTGCGGTTGAACAGGCGCTTTTAGTTAAAGCTGCTAACGCTGGATCAACTGTAACTGTCGTTCGAGTTGGTGGAGTTAAAGATACAGAGGCACTGAGAACGGCTATGGCCATGGGTGCAGATGAAGCGATTTTAGTAGAGGCAGAAGATAATTTAGATTCTTACTCAATTGCTAAAGCGCTCAAAGGTGCGATTGAGAAATCGGATAAAACACCAGACTTAATTCTTGCTGGAAAACAAGGTATTGATGATGACTGTTTACAAGTTCCTCAAATACTTGCTGAAATGATGAACCTACCAAGTGTTTCGGTTATCGTTGGATTTGAGCAAGATGGAGATAAAGTAACTGTGAAAAGAGAAGTTGAAGGTGGGGCCATCGAAATTTATGAGCTCAGCACTCCTTGTGTTTTAGCGACGAATAAAGGTATCAACACCCCTAGGTATGCTTCGCTTCCAGGTATTATGAAGGCGAAAAGAAAACCTATGCAGCAACTCACTCTCGCTGATGTCGGTGTGAGTGCTGATGATAGAAAGGTTAAGTATAGCGATTTTCAACTTCCACCAGAAAAACCAGCAGGGAAAAAATTTGATGCCATGGATGAAGGTGAGCAGCAAAAAGTTGTCGCTGAAGTTGTAGGTCTTTTAAGAAATGAAGCGAAAGTTATTTAGAGAAAGGAATTAAAAATGAGTAATGTATTAGTATATTCAGAAGTTTCTAATGATAAAATCAAACCTGTGACACTTGAAATTTTGGGTAAGTTGTCTGGTCAAAATGTTGATGTCGCTGTTATTGGTGATCTTAGTGATGATCAAGTAAAAGTTTTAGCCGAGTATGGTGCAGCTAAAGTCCACAAACTTAAAGGTGAAAATTTAGATAAATATTCTCCTGAAGGATTTTCAAATGCACTTCACGAATTTATTAAGTCGGGAAGTTATGACTATGTTATGTGTGGAGCGACAGCTCTTGCAAAAGACATGGTGCCTAGACTTGCCACCAAATTTGATGCAGGTCTAGCAAGTGATTGCACAAATTTTATTTTCGAAGGTGATACTTTTCACGGAACAAGACCACTTTTTGCTGGTAAATGTTTAGCTAAAGTAGAACTGCAAGGTCCAAAACCACATTTTGTAACTGTCAGACCTAACGCTCTTGGTATGCCAGAATCTCCTTCAAGTGGAGCTGGTGAAGCAGCTGAAACCAGCGTAAGCGCAGGGGAAATCAGAGCGACAATCAAAGAAATTATTGCCTCGGCCAGTGAAAAAGTTGACTTGACCGAAGCGAATATTATTGTTTCTGGTGGACGTGCCATGAAAAACTCAGATAATTTCAAAATTCTACACGAGCTTGCTGATGTTATTGGAGCTACTGTTGGTGCCTCTAGAGCGGCTGTTGATTCTGGTTATGCCAGCCCTGATATGCAAGTTGGACAAACAGGTAAAACGGTTTCCCCTTCACTATATATTGCTTGTGGTATCTCTGGTGCGATTCAACATCTCGCAGGAATGAGAACTTCCAAAGTTATCGTTGCGATCAACACAGACCCAGATGCACCCATCTTTACTAAAGCTGATTATGGTATTGTGGGTGACCTCTATAAAATTGTGCCGATCATGACTGAAGAATTTAAAAAGATCATGGATTAATCCAAAAATTCAATTTGTAGAAATAAAATAAGGAGTGTTTAAGACACTCCTTTTTTTATATAATAGAGCCATGAAACAAAAACTCCTTGGATTTATCGCTTATCTTATCGTTAGGGTCATCGGAATGACTTTAAGAATTAGACTTCACTATAAAAATGAAAAAGATCGGGAGTTTTTTGAAACAGCAAGACGGCTATCATCGCCCAATGATTCCCATCAATTTCTCATGGCATTTTGGCATCAAGATGAGCTTTGTCTGATGAACTATTTTAGAAATAAAAGAATAGGTGTTCTCATCTCTATCTCTAAAGATGGTCAGATTATGAATACGACCGCACAACTTCTCGGCTACACCACGATCAGAGGCTCTTCTTCGAAAAAAGCAGTCTCAGGTTTATTGGCAGCAATCAAAAAAGCGAAGGAAGGATACAGCTTATCCTTTGCTGTTGATGGGCCGAGGGGTCCCATTTATCAAGTAAAAGAGGGAATATGTGCCGTTTCCAAAAAATCTCAACTCCCCATTGTTCCTATAAGGGCCCATTGCTCAAAAGCAAAGATTTTTACCAAGTCTTGGAATCAAGCTAAATTTCCTTTGCCTTTTTCCAGAATAGATCTCTATGTTGGAAGTATAGCTCAGCACACAAGCAATGAACTTGAGGCTGAGCTTAAGAGTTTAGATTAGTTTACAGTTAAAATAATATTGAGTTGCTTTTTCGTGATGATATTATAGCCATCATCGATTTGAACTTTGCGCTCTTCTCCACGCACTTCACAGTTTCCAGTAGGATAAATTTTTAGATATCTTCTTGAACTCTTAGTCGTGGCACAAACAGTATCATTAATCATAATATCACCAGTCGCTTGGTCGAAATACATACCTTCAGGCATCACTCTAGCATCCTGATAATCAAGATCGTCGAAAGGACTCATATCCGCTAGCTCAATTTTAAACCAAGCTCTTCCCAGGTCAGTGTTTACTTTATATTGAGTACGGTAAAGCTCCCACTTATCATTTTTATTATAAGTTTTCGTTAAGATTACTGACTCCGTCGCAAAGACACTCAGGGATAAAGTTAATAGCATTAATAAACCGATGTTTTTCATTTTTTCTCCTCACAAGAATTATTTCTATTGTGTTTTAAATAAATTTCCCCTTTTAATACTTGAACATTTCTTAGATTGATAGCTTTGTGAGTGTCTTTAATATATTTCTAACAATTAGCTTGTAATTATTTCACATTCTATTATAAATAGCCTAAATTACGAGGTCTCTTAAGCTTTCATTTGTTAAGCCGATAGGCATAGGACAAGGATTTATATGCAGCAAAATAATATTGATTATAATTGGGATCAAAGTACAGAAGCAGATATATTCGAACAAGTGATTGAAACTGGGGACGAAACTGCAAGAGACCCCAAACTAGCCACTCGTCACAATCTCCAGCTTGCGAGAAGACTTTTTCATATGGCCAATGGGTCGGTTTTTGCAACACTCTATTTACTGACACTTACTCACTCACAAATGATACATTTATTAGGTACTCTTGCCTGTGTTCTTTATTTGGTTGAACAGATTAGAATTAACTATCCCGAGAAAGCGGCAAAGTTTATTCCTTTTACCAAATTTATAATGCGAGCTGAGGAGCAACTTAAAGAATCTGCGATGGTGCCTTATGCTATGGCCGTCTTATTGACAGTTATTACGTTTCCCAAGCCTATAGCCTTGGTTGGAATTTATACCTTAGCTTTTGCTGATCCTTTGTCCGCTATTGTTGGAATTAGATTTGGAAAACATAAAATTACACCCACGAGAACCCTTGAAGGGAGCACTGCTTTTTTTATAGCTTCATTCTTATGTTGTTTTGGAGTTCTTGCTTTTTACACGTACTCTGTGACATTTCTTATCTTAGGTATTTCATTTCTGCTTGGACTTGTGTGCTGTCTCTTTGAAATGTTGCCACTTAAGATAGATGACAACCTCACGATTCCTCTTTTTACCTCAGCTGCACTTTGGACTCTTGTCACACTTTTTGAAATTTTTTAACTCTGAAAGTTAAATCCAAAAGTGTTAGGTGCTGATGATTCTTCGGAGTCATATTCGTTATTCTGTTCTGAGTACGAATCATAGCCATTATCTTGCTCATTAAAGGCTTGCTCTTCAGCCTGTTGATCAACTGGATACCCTTGATTCTGATCATCTAAGCTCCAATTACTATCCACATTACTTTCATTTGCCATAGCTACGTTTTGCTCAGTTTTAAATTCAAGTCTTAGCCCTGGGTATTGCGAATCATTAGTAAGAGTCACCATGAATACACCAGGCTTTACTTTATAAAATAATCCACTTTTCATCTCACGCGTTCTGGTGTCTTCATATTGAAAAACATTTCCTACCATTCTCTCATTAGTATTGATGATAAATCCTTCTCCATCGGGGAGACTTACAGAAACCTCTTCAACAATACCATCTATAATTTTAGCGCTTCCACTAAAAGCACTATTCTTATCAAGTGGTTTTTTATTGAATAGTCCCCCTGTTAAAGATAACTCAAGATCTTCAGTAGTCACAGGCTCTGGCATTTCGACAACTTCCTGCACTTCTGACTCAACAGGTTCATCTACTTTTGTAGGTATTATTTTTTGAACTTGTTTTTTGATAAGATCGGTAGAGGTTTTTTTCAACTTAGGAACCGAAGCAGCGATACGCCCAATAGTGATTTCACCTTTAATCTCATCCAGTCGTTTGGCCAATTTGATATCGAATAAATTACGATTAAATTGAACCGACTCAACTTGCAAGGTATTATAACCGCCAATGGCCACTACCAAAAATGTGAACACCAAACATGATGTTAAAGTTGCTCTCTTAAGCGCCTTCATTTTAAACTCCTCTAGTGCCTTATATAAAGCAACGTCTGTGCCAAAAATAGACACCTAGAAACGAGATAAGTGACTGTAATTACTATAACTCAGTCTAAAGCTAAGTTTTGAAGTGTTTAAAACTTAAACGGCCCCCTAGAAAATGTTCAGAAAATAGGCAACTCAAACTTAAGGTTGTACGACCTTAAACTCGGTTTATAATTGTCTGATTGCCACAAATAAAGGAATTTCCAAATGAAACTAATACTCGCACTTCTCTGTCTGGCGGCATTTAACCAACCAGCTTACGCCATGAAAAAGCTCGTAGAGTGTAATACCAATGTCACTGCAGATGAATGTTACTGTGATAAAAATGTCAAAGATTTGGTTTACCATAATAATGAGAAATACTGTGTCCCCAAATGTAATGGTGAACTTGAAAGACTGGGACTTGAATGTGTGAGTCCATGCAAAGCAGACGAGAGGCGAAATGCTCAAAATTTATGCATAAGTTGTGGCGGATCACGGGAGTGGGTAGGTGATCGATGTTTATCAAAATGTGCAAATAATCAAAAGAGAAATGATCAAGGAATCTGTGTCAGTGTGTGCAGTGGTCGCTTTGAAGAAGTCAATGGCAGGTGTATGCCTAAATGTCCCAAAAACAATGAACGTATTAATGGTAATTGTAAACCCATATGCCCACCCGGTCACAATAGAAACAGAGCTGGAAACTGTCAGGCAGCTCGAGATTGCAGGTCAAATCAGGAAATATATAATAATCAATGTGTGAGAAAGTGTAGCGCTAAAGAATCAAGAGACTGGGATACAGGAAAATGCGTTCGCTCAGGCTGCAACCCTGGTCACCAAAAAGTCGCTGGAAAATGTGTACCAGCTTGCCCTCCGGGACAAGAGCGCATAAACGCACCCAATAAATCAAAGTTTATGTGTTTTAACAAGTGTCCTGTAAACTTTAAAAGAAACACTGAGGGAGTTTGTGTTTACTGCCAGCAATAAAATGGCTGGCATGAATCATTAAGGATAGTCTAGTTTAATCCCCATGTAGTCTGCATGAGAAGATCTAAATCTCTTAATGGCAACAGCGACTAAATCATCAACTTGCTTTCCTGAATTCTTTGACATTAGCTCCAGGTCTGCAATTAATTGCTTATCAATTTTAACTGTTAATTCTTCTTTTTGTTTTTTTTCATCGCTCATACGAATCATCCTTATTTGATTTGAACAACTTTAATAGCTTTTTTCTTTCTTAATGAAACCAGACTATTAGTAATCTCATAGTCCAACAGAGGACTGTGTTTATAAATATCAGAAACTAAATTATAGTCAGACAAGGTGCACATCAAACTAAATTCTGTAGCACTTACATCTTCTTCTGAAGTCAAAAAGGAAGTCAGAAGTAAAAGTTTTAAATCATCTGGAGGTCTGTGCTTCACTGACTCTTTATACTTAGCAATAATGTCGTACATTTTTCTCTTGAGTGCACTAAAAGAAGTGTTGATATATCTTTCTCTTAAATCAACAATTTCTGGCTCCACAACGACTT
Source organism: Halobacteriovoraceae bacterium (assembly GCA_002713145.1). Taxonomy (GTDB): domain Bacteria; phylum Bdellovibrionota; class Bacteriovoracia; order Bacteriovoracales; family Bacteriovoracaceae. The sequence continues at coordinate 140,150 of PAVS01000023.1, forward strand.
CAACTTGTTTGTTACCTAAATGCTCATCAATACAGGAATTATAAAAAGCTTTAACGCCTTCTCCCCCCATATACTTGGCATTGATGAGCTCACCGTCACTCAAATAAATGGCTCCAAGTAATTGCTTCGTCTCTTCATTTAAAATATTAATCTTACCAGTGAAGTTGTTTACTAGCTGTTCTTCAATAGTGTTTAATATTTTTTCACTCAAAATAAACCTTTTACTTCTTGAGCAATTTGCTCATAAGACTCTTTTTCTTATTATCATCTGGATGGAAATAACTGTCTATACGAGAAGCAATTTCTTGATAGTTTTTCCAAACTTTCGAATCTTGATGGAGTTCCTCATTGGCCATGTATGGCTTTCCAAAATCAGCGCCTTTACGCACGCCCAACTCCAGGGGTAAGCTTCCTAAAAAACCGACACCTAGTTCGTTACATGCTGACATAACACCATTTACACCATAGATGAAATGTTCCTTATTACATGCATCACAAATAAATGAACTCATATTTTCAATCATTCCTAGAACATGAAGATTCATTTTATCAAACATATGAAGAGCTTTTCGAGCATCTAATAATGAAATATCTTGTGGAGTGGAAACAACGATAGCAGCGTCAACTTCTAAGTTCTGGGCCATGGAAAGTTGAACATCTCCGGTACCTGGGGGGAGATCGATAAGTAAATAATCTAATTCTCCCCAAGCCGTTTCAAAGAAAAATTGATTAAGCACTCCTCCTAACATAGGACCGCGCCAAACAACAGGCTCATCTTCATGGATAAAACTTCCAAAGCTTATAAATTTTATTCCATAAGATTCGAGTGGAATAATTTTTTGCTCGCTTGAAGCGTCTGGGCGTTTATTTCTTTTGTTAAAAAGCATCGGCATGGAAGGACCATATATATCAGCGTCAATGATGCCGACCTTATGGCCTTTTTTGGCCAAAGTAATAGCCAAGTTCGACGTGACGGTAGACTTACCGACTCCACCTTTACCAGAACCGATGGCAATAATATTTTTAACCCCAGAGATTTTTCTTTTCTCTCCTACGCTACCATGTCCCACTTTTAGCTGTGCAGGATTAGTTGTCTTTTCCTCAGGTTGGCTCCCAAGGGCTGAGTATGTATCTTGAGAATTTTCAGATTGTGAAAAAATAAAAATATTATCTTCAGCGTATTTTTTTGAAAGAGCGTCTAAGAGATTTTTTTCTAAAACTTTTTTTTCATCAGGAGAGATACCATCACGATTGTAACTGAGATGAACATCATCACCTTTTTCTTGAAAATTTATGATTCTTTTTTCATCAACAAGTGACTTCCCTGTTACAGGGTTAAGAACGTGACTGATTAATTCTGTCGGATTACTCATAATGTCCTTTTATTTAATAAAAATTTAAATATAATTAAACTACTGGTGATATTAACGAGAGTATTACCAAAATTAAAGGATATATTTTTGGCCAATAATAGAAATATCTTTATCATCAACCCAAAGTTCCAGTACAAGTTTAGTTTGTTAATCTGTATTCTAGTGCTCTTGGGAAGTATAATGTACCCCAAGACGATTTATGATCTTTTTGAGAAATTAATCTTAATGCATCCTGAGCAAGCAGAGGTTTTTGCTCAAAACAGAATGACATTAATAAACACACTTCTGCTGATCCAATTTTCTTTTATTGGAATCGTTTTTGTTCTTAGTATTTTTCTCACGCATAAAATTGCAGGACCAATCTACAAATTGACCAATTATCTTGAAGAAGTCAGACATGGAGGAGCCAATTACCCTCTCACTTTTAGAGATGGAGATTATTTTTCGGAAGTAGCCGAGGAAATCAATCTGACAATAGACTATTTTCGCAATAAGGATGAAACAGAAATCGAATACTTAGAAGAAGTGGCGGCTTATATTGAGAATATTGCTTTAGTCGTGCCTCAAGATAAGAAGCCAGTTTTAGATGAGATTCAGTTAAAGCTCAAAGAAATAACCGAGTCAAATGATCGCGTATAAAACAAAATTGCTCTAGACTTAAATTCTTATATTTGTAATGCTAAACTATAATAAGAAAATAGCAGGAGGCTTCTTGAATTATAGGAATGGACTAATATCAATTTTATTTTTTCTTTCCGCATCAAGTTATGCCGCTAATCATCTTATAAAGAACTATGCCTTGATGAGTCATAGTCCTCAATCCAGGCTTACCAAAACCGAAGAAAAAATTGCCAAAAACTTTACTCAACTTTTGAAATTGAGTCACAACAAAGTCATTAATAAAAGATTGATGAAATCTTTGGCCAAAGATATGAATCAAAATAATATATTCAAAGATTATGCTTATTGGCCAAATGAGCTACTGCAGCTTCAAAGGCTCACATCTTCATCTCAAGTGATTCAAAAATGTAGAAGCTATAAAGAGGATTCAAAAAATCTCGTCCATAATTATTTAAAAAGAAATTTGTCTTCTGTTTGTTTTAAGAATTATCTTCATCTCTTAGGAAAAGAAAAAAGGCTTAGCTATCGTTTTCATATAAACTTAGCCCAAGATTTTGCTGATCACTTAGAATATCTCCTGACAGATTCTCAACAACAAGAACTTCATAGCTTTTTACAAGAGATTGAATCACACTCTAAATTACACAGGTTATACAGCGATAAGATAGCAGATTATTACACTTCGAAAGACTTAACTCCTTCGCCCTATCTTATTCGTCACTTGCACCTCACACCTGAATTTACTCAATTTATACAAACCAAAGAGATTGAACCTAACACCACCCATTCAATTTTTTATAGAGAGCTTACAGGAAACACCCAGGCCCTAAGAGACTTTATAGACCAACAAAAAAAACTCTCTGCAAAAGATATAACTTACATTACGAGACAAGTGAAAGAGGTAGTGAGCTTTGCTCAAAAAAATCAGAAATATTACAAGCTAGAAAAAATCAACCAAGCTTTACTCGCTTTTGGAAAGTCTCTTAACAGGCGAAAGCTGCCCAAGCATGCCCGCTATGTTTACCGTTATTTACTTTCTCAAAAGAAAACCCATTTCCACACGAGTCTTTTCGAATACATGTGGACCTATATATCTAGGAAAAATTACCCCAAGGCGCTCAAGGCTCTCGATCACTATGTTCCCAAAACAGAAGAGATACTCGCAAATTCAAAACTTAGTTTTTGGGCCGGCTATTTAAACTTAGAACTAGGCAATAAAGAGAATGCCTTAAAAATGTTCAAAGCCACGATTCACGAGAACCCACTGAGCTATTATTCTATACTTGCTGCTAAAACAATCAGTGATTACTCTCAAGACTCACCTGAAAAAATCTATTTAACTTCACTACGTAAACCTGAGAGCAACAATTTTGACTCAAAAACATTTGACCATGCTTGGCTCAAGAGAACCACTGCTTGGAGTGCAGCTAATAACCGCACACTTCTCAACCTTGAGTTTCAACAGCTTTTAAATGAGAGAGAGGGAATTGATTTAGAAGTTCATATACTCGCAGCAGCGAATAAATTAAAAAAGAATGAAAATTATTTAGAAAGCTTCAAATTTATATACAAAACTATTGATGAAAGAAAATTAACGGTCAACCAAGAGACTCTTAAAATTCTCTTCCCTAGCCCATTTAAATCTCAAATTGAAAAAAACACTAAAGAGTTTGATCCGGTTATTGCCATGGCCCTCATCAGACAGGAGTCAGGCTTTAATAAATATGCAAGATCTCACGTGGGTGCGCGAGGATTGATGCAACTTATGCCAAGCACGGCCAGAAGATTTAAAAGAATCCGCACGCGTCAGCTATACAACCCGGCGCTAAATATAAAAATCGGAACAACTTTTTTTACAAAGCTTCTCAATAAATATGATAACAATCTTGTTTACTCACTAGCCGCTTATAACGCAGGTATGAGCAGAATAGATGATTGGCAAGAAAGGGATTACGTGGACGCTCAAAAAAGTATGCTGGATAATATTGAGAATATTCCTTTTTTAGAAACTCGGAAGTACGTCAAACTTATCTTTAGAAATATGTTCTTTTACAAATTGCTCAACCCTGAGCATGGAGTTAATGATTCAGAAAAGTTTAACAAGATTTTTGATATTCACGTTGGATTTAAAAATTAGACATTAAATCTAAAGTGCATCACATCTCCATCTTTAGGGAGATATTCTTTACCTTCAATTCGAAATTTACCCGCTTCTTTAAGCTTGGCCTCTGAGTGAAGCTCAAAGAGATCACTGCAGTGATAGACTTCAGCCTTGATAAAGCCTTTTTCAAAGTCAGTATGGATAATCCCCGCACATTCAGGAGCTTTCATACCTTTTTCAAAGGTCCAGGCGCGAACCTCCTGAACACCAGCTGTAAAATAAGTTTGAAGACCCAATAATTCGTAACCCGCTTTTACGAGAACATCTAAGCCTGATTCTTTAAGACCCATATCACTTAAAAATTCTTTTTTCTCTTCGGGAGTTTCAAGTTGCGATATTTCAGATTCAATCTTTCCACAAATTTTAATAACCTTGGAGCCTTCTTTCGCCGCTAATTCTTTAACCGCCTTAACGAGTTCGTTGTCTTCCCCAATAGAATCCTCATCAACATTACAAACATATAGCATGTCCTTAATGGTTATGAGGTGAAGGTCTTTAATGGCTTCTCTTTCTTCCTCATCCATTTCAACACTTCGAGCAGGCTTTCCTTGCTCGAGGGCAGCTTTTAAACGATCAAGTACAGGGGCTGCAATAGCGGCTTTATCTTTTTGTTTTTTATCATGAGACTTCATGAGTTTAGCCAGATTTGAAATTCTCTTCTCAACTGTTTCAAGGTCAGCAAAAGCCAGCTCTATGTTTATAACTTCGATATCCGAGAGGGGATCAACCTTTCCTGCCACATGAACGACATCACTGTCTTCAAAACAACGGACGACATGGGCAATAGCCGAAACTTGTCTAATATGACCCAAAAATTGGTTCCCTAGACCTTCCCCTTTGGAAGCACCCGCGACTAGTCCAGCAATATCAACGAATTCCATAACAGCAGGAATTACTTTTTGGGGTTTAATATATTCTGTAATTTTGCCAATTCTTTCATCAGGAACTTGGACGATTCCAACATTGGGTTCAATGGTGCAAAATGGATAGTTAGCTGCCTCAGCGGGGGCACTGGTTATAGCTTGAAAAATAGTAGACTTTCCCACATTTGGTAGACCAACAATTCCAACATTTAACGCCATGAAAACTCCTTATTTGTGAGAGATAAAACTACATTAACTAGCTGAGATTTCCAAGAAAAATACTTTAATTAAGAGCTAAAAAATCTTTTTTGTTATACGTGTTAGAGGCTTTTTTAAAGCCATTTTCCAACAGATAATCGAGAGCTTGATTACTTTTTTCCATAACTATCCCAAGTTCAGTATCAAGTTCAGCGGGGAATTTTGAGAGCACCCAATTCGAAACACTTCCCCTCGGTGGTCTTCCGATACCTATGCGCATACGCATAAAATCTTGAGTACCTAGGTGCTTAGCAATGGACTTTAATCCGTTATGTCCTGCCAGCCCACCCCCTTGTTTGAAATGGATTTGTCCAAAAGGAAGGTCCAATTCATCCTGTACAACCAAAATTTCACGAGGGTCAATTTTAAAAAACTGACAAAGGGGCTGCACAGATTCACCGGACAGATTCATATAGGTTTGAGGTTTGAGAACATAGACTTTCTCTCCCTGAACACTGAAGTCAGTATACTCACCTTTAAATTTTGTTTTCCAATTATTCTCTGCGATTTTAGGATGGGTATCTACAAGCAGCCAAGCCACGTTATGTCTTGTAAGTTCATATTCAGCACCAGGGTTTCCGAGGGCAACGATTAACTTAATCATTATTAAATGAATAATGAACTGACAGAGTCATGGTTAAATGTTCTATGAATAGCTTTGGATAAAATTTCAGCGGTTGAAAGCACGGTGATTTTCCCCGTATCTTTCATCTCCCCAGTGAGTGGAATCGTATCAGTAACAATCACTTGATCAAGATTATCACATTCTGAGATTCTTTGTGCCGCTGGTGGAGAGAAGACTCCATGAGTAGCGAAAACAAAGATCTTTTTGGCACCATGTTTTTTTAAGGTTGCTGCCGCTTCCACCAAGGTTCCGGCGGTATCAATCATGTCATCAACAATAATGACATCTTTATCTTTTACATCCCCGACAATATTCATGGCCTTAGCCACATTAGGTCCTGTTCGTCTTTTGTCGATCATGGCAATGTCTTTTTCTAATCGCTTAGCATACCAACGAACTCGCTCCACTCCCCCAGCATCAGGTGACACCAAGGTAAGATTACTTAAATCGATATTGTCTTTGATGTATTTAAGAAAAACGGGGGAAGCAAATATATTATCAAAAGGTATATTAAAAAAACCTTGGATCTGACCAGCATGAAGATCCATGGTGATCACTCGACTGGCCCCTGCCACGGTTAAAAGATCAGCCACTAACTTCGAGGATATAGGTGTTCTAGGACTGGCTTTTCTGTCCTGTCTCGAATATCCATAATGAGGAACCACTGCGGTGATAGAGTCAGCGGATGCCCTTTTAAGCGCATCAATCATAATCAGCAGTTCCATCAGATTGTCATTCACGGGAGCCGAAGTGGTTTGCACAATAAATACATCTGCACCACGAACATTTTTTTCAATTTCACAGAAAATCTCACCGTTGGCGAACCTTCTTATTTGCGGGTCAACCAGGGGGACATCTAAAAATTCGGAAATTTTATTGGATAGGGTTTTATTAGAAGTACCGGATACAAGGACGATTCGTCTCATAAAACTCCTTAAAAGTGGCAGGGGTGGCAGGGATCGAACCTGCGCATGTCAGAATCAAAATCTGATGTCTTACCACTTGACGACACCCCTACAATTTATTGATGTTCAAAATATACTGACTGCTCAAAAATTTGGCAAGGATAAATACTTAAGAACGCTCAAGAAATGCCACGCGCGGCGCAGAATAATTAGTCACATATGATCTCTGAGATTTGTTTTCCCCGGTGATTAATAAAGTTTTGAAAGATAAGAAAAGAACTCACTGCCCCTGAGACCCGAGCTAGATTTTGTTTATCCCGCTCAGACTCCACTCCAAACCAAAGGACGTAATAATTTCTGCCATCAAAAGCAAAATACCAATTATCCAATCCATTATTTGAGGTCCCCGTTTTTCCGAAAATATTCGCATACTTCAGAGGTGCTCTAGCGATTTTGCTTATCGTGGTTTCACTGGCCACACTCATATAATAGAGAACTGAATTTTCAAATTCTTTGTCTTTGTTTTTAATTTCTAAACATTTATTCTGAATAAAATTACTATAGGTAACAAAAACTTCTTCCATGGATAACTCCAGCGCGCCCAGGAGCTGAGCTGGAAATTCCTCCAAGGGAGTTTTAAGCCGAGGGATTTTATGGACGAGAGCTTGCTCCAGTTTTTGAAATCCAATTTCATTAGCGACTCTGATCAAAGGAATATTTTTTGATTTTTGTAAGGCAACTTTAAGTTGTACTTCTGATTCGCTGGCCCTTGAGTAATCCTTGGGAGTCCATTTTCCAGACTTAAGATTAAGCGTGAGGGGGGCGGTTGAGATATACTCATTATAGTCGCGACCAAGTTCAATAAAGCTTTCATACACCATAGGTTTAAACAGACTTCCCACTTGGTGGAATTCACCGGTCATGGCTTTATTTTTATCTCGCTCAAATTTTGAATAATAAGAAAAAACCTGTGGGCAGTTAAACTCATTGCAATCCTTATCTGCGATAAAAATTTTTATTCCTACATCTGCCCCTTTGGTCCTCGGTGCTAAAAATTCTTCTATTTTTTCCACACTTTCATAAAGAGTCATTTTATCAAAACTATCAATGAGCTGATCACTATTTTTCGAAGCAAGATAGTAAGAGTAGAAGGTATTTTGTTGGTTTCGTTGTTTGAAATCATCACTCCACTTCATCCATCGCTCTTCATTCCAAACCAAGGATTGGTTTTCGCTAAAAAGATTAATATCTATGAGTCTGTTATAAACCGCATGGGCCCTGTTTTTCATACGCTCTAAGCCCCTGACGGGGTGATAAAAATTGGGGCCTTTTAAAAAGCTCACTAGGACGGTGGCTTCAAACTCATCAAGCTCTTGTGGAGTTTTATTAAAATAAGCGAGAGAGGCGGCATAAAACCCCTTTAATTGAACACCTTGATAAACACCCCAAAAAACTTCATTGAGATAAAGAGTCACTATTTCCTCTTTGGTCAAGACGTTTTCAATATACAGGGCGTAGACGAGCTCTTTCCCTTTACGAGAAAGTTTTTTCTCGTTGGTTAAAAAAAGATTTTTGACCAATTGCTGAGTGAGAGTTGATCCCCCTTGCACAAACTTCATGGCAATAATATCCACCACAATCGCTCTCGCAATGGCGACTGGGTCGACCCCTCTATGTTCTAAAAAACGAAAGTCTTCTGTGCCTAATAAAGCTTTCCAAATTGATGCGGGAATTTCTGTGAATTTCTTTCGATGCTGTACACACCGGTACAGCGCACAGCTGTTTTCCATCAAAGGAGGCAGCTCGAGTTTTTCTTTTACAAAATAATTATTATTTCTTTTTTCGATAATTAAAGGATCATTAATATCAAGTGGCTCTTCAGTTTGAGAAACTGAATAAAGTAAATAATCTTCTAAGACATGAGAGTAAACACTCGTTCCTGCTTCAATAGTTGATGGTGCCTGGTCAATAGAAGTTTTTTGAATTGAGGTGGCTTCGATTTGCAATTGTACTTCATGCACCGCCAACAACACATACGCCATGACTAAGAACAAAATGATCACCGCAGATATGACTGTTATCTTAAAAACCCATAAGAGTGTATTCTTGCCAGGCGTTATATTCATTCCCATAGACGAGCCGCTTCATTTGTTGCCAGTTGAACTTAGTTTTCATATTATTTTTACCACTTATATTTAAATATGAAAATGAGGAGCCATTGTGCACAAAATTTCTACGCGAGTGCTTTTAGTACTAATTATTTCTTTCTCTCAAATTGCTATTGCTGTTCCTATTGATTGGAAAGGAAGCCTTGAACTCGACAGCACCCTACTAACAGACTTTAGAAGAACTAATGATAACTGTGATGGCGATAAAGGTATGTGTATTACTCCAGAAGGTGAAGACAATGCTCGCTTTCAAAATATGATCTTGCAACTGAATCCAAATATTATTGTCAACGATGGAGTGACGATTAAAGGGGAGCTCTCTACTGGAAATGCTGGTGGAAAAACTTCGACAGCTCGTTCTCAAACCATGGGAAGTTCAACCACAAGACCGGGTGGCAATTTAACGAACGCAGGTTCTTATTACACTCAGTCGACAAGCTCTGGTTTAAACCTCAACCAACTTTATGCGGAAATTTATGCAGATACAGCTCTTTATCGAGTCGGTCGTTTTGCTAAACATTTTGGTCTTGGTGCTGTGATCAACGCAGGGACTGAGTCTAATGACATGTTTTATTCTGGCTATGAAGGTTTTGAAGCTCAGCTTGAGATCCAAAACTTTCACCTCGATCTTATGTGGGCAAAACTAAGTACCAATGATGAGCCTAACGGAAGTAACGATGCCTATGAGTCGAGTGTTTCCGCCCTCTATGATGATGCAAAAAAAGAATTAAAATTTGGAATTTATTACGCCCTAAGAGAAGTTGAAGGAGATAATGATCTCTATAACGGTGGTTCACAAAATGTCACTCTTATTGATGTTTTCTTTTCCAAGTCTTGGGAAGATTTTTCTTTCGGTCTTGAGATTCCTATGATGAGCGGAGAGGTTGGGGGTGCCTACGGCACTGATGATGCTGACTTTGATGCCAATGCTTATATTCTTGAAACAAAATACCAAATCAATACAAAGTGGAATGTGGGTCTCAATGCAGGTATGGTCAAAGGGGATAATGGTGATACCGATAGTTTCGAAGGTCTCTATCTTCACCCTAACTACCAGCTTGCCCAAATTATGTATCGTTATAACTATTATGGTTTCAATAATAACGACTATAATGTTTTTGATTCATCTATTGTGAATTCAACTTACGCTCAGCTTTTTGCTCATTACAAAAAAGGTGAATGGGGTTGGAAACTTTCAGCTCTTTGGGCAAAAGCTGATCAAACAGCGAAAGAGGGTGAGTCTTATTATAACCACGCTAAAAGGGCGCTGTCAGATGCTGTCGCCACCGAAGATCAGTCTGATGACCTTGGTTACGAATTTGATGTCGCTTTTGAATATCAATGGAATCCATCAGTGATGTTCTCAGGATTTCTTGGATACCATGTTGTGGGTGATTATTATGCATTTAGTGATGATGAAGATGAACTCAGCACCACTAATGTTATGAGCACAGGAATGCGACTCGCTGTAGAATTCTAAAAATTAAATGGTGTTCCGCCGCCTATCATTTGTCCGCCCATGGGTCCACCCATCATAGGGCTACCAGCTCCATATTGCGAGTTTTGGAAATAACCCATGGCCTGTGGCATTTGTGTTTGTTGATAGCCCCAATAACCTTGTTGCTGAGGAGGCATCCCAGCTGGATTTCTATTGAATCCCCACTGTCCCATTGCGCCACCTTGAAATCCTCCTTGAACTCCCCCTGGAGGAATTTGTTGGCCACCAAACTGCATCTGCTGGGGTTGAAAACTAAAACTTTGTCCTCCTCCCTGCATTGCTCCCTGGCCGAAGTAATTTCCTGGATTCATCGCAAATTGATTCTGTTGCTGCTGCATTTGATAAGGTTGATTTTGAAAACCTAGTATCGATTGAGACTGTTGTTGCATCTGTAAACTTGGAGCTTGACCACCATTTCTTGCCGCTTCGATTTGCGCCCACCTCTGTGCCTGTTGTATTTGAGTGGCATAGGTTGAATCAAGTCCTTGGTTAAATTGTTGGGTTCTATGTTGAGACAGCATAATATTTCGCTGCACTTCTTGCATACATTTCTGACGGTTGATCCAATACTTTCTCGGATTCATACAATGACTGTAAGCATGTTGTTGCTCTTCTTGTACGAATTTATTGTGCTGTTGAATATTATATTGCTGTGACCTTTTAATCGTCTGTGCACCACGTGCATATTCTTGCGCGATACTTAAATCCGGATTACTGGCAAGACGTCCTAAGTCCGCAAGCTCATCACGCTCGTCTGCAACAAAATTTCTGATCAGGGCATTGGCCGCACTGATAGATAACTCACGCATATCACTATTATTTGCTCTCACCTCTTCGTTATAACGAGAATAGTGAAAAGCAGTGTTATTAGATGTGTAAAGAACAAGAGCTGCATCTCGCCAAGCTTGTTTTTCTAATGGGGCCTTACGAGCAAAATCTTTCATTTTTTCATAGTCAGCTGCGTTGAGATAAGGAGCTTTATTATAAGCCATTAGCTTAGCGGTTAACTCATTGAGTTCAGCTCTAAGACGATCCCTAGCTTCTCCACGAGGAGTGCTACGAAGTTGATTATACTTATTCGCAATTTTTGATTTTAAAGGCAAAATAATTTTATCGTAATACTTTTCGATGATCTCTCTAAATTCTTCAGCATCAAGATCAGAGTAATCATTTGTTTTAAGTAATTCGTGGAGCTCTTTTACATCATTAAGTAGATCAACGTTTCTGACTTCAATAAGGTCTTCATAGAGATTTCTAAATTCAAGCAGTTCAGGTAAATGCTGATCAATAACATTATGATCACCTTGGGCGCAGAGACGCTCATATAAATTTTGCGCATTAGCTGCGCGAATATCATCAGCTGAGGTATAACTAAATCCCCCCTCTACGATTTGTTCATAAAAACCACACGTTCCATTGTTCATGGAACTTTTTGATTGATACTTTGCCCCCTGTCTGGTTCCTTCTGGACCACGAGAGTAAAAGAGAACTTCTTCTGAGGCTACTAAACCGTTTTCCTGATGGTTAAAAGGAGCGGGAATAATTTTATTGGGATTGAGTTCACCGTTTTCTACCACCCCTGCAGCTTCCAAACAGGCGACATAGCCCCAATAGTTTGGCTCAAACTCCATCTCCACATCTTCGTTTCTAATTTGAGGATTATCTGGATCATTGGCCAAAGCCACCGTGTAACTACATTTTTCTGTATTACAGCCAGCAGGCTTTCTCACTTCAACCTGAAATAAATAAGGCCTGCCATCTTGGGGTCTAGAAAAATTATATTTAAGCATATTATTACAGTTACTGATCATCATCCCACCATCAAGGGTGATCGTACCTGCGGTTGCATCTTGTGAAATTTGCATAGGTCGTTGCAAGAGAGAAGCGAAGAAAGAATAAGGCACTGAGTTTTGATCTTCTCTTGAACATGAATCCGCAGCATCAGTTGTTTTTTCAAATTCTACATCACCGGAAGAGCCTGTTGGACTTTGCCCATTATTATCTCGAAATTGAGTAGACCAGCTGCTTTGACCGTCGGATAACGCTTCTAACACCTGAGTACTATTCTGCGCAAAAGCAGACAAGCTCAACGCCAAAATAACTCCTAACCAATACTTTTTCATAACAAGTCCTTAAAAATTCAACTTTCTCGTTATTTGTATCGGTCATTTGAGCAAAATACTTAAACAGGCTAAGCTATTGTTTTTACAGAAGTAAGAGTGAGGGCTCTGGGGTGTTATTAATATTATTATCGCTAATATCTTTTTTATAGGCTTAAAGACGTCTATAAAACTTCTTAGAATTATCAGAGATAATCATACCCTTATAAGATTTTACAAAATAGGTTTCACCATTGGGTAGGCTAAATTCAATTGATTCAGGGAACTCAATACTTCCACCAACCAAGACAAATCTGCCAAAGCTTGCTTTAAGTTCTCCGGCGCTGGTTTTTAAACTCAAATCTGTTATACGGTGAGTGTTATCGAAGCGAATAAATAAATTTTCGGTATGAACCACCCAATTAAAAAAGTCCCCAGACTTAACTCTTTTCACCAGTCCATCAGATTTTAAAAAGGGCTCGGCCATGATCTCATCAACTTTTTGCTCTTGTTCAGAATCTTTCGGCTGCATAGGATTATTCAGCTCATCTCGTAATGAAGAATCACTCTTAACTTTTGCCAGATATCTTTTATAGTCGTTAAGAAGATTCAGTTTGTCTTTATTAATTAACTGCTGGTTGGTAGGGACATTGATCCCATGTTCTCTAAAAAGCTCTATCAGTAAATCCCCAGAATTTGTCATGAGCATACGCATAATAGCGAAGAAAAAACGTTGTTCAATCTTTTCTTTGTTTTTTGAAAGAGCATCTAGGCTGTGAAAAGGAACGACTTTAATATCGTAGAGATATTTACTTGAAAATTTTCCTTGATCATATTGCAGTTGAACTAACTTAGGATAGTCTTCGCGTTCATTAAATACCTGTAAGCGAAAAGATTTTTCATTTGTTTTTTCAGATTGGATTTTTAAATTCACGATGATGGTGTTATTGGCCACATCCACATTATTCCCATTTCTGAGCAAGGAATCTAAGGTGGGAACATAGGCATTTGTAGTTAAACAAAACAGTAAGGTAATAATTAGGTATTTCATCACTTTATTCTTTATCATTTTAAATAATCATTAGTAAAATAACTTTATGTACAAACTTATAATTCTCATTTTTTTAACCAACATTACTATAGCACATGCTCAGAAGATAAACGAACTTTACAGTACCCGACTAATGCAGTCTGGTGGTGCGGGTGTTGGATCTCTGCTCATCAATGAAACAACGCTTTTAAACCCTGCCTCAATTGTTTTCTTGCCTCGATCCACTTTTAATTATCAAAAAAATACGAAGTCCATTCAAGAAGAAGATGATCAGCGGGATCTCGACTTTAAGGAAGGTCTCAGTGAACTTATTTCTATCCAAGATACTTCTACTCAGCTCAAAGGCGGCCTCTCCTATACTTATCAAAATGGTGATGAAGGTAAACGTAAAAGATTAGCCCTCTCAAGTGCTGGGCATCTCGGTAAAGATCTGGCCATGGGAATTATTTATAAATATACCCAGGAAGAGTCCGAGATTATTGATAATGATTATCATCAGTTTACTTTGGGTTTCACTCAAGTGCTGAGTGAGAATATGACCTTTGGGCTTATCATAGTTGATCCTTTTAATAAAATTCCAGAATACTCCCATGCTCTTTTAGGGGTGCAATACAATTTAAATGAATTCATACAGTTTTTAGCTGATGTTGGATCTGGAGATAATGCTAATCTAGACAAAGAAGCTATTTCTAAATTGGCCATCCAAATTAATTCATTTGAGTACTTTTATTTCCGTTATGGTAGGTTTCACGACAAGTATCTTAATGAGAAGGGAGCGAGCTTCGGCTTATCATGGGTAGGTCCTAAGTTTTCTGTCGATTATGCTATAAAAAATGCTGAAATTATTGAAGAAAAGTCCGATAGGTTATTCACAGACGATAAATTTATCGAGACATCATTTGCTGTCTCCATTTTGTTTTAAACTATGGCCACATCCAAAGAAAATCAAAAAGAGAAGAGTCGAAAATTATTAGCTCTTCAAAAGAAGTATGCGCAAAGAATAACCATTGCGAAGCAAGGCTTTGAAGCTTTTCGTAAAAAAGATTATATTGTTGCTGCAGCTAAATACAAAGAGTACCTTGGGATACATGCTAACCTCCATGATATTGAAGACATCTATAAATTAAACCCAAGCCATTTTAATCAAAAAACAGAAGTTACCGAGATGCTGCTTATCAGTCATGCCTATTGGGAGTTAGCGCGTATTAATGAGCAATCTCCAGAACTTGCCCGTAATTTTCAACGCTCTCTTGATCAATTTGTGAGGTTCACTGCTAATCAACCCTACCAAGTTCTCAATGCAGAAATGCTGAGAAAGTATATAAAAAAGCTTAAAGGAACTAGCCCGCAGAATGCAGCACTTAACCAGGCTTATTCTCAAATTTTTATCCAATCAAAAAAATGCTTTATTGCAACTTTAAGCTATGGACAAGACCACCCTATCACCCATGAACTCAGGGAATTTAAACAGAGTCTGCTGAAAACAAAAATGGGATTTGCTTTTGTAGAGCTTTATTATAGATACTCATCCCTTCTTGTGGAGCGGATTGAAGACAAAAAATATATGCGCACACTTTTTATCTGCTTCTCACGTCCACCACTTTGGTGTTTGGCAAAAATTTTTAAATTAAGTATATTAAAGTCATGTTTTTACTCTCAAAAATAATAGCCAAAGAGTGGTTTAAAGCACTCATTGGCTCCATTGTCGTTTTATTTCTCCTCATTACAGTGGGTGATATACTCAATGGATTTTTGAGAAACTACTCACTCAACCGAGTGTTGATTGAATATGTTCTAAAGCTACCTGACTTTATGGGAAAAATGCTTCCTATGACCTCACTGCTCGCCTCACTTTTTGCCTTTAATAAATTAAAGTCCAAGAGTGAACTCATGGCGATACTGGCAGCTGGTTATTCTGCGAAAAAGATTTATGGACTCATCCTAGGTTGCTCACTTTTACTGGGGGCATTTCAATTCGTTAATCTCGGTTATCTTGTTCCCTTTGCCAATAAAGTTAAACGTAATCAATTTGAAAAAAGTAGAAAAAACGAGAGTAAATATCTTGCTCGCAGCCAGATCGGAAAGTCGGGACTTATTTGGTATAAGTCTGGAAACTATTTCACATCTTTTAAAGCATTTGATGTTAAAAATAATGCTCTTAAAGATGTCTTAGTTTATTTTTTAAATGAAGATAAAAAGCTTGATTCTATTTATCGTGCGCAGACAGCAAAGTATATCGCAAAGAAACGGTGGAAGCTTGAAGGTATATCAATCGTTCAATCTTTGAGTCAAAAAAACTTTCCAGAATTTGTGGATACCAGACAAGTCTTTATTGAACTCAATGAAACCCCAGAAGATTTTAATCAGTTTAAATCAGATATTACCACCTTAGGATTTTTTGATTTGGGTCAATTTATATCGCGGCTTAAAGAGACTGAAATTAACTCTGCAGAATACGAGGTGATGTATTATGAGAAAGTTTCACTCGCGCTAATATGCATTCTTTTCGCCCTTTTCCCTGTTGCGTCAATTTTTAACCCCAATCGCAGAGCTGCTGGATTTGGCAAAAGTGTGGTTTTTACTCTCATATTTAGTATTTTCTTTTGGCTTATTCACTCTACTAGTATTTCTATGGGAAGCTCAGGGAAAATACCAGCTTTGGTGGCTACCCTGGCCATTCCCACCTTATTTTTAGTCTATATAGCTTATATCTATAATAAAAATAGAAGACTTTAATTCATTAAGCATGCCCAATATGCTATAAATATTGCCATGGAAAAGATTTTAGAAGATTACACACTTAAGGGAAAAGAGCTTGAAATAAGAACTTATCCTGACCCAGTACTCACAAAAGTTGCCACTGAAGTAACTGAATTCAATGATGAGCTCAAAGAGCTTTGCATTAATATGCTCTATACCATGTACAATGCCCCAGGCATTGGTCTTGCCGCCCCCCAGATTGGGATCAGCAAAAGACTCTTTGTGATGGATGTAGATTTTACTCGAGAGGAAACTGCTGAGGACTCAGGTGAATATGTCTTAGGAAATTTTAATCCTCGAATTTTTGTTAACCCAGTTATAAAAAACAAAGAAGGGGAGAGAATATACCAAGAAGGCTGTCTCTCTCTTCCGGATATTTATGAAGACGTCAAAAGATTCGATCATATCACTGTGGATTATCAAGATACTGATGGCAATGCTCATTCTATTGATGCAGAAGAACTTTTAAGTATTTGTATTCAACACGAAAATGATCATCTCGATGGAATTGTTTTTATTGATCGCTTGAGCTCACTCAAAAAAAGTTTTTTCAAGAAAAAACTTATCAAAGCTAAGAAGCAAAAAAGTTAATGAATAAAATCAAAGTTGTTTTTTTTGGTACACCAGACTTTTCTGTCCCTGCACTAGAGATGCTTTATAACCATGCCAAAATTGATTTGAAATATGTTGTCTCTATGCCTGACCGCAAGCAGGGCCGGGGAATGGAAATGAAGTCCCCCGAAGTGATCGAGTTTGCTAAAAACAACAAGATTCCCTTTTTCCAAACTCAAAATATAAATCAAGAAAACGACTTTCTCCAACAGCTTCGCTCAGAGGGAATTGATATTTTTGTCGTGCTTGCTTTTGCCCAATTCCTCAATCAAGAGCTTTTATCTCTTCCTAGGTTAGGATGTTTTAATATTCACACTTCGCTGCTTCCTAAGTATAGAGGAGCGGCCCCCATTCAATATGCTCTGCTTAACGGGGACCAAGAAACCGGTGTCTCCATACAGAAAATGGTTAAGAAAATGGATGCGGGAGATATCGCCCACAGCAGTCCGATCGCAATTGCCTCACATGAAACCGGTGGTCAACTTTATACCAGACTCAAGTTTTTAGCGGCACTTTGTTTGAATGAATTTATTGAAAAACTATTAGAAAATAAAGTGGAGTTTAGCCCCCAAAATGAAGATCATGTCAGCTTTGCTCCTACTCTCAAAAGAGAAGACGGAGTGCTTGAGTTTAATAAGCTCACTACAGATGAAGCTTTCAACAAAATTAGAGCCCTTTTTCCATGGCCTGGGACCCACTGTTTTTTAAATGGGAAGCGACTAAAAATTCTCACGGCCAATTACTCTGAGCTCAAAGTAGCTCCAGGACAAGTCAATACGGATTCTAATAAGCTTATCGTTGGATGCACTGATGGCAGCCTAAGATTAAGCCAAGTACAACTCGCTGGTAAAAAAGCTAGCTCAGACATAGAGCTTCTCAATGGAATTAAAGGAGATATTGTCATCTCTACAAACGAAGGGAAAAAAGCATGACCATAATAGCCCCTAGCCTTCTTGCTGCAGATTTCATGAATCTTGGTGAAGAAATAAAAAGACTAGAGAAAGCTCACGACATCTGGCTCCATCTCGATATCATGGATGGACATTATGTCCCCAATTTAACTTTCGGAGCCCCCGTACTCAAAGAAATTTCTCAGTACACTTCACATAAATTAGACGCTCATTTCATGGTAACTAACCCTGAAGATTACTTAGATGATTTTGCCAAGTTAAACATTCATAACTTCACCTTTCACTGGGAAGCAGTCACTCATCAAGATAGTTTTATACAAAAAGCAAAAAAGGTTTTTCCAAGTGTAGGAATTTCCCTGAATCCAGCGACACCGATTGAGGTTATCCCAGAATATATTTTAGAAAAAATAGATTTAATTCTTATTATGACAGTGAATCCTGGCTTTGGAGGTCAAAGTTTTATTGAAGGATGTAAAAATAAGATTGATAAACTGGCTCAATTGCGAAGTAAACACTCCTATTCTTTTCAGATTCAAGTCGATGGTGGCATAAAGGATAGCAATGCAAGTGAGTTGATAAAACTTGGCGCCGATAATTTGGTCGCTGGCTCTTATATTTTTGGGAGCAAAGAAAAAAAATACGTTGAACAAATTGAATCTTTAAGGAATTGATAATGAAAAAGTTTTTTCTCGATGGAACTAACTTAACGATAGAAATGATCTACGAAATAGCAGTGGCAAAAAAAGGTGAGGTGCTTATTGAGCTGACGCCTGAGTCACGCAAAAAAATGGAAGCCTCCAGAGCTTACGTTGATAAAATCGTAGAAGGGGGAGAAGCTGTTTACGGTATTAACACCGGTTTTGGTGCTTTATCTGATAAACATATACCTAAAAAAGATTTGGCTAAACTTCAGTACAATCTGATCCGTTCTCACTGCACAGGGGTGGGAGCAAACTTTCCTAGAATTATCACCCGCGCTATCATGCTGTTGCGAGCGAACTGCTTGGCTTCTGGGTACTCTGGAGTCAGTTTAGCATGTGTGGAACTTTTGTTTGATTTTCTTCATCATGACATATGCCCTCATGTTCCGGAAAAAGGATCCGTTGGTGCTTCAGGGGATCTCGCCCCCCTATCTCATATCGCTTTGGCCTTAATCGGCGAAGGTGAAGTTGAATACAATCATCAATCGATGCCCTCTAGTGAAGCTATAAAACTTATTAAAAAAGAACCTGCACAATTAAAAGCTAAAGATGGACTGGCCCTTATTAACGGCACAGCAGTCATGGCCGCCTTAGGTTCGTTAGCACTCTATGAAGCTGAGCGAGTGGTGAAGATGGCAGACATAGCCTGTGCCATGACTCTAGAAGCTGTGCGAGGAACCAAAAGGGCCTACGATCTTGATATCTCATTGCTCAAGCCACAGCCGGGTCAAATAAAAGTAGCGAAGAACTTAACTCACTTATTATCAGAAATCAGTGAAATCGCTGAGTCTCACAAAGACTGCGGTAAAGTCCAAGATCCTTATTCGCTTAGATGTGTGCCCCAAGTACACGGTGCCATAAGACAAGCTCTTGATCACGCTCGCGATGTGCTATCGATTGAGATTAATGCGGTAACAGATAATCCTCTTATCTTTGTTGATAAAGATAAGGTTGTTTCTGGTGGAAATTTTCATGGGGAAGCGGTGGCCCTGTGCATGGACTACCTCACCATGGGTCTAAGTGAGCTTGCGAATATCTCTGAGCGAAGAGTTGAAAAAATGATGAACCCTACCTTCTCAGACTTACCTGCTTTTTTAACAAAAGAGTCAGGTCTTAATTCTGGCTTGATGATCGCCCATGTTACTATGGCCGCACTTGCTTCTGAAAACAAATATCTCTCTCATCCAGCAAGTGTGGATTCTATCCCAACCTCTACAGATAAAGAAGATCATGTTTCTATGGGAGTGACGAGTGGACGGAAACTACTAGAGGGTCTCAGAAATTTAAAAAACTGCTTGGCCATAGAGTTTTTATGTAACACACAGGGCGTGGAACTTCTTAGACCACTTAAACTTAACCAGGCTTTGGAGTCGGTGCAAGAGCTTATAAGAGAAAAAGTTGATCCCATCACAGATGACCGGGTTTTTAGTCATGATATCAATGCTATCACGGCCCTCATTTCAAATTTTAAAATCTTAGAAGTCGTTGAAAAACAAATTGGGGAACTTGAATAAATGAATTCCCACCTCTTAAGCTATATTTGCTGCCCCCAAACTGGTGAGCAACTTAAAATTCACGAGGGGGAACTGTATACGGATAAAACATCTTACCCTCTTTTTAATGATATACCCTGGCTCTTTAACTCCCCAGAATTTTCATTTCTCGAGTGGGGAAGCAAAATCACTCAATTTATTGCTGAGGAAACTGATTACCTGGGTTACCTGCAACTACTCATTAACTCTGAGACAAATGAGCTCAGTAAAAAAAGATATGAAAAGCTGGCCGAAGCTAAGGCCTATAATTTAGAAGTTTTTCAACAAAAGCTAGCCTTGTTTATAGATCAACAACAAGTAAAACTTCTTCCCTCCAATCAGCAAATATTCTCGTATTTTCAACAAATTTTTAGGGATTGGTGTTGGGAAGCAGAAGAGCTAGATGAATACACTCATTTTATCAAACAACATATAGATCATAAGACTCAAAGTATTTTAGTATTAGGCGCAGGAGCTTGTGGTCTAAGTCATAGATTGGCCAAGCAATATTCTGACAAAACATTTATCTCCACTGACCACAATCCTTTTTTGTTTTTTATGGCCCAAGATATCTTTACTAACAAAAAAGTCTCTCTCTATGATTATAGTTTTTACCCAAAAGATCTGGCTCACACTCATAAAAAATGGAATATAGAAAACTGTGAAAATTTAGATAACCATCACTTTGTGCTTTCTTCTTTCCCTGAGCTGCCCTTTAACCCAGAGAGCTTTGATCTCATCATCGCACCTTGGTTTTTAGATATACTCGATTTAAGTCTTCCAGAATCTATGAATGCTATTTATGACTATTTAAAACCTGATGGAAAATTTATCTCACTCGGTCCTGCCAATATTCACCATCGAGATTTAGACAGACAACTTTGCCCGGAAGAGTTCAAGCAAGAGCTCTCACGTTATTTTCATACATCTCACTACACTCAGAAAAGCTTATTTTATTTAAAAAATCCCCTTGAGTCACAATCAAGAAAAGAAGAAGTCGCGTTTTTCATAGGACAAAATAAAACTCAAAAACTTGAGCTAGATAAAATGAAAAGTGAAAAGACACTCAAATTTACTCCGGCCCTAGAGACTCTAAAGCTCACCCAAAAAACCATGACTCAAATATTGAATTTAATTGATAAAGATATCTCTGTCAGTGAGCTCGCTAAAAAGTTAGAATTAGAATTTAAGTTTTCCAGCGTAGAGGCTGAATTCTACGCTGAAGCATTTATTTTAAAAATTCAAGAGCAGCTTTAGTTTTGTAGATCATAGAGTCTTTTCTCTTCACTCATCCAATTAATAATTGATTCACGATAAGTCTGTTTAACGTTTTCAAATTCAGTAATATAGTTGGAATTGTTGTTACAGGTGTCTGTAATAATCCCATTGCTATTACCAAAGTCTTTCCCATAGCAGCTATCTTTGATCTTCCAAGGGCCATCGTTAAGCTGAGGCCTATCAGCCATCGGCTTACCGAGATGATCTCTAGGATCAATAATATCGAATAGCGACCTTCCATTATTGCTTCGCTCGAGATAGTTTTCTCCAAATTGATCTTGCTTAATCGAGTCACCGTTCGCAATAACCTCTCCATCAAACACATCAAACGGACGGTCGTAGGTTCGATAAGCGACGGTTTTATATCTTCCTAAGAAGCTGGCCAGGTACTCTCTATCCTCTCCCGTATAGTTGCCTGGTTTTAACTCAGAGCTAGACCATTTTTCAAATCGAAATCCTATAAACTCTGTAGCATAACCTGAAGGATCAATAGAGCTTTTTTGGAAACCTCGGCTTGCTCCACTTCCCGTCACATTCCCTTTTTGGATAAAGTGTAATTTAGGGTGGTTAAATGTTCCGTTCAAACCTCTTAGAAGAAGAGAGCGTTCAAAGTTTCCAAAGTCAACTCGACTGATTGCTTGATTACAAAGTGTCTGAATATTTTCTTGAGTGATCTCCTGCCCTCTATCAAAAAACGTTGTCATCTTGAAATAAGGATGTTGTTCGTTGTGACAAGTAGTACAGTTATAAACCGTTTTTGTTCCTGCTTCATTACCACGAGTCGATGGAAATTCGTTTTCAGCGTAATCAATATAATCGTCTTTAAGCATAAGTTTAAAGTTATTAAGGACCGGCATAACCGTTCGTGCAAATAGATCAGGGTCCAAACACTCTCTTCCCGTGACCGGTACCGGAGCATCTTCATCTAGGGCTTCTGCTGGCTGGCTTGTCAGAGCGAGGTCTTCAAAAACAAAGGCAAAGCTATCTACCGTTGGTCCATTGATACTCAAGGCGATGAGAGATGAGTTGGTTAAAATACCAGAGTCCGCACCCTCAACCACTCTATTAAGTTTGGTATATGTCGAATTACTAAACTCATACTGATTGTTGACAAGAATTTTTAGATTTCTAAATCTTATGTTTGAACTGACACCTCTAAAGCGTGGATTTCTAAAGATATAAGAATCTCCAGACTCTTTTTCTTTAACTTCAATTTCAAAGGTTCCTGATGTTCCTAAAAGTGAGCTTAAATCATACTTTAAAATCTTTGGACTCGCATTTTGGATTAGCCCTTCATCAATTAAGTTTTTAGCAGGATTAAATTCTGGGTTTTTACTCAAAGCAACCATATCAAATGCCGCAAGGACTTCGTCTTCAACAACTTCTAAGTAATAGACTCCCTCGTCAAGGGTCCACTTCTTACGGTTGTCCCTATTATCAATGCTTGGCGTGTACCACTCCCAAGCAGGTCTATTGCCAGGACTAAACTCTTCACACCCAATTCTTTGAATTTCAGAATTTGATTTACCTTTGTAAAAATTTTCAGTTGTGTAGCAGGATTGGTTACCATTACAGCTACGCACCGGTCTCATTTTGTCATCGAGAACTCTTACACGTACATCATTATTATCATTATCTGTGACCTTCATCTTCAACCAAACATTATAGTCACCGGCTTCAGTCACTTTAAACTTATAGCGTGCGCGACCAGGTGTTCTTTCTTTATCACTCAAGGCGATAATACCATCGTCATTGGACTGTGCTGCTGCAGCGTTGTCCGCATCATTTTGAGACTTCCAATCATTGATCGCTTGAATCATTGAATTCCCGAGATTATCGCAAGTGGTATCACTGCCGCAGTTATGTCTGTCATCTAACATGCGCTGAACCGCTCTTGCGTTTCTTGGATTTGTAAAATTAATAAAACCACCTACAGCAGCAGCTTCATCATAGGCATTCGTATCATTAGCCTGGGCAAATTGTGGCCTTCCAGAACCATCTCCATGACAACCCACACAGTTGGTCACCAAAATAGGCTTTAGGGTTGTGGCATAATTATTAATACTAATTTGTCTTGGATCTAAATTGCTTCCACCCGTATAGAGGGCCGTTAGATCTAAATTAACATCACCTTTATTGAGATCGAAACTTCTGGTAAAAGTGGTGTCATTACTTCTTCTGTGAGTTACATCAAAATCATTGAAGTCTCTCGAATCGGGAACAACTTCAAAATAAACATATTTAAATATTCTTGGCATGCTCGTACCAGGGATGTTTTGAAGGGCCCTTGCATAAGCTTCAGAATAATTGTCGTCTTTAGCTTCATTATAAGTGATCAGCCCATCGCTTCCCACTTTTCCAATAAATTCGTTAAAAAACTTAATTGAAGAATTTATCGCCTGAGAATAATTTGATCTATTCCAAGTCATGACCACAAACTTTTCACCACTTGGTAGTTTCCGAAGATCATAAGGAAGTGAGCGAATTCCATTTTCTGCATCCCAATTGGTTACACTTTGAGGGCCATTGCCATCAGGATCTCTTCTATCAAAGAACCAGTTTCTATATTCATCAACAACAGTTTTAGTTAGCTGGCGGATATAGTCTGGATTGCTCCTCATAAAATTTCTGATTTGGCTTTCATTAGCACTCCAAAATTGATCATTATTAGGACCATATTTTGGTGCAAAGAAATCGCTTAAATTTGCGTTATTACTCTCAACATTTGCTTTCCATTGATCAAACGAAGTAAATTCTGGCAGAGTTCTAGCAAAATTCATTCTCATGCGATTGTCGACACCATTATCCCCATTATCATTAGTCAGTCTAACTGGAGCTGGTCCGTTATAATCTTCATCGGGGATACCAGCTCTGAGTAAAAAGCGATCGATATTGGTATAATTTCCACTTTTCAGAGCATTAAAATATTCGTCTCTATACTGAGGCCTGGTCATACTTGCACGCAGTTGCATGGAATAATAACGATACCCAGATTGATCGATATGTCTTCTTCGCTCAGAGTAACGAACAAGTCCGTTTACTGATTCATTTAAATCACTAGGTTCAACCGCTTCACATGATTGTCTCAG
This sequence comes from Halobacteriovoraceae bacterium, assembly GCA_002713145.1. Lineage (GTDB taxonomy): Bacteria > Bdellovibrionota > Bacteriovoracia > Bacteriovoracales > Bacteriovoracaceae. Next base: position 164,655 of record PAVS01000023.1, read on the forward strand.
GGTAATATTTCGAGCAGTTCCCTCTATTGGGTGTCTAAGCGCCGAGTCTCCAGAGACATAAAATAAGTTAGAGGCTTGAGAATCTGTTTTAAGTTTGTAGCGCCCTTCGATCACAGCATCTTCTGCTTGCATAACAATAGTGCCTTGAATCGTTTCTGGTAACTCAACAACTGCTGATGGAATTCCCTTAAGAGTTGTCTTGGCACCATTGACAGTTCCAACCCCTGAAGTATCAATTTGATCTGCCCAACTTTGAATAGCCGCTTGCATCGTGTCTGCATCGTTATTACAGTTTCCACTCCAACAGTAATGCTTATCCTCTCTTAACCTTTTGACTAAACGTGAGTTAGAAATCGTTTGAAAATCTACCCGAGCCGTATCTATGACTGCATCATGGGCTCCTTTATAACTGAGTTGTGAATGAAAAGGAGCTTGGGGTGAACCAGCATCAGGAGTGTGACAAGATTTACAGTTCGCTCTCAAAATGGGATGAACCGTTGTTTTAAAAACTTCTGCAGAAGCATCGCGATCAAATGTAGACCCTCCGCCGGTACCGCCACCACCAGAACCACTGCCACCTTTTCCAATGTCTTCGGCCCAATCTTCAATGGCTGCTTTAATATCAGCTGCATCTTGAGAACAATTTCCACTCCAGCAATTATGTCCAAACGCTATTTTATCAATAACTCTCGAATCACTTGGATTATCTAAGTCAACTAGTTTGTTTCCCGTTGTTGCACTAAAAGCGATATAACGGTCACTCGCACCATGTCTACTAAAGGCGCTTTGATCTCCGTGGCATGAGCTACAGTTGGCTTTGAATATTCCATGGAGGTGAGTGCCAAAGGCAATTTCCGAAGCACTTGCTGTTCCTCCACCGGATCCAGCTCCTCCCCCATTATCGTTGTCCCCACCGGAACCATTCATTTTCAAGATCCAGAGATCTATTTCTTCTTGAAGAGTGACAGCGAAACTCGCTGGGAAACCTTGGTGACCATCTTTAATTTTAGTCACCAATCTGGAGTTAGCAGTATCATCAAAGTTGATGAGTCCTTTTTCTTCTAAGACATCATATGAAATTCCTGGATTGCTTGAAGCATGTTTAATTTGAGGGCCATTATCCCCGTGGCAACCGGCACAGTTTCCAGCTAAAACGGGATGGAGTGTTTGTTCAAATGCATTTTGAGATTGAATACCAGCGATACTCTTATCTTCGGCCCACTCGAGTTCAGTGAGTTCAGGAGTTTCTTGTTGCACACAAGAAATCATCGTCCCCAATAATGTTAGCAATAGCAAAGCTATTTTATTCTTCATACGTCCCCCGAGAATTTACGTGCAGTCGCTAGTCTCTTTTTAAGCTATTTTTTTCATTCTTATTAAACTTTCATAATCAGGTGGAAGTGAACCTATTCCAAAGATATCTTCAAAGTCACCTTCTCTCCCTTGAGCAGCTAAATAGTTAAGCATAATGGCTTTCCACAAATTAACTGTACTATTTCCAATCACAGTATTCAGTTGCACCCCTCCGCCTTTAACGAAGTTACCCACTTGTCTTCTGGGACCATTTCCATTGGCGCGAACCAAAGAAGATCCATCATGATCGTGCTTATAAAACAAAAGAAGAGCTGCAGAGCGAGTTCCTGAATCACCGGTCCAGCGTACTTTCTCGATTTGCCCGAGACCGAGAACATTCGCGGGCTGAGAAGCTCCCCCACTATCAGCGGCAACCCCCCCATCGGTGTAAAGATGGATGGCCAGGTTCTCACCTTTTTCTTTGGCCAAAAGAATACATTGTCCTATCGCTCTTCCAACTTGCACATCTTTTGCGTGAGTATTCGTCACCATGCCTCCATGATAGTCACCCCCACCAATGGTGATGGTTCCTGAACCAGCAATTTTATCTATAACGAGTTTTGCTACAGAAGCCACTTGTTCTGAACTTCCGTTAAATACATTCATAACTGTTGGGTCATTAGCAGGATTTAATTGTTCCGCACTATAAACTTGGAAAAGTTGTTTGGCGTTATCAAAGGAGCAGTTAAGCACTTCTTGAATTTGGCCAATAGATCCTTTTTGAGCAAGATCGTCTAGTCTGGTCTTACTCATTTTAGAGATACGATCCATAAACTTTTGCACTCTTGCTTGTCCACCACTATCACTAGATCTTAAATAACTATTTCCAGAAAGCTGGTCACCGAGTGAGAGCAAACCAGAAGCATCTCCATTTGAACGCACACGGGTGGGTCTTAGTGCTAAATTGACTTGATCAGAAGGAGCTGCTGATCTTGCTCCTGTATCAGTTGCACTGTTTCCGATTAATTGAACTAACTCACCTTGCGCTCCAGCTTTATTGGCCATAAAAACTGTGTTGATTTGATTTGTTGCTGTATCATCTGAGGTTCGGGTACAAAAAACTAAACCATCGACACCGTCTGCCACGGGTCTGCCATTAGGCATGGTCTGGCCATCAAGAACCGAATTCATACCTTCTAAAATTCCCGAAGCCCTATGAAACTTCAAACCATACTTTCCTTCTAATCGACCTGGCTGGCTCGGATGCTCACTCGGCGTAATTCCAAGTCTTATATAGTCTGAACTAGAGTAGCCCACAGGAGAGACGTCTTCTTGGTGCTCCCCCCCATCAACGATTCCCACCATGGCGTTGGAGCCCGCAATATTCATTCCCCCACCCACATCGATACAGATATAAGGAAGCCCCCCTTGAAAAGTAGGGAGTTCACAAGCGGCACTTGCAGCAAAAGCAGAATTTTGGGTGACAAGCATGGAGGCAAAAGAAGGTAATACAACGGAAGCACTTATTCCAATAAAACCATGAGCGATGAATTCTCTTCTTGTTTTTGGAAGTTTATGGCTTTCATGTAAAAACGGTTTTACTTCTGGCTCTACAAACTTTAATTCTTTGTTTTCTTTTTTGTCATCTTTCTTCATTATACGTCCCCGACAGATTTTCAAAATTTATATTAAAGTTACATAAGCGCTTGCCAGAATTGCACCACAAGCCATCTTGCTTAATCGTTGTTTATCATTCGTACTCAACAAACTATCCGAGTTATTCAGAATAGCGAGCACTTCGTTTTTAAAATCCATATGTGCAGTATTCGCAACTGGATCAACATCTAAAAAACTATCCAATAATTTCTGAGCTATTTGGCTATTTGTTAACGAAGCGTATTGAGAGTTGTAATTTTTATTCATGTAGGCATCGCAATAAGCAAAGCCAAGTCTAGCCTGAGCGATCTGATTAAAACCATTTAAAGACTCGGGGTTACTACTTGATGGAAGTTGCATCACGATGGCATCGAAAGTTGCTTTGATATCAACATTTTTTCCCTGATCTTTAAAGTCTGTAGGTATTCCCGTTAGGCTTGAGTAAGTGTTATTGATTTGAAGATAGTTTTTTACTGCAACAGAATGTCCACCATCATCATCATCAGTTGCGGGAGGAGTTGTTACGGGTGTTACGATTTCAATACAAGATGATCCCGTAGCATTCATCTCATAGTCTGTATTACAAGTGAATTCACATTTACTTTGAGCGGTACACATAGACACTAATTTATTTTGAGTGTCATTACTCAGGCCAGTATTATCACCTGAGCACATACTTGCAAAACCCGGGACCCGCCCCTGGCATTTGAAATATTCTCCTGTGAGATCACCTGATTGAGAAGACTCACAGTTTTGAGTCGTAGAGTCACAATTTTGCACCACTTCTTCTGGTTCTACACAAGAATAAGTAAAGCACACCACCATAAATAACATCACTAGATTTTTCTTATTCATTCCTACTCCCCCATGCACGCAACAGCTGCACCAATCCATAAGCTTTTCATACTTCCGTCTTGATCGAAGTTCTTAGCAAGTTGCTCTACAACTTTTTTATCTGTTTCATTTTTTGCTTCTCTAAAACAAACTGTTTTAAAAACTTTTTCTGATAAACATGTTCTCACCTGTTCAGTTTCGGCCAACATTTTCCCTAGTGACTTTGCTCCGTTTCCAGAAAGCTCACTCCCCCAACCCAAGTAGGCATTTTGACCTTCGTTCCAAAGATTGATCCAGCTATCGCTCGTGGTAATTTTTCCATCGGGAAAAAGATTATTGGCATTTATTTTTGGGGCCACAGGACCAACCACCGCTTGTTCTCCTTGAGGAGTCACAATGTCGTGAGCATTATAAACCATAGTTCCATCGACAAAATCATAATAAGCAAAAGCACCACCCAGGGCATCTTGACCGGCGTGGCATCCGACACAAAAAGTTTTATAAGTTTTTGAACTTCCACCTGGTGTACGGTCTACATCTCTTCTGACTCTGAAGTCTGGAATGGTCGTATCACTTAACTCTTCCATTTCTTTACACAGAAAGTTTTTTGCAAAAAATGCAAAAGAAGCTCTGTTAGTTCCTGCAGAATAATAGGCTTCGGCCCATCCTCTTGTAGAGAAGATACCTGCAATAGCACCAGCTTCTTTAGTGGTGTAGGCTTGTTGCTGAGTCATTTTAAAATATTTTTTATTCCCCATAGGGATATTTCCCGCTTCAGCTTGCTCATACATATCGTTTTTTGTTCGGTTATACATACGAACCGAAACACCTAGATCTGCTAAATAATACCAGTCATTAGTTTCAGCTTTTTTGCGATACTCTTCAGTGTCAGGAACAGGTGGTCTAGGCTTACCATTTTCAAGCACTATCAGCTCACCATCAAATTGATACATGATATCGTCCCAAAACACGCGAAAGAAGTTTATATCATCTCTCGTGGCTCCAATTAACAAAGCTGTGGTGTCATTGAGCTTGGCAAAAGTTGTTCCATCCTCATTAGACATAGGAGTAAAAAAGTTTTTAAGAGTGATATTATAAAACCCAATATTAGATTCAATAATTTCCAATGCAGTGGCGTTTGCACCATTTTTGATTAATTGGTTTTCATAATAATCTGCTGTGGTTTTGTTGGGAGTGTTTCCCGTCAAGGAAGTGTATAGTTTTTTGGCCTGATTTCTTTCTGCTTCTCCAGCAAATGCATTCAGTGAATAAACAACTGAAGTAAGACATATAAATGAACGTACCAGAACTCTCACTTCTCCCCCTTTAAATCAATTACGAGTAAACCGATCAACTAATCGGCATCTTTTCTAAAATTATAAGTAAAATCGAGATATCAAACTTGTAGAATCGAGGAAAAGACAACAACTCTCTGCACAAACAGAAGTATTATCAGGGACTTATGCTCGTTAAAAAAGAATTCATAAAATCTCCCAATTCTAAAAAATGCAAATATTCTCTGGCACAATGAATCGTGGAAGTGGCTGATTTTATTTCCATAAAGCGCTATCAAAAATAGCAATTTCATATAACTTTCATTACACTTAGGGCATGCGTATATTAATAATAACCGCCTGGCTTTTGACGCCAGTTATTGGTTTTAGCTATCCACATTTTATAGGTAAGGGCTATCACGCTTGTCTAACTTGTCATTATAATCCTTTTGGTAATGGACCCCTGAATGACTATGGCCGAGGTGTATCTGCCACGGGACTCAGTGGGCGGCTTTTTATGGGAGAAGATGTTTCGGACCAAGATCTTTCTAATCGCTCCGGCTTTCTTTTAAACAACCCCCAGAAAATGTGGCTTAAACCTGCCTTGGATTATCGCAGGGCCGTGTTGGACACTGATATTCGAACGGATGATGGCGAGCCACGCTATATCACCATGGTGGCAGATGTGAGTCTCTCTGCAGTTTTTGGAAAGGCCAAAGATTGGATTGTCACAATGACTTACGGCATGGTGCCTTCTGATAGCATCCCCGGTGGTAAAGCTGAATATGATGTGGAAGCCGGTGATGATCTCACCTTTTCTAGAGAGCATTATATTGGGAAAAGAATAACGCCAGAAGTGGGGGTCTATTTGGGCAAAATGGATAAAGTCTTTGGCATTAGGGTTCCAGATCACACCGCTTTTTCTAGAAGTGTCACTAGTAATAACCAATATTCTTCTACTCATGGAGCCGTGGTTCATTACGGCAAACAATCCTTTGATTTAGGAGTGCAATATTTTATCGGAGATCTCGAGAAGGAAGAAGAATATCGCTCGAGTGGTCTTGCGACAAAGTTTGAATACTCTATAACAAAAGACGTTAGACTTGGTGTAAGTTATCAAAACGAAACATTTGATAATGATTCCAAACTCGATAGCAAAGCTTTCATTTTCAAATCAGCTATCGGTGAAGGCAGTAGTCTCATGGCCGAATATGGCTTTCAAGATCGATACGACACCGAAGGTGAAGCCACACCTCAGCAATACTTTTTTATGCAAAACCATATCCTTTTGACCAAGGGTTTGTATTATCTCACCACTTTTGAGCAATACAATGCCAACACGGAACAAACCAATAATATATATAGACTGTCACCGGGAGTGCAATGGTTTCCCTTGCAACGATTTGAATTGAGAGCAGATCTCATTAATCAAAAAACCATCTCTACCACCAGTGCAACTAGAGATGAATGGATGTTTTTAGGACAAGTGCATATATGGTTATAAGAATAATGCTTATATTTTTACTACTCACTGGAACCTATGCTCAAGCCCGTAGTAAAAAACAAGTTGTTTTAAAAACAGCTAAATCTCTTTATAGCCAGAAGAAATATGTGCAAAGTATAAAGCTTATAGCTAAGTACTATAGCATCAAGCGCACCAACAAGATGCCGACTTCTCTCCTTTATCTGCTCGCGCTAAATTTTCAGAAAGTTAACCGACATACAAATGCCATTTATTTTTTTAATCAGCTTATAAAGCATCATTTTCTTCGCAAGCATATAGAAGTACTTAAAGCTTATAAGCGTGAAGAAGTTTATGATGTAGACATTCCAAAAATTTTAAACTCTATCTATTTTCACCAGGCCCTGAGTTATTACGCTCTTTATAATAAAACAAATCGTACAGGTAACGCGGACAAAGCCGTGCAATATTTCACTATTTGTGACGAGGTAGGCTTCAATAATAGTTGTGATGATTATATTGAAAATATCAATCAGAAAAAAGAGTATGCGATAAAGAGTATAGATAATTTTGAGTTTTTTATCTCGGCGGGAACTCTTGTGTTCCAAGACAGCCTCAATCTAAAAAATGAAGCCAATGGTGAGGACAATGATATCCTGGCCAACAATTCTACCATTTGTTATGGAGCAGGACTGAGGTATGGCAACGCCTTTAGAGGTTACTTCGCTTCTGGTTGTATTTTTAGTGGTACTGCCACGGTCGAAGAGGCAGAGAGCAGTACAGTTTCTTATAAACAAGCAGGCGTTCCTGTTGCCGGTGTATTATCGGAAGTCGGTTATTACATAAAGCCATTTAGTGAAAAAACAAGACTTGGATTATCTATACCAGTGATGCTTAGAAATGGATCCTATCAAGAGCCTAGTGGTTACTCTTTTGAAAATAAATCCCAAACCAGCTATGGATTAAGTTTAAACTCAAGCTGGGAGATTTCATTTTTCGAACTGCAATTTAAGCTTGCCAATCTTCAGAAGACGAACCTCTTTGCTATCCAAGGGCTGGTCAATTTTTAATGGAACTAACGCATTATAAAAATATTTCTCAACTTATAACTCTTGAATCGGCTCATGCAAAAGACGGGCGAAATATTCTCCCGGAAGATCTCTCGAAAATTGAAGAGGCAAGCATCGTATTCAATGAGGATGAAATTCTTTGGGTTGGCCCCACACTAAAACTTCCCTCTGACTATGCCGATGCAATGACGATCGATCTTCATGGCAAAACCGTTTTACCTGAGATCGTAGACTCTCACACTCATCTCGTTTTTGGCGGAGATAGATCATTTGAATACTCTATGCGGTTAAATGGAGCTGACTACCAAGCCATTGCTGATGCCGGAGGAGGAATCCTCTCCACCATGGAAAAAACGATTACGGCCAGTGAAGAAGAGCTATTTGAATCTGGAGTCAAAAGAGTCAATGCCATTAAAAGCTATGGCATAAAAACAATAGAGATGAAAAGCGGCTATGGTCTTACTTTTGAAAGTGAGCGTAAAATTTGCAAAGTCATTCAAAGACTAAAAGAGCATTTTAAAAATGAGGTTCAAATTTTTTGTACTTTTTTAGCTGCTCACGCCGTACCAAAAAACTTCTCATCTAGCAGTGAGTTTATTCATAAAGTTGTTCTTCCACTGATGCACGAGCTTGCTGAAGATAAACTCATCGACTTCGTAGATATATTTCATGAACAAGGTTATTTTTCACTTAAAGACAGCCAGGAACTTTTTGAAGCTGCTACTGCACTTCATCTCAAATGCAAAATTCATGCGGATGAATTTAACGATAATAAAGGTGCGGTGCTGGCCACAGAGTTTAACGCCTTAAGTGCCGATCATTTATTATGCACAACTCAAGACGGTATTGAAGCACTGGCCAAAAGTGACACTGTGGCGACACTCTTACCAGGCACTGCTTTTTTCTTAGGAAAACCACTCGCTGACGCACAAAGCTTTTTACAAGCAGGATGCAAAGTCGCATTAGCCTCGGACTATAATCCCGGCTCATGTCATTGCGATAATCTCATTTTAATTGCCTCCATTGCCGCCAAACAAATGGGCTTTAATCTGGGACAGTTATGGACAGCACTTTGCTTGAACTCTGCGCATGCCTTAGACTTGAAAAATCAAGGAACCATTCAGAAAGGCTTTAAGCCTAGGTTTTCAATTTTTGATTGTGAGAGTGTAGACAAGATCACTTATCACTGGGGAAAAAATCTCGCTATTGAAGTTTAGATTCCAATAATTCAATAAAGTCTTCATTCATAAAATCAAATTCTTCTTCAGAGTAATGGATGATTTTACCCTTAAAATAGACAATCGAAGCAGGAATACGAGTCACATTAAATGTTGAAGCAATACTTCCATCTTTATCGAGAACGGAATCAAAATTGAGCGCATATTTTTCTTTAATTTTAGCAATATGCTTTTCCTGTTCAGACTCATCGCTGTTCACACCAACAATTGAGATTTGAGAAGAAAATTTTTCTTGAAGCTTTTTCAAAGAGGGAAGTTCTTTTAAACAAGGCTTACACCAACTCGCCCAAAAATTAAGTACAACAAGGGGTGACTCTATTTGAGAAAAATCGATGGTCTCACCTTTCACATTTTGAGCTTTGATTTTCGTCAGCGCGGATTCATAAAGTGAATACTTACTTTCTTTACCTTCTATTTTCGTCGCTGTAATTTTTTGGCCATGCACAAGCATCTGGACGACCAAAAGCAGACCAAATAAAGCAACTAACAAAGCTGAAGGTAAAATTTTCTTCATTATGAAATCTCTCCTACTAACTATACAATTATAACCTAGATTGATGAAAATATTAAAATGGCACTTATTTCCGATTAAAAAACTTAGTAAGTCTGACAATTTTACTAAACGTGTTCTCAAAAGACAAACTGGCCAGACTTTTATTGAGTTTATACTTTTACTCGCAAGCATCGTTATTGTTGCTTTTAGCTTCATGCGTGTGGCCAATACAGGTATCGCTGATCGCTGGCAATCTATGGCACAAGTTATTCTCGAAGACGACTCACAGACACTTACTCCACAATAGTATTTAAGGATTCACAATGAAAAATTTCATCTTATCTATCGATCAAGGTACGACCGGAACGACTGCTCTCCTCATAGATGCAAAAAATTTTGAACTCATAGACAAAGTCAATCAAGAGTTTACGCAACACTTTCCTAAGCCGAGCTGGGTTGAGCATGACTTAGCTGAAATTTGGAAGTCTGTTGAAAATACAACGAAAGAAGTCCTTAAAAAAAATAGTGTTTCCGGAGATCAAATCAAGGCCATCGGTATCACCAATCAACGGGAAACGACTTGTGCCTTTAACAAAAAAGGACACCCTCTCGCTAAGGCCATCGTTTGGCAGGACAGAAGAACTCATGAGTATTGCAAAAAAAACACTGATGCCTATAAAAAACTAAAAAAGAAAACCGGACTTCCTCTAGATCCTTATTTTTCGGGGACAAAGATGAATTGGTTACTTACAAACAATAAAGAAGTCTCATCCGCAGCAAAAAGCGATGACTTATGCCTGGGCACTATTGATTCTTTTCTCCTCTACAAAATGACGGATCATAAAGTTTTTGCAACTGAAGCCAGTAATGCTTCTCGGACATTATTAATGGACCTAGACACCACTGATTGGTGTGACGAACTCCTTCGTTTTTTTGAAGTAAAAAAAGAGTTTCTTCCTAGAATCAATGATAGTTTTACACATTTTGGTGAAACTAAAAATTTAAACTTTTTACCCGACGGCATCCCCATAAGCTGTATTCTAGGTGATCAGCAAGCGGCACTTTTTGGACAAGCAGGCTATAAAGCCGGAGATCTTAAATGTACTTATGGAACCGGAGCATTTATTTTGCTTAATACCGGGGAAGAAAAAACCTATAGTCGCAATGGATTGCTCACAACAGTGGCCTATAAAAAAGATAACAAAACTTGTTATGCCCTTGAAGGAGCAAGTTATATAGCCGGGGCTGCCGTGCAGTGGTTAAGAGATAATCTTAATATGATTGAGGATGCTCCTAGTGTGGAAAAGCTAGCCCGCTCTATAGAAGACTTCTCTCAAATGGAGCATTTGCTTTTTATGCCTTTTTTTACCGGCATCGCTTCTCCCTATTGGAACTCAGAAGCTAAAGCCTCAATCCTAGGAATCACTAGAGACACCAACAAAAATCATATCGCAAGAGCCTGTCTTGATGGAATCGCGCTATCGATAAATGATTCTATCCAAGCGCTGATCGCTGATAGCCCGGAATCAGTTGCCGAAATAAGGGTCGATGGAGGAGCGAGTCTGAATGACCTACTTTGTGAAATTCAAGCTAGTTTTTCTCAAAAGAAAATTATTCGCCCTAAAGTGATTGAAACAACGGCTTATGGCGTGGCTCTGGGAGCTATTGTTGGCCTTGGGGAAATTGAGCTCTCTAAAGTAAAAGATTTGTGGAAAGAGGACAAAGAATTCAATCCATCAAACGAAGATTATTTTAAAACCAAATCTCATCAGTGGACTGAAACCATTAAGAAAATTTATTAAAAAAGCCTCTCATATTAAGAGGCCCATTTATTTAATTCAATCTATATTACTGATCTATTGATCGTCTTCATCCCAAGTGTTGTCTTGAACTGACAGTGTTGAAATATCCATGTCTAAGAGAGACATATCAACTGTTGTATCAATAATTTTTTCTTCTGTATCACTAGGATTGAGCTTACCACCAGTTATTTTGGACTTACTATATGAATACAAAGTATTACTAAATCCTGAGCGCTCAAGTGAAGTTATATTTAAAGTAGCAAAGACTCCTTTGTAGGCTTCTGTACGGTTGGTGCAATTATTATCAACATCGCAATCTGAATGAGAGTAACTTCCCTCAAACTTTCCGGCCATCTCCATAACAATAACTTCTTCACCAAGATATTTAGCAAGATAAAGGGATCTAATATTTACATCCCCCATATTTTGAATGTCACTTGCATCAGCAGGTTTTTGTTTAGAAGGGAGGTTTTCTTTAGAAATATAATATTTATTATCTTTATCAAGTAGAGTTAAGCAAAGTTCTGACTCAGGAGTTACTTTGTTGATTTTCTCTTTCGTAAGTACTTTAAGATGATCTTTTTCTATTGAGTAAACTGTTTTTTCCGTTTCTTTAACTACCTGACACTCTTCTTCTTTGCTTTGACCTGTACTAGAATCCCAATCAAAAGCATAGTCAGTATCCTTTTCCTCGACAATAATTTGATCTCCAGGTCTTGGGTTCGTTCTCATCTTACTATTATTCATAAGCTTTACGGCTTGTTTCATGCTTAAATTTTTTATTTTTGAACATGCATCAGATTCATTACAAGGAAAAGAGCTATTACTGGTATCAAGTAGTGGCACTCTATCTTTCGAAGAGCCGGAACCACCAGACTTCTCACAACCGACAAAAACCATTCCCACCAGGGCCATCACTGCTAATTTTTTCATATGTATTCCTTTTTATTTGAAAATAACTTTTATACTTCCACCCACATAGATCTTCTTTTTTGGATTATCATCTCCACGGGGAATATTTCCGATATAATCCGTATTTCTAATAACAGCAGGGCCTGCGCTAAATCTGTCATTGAGATTATAGCGAATGCTTCCCACTTCTACGCGGTTAGCGTCTCGAGCGATCACTCTGGAGCGCCAGTCTCTTGGAGAGAGTTGTTTAAGATCTACAATATGAGAGTCAAAATCCAAATCCCATTTTTTTCGAAGCGTAATTGTGAAAGTCACCTCGTTATCTTGATTAAGATCATTTGTCTTAATTTCAACGAGCTCATAGAGACCTCCGTCTGCAGAATTTATATATTCTTTTTCACGATCTTTATTTAAGCGGTAGTTATCAAGATCGAAATTCTCTCCCGTAAAATGGGTGACAATCTCTTCAACCACGTCCTTATCTTAAATATCCTCAAGCTTTAAATCCTGGGCCTTAACTCCAGTCACACCTAATACCACTGCTGACAAAACGAAACTTTTCAAACGAGTCATAATCTTTCCATTGTTAATGTTTTAGATCATTGTAGAGAATTGAGTGCAAGTTAGAAGAGGGCTTGAAATAAGTATAGATGAGAAATAAAACTGTCTATTTTTTTGACAGTGAAAGAACTTGTTTAAATTTATATTTTTTATCAATAAAATGACAAAGCTCATGAATATCCGGATGATCAATCGGGGGTTGCATGCAGGTGTTATAAACCTTACTAAAAATATAGCCCTTAAGGTCTTTCTTGTGAGCAGAGCAAGAAAACTTATAATTGACCATTTTATGCCCAGGATTTTTTGGATCGGGCAAAAAAGTTCCTTTACCCAAAATGGGAAAGCCAAGTTGTTTTTCCATACAGTAATAAAAAGCATAAAGCTTTGGAGCTGTTTTCAGTATTCCCGATAAATTTCGGTAGGGGTCTGAAACACTTAGTAGTTTACGGTCTTTATCTGTCTTAATGCGAGAGACTTTATAGTTTAGAAAAAGATCGGGCTCTTCTTCAATAACAAAAAAATCTTGGGCGCAACTATATAAGAGTGTCGTGAGCACAAGAAAATAAAATATCGGGGAGCTCCCTAACATGACTAATTCCTATGACATTTTTCCTTGCTTTAGTATAACCAAGAGATTTTTCCTTATCAACCACGACCATAAGATCATCTTTTTGGAGAAAGGATGGGTCTATTTCTCGTTTATCTGGATAGATATGGCCAGAGAGCCCGACTTCTCCCAGCAAAAGAAAATTTCTCGTAAGGGGTCTTTGGGTAAATGCTTGATACATGGTAGCAATAATGGCCAGGTCCGATTCTTTCTCTTCTATGCTCAGACCTCTTAGAGTAGAAAGATACATTTCAACACTGTGAACCTTAATGCCTAAAAACTTTTGAAGAATACCTACGAGAATATTGAGACGTTCCTTATTCAGTCCACTGGTGATCATTTTAGGGACATGGGTGTTCTTTATTAACAGTGACTGTAATTCAACTGGAAAAGATCTTCGCCCTTTAATTTGTAAGCAGTACATACCAAAGCCTTGGTCAAACTTGCTTATAAAGTGTGAGTCAAGCTTGTCTAATGGAACAAGAGCCTGATCCCTGAAAGTAAAAAAACCTGCTTCACCCACCGGTCCAAATCTATTTTTTGAAGCCTCTAATATTCTATAATTTTGCTCACTATGACCTTTAAAAGAAAGCACGGTATCCACCATATGTTCCAGTTGCTTTGGACCGGCGACATCTCCGCCTTTGGTTATATGACCCACAATCACGCAGGTCATTTTTCTTTCTTTCATAAAATTCATGATTTGCAAGGTGAGTTCTTTAACCTGTTTTGTCGAACCCGCACCAGCGACTATCTCTTTGCTTCTCGTTGTTTGAATCGAATCAATGACGACAAACTCAGGTTGGACTTGCTTTATTTTTTCAATCATCGACTCCCATACACATTCATGGGTGATATAGAGATTTTTACTTCTGAGCTGTAAATTTCGTGCCCTCATGCCCACCTGCTCAACGGTCTCCTCTCCTGAGATATAGAGAGTTTTAAATGTATCAGCGATTTTATTACTTATCGTTATCAAAAGGGTGGACTTTCCTGCTCCCGGGGTACCCGTTAATAGCAAGAGTGATCCTTTAACCAGCCCTCCCCCTAACACATGATTAAATTCTGAACATCCCGTATCGATAACTTCTAACACTTTGCCTTTTAACTCAGCAACCGGCACAACAGGGCTACTTGAGTTTAGCTGAGTCTGCAAAAAAGCCTTCTTATCAATAAAGCTATTCCACTCATGGCACTGGGAGCATTGACCATACCATTTCACGCTCTCAAATTGACAGCTTTGACATACATACATTTCTTTTGACATTACTTTCCTATAAGTTTGAAGAACTTTTCTTCGGAAATAATCGGAATATTGAGAGATTGAGCTTTTTTGAACTTTGAAGAACTACTTTGTTCATCATTGGTTATGAGGTAATCCGTTTCTCCACTGACACCACTTTGAACGATGCCACCATTATCTTTTACAATCTTTTGAAGATCACTTCTTTTCATGGAGAGAGTCCCTGTAATGCAAAATTTCTTTCCCGCTATTTCGCTGTCTGAGTTAATTGCAAGGGGTGCATCGAGACTGAATCCGTAAGTCATTAATTTTTTTATCGTTTCTTTTTTGCTTTGAAGAGAATCTATAAATTCTTTAGCCGATTTTTCCGCAAACGATTCTATCTGAGTTAAATCTTGTACCGAGAGTTTAAGTATTTTCTCTATACTGTCATAGCCGGCCATCACAACTTTTTCACACTTGTTAAAGGCGCCTCCCGATATTCCAAGGCTAGCTAAAAATGTAATCAGATCAACATCTCGAGAGTTTTGAATATTTGTCACGATTTTATTGGCCAGCTTTTCTTTCACTTTATCTAACTCAAGTAGTTGCTCCACAGTTATGTCATAGAGAGAAGGGATATCAGTCACAAGCTTCTGCTTGATCAATTCTTCTAATCGCTTAGAACTCAGGTCATCAATGCCAATTTTTTTAATATAATTTAAAATATCGTCTTTAATTTTATCCGGGCATAAATCATTGTGGCAAAAGAGCCTAATATCCTCTACCGTGGTGGGTTCGGAGCAACTGGGACATTTTTCCGGATATTTAAAAGGTGATTTAGAAGAGTTTACCACTGAGAGAAACTTAGGAATCACCTCTCCAGAGCGCACGATTTCAATCTCATCTTTTGCCTTTAATTGATGTTGTTCAACCATTCCAAAATTATGCAAGGTAACTCGTGAAACCATCGCCCCACTTAATTCTACAGGCTCCACGTTGGCCACTGGAGTGAGAATTCCATTACGTGAAACCTGCCAGGATATTTTCTTAATGGTGGTGATTTTAGTATCCCCTTGAAACTTAAACGCCATTTTGTAACGAGGATGGTGAGCTGTTTCTCCTAGATTTGCATGTAAATCCAAGTCATTATAACTAAAGACCAATCCATCAATTAGGTAATCACCACTGGCCATAAATGATTTTGTCTCATCTAATCTTTGCTCAATATCACTTTCTTTTTTATGGAGATATACTTCTGGTGTGGAAAAGCCTAACTTTTGTAAATATTGGAACTTTTTTTGCTCAGTCTCTAAGCTGTTATTTTCTTGAATTAACTCAAAGGCTTGAAAACTCAAATAACTCGATAAATGGGTATTCTCTTTTCTCCCCAATAAGCCAGCGACTATATTTCGCTGTGATGTTGGCTTATCAAATCCTAGGGCCACCATTTCTTTGGAAAGGGCGACAAAGTTTTCTTCCGTGCAAAAGATTTCTCCTCTAATTTCACAGCTTATGTCATCGGTAAGAACTTTAGGTATATGGTCCATATGTAGGACTTTATTGGAAATATTTTCGCCATACTTTCCATCACCCCTTGTCTTAGCAATTTTAAATCTTCCCTTCTCATAAACAATAGAACAACTCGAGCCATCTATTTTAAAAGTTGAGATAAGATCGTGACTGCCTTTCCAGCGCATAAGTTCTTCAAGTTTATAGGTCTTATTAAGTGAGAGCATTTTGCTCTCGTGTGCAATTTTTTTGGTATTAAATAAATCAGAGCCCACAAACTCTAACACTGAGTTATGTGGATCTAAGGCACGGAGTTCATCTTCTAATTGATCATATGAAGAATCAGAAATTTCAGGCTTACCTTGGTAATAAAGGTTTTTATGTTTGATTAAAAGTTTTTCTAACTCTTTAACTCTCATGTTAGAACGTAAACACGCCTCCAAACTTCAAAGAAGTATCTCTATAACTAACTTCTGAATTAGAGCCACCAGTCTTTGCAGAATTATTAAGTACTTCAAAGGCACCCACAATTTTTATTAATGGACTCCAGTAATAATGAACACCTGCTTCGAAGGCCATAGATGAAACGGCATCTGTAGAGCCAAAAATATTATCTTCATCATTAAAATCCCCAAAAGGAAGAATTTCTCCGGAACCAAACACACGGATAGTTTTCTGCAGAGGAATACTCCCTCCCACACCTAAAAAGAATCCTGAGATCGAGTTAGTGCCAAAGCCATCGGTTGCTGATTTATCTAATTGATAGCTGTATTTCACCCAGCCACCATAGAGATTTACTTGTGGTCCATAGAAAAAGCCCATGGGTAGGTATTTATACCCGCCCCCAATTTTAAATGTTCCACTATTTTGACCTGAAGTATCGGAGTCAGGACTCCCTGACTGACTATCGAGATTTCCAACCTGTCTTGAAAATTCTCCTATGGCAAAATAATTTCTCGTCATCCAAGCCTCGGCCTCTAAGTTAATGCCATAGATCAAACCTGCCATTTTGTTATTTCCTGAAACAGCAGAAGTGCTAGCGGTATGAGAGCCTAAGGAAAAGGCAATGGTCAACTCACCGAGCTTCCCATAAGTATTGGCTTTTTCTTCTTCAAATCTTTTGTCATCAATGATTTTATTAGGGTTTACCTTTTCAAGTTTAATCCAGTCACCTGTATTAACTCTTCTATTAGTAGTATAGACTTTTATAATTCCTAAACCCTGTCCACTGGATTTGTTAAAAACTTTACCCTTGGCCAGCATAATATTATCCCACTCAACAACTTTTTTAAGCAGTGGGTGACGTTTTTTTGAAATCAGCCTTTTAACAATAAAGTCTTGGCCGATGCTTACATTTTTGTGGCCAGGAACCGTAAAAGTAACTTGCTCACCAAGAACGCCAACAACTTTTCCATCATAAGGTATGCTCGATTCATAGAGCTCCAGCCAATTACCTAATGTCGTCATCACAAGATCTTCATTGACTTCATTGAGCAAGGCTTTTTCTTGTAGATAAATATCTTTTCCATTTTCTCCAATGACAGTCATTTCAACATTAATTTTATCAACTTCATATTCCAGTGAAACTCTAATTATCGTTCCCACCTTCAACCGATCCGCGACAGTTTTTAAAACATTTTCATCTCTTAAATAGGTTGAAAGCTTATCTCTATACTTACTAAAAATTCCGATCACATCAGAGCTTGATTGATACTCACACCATTTCTCTTCGGTAAGTTTTGCTTCTAGGAGTTCAAAGATTTTATAACCGAAAGAATTTCCTGCTGTATCCGTGATAGGCAAGAGCATACATCGGCGCATACTATAGCTTTCTGCGAAACTAAGTGTGGAAGCCAGAACTAAGAATATAAGGAATACATTTTTCATAACGACTGTGGCATTTCTGGCAGAGTGTTTGTTTGAGATAAGAACTGGCCTTGCTCATATAGCTGAATAAGCATTTTGGCTTCATCCAACTCATGCTTTAACTTTTTATTTTGTTCAAGGAGTTCTTCTATTTTTTGAGCTTCTGATTCATTCGCTTCTTGAGGAGCTTGATAGTTTTTCACTAAAATATAATACTTCCCCCCATCATCTTTGAACGTCACTTTATTTGATTTAATATAACGACGCACAGTAGAGATCGATTTATCTTTATACTGGGCGAATTCTTGAATGCTTAACCATTTTTCATGCATATAACTATCCTTGTTATTTTTTGAGTAGTCATAAATATAGTAGTGAAAAGGGGCTAAATGTGCAAAATTTAAGTTTCGTTTCTCTTTAACTCAATACTCCCTTATAATAGTGATCATGAGTAAATACGATTTATCTGAGTTTAAACATAAGAAAATGGCTCTTGTTCTCTCTGGTGGTGTGGTTAAGGCTGCAGCGTGGCATATTGGCGTCACCCTGGCGCTAGAAGAGCTTGGGTTTACCATGAAAAGTAATCGCAATGCCCTTGAAACAGATATACAAAGGCCTTTGGAAATTGGCACTTATGTTGGTTCAAGCGCAGGAGCTATGATCAGTATTTTTCTCGCTACCGGCTATACCCCTCAAGAAATAATTAATGGGGCTTTTGGGCTTAACAAAAGCTCGATGAAAAAGCTCAGTTATAAAGATATGTTTTATATTCACAGGCGAAAATTCAAGCCTAAAAAAAGAGATCTCTACCACCCCCTGGAAGAGTTCCCTTCACTGGTGAAAAACTTGTTGGCCCCTATTATTGGATTTCCCGGGCTTTTTTCCACAGAAGGTGTTCGGAAGTATCTTTTGAATGGCATTTTGGAGGTGGATACTTTCGAGGAATATATACCTGATTTATTTATTGTAGGGACTCAACTCGATCACTCTCAAAAAACAATTTTTGGACGCTATAATTATCCCAACCCAAGTCATGATATAACAGCTGTTTACCAAACAGGCGTCTCTATTTCTAATGCGGCTGCAGCGAGTATGTCGGTGCCACCTTTTTATGCGCCTTATCCGGTTAAGAACCCCAATACAGATGAAATTAACTACTATATTGATGGTGAAATTCGAGAGACTCTCTCAACTCATGTCGCAGAAGATAATGGATGTGACATCATTATAAGTTCATGGACTCACACTCCCTATCATTATCATGATGAAGTAGGATCTCTGATTAATTACGGTCTTCCTTCTATTGCCATTCAATCAATCTATTTATTAATTCAAAAAAAGATTGTCGCCAGTCGTGCTAAAAGAGCATCGGCGATAGACATCCTCAACACTGTTTCAGAATATATGAAGCAAGAAAAATTCTCGAATGCTCATCGAAGAGATATCTTGGCGATGCTTGAACGTAAACTTAATGTGAATCCCAATGTTAAGCTTATTGATATTTGCCCAGATCCTCATGACTATAAATTATTTTTTGCCAATGCATTTTCACTTAATCCCAATGTGGCTTCACATGCTGTAAAAGCTGGGTATAAAAAAGCGATGCAGGTGCTCAGCCAACCCGAGTTTTTATGATCCGATTATGTTTTTTCGTTTTACTTTTTTCGGTATTTGCAAATGCCAAAGAAAAGGAAGTCAATTATTTAACAGATCCAGAAAATAGGATTCATGAATTCTTTGCCATTCCTGAATACTTTGAACATAACGTTAATTTCTGGTTTGCGATATACACCAAACATTCCTATTACGAAGTTTTGCTCCACGATAGCGAGAGGCTTGACCTTGTTTATAATGTGGTCGATTTCAATAGCATTTATAATTCCAATCTTAATAAATACGCAAAAGAAAATTTAAAGAAAAAGCTTGAGCGAGAAAAAATTAATGAGGTAAAAAAAATCTTTAAAACTCTTGAAACAAAGAATTTTAAAAAACTCAATCACCGAGAATTTCAACTGGTTGAAACCATCCGAAAAGCAGGCTTCAAAATTCCCGTCTCCCAATCGAAACGAAAAAAACTTTTTAAAGGACTTGCGAGCAATATTAGAAGCCAAAGTGGCCAGAAAGATAAAATTTTTAAAGGTATAGCAAGTAGCCGCGAGTATATTCATCAAATGCACCGATTTAGAGAACTGTTTAAGTTACCTGAAGAAGTTCTCACCATTCCTTTTTTAGAGTCGAGCTTTAATTTAAAAGCCCACTCTAAAGCAAGTGCAGTCGGGATCTGGCAGTTTATGGAATACACCAATAACTTGGTCATGCCCCGCAAGACTAGCGCTATTGACTACCGAAAGAACCCTATCATCTCAACCTTAGCTGCTCTCCAACTGCTTAAAGAAAACAAACTCATCCTAAGAACTTGGGATCTGGCTATATCTGCCTATAATGCCGGTACAAGAGAACTAGTCAGAGCGCGCCAAAAGTACAGAAAGAGAAAGGGTCTTGATCTCGCTTATATTTTGCAACACTACAATCATGATAGTCTGGGCTTTGCCGTTAAGAACTTCTATTCAGAGTTTCTGGCGCTCACTCATGCACTTGCCTATAAAGAAAACCTCTATCCCGTTCAAGAAATCAAAACGGTTAAAAAAGAAAAACAAATAGATATCTATGTTAGCAAATGTAGAATTAGGCCCGCGACTTTTTTCTCAAAAATAAAAAGCTCTGCTTATGATATTCAAGAACTTAATGCTCACTTTCTTAAACCAAAGAAGACCTACTCAAGAGGAAGTTTAATTGTCAGTGACGTTGAGCTCACCAGTAGAAAATACTTCAAAATCTCAGACAAAGATTTAGTTAAACTTCATCCTAAAAAGTTTTATCAACTTATTAGAAATAAAAAATGTGGGAGTTAAACTTCATTTTTTGAATAAAGAAAACACAAACTAAGCAACGAGGCATATGGTAGGTATAGTACTGGGTCTTTATCGAGGCGCTTGTAAACCCTAATTTAAAATCATATATGATATTTTTTAAAAAGATCTTTTGTAAGACCTCTTGAAATTGAACTTTATAGCATATGTCCTGCTTCGGTCTTTGAGTATGAGTTTTCTTTATCACACTCTGTTCAACAAATTGATTGGAGTTAAACTTATAGCTGCTCGATTAAATAAGTAGATTCAGAACAGAATGATTGTAGGTATTGAGCCGAGTTATCCGTGTAGTTAACTTTTACATTAATCACACCTTGATCTTCACCCATCAAAAAGACTCGTTTGGATTGTTCACTAAAATCTTGATAGAACTTGCCATCACTATCTAGGATATTTATTTGCATATTCATTAAACCGTGGGCACTTTGACCATTAAAAACGATTTCACGTACAGGCTTTGTAAGGTTAAGTTGAACGATACATTTGCTTGCAGATTTCGAAAGATCAAATTTTGATATGACATAGTTGATATAGGCTTCTGTAGGAACCACTAGGCTTTCTTGTCGCCATTTTCCAATAAAAACACTTTCTTTTAAATGCTTGAGCTCATAATATTTTCTCAGGCCAACTGGATATTGCATATTTTTGACGATGTATTTATTTAAAGAGTCTTTAGCAACTTCTCCCTTATAGCTCCAAGTAGATATGTCATCTGATTTGATATCTAGGAGTGGTTTACAATTAGAGGCGAGACCTTCTTCATAAAGATAGAAAGTATCTTTTTTAACCTTGGCATAGAAGTTCGGCTCATAATAAATTTCATCTGCAGCAAGATAGACTATCTTTGTCACAGTTTCTCTATCTATAGTATTGAAATTGAGAAGATTGTTTCCGGACTGAACGCCTATAAAAAGAACAAAATAATATTCACTATCATCACGATTTATAATATTAAGATTTTTATCAAGATAAAACTTATACTCATAAGTTCTCTCTCCATCTATTTCCACATCTTCGGTCTTATCATCTAACTCAACCAAAAGATGAGCACCCATGCCACGTAGATTATTTCTATTTAGTATTCTATTAAATTTATCATTACTAAAGACAGGAATGTTGGCCTTGAGATGACCTGGTTCAAAAACCAGATCCATGGTTGTTGGAAAATAACCGGCTCTATAAATACTGGCCCTACGTACCGAAAGTTGAGTAGCCATTTGAGTACTCATGGTGATTTTTCCACTGCCATGATCTTTGTATATGGCGTTTAAGTCATCATGAAAACGCACATCAAAATTAAATAGTTTATCATTCACCTTATTTTGATCAATTCCACTCAGTTGTATTTCATAGCTGGCTTTATAAGTTTGATCATTATGTAGAAGACTTTCATCTAAGCAAGCATAAGAGGGCTGTTGTTTTACTTTGCCACTTTTCTCACCGTTCAGAAAACCATTTATAACGTCTTGGTTAACCGACTGAGAGGCTTGTGCCACTTCATCTTTTTTAGGAAGCTTGGGAAGATTTTTAATCTTTTTAAACTTCTTTTTTGCTGGAGTTGGCGAAGCCTTGTTCGCTTGGGAAGCACTGTTTTGCACCAGCTTTCCTACGATGGCGGTTTGCATACTCAAAAGACTATCGTCTGAGGTATCAGTAGGCTCTGGTCGTTTAAGTTTTTGTTGAACTGATGGTTTAACACTTTTGACTTTATCAGATTTTTCCTCATTTTTTGAGTAGTCAAAAAAGACTAAGTCATCATTAATTTCATCAGCACCTGATTCTTTGAGCTTTCTAGGGAAATTCAATTTATCATTGGCAGCAAGTTTGGTTTGAACCACATCAGACGTTTCATTGTTTGAAATTCTAGCAATGGCTTTTTTATTTTTTGTATTTTCTAATTTTTTATATTCAGCAAATCTTTGCAGGTTCGAAGCTTTTTTACTCCAAGAAACAATTTTTAATTTTTTAACTTTAAATGGTTTTTGTTCTTCTTGTTCGTTTAAGCTTAATTCAAAATGACTCACTTTATTTAGATTTTTCTTTTTACGAGGTAGTGGTTTTTCTGTTTTGACAGCATCAACCTTTTCTTTCTTAAAAGCATTTACTTTTTTTACCAAGGTATACTTAGGCTTAATAGGAGCTGCTTGCTTTACAGAAATATTATCGACGGGAGTGAAGTCGATTGCTTTGTAACTTGTTATTTGTTTTGAGCTTAACACTGGATCTGACTTTAAAACTTTTTCTACTGTAGAAATAGTTTGTGCATCAACATCTACTTTATGTTTTAAAATACTTTGATTGTAAGAGTTTGAAAAAGTAGGAAAGGATTGAGAGATCGTTTGAAAAGAATGTTCGACAGCAAAGTTTGCAATGCAAACAGCGAGGACTGCGAAAAAAGTATTCATCATGAAAAATCTTTTCATTAATAATATTGTACATTTATATTTTTGTTTTCCAAGAACTTCTTAAGTCTTTTTTAAGAGTTAAAAATGAGAAAAAGATTTTGGTCCTATCGGACCATTTTAAAAAAAATGTTTTTGGTTCTATGGGGGCAGTTTGATTGAGTAGTCACATTAAAAAAATATTTTTGGTTCTATAGAACCAAAAATAATGACTACCCACCTTAGTAAAAATAATTAAAATTTAAACTCGTATTAGAAGTAACTAGAGTATAATCCTCATAAATCACTTTATCCTGGGTACCCAAAAGAAAAATATCCCATCTTTCATTGATGTTATAGAGAAGCTCGAGAGTAACAGACCTAACGACTCCGTCACTATAAAAATCTGCATCGATATCACTTTCATCTATGTCTTCGAAAAGAGTTTCAAATAATTCAGAATCTGAGCTATAACGTCCAACTTCATAAATCGGTGAAACAGAAAACTTTTCATTTACTTGATAGATAAGCTCAAGCCCCATCGTGTCCCTTGAAGAATCTATAATAAAAGTATCCATCCTTTGATTTTTATAGAAAGGTCTTAAAGAAAAAGACTCACTCATTCTATACCAATAATCTAAGGAGATACTAGAAGCTAGTAACAAGGTGACTCCGCTCACCCCGAAGGTATGAGAATCATTTTGAAATGCTGTCCATCTTATCCCAATAGGATATAGCCAAGAGACATTTTTCCACACTCCATCTTCGAATCCAGCTTGAAGTGAATTTTTAGAATAATCTTCTGAGGATCCCAAGTTATCACTCTCATCTTCTGTGCTTACCTTAGTGTGCCCATAGCCCACTGTAACTTTAGCAACATCAACAGGTAGGTTATAAGGTCTATCAATTTTTGCAGATGGATACTCACCTTTAGGACTCGTGGAACAGCTAACACATACGACGGTTAGAAGTATTAAGAGGATGATTTGATTAGATGACGTTTTCATTATTTACTCCAAAAAAAGAACCCCTCTCTCGAGGGGCTTATAAATATTTAAATTTTCGAAAAGGTCGCGTGTACCTACTTAAGGTTGGCAACTTTTAGACGATTTTTAGCACGTTCAATTTTTCTTCTGAACTTAATCGTTTGAATTGAGTCAACTCCATCATTAAGTCTGGACTCAGCTTTAAGTTTTGCTGATTTAGCTCGTTCAATATCAATAGACTCAGGTGCCTCTGAAGTTTTGGCCAAGATAGTCGCTTCTTCACCTAGAATTTTGCAAAGTCCACCCGCGATAGTAAAATGACGAGTGCTACCGTTGTTCATTCTTGCTTCCAAGATACCAGTGTCTAATTCTGTGATCACATGAGTGTGACCTTTAAGAACATTGATAATCCCCGACGTGGTAGGGATAAGAAGGTCATTGCAACCAAGACCTTCTACCACTTTTCCATTCGGAGTATAAATATTTAATTTAAAATTACTCATTGGTTAACCTATATATTAAAGAGTCTTAGCTTTCTCACGTACCATGTTTAAGTCACCTACAAGATAAAAAGCTTGCTCAGGTATATCATCGCACTCACCATTTAGAATGGCCTTAAACCCTGCAATCGTATCTTCAATTTTTACAAATTGTCCTTCAAGACCAGTAAATTGTTCAGCAACAAAAAATGGTTGTGAAAGGAATTTTTGAATCTTACGTGCACGGGCAACGATTTGCTTATCTTCTTCAGATAATTCATCCATACCAAGAATCGCAATAATATCTTGAAGCTCTTTATATTTTTGAAGAACCTGCTGAACCGCTCTCGCTGTATTGTAGTGATCGTCACCAACAATATCCGGAGATAAAATTGTAGACGAAGAAGTAAGTGGATCAACCGCAGGATAAATACCAAGAGAAGCAATCGTTCTTGAAAGTTCTGTTGTTGCATCTAAGTGGGCAAATGTTGTAGCAGGTGCTGGATCGGTATAGTCATCCGCTGGAACGTAAACCGCTTGAATAGAAGTAATAGATCCGTCTTTAGTTGATGTAATACGCTCTTGAAGTGCACCCATCTCCGTACCAAGTGTTGGTTGGTAACCAACCGCTGAAGGAATACGACCTAGAAGGGCAGAAACCTCAGAACCAGCTTGAGTAAAACGGAAGATATTATCTACGAAGAAAAGAACGTCTTGTTTTTCTTCATCTCTAAAATATTCTGCAACAGATAGACCTGTGAGTGCAACTCTCGCTCTTGCTCCTGGTGGCTCGTTCATCTGTCCGTAAACAAGAGCTGTTTTATCGATAACTCCTGACTCATTCATTTCATCATAAAGGTCACGCCCCTCTCTTGTACGCTCACCAACTCCAGCGAAAACTGAAAGACCACCGTGTTGAGTCGCAATATTATTGATAAGCTCCATGATAAGAACTGTCTTACCAACTCCGGCACCACCAAAAAGACCAATTTTTCCACCTTTAAGATAAGGAGCAAGAAGGTCGATAACTTTAATACCAGTATAGAATGGCTCTAACTCTGTTGCTTGGTCAGCAAAAGTAGGAGCTTCTCTGTGAATTGGATATGATTTAGTGGCTTTAACTGGGCCTGCTTCATCAATTGGATCACCCGTAACATTGATAATTCGCCCTAAAACTTCACGGCCAACTGGGGCTTGAATAGGAGCTCCTGTATCTTTAACCACTTGTCCACGGGCCAAGCCTTCAGTTGCGTCCATAGCAATAGTTCTGACCATGTTATTTCCAAGGTGTTGTGCAACTTCAACTGTTAAGTTGTCTTCACCACCTTCGATAGATTTATTTGTAAGTGTGAGGGCGTTGAAGATGGCAGGTAAATTTCCACTCGCAAACTCAACGTCTACAACTGGTCCCATAACTTGTCTAATAATTCCTGTGTTCTCAGACATTATTGTGCTCCTTAAGCGTTTAATGACTCGGCACCAGATACGATCTCTGTAAGTTCAGTCGTAATCGCTGCTTGTCTTAATTTATTCATTGTTAAAGTTAAATTTCTAATCATATCTTTAGAGTTTGTAGTAGCATTATCCATAGCCGTCATTCGAGTGGCATGCTCTGCTGCTACAGCATCTAAAAAAGCTTCAAAAATAGTTGAAACAAGTACATCTGGTATCAGGTTATCCAAAATTTCTTCAGCACTTGGCTCATATTTAAATGCTACTGGAAATTGTTTCTCCAATTCTTCTTTTTCAGAATCTGAAATCGTCATTGGTAAAACTTGGCTCACTTCACTATTAAATTCAATAGCAGAAACAAATGTATTATTGGTCACAAAAAGTTTTCCAATCTTTCCATCAGTAAAACGTTTGGAAAGCTCCCCTGCAACATTTTGCGCATCTTTAAAACTAGGTGAGCTACCTTCGTAATGGTACTCAAGAGTTGGCTTAATACCATCTCGTTTCATAAGTTCTTTGACTTTACGACCGAGAAAGTAAAACTCAAAATTATATTCTGGGTTTTCAGCGATAAATCTTTTCACCTTTTTGTAAAGCGAAGAATTATAACCACCACATAAACCTTTTTCAGAAGATATAACTAGAATTCCAACAGTTTTGTTTGAACTTGTTTTTAAATATTTATGTGAGTAATTTTCTACTAATGCCGATGCAACTCTTATCGTTGAATCTAATTCACTTGAGTAAGGCTTGAAACCTTGTATCTTACTTTGGGCTTTTGAAAGCTTAGCGGCAGAAACTAGTTTCATGGCACTAGTGATTTTCAAAGTACTTTTGGTACTATTGATTCTCACTTTTAAGTCTTTAATATTTGCCATTATTTCCTCTTTGGAATAGCGAAGCTATTCTTAGTAGTTAGTACTCATGTAATTAGTAATAATCTCTTGGAGCTTTTGCTCGTTCTCAGAAGACAAAACTTTCTCAGCTCTCAATGCATCTCTTAAATCAGAATGCTTCATTTTGATATGATCTAAAAGCCCTCTTTCTGCAGCAACAACTTCAGTTTTATCAACTGTATCAAAATAACCTTTAGTACCGGCATAGATAGAAATGATTTGGTCTTCAACATCGTATGGAGAATATTGAGGCTGCTTAAGAAGTTCAACGAGTCTTTCCCCTCTCGCAAGTTGTTTTTGAGTGGCTTCATCAAGATCAGATGCGAACTGAGAAAAGGCCTGAAGTTCTCTATACTGAGCAAGGTCTAGTCTGAGTGTACCAGAAACTTTTTTCATTCCTTTAATTTGAGCAGAACCCCCTACCCTTGATACCGAGATACCAACGTTAACTGCAGGTCTAACCCCAGCGTTAAAAAGGTCAGCTTCAAGGAAGATCTGTCCATCAGTAATCGAGATAACGTTTGTAGGAATATAAGCAGAAACGTCACCCTCTTGAGTTTCAATAATAGGAAGTGCAGTAAGAGAACCAGCTCCGACATCGTCACTCAGTTTGGCGGCACGCTCAAGAAGTCTTGAGTGAACATAGAAAACATCCCCAGGGAATGCTTCACGTCCTGGTGGACGACGAAGAAGAAGTGATAATTGTCTATAAGCTTGAGCTTGCTTAGTTAAATCGTCGTAAACGATAACAGCATGCTTTCCGTTATCTCTATAATATTCTCCCATAGTACAACCAGTATAAGGAGCGATGTACTGAAGAGGAGCCGAGTGTGAAGCAGTTGCTGATACAATAATTGTATATTCAAGAGCTCCAGCTTCTTTTAGCTTTTGATAAACTTGTCTAACTGTAGATTGCTTTTGTCCGATTGCCACATATACACAAACAACATCTTTACCTTTTTGGTTGATGATCGTATCCAGTGCAACTGCAGTTTTACCAGTTTTTCTGTCTCCAATGATAAGCTCACGCTGACCACGTCCAATTGGAATCATCGAATCGATTGCTTTAATCCCTGTTTGAACTGGCTCATGGACAGGCTTTCTTTTAATAATACCAGGAGCTTTAATCTCGATATTTCTAAATTCAGAAGATTGAATTTCACCAGCACCATCTATTGGCTCCCCGATAGCATTCACAACTCTACCAAGAAGTGCATCACCAACTGGAACCTGAACGATTGACTCAGTTCTTTTTACTGTTGACCCTTCTTTGATTCCAGAGTCATCACCAAGAACGGCAATCCCTACGTTATTTGATTCTAAGTTAAGAACCATTCCTTTAATGCCATTTGCAAACTCAACAAGCTCGCCGGCTAAAACATTTTTTAATCCAAAAACTCTGGCAACACCGTCACCAATAGTTAAAACAGTACCAACTTCATTTACATCAAGTTTTGTTTCAAAGTTAGCAATTCTTTCTTTAATAATCCCAGTAATTTCTTCAGGTCTCATCATTGTGCTCATCAAGCGTTCCTTAGTTAGTTTTTACTTATAATCCTAATACTGATTGTCTAAAATTCTTTAATTGGTTATCAACCGTTGCGTCGACTTGGTAATCACCTACTGTGACACGATATCCGGCTGTTATATTTTTATTCTTTGTATAATCGAGAACTGGTTTTTTCCCCGAAAGTTCTGACTTAAGAGCGGCCATAAGTTTTTCTTTATCACCCTCACTAATTGAATCGTCCTTACCCTCTATCGTTCCACGAATAAAACCCTTCTCAAAATCATCCGCAACGATCACTTCTTTGTAAATAAGAGGAAGAAGTGAAATTCTTTTCTCATTAATAAGATAGATTACCGCATTTTTAAGCATGTTCGAGAGGTTGATTTTATCAGCAATCGCCTTGAAAACATCTGTTTTTTCTTCATTTGAGAAGACATCTAAAAATAGAACATTTTCTAAATCGTTAGACGTATTAATTGTTTCTGTCAGTGTTGTTAATTCTTTTGCTACATCAAAATTATTTTCTTTTCCAAGTTGAGTAAGTGTTTCAGCGTATACTTTTGCAATATTATTTTCTTTCATACCTTACCTTCCAAGAATATTAGCCGTAGCACTTTCACTAAGAGCTTTATCATTTTGCAATTTATTTTTAGTGTTAGAGAGAACCTGATCGAGTAAGCTTGCATTAAGTTTATCTAGCAGTTCTTTTCTTTCTGCTTCGATTTTCTGACCTGCATCTTCTTTTAATTTATTAATTCTATGTTCTACTTCAGTTTTGTATTCAATTTCATAACGTGAAATGAGATCATCTGCTTCAGATCTCATTTTTGAAACTTCATCATCTGCTCCTGCCATTTTTTTCTGCTGCATCTCCATCATCATTTCTGCTTCTTTAGCCTTAATCGCAGCTGACTCTATATTATCTTTAATTTCCTGAGCGTTCTTTTTGAACATATCGCTCATGAGCCCTTTAAGTTTATAAATTAATAAACCTAAAAGTATTGATAAATTAATAGCTGGAAAAATTAAATCGGCTGGACCACCAGATCCCCCAGCGGCATAGACTTGTGATGAAAATAATAAAAGAAATAGAGCTAACATTTATGCACCTTTTGTAATTTTTTGAACTAAACTTTGGGCCAATTGCTCAGCATCTCCCATAACTTGTTCTCTTTTATCATTGATATTTTCTTGGACTTCTTTTTTTGACTCTTCAATATAAGCATTGATCTCTTGTTCTTTCGCTCTAAACTGAGCTTCGTTAGATTTTGCAATATCATTTTTGCGGTCTTCAATTCTTGAATTGATTTCTTTATTAGCAGTATGAATTTTTGTTTTGTACTCATCTTGCAATTTTTTTATTTCATCAAATTGTTTATCAGCACTTCCTTCGAGCTTGGAAGTTTTATCATCTCTAGCATCTAAAATTTTATGCATTCTATTGATAAAAACCAGTTTAGAAAGAAGATACATAATAAGGACGACGAGAAACTGAATAAATAGAGTCTGATTGGCCCCTAGATCGGTAAAAACTTTAAGCAAAATATCCATGCTATTTTCCTGTGAAAAAAGAAGAGTAAAAATTTAAATGTATTTGATATTCTTAAGGGCTTATTTAGTCAAGAAAAATGGCAATTATATTAAGCTGATATGAGTTTATTTTTTCTCTTTCATCTTTGTTACACCGTGGAATATAACGCCCTCTTCCACGATAAGAGAAGGAGAAGTAATGGTCCCCTCAAAGCGAGCAGGTTTTCTAATCTCAACCCTAGACGTAGCTTTGATATTTCCTTTAACCGTGCCGGTGATGAGAATAACATTGGCATTGATATCTGCATCTATAACCGCACCTTCTGAAATGATAAGAGTGTCATTTGAAAAAATAGAACCTGTTACATTACCCGCAATGCGCACGACTCCATTGAAAGATAAATTTCCTTCAAAACGACAGCCCTCTTCTATGATGGCACATATCTGGTTTCGTGAACTCATAATAGATTTATTATGCTACTTTCTGGTTAAAAACTCAAAGATATCATTAAATTCCGCTTCATTATTAAACTTGATCGAAATAGTACCTTTGCCATTTTGCTTACTTTTAAGATCAAAATGAAAGCCAGTTTTACGCTCGAGCTTTTGTTCCAGTGCGTCAAGTTTTTCATCAAAAAATTTATTTGTTTTGGGGGTGGCAGGCTTATCTTTCTTTTTAACTAATGCCTCTAGTTCACGGACACTTAAATTAGCATCAACTGCCTCTCTGGCTAATCTTTTAACTCGCTCTGGCTCTTTTAATCCTGCTAAAATTTTTGCATGACCGAAACTGAGTTCTTCCTTTTGCAGCAGTTGCACTACTTCCCGAGGGAGTTTTAAAACTCTCAAATGATTAGCAATACTTGATCTATCTTTACCTAGTTTTTTGGCCACTTCTTCTTGAGTTAATTCAAATTCATTCATGAGCTGATAGTAAGCAAGTGCTTCTTCAACACAATTTAAATCACTTCTTTGAATATTTTCAATAAGTGCCATGACCAAAGTTTCTTTCTTGGTCACTCTCTTAACGATGGCAGGAATTTGTTCTAGGCCAGCAAGTTTAGAAGCACGATACCTTCTCTCCCCAGCAATAATAACAAACTTACCTTCCTCTTCTTTGACTGTGATAGGTTGAATCACACCATTTTCTTTAATAGAAGCGCTTAGTTCTAAAAGTTCTTTATCTTTAAAAATTTTTCTTGGCTGTTCTTTATTAGCAACGATCTTATGTAACGGAATAAGGAGAGGGTTGGATGACTTATCATGAGTTTTTTCTTCCTTGTTCATTTGCGGAGCTGTTCCACCTAATAGCGCTCCCATTCCCTTACCTAGTGCAGACTTTGATTTCGTCGTCATTTTCTCTCCGTTCTTTATAGCCATTATATTTGATAGTTATCAGTTGAGTTCATGTTCTGTGAGTTATCTAATTGATACATGAGATTATCTTCTTCAGTTTTTTTTACAAAATCTCGCTCTCTTAAAATTATTTCTTTTGCAAGATTCAAATAGGACTCCGAGCCTTTCGAAGTGATATCGTAAGTAATTATTGGTTTGCCGTGACTGGGAGATTCAGAAAGTTTTACGTTCCTTGGAATAATAGTTTTAAAGGTATCCGTAGGAAAAGTAGCTTTAATCTCCTCTGCTACCAATTTAGATAAATTATTTCTTCCATCAAACATCGTAAGAAGGATGCCTTCAATTTCTAAAGAAGGGTTCAAGTTTTGTTTGATCAGTTTCACAGTATTGAGTAATTGCGCCAGCCCTTCCATCGCATAGTATTCCGTTTGCATAGGAACTATATAAGTATCAGCTGCATTTAAACCGTTTAGGGTAAGCAAACTAAGTGAGGGCGGACAATCAATAATGATATAATCATAGTCGTCATTAATAGACTCTAGAGCACTTTTTAGTTTTGATTCACGGGCCATGGCTTGCATAAGTTCAACTTCAGCTCCAATAAGGTTATTATCTGAAGGACAAATTTTTAAACAATCCAGTTCGGTATCATAAATACATGATTCCATATTTTCTTCACCGATCATGGCATGATAAATATTGGCTTTGGTAAAAATTTCTTTGTCTAGGCCAAGACCAACACTTGCATTTCCTTGAGGATCTAGGTCAACTACTAAGGTTTTTCTTTCTGCAACAGCTAGACACGCCGCAAGATTAACAGATGTCGTTGTTTTACCAACACCACCTTTTTGATTAGCCACTGCTATAATTTTTGCCATGGATTTACTCCGAGAGATTATTATTTTTGATACTTATTTTTAAATTAACTCACTAAGTTTGACAAGCGAAGGCTTTAAAGTTCCACATGGAACATTTATATTTTCAAAACCAATTATCAAACGTTTATCAGTATTCTCAACTGTGATTTCAGTCTCTTCAATCACATTCCACTTTTTTCTAATATTTATTAATTGTTCTTTTTCTAGAGTATAAAAATTTGGTCCTTTATAGAAGTAGACTTGTAATTTTTCATTAGTGTTAATTTTATTTAAAAAATCTTCTACCTTCCCTACCGCTTTTAATGTGCAGACAGCAGGAAGATCAATGAGAACATTTTCAATTCTTTGATGGATAAACTTTACATTATTAAGATTTAATTTTTCAGCAATTTCAGAAACAACTTTCACTTTTTTTGCTCTTGTTTCAATGCCGATAAAAGTTTTCGTGGGATTTTTATAAGCAAGTGGCAATAAAGGAAATCCACCACCAAAACCTATATCGATAACCACATCAGTGCTAGCGATAGCGTTTTTAAAAACTTCAGCTTGTTCTTGCGGGGCAACTGAATCAATAATCTGTTTTAAATAGAATTCTTCAAAGACATTAATTCGAGTAAGATTGATACCCTGGTACTCTTCGGTAAGTAATTTGAAATAATTTTTAGCAAACTCTTCCATTAATAACTATCTGATGCCACAACTGCTAAGGTGGCCGGTCTAATACCCTCTATTAGCTTGAGCTGAGCAAAGGTATCAGGTTCAATATTTTTAATTCTCTGTTTACATTCAAAAGAGATATTTTCAGAATTCATTAGTCTTTGAAAGTCTAGCTTCTTATCTGCAACCTTATTGACTCGTTGATACTGCTCTGTTGCCTTAGAAATATACCCTTCGTATTTTAATGAAATAGCAAGACTATTAACGAGTCTCGAATCTACTAAAAGACCCATGGTAATGAACAACCTCTGTAGGGTTTGAATAGGGTTTAAATCTGCCCTTTTGATAATTTCAGAGAGAGATGTTCTACGTGGAACAACCAAGCCTAAGCTCTGAATTAAGTAATCATCTTGACCTACGAAAGTATTTTTCAAAAGATCCCAGTATTTTTCGAAATCACGAACAAACTTTTTACTATACTGATCGATTGGAAGATTCAGACCTAATTTTTCTCGATATTTTATCATGCGATTAATACTATTATCTTCTCTAATATAAAGACGATTTTCAGACCTTGCGGTAAAAAGTCTATAAGGTTCATCACGAGTATTACTTACTAGATCCTCAATCAAAACCCCAATATATGAATCATTTCGAGAAACTATAAACTCATCTCTTTTAAGAACTGAAAGAGCTGCATTAACGCCAGCAATAAATCCTTGTGCCGCAGCTTCCTCGTAGCCGGAAGTCCCATTTATCTGTCCAGCAAAATAAAGGTGAGACAGATCTTTATGTTCTAAGGTTTTATAAAGTCTAGTGGTATCAATTACATCGTATTCAACAGCATAACCGTATGTCTCGATCTCAACCGCTTCTAGTCCCTCAATATTTCTCAAGAAATCTTTTTGAACATCCTTAGGCAAAGAAGATGAAACACCACTGGGGTACATCGTTTTACGCTTTAGCCCCTCTGGCTCTATGAAGACATGATGTTTATTTTTATCTGGATAGCGATAGGCTTTATCCTCAATACTAGGGCAATACCTGGCTCCAATAGCTTTAATTTGGCCATTGAACATAGGGGATTTTTCCTTATTATCTCTGATCACCCCCATGGTGTTTTCATTCGTATAAGCGAGATAACAATTTTTCTGGGTTAGAAATCTTTGATTTGTTCCATGTAGAACATGAAAGGTATTAACTTGGTCATCACTGGGTTGAATTTCTAATTTAGAATAATCTATAGAATCCGCATAGATTCTAGCAGGTGTTCCGGTTTTAAAACGCTTGGGTGTTTTTTTGATTTTAGCAAAAAGCTCCATCTCAGAGTTTTCAATTCCAACTCTTCCACCAGAAGTTACTTCATCACCCGTATGCATTTTACCTTTTAGGAAAGTCCCAACAGTTAATATAAGCTTTTTAGTGTTCCACGTAGAACAATTCGAACTAAGTTGAAAACCCTGAGCATTTTCAGCAATTGATATGATCTTTTCTTTGATAATAGTTAAATTTTCTATTTCATGAGCAAGCTTTTCGGCTTGTTCTGAATAAATGTCTTTATCAATTTGAATACGGCTAGATTGGACTGCATAACCTTTTGATTCATTTAATGTTCTAAATTGAATTCCGGCTAAATCTGCTAATTTAGGCATGATACCACCAAGGGCATCTAATTCTCGAACCACCTGGCCTTTACCAACTCCACCGATAGCAGGATTGCAAGGAGCTGAGGCTAAGCCTACTCCTGGAATGGTAATCAGGGCTACTTTAATTCCATGGAATTGACTTGCAATATGTGCAGCTTCGAGACCAGCATGGCCTCCACCTATTATGGCGATATCAAACATTATTTATTTTCCAATACAAAAATTATTAAAAATATTATGCAAAACGTCGTCGGGAGAAATTATACCAATTAGTTCAGAAATACAATGGCCGGTTGAATATAATTCAGATGACATAATGGCCAAATCGGATTGGTTAGAATTGTAAATTTTTGAGTAATCTTGAAATGCAGAGTAAATATTTTTTATTGACTCACTGTGTCTATTTATTATTATTGGATCGAAATCTAATAATTTTAGGAACTTGGAGTTAATGCACTCACCAATAAAATTTATTAACTCACTATTTTTACCTAAATTTTCAAAATTTGCTCTAAGAAATGGTCCTATGGGACCATTTCCACCACCTGGTTCTATAGAACCAATAAGTGATGTTGCCTCTATAGGACCATGATAAAAAAGTGGTTCTATGGGACCATTCCAATTTTGGATAAATGTGAGAACTTCAGATTCAAAACCTTCCACGTCACTATGAGAAAAGATAACCAGATCAAAAGTGAGTTGAGCTATACGAGAAAAAAAAGCGGCGTTAAATTCAAACGGATTGATAACAAGAATTTTGAAAAAGCTACTCTCAATGATATCAACAGCTTTTTTAATTCCTTGTATTTCAATTTGGTCATTTGACTCTCGTATTCCAGCAGTATCTATAATTTTATAGATATTATTTTTTATATAAATTTCTTCAGATACATAATCTCTGGTCGTACCAGCGATATCCGATACAATTGAGCGATTATCATTTAAAAGCGTGTTAAACAAACTACTTTTGCCTGCGTTGGGAAGACCCGCAATAGAAACTTCAGGTTTTAAAAGGTTAAAATTAGCATTCAAAGAGCGCTTATACAGTTTATTTATGGAGTCTTCTAACTGAATAAAAGTTTCTTTGAGATTAATATTGAATTGTTCTTCACCAATATCATCCAAAAAATCAAAACCCATCTCAATTGCTGATTTGTGGTTTAGAAATTTGTGGTACAGCTCTTCAAAGCTTTCTTTAAGATTTCCCGATAAAAGAGAATAACCTTGTTTAAGTGCGAACACAGAATTGGCATTCAGCAGAAGATCAAGTCCTTCAACTTCATTAAGAGTCATCTTTTTGTTGTTCAATGCTCTTAGTGAAAATTCACCTGGTTCGGCTTTTCTAATGTGGGTGTTATTCGTGATCAGTTCAATGATGCGAGTAACATTTAAAGGATTCCCGTGAACGCTAAGTTCAATTATATTTTCTCCATTATAAGACTTTGGAGCTTTAAACCAAACGAGGATAATTTCATCAATTACTTCGCCATTATCTAAAAGTCGACAAAAATAAGTTTTTTGAGATTCTATTGTGTTTAAATCCAATGACAAAAATGGGTTAAGCTCATCGAAATAGTCGAAGCCTGAAATTCTAATAACAGAAATCGCTGCTCGTGAGTGACCTGAGCTGCAGGCAATGATGGGTTGACTGCTGTCAGGACTCATCTAGCTCACACGTTTATAAACAAATAATTGTTGAAACATACCCATTACTGTTGAAATAAAAATATAGAGCGTTAAACCGGCAGGTAAGCTCATCATCATAAATCCAAAAATGAGTGGCATAAACATCATAATTTTTTGTTGAGTTGGATCAGCTGATGGACTAGGGGTCAATTTCATATTTAAGAACATGGCCAATGACATCAATATAGGAAGTACATAATAAGGGTCCATTTCACTAAGGTCTTTAATCCAAAAGATAAAAGGAGCATCAACTAACTCAACTGATGTATAGAGGACTTTATAAAAAGCAAAAAAGATTGGCATCTGTAGCAAGAGTGGAAGACATCCACCTAGTGGATTAGCACCGGCTTTTTTAAATAAAGCCATTGTTTCTTGTTGCATTTTTTGTGGGTTATCTTTATAGCGCTCTCTGATCTTAGTAAGTTCAGGTTGAATAACTTGCATCTTCTTCATACTTTTAAAAGATTTGTATTGAAGAGGGAAGGTAAGCATTCTTATAAAAATTGTAAGAAGAATGATGGCAACACCCCAGTTAGGAAAAATATCAAAGAAAAATTGAAGCCCTCTTAGAATCGGAACCGCAATGATTTCCCAAATACCAAAATCTACCGAAAGATTAAGGTTATCTCCCAACGCAAGCAAATCATCATAATTTTTTTGAATAAAAATCCGCTTGAAATTTAGACTCGTCATAAGTTCAGAAGAGCTTTGTAACCTAAAGGTTCCAAATTCTTTATCCCCTCTCTCTTCACCAAATGTTCTTACATTGACAATATTTTTAGATTCAAAAACGATGGCAAAAAAGTGATAGTCGTAATCAAGACCAAACCATTTTACTGGAATACCTCTGTATTCATCATCATCACCAATAGCAATATTTTCTAGTTCATTACCGTAAACCATGTATTGGTTGTAATGAGAAAAACTATCCAATTCAATCTTTTCTGATTTATTTAAGAATTCAAATGTAAATGGAGTTTGAGAATTGATGCTATACCTAAGCTCACCTTTTTTACTTAAACTTACAGAACCAGAATATTTATTATCATTAGAAACAATCTCAAAATTATGATCGGATACTTTTTTAAAGTTAAAATAAATACGTTTTCTATCGTTACCGCTACCTAAATAAAGAAATGTTTCAGTGTCGCCGTAGACATCAGGATAAACTTCTTTTGAGTTGATAGCTTGAGCAGAAATGACATCTAAGAAATTATTTAAAGTATAAGTGAACTCGTTTCTTGTGAGTTTAAAATTAGAAACCGTTTTATTAACTTTGGGTTGATCATCACTAATAAGATTTGAATTTGTCTTGTTTTCTGAGTTTTCAGCAGCTGATTTGGCAGATTGTTGAGAATCGCTGTTAGCCGCAGCTACCTTATTCTCTTGAGGAGTATAAGTAGGGGAGGGGAAAAAGTATTGCCAACCAAATAAGACTATACCAGAAAGAACAACGGCCAAAAGGGCCCTTTTAGAATCAGATTCCATTTAAATACTCCTAATTAAAGGAAATTAAGTATCATATTGAAACTAAAAAAGAAATTATGAAAGATTTAGTTCTTTGTATGATAATTCTAACTCGCGATAAATATCATCGAATGTGAGTTGATTTTTTTTAATATAACGAAAATTTAAAGTGAGAAGGAGATCAAAATTTTTAGACTTAAGGTCTGATTTTCTAAAAAGTTCTCTGAGCTTTCTTTTTATTTTATTTCTTTTGACAGCATTTCCTAATTTTTTTGAAACTGCTAAGCCAATTCTTGAATGTGAAAGTGAATTAGTTTTATAGAAGGACAAAAGCACTCCCGAGGAAGCAAGTTTTGTCCCGTGTTTTAAAGAATTAAAATCAGATTTTGATAATAATCGAAATTCTTTTGCGAAACCTTGATCAGGAATCTCAAATGACAATTATTTTGTACCAGTGGTTACAGTTAAACGCTTTCTACCTTTAGCTCTACGGGCTTTGATAACGTTTTTTCCACCAGCTGTACTCATTCTTTTTAAGAATCCATGCTTTCTAAGTCTTTTAAGTTTTTTAGGTTGCCATGTACGCTTACTCATAAGTATATCTCACTTTGATTAAAAATTTGAAAGTTCATTAGATACAAGAAGATAGTGCATGGGTCAATAAAAAATCCCTACGTGACTAAGAAAAAATAATATGGATGTTGAAAAAAATTTTTCCACATGCTAAAAAGCCGAACCGATTTACTCAAAAATTAAGGACCCTAATGAATAATGAATTTCCATTTAATCATTTTCTCAATTTTGACAAAAACAACAATAAAATCAATAACTTAAATACAAATAATACCCCTAAAACAGATTTCATGACCCAAGCACTACAAAGTGAGAATTCTGAAATAAAGCAAGAAAATCAAGAGGTTGGACAAGATTCTGAATTCCAAATGCTTTCCGATGAGATCATTTCTCAGTTGAAAAGTAGTCTAAGCCCTGAGAAATACAAGGCTTATTTTCTCAATACCTTCTTTGTAAACAATATAACTCATGAAGATGTAGAATTCTTAGTGACTAATAATTTTATAAAAAAAGTTATTAATAACAACTACCTACAACAAGTTAAAGATATTTTATTTAAGTGTCTTGGTAAACATTATAATGTTAAAATTGAAGTTATGGGTCATGGAACCAGTTCAAATCCAAGCCCATCCAATAACACCAGTCAAATGAACACAAAAGTTGAATCTGGTCAGCCTAAATTTAAATTGAGTAGTCAAAATAACGCTTCTAGACAAGAAATTGAGCAAGAAGTAGAGAGTGAATATATAAAATACAGCCACACTCCAAAGTCCATGGGTAGGATTGATAGAAGTAAAACTTTTTCTAATTTTGTTGTGGGACCCTCAAATAATATGGCTTATGCTTTTTCCCTGGCCGTGGCCAAAGATCCTGGAGCTGTTTATCCACAGCTTTATATTTATGGAAATTCAGGCCTAGGTAAAACTCATATTTTACACGCTCTTTGTAATAATATTATAGAGAATAAGCCTCATCTTAGAATTTGTTTTACTAATGCTAACGAATTTATGTCAGAGATGGTTGTGGCCATCCAAGGTAATAATATCGCTGAGTTCAGAAGAAAATATACTGAGTTAGTAGATTTGCTCATCATTGATGATATTCACGAGCTAAAAAATAAAGCACGTACACAATCAGAATTTTTCTTTATCTTTAATGAGCTTCAGAGCAAAGGGAAGCAACTTGTTTTTACCTCAGATAAACAACCTAGAGATATTAGTGGTATAGAAGATAGAATTAAAACCAGATTATCGAGTGCTTTACTTATAGATATTCAGCAACCTGATCTAGAGACTAGAATTGCGATCTTAAAGAAAAAGGCTAATGAAAAAGATATCTACTTAGATGATGAAGTCATTAATCTTATAGCCTCATGTGTGAAAACAAATGTCAGAGAACTTGAAGGCAATCTTGTCAAACTTGGTGCGTATTCAGACCTTATGAATGTTGATATAGACATTGAAATAGCTAAAAAACAATTAAATTTTAAAGAGAATAGTGACCATAAAGAAATAACCATAGATATCATCTCTAAAGCTGTTGCAGGATATTTTAAAATTGCAATCGGTGATATTAAAGGCAAGACAAGAAAAAAAGAAATAGCCTTAGCCCGTCATATAGCTATGTATATGTCTCATAAAATTCTTAAGAAAACCTTAGAGGATATTGGTGAATATTTTGATAACCGAGATCATAGTACTGTCATCCACGGTATTAGAAAGGTGCAAAATCTTATCAGTAAAGACTCTGGTCTTTCACAACAAATCTACGAAATAGAATCCAGACTTTAAAATTTTGTATAAAACAAAGTAGGGTGTTGTGTATAAAAAAAAGTTTTCAACAAATTAACAGTGTGTTGAAAAAGAAAAAACCTTAAAACAGTTTTACTTTTTCACAATGTAAAAAAAATGGTGAAAACTTTCTAAGAAAAGCCTCATTAATGTGTCACGTTAAAACAAATATGTAGGAGATGTGAAGAAACCTACAAAACTTTTAGAAATAATCTACATAAAAAAATATTTTTCATTAATATACGCAAAAACTAAATTCGTTTGGCCAGAAAACAAGATTATTATCATGTAAGAAATGGGATTAAGTTCTCGATTTTAATAAGTTTAGAAATGATTCCACAAGAATTTATCCCTATCATTATATATATTTTAAATATAAATATATATATATAAAGGATAACTCTGAAGCCTTGCTTGCTTATTTGAAAATAAAAAGCTAAATATTTGCCATTACAGAACATTGAGAAGGCTTATATGAACGTAAAAATTCAAACCTCAAAATTAAGAGAAGGTTTAAATAAAATACTCACGGTTATCGATAGAAAAAACTCTAGACCCATTCTGACAAATAACCTCGTGATTCTCAATGATACCAATTTAGAACTAATCGCAACCGATCTTGAAGTAACAGCAAAAGTCATTCTACCTGCTCAAGTCAATGGATCCGGTAAGTTTTGTATCAATACAAAAAACCTTTTTGATATTTTACGAGAACTGCCTGACGAGGAATTAACCCTGGAAGTTGAAAGTGAAGGTGGATTGCTTAAATTGAATTGCCAAAAAATTAATTATTCTTTGCTTATTAGTAATCCAGATGAATACCCACAAGTCAGCTTTGGAGACACTTCAAACAGTATTTCACTTAGCTCGAAAAACCTTTTAAATATAATTGCCAAGACTTCACATGCTATCTCAAATGATGAAACTCGAATTAATTTAAATGGGATTTATCTGCAAAATATTGAGAGCAAACTCAGAGCAGTTGCTATTGATGGGCATAGGCTAGCGTTACTTGATATACTCGATTTTAATTATGACAATCATGCGTTGAAAGATGGAATTATTATTCCTAAAAAAGGTATTGGTGAATTAAAGAAGTTAGCAGAAAGTAATCTTGATGGTGAAATAAAAATCAATATCGATGAATCGTTTATCTACGCTAACTCAAACGATGAATATTTTTTAAGTGTCCGTCTCATAGCTAGAGAATATCCTAAATATCAAACAGTT
This sequence comes from Halobacteriovoraceae bacterium, assembly GCA_002713145.1. Taxonomy (GTDB): domain Bacteria; phylum Bdellovibrionota; class Bacteriovoracia; order Bacteriovoracales; family Bacteriovoracaceae. Next base: position 205,904 of record PAVS01000023.1, read on the forward strand.
ATACCATCTAAGACAACTCATACTTTGCTTATAGAAAAGAATATTTTTTATAATGCAGTCAAAAGAATTAAATTACTCTCTAATGAGAAAACCAATGGAATTAAATGTTCTTTTAGCTCTTCTGAGTTACTCATCACTGCTGATCACCCATCCTTAGGTCAGGCTAAAGAATCTATTCAAGTGGAATATGATGGTCCTGAGATGGAAATTGGTTTTAATGCCAGATATATGATTGATGCTTTATCTATTCTTGATGTGAATGAAATAATTTTCGAATTTAATAACGAATTAAGTCCCGTTATTATTCGCTCAAATGAAGAAGAAAATTTTCTTGGTATAATTATGCCTCTTAAGATTTAATGGAAAATTATTTTCTCTCTAAGATAGCTCTCACAAATTTCAGAAATTTAAATAATGATGTTGTTTCTTTTAAAAAAGGAATTAACTGCATCTTTGGAAATAATGGAAACGGTAAAACAAATTTACTTGAAGCTATTTATTATCTATCCCATAGAAAATCATTTAAAAAAAATATTAGTTTTCAACAATTGATTAATGTCGAATGCGAAACTCCAGAAATAACTTTTCTTAGTGTATTTTCAAATCATAAAAATGAAAGCTTATCTTATTCCGGAAAATTAAATAATTTAGGTTCAACCTGGTATTTAGATAATAAACAAACGAGAAAAAAATTAGAAACAAAATCTGTTTTTATTAATCCTTTTGATTCTTTTCTCTTTCATACCAATACAACTTTTCGTAGAACTTGGTTTGATCAGCATTTCTCCCTTCTAGATAAAGAATATAAGAGGGCGCTTAAGGATTTAAATGCCGCTTTGAGATTCCGTAATCAATTGCTCTCAAAAAAACCTTATGACTTTGAAAATCAGATTTTGGCTAATGATCATAGATACTGTGAACTAAACCTTTTTGTTTTACAAAAAAGACATTATTTATTGAACCAATTAAATGAATATCTCTCTGGGATTTTTAAAGAGATCTTTGACGAATCGCATTCTTTAAAATTAGAAATTGATAGTAAATGCAGCGGTTTAAATGTTCTGGAAATGCAAAATAAGTTAAAAGAAAAATTAGAAAAAGATAAAATAATTGGTCACTCAAATTTAGGTGTGCACCGCGATGAATATCTCTTTAATTTTGATGGATTTAACTCCTTTGAATTCTGTTCTTTGGGCCAACAAAAAATGAGCTTTCTAAGCTTGTTATTTGCCTATATAGAGCTTTTTCGGTATAAATTTAAGACTTACCCTATAGTTTTAATTGACGATGTTTCTGGGGAGCTAGATCGTAGTCGTTGGAATAACTTAATTGCCTTTTTAAAAAATAAGGAATTTCAAGTTTTCATCACTACGGCCAATGAGAATTTTAAGAAGGAACTTGAAAAAATTGAGGAAGCTCAAAAGATCTTTATTACCGATGGGGCAGTGGAGATCTCATAATTTAAAGGGAGATTTATCTTATGGATCAAAATACTGATTCAATATCCAAAGTAAAAAATAACTACACAGCTGATAATATTAAAATCTTAGAAGGACTTGAGGCGGTTCGTAAAAGACCAGGTATGTATATTGGTGACACTGCTAATAGAGGGTTTCATCATTGTGTATATGAAATTGTAGATAACGCCGTAGATGAAGCACTAGCCGGATACTGTACTGAAATCAAGGTGATCATACATGTCGATAATTCTGTAACTGTCGTCGACAATGGAAGAGGAATTCCAGTTGGTATTCACCCAACAGAAGGTGTGAGTGCAGCAGAAATCGTTTATACAAAACTCCATGCCGGTGGAAAGTTTAATGAAGAAGGTGGAGCCTATAAAGTCTCTGGTGGTCTTCACGGTGTTGGTGCTGCTGTTGTTAATGCCATGAGTAGCACGCTGAAATTAGAAATTAAAAAAGAAGGAAAAGTTCACGAAGTTGAATTTAATAAAGGAGTCGTAAAAGCTCCCCTTGCAGTTGTGGGTGAATGTGACCCTGAAGAATCTGGGACGGCGGTAACTTTTAAATTAGACCCTGAATTATTTGAAGTACATGAATTTGATTATGACCGTCTTTCAAACCGTTTTAGAGAAATGGCTTTTCTTAATAAAGGGTTAAAAATTGTAATCAAAGATGAAAGAACAGAAAAAAAAGAAGTCTTTCATTTTGAAGGTGGATTAGCCGAATTTGTTCTCTATCTCAATAGAGCGAAAAATGCTGTTCATAAAAAACCAGTCTATTTTTTCCATTCCCGAGATGATTATGAAATCGAAATTGCTATGCAATGGACGGATTCATATTCTGAAACTCTTACCGGTTATGCAAATAATATTCATACTCCGGGTGGTGGAACTCATGTTTCAGGATTTAAAACAGCCTTAACTCGTGTTCTTAATAACTATGCTAAAGACAATAATCTTATTAAGGGTAAAATATCATTGACCGGTGATGATATGAGAGAAGGGTTAACAGCCATTATATCAGCAAAGTTAGCTGATCCTCAGTTTGAAGGGCAGACTAAAGATAAACTGGGCTCTAGTGAAGTTGAAGGTATCGTCAATTCACTTGTGGGTGAAAAGTTTAAACAATTTTTAGAAGAAAACCCAAGTGTTGGTAAAACAGTTATTAGAAAATCTGTTGATGCTGCCAGCGCACGTGAAGCTGCAAGAAAAGCGAGAGAATTGACCCGAAGAAAATCAGCTATGGACTTTGCAGGCTTGCCAGGAAAAATGGCAGATTGCCAACAAAAAGATCCAGCTGTGTGTGAAATTTACATTGTTGAGGGTGACTCAGCAGGTGGATCGGCAAAACAAGGTAGAGATAGAAAGCATCAAGCAGTCTTGCCTCTTAAAGGTAAAATTCTTAATGTTGAAAAAGCACGCTATGATAAAATGCTAGCGAATGATGAAATTAAAATGCTGGTTCAAGCCATGGGAACTGGTATTGGAAAAGATAATTTTGATGTCTCAAAACTCCGTTATCATAAAATAGTTATTATGACTGATGCGGATGTTGATGGGTCTCATATTCGTACTTTATTACTCACGCTCTTTTATCGCCAATTTCCTGAAATTATCGAAAGAGGTCATCTCTATATCGCTCAACCTCCACTTTATAAATATAAGAAAGGAAAACATGAACGTTATTTAAAAGATGAGAGAACTCTTGAGAAATTTTTAATTAACAATGCTCTTTCAGATGCTGAGATAAAAATAGATGGAGAAAACAAAGATAATAACGATGTGAATACCATTTTAAATAAATTTAAAGCCTTCAATAATGTTTTAAATTCTTATGATAGAACGTTTGATAAAGATTTACTCAGAAAGATTACTGAGCAAGGTAAACTTGATGTGGCTAACCTTAAGGCCAAAAATGTCTTAGAAGGTATTGTTGATGAGCTTAATCAGTACTTTAAAGATAACGAAACAAAAACCCTCAAAAAGTATTCTTTTGAAATTGAAGAAGATCCTGCCCATGAGTCTCATATGGTGAGAGTCACAATTGAAAGTTCGTTGAGAACGAAGAAATTTAAATTAACTCACCATTTTATTGATTCAACTGAGTATGCAGATCTTTTCAACCATTTTGAAGGGATTAAAAATTATATCAATTCACATTTTGAGATTAAAACTGAAAAGTCTGAAGATAGTTTTGATAGTCTTGCTGATTTTTCTGAATTTGTCATAAAATCAGCTAAGCAAGGGGCTTATATCCAACGTTATAAGGGATTAGGTGAGATGAACCCGGATCAGCTTTGGGAAACAACCATGAATCCAGAAAATAGAACACTTCTTCAAGTTAAGATTGAAGATACTATAGATGCGGATCAAGTTTTTTCTGTCCTGATGGGTGATCAAGTTGAACCTAGACGTGAATTTGTTGAGAGTAATGCTCTTAATGTTAAAAATTTAGATATTTAGCAGCAAGGAAGTTAAAGAATGAGTGATGACAATAATACAACTGGTGGCGGAGAACATAACCACGGGAATATTTCACCTCTTCTCATACAAGAAGAGATGCGCGAATGTTATTTAGATTATGCAATGAGTGTCATTGTAGGGCGTGCCCTTCCTGATGTTCGAGACGGTTTGAAGCCAGTCCACAGACGTGTTCTATATGCCATGCACGTCTTAAATAATTATCATAATAAGCCATTTTTAAAATCAGCAAGAGTCGTTGGTGATGTTATTGGTAAATATCACCCCCATGGAGATTCTTCTGTTTACCAAGCCATTGTTAGGCTCGCTCAAGATTTTTCTATGCGCTATCCTGTTGTTGATGGACAAGGAAATTTTGGTTCAATAGACGGGGATAATGCTGCAGCTATGAGATATACCGAAGTCAGAATGAAAAAACTGGCAGAGGAAATGCTTAAAGATATCGAAAAAGATACAGTTGAGTGGCAACCTAACTATGATGATTCTCTTACAGAACCAAGAGTTCTTCCTACAAAAATTCCAAACTTATTAGTTAATGGATCTGCGGGTATTGCAGTCGGTATGGCCACAAATATCCCACCTCATAACCTTTCTGAAATCACAGAGGGATTAAAACTATTATTAGAAAACCCTGACACAAGTATTGATGAACTCATGCAAGTTATTCCTGGACCTGACTTTCCTACGGGAGCAAGTATTCTAGGAACAAGTGGAATTAAATCAGCTTACCATACTGGGAAAGGTGTAATTCAAATTCGTGCAAAAGCAGAAATAGAAATCCACGGTAAGCAAGAACGCGAACGAATTGTAGTTAATCAAATTCCTTATCAAGTTAATAAAGCAAAGCTTATTGAAAAGATTGCTAAATTAGCCTCAGACAAAGAAATAGCTGGTATTTCAGATATCAGAGATGAATCAAGTAAATTAGGTATTCGCATCGTTATTGATATAAAGAGGGGTGAACCTGCTAATATTATTTTAAATAAACTTTATAAAGCAACACAATTACAAGTTTCTTTTGGAATCATTTTCTTAAGTATTAAAAATGGCCAACCAAAAGTTATGAACCTTAAAGAACAGCTTCAGTGTTTTATTGATCATAGACGTGAAGTTGTGATTCGAAGAACAATGTATGAACTCAAAAAGGCTAAAGCTAGAGCTCATATTTTAGAGGGTTTAAAAATTGCGGTTGAAAATATCGACGAAATAGTCGAGATGATCAAAAAATCTGAAGGACCAGCTCAGGCCAAAGAAAAATTAATGAACGGCTATAAGATGTCTGATATTCAGGCTCAAGCTGTTCTTGATATGAGACTTCAAAGATTAACAGGTCTTGAGCGCGACAAGATTATTGCCGACTATGAAGCTATTATGAAAGAAATAGCTCGTTTGGAAGAAATCTTAGGTTCAGAAGATTTAATTAGAGGAATTATCGGAGATGAATTTTCTGAAATTCTTGAAAACTATGGCGATGAAAGAAAAACTGATATCGAAGCTATGGCCGATGAGATTGAAATTGAAGATCTTATTAAAAACGAAGAAGTTATTGTAACGATTACTCATAAAGGTTATCTAAAAAGAATGCCGGTAGACACATATAAAGCCCAAAAACGTGGTGGAAAAGGTGTAAAAGGTGCTTCTAGTGAAGATGATTTCTTTACAAGTATATTTACAGCAGAAACTCATAATCAACTTATGTTCTTTACCAATAAAGGGATTGTTTACACCCTTAAAGTTTATGAGATTCCAGAGGGTTCTAGAACTTCAAAAGGAAGAAATATTGTTAATTTACTTCCACTCAAACAAGACGAAAAAGTAAAAGAGATTATTGCGGTACCTAAAGATTTCGAAAACCATTTCTTAGTGATTGCTACAGAAAAAGGAATCGTAAAGAAAACTAAACTTGATGAATACAAAAATGTTAAGCAATCTGGTATTAGGGCCATAAAAATCAATGAAGGTGATGGGGTTCTCGCAGTAAGAGTTACAGATGGAACAAAAGACGTTTTAATTTGTTCAGACACTGGAAAAATAATTCGCTTTGCTGAATCAGACTGCAGGCCTATGGGAAGAGTTTCTCAAGGGGTAAAAGGTATAGCTTTAAGCGGCGACGAAAAAGCTATTGGAATGTCCATTATTGATGATGGTATGGAAATACTTAGCGTCACTGATAAAGGCTATGGAAAGAGGTCACAAGCAGAGGAATATAGAAAACAATCTCGTGGCGGAAAAGGTATTATCGCCATGAAATTAACCAGCAAAACTGGAAATATCGCACAAATTAAGCCGGTTTCTGAAAGCGATGACTTGATGATTATTACCAATAATGGACAAGTTATTAGAACGAAAATAGCAGGTATCTCATTGCTAGGTCGAAATACTCAAGGTGTTCGTCTTATTAATTTAAAAGAAGGTGAGAACGTTGTTGCTGTTGAAAAGATTGTAGAGACTGATGATGAAGAAGAGGAAAGCTAATATTTTAAAACTATTAGCTTTTATACTTCTTACCAGTTGTGGTTTTTCCTCAGGACTTTATACTGATATTCTTGAAGCTCAAGATCATATGGCAAAACGAGAGTTTCCTAAAGCTGTCGAAGTCTATGAATCTATATTACAAAAAAAACCTTCGAAAAACGTTGCTATCAAAATAAATTTTCAACTTGGTGAAGTCTATTCTATTTATTTAAATAATTACGATAAAGGTATTTATTACTTTCAAAAGATTGTTGAAGATTCCAATGAACCTTCTTGGCAAATAAGGGCACTGGAAAAATTAGGTAATATATATTTTAACGAATTGAAAGAGTATACGAAGTCAGAAAAACTTTACCAAAAATTAGAAAGCTTTTATCCGCCTCTTGAGAAGGTGAATTTTTATAGTTTTAGAAAAACACTGAGTAAATTTCATCAAAAAGAATACAAGATAGCGATAAAAGAATTTGATAAAATCATTGATAAGAAAGATGAAAATTATAGCATTAGATCTTATTTTTATATAGGCCTTGCTTATTTTTATCAAAAAGACTATCAAACAGCGATTACCAATTGGTTTGAATACCTCAAAAGAGAATCCCGAAAAGATCTTATTGTAGAGACAAAGTTTTTGATTGCTAACGCTTATGAGAGCTCTGAAAAACTAAAAGAGGCATATAATATTTATTATTCTATTCTCGGGGTGTACCCTAATACTGAAGTTATCCAGAGCCGTTTAAACTCGCTCTATGAGAGAAGGGTGGCACGTAAAAGATGAGCAATGACAAACCAAATATTATCAAAATCTTAGGGATAGGACTTGGTCTTCCTAGTGCAATTTTAAGTACATTCTTTGTCATATATTATCTTATCGAGTCTGATGTCATTCCAGCATATTTGGGTCTGCTTATTTTAGTGGTCACAGTTGTCTATTTCTTTTATCTCATGATTAGGTTTACAAAAAATAAATCATGAACTTCGATGGCTTCTATTTTCCCCGCTACATTCTAGCTAGTTTAGCTAATTGGTGTTTTCTCATAATTTTTTGCGGCACAGAGGAGTTGCTGACTACATTTTTATTTTTGCTCTGCATTGTTTTTAATCAGTTATGCCTGGCCATTGTCATTGCAGATATGATTGAACTTGCCCCCAATAAAACCATTTTTCCGACTTGGCTATTAGCGTTATTAAAATTTTTAATTTTGATAGCTGCGTTCATCTTTGGTCTATTTTACCTGGAAAAATATGTGATTTTTCTACTCTTAAGTTACTTATTTCAATTGATTATTCTCGTTTTAAGTACTAAAAGAGTAGTTAAAAAAAATTAAGGATTTTGCATGAAATTATCACTAATCATCGCACTACTAATAGCGAGTGTTAATGCCATGGCCGCAGGTGGGTTCACATGGTTAGGTCATTTTTCTGAAGACCTCAAGCATGGATTAACATTTTATGGTTTAAACGAAGTTCCTTCAATCGAACATGTTGTGACAATCATCTTCGTATCAATTATTTTTCTCATTGGCGGATTTATTTATAGATTAAAAACGAAGTCAGTTGAAGAAAGTGTTATTCCTGATAGTGGAATTAGCTTTAGAAATATCATGGAAGCGATTGGAGATTTTATTTATAATCTCGCAAAAAATACAATGGGTGAATCTCAAGCTAAAACTTATTTTCCACTCCTTGTTTTTTACTTCATGTTTATTTTCTTTAATAACCTTTTTGGATTAATTCCAGGATTTTTACCAGCAACTGAAAACTTTAATACGGGTTTCGCTGCAGGGATCTTAATCTTTATTCTCTATAACTGGGAAGGTATTAAGGCTCAAGGTTTAATCGGCCACTTAAAACATTTTGCTGGTCCAATGCTTGCTATGGCGCCTCTTATCTTTGTTTTAGAAATTATATCCCATGCCATGAGACCTTTAACACTAGGTCTTAGGTTGCACGGAAATATGTTGGGAGACCATACTGTTCTAGGTATTTTCTCTGACTTAGTTCCGCTATTTATACCCATACCTTTTTATATTCTTGGTATGTTTGTTTGTTTTATGCAAGCGTTTGTATTTACACTTTTAAGTATGATTTATATAGCAATGGCGGTTGAAACTCACGATCATGAGGAAGAACACGCCCACTAATTTTTAAGGAGATTTAAAATGGAAGGAACAGCATTAATCGCAATCGGTTCAGCATTAGCAATTGGTTTAGGAGCACTTGGTGGAACTTTTGCTCAAGGTAAAGCTGCATCTGCTGCACTTGAAGGAATCGCAAGAAACCCAGAAGCACAAGGTAAAATCTTTACTCCAATGCTTTTAGGTATGGCACTTATCGAATCACTAGTTATCTTAGCATTCGTTATTGCCTTCATGCTTCAAGGTAAACTTTAGTCTATAAATAAATAGTACTAAATATAAACCCTGTTTTTATTTGATTAGAAACAGGGTTTTTTTATGTCCAACTCACAATCTCATTTAATAAATATAACATTCCCTGATAGCTAGCTTTATTTTTCCCATACAGATCAAAAGCTGTACCATGATCTACACTCACTCGATAGAACGGAAGACCCAGGCTTAAATTTATACCACAAAGACCGTTTTTAAGTTTAAAGGGTCCCAGCCCTTGATCATGGGAAGCGTAAATTAATAGTTGGTGCTTTTCTTTTGGTTGAAAATGAATAGTATCTGCAGGGAAGGGTCCAGAAAATACAATATCCTTAAACTCTTTTTGCAGCCTCTGAATAGCTTGAGATATATTATTGTCAATTGTTGATATTAAACCACCTTCACCACAGTGAGGATCAATACCACTAAAGCGAATTGAATTTATTTTTTTAATTTTTTGCAGGCCATAGACTGAAGAGATGACTTTATTCACTACAAAATCTACTGTGAGTTTATCGCATACATCAGCAATCGAGATATGATCACTCAGCAACAGAATATTATCATTAGGTGAGAGAAAGCTCATACCGATATCATCTTTTTGATAATGATTTCTAAAGAACTCGGTATATCCATTTACATTCTTCTCTTCAAAAATAATCTGATCCTTAGAACTTGGTAGAGTAAGTAAAATATCTTTATCTGTAATGATCTCAAGAATTTCCATTAAGCTATCTGTTGTTGGATTTTTAGCTTTCTTTATAAAACTAACCTGAAGTTGAGAATGTACTAGTTTGAGTGTGTCTTTTGCGACTTCATGATTTATAGCAATGGAATCTAGGGTTTTTATGAGGCTCGATCTATCGGCAAAGAGATGAAACTTTTTTTGATCTGTTGGACTTAGCGTGAGGAAAGCTTTAATGAATATTTCTAGACCAACTCCACTTTCATGGCCTTGGCTGACATAAATCATAAATTATCTAAGATATAGTAATTGAGAGCTTCTCTTGAAAACCAGTTTTTTGATAATTTCATAGATCTTTCCATAAAAAGTCTATTATAAATTGCTTCCTTAGCTCTTAGAAAATCTTTTGAATCAATAATTTTTTTACTGATCAAATAAAAAGAATGGTACCTGTTATCAATAAGTATAGGCTTAGAGAATTTCTTTTCATTAGTATTTCTCAGTACATTCCTGATATTCTTAGGCACATCTTCACCGGCTAATTTACCAAGGCTGTCCATTTCAATTTCACTGTAAATTTCCGGAAGATTTCCATTTTCAATGTATTTCTCTAACACACTTGGCATGCGAGCAATATCTTCTTTTTGAAGCTTATCTTTTTTAATATTATAGTCAATAACTTCATAGATATAGTTAATAGTTTTTTTACTCTTTGTATTTTTGTAATATTCCGTTTTGAGCTCTTGGTCCGTTATGGTGACTAGAGGGGCAATAATTCTACGGTTAAAAATATTGTATTCCATTGCGTCTCTAAGAATTTCAAAATACTCGTTGAAGGTGATCCCTTTCGAATTTAAAAACTGAAGTAATTGATCACGTGAAAGCTGAAGTTGTTTTTGAGTTTCATTAATACGATCTTCAACTTGGTCATCAGAGACTATAAAACCCAATTCTTCAAGTTTGTTTTTTATAATGAATGAATTTTGCAATAGTCTTAGAACTTCTTTGTTTGAATACTTATCTTGAGTAAAAATAAAAGGAGCTATTTCTTTTCTAACGGGAATAGTGTTTTTCACTCTTTCAACTTCTGAGAGAGTGAAAATTTTATCATTTATAACACCTGCTACCTTATCAATTAACTTTGAGTGAGTATAAGTTGAAAGTATAAATGTCAGCAGGATTAAAAACTTCATTATATTTTAAGATCTTTTTTATTTATTTTAACGTTGGCCTTGGCCCTAAGTTTATCAAAATAGTTTTCAAGAATTTCATCTCTTTTAATGTCATAGACAATTTTTTTATAGAGATCTTGGTCTATTTGCTTATATTCTTTTTTTCCAGTGATTTTAACTATATGAATACCATATTGTGAGCGGAAAGGTTCAACTATAGTTCCAACCTTTTTCCCTTTGATTGCTGAGTAATACTCAGCTGAGAGTCTTGTCGCTGGTTGATAGCCTAGATCTCCTCCTGCTTGTGAAGTAGAAGTTTGTCCATATTGCTGAGCAAGAGCTGTAAACTTCTCAGGATCTTTTTTAAGCTCATTGTGAATATTTAAAGCTTTTTCAAATACTTCAGCGACTTCATCTTTAGTGGGCTGAGCTCTAAGTCTCAACAAGATTTGGGAGGTTCTGTATTCTGGATTATCGTTGTAATAAGCCTTGATATCTTTTTCTTTTACATCGATTTTTTTAAGAAGTGGCGTAATTTCTTTTGAAATATAAGCATGGTACATAACATCATTCATCTTCTTTTTAACTTCAGGCTGTTTGTCCATATTCGCTTTTTTAGCAGATTCAATACCAATAATTCTATTTATAAGATCGTTGAGTGAACTCTCTAGTGTAACTTTCCTATTAGCTCTAACAAACCTTAAGTTTTGTTCGTGATACATCATTAGAGTAGACTGGTTAATCTTTTTTCCATTTACAGTTGCCACTACAGGATCTTTATCATTTGCAAAAGTGGCAAAACTTAAAATGAAAATTAAAATACATAATACTCTCATAAAACTTTCCTAATTTTAGGGGTAATATTAATCTTTTATTTGCTGAGCTAAATATTCAGCAAAATCTACTAAGTCATTGATTTTTATTTTATCTTTAAATTTACAATTAATCGAGAAATCTGGATTAATTTTATATATTTTTGGTCTTTTCATAAATAACTCTAAAACTTTGTCTCGCATTGCGCTATTTTCATTCAATTCTTTTTCATTGAAATTTATTGTAACGCTATGTGACCTACAATTCAATTTGTCTATGCAAGTTCTTTGTAAAATTATTCGTATATATAGTACCTCAAATAGGTTAGATAACTCTGATGGTAACTGACCAAATTGATCAGAAATCTCTTCTTTGTAGTCTTCCAAGAGCTGGGCCGAGCGAGTATTTGAAATTTTCTTATAATATTTCAATCTATAGGAGGAGTCTTCAATATATTCTTTAGGTATAAATGCAGAAAAAGGAGTGATAATTTCAATATCTTTGAACTTAGCTTGTTCAGTTCCCTTTAGGGTATTAATAGTCTCTTCTAGTAATTCCATATATAGCTCCAGGCCGATATCACTCAAATGACCTGATTGCTCTGGACCTAGAATATCACCTGAGCCTCTGATTTCTAAATCACTTGTTGCCAAGGCGAAGCCTGAACCTATAGAAGAGTTTTGAGAAATTGCTTTCAGGCGTTTTGCCGCTATTTCTGAAAGGGGCTTGAGTTTAGGAATTGTAAAATAGGCATAAGCTTTTTTATCAGAACGCCCAATTCTTCCTCGGAGTTGATGAAGTTGAGAAAGGCCATAAGTGTCAGCTCTATCAATGATCATTGTATTAGCATTGGGTATGTCTATACCTGACTCGATGATAGTGGTTGAAATGAGAATATCATATTCGTGTTTATAAAAAGCAGTGATTCTTTTTTCAAGCTCTCTTTCACTAAGTTGGCCGTGGGCATAAATTATTTTTGCTTTAGGAACTAAGTTTCTGATTTTAGAGGTAAAGCTTTCAATATCACTCACTTTATTATGAACAATAAAAACTTGTCCCCCTCTATTAAGTTCTTTCTCTAAAGCGATGCGGATAGTGTTTTGATCCTCTTTAATAAGATATGATTTTATAGACTGACGTTTTGGAGGCGGAGTCTTAATAATAGATAAATCTTTTAAACCAATAAAAGAGAGCTGAAGAGTTCTTGGTATGGGAGTCGCGGTAAGCATGAGTGTGTCGATGCTTTCACGGAAGAGCTTTAACTTTTCTTTATGGGCCACACCAAATCTCTGTTCTTCGTCGATGATCATAAGTCCCAGATCTTTAAACTTAACACTATCTGAAAGTAATTTATGAGTACCTATGATGATATCTATCTTACCTTCTTCTAAAAGTGATAGAGTTTCTTTAGCCTGTTTGGCAGATTTAAACCTAGAAATATAATCTACATTCACTGGAAAATCTTTAAAGCGCTCTTTAAAAGAAGTAAAATGTTGTAGCGCCAATACGGTAGTCGGGACAAGTATACAAACTTGCTTGCTATCTAAAACTGCAGCATAAGCTGCTCTCATCGCAACTTCTGTTTTTCCGAACCCAACATCACCGCAGACGAGTCTGTCCATTGGTTGTTTTGAACTCATATCAGAATAAACATCTTCAATCGCCTTTTTCTGATCTGGTGTTTCGATAAATCTAAAAGACATCTCAAATTCTGTGAGTTCTTTTTCTGGGCAACTAAAAGCATGACTTTCTTTAAGCTTTCTTTTGGCATGTAATTCTAATAATGAGAAGGCGAGTTTCTTAATTGATTTAGCAGCTCTTTGTTTTGCTAAATCAAATTTCCGTGTTTTTAAATTGGCCAGTGCTACCTCAGAGCTTGAGCTTGCATATTTTTGTAAAACAGACATTTTATAAACAGGAACATAAACTTTATCTTGATCTTTATATTCGATAACTAAAAAATCATTTGTTGTGTCATTAAGAGTTATCGTTTCTATTCCCTGATATTTCCCAACCCCGTGTTCTTTGTGTATGAGAAAGTCTCCAGGCTCCAGCGTAGAAAAAACCTCTGCAAACAAATCCTCCTGGCTTGTAGCAGGTTTAGAGAATTTTTTTGTTTTTTGTGCATAGAAATCAGCTTGGCTTAGAAAAAATAAATTCTCGTTTTTGTAAATGAATCCTTTGTTTAAACGATCTTTGACATAAGTGATGCTGTTCTGACTTATAGAAGGCTCATGATGATCTAAAAAATGAGAAATTTCTGCTTTAAAATTTTCGTCAGAATAATAAATTAAAAAATCAGAGTTTCTATGCTCAGAAACCTTTCGTGACAATATATCGAGTTTTTGAGATTTATTGCCATTAAGATTAAGCTGTTCAATATTTAAATTAATTGTATCATCGTTATTAGAAATTTCGACCTGAAGGGGATTAATCTTTATGGAGTCTAAATTATTAATACTCGTTTCAAAGTCATAGACTTGTTGTGGCGATGGTTTGAGTCTATTTTCATCATCAGGATTCAGGTTTTCATATCTATTAACGAGCTCTTCTCTAAAAGTTTCTAATGAAGATTCAAGATTTAAAAAATCGAAAAAATAAATTTGATGTGGATACAAATAATTGAGTAATGAAAATGATTCCTCAAAAAAATAGTGAATAAAATTAGGTAGTTCATCAAAAAAAACGCCATCATTCAAAGCATGAAAAATTTTTTGTCTATTTTTGTAAAGATTTTCTTCAGTGTGCTTCGGCCTTGGAAAATTTTCTTTAAAATGACTGATAAAATCATTATTAAGTAAAGATGAATAACCGGAGATTATTTCAATATTTTCCTGAGGCTCTTCTCTTATTGTTTTATTTGTACGTAAATTAATATTATGAATATCTTCAATGAGTTCATCGAAATAATTTAATCTGACTGGATGGGAACCAATCGGGTATATATCAAAAATTTCTCCTCTTTTAGCAAAAGTCCCAGGCTCTTCAACGCTAATGGCTTGACTATAGCCTCGCTTCACTAACTCAGACACGAGTTCTTCCCTGGGGAGAATATCATCTTTTGAAATAAGAAAAGTTTGATTGAGAAAAAAATCTTTTGGGGGGTGTTTATACAAAAGATCTTTAATCGTTATAATTAAGATATCAAAATCACCAATAAAAAACTTATACAAAACTTCGCTTTGTTCATTTAAAAAAGACTGACTTTGAATGATAGAGCTGTAGATCTCCCAATCCTTCGCAGGCATTTGGATAGTGTTGTAGTGCTGTCGCAATAGCTGATAGTTTTTGTCTGCAATCTCATAGTCTTGATAAACAAAAATTTTTTTACTTTCACGGTTATCTGTAGGACATAAGTTTTGAAGTACAGAAAATTGATCAGAATCTATTCCATTTATTACCAGACTTTTTTTGTCTTCAATTTGCTTGAGCAAAGATAATTTGGATTTGTTATTTTTTGACATAAAATTTCCAAAATATAATTAGTTCGCTATTCTATAACAAATTCAAAAGGATATAAATGGCTAATTTACTTTTAGTTTTCTGTTTATATTTTCTGCTTTCGACTTTACTTGCATTGTTTTTTGTAAAGCCGAGTAGATATGTAAAAAAGAATTTAATAAAATTTACCTATTGCTTTAAGTTATCAAAGCTTTTGACTTACTCTTTACTCATTCTGTTGGCCGTAGTCGTCACAGAAAAATTTAATACAAGTATATATTTGTCTAAAATAGGGTTAATGGTATCTGTTATAGGTTTATCTATTCTATTAGTCATTACGGAAGTAAAAAATGCTCAGCGATAACTTGGCTATCATTTATACAAACCTCTCACTTATTATCTTGGTAGCACTTGCTGACTTTTATCTAAGTGAAATTACAACGATAAAAAAATTTACGAGAACAAATTTTTTCTCTGAGTTGGTCTATTCTTTGTTGTCTGTAATTCGAAAAATGTTTGGCTTTCTATCATTCAGTAAACAAAGACGAGTAAGTATCGATGTTTTTATAAAAACAATTCTTTTAAATTTCTTAGTTTTTATGTCATTACATTTTGGAGTCGTTAATCAGGATGTATCTATTTATTTAATACTCGCAGTATTGGCCATAACCAATTTCTTGCTCATCATGAGTAACTCTTTGCAGAATAATGTTTATAATTTTGATTATGCCCTCTCAAATCTGACTTACAGAGTTCTTCTTTCAATGTTAATACTGTTGGCTTTGAATGCTTTCACTTTCTCTCATTGGATGTTGGTGCTTTTTTTGCTTATATTGGTAGCAGTTAACTTGAGGTTTCAAGGAAAGAAAACTTCTTTGCTCGTTACTTTTTTTAATCAATTCATTATTTTGTTTCTTTGCACTGTTTTTTACACATCGACAGGAATGTTTATCACGGGTATTTACTTTGTTGATGTATTAGTACTCGCTTTCACATGTATAATTTTTAAAAATTTATTCTTTAAACTCCAGGTATACTCTTCTGAAAAATCAAAATTCTTTATTTCTAAGAAGGAGTTTTTATTAACTTTTAATTTAGGTCTAGCGCTTTGTTTGATAATCTTGTTTATAATATAGTTTCAGCATTAATTTTTTTAATTGCTTTTTTAAACTTATTTTTCGAAAAAAAGAAATTAAGTAATTTTTTATACTTAATGTTTTCGCTGATCATGCTCACATTTTTTATAATAAAACATGAATATATTTCAGTTTTGTTAGTCTCGCTTGGGCTCTTGTTTGTAAAAGTCGTTCCCCTAAGGCAAAAAAGGTCAAAAAATATTTTAGCTACCTTCTTGGTATTTATAGTTTTGTCATTTCTACTTAGTTTTTCAATAAAAATGGGCGCGCCTGAAATTGACTTATCTTTGAAGGTAAAAGAGTCACTTCCTTTTGTCGTTTTATCCATAATTTTTATCACGGCCATGCTAAGGGAAGAAAAATGATTATTCTCATATGTACCTTGATTTTTTATATGTTGACACTAATTTATCAAAATGATTTGAAATGGGTAGGGGTTTTATTATCTTTGGTATGTGTTCTACCGCTTATTGTAGAATTTAATACTCCAGCATATTTTTACGTTTTTGGTGCTCAGTACATTCTGCTTATATTTTATCTGATCTATAAAGACAGGGTAGAACATGATTAAATTATACGTAGCCATTTATTTCTTAATCCAGAATATTAAAGCTGTTAATGAAGACATCAAGATTATTTCTTATATTGTACTTGGAATTCTTTCACCTGTTTTGCTCTTTTTTTTAAATTCTCTACCGATTACATGGCTTCAGGACCCCTTTTCCTCGGGCCTACTGGTCATATCGGTTTTAGTTCTTACTGCTCTCTATTTTCTTTATAAATTAGTCAAAAACGAGAAGCAGGATATAAGCATAAGTTATGTTGAAACTCTTTTTTTGTTCGTAATATGTTTTAGTTCAGCACCCTTAAAAATATTATTTTTCTTATTGTTAACTTCAATTCGCTTTCTTCGCTATCATGATGATAGTTTCGAAGTTAATTTACGATTTATTTTTATGTTGTTATTTACCTTAATGCTGTTCTCACCTTTATCACTTTTTTCACTTAGAATAATGTTTGCTATCTTTCTTCTGTTGGAACTAGTGTTTATAGAAAATACCTTTGATAAGCTTTGTTTTCTTTTGCTGTCATCGTCTGTTTTTTCTATTATAAACCTTAGTGGCTATACCTTATACCTCATGATTTGTGTCCTTGTGTTGTGGCTTTCCTGGAACAAACTCACCAAGACGGAACAGGGGGCAATATTAGGAAAAATGAAGCTATTACAAGGTGTGCGGATATTTAGAAATTATTCAATTTACAAAAATATAAAGATTTCAAATAAGCATGAATTTTTAGTGCCTCTACCACAGATACCCTTTTTGTCTGGGGACAAATCTTTTGGGAGTAGAAATAAATCTTTATTAAAAAGTCTTGTTCCAGAGTATGTATTTGTCTTTCTTTTTTGTTTATTTATCTTATATAGTCTAGGAGTCTTGTGGGAAGTTATTTAATATTAACTATTTTCGGTATTTATTTTTATATATCACAACTACTCAAGAACTCATATGTGAAGCTCGTTGTTGTTGGTGTTCCCGCTGCCGTTTTTGTTTATGTCACTCATTATAGAGTTTTTCAGAATGCCGAATATCCTTTTGGGGACTTTCACCCATTTTTGGTCTTGATTTTATTTTTAGTTTTTATATTTGATGTGCTCGGAGGTTCACGTGTCAACAAAACCTCTTATTTATTATTGCCCGCAATGTTTTTAAGCTCGAATACGAGTTACCATGCTTTTGTTGTTGCGACTTATATTCTAGTGTTCTCTTCACCTACTTTAGTTCTAAAAGTACTTGCTCAGGCGATGATGTTTACTAGTGTGGCGTCTGCTATAACTCAGTTAGGATACTTATCTGAGGTTTTTGCCCTTATATCCCTTGTGATTTTTGCTTTCTATAGTTTTTTTACTATAAAAAACAAAAAAACAATTGGAGAAGAGTTAATCGTCTCTCTTGCACTCTTGCAGATTTTTAGCAGCTTTGCCTCTACTTCTTTATTTGATACAAGACATATTTTGATCTTGGCTCCATATATTTTTAGTTTTATATTGGCATTAAAGTATTACAATAGGCCAACAGTGTCTTATGTAATGACACTTATACTATTCGGTATCATCTTCATTACAAATGTCCCTCTCGGTTATTACTTACCACTACTTATTGTGTTGCTTAGATTTTGTTTCTGTAATTCTGAAAAGATGGATGATTCGTTTTTAAAAGAGAAAGTTTCCCCCAGCCGTTTGCGGTCGGCAGTTATATTGTTAGTCATGTTTTCGGTTTACTATTTTATTTTTCTTTCTCTTGGAAGTAGTTGGCAGTCAGTTCTTTTTATATTCTTTAATTTAGTATTTTTGTTAAATATAAACAAATTCTTTGAGTCTATTTATCTTTCAGATTATATAGCATGCGGATTGTTGATTTGTGTGAGTGTTATATGTTTACTATGATAAGTATTCTCATTGTTTTATTGTTTACTATTGTGAGTACATCGAATGATGTTTTTAGAAAGATGTTTAAACCATTTCTGTTCACATCTCTTCTCGCCTTCAGTTATCTAAATTTTAAAAATGATCTGTTTTTTGTTGTTATTTATATTGTTGTTTATGTGCAATTAATATTTAGGCAAAGACTAACAAGCTTGGCTGATTATATGGCCATGGCAATGCTTACGTTGGTGCCTGTTTTGTTAGAACCAACTCAAGACTATTATCAATATATATTTCTTCTTTTTGCTGCTAAGGTTTTGGAGTTATTTGCATCAACTTATGTCGTCCCTCCTATGGATTCGAAGAACAAACCAGCTATATCATTTGGATTTTTATTCTTGCTGTTTTTCTTATCCACTTTCAGTGGAGAGGGTGTCGGGCAAATATTTACACTACTTATATATTTTATAATGATATATGAGTTTATTTTTTACCCTGCTGCTACTCTTCAACTTTTGAAGGCAGATAAGTCTCATTTATCATATGGTCTCTACTTGTTTTGTATAGGCTTTTTAAAGCCTTATTCATTCTTCGGAATATTATCTTCTTATGATACAAACGCCACCAGCCTTGGGGCGGCGTTAATTGTCATAAGTTTTTTGACTCTAATATTATTTATTAAGGAAATTCTCTTTGATAGAAATTATCCGCAGCATCAAGCCGTGACTTTGATGTTTGGACTAAATACATTGTTCATTCTTGTCTTTTTAGGTAATTCTCTTGAGAGTCTACATTACATAGCTTATTTTGCCCTTGGTTTGAATCTATTGATTTATAAATATTTGCTAAAAAGACTTACTGATGGCGGGTATATCAAGCTAAGTTTATTAATATTCTACCCAACACCACTCTCACCGCTCTTTTATCTTTTCCTCTATAGTGTCTCTTTATATTATAACTATGGAAGTTTGGTAAATCTCTTTCTTATGTTGCTAAGTTTGTTTATTCCGATGTCATTTTATTTTATAACGAAAAGGGTAGAAAATGACTCAGTATAGACTAAGGCTTGTCAGTGGCAGGGTGATTGGCCCATTTGAGAAACAATCTTTTTCGGAGATAACTAAAAATGTTCAGTTGACTGGAAATGAACTTGTTCAAGAATTTCCCCTAGGAGAATGGAAACCTATCAATCTTTTTTCAGACTTTTCAGAAATTACACAAAAGCCCATCCCTCAAGATGAAACATTTATTCTTAATATCAAAAATCTAAAAAATGAAAAAAATGAAGAAAATCAGAATTCGACTCATGAAGATGACTCTGAGGAAATTATAAATAAAAATGACGATGTAGATAGGGATGACCACCCTAAGGAATTTAAATTTAATCTCGAAGACCCCTTTAAAAATAAAATAGAGGAAGAAGAGTCAAGTGACCCCGTCTCTGACGAGAGTGATGATAAAACTATTGTCACACGCACCAATAGAAAAGAATTTGCCGAAGATGATGATAAAACAAAAATTAACCCAGAGTACCGCAAATATTTAGCACAATTAAAAAAAGAAAAAGAAGAAGAGGAAAGAAGAAAAAAAGAAGAAGAAAAGCAAAAAGCGTTTGAAGCAGAAATAGAAGCCAATCAACCTGATTATGAAAACGATAAAACTCAGTTTTTAAATTTTAAAGAAATTCGATCGGAACTAGAGTCCGCAATCCAAATAGAGGAAGACTTATCAAAGGAAGTAAAGCTTCAAAAACTTAAAAGAAAACGTCTTGAAGAAGAGAAAGAAAGATTAGTAAAAGAAAATGAGAATAACGATGATAGGCCAAAGCGAAAGCTGAGTAAAATGTTTATCTATCTATTGGCAGCTCTTATTGGAATTGTTTTCCTTATTCCTGACGAAAAGCCCACTCCAAAATTAAAGCCGATAAATCCTATCAAGCCGACTTTTTCTTTTCCCATGAGAAACCCAGTAGAAGATGTACAAAAGGCTAAATTATATTTTGAAAAAGGAAAAGAGCTTGATGCTAAAATCTCATATACAAATAAATTAAAAGCGGCCAAGGCATTTAATCTATCTTTGTTAAATAAATTCAATGATAATCCAGCATCTGCTAAATTAATATTCTTATATTCTGAGCTACTCAACAACTCAAAAAACTTTAACGAAGACGCAAAAACAGTTTATTCATTAGTACAGCTTTTTAAACAAAAGTCTTATAGCGAGCCTAATTACACTGCAAGTATAGCGAACTTCTATTATACGGTAGGTAAGTTTAATGCCGCACTCAATATTATTGAAAGATACTTAGCTTTACCAAATAACAACCCGACCACCCAGCTTTTTGCTATTTATTTAAAAGTACTCAATAAAAAAGGCAAGCTGGAAGAAGCTGAAAAGGTCGCCAAAAAACTTTCAACACAACCGAAAAATTCGTTTTATGAAATAAAAACGTTATACAATTTTTATAAAGAGCAAAATGAGCTTTCAAAACAACTTGAGATCTTAAAATTTGTCAGCAAATCACCTCAAATGTCTAATTCAGTTTTCTTTTTGTTAGAAAAAGGAGAACTTTTTTTGAAGCGGGGAGATATAAAAGAAACTTTATCAATCATTTATAAAATTAATGAACTAAGGGCAGAGAAATCTGTCGTCTATTACGCCCGCTATTTGAAACTGTTTGGATTAACTCTGGCAGCACAAAAAAACTATAAAAAAGCAATTGCTGCTCTAAGAAAATCACTTTCCCTTTTTGAGTCTCCTCAGTTAATCAATGAGCTTGCTCTTATTAAAAACTCCGGTGATGAATTTATTGATGCTCTTGCTCAAGAAAGCAAAGTGAAATCCCTTAATCGACTAGCAAGACAAAAACTTCAAGATGGATTAGTGAATGAAGCTTTTAGTGTGGCCATGGAAGCCTTGGATTTGGATCAAAAAAATGTAGATACGAATATCATCCTCTCTCAAATCCAAATAAAAAAAGGATATTATGATGATGCCAGAAATCAGTTAGAGGAGCTTTATAAAAACAATCGTTCTATCTTGAGACTTCGCTATGAATTGATTGATATCTATATAGAAACGTTTAAGTACCGAAAGGCTCTAGAGTTACTCGAAAGTGTAGACGATAAAAAAGACTGGCGTTATGCATCTGCTAAAGCCAAGCTTTATAGTTTTAAAAATGAATATGGTCCTGCTGTTGATTGGCTGGTCAAAGCGATTAGCTATAATGAACTCTATGAGCCAAACCTTTTTAATTTAGCGCTCATAAGATTAAAGTTTTTTAACTTCGATAAAGCTAAGTTCATACTTAACAAGGTTATGGACCTTGATCCATTTAATATTGAATATAAAATTGCCTATGCAAAAATTCTTTATGAAGTTGAAACTGCGGCAGCTGCCATTGGTTATCTTTACGATATACTACAAGACTTTAAGGATCATCCCAAAATTTTAGCCGAGATTGGAATTTATTATTACAAAAGCGGTCAGATTAAAAATTATAGGGATATAAAAAAGAAGCTAGAAGAACTCTACCCTAATGAACCTACGCTTTATAACTTTTTGTTGGAATCAGCGAAATTAGATGATGATTTTGATGATATCGTTAAATATTCAGAAGAAATCCTCAAAATTGAACCAGGAAACTCTAAGATTCGTTTATTTTTAGCTGAAGTTCTCATCAAGATGCGGGGTGAGAAAAACTTTATTCGCGCGAAATATCACCTAGATGAAATCAAAAAGCGCTTCTCAACTTTCCCACGTCTTAATTATTTGTATGCAAAGCTGTATACATTGATTAATAGAACAGAAGAGGCCATAGCGTTGGGAGAAAAAGAAATCAAAGAAAATCCACGTGTATCAGCTGGCTATATTTTGCTTGGAGATATTTATAAAGAGAAAAAAGAACTCCTTAAAGCAAGAGATTACTATCAACAAGCTTATATCCTCAGACCTAATGATATTGATGCACTCATGGGTCTAGCTTATGTGGCGTTTCATAGTAATCAATTTGATCTTGCACTAGATCAATATAAAAAAATTATCCAAATTGATAAATTTAACGCAGAAGCTTACAAAATGTTAGGTGATCTGTATAAAAAGCTGGGAAGGGTAAGGCCAGCGATTGAGAGCTATAAACAATTCCTTGAGCTTTATCCGAACTACAAGTATAAAAGTGAAATCCTAAATTATATTCGTAAAATGGAGTAGTAATGCACGATATAAAAAAAATTGAAGCTAATGTCGAAGAGTTTAAAGCCAATCTAAAGCTAAGAAACTTTAATACAGATATTGTAGATGAGCTTATAAGGCTCAATGCAAAAAGAAAAGATCTCACGACAAGTGTAGAGACAACTCAGGCGGAAATTAAAAAGCTTTCGAAAGAAGTTGGGATGAAAAAGAAAAAAGGTGAGGACGCGACAGAAATTATGAGTAAAGTTCATGATTTAAAAAATTCTGTCGTGACAACCGACCAAGAACTTGAAGAAGTAAAAAATAAACTAGACTTTGAATTGTCTTCTATTCCTAATCTTATTGATGTTGGAACTCCTGTTGGGAAAGATGAAAATGATAACCAAGAGGTTCACCGGTGGGGAGAGCCGAAAAATTTTGACTTTGAAGCGAAAGATCATGTCACTCTAGGTGAGAACCTAGGAATGCTCGACTTTGAAGCGGCTGCAAAAATTACAGGCGCGAGGTTTGTCGTGTATAAAGATAAGTTTGCAAGACTGGAGCGTGCTCTGGCAAACTTTATGCTTGATCACCAGCTTGATCGTGGCTACCAAGAAATTATTCCCCCTTTTATTGTTCATGAAAGAAGCCTATACGGAACAGGACAGTTACCAAAATTTAAAGAAGATCTTTTTAAAATTGAAGGGCAAGATTGGTATTTGATTCCAACCTCTGAAGTTCCACTCACGAATATTAAAAGAGCAGAGATATTTTCAGAAAGCGAATTGCCACTTAAGTATACCGGATTAACTCCATGTTTTAGATCAGAGGCAGGCTCCCATGGAAAAGACACACGTGGGCTTATTAGAATGCATCAGTTTAATAAAGTTGAAATGGTGAATATTGTTCATCCAGATAATTCAGATAGTGCCCTCGACGAAATGGTTCTCAGTGCACAAAACATATTAGAAAAACTTGAGCTACCTTATAGAACAGTGCGCTTATGTACTGGAGATATTGGGTTTGGCTCACGGAAGACATTTGATTTAGAGGTTTGGGTACCGAGCCAAAAAACCTATCGAGAAATATCCTCTTGCTCAAACTGCGGTGATTTTCAAGCCCGGAGAGCTTCCATTAGATTTAAAAAGGAAGGGGAAAAGCCAGCTTTTGCTCACACTTTAAACGGTTCTGGCCTAGCTGTGGGAAGGTGCTTAGTTGCTGTCATCGAGAATTACCAAAATGAAGACGGGAGCATTAGTATTCCCAAAGCTCTGGTACCTTATATGGGCGGAATAGAAAAAATAGGCTAAACAACGCCGCGCAAAAGAAATGAATAAACCTAAAAATCCATTGCAAAATTTAGGGTTTACTTATATATTCTTGAATACTTAGTTTTCAGTGGAAGTGTGGCCGAGTGGTCGAAGGCGGCAGTTTTGAAAACTGTTGAGGGTTTGCGCCCTCCGGGGGTTCGAATCCCTCCACTTCCGCCATTTTTACTAAGTACCCGATCAGCTTTGGAGACGTGGGTGAGTGGCTGAAACCAGGCCCTTGCTAAGGGTCCGAACGTTCTGCGTTCCGCGAGTTCGAATCTCGCCGTCTCCGCCAT
>PAVS01000024.1 GCA_002713145.1 Halobacteriovoraceae bacterium
CATTCGACTGTTCAAAATTGAACGGGTTCCTTTCTCATCTTTTTTTATCCCCGAGGGGACAAAAACTTTTTCACTTATTATTCAATTGTCAAAGAGCAAGCAAGTCGGTTGAACTCTCGTTCATGTCTTTTTAGATATTTGTTCCGAATTGCAAGTGGACGAGATCTTATTTTTTTTTCACTTTTACGTCAACACTTTTTTTAAATTATTTTAAAGTTTTTTACACATTTTTTTTGGGCTAAGCTTTGAGCGGATATCCTGCCTTATCAAGTGCCCCAACCACAGCATCCTCAGATGCCTTAATCGCCTCTGAATCTAGGGTTTTAGCCGGATCTTCGAAAACGGCCCTTACCGTAACAGAATTTTGTTTATCATTCAAAGCAAACACATCAACAATACTGACCGAACTCAATTCTTTTACTTTTAGCTTTTTAAGGGGAACCAAGACATTAGCAGCAGGCTCTTTTTTATCGATCAAAACCGTGCAATCAAATTGCGAGCTTGGAAATTTTGAAATGGGAACGTATTTCGTTTTATCTTTAAGCGGTCTATCTGCAAAATCAGTAAAATCAATGACTGCATAGGAAAAGTTTCCTTTCACCTTAAAGTTTTTAAGCATAAGAGGATGAACACTTGAGATGACTCCTTGGAATTTCCCCATGATTCTTAAATGTAAATGTTCATGAGGGTGATTTCCTATCCATTCATTGGAAACAATAGGGTTTTCAAATTTCCCCGTCTCTTTTTCAAGAGAATAATTTATATTTAAACTCGATAAAAGTTTTTCGATATTATTAATTAATTCCAAGAAAACATTTTCACTTTTAGAATACATTCCAACTAGAAGCTGGTGACGTTCAGAGGAAAATGATTTCTCATCACTTAAATAACTGCGACCAATTTCAAAGAAATTAAACTTGGAAAAGTTTTTAGTGTTAAGAGCAACTGTTTGGAGAGCGTGAGGTATAAGGCTCGGTCGCATACGATCAGCATCTTTTGACAATGAATTCACAAGCACTAACTCTTCATTTAGATTTGGCCATGCTGCTTTTTCTAATAGCTTATTTCCAATTAATGGGTAGGTCATAATCTCTAATGAATGTCCATGCATAGTCATGAAGCTCTGAATTTTACGAGTCAAAACCTTGGCTGGTTCTAGGCGCGTGGTTTGAATATCAGACTTTGGACTAATGGGCTCAATATTATCGTAGCCAATAATTCGCCCCACCTCTTCAATGAGGCAAGCTTCATATTCAATATCTTTGGTAGTTCTAAAACTTGGTAATGTCACCAATAGATCATCATCCGCTTTATTAACTTCAAAATCTAGTGATTTAAAAATAGCAATTAATTTATCTTCACTTACTTCATGACCTAAAACCGAAGAAATTCGTTTCGGACTGGTTTTAATGACAAGAGGTTTAAACAGAGATAAATCCTCACCGTCATACTCCGCTTTTCCCACCACCTTTGCTTTGGGACAAAGCTCTAGTATTAATTCAAGTGTTCTCAAAAGAGTCCTATAACATTGATGAGTGTCTAAACTCTTTTCAAATCTTTGTGAGGAATCAGTACGAAGCCCAAGGCGTGTCGATGTTTTTCTAACTTCTTCCGCTTGCCAATTCGCGACTTCAATAAAAATCTTTTTTGTTTTATCCGTCACTCCAGAATGAAGCCCCCCCATGATCCCTGCAAGAACTAATGGTTCTTTAGCATCACTAATCACAGTATCTCCAGCAATGAGCTGTCGCTCCATCTCATCAAGAGTAGTGAACTTTGTATTTTCTTTTAAAGTATGAATATGGATTTTATTCTCTTTGATAGTCTCTCGATCAAAAATATGCAAAGGTTGTCCCAGCTCAAGCATGACATAGTTTGAAATATCGACAATATTATTTATGGCCCGCAAACCACAGGCTTCAAGTCTCGCCACCATCCACGCAGGACTTGGTCCGACTTCAATGCCATCAAGGCTTAAACCAAAATAGCCTAAGCCCGATGAATCTTTATCTACGACTGGAGTAATGGGAGATTTATCACTGGTAAAGTGAGCTTCAAGTTTTTTTTCCCAATTTTTATCGAAAGGCTTTTTTAATTCTTTTTCATAAGCAGCAGCAAACTCACGTGCAATTCCATAATGCCCCCAAAGGTCAGGCCTATGAGTCAGGGACTTATTGTCTACATCCAAGATTGTGTCTGCTTTAAGATCTAAATATTGGAGCATTGATTGACCTATCGGCGCATCTTCACTAAGTTCCATAAGCCCACTCGAGCCCTCACCTAAACCCAATTCAACTTCAGAGCAAAGCATTCCATCACTGAGAATCCCTCTTATTTTTTTAGGCTCCAGGGTTAAGCCATTCGGAAGTGTGGTTCCAAGGGGGGCGTAAGGAATTTTAAGTCCTTCGCGAACATTGGGAGCTCCGCAAACAACCTCTTTTGTTTTCTTACCACCAAAGTCAAAAGTGACGAGATTTAGTTTATCTGCTTCAGGATGTTTTCGCAGAGATTTAATTTGTGCGACTTGAATAACTTTTAAATGTTCAAAAGTTGTTTTCACTTCTTCAACTTCCGCAGTTGTCATAGTGAAGCTATTGGCCAGATCATCAGCATCTAAGTTTGGCAATGTTACAAAATCGTTCACCCAATTAAGAGAGATAAGCATATTTATTCCTTAATACATTTTAAATTGTTTGTTGAATCTAAGATCTCCAGAATGAAGATGACGAATATCTTCAATCATGTATTTCACCATCACTAATCGGTCAAGGCCTAGACCAAAAGCAAAACCATTATATTTTTCTGGATCGATACCACCTGCTTTGAGAACATTGGGATGAACCATCCCACAAGGAAGTAGCTCAAGCCAGCCACTATGTTTGGATTCGCCTTTCCCTGGCTTTTTCCATCGTATATCTAATTCAAAACCGGGCTCAACAAAGGGAAAATATCCGGGTCTAAGCCTTACTTCCATATCTTTTTGAAAAATTTCACGTAAAAGAGTTTTCATAAAATAGATAAGGTTTCCCACAGTAATGTCTTTTCCCACCATCATTCCTTCTAATTGATGAAAACACATCTCATGAGTCGCATCAGTTCTTTCACAACGAAAAACTTTACCGGGCCCAACGAATTTAAAGGGAGGCTTTCTTGATTCCATCCCTCTTACTTGAATGGTAGAAGTATGAGTTCGAAGCAAATGTTTCATATCTTTAAACCAAAAAGTATCTTGCATATCTCTTGCAGGATGAGTTTCGGGAATATTAAGAGCTTCAAAATTGTGGAAGTCATCTTCGATATGAGGCCCGTCGAGTACATCAAATCCCATAGAGATAAAAATATCTTCAATTTCTTGTTGAATTTGAGTTACAGGATGAAGCCCAGCCGCTTGCAACCCCTTATCCATAATTGAATCGGTCAGGGAGAAGTCTATCGTATTCTCCGCAAGCTTTTTATCAATTTCATCTTTTTCGATTTGTTGAAGCTTGGCCACAACCATCTTTTCTATATCCGCTTTGATTTGATTGGACTTAGGACCAATTTCTTTTCTCTCTTCTGGAGTAGCATCTTTAAGTGATTTTAAAATCTCAGCTAAAGAGCCTTTTTTTCCGATAACAGTTGCTTTTAAACTTAGAACATCTGCTGCTTTATCCAGAGACTCTATTTTGGATTTAAAATCATTGAAGATTTCGTCTAACTTTTGCACCATAACTTTTCCTGTATCTCATTGAAATTGAAAGAGAAACAGTAGCAAAAAGTTTTTAGTTAGTGAAGTTGAATTGAAGTATAAAAAAACCTGCCTTCAAAGGCAGGTTGTTAAGACGCAAAAATTACGTTGATTGATTAGAAATGTAATTGGTTTATCAAAAATGAGTTAAGGTCCCATAACTCCTCCCCTAAGGGCAACTAGACTTCAAAATAGGGCTCGCCACCCTAATTTGACCCGATCCATAACTGTATTCTTCCTCTAAATACATAAGACTAGTGTCCTTATACCTTGTTTCGGCAGATCTCAACCCATGCTTTTTTGCGAAGGGCAGACCTTTGCTCACAGCGCTTTCGCTACTGCTCACCTTTTCGTCAGGTTTTAATGTTCTTATTTTAACGCAGTGTTAAATATGAACCAAGTCAAAATTTGAAAGGAATATTTCTAAGTCACCGAATTTGATTAAAAAATTCAATTTTTTCTTGATGTTTATAGTCTGGGTAGGTCCAAGGGAGTGATTGGAAACTTTTATTCTGAAAAAAATAGGTTAATTCTGCAAAAACGCCTTCTCCTAAAAAGATGCGATGGGCGTAGGGCTTACCAGTTGCCAATAAAACTTGCTCTTTTGCAATATAGCCAACATCTAAATTAATTAAACGCTTATTATCTCTAGAGTATTTATTTTCAATTAATGTAGCTTGAAGTTTGCGATCTACTAATTCATCTCTTTTTTTCAACTGATCAGAATAGAATATAACTCTTTCTAACGAGTGCCCCATCTCTTGAGAGTAATAATCTTTGAGTGGGTTAAATTGAGGATGAAAACTTTTATGGGGTCCGATTAATGTCGCCGCTAGTTCTTGAGACCTCTCCAAGGTGAAGTCTTCAGAGTTAAACAAACAACTGATAAAATATTTGACTTCAGTTGGGCTAATGAGCTCGCTCATGAATTCGACTTATTTAACTCTTTAAAAAACTGCAGCAGTTCTTTTTGATTAGTGAGAGCTGTTCCTTTTTTCCCTACGACAACACCCGAAGCACAATTACCAATCCATGCAGCTTCTTCTAAGGTCGCGCCACTAGCGATACTCGCAACGATGGTACTAATGGCGGTGTCACCGGCACCAGAAACATCGAAGACTTCTCTTGCGACAGTAGGGATAAATTTAACTTGATCGTTTTCTTTTGTATCAACGATGGCCATACCTTCAGCACCTAAAGTGATAATGAGTTTTTCTAAATTAAGTTTATCTATAAGTATCTCTGCTATTTTCTCAATTTTCTTTTCTTTAAAACCAAGCGCTGATACTAAAATTTCAGATTCAACTCGATTTGGTTTTAAAAGGTGAACGTTTTTATAAAATAAAGGATTCGTGTTTCGAGAGGGATCTACCGCTACAAATTTATTATCTTTTTTCGCTAGCTCTAAAACTTGTGAGAGAAAACGTTCGCAAAAAATTCCTTTGCCATAGTCTTCTAAAATAATAGCGGAGTGGTCCCCAATAAACTCAGAAATTCTATGCACCACAGAATCCAAAGTACTCTCTTGAAGATTGGTATTGGTTTCATAATCTACTCGACAAATTTGTTGAACATGAGTGACAACTCGCTCTTTAAACGTTGTCATTCTTTCAGAACACCTGACGATTCCCCAGGTTGAAAGACCAAGCTCTTCAAGTAAGTTCTCTAAAAGATCTCCATTTTTATCTTCACCAATCACTCCACATAAAGTTGTGTTCACTGACAAACTCTTTAAGTTATCCGACACGTTTGCAGCAAGTCCAAGTTTGTTCCACTCTTCAAACACTTCTATAACGGGTACTGGTGCCTCTGGAGAAATACGGTTCACATGACCTTTAGTGTATTTATCGATACCGATATCACCAATAACGAGAATAGGATCGATCTTTTCAAAAGATTGCAGTATTTCTTCAAAACGTGTCTGAGTGATCATATTTATCCTTTAAAAGACTGAATATTTTTTTGATAATAATCTTCTATAATTGAGATGACATTATCAATCGTTAAAGTAGAGGTGTCTATTTCAATAGCGTCATCTGCCTTAAGCAGAGGGGCATGCTTTCGATTTCTATCCTCTTGATCTCTAAGCTCTATATCCTTTGTAATTGAGTCTATATCGACCTGGCTCATGTCTTGACCAAGTTCTTCTAATTGTTGGTACCTTCTTTGTGCCCTTACTCTTGGCTTCGCTGTCAGAAAGAACTTGAGCACGGCATCTGGAAAAATAACTGTCCCGATGTCTCTTCCCTCTAATACTGAAGGACGTCTACTGGCAATATCACGCTGTAGATGTTTTAAATAATTTCTAATCGAAGTGTTTTTAGAGTACTGAGACGCAAGGTGAGAGACATGATGCTCTCTAATGACGTGAGTTAAATCTTTTCCATTTAATTCGATGAGAACACTCTCACTTGGAGCATACTTAAAATCACTTTCACTCAGATAACGCCTAATTTCTTGATCATCATCTGGTGCAATCTGTTTGTCATCCAAGGCCCAAGCCAGGGCACGAAACATGGCACCGGTATCCAAATAGGTTAACCCCAATCGTAGAGATAAGGACTTGGCAATGGTTGACTTCCCACTGCCACTGGGTCCGTCTATAGCTATAACTTTTTGTGTTTTCATAAACTTATTTTAGAAATTTTTTGTTTTATATTATCTTTTAAACTGAGACGGTTATATTCTGGCTTATTCAGCTGCATTAGTAAAATAGGATTTATTTTTTCCCATTTTGAGCCTGTTTTCATCCCTAAATGCTCACCTTCACTCCAGCAGGGATAATCATGCATAACACCAAAAGCCTGCTTCTCTAATAAAGTTGCAAAAAGCAAAACTTCTTCTTGTTCATGATTCATGAGCAAGTCTTGAAAAAGAATAAACTCTCTTTGGGGATCCCAGCTAGAAGAACCAGTCTCCGCTTTCAATTGAGCAATTTTTTTTAATATATGGCGTCTTTTTTTAAGAGTATCTAATAGCGAAGTGTTGAGAGCTGCAAGCTCACTCCTTAATTGCTCGAGATTTAATTCTAATTTTTTAGTCATTAAATTTTTTGAGAAAGATGCTTATAAGCTTTTTGAACTTTGGTAAGATAGACATTTTTTGTGCCGACAGGTAATTTATTTCTTAAACGATGTCTCGTCCAACCAGGACCCATGTTATAAGCCACTGTAGCATAACGATGATTTTTAAAATAATTTAACAGCTGTCTAAGATAAATAATACCAAGCTCTATATTAATGAGTTTAGCGGTATGAGACTCCATCTGATTAGGCATCACTCGATAGGGAAAAAACTGATTAATATTAAAATGATCTTCTTCCACTGTGAGTTTGTGTCCTTTCTTAATTAAAGAGTGATAAAGATAAGACTTTGTCTTGGGCATGATTTGCATCAATCCCCTCGCCCCTACTATAGACTGGGCAGTAGGATTAAAATGACTCTCTGTCCACATCACAGATAAAACCCAAAGTGGATCAACTTGATGTTTTTCAGAAAGTATCAAAACGGCTCTCAAATATTTTTTTGCTTTCTTTGCCAAGGAAGTAGGCAGTTTATTCAAGATAGATCTCTCCACCACTCCCTTGGGTTTATTGGTGAAAAGACTGGAGTTTTCAAGATAAAACCCAAATTGTGTTTCTGCATAAGAATAACTCATTGATGTTGAAATTAATTTCTCAACATTAACCCTTTTGATTTTTTGAGCAGAGGCTTTTTTCTGCGGGACAACTGGAGCGGAGTTAAAAGGAGTATGGGCACTAATATGAATATTATAAAGAGACGTTAGGTCAAAAAAATGCGGCTTGGTAATCTTTTGAGACGTAATAATACTATGACTCATAAAAACACAGAGAACCATGGAGAGAATAAGAAACTTCATATCGAGGTTTCTAAGATATCTCCTGACCCACAAAATAAATTCTTCACCCACTAACGCAGCGGATAAGATTCTAGTTAGACTAAACATGAAAATGGGTTTAACTCATATGGCCATCAAAAGTAAATATATTTATTGTATATTTATGGTAATAAATTTCAGATATTTCATTCGAGAAATCATCTTTCATAGCAAAATAAAGGATTATATATATGTCCCATTCACATGAATACAACTACTTAAGAGAAGAAAGCTCTGCGTATTTAAAACAACATAACCAAAATCCAGTAAAATGGTACACATACGGCCCGGAAGCTTTGCAGAAAGCCCAAGATGAAGATAAGCCCCTTTTTGTTTCTGTAGGGTACAGTTCCTGTCATTGGTGTCATGTTATGGCCGAAGAGTCCTTTGAAGACACTCAAATAGCAAATTATTTAAATGATAACTTTATCAATATCAAAGTGGACAGAGAGGAACTGCCGGATTTGGATAATTACCTTCAGCTCGCTTGCCAGGTGGTCAATGGAAGAGGGGGATGGCCATTAAACGCGTTTCTTACACCTGAGTTCAAACCTTATTTTATAGGAACATACTTTCCAAAAAATGCACAAGAAGGAATTCCTAGTTTCAAAGATGTTATCCAGAACATGTCTCAAGCCTACCAACAAGAAAGGGAGACGGTCTTAAAGAACTCAGAACAAATCTCAGAGACTTTAAAGCAAAAGCCAACTTTTGAAAACAAAGTTGAATTTGAGGGACATTATCCTGGAGCGGCATCAGTATTAAATGCACTTAAAAATTATCAAGATGAAGAATATGGTGGCTATGGACAAGAACCCAAATTCCCTCACTTCAGTTTTTATGAGTGGGCCATTGAACATATCCTTGAGGGAATGGTACCAGAAGAACTTGGTAAACATATTGTGATGTCTGTTGAGAAGATGCTCATGGGTGGGATCTATGATCAAGCAAGAGGTGGAATTCACCGTTATAGTGTAGATAAGAAATGGCTTGTTCCCCATTTTGAAAAAATGCTCTATGACCAAGCGGGTTTATTAAAAATGTTGAGTAAGACATCATTGCTCTACCCTTCACCACTTATCTTTGACTCTATAATGCAAACTCTTGATTTTCTAAATAAAGAAATGCTGGCCGAAAAAGGTTATTTTTTCTCCGCTCAGGATGCAGAGTCAGAAGGTGTGGAGGGACTTTATTTTACGTTCACCAAAGATGAATTTTTAGATGCACTTAAAAACGAAGATGAAACTCTTTTAGAGCAACAAGATAAAATATTAAGTTGGTTTAATATAAGTGATCAGGGTAATTTTGAGAGAGGTCTCAATGTCATCTCTCTTAATTCAAGTCTCAAAAACGAAATGTATGCCCCGGAGAACTGGGAAATCGTTCGAAAAACTAAAAAAGCTATTCTAAGTGCGAGAAAAGATCGTATTCCACCGGCAACCGATACAAAAGGTATTGCCAGTTGGAATTTTCAACTTATGTCCGCTCTGATTGATGTCATCCAATACACCAAGATAGATGCCATACGCAATCAAGCGAACTCAATGCTAGTTGCCATTCATCAGTCCGTAGTTGAAACTTTTCTCTACCAAGACGATGAAAAAAGAACACGTATCCACACCAGCACAACCCGTGGAGAACATGTTCCCTTATTTGAAGATTATGTGATGTTTTGTGAGTTTTCTTTTCGATGTTTTGAACTCACGGGAGATATGAACTTTTTGGCCAATGCAGAACAAACTGTTCACTATATCATGAAAGACTTTTTTAAAGATGATTTCTTCTATACTCGTTCGCTTTCTTTTAATGACTCTGAATATTATCCCAATATTCACACTCCTATATTTGATCAATCTTATAAATCAGCCCTAGCCACCTTCGTCATTCTGTTGCGAAAATGGAAACTCAGTTTTACTGATTTTAATGAGTACCTTAAAAAACTTGAGCCGACCTTAGAAACTCTTACCCATCTAAGCCTCCAAAATCCGCTGGCCTTTGGAGAAACACTTAGGGCCCTCGTCTATCCACCTGAAGCTTATCGTTTAATAGAAGTTCCTCGAAAATGGTATGAAGAAAATAAAATTCAACAATTTTTTATCAATTTTAGTGTTCGTTTTGCCTTAAAAGCTCATGCAGAAGATAATGAAAATTGGCAAATTTGCAATCACAAAGAATGTGAGCTGCGTGGAGTTGGTTTTGAAGAGTTTAAGAATGTCTTCACTCCCAAAGAAAATTCAGCAGAATGAATTTATTAAATGGTATTGAGATCCTAGATTTTACTTCAAGGCTTCCAGGACCTCTGGCAGGATATATTCTAAGTGACCTTGGGGCAAATGTTACTAAAATTGAATCACGTTTAAAGCCTGACCCATTTAGCGAAAGCCATTTGCAGTTTGTCTCCCCTGCCTTTAATGATTGGTATCAACAGCTCAATCAAAACAAGTCACTCATTCA
Organism: Halobacteriovoraceae bacterium; assembly: GCA_002713145.1. GTDB lineage: Bacteria > Bdellovibrionota > Bacteriovoracia > Bacteriovoracales > Bacteriovoracaceae. Next base: position 10,080 of record PAVS01000024.1, read on the forward strand.
ATGTGAATTTGATGATCCTCAGCTCCATGAGCGAGTTAACAAAGCCGATCTCATTGTCATCCCCAAAAATAAATTTTTTCTTGATTGGATAAAATATCTCAAGCCTAAAGTCGTGCTTCAGATTGCAGCTGGAGAAAAAGAATTCTCATCTTTACATGATTTAAATGCGCTTGCTTTAACCTCTACTTTTAATCTACATTTACAGGAAAATCAGAGCCCTCCTTACTTACCCATTGCAGGCTTAAGTTTTGGCAGTCATATCGCGACGACGGCCCTCGCCTGCTTATTAAAGTTTCAGCAAACGAAACTCCCCCTTACTCAGACTGTGACATTAAAAGAAACTGTGGAATTGATCTTTGAAGCTTTCAAAAGTGAGAGCTTTGAACACTCCCCCAAACAATTACATAACGGTGCATTACCTTGCTATAATATTTATCAATCGAAAGATCATAAATTTTTATGTTTAGCAGCAGTTGAAGAAAAATATTGGAAACTCTTTTGCGAAATATTTAATTTAGACTTAACTATGGAAGATAGATTTAACAAATCTGAAGAAATCTTTGAAAAAATTAGAAAAAAATTTGCAAGCATCACTGCAAATGAGATAAGCAATATAATAGAAGATAAACAAGTTTGCTTAACATTCGTCAAATAAAAACAAAACAAAGGATACTGAATGACAACACAAGTTATGGGATTTCATTACACACTTAAAGATGGTCAAGGAAATGTAATTGATTCTTCTTCAGGAGGAGACCCCCTTTTATTTTTACTAGGTTCGGGACATATTATTCCAGGGCTAGAAAACCAAATCAGCTCTATGGCCGTTGGAGATAAAAAGAATGTAGAAGTCAAGGCCAATGAAGCTTATGGCGAAGTTGTTGATGACCTTAAAATCACAGTTCAAAAAAGCCAATTTCCAGAGGGAACTGAAGTAAAAGTTGGAGACCAATTTCAAGTCAATGAAGAGCCACACGCACCCATTTTCACAGTTGTGAATATTGAAGGTGAAGATGTCCATATTGATGGGAACCATCCCCTTGCAGGAAAAGATTTATTTTTTGATGTAGAAATTACTGAAAAAAGAGATGCAACGAAAGAAGAACTCGATCATGGTCATGCCCACGGTAAAGGTGGACACCAGCATTAATCAGCAAAACTCAAACATCCGTCTTTAACTTTTAAAAGATGTTTATAAGGATCGTTACTCACCAGTAGCGATCCATCTAAATCCACATAGTCACATAGCGAAGCAAGATGAAGAGCTTCACTTATACCTAAAGAGCTTTCAATCATACAGCCCACCATCGTTTTAAGACCAAATGCCTTAGCCTTTTCGAGCTGTTTTTTACAATTTTCTAAACCTCTGCCTTTCATATTTTTGACATTGATTCCATGGAACATTTCTTGAAATTTAGGTCCATGAAAATCTAACAAGAGTGATTCATCAGCAATGATTTCAAATTTAGATTTAGGTTTAAGGAGTTTATACGTCTCCACCATATCAGTTGCAAACGGCTGTTCAATGAATTGAATATTAAAACCTTGAATTTCTTTTTCAAAAGCAAGGTAGTCATCTAATGATTTAAAACCTTCATTCGCATCGACTCTTATAGGTTTATCAGTGTGCTTAACAACTTCTTTCAGTAGGTCGAGACTTTTAGAGTCTGCGACTTTAAGTTTATATACTTGGTATTCAGCATTTTCTTTAAGGTAATTTTCGACTTCATCCAACTCCATAATAGGAATAGAAAATGAAGTGGGAACATTCTCTACCTTAGGGAGTTGAAGAGCTTTTTCTAAATCCCCTTTGTGATCCCTTTTCAAAAGAACATTATTCACTGCGGTTTGAAAGCTGGAACACCAGTGAAATTGCATTTTTGTGACTTTGTTTAACTCTTTAAAATGCTTTTCTATTAATTCAGGAGTTTCTTGATAGCGTACATTAGGTGCAATCTCAGATTCATACTCACCAAGTTTAAGTATATAATTTGTCTTAGATTGACTGGCATTGCGAGATATTTTCCACGTGACTTTGAGATCAAGTTGAATTTTCTCTAATTCGAATTCCATTTTATAACTCTCCTACATCAAAAAAATCGTAGCTCAAAGCAAAGTCTTCGGGGGAAATCCCTAACTCTCCCCGGGGTGTGTTCCCGTTAAAATAACGGTCCCATAATTCAGGGTTCACATCGAAGGTCATAGGCTTAGGAGCGAGATCAGTAAAAGCAACTAAGCCCTTGAGCATTTTATATAATAGTTCACTACAATATATTGCTTCTCTCTTATTAATAAAATTATTCCAGCGAAATTTTCTATCATAAGGATTACCGTGAAATTGGTAATACCTCTGAACTAAGTCAACGGTAAATTGAGCGGGGCTACTTGGAAGTGATCTCAATCTTCGCACCAAAATTTTTTTATCTGATTGAGTTCTCGATTGAAAGTTAGCGAGTTCTACTAAACGCACCTGACTTAAGGCTTCAGCGACCCAGAGTTTATTATCCATCTCAATAACAATACCAATATGAGAAAATTTTGAGTTTTCTTGTTCTTCTATCAAAGTACAGCCCCAACATTTAAGAGGTTGCAATAAAATATCTCCCGATTTGAGCTCAAATGATTGAGCATACAAATTGAAGCCAAGACTCAACAGCAACATAATTAAAAATTTTATTTTCATGGCCATAGTAAAGCATGATGGCCCTCTTTAGACAATTCTGCCTTAAATTAAGGGCGGCCAAAGGTTCATTTCCCAGTGCCCCTTAACAGTAATTTCAGTAACTTAGGCTGTATTATGAGTCAAAATCAAAAATGGGCTTATTCATACGTTATAATTAAATAAATACGGATACTTATCCGATTAGAGGTTTATATGCGGCAGTTAATTTTAATCTTACTTTTTTCATTGAGCGCATTGGCACAAAACGGAGATCAATGTGCTGATGGCTTGGTTTTTAGTGCTCAGCTTAATCGCTGTATTATGAACCAAGACACAGTTGAACAAAAATCAGATGCTCGTAACTGTGAGGGTCTTGCTGGGGATGCTTATAAAAAATGTTTTGAAGAAAATGTCGCGGAACAAGTGGGTGAACTTGAGAGCGAAGGAAAAATAGAAAAAGAAACCAAGCCTAAATCTAAACTATTTTTGCCAGCAATCGTAACCTTAGGGACTGCATATCTAGTTGTACTAAAAAAAGATAAAATAAGTGGTTGTGGAAGTATATCAGGATATTTGATGTTGGGTGGAGGAGTCGCAACACTCCTTGGAGAATTTCTTGCTAAGAAAAAATATAAGTCTAAGTTAAAAAAGCTAGAAAAAAAATATAAAGAACGTCTCGCTGATGATTCTCTAAAAGAAGGAGATAATATCGAGAGACTTAATCAAAATCAGATTATCGCTTTTGATTATCAAATTGATCAAGAGCGTGCTCGTGCATCAGCACATAAAGCGAGGAAAACTACTTATACTTTAGCTTTTGGTTTATATACAGCTGCTACCGTGGCAGCAATTGTAGAACAATTCACCATAGCGGGTAAAAATAAAACATGTAATTTAAGTGGAAAAGACAAAGATGCAGAAGTTACTCAGACAGATTCATCAGCAGAAGCCTCTCCAGCAGACCCACAAGCGACAGCAGACGCTCAAACTCAAGATCCGCAGCCGGCCGAAGAAGGTGCATTACAAGATGGAGCTGCTTCTGAAGAAATTCAAACAGCTGCAAATGCCAGTAGAAATATAGTGGAAAGAGGTTTCAGAACCCCATTTGTTCGAGCAGCACTCTCAGGTGTCCTTGCTCTTTATAGTAAGAAGGTTGCCGATAAAGCTGGCAAGCATGCTAAAGAAGCTGAAGAGCGTGCAGAGGCGATTGAAGAGTTAAAAGCAAACTACCTCGCCACTGGTGGAGCTGGGTTTGCATATTGTAGTGAAGCGGATCGCAGAAGCCCTACCAATGCTAAATGTTATTGTTATACAGAAAGTGGCTCAAAAAATATGGCCCGTGAGAATAGTGCCACTTGCCAGCGTGTTTGGAATACTAATCAAAATGCAACTCCAGTTGAGTTGAGTAAAGGCTTGGCCACCACAGATGAACCAACGACTGGTTGTTTAAATAGTAATGGAAGTTTTAATAGCAATTGTGATTGTAAAGTTAAGAAATGTACCACTTTTAATGGTTCACTTAATTTAGGGCCTCTTGCTAGTGTGGATGGAACCAAAAGCATGATGGATAATGCTGAAGGGCTTTCAAGCGGAAGACTCTCCGCAGGTGATATCAATGAAGCAGGCATTGCTCGTATGGCCGCAAGTATGGCCAAGCAAAAAGATAAGTGGGCAAAAGATCCTAAAACTGCTGAGACGATGAAAAAAATCAAAGACCTTGAATTAGAGATGGGGAAAGGTTTTCGAAACGCTATCGCAACAGCTGCAAAACCAGGTGGTGCTCTCGCCAGTCTTCCGCCCAACTCAAGTTTTGGAAGTGCACTTATTGAAGACCCCAAAAAAGAAAATGAGCTGGCCAATATCTTAGGACTTCCAAGTAAGAATAGTAAAAAAGAAAAGTCTAATATCAATAGAGGAAGTATTAAAAAAGAAAATGGACTCGATTTTGATTTTGGTAGCTCTCCCGGCGGTGGAGTCGCCATGGAAGATGACACCAGAGATATAATGAACAAAGACTTCAAAGTTGACTCTATTCATGAAAGTGATCAAGGAAATATCTTTAAGATCATTCATAATAGATATCAGACAAGTGGTATTAAAAGGCTCTTCTCAGGAGAACTTGAAAAAAACTAGGACTAATGTTCATGGACGATTTTAAATTACTCACAGGTAGAGAAAATCCTTTTCTTCAAAACCAAGATCATACTCTTATCCATCAAGATATCATCTCCTCATTTATTCAACTTCAAAAAGCGGCGAAATCTGATATTAACGCTGACCTTCAAATCATTAGTGGATATAGAGACTTCGATAGACAGCTGGCCATATTTAATGCCAAAGCCCTGGGTGAGAGAAAGATTTTAAATGATCAAGAAGAGCTACTTGAACCTAAGTCTTTAACTCCGCTAGAGCTACTGGAAGCGATCTTGAGGTTTTCGGCGCTCCCCGGAGTGAGTAGGCATCACTGGGGAACTGACATTGATATTTATGATGCTTCCCAAATAAAAAAAGAAGATGTGCAACTTAAGGCCAGTGAATGTGAGAATAATGGTGCTTGCGCTGAGCTACATTTGTGGCTAGATGAACAGATCACACAGAAAAATGCATTTGGTTTTTACCGTCCCTACCAAGAAGATCTTGGAGGAGTCTCTCCAGAGAAATGGCATATCAGCTACAAGCCACTGTCTGATCAATTTTTTGAGAGCTATACCCTGGATATATTTTTAAAAAATCTCAACATGGCCAATCTAGAATTAAAGACAGAACTTCTCAAAAATCCTGAATATTTTTTTGAGCGCTACTTTCAGCGCATAAACCGTGAATAATTTACAGGGTCAAAGCGCACCTAAGAGATGAACCTTACACAGTGTTTAATTTTCAACACAATTCGAAGAAGTTGATTTTGACTTGAGTCTATTAATTATAGTGAGTTAGGATGATGCCAAATTGCACCATTATAAACTTAACGCAGTAAGTATTTTTTTATTCAAAAACACTTTTCTCCTTGCTACAAAAGCTTCACAAACTTTCAAGGGGACAAACTATGCAAACGAAGTTTTTAGTTTTTACATTACTTACCCTACTCGCGGTTGGTAATGCTTACTCTCAAGATCGCAGAGATCGGGGAAATAGAGGAAACAGAGGTGTGAGCCATGACAATAACCGTGGTAACCGAGGGGCAATGCGAGCAGATCGAAATAGAGGATCTCGCGTAAGAGCTGATCGTGGTAGACGAGGAACAAGAGTAGACCGTGGACGAAGAGGCTCTAGAGTAACTCGTACAACTCCAAGACCAGGTAGAGTGAATAGAACAAGAGTCAACAGAAGAACCAGACCAGTGGTTGTGAACAGAAGAGTTAACCCTAGAAGAGTGGTTAGACCAGGACCTGTCACTCCAAACAGAAGAATCAATAGACGTGTTAACCGTAGAGTCAACAGATCTCTTAATAGATACAGACCGAATAGATCTTATTACGGAACAAGAAGATATCACTCTCCAAGAGGATATGTTCATAGAGCTTATAGAGGATATAGACACACTCCTTATACAAGAAGTTATGTTCATTCAAGACGCTATAATAGAACTCGTAACTACTATAGATATGTAAGAAGCTCTTATAGAAGTCATCTTTACTTAAACTGGATTCTGTTCCCATCAACTAGAGTTAATGGTTACCACACTGTAAATAACTATCCTTACTATATCCACAATGGATACAGACATAGATATTCAACAATGGATACTTGTAACTACCAACTTGTAGACAAGTACAACCATAATGTTGTGAGAACATACTGGAACCAAATTTGTTCTACTGGTTACAACCAGTGTGCGTATGAAAGAGACAATATGAATCAAAGGGAATATGACAACAGATACTTCTGTGCTGAAACATTCCGTGACCAGAACTATAACTTCTCTACTCCTACGTATGATACAACTTACGAGTACGAAGATTATGATGACTATGGTTACAATGATGACCGCAGAGGTGTTTGCTATGATTACGATAGAAACACTGGTGTTTGTTACGATAAAGATTTGTAAAATTAAAATAAGTGGGGCGCTTGTCGCCTCGCTTTAAATCTTCTCCCCAAGTGAAGATAACGCCTCCCTTTTTGGGGGGCTTTTTTATTTAAAGAATTCCGACGGCCTTAAGCCAAGACTCAGGCATCACAATCATTTTTCTTTTTTCTAGATCCATAAAACCAAAAGTAAATTCAGCTTCAGAAGCAACTTCACCCGTTTCTTTTAAAATCTTTTGTTGGATGCGCATGATCTTAGATCTATGTTCAATGGTTTGGGAGACAATACGAATTTTTTCTCTATTCACAAGTTCGCGCTTAAACCTGCAAGTGACATCGAGGACAATGGGACCTTGTCGATTTGTCTGAACCTCTTTGATGCCGTATCCGTTTTGAGTGATAAAGTCCCAACGGGCTTCTTCATAGAGTTCTAAGTAAACCGCATTATTCACATGGCCAAAGGAATCCAGGTGATGCTCAAGAATTTGAGTTTGGTATTCGAACGTTTTAAACTGATTATTCATTATTTCACTTTCTCAAGTCTTCCATCACTATTAACTTGTTTGTATCTCTTGGTAATTTGAGAAAATAATTTACTTCCTGCTGGAAGCAGCTCTCTATCCACTTGAGAAGCAACTCCTCTTCCTCTTTTATTCCCAATTAAGTTGGCAAACGGGTTGCTATCTTTTGATGATTTTTTAATCCCACCTTTACCCGTGGCAAATTTACCTGTTCCACCGGCTACAAATTTAGAGCTGGGGTTATTGCGATCGATAGGCGCATCTCCTCCACCTTTTTTCGATGGACCACCACCACCGCCAGCAGCACCGCCACCGCCGCCGCCTCCGCCGCCTCCGCCCCCACCTGGGCGTGACTTAGAAGTTGTGCTTCCGACACCTACTTTATTCGTGACACCATTAGGACCTTTACTTCCCCCAGTGTCTCCCATTATATCTGTTAGCGTATCAAATTCTTTATCACTTACACCGGCTACATTATTCCCATCACCAAACTCTCCAATCTCAGCATCCCCGTTACCGGTTGCCAACTCATTGGGACTGCCACCAATACCACTGAAGTTCATTTGCATTCCACCCGAGCCACCGTTCACCGACTTTGCTCCAGGAAGATTACAAGTCGGATCATCTGGATTCGACTCACAATAAGAAGGCAGTGTGGTATCAAACGCCGCCGGCTGATCAAAAGTTGCCTCCGACCAGGCCTGGGCAATATCATCAATCATATTCGCTTGGTTATACTTCATCGCCGCAATAATTCCGTGAGCGAGAGCGTTGGATAAACCTTTGACCCCTTCGCTTAAGAGTTGCTCTGCTATTCTTTGATTTTCAAAATAGGCTTCACGAAGAGGTCTTCCACCTTTAAAAACTTGGCTTGAATCTTTTTCATATAAAACGGCAGCGGCGCAAGCCTCCCCTTGGGTTATTCCATACTTTGGTGTGCTTTCACCATCACACCACTTCTTCAAATGTTTTGGCTTAAGCATACTCCAAAGTTTTCCGAGCATCCCCATTCCACGCATACCATGCATGGCCGAACGACCAGCGTGAGCATTTCCTTGAATGCGCGTAATATCTCTTTGCGTTTCAGCACTTTCAATTTGACCTTGAACAGGATCTCCACTGGCAGCAGCCTGAGAAGCAGCGGCTCTACCTTCTTGTGCTCTCATAGCACCAGCAACTGTTTCATAGCCTCCGGCAACTGTTTCTCCAATGATATCGGTTCCAATAAAACCTGCATTATGAACATTGGCAGCATCTACACAAGGCTTATAATCAAGAGCTGTTCTAGAGCGATTGGTACATCCAAAACCATTTCTTCTTTCGTCTTCAACATCAATCGTATTATAAGATCCCTCTTGTCCAACTTCATCCTCAATCGCATCTTCAATAGCAGCGGCAGCGTAGCAGCTTGATAGTAAAGACTTAATATGTTTTTTTATTGAGTCTGGATTTTTAGTCGTATCTGTCGGATTCTTGATACAATTCACAAGATTAGCATTATCAGACTGACACCCAGGAACAAGCTCTGCTGCAGCCCTGCATATTTTTTTATAAGCATCAGTTTGGTAAGTACCATTTGAACCTCCGCCTTGAATTACTCTCGCAATTTCACCCACTTCATTATAGACAAATTCGTCATCTCCAATTAAGTCTGCACAAGACTCAAGTGAGAAAAAGCTATTCTCTTGTCCTGATCCTCTATGAGTTAAAACATTAAGTCTTCTTGTATCTATTGTTCTAATTTCAGAATTAAGAGCATCCATTGTAAGTATATTTTCCGATGTTCCCGTTGTTTCTCTTCCATTAACAAAAACTTCGTAGCAACTTTTATCTCGAAAATCGGAATATCTCCAACTAGGATCACTATCCATGTCTTCTAGATTTATTACATAATCTCTTCTGAAACTATCATTTAATTCCTGAGCATAGTTACACCCATCAGGCTCAGTCTGACATATATTTTGAGCAACTTGAGTACAATGGTTATTAACAGCTGCAGGGTCAGCGCCTTGATCAATCTGACATGATTCATTTACAGTATGGCTTGCGCCATCACTAGAGCCTGGCGCACTTGAGATATGCGCTTTCATACATTTATGAAATGTACCAATTATATAATTTTTAGTTTGTTGCATTTCTTGGCTATCTAAAAAGGCTTGAAGTTCTTGTGAAATTTCAATTTCAGGCGAAGGTGGTAGATTGGATCCTGCTCCCTGAGGGTTCCCACCCCTTTCAACACCAGAAGAGTCAACAGTAGTTTCTTCTGCTAGTACACCAGTAGCAATAGGTGCCGCTGGACCACCTTGGCAACCTGGTGCTGAAGGAGCAACATCACATTGATCCATTGCAAATGAATTATTTAAAACAAAAGTTAATGTTAATATCATTAAATACTTCATGGAATCCACTCCCAGTTATCCACTCTTCTTTATCGGTTCTCCGAGTAGACTACTTTAGTATTGTCCCATATTTCATGGGTTTAGCTGGGAATTAAACGTATATTCAATGAGTTAGCTGGATAGAGCAGAGTTTTCTCTGCCCTAGTTTTATGGCTCTACGAGCTGATTGCCTGATTTTTCTTCAACTTCTTCCAGAAGGACTGGGTAGGATCTGAGATAACGATTCGAGATGATCTTAAAAATATTACCGGTGTTATCGTTATTAATATCGTTTTCACCGAGATCAAAGTTGGCAAGATCCTGTTGGTTTGCTCCATTTGAGCCAGAGTTGAAATCATCTGAAGTAGAAGTTCCAGAATTAAAATTTAAACCATTATTCGTATTGGGAATTTCGAACTTTGGAATACTGGCCACAGGCAGTTTTGCTTTTTCTTCCAACTCTTCCGCTTTTTTCTCTTCAGCCACAGTTGGTTTTATATCTTCTAATGTGAGCGGAGTGCTATTTGTCTTACCTTGGATAGCTGCGATCATTCGCCCAAGTCCTGACTTTAATTTTGAAGCTCTCAGACTCGGTGATAACTTTTTAGCTTCCTTTTCATTTTGCTTATCAAAGTCTTCTATTAGTTTTTTATTCCTTGCAGTTAAAGCTCCTCTCATTCCCTCTAAACTTTTAAGGTTGGCCCTTACTTTTTTGTCATCACCTAGAAGACCAGTCTTGGCTGCTTGAGTCGCTGTATCACTTATCAGTCCAAGTGCACTTCCCGTTAAGCCCCCGGTAATTCCCGTTGAAGCTGGTGCCTTAGGTATATCGAGTTCGCTATCGCTAAAGCTTGAAGGACATTGAGCAGGTAAAAAAGTATTTCCACTAGGCTGAGCACAAGCCACATCTTTCACACCCCCGACTAAACCTTCTGTTGGAGATACTGATGGGACCGTTAGCTCACCTTTTCTTAGTTCAGCTAGCTCTGCTTGGATATCCCATTCAGATTTGAGTGCGTGAGAATTTTTAAATTTCTCTGCTTCTTCAAGCACAGTTTCGTATCTGCCTTTGGCGTCTTTTAGAGATTTTTTATTGAACATGATAATTGCAGCGTTGACTGCGGCCATGGCGCCCCAGGTGTAGGCGCGAGACTTAGGTCTTCTGAGAGCTTTTTCTTTTAACCACTTTCCAAGTGTAAAATAAAGAACTGTAGCTTTAACTCCTATATTCAGCAGTTCTTTAAAAGCACTCGCATTTGCAGATTGTATAGTCAGCTCATTTTTAAGTTGGTCTATTTTACCTAAAAGAAAATTTTCACTTTCAAGTGAGTCTTCTCCAAATTTATTTTTTATATGTTCTAGTTCTTTATTAATATTTGAATCTTCTATAAGGGCGTCTTGATTATCCATAATATATGCTATGTACTGATCCATAGCTGCGTATTGTCTAATAACTTCTTGTGGGTCTTTAGAGTTTTTTTTCAAAATCTTTTCTTGCGCTACTCTGTGAAGAAGGTTTTCTATAAATGCTTTAACATAAAAATTGCTATCATTTGTTTCATATAGACTTCCACCAAAAGGTATTGTGGGATTTCCTCGCCCGGGTAAAGCAGAATCAAAAGGCACGTAGTCAGACATTGCCTCTGCAGCATTCAAAGCAGCTTGAGTTTCACCAGGTGCCGAGGCATCAGTAGGTGGAGTTTGACTGTGTACCCCACAGCAGTTTATAGGCATAGCTCTCACAGTATTACTTCGAGTCACAGTGACCATCACCGGAGCACAAGCTGAGCACGTTCCACATGCACCTTGAATAAGTTGGGTTTGTGTAGCGTCTTGGGCCAGCTCAGCTTGTTGCGCAGCTGTATTAGCTCCTCCGTCAGCATTGTCTTGTGCGACTTCTGTCTGAGCTTCACCTGGCTGAGCAATTGGATTCATAGCTCCAGTAGTAGTGGCCATAACCATTTGAGCTGTCCATGAAGCTCCATCTCCTTCCGAATCCGCTAAGTCTGCAGAAACTTGTCCTGAAACAACTCCTGTTCTCTGGGCTCTTCGTGCTGTTAAACTTGTAGCATAGGCTTGTATGCCAGCAGCTGCAGCCTGACATCCAGGTATACCCGAGAGTGAACTTGCATGGGCTTGCAGAGCTGCTTGAATCTGAGCCATTTCTGCTCCAACAGCTGAACCATTAGAAGCACATATTCCCTTCATACTCATGATATTTGCGACTTCAACACCTAATGCGCCTATGAAAGCTAGCTCAGCCAAAGTTGCCATCTGAACTTTTTTCTTGAGTCCGCTCGACTGGTGCTTATAAATTTTTGCTAAATTTTCAAAAGCATCCAATTGTTTTTGATTGGCTTCTTGAGCCGTTTGCTTAGCTGCTTCGTCTTTGGTATCTTCATTTTGTTTGGGACCAAAAGTTTTATCTACAGATATTTTTGAGGCTTTTTTAAAAGATAAATTCGCTGAAATTTCACCTATTAAATAAGCAAGGGAGCCAGCTTGAACTAAGGGAAAAGTAATCTTAGCTCCGTTATTTTGCGGACACATTTTTAGATCTTTAGGTATCGGTTTAAAAAATAGCGACACGCCAATCATCGCAAAGGCGGCCCCCACAAACTGCTCAACAATTCCTTTGATTCCTTTAGAGTAATGATTTTTTAAATCAGTTTTTGAGAGGTCTTTATTAAATTTACAACCTGGCTTATACACTCCAGGGGTTCCGTCCGCATTTTTGTTCTCTTCTTCTTCGTCACAATCTTCCCCATCGGATTTATCCATTTCCTCAAGCGAGCTTGTGTCAGTGTCTTGAGCAAAGGTGTTTCCAAAATTTGCGGGATAAGGAAGTAAAACTAATGTGGTGAGGATAGAACATACGGTGATAGCATGAGCTATGCTCTTAAAGATATCTAATAAATTCTTCATCATCTCTCCGAATAAAGCTAGATGTGTCTTAAGCTTTTTTCTTCTTTTTATTTTTCATGCGCATGAAGACGAGAAAGCCTACTACGCCGATAATTGCTAGGAATAAGAAATCTTCTGTTCCGCTGCTTTGACCTTTTTGTTTGCTTTTCGCTGTTTTCACACCAGCAAGATCAAAGTCCTCGCCATTTTCAACAAATACTTTCCTATTAATATAATCTTCAGTTCCTTTATCAGGGTTTCTTAGATCAGCGAGATCGGTGTTATCATTAGCAAACACGCGAATGGACTGTATAACACGGTCAAATACATCTTTGTAAGCATCGTACATGCTTTTAGTGACTGAGAATGTTATGGCAACACCAATACCTGCTTTTACAGTTGCAACGTAACGAGTGTAAAAGCCTGGAACTTCAGAAGCTAGGTGAAGAGCATCTATCCACTTGTGGTTTATGATTATTTTTTCTTTTACGTGTTTTGGTTCTGAAATTTGTTTTTTATTTCCAGGAAGAGAATAGCTTCTCGCCTGCTTAAGATATGCTTTATATTTAGCTAAAGTGTCATCCGGCCCTCTTTTTTTAGCGGCCAAGATAATGATCGCTTCTTTTTTTCTATCTGCATTTTCACTTTGGCAAACATACTCTGAGCCTTCCAAAACACATTCCCATCCTGGAGGGAGTTCGAATTGAGTATAGCTCGTGGAGAAGTCTTTGGCAGACAATTGAGTACAAAGGGCCAGCGTGCAAAGAGCGATTAACTTTTTCAAATACATAAAATATCCTTATTTAACATCTCCTTAAATTGTAACGAATATCCTAAGTATCTCAAAGGTAGAGGGTTTTTTCCGCAATTTAGCTAGTTAGAGCCGATTTTAATGCCAAGTAAATAAGTCGGATTAAAGGGTGATTTTACCCGCGCGGGCGGTTGTCCCCACATCGACCCTGCGTTTAGAAAAGCGGCGCTTAATCTTAACCAGTGACTTACTAGCACCGACTTTAACCACCACACCTTTAGCGATGAGCTCGTTCCCATCTAGGTAATCGAAGTAATAGAAGTCTACTTCCATCCCCGCTTTTAGACCTACATTGAGCCCACGGTCAATAATACAAGCGGATCTGGTTCCTGTGATTTTAGAGACTGTTCCTTCTATAGAATACTGTTTGAATTGACTATCTTGTCTGGCAAACTCCCTAGACTTCTCTTCTCTGCGTACGAGATGAAAAGAAATCATTGGTCCGAGATCAGTACTTTGCCCGGTAGTGATTTGAGAATAGCGTCCTTCCACTCTCCACTTATCCCCCAGTGCGATCCCCATTTGGGCATAGGGTGCTGTCCATGATCTGTTGAATGAATTAAATCTCTCGGAGGGTCCGGTATAGACATTGGGTTTGTTTTCAATGTCATCAGAATAGGTGTCTGTTTCAAGGGAGTAAACATTCTCTACTCCTAGAACGAAAGAGACATAACTCCACACAAATGCGAATTCAAATTGCGAAAATATTTCACTGGATAGTGTCTGACCTGGCGTGCGGTAGAGCACTCTCCCACTTAAGTAATTGTTCGAGCGAGTGCGATTATAAAAATTGAGTCCAATAGCAATTTCTCGCGTGTCATCGCCGAGAGAAATTTCTTTAGGTTCTCCTCCCTTATATTCAGAGTTGGAATGCAAAATATAGCGATACCAACCTTCAAGGGCGTAGCGCATTCCATCGTTTTCATCGAAACCATATTTAAAACCAACCAGAGCTGATTCCAATCCAGATCTTGAAAATGCGTAATCATCTTCTACAGAATCTATTTCAAGAGTTTGAGTGGCATCAATCATCCGTCCCCTTGCTCCAATGAGTCCTTCAAAATTTGAAGCGAATCCATAACGCCCATTAAAACCAAAATCAATTAAAGTATAACTACTGCCTTCAGCAAGATTAAAGCCTTCCCCATCATCGTTAACAATTCCGGTGGTCTGAAAATAATCGAGAAAAAAATCGTACTCTTTACCGTTTTCGGCGAGAAGTCTGGCGGGGGGAATATAAGGATCTTGGGCCATAGCATTGAGAGCAATGACCAAAGATAGTAAGATTCTATACATGCTTAAATTATAGAGAGTGATTATTTAAATGTAAAAACCTAGAGTCTTTTAATTCAAAATTTAAGAGTCTTACTTCTCGAACCCAGGTCTTACCTTTCAATGCATAAAGAGAAATACTCTCTACAGGAATCTCACCATATTCTGAAAATTCCATTTGCGCTTGCTCCATCACCAATTCAAGTTCTTGTTCGGAATGGAAATAGCCTAGAGGTAAAAATTGTTTTTTATTAGGTTTGTACTTAATATTTGGGGCAAGATTACTCATACAAACTTCTTGCACCAGATCCATACAATATTCTAAGTTCGCATCTATTAAGGGATTTAAATGCAAAATATATTTTCGTTTGTGTTGATGGACATCCAAACCTTTAAACCCAAGTTTAGGGGTCTCATTTTGTCCAAAGAAAAAACTGTCTAACTCTTCTCTGAGCGTTTCAACAATATCATCAATTTGAAAATCAAGAGATTGAAAAGGTGCCAGCATTGCCATGTGGGGAAAAGCGTAGCGGGAGAACTTGGGGTCAAATCTTTTTCTAAAACCAGTAATCTTTCGAGCAAGAGTACTATCCGTTCCTAGATCAAATCCAACAAATAACTTCATCATAAGCGACCTCACTTCCTTTGAGGTTTATCTTAAGTCTATTTTACGATGACTCGAAAGCTTATAGCAAGCCTTTTAAAAAACTTACTCAAGACTATGAAATTATTCTATTTTATAGGGTCAAATCTCGCCTGATCTCCCATCTGCTCTTCGATTCGAAGTAGTTGATTGTATTTCTCAATCCTATCAGATCTCGATGCAGAACCAGTTTTGATATGGCCAGCACTACTGGCCACCGCTAAATCCGCAATAAAATGATCCGCAGTCTCTCCTGAACGATGGGAAATGATGGCCTTATAATTGGAAGCAAAAGCAAGTTTGAGAGTATCAAAAGTCTCAGAGATTGTTCCTATCTGATTGATTTTAACTAAAATAGCATTAGCTTCACCATTCTCAATACCCTCTTTAAAAATCTTCTCATTCGTCACAAATAAATCATCTCCAACCAGAACACATTTTGAACCAATCGCTTTAGTTAGTGCCACCCAACCATCGTGATCAGATTCATCGAGTCCATCTTCAATGGAATAGATAGGAAGGTTTTCTACTAATCCTGCATAATATGTGATCATTTCTTCAGAGGTGTAATCTTTACCATTCATAGTATAGAGTTTTTTCTCTTTGTTATAAAACTCTGAAGCGGCACAATCAAGGGAGATAGAAACGTCCTCTCCAAACTTATAACCGGCTTTCTCAACTGCTTCTTTAATACAACTAAAAGCTTCTTCGTTTGATTGAAGATTGGGGGCAAAGCCACCTTCATCACCAACATTAGTAGAGTGACCTTTAGCTTCTAATACTTTTTTAAGATGATGAAAAATTTCAACTCCAGCTCTTAAATTTTCGCTAAAAGTATTTTTCATATGAGGTACGATCATAAATTCTTGGATGTCTAAATTGTTAGAAGCGTGCTCACCTCCGTTAATAATATTCATAAGAGGTGCTGGGTGACGAAGATAATCTACTGCTTTGGGACAAGATAAATTTTGGCTAAGATATTTATAGAGAGGCAGTCCTGCTTCTTGGGCACCAGCTCTACAAGCCGCCATAGAGACAGCAAGGGTTGCATTTGCTCCAAGATTTGTTTTAAAGTCCGTCCCATCGATCTCCAGCATGGTGTTATCAATTTTTTTAAGATCACTGACTTCTAAACCTATGAGTTTAGGTGCAATTTTTTCATTAATATTGCTGATGGCTTTTTTAACTGACTTTCCTAGAAAGTAATTCTTATCCCCATCTCTTAGCTCTAAAGCTTCTCTAGAACCAGTTGAAGCTCCGGAAGGAACTGAGGCTCTTCCCAAAGCATTTTGCTCGGTTTGAAGATCAACTTCTACAGTAGGGTTTCCTCTTGAGTCCAAAACTTGGCGGGCGATTATTTGTTTAATCTTTGACATACTTACACTCCTAGTTGAACAATACTATAAGTATGTTTTTTAATTTTGTCTTGGAAAATTTATTTGCCTGTTTGGCCCTCTTGGTCATGCTCTACTCTATTGCTCTACAATTTATACATATTAAATTTAAGAAAAACTCAACTAAGCAGATGGCAAAATTATTAAATGTACAAAATATCTATGGATTAAAAAAAGCGACTGTTTCTTTTCATTATGAGGGAGAGGAGTATCAAAGTGATGCTTTGAGTTTAAAGCAAGACCTCGCCCACTATAAGGAAATAGAAATACTCGTTAATACTTTAGAGATGGTAAAATTTAAAAATCCAAGTTGGATCAGACAAAGACTCAATCACTATCCACTCTTTAGAAAAAAGTATCCTAAAATCTCTCTTATTGATCAGTACGCAGCAGTCTATCACTTTGCACTCATCATTTTCTGTCTGATACTTTTGAGTTTTTTTTAAGCTGCTTTTTTCTTGCGTTCATCAAGCAGTGTCTGAACCGCCCATTCTGGAGGTCTAAAAATACTCTTGGGAAGATTGATATTATTCGCTCGAAATCTCTCAAAAAACGTAGGCACATAACCACAAGGAACCATTTCCCCTATCAGTTTTTTAGAGTCAGGATCTACCCCTTTTTGAATCCAACGAAAAATATCTTTCGTGATATAGCGCCCATTTTCATCAACCCCTAAGACTTCAGAGATATGAGAGGTTCTTCTTCCTCCATCATGATAACGAGAACATTGAACAATAAGTTGAATCGCCGAGCCCACCATCACTCGAATCGCATCTGGTGGTATTTTAGTATCCCCCATCATACAAAGGGTTTCCATACGGGTGCAAGCATCTTGAGGAGTGTTGGCGTGAACGGTCCCCATACTTCCATCGTGTCCTGTTCCCATAGCATTAAGAAGATCAAGGGCTTCGTCCCCTCGCACTTCCCCTACTATAATACGATCAGGTCTGAGCCTTAGAGCAGACTCTAAAAGATGCCTAATAGAGACTTCATCCACATCTTCTTTTTGATCTGCCTTCCTCGCTTCTAGTCTTACCACATGTTTAGCTTTAATTTGTAACTCTGAAGAGTCTTCAATAATAAGAAGTCGTTGAGTGTCTGGCATTTTTGAACCAAGGACATTGAGCATAGTGGTCTTACCAGAACCAGTTCCTCCACTGACAAGGGTATTGATACCGAGATGCATACAGCCGTGTAAAAACTTAGCACCGGTATTGGATAAAGACCCAAAGTTGACTAGATCTTTTAAAGTTAGTTTCTCTTTAGAAAATTTTCTTATCGCTACAATTGTTCCTTGCTTTGATAATCCATCTAAAACTACAGCGACTCTTGAGCCATCAGGAAGTCTGGCATCCAATCGCGGATTTCTTTTATCAATTGTTCTATTGATACTATTAGCGATGGCCTTCACCGCTGATTGAAGAGTGGGTTCATCTCTAAATTTGTGATCGGTAAGAACGAGTAAACCTCCACGCTCAATAAACACTTCATGGGGTCCATTAATCATAATTTCAGAAACGCTTGGATCGTCCAATAACTCAGCTATTGGTGAGAGTTGGTCCCGAACAAGATCTGCTATAAAATCACTCATCTTAATTCCTAATCATGATCTCTAGGAAGCCAGTAACTAGGTCCGGTACTTGCCGGAGCTCTTCCTTTATCAAAAACTTCTTTGTTATTATTTTTTTCAATGACAGTTAAATGACCATAAGATTTATTAGCCGGACAATAGAATTTAAAACGCCCGGGATTCTCAGCAATGACTTCGGTTTCATTCACTTTCCCTTTATCTGCAGCTAAGAACACTTCATGGTTTTGTAGAATAAAACATTGTCCTTTCTCAACAGTTGAGGTGACAAAGAAATGGAGTTTTTCCCCTTCAAAAGCTACAATTTTATTAGGATAAAAACCATCTTCTGTGGCAATAATTGATATCTCTCTTACCGGCTGATCATATTTTTTTGCTTTAAACTCTTTACTCGCATTTGCAAACCAGCCAAAGAGTAGAGCACAAATCATAATGGCAAATTTCATCTGGTCTCCTCACGTTTACAAATACTTATCGGAGAATTCTCAGAGTTCTTTAGTCAGGATTCATAAACTAAAAAATTTTCAATACTTAGCACTTCATAGGCCACCTCTTCATAAGAATGGGCCTCTTTCATGGCCGCGATAGCAGCTCTGATATTGTTCTCAGTACATAGAATCTCCACTCGTAACTCGGCCACTTGTTCAATTTCACCTTGTGTACCTAAGGTAGGCTTACTTCCTGCAAGGGGCAAAAACTGACCAATCCCCTCAGTTTGCCATGAGCATTTTGCGTAGTTGCCAATAGAACCCGCTCCAGTAGCGAAGATCGCCTCTTTTACTTTTTCTGCTTCATCTTTAGGTGTGTAAAATATTAGTTTATACATGAGCAAAACCCTTTACTGTTCGCTGTTTCAATCAAACATAAACTTACAAAAGACCTAAGCGCTAGACAAGGAAAACAAAAGTGGTGACAATTAAAAAAGTTCAAAATGTGTTAGAAAAGTCACATATTTTTATTAAGCAAATCATGGAGGATGTATGCTAAAGAAACTAATCACGACAGGAGTCATGTTATCATCAATGACAGCAATGGCTTGTACCGTTGACGGATCTGAAGGTTTTTTACCAGAAAACAATGAGTGGATCTCAACAACATCAAAATCAAAAAACATGACAATGGATGAAGCAACTTTCAATGCGGTTATTGATAAAGTTGAAGCTATTTATGAGCCAATCATCTCAAGCATGGGTGCAACTTTAAATATTCAAAGAAACTGGGAAGACGGAACTGTTAATGCTTACGCTTCTAGAAGTGGAGACACTTGGAACGTAGCCATGTTTGGTGGTCTTGCACGTCACGCAACAATCACTCCTGATGGATTTGCACTTGTTGTTTGTCACGAAGTTGGTCACCATATCGGTGGAGCTCCTAAAAAAGCTAGCTGGTTTGGAAACAGATGGGCTTCAAATGAAGGTCAAGCAGATTACTTCGCAACACTTAAGTGTTTAAGAAAAGCTTTTAGAAGTGAAAATAATGCAGCAATTGTTGCTGAGTTAAATGTACCTCAAGAAGTTAAAGATTCTTGTTCAGCTCAATTCTCAGATGCTGATGAGCAGTTAATTTGTCAAAGAGGAGCTATGGCAGGAATGAGTACAGCTAAGCTTTTCCAAGACCTAAGAAGACAGACTACAGCTCCTGAGTTCGCGACTCCTGATAGCAATGTTGTTTCAAAAACAAATGATGCTCACCCAGATACTCAGTGTCGTTTAGATACATACTATCAAGGGGCTCTTTGTTCACTATCTGACGCCCTTGATGTTGACCAAGAAGATGAATCTGTAGGTGTATGCTATAGAGCTTCTGGAGATACAGAAGGTGTTAGACCACTTTGTTGGTTTAAGCCAGCTAATTCATAAGAATAAATTATTTTCTTATATTACGAGCCCCTCATATTGAGGGGCTTTTTTTATGCCATTAATAGCTTTTGAATAATATCAGTGACAAATTCCTTCCCACGTTCATACTGTTCAACTTCGATAAACTCATCTGGCATATGCGCCTGCTGAATGGAACCAGCTCCACAAATATAGGTCTGGATACCATGGGAAGCAAACTCCCCCCCATCTGTTGCATAGGCTACACTATGATTATGACTACCTGTTAATGCACTTAAGACATTTTCTAATTCATGATCGCTGCATTTTGGCATCGCCTTGGTCATTCTATTAAGTTTTATTTGGATGTACTCCTCATCACTATAAAGTTTTTGCTCTATAGCTTGTTTAAATTCAAAAAATAAACGTAGAGGATCATCATTTGGAAATGTTCGATAGGAAAACTTTAAGTGACATTCATTAGGAATCATATTCGCAGCTTGCCCCCCATTTATATAAGCCAGGTGAAAATGGTTATAAGGGAACTCTGGAAAGTCTTCTCTATTTTCTGAGGTTGAAGTCATTGAGAACTTCTGATTAAATGTTTCTGATAGTTGGATAACCTGTCTAGCCATCTCTATAGCATTTCGACCTAGATCTGGTCTCGAACTATGACCGGCTATTCCTCTGAGGGTCACATCAAATTGCACCACTCCTTTGTGCGAGTGAATCATTTTGAATTCAGTTGGCTCTCCAACGACCGCTCTCTTAGGGACAGGTATCTCCCCTAGAATACGTTCTAGCTTAGGAGTCAATTTGTTTGCCCCTAAACATCCTACTTCTTCATCACTGGTAAAAACACAGACCAGTGGTTTTTTTAAATTTTCAAGATTAAGTTCCTTGAATGCTGCCAGACAATGAGCGATAAAGATTTTCATATCACATGTTCCACGACCGTAAATTTTATCATTCTCCAGTGTGAGTTTAAGTGCATCTTTACTCCACCCACTTTGATTTTCAAAAGGAACGGTATCCATATGGCCGGATAGAATTAATCCACCAGAAACTTCTGGGCCTATCCAAGCGACAACTTGTTCTTTTTTTACTCCGTGATCTGAGTAGTGATCAATATGAGTTTTAAAGCCCAAGTCTTGTAGGATATCTGCTATATAGGAACTTGCTTGAGAATTACTTTTAAAAGAAACAGTATCAAAACTTATGAGTTTTTCACTTAGATCCCATAGAAAATCATTTTTGATTCCCATAGATTTTAGGCTTTTTTCGCCCAAGAATCTTTAAGACCAACAGTTCTATTAAACACTGGCGCCGAGTCCTGTGATAATTTTTCATCTGCTGTGAAATAGCCCACTCGTTCCAATTGAAACTGCTCTCCAGGCTTTGCACTGCCAAGAAAGGGCTCTAACTTTCCTTTGATAATCGAAAGAGAGTCAGGGTTAATTTCTTCGAGAAAATTATCAACAGCTCCTGGATCAGGGTGTTTAAACAAACGATCGTAAAGTCTGATTTCCGTATCAATTGCTTCTTTAGCATTCACCCAATGAATAATACCCTTCACTTTTTTCTCTAAAGCTTGAGGCTGTTTTCCCCCAAAAGAATCTTCATGATAAGTACATTTTAATTCAGTCACATTCCCTTCACCGTCTTTAACATATTCATCACAGGTGATCACATAACCATAGCGCAATCGAACAGAGCGTCCGGGTCCCAAACGAAACCATTTTTTTGGACTCGGAGGGTCTTCTAAAAAGTCACTGCGTTCAATATAAAGTTCAGGTCCAAAATTAATCAATCTTGTGCCAAATGACTCATCTTGGGGATGAAAAGGTGCTTCAATTTGATGATCCTCTTTGTCCCAGTTAGTGAGAGTCACCTTGATAGGATCGAGAATTCCCATGCATCTTTTTGTGGTGCGGTTTAATTCATCACGAACATTTGCTTCCAATATTGAAAGTTCAATAACGGTATTTTCCTTCCCGACACCAATTTGCTCCATAAAATTTCTCAGAGCGGCTGCAGGATAGCCTCTTCTGCGCACCCCACTGACAGTAGGCATTCGCGGGTCATCCCATCCATCTACATACTTCTCATTTACGAGTTGTAAAAGTTTTCTTTTACTCATAACTGTATAATCTAAATTAAGCCTGGCGAATTCGTATTGATGAGGACGGCTTGGAGCAGAAACATTTTCTACAAACCAATCATACAGTCGCCTATTGTCTTGAAACTCTAGGGAGCATAACGAATGAGTAATCCCTTCTATCGCATCACTTAACCCATGGGTAAAATCATAGAGTGGATACAGACACCACTCCTTTCCCGTTCGATGATGTTCCACATGGCGGATACGATAAAGCACTGGATCACGCATGCACATAAAATTGGATGCCATATCTATTTTGGCCCTCAAGACTTTTTCACCATCTTGATATTTACCTTCTCTCATTTCTTGAAAGAGCTTTAAATTTTCTTCAACGCTTCTTTCGCGAAAGGGAGAATTCGTGCCAGGAGTTTCAAAATTGCCTCTGGAGTTTTGGATCTCTTCAAAGGTTTGGTCATCTACAAAAGCCAAGCCTTTGTTAATCAGCTCCACTGCAAAACCATATAATTTTTCAAAATAATCTGAAGCAAAAAAGAGATTCTCTCCCCAATCGGCTCCAAGCCACTTAATATCTTTTTTAATGGCTTCTACGTATTCTGTTTCTTCTTTTTCTGGATTAGTATCATCAAAGCGTAAATGAAAACGAGACTTAGGTGCATTATTCCAAGCCAAACCATAACTCAATAGAATGGCTTTAGCATGACCAATATGAAGATAGCCATTGGGCTCGGGGGGAAAGCGAGTGACAACCCAACCTTCATGTTTCCCAGCTTCTAAATCCTTGGCCACAATATTTTCAATAAAATTGCGGTGTTCTTTTTTGTTTGTAGGTATTCTTTCGTTCATAGGTCAATTATAGACTAGCTATCCTTTTTTTCAAAACTTCTATCGGCGTAAGTGGGATAAGGACTTTTAAATCAGGCCCATGATTTTGGCCGGTCAAGACAACTCTGAATCCCATAAACAAAGGTTTGCCTTTAATCCCCAACTCTTTTTTACAATAATCCATCCACTGACTAAATATTTCAGCAGAAACATGATTGGCAGTTATTTTATTTAGCTCAGTTTCAATATGCTCTTTAATTTTAGGAGTTGTCTCCCAAGCGAGAACTTCAGTAATGCTCTCATCCTTTGAAATATCTTCCTTCACGACTTCTAAAACCTTTTCATTCAAGTCAGGAAGCAACTGAATTTTATCTTTATAGAGTTCAATAAATTGTTTTTGCCACTCAACACTTTGATCATGAAAAAAAGAATTTTCAGCAATAAATGGTCTTGCTCTTTTCAGGAGTTCATCTGTTTCCATTTGCTTAATATGTTGCCCATTAATGTATTTTAATTTTTCAACATCATAGATAGCATGGGATTTAGAAAAACGAGTGAGGCTAAAAACGTCTTTGAGTTCATCAATGGTGAAAACATCCTTTTCCTCAGGATGTGACCAACCTAAAAGACAAAGATAATTTGCAAGTGCTTCTGGTAAATACCCCTGTTCTCTGTATTGTTTAACCGAAGTTGCTCCATGTCTTTTAGAAAGTTTTTGTCGATCAGCTCCAATCAGAAGAGACACATGAGCGAATTCAGGAACATCCCATCCAAAAGCCTGATAAAGTAAAACTTGTCTCAACGTATTATTCACGTGGTCTTCACCTCGAATAACATGAGTGATTTCAAATAAATGATCATCGATCACATTACAAAAATTATAGGTCCCGACTCCATTAGAGCGATAGATAACAAAGTCTCCTACCATGCCTTTGGGAAACTTAACGTCACCTCTCACATGATCTTTAAAACTGACATCTTGATCCGGAACTTTAAAGCGCACAGGAGCAACTTCTCCTGCTGCAATTTTTTGTCTCGCTTCTTCCCAATTCGCCTCATCTCTCCACTTACCAGTGTAAGGAGGTGTCCCTTCTTCTTTATTCTTTCTGGCCATTTCCGCTAACTCTTCATCACTACAAAAATCATAGAATGCTAAGCCTTTGGCCAGAAGCTCATCAGTGTATTTTTTGTATATATCAGTTCGCTCAAATTGGTGATAAGGGGCATGGGGACCTCCGACACCAGGACCTTCGTCATGGGTGAGTCCCAGCCAGGCCATATCATCAATCTGGCTTTGTTCAAACTCTTTGGTAGAGCGTTCTCTATCGGTGTCTTCAATTCGTAAAATATATTTTCCACCACTTGCTTTGGCGAAAATATAATTATAAAGAGCTGTTCTCGCTCCACCAATATGTAAATAACCCGTTGGACTGGGTGCAAATCTAACTCTTGTTGTCATGAACTCTCCTCACACATGAATAGCTCATCATTATATATCGTTATTTGAATTCTTTGCCAAAAAAAAGCCCCCAAAAATGGGGGCTTATCGCTTAATTTTATAATTCTAATTCTCTTTATTCAGCATCAAAGCAAGATTCGATTTTCCCAGAGATATCTCCATCGGCTTGCCCAGTGGAGATAGCGATTTCACGAATAATAAGATCTTTACATTGATCCATCATTTTTCTCTCACCAAAAGAAAGCTTTTTTACATTCTTAAGTAAGAATAATGACCTAAGAACATCAGCGATCTCAAGGATTGAGCCAGTTTTAACTTTAGCCAAATAATCTCTATGACGTCGGTTCCAAGTAGAGTTATCCACTTTAACGTCATGATTATTCAATAAATTGAACATATCATTTATTTCATGTTGGCTGACAAGTTCACGAATGCCCTCTTTTTTATCAGTTGGCTCCATGATGGTCATACCATTGGAAACAACTTTAATGATGTAGAATTGTTTCTCTTCTCCACCAATTTCTTTTGTTTCCAAATTAAGTATTTGACCAACACCATGCCCTGGACAAACAACATAACTTCCAATTTCAAACATAATCATCCTTTCGATAAATACGAAATTCCCAATAATATACTCCCTCAATATAACGCACCCGGACGTTATTCACAATTTGATTGAAAATTTTACAGATAGATTTACAAAACATAAGTCCATTAATTCCAGTCACTTAGATTGAGTATGAAAAATAGACATTGTTTAGGAGGGTATATTATATGGTCACCTTGAAATAGCATAAAGAAAACTCAAACTTAGTAACGAGGCAACTAACTATTAAATGATAGGTTTTAATCGAGGCGCTAGGATACGGACCCAACTAAATATACTGTCCTTCTGTGAAAACTGTACAATCAAGACCTCTAGAGAACTTAGCTTTTCACCACAGCATTTACTTCGGTCTTTGAGTTTGAGTTTTCTTGGTCATCTATAGTTTGGTGGATCAACAGATAGGAGGGCACAAAAAAAGCCACCCAGGAGGTGGCTTAAAGATTTAAAAATGATTTTTAATCATTAGAATCTATCGATAATTTCATTTTTTTCAAAAAAGTAAGCCAATTCTCTTTCTGCAGATTGAGGAGAATCAGAACCATGAACAGCATTTTCACCAATCGATTTAGCATAAAGCTTTCTGATTGTTCCATCAGCTGCTTCAGCAGGATTTGTCGCTCCCATGATTTCTCTGTTTTTAGCAACGGCATTTTCACCTTCTAAACACATAAGCATCACTGGACCAGAAGTCATAAACTCAACGAGTTCTCCAAAGAAAGGTCTCTCTTTATGTTCAATATAAAAGCCTTCAGCTTTCTCTTTAGAAAGCTGAGTGAATTTTGCAGCAGCAATTCTGAGTCCGTTTTTTTCAAAAATAGCTATAATATTTCCAATGTTATTATCAGCAGTAGCGTTTGGTTTAATAATTGAAAACGTTTTTTCATTGGCCATTTGTATTTCTCCTTAAATAATTTTTTTAACTATTTACCTTTATTTTAAAACTTGCGCAACTTTTTCACCCAATTCGGCTGGTGATCTTGCGATTGTCACTCCACATTCTTCAAGAACTTTGAATTTAGCTTCAGCTGTATCATCTCCACCAGAGATAATAGCACCTGCGTGCCCCATTCTTTTCCCTTTAGGAGCTGATGCACCAGCAATAAAGGAAACAACTGGCTTAGACATATTTTCTTTGATCCATCTTCCAGCATCTGTTTCTGCATTACCACCGATTTCTCCAATCATGATGACAGCATCTGTATCAGGATCTTTTTCAAATAACTCTAAGCAATCAATAAAGTTCGTTCCATTGACTGGGTCTCCACCAATACCAACACAAGTTGATTGGCCAATTTCTCTTTGAGTTAATTGAAAGACTGCTTCATAGGTAAGAGTTCCAGATCGGGAAATAACCCCTACTCTACCTGGCATATGAATATGGCCTGGCATAATACCAATTTTACACTCACCTGGAGTGATAATCCCTGGGCAGTTTGGACCAATAAGACGTGAAGACGACTTGGCCAAGGCACTTTTAACTTTCACCATATCATTGATTGGAATCCCTTCAGTAATCGCAATGATGAGGGGAACTTCTGCATCAATACACTCTAGAATTGAATCAGCAGCAAATGGCGGTGGAACAAATACCATCGCAGCGTTTGCACCGGTTTGAGCGACACACTCTGTAATAGTATTAAAAACAGGAATTCCTTCATGAGTCATTCCGCCTTTACCTGGAGTCACTCCCCCTACTACGTTCGTTCCGTAATCTCGACACTGAAGTGTATGAAAAGTTCCTTGTTTTCCCGTTACACCAATTGTCATTAATTTTGTATCTCTTCCGACTAAAATTGCCATTATTTCGCCTCCCCATTTGCAGCTTCTACAACTTTTTTCGCTGCATCTGCAAGATCATCTGCTGGAGTAATCTTTAAACCCGACTCAGCTAAAATCTTTTTACCAATGTTCACATTTGTACCCTCAAGTCTTACGACGAGAGGAACTTTTAATTCAAGTTCTTTTGCAGCTGCGACAACACCTTCAGCGATGATGTCACACTTCATGATCCCACCAAAAATATTAACGAGTATGGCATTTACATTTGAGTCCTCAAGAATAATTTCGAAAGCCTTTTGAACGGTTTCTTTAGTCGCTCCTCCCCCAACATCTAAAAAGTTGGCAGGACTTCCACCAAAAATTTTAATAATATCGAGAGTTCCCATGGCCAGACCAGCACCATTAACTAAACATCCAATATTTCCATCAAGAGAAATATAAGATAGCCCGTGCTTACCAGCCTCTAATTCTTGTGGACTCTCTTCAGTAATGTCTCTTAATTCTTCCACCTCTGGATGTCTATAAAGAGCATTATCATCAAAATTTAATTTTGCATCGAGTGCAATGACATCACCGGATTTCGTTGTCACAAGTGGATTGATTTCAGCAATAGAGCAGTCTTTTTCAATATACATATTATAAAGACCCTCAAAAAACTTCATGGCTTTCTTCAAAGTATCACCTGAAAGTCCAATTCCAAAACCAAGCTTTCTCCCCACATAAGGAGTGTAACCAACAGCCGGATCAATACAGGCTTTAATGATTTTCTCTGGAGTTTCAGCAGCGACTTTCTCTATTTCGACTCCACCTTCACGGCTGGCCATCATAGTAATAAGTGAACGATCTCTATCGAGAACAATACCCACATAGTACTCATGTTCAATATCGCAACCTTCTTCAATAAGAATGGTATTTACTTCTTTACCTTCTGGACCAGTTTGGTGAGTCACGAGAGTCATTCCAAGAATATCTGAAGCGTGTTTTTTTACTTCATCTAACGACTTCGCTAATTTTACTCCACCACCTTTTCCTCTTCCACCGGCATGAATTTGAGCCTTTACAACCCAAATATCTCCACCGAGTTTTTTAGCCACATTGACTGCCTCATCTGCAGTTTTCGCAGTTCCACCTTTAAGGACGCTAATATCAGCTTGCCTCATCAGTTCCTTAGCCTGATATTCATGAACGTTCATATGTTCTCCTTTTAAATTCAAGTAGATTATAGACGTTTTTTACTGCTTATCAACTTAGATCTCAGAATTAGTACAAATAACGCTTGTGCAAAAACACTGTGCGAAACAGGATAGAGCAGTAAAACAATCAGTTTTTAAACTATGCAATATTCTACACTTTCAAAGAAGTCATCAATCAGTTAAATTGGTAAGATGAAAAAATATCTGCTTCACCCTGCAACTTTTAAACTTGATGGTGGCGCCATGTTTGGCATCATCCCCAAACCCCTTTGGCAAAAAAAAATAATACCTGATGATAAGAATAGAATTCTTATGTCTCTGCGTGTTGTCTATCTAGAACTTGGAGAGCGTAAGATACTCATTGATACAGGTATCGGTGATTATCATAGTGAAAAGTTTAACCATCAGTTTGATATTCAAGGCAAAGAAAAGCCTATTGAAGCCCTACTCAAAGAATATTTTCAGATAGGTGGAGAAGCCATTACAGATATCATTCTCACTCACCTACACTTTGATCATGTGGGTGGGCTCGGCACAGGGGAAAACTCTAAAGAGTTGGCTTTTCCTAACGCCACCATTCACCTCCATAAAAAACACTTTGAATACTCACTCAAACCAACGGTAAGGGATCAAGGTTCTTTTCACACCCACTTCTATCTTCCCCTTATCGAAAAGTATAAAGATAAGAACCAAATTCATTTTTTAAATGATGATAGTGGAGTCATCATGCAAGAGGGTGATGAAAAAATTGAGTATGTTATCTCTAAAGGTCATACACCTTATATGATCCATCCCATTTTTGATAAATATATTTACATGGCAGATCTTGTGCCGATGGAGCATCATATAAATCTCCCTTGGGTGATGGGATATGACATAGAGCCTGGAGTGACGACTCAATTTAAAGAGCAGATCTATAAGTTAATTATGCAAAGAAATCTTAAAATGATTTTTGAACATGACCACGAGACACTTTACTCAAGTCTTGCTCAAGATGAAAGAAAATCGTTTATAGCAAAAGACAGTGTCAAAGCGGCTTCACCTGTAGAGAAACTCGCTTAAAGTTCTTCGATCTTCTTTTCACACTGAGTGATAATAAGGTTTATTTTGAGAAGAGTCTCATATTTGAATTCTTGGTATTTTTCTGGAGTCAATTCCCTGACATTCGTTGACTTTAAGTTCTCTAATACACTCATAGATTCTTCACCTATTTCTCTCGCTAGTTCCGTTAGCTTTTTGTATTCAGAAAGAACTCTTATTTTATCTTTAAAATTTTGCTGAGCAATCTTTTCGTACTTAGCTTCAATGGACTGAACAAAGCTCGTAAAAAAGATTCCGTAATTAGATTTATAGACTCGTTCAAACTCACTCACAGACTGCAACCACTCTTCTTTAGGTGATTCAAATGTTGCTTCCAGCGACTGTCTGATACTTTCAGTAATGCCTTTTATGGTTCTATACTCCTCAATAAGATCTTCCCAGAAACGTCTCTCATTGGAATTTTTCTTTGCTTGTTCACGTGCCAATGCCTTCTTGAATTCAGCATGGTGTAAGCTTGTTATCAGTACGTTATCAAGGTAGCGAAATTGTTTTTCTCTTTGTTCAAAAAGTCGGTTAATGAGTGGCTGCTCTAGATCTTTTACCGTGTAAATTTCAGCGTCATAATACCCATCGAGAAACTTCGTCCCTTGGACAAATTGAAATTCTTTTAAAGTTATAAGATGTTTTTCTAATTCACCTCTGGACTTCACTTCGACTCGGGTGTCTCCTAAAACTCTATGATTTAAGCTTTTGAGATTAATAAAGACTTCTCCTTCTAGAGGAATATTTGTTGAAATCCATAAGGTTCTTTTATCTGTAGCAAGTGAAAAAGCAAAGTGACTGTCTCTCGAATCAATCATTGCAACTTTGGATAGCCTTTCATAATCTTCCAAGCTCATTGTAGAGGGTCTAGAAAAAACATCATCAGTTTGTAAAAAGTAATAAAGAATAGGTAGTCCGATAATGAGGACTATTCCGGCTATAACCGTATGGCGAATAAGCTTTTGGATTTTTTTCTCTTGCTTAATAACATCAGTTTCAAGATCAAAAACGTCCTCTAATTGAACTTCCGTTTCAGATTCATCGATCGCTTTGGTTCTTTTTATGGGTTTCTTTTTCTTCTTACTTACAACTTTAGGTTGTTCTGGTGGTGGGGCAAGTGTCAATTCACTAGGGAGATCCGGTGGAAGATCGGGAGGCAAATCATCGTCTCTCGTCACATTTTCTTCTGGTTTACCTTCTATGACTTCCTCGAAAGATTCAGGCTCATTGGGGATTTGAGGTAATATATCTTCAACGACTTCAGGTTCAACAGCAGGCTCTTCAGAGCAAACAACTTCTTCAAAATATTCTTCAGTTGCTTCATTGATGACTTCAATCTCTTGCTGGTCTTTTTCTGCTCCTGCTAAAAAAACCTCTTGATAACTTTGAGATGACTCCCAGCCTTCTTTCCAGACAAGGGTGTCAGCATCAAGCTCTCCACTTTTAAATAGTTGATGTAGAACTTCTTCAGTGAATGGCCCAAGATGATCATTATCTCGAATTAAAAACCAGTCCATAATACTCAGTTTGCTCTCTCATTAGTTTAGCTTATAATAATTAGTATTATATATTAATTAGGTTCACACAATGAAAATTAACAAACGCACTCAAGAATCCATCAGCCCCCACCTTTCATTTTCACCGCAAAAGGATGAAGTTTATTCACGAATGATTTTAACTTCACCAAGTGACCAAGGAGTCATGAGAAATTTAGGAAGAAATGGTGCGTGTTATGGGCCAGAAGCACTTATCAACAGTTTAAAAAAATTCAATAGTCATTTTAAATTAAAAGATAATGAAAAGTTTCTTATACAAAATGTTTGGCAGGAGCTTCAGGATTCTTTTGAAGCCAATCAAAATGCGAGTGCAAATTTAATAGCTCAAAATATTGAACAGCATACTCCCCAGAAATTGGTTCATCTAGGAGGGGGACATGATCATATTTATCCTCTCTTAAAAGGAATTGAGCAGAGTGAGGCATTTAAGAATATTGTGATTCTTAACTTAGATGCTCATTGTGATACCAGAGTAGATACTTCGAGTCACTCCGGGACTCCTTTTAGAGATTATGACCGCCAGGGAGATCTCCCTTTTCATCTCATCCAATTTGGAATTCATGAATATGCCAACTCTAGATCAACTTTAGAAAAGCTTAAAAGAGGAAGTGAAGAGCATTACTTCTACAACCAATCCCTTCATCAAGACTTTGTACTCAAAGATCTTTTAACCAATATTCCTTTTAAGATCGGTAAAGAAACAGCTTTTGTTTTGAGTCTCGATTGTGATGGGATTCAAGGTGAAAGCATGCCGGCAGTGAGCTGTGTGAACTCGAATGGAATTAAGCCTGAACAAGTGTTTCACTTTATCCAAGAGTTAAATAAGTGGGAGACAAAATCTTTTTTTGGAGTTTATGAATTTAATCCCGTTTATGACACACCTTCACATTATGGGCGTAGACTTATTTCGCATTTCGTTTATGAGTATTTAAAATAAAAAAGCCCACTGAGAATTCAGCGGGCTTTTTTTTCGAGAGACATAAGGAGAAGTTATAAAAAATTCCTTTTCTTATAACCCCAACACACACGCCTATATAGTAAGCAAAGACTGTGCCAACTTTTCCAACGAGGAAGCACCATCTAAGTTACTGTTTATTGGTCATGACTGACCGTGATGCTATGTCAATATTTACGACCAAGGTGTCAGAGAATGCAACGCACGAAGGTCACACAGAGGTGGGCTTATAAATTTTTGCCTGAAATAAATATCTTTTAAATTCAATTCTTTATGGGATAATATTTTATAATATCAACAGCTTAAATAAAAAGTTAATACCTAATAAATTAACATTAATTATTAAAAAAGGATTTTTAAATGCAAGTTCTCTTAAGAAAAACTCTCGTTTGTTTAACAGTTATGTCTATGATTTTCATGGTCAGTTGTTCATCTGATTCTAAAAAAGAGTCTGAAAGTGACAGCGCATCTGACACTCTCGTAAGTGACCCAACTGGGGATTCAAACATCGAATTAAATGGATCAAGTGATGACAGCACTGCTGGCCCTATCAAAACGATCTATTTTGACTTTAACTCTTCAGCTCTTACAAGTGCAGCTAAAGCAACTCTTAGTGAAAACGCTGAATACCTCAAAATGAACGAAGCAGTGACAATTGAAGTTGAAGGTCATGCGGATGAAAGAGGTGGAGTTCAGTACAACTTAGCCTTAGGTGAAAAAAGAGCTAATCGTGTAAAAGACTACTTAGTTGGACTTGGTGTAGCATCTGATAGAATTACGACTGTTTCTTACGGAAAAGATAGACCAGTTGCATACGGTCATGATGAAGAAGCTTGGTCAAAAAACAGAAGAGCAAACTTCGTTATTACTGCAAAGTAATTTAATGTCAAAGACACTCATCTTATTGTTTTTAATATTGTGCCTGGGTTGTGGCTTAACCACAACCAGGCCAAAACAAGAAATGAGTTACGCCCAAGCAGCTTTCCTAGCTGCGAAACAAGCGAAAGCTGAAGTCCATGCCCCCCAACTCTATCGCAAAGCTGAACTCCTCTACCTCAAAGCGAAATCTGCCTATAAGAGAAAGTATTTTAACAAAGCGAAGGAATACGCAGAACAATGCCAAAAATTCTCAGAACAAGCTGAGTATCAAGCTTTCCGCAAAGTAGCTTTAGGCGAATAAACGCACATTATATTTTTCGATTCCTATTCTCTCATGTAAAATAAGCTAAACTCTTTATAAGGATTTTGGATGAAATTTTTTACATTATTACTCCCTTTTCTTCTCGTTTCTTGTTTTAAAACAGCTGAGCAAATTAAAAGAGAAGAACAAGTAGATCTACAGCTTAAACAAAGTCAGAAATTAGTATCAGAGTTAAGTAGCCAAGTGCAGGTTTTACAAAACCAACTGGCCGTCACAACAGGCCAAATTGAAGAGCTAGACCATACCAGTAAAAAACAATTACAAGATAAACAGCAAACCTATGCCCAATCATTAGAACAGATCAATGAAAAATTAAATTTGATTGAAGAGGACAATAAAAAGCTGAATGAAAAATTGGTGGTGTTACAAAACGATGTTAATGCTCAAAAGTCTTATATTAAGAAAGTGACAGGAACACTTTCTAAAATGTCAGGAACCAGCACTCGCAGTTCTGCAAGCCAACTTCAAGAAGCTCATAAACAATTTGAAAAAAACAATTATGACAAAGCTAAAGACCTCTACCTTCAAGTATTATCTGATGGTAAAATTAATAACGCTCAAAAAAACCATGTTCGATTTAATGTAGGTCTTATTTCTTATATGGACAAAAAATATGATGAAGGTCTGGTCTACTTTAGTAAGATTTATACAAAATGGCCAAAGAGTTCATTTGCTCCTCGGTCTTTACTCTATATAGCTAGATCATTTGATAAGTTGGGAAAAAAGGATGAAGCAGCAGCGAGTTACCAAGAACTGATCAATAACTACCCTCAATCAAACCATGCTAAAACAGCTAAAAAAGAAATGAATTAATATGAGATATTTAATTTCCGTTTTTTTACTTTTAGGGTGCACTCAGTTTGTTTCGAGTACTGATAGTGATTATTATCAAGAGTTTTCAGATTCAAAATCAGATGAGCTAAAAATTATCTTCTCTGGAAATATCAATGGAGAAACTCACCCATGTGGTTGCCGTAAATTTCCACGTGGAGGTCTCCCTCAAGTTTATGCTTACCTT
Organism: Halobacteriovoraceae bacterium; assembly: GCA_002713145.1. GTDB lineage: Bacteria > Bdellovibrionota > Bacteriovoracia > Bacteriovoracales > Bacteriovoracaceae. Next base: position 43,891 of record PAVS01000024.1, read on the forward strand.
GAAAACTTAAAAAAAGAAAAGCCTTATTTTTATGTTGATGCAGGAGATACTTTTTTTCCTCTGCCCCAAGTGTCTTCATACATTAAGCAATCATCACAATTTACAGCTAAAAAGATCGCGGAAGCTCTCGATAAGTTTTCTCTTAAGTATTTAACACCGGGTGATAATGACTTTGCCTATGGAGAAAACTTTCTGATGGAATTGGCTAAAGGAAAAAGTTTTCAATTCTTGATTACAAACGCTTCACCACAAATGAAACTTGATCATATCAAATGGGGAAAAGTAAAATTCAAAAAAACCTCCCTCTACTTTGTAGGAGTGACGGACCCTAATTTAATGACACCATCGTCTCAAAAACTATTCATCGATCCTGAAAAAGCTATCGCCTCGACATTAAAGCAGATCAAAAAAGATGCAGGGACTACTGCCTATCAAGTTTTTCTTATTTCTCACTCAGGACTTGAAAAGGATGAAACTTATGCGAAGAGGTTTCCTGAACTCAACTGGATCATTGGAGCCCACTCTCAATCTTTTTTACAAAAACAGCTTAAAGTAAAGAATACTTCTCTTGTCCAAGTTCTTAATCGGAACCATTTCCTTGGAGAAATCACACTCCAAACAAATCCTGTCACATATGATTATCAGGTGGTGGAAATGAAAGAGGAACTTCAAGATACCCTCCCCAACAATCCCCTTATCCCTTGGCTCTCAAAGTACAAGACAACTCTTGAAGAGATTCAGAAAAAAGAACAAGGGGCTATTGTTGTCAGTGCTGATCATAAATATATGCCCACCTATATTAGTTGTTCGGAATGTCACACCAAACAAGTTGACTTCTGGCAAGGAACAGCCCACGCTCTAGCCTTTCAAACATTGATTAAAAATAAAGCTGCTTATAATACTAATTGTATCGGATGCCATTCTGTTGGATTTAAAGAGGCGAAAGGCTTTTTAGTACCAGATAAAATAGTCGTTTCAGAAGACAAAGATTTTTCTATTGAAAAGTATTGGAGCGAATTTTCCTCTCATATGATCCCTAAGTCTGTTCGAGAACAATCGACACAAGTCAGAAAAAAATATGCAAAAAAATGGCTTGAGTTTGATCAAGAAAAAAATGTAGAGCACAATTTTTCTAATGTACAGTGCTTGAATTGCCATAATCAAACAGCTGAGCATCCTTTTGATGTAGGCAATAAACCAGAGCCTATGGATTTCACCCAATCATGTACCGAATGTCATACTACAGATCAATCCCCCACTTGGTATCACAAAGATTCAGATGGGATGGCCACAACATTAAATAAGAAGACTTTTAAAGCAAAACTAAAAGCAGTGAGTTGTCCTAAAATTGAGCGCCAGTAAACTTGTCCTAGGAATTGAAACCAGTTGTGATGATACTTCAGTAGCTATTATAGGAGAAAGTATTCTCTCCCATGTCAGTTTCAGCCAAATTGAATGCTTAAAGTCATGGGGTGGTGTGGTTCCAGAAATCGCGGCAAGAAACCATCTCGCAAAGATCACACCTCTGCTTGAGGAAGCGAAAAAACAAGCGGGTGTTAGCTTTAAAGAGATCTCACTCTTAGCGGTTACATCTTACCCAGGTTTACTCGGTCCCCTTCTCACAGGAATCAACGCCGCTAAAACTCTCTCTCTTATTTATCAAAAACCGATCCTACCAGTGAATCATCTTTATGCGCATCTGGAAGCCATTCACCTTACGGAGAGAATTTCCTATCCCTATTTAGGAGTCCTTCTTAGTGGTGGACATAGCCTATTTGTGCTCGCTCATTCTCCTGGTCGGTTTGAAATACTCGCAGGGACAATTGATGATGCCGCGGGAGAAGCCTTTGATAAAGGAGGCAAGCTCTTAGGACTTGGTTATCCGGCAGGTCACATTATTGATAAGCTTGCCCAGCAGGGAGATGCCAAGCGCTTTGAATTCCCAATTGGTCTTAAAAGTAGTGCTGATGCTAGGTTAAGTTTTTCCGGCACCAAAACTGCTCTTCGTGTTTTTCTTGAGAAAAACAAAGAACTTAGTTTAGAAAAAGACTCGCAAGATCTAAAAGATATTTGTGCCAGCTATCAAAAATCAATTGTGGACGCAGTTGCACTCAAATTGAAATATGCTCTTAAAGAGCTTAAACAATTTAACATCAACCAATGTCCTATTGTGGTAGGAGGTGGAGTTGCGTGCAATTCACACTTGAGAGCTTGTTTACAACAGAAATTTAAAAACGTATATTTCGTGAGTCCTCAGTTTTGTACTGATAATGGAGCCATGATCGCAAACTATGGGAAAATATATTTTGAAGATCAAATTCCATTTCCAGAATGCCTGGAGATCGATGCCAAGAATAGATTTATAAACAAAGCAGATTTTTTAAAATGAATAATAAAGTACAGGCCAATAAAAAGCTGGGGCAACATTTCCTTACCAACCAAAATATTATCTCGAGTATATGTTCCGACTTTGAAGACGAGGCTGATGCTATTATTGAAGTTGGTCCTGGTCCTGGAATTTTAACTGAAAAATTATCTCAAATTTCCAAACCTTTCTTCGTGGTAGAAAAAGACACTCGCTTCAAGGAGAATTTAGAGCAAGTGGTAGGAGAAGATAAGGTCTTTATCAAGGATGCACTCACCTTTTCTTGGCAAAGATTATTTAAATATTTTCAACTCAATGATAGCAAAATTTGGCTCGTTTCAAATCTTCCCTACAATGTTGGGACCGTGCTCTTCACTCAATTTCTAAGTGTGCCTCAAATAAAATATATGACTCTCATGTTTCAAAAAGAAGTGGGAGAAAAAACAATTGTCAGAAATATAAAAAATGAAATGAATGGTTTACTTTTTTTAAGCCAAAACTATTTTCAATCCAAAAAATTGGTTAAAGTCAGCCCTGGCTCTTTCTCTCCTCCTCCTAAAGTCGACTCTATTGTGATCTCCTATACCAGACGGGAACACCCAGATGTCGCTATTGATGACTTTGAAACCTTAAACTCTTTTCTCAGAGTTCTCTTTGCGATGAAAAGAAAACAAATTCAAAAAGTGCTCAAAGCAAAGTATCCAGAGGATAAAATTACAGAAGGTTTAAAACATGCAAGCATTGAAGCGTCACTTCGTGCTGAAAGTCTTACCTATCAACAAGTATTAGACTTGTTTCAACACTTAGAGTTGAATCGTTAAAAAAAATCCATTAAGATGAAACTACTATGGCCGGAATCAAAATTATCACTAAAAATAAACGTGCCCACTACGACTATCTGCTAGAAGATAAATTCGAAGCTGGTATTAAACTACAAGGCACAGAAGTCAAAAGCCTCCGTGATGGCAAATGCGTTATGAATGATGCCTTTTGCACCATATCCAAGCAGAATGAAGTCTGGATCAATCAGCTTCACATTGCACCGTATCAATTCGGGACTTATGATAATCACCAAGAAAATAGAAAAAGAAAACTTCTGTTAAATGCCAGTGAAATCAAACAGATACAGAAATCTCTTGCCACAAAGGGTCAAACTTTGATACCTACTAAAATATATTTTAAGGGTAGTTTGGTGAAGGTCGAAATTTCACTTGGTAAAGGGAAAAAACTTCACGACAAACGTGAATCCACTAAGAAAAAAGAAGTAGAGAGAAAGCTGCGCCAAGGCAAATTTGATTAGGGAGACAAATTATATGGAATTAAATGTTCATAATATTTATCATTTAAATCATGAGAAAAAATTCACAGAGGATGAAGCTTATGAATTAGTGAATCTTCTACATGCCATCACGCCAAAGACTCGCAATAAAATTAATTCCTTAAACACTCAACTAGAGAATCATAAATTCGATAACACTCGTAGTGAAGAAATCCAAAACGAACTTAACACTCTGATTCACAAGTGGAGCGAGAAAGTGAGACGACTCGGTGGTATCCCTCTTGCCTTATATAAAGTGAGAATCCCTGCTGAGCAAGGGTATTATATTTGGGAATTCCCTAAAGCGGATATCGAGTTTTTTAGCTAATATTCCAAATAATTAAGCTCATAACGATAAAACCGATAAGATCAAGTCCATAATCAATAAGAAAAGCATTAAGACTTTTTCCCGCAAAGGCATAGTGCTTTGCTCCCATCCCTACAAAGAGCAGAAGCCAAGCTCCAACACCGATAGTAAGAAGCTCTTCGATATTCTTCGGCTGGATATGTTTTATAACTAAAAATAACCCGTAGGCGGCCCATAATGATCCAATAAAGGCAATGAGATAGGGTGTGGGATCCTTTCGATTGATATCCTTTTCAGAAATGCCCCAGGCGCTCATCCATTGCTTACCTAAAAGGGCGTACCAAAGACCACCTAGAATAAAGTTTATAATTCCTGCTAATAAGACCCAAACTGCTTCCATAAAACCTCCTAAGAGTTCTCTAGCCATTTAAAAACAACGAAGCCATAACATAATAGAAAAAAGACTGATGTTTTTTTATAGAAAAACTTTTCTTTGTAGCTATAAGCAAAAAGAACAAGTGCCCCTAAAAGAATACTTATTAATTCTAATTGAAAGCTTACATCTAAAGTAAAATTGTATATTCCTAATGTTCCTAAAATAAAACCACAATTAAATATATTAGAGCCTACAATATTTCCTACAATGAGATCGGTATCTTTTTTCTTCACAGCAGCAAGGAGTGCTGTGACTAGCTCTGGAAAAGAAGTCCCAAAAGCAATAAATATGGCGGACACAATATACTCACTAAAACCAAGGGCGAGACAAAGCTTGGTGCCTGAAACCACGAGATACTCCCCTCCGACATAGAGGAGCCCAAAACCAGCAATCAATTTAATAAATAGAATCGCGGGTTTTTCCCGAGGAACTTCAACAGCTTCTTCTTGCTCTACTTCTTCACCTAAATCCATTTTGATAATATATAAATAGACCCCAATCACGAACAGAAGAGGAAGACTTGATATGAGATTTAGGGTTGGCCTGGTAAGAACAAAGAAAAGCACAGCGGATAATAAAAGGTGAACCGCAAGGTGTTTTCTCACTCCTTTTGTAAAGACTGAGAGTTTAGCAATCAACCCCGAAACACCTAAGATGAGAAACATATTAGCAATATTTGATCCCACCAAACTTCCAATAGCAATTCCCATTTTATTTTGAGAACCAGCGATATGAGCGACAAAGAACTCTGGCAATGATGTTCCAAAACCAATTAATAACATACCTATTAGTAAAGGAGAAAGTCCTAATTTTGCTCCTACTTTTTCAGATGCATTGAGAGTTAACTCAGCTCCGAAATAAAGTACCGTAATAGAGAAGACTAACAGCAATACGGATTCTGCCATAAATACTCACCTTTTTGACACACGTTGATCTCCTTATCATAATAAACATTATGACAAACTTTCTCAATGAAAAATACACTCATCTTGGGGCCACGCGTTTTGCAAAACTTGCGCCTATTATCTGCTTTCTCTCAGACCTGTTAGTTCTTTACTATGTAACGAATCAACTGCTTCCAAGACTCTTAAGTCCAGGCATTGTAAAACAGATGCTTAGTTTGCGTGGGATCTATTTAAGCATGAATGACGCCAAAGAAGTCGCACAACTTTTTTCCCACCAGATGTCCTTTATTCTTTTTTGCTTTCTCGTTTTTCATTTTGTGATTTATACTCTTGCCTTTTTAAAAAAGAAATGCCCCATGAAATACATCCACAACTACGCATTCTTTGCGGTGATATTCACTGTTTTAGAAATTGCACTTTTTCTTTACTCCCAAGGGAATATTTCACTTTTAACTTTCGTCAGTTTTTGGGGCTATTTTTTTGTGTGGTATGGCTATAAAATATTTAGAAAGTCGGAGCTACAAAATTAGACATATCTTTTGCACCGAATTTTGGAATTTCTCTATTTTTACCCAAAATTAAAGATTGCCCGGCAACCGCCAAAATAAATGAATCAAATGCCTTAGGATTTTTCGCAATAAGTTCTAAATCATTTTTATAAATGAAAATCCCCAGTTTTTTCTCGATGGCCTTGGCCACCTGAACTCTTGCGAGTGTATTTAGATTGATATCTTGGAGTTCAAGAATTTGTTTTTTGGAAATCACTTCACTGCGATACAACTCTAATAAAGTTATAAACACACTACTTTCATATATACCTAAATCATTTGGGAGATGTCTCAAAAGATAGTGAAATTTATACAAAAGCATGACTGAAACATTTCCAAAAGAGTCATAACTCAAATCAAATGTTTTTAATAATTGATCATAATAATTCTTCCACACCCAATAATCGACTGGGCGATTCCAATAAGGAATGAAACCTTTTTTAAGTTTTCTTTTAAATGACTTAGAAAGAATGTGATGAGCTGTTTCTTTTTCGAGGACACTTTTCTGATAGTGAACTTTATTATCTTCTTCTCGCTCTTGTTCATATCTTTTAGGGTTTTCTTTTTCGAGTTTACGATCTTCCGCTAGCAGCTGCTTAATCTGATTTCTCACATCCACCACAACAGGATGATGACAATTCGGCTCACCAGGACACTTCAGATCACATGTCTCACAGGGAGGCTTAGAAAGAGGAAAGTCAACAATCAGCTTTTTCAATGAAGAGCTTTCCACCCACTCGGTGATCACTTGGTCTTTAGAAAGATTAGACTCCTCTTTGACTTGTTTAAGAGAAGTCAAAAACCAGCGATTATCTTTTTCAAAGAATTCAAGCAGACAAAAAAAGAAATTTTCTTTTTTTCCTCCACCTAAACTCATACCTGCAATAGAATTGGTTTTATCACTCATACTCTATTCTATCGGTTCTTGAATTTTGAAGTCCAGAACTTTAAAGGAAGTTTGAGCAATTTGTTCAACGACATCAGGTTTATTTTCTTTATCATGGGTGAGAATAAAACAGCCTCCTCCCCCAGCTCCACACATTTTGAGTCCATGGACAAGTCTTTGAGACTTAAGAGAGAAATAGAAATCGTCCACTTCTTTGGGGACAATATTTGCTGAGAGAGCTTTTCTCGATTCTCCCTCTAGTCCAATAAGCTCTAAAATCTCATGGTATTTTTTATTTTTGATCGCTTCGTAGGTGAGATGGCTGACGTGAGCTATTTTTTTAAGTCCAGCTTGTATTCGTTCATTCTTGTCAAAAAAGCCTTTATATACTTCCCAATTATTGATGCCTGAATCTCTCGAGATTCCAGAGTAGACAAGAGTGATATGATTTTCCAAAAACTCCACTAACTCGGGAGAATAGATTTGCTCATATTCCACAGACCCAGGAAAACCTCTTAAGGCCAGAACTCCTCCCAAAAGGGCGGGAAAATAATCTTGATATCCAGGAATTCCTTGATTCAGTATCCGTCCCTCAACACCCTTTACCTGCTGAACAATTTCTGTGACTGAACTACCCAGCCCCAACATCTTTTCCATTGCGTGATAAAGCGTGACACCCATTGCAGATGAGCCCCCTAAACCTGATCCAGCTGGAGCTCCAGATTTAAGTTTGATTTCAAGTCCCCCCTGAAATTCAAAAAGGTTTATGATCTGCAATACAAAACTCATTTCTCCGAAATCATTGGAAAACAGGAGTTTTTGCTTACTTACTTCACTTCGCTCATATTCATAAGTTTTTTTGTAGTCTTCAGATATAATGACAAGCTTATTGTTATCAATGGGAGTAAGTTGGACTTCTGCCTTCAGTGAAGTGGCGACATTTAAAGTGACAACCTTTGGAATAATTAAATTGATAGGCTCAAGATCGAGAGTTCCTCCAACGAGATCAACTCTTACGCTTCCTGAGTTAGTTACCTGCATTGATCACACCAATATAGGGCAATTCTCTGTAGCGTCCAGCATAGTCAAGTCCGTACCCAATCACGAACTTATCCTCAATTTCAAAACCTAAGTAATCAATATCAACGGGATGAGTGTTTCGAGCTGGCTTATAGAGTAAAGAGGCCAATTTGACCGCTTTAGGATCTCTTTTTTTAAGAATTTCTAAAAGGGTTTTCAAGGTAAGTCCTGTGTCCACAATATCTTCAATCACGATAACATTTTTTCCCTTGATACTTCCTGTGACATCCAACATAACTTTAACGTTTCCACTGCTCGACATCTTGTCTCCATAGGAAGAGAGTTGCATAAATTCTAATTTAACAGGCAGTGAGATTTTTTTCATGAGATCCGAGCAAAACATGAATGCCCCTTTAAGAACACAGATCAAAACAACTTCTTCACCAGCAAAATCTTGGTTAATGGCTTTAGCCAGTTCATCTAGTCTTAGCGAGATTTCATCTTCAGAAATGAGTACGTCGGGGTTAAATTGCTCCATTGAATTTTCCTTCGAATATTTAAAAATAATTTATAACTATTCGAAGACGAAATTTAAAGGATTTTAGTTCGCAAATTGAGAAACTTCTTCCACTTCTTCTTTGATAGGAAGTCTCATGCTCATGTCTTCAGGCTCAAAATAATAATGGGCTCTACAACGAGCATCATAAGCATCTTTCTCACCTAGAAGAACAGTATCCGCACAGTCAGATAATCTTTGTGAACGTGTTGCGGGTGCACCACAAACGGTACAAATTGCTTGAATTTTTTGGACGTTATCCGCCATTGCAAGTAGCTCTGGCATAGGTCCAAAAGGAACTGCGCGATAGTCTAAATCTAGACCAGCACAAATAACTCTATAGCCACGGTTGGCCAGTTTTTCGACAACTTTTATAATACCTTGATCAAAAAATTGAACTTCATCTATCGCCACAACTCTCGTGGTGTCTCTTAAATTTATAAGTATATCTGTAGATTTTGCCACGGGCTGGCTATCAATAGCCTGAGATGAATGAGAGACAACTTTTGTTTCATCATAACGAATATCTATAGCTGGTTTAAAAATTTGGACTCTTTGCTTGGCTATTTGTGCTCTTTTAACTCTTCGGATAAGCTCTTCAGTTTTACCTGAAAACATCGGCCCGCAAACAACTTCGATAACACCAGAATTATGAAATGCGTTATAGTTCATCAAATATCTCCCTCAAATGTCTTATGTGTGTACTCAGATATTTTCAAAAAAAAGCTATAATGACAATTCAATGTAAGAACTAATTGGCCATATCAAACAAGCTTGGTTTAAAACCATAGTAATTTTTATTTAAACACATTGCAGTAATATGTATATTCTACTTACAAAGCCCTTGGGAATTGCTAAATATTCTTCATGAAGGAAGCTTTAAAACGACTTTTTAAACCAAAAAAGCCTGTGAATCTGTACCTAATGCTTGGGGAAGAACAGGGGATCAAAAAACTAGTGAATGATTTTTACACTCAAATGGAAAACGATCCCAAAGCGAGAGAGTGTTTACTGGTGCATGAACTTGATGAAGGCAGAGTGACTCAAGAAGCGAAGGATAAACTCTTCTATTTTTTAAGTGGTTGGCTCGGAGGCCCTAATTTATTTGTTCAAAAATTTGGTCATCCTATGATGAGAAAAAGACATTTACACGTAAAGATCACTGAAGTCGAAAAAAAGCAATGGCTCTATTGCATGCAACATGCTCTCGACAAGACAAAGCTTAAAAAGTCTCAAAAACAACAGATGCTAAACTCTTTTACTGCTCTCGCTATGAGAATACAAAATCACTAATTATCGACTATTGCGCTTTGGACACATAAGAAAACTCTAGTATGTCAGTTCAAAATCACTAAAAAGTTACAGCACTAAAGACTAGCATCAAAAGCATAAAAACACTTATCAGTGCTATACCGATAAAGACTGGTGAGAATATAATGCAAAAACAAAGTGCAGGAGAGGCTTTGAGTTGCACCCTTAACCCGGCATACATAAGCACTATAGATGAAATCGACTGAGCAAAGGCTCCGAAAAAGGGAATGATTTTGAAAATATGAGAGGCATAATAAACACTTATAATTTCATTTGCCTTACCTGCAAGATCTCCTGGGGTTTGGATAAGCTTACCAAAGAACTTGATCACAATTTCCCAATATTGAATAATAAACAACCCAAAAAGGGGAAAGAAGATAATATCTAATACGGCGGATAAAATGAGAAAAGAGTAATTCGACATCTCATCGATATTAACTAAACCTAAAAGCTCCAAATTTGAATCAGCGATCATGTTTGAAATCATAACGAGAACTAAATTTAAAAGGGCAATACGAGCAATCCCATTGATGATTACAAACACCCAAGAGGTAGATAAGGATTCATAGGCCGTCAATTTAAGCAGTGGCTTTTCAACATCTGGATTTACAAATTGTTCATGAGTTTTAAAAGGATGAATAAGGTAGTAAATATAAGTTAAAAACACATCGTATAATTTCATAGTTCTATCTTTATTTATTTCGAGCTGAGTGTAAAGATCCCCTGCCACGTAGAAACCCCGATTTGTTTACTTGAGTAATTAAATAAGTGTTGAAGATGGTGCTTAGAATCATAGACCAAGGTTTTATTGCCTTCAAGGCAAACTGAGTAGCTGTTGTTCAGCATTTCCACATCAATACACTCTCCTTGAGGAGGAGTTTTTGTTTCAAGCACATAGTCAGCTTGTTCAAACTCTGTGAGGTTAAACAAAATATTAAAGAGTAAATTGATCTTATCATTGTCTATTGAACTTACCTTATCTGACTTTGCATTCACCGAGAAATTTTTTAAATCATCCACTTTAAATGAATAAGACTGATTATCTTTCCCCGGGTACCGAAGTTTAAATTCAAGTTGATTGAGACCAGACAAGGTTTTTTGAGAAAGAATTTTTTTCTTCCAAAAATCTTGAGGGGTATAGAAAAAAAGTCGGGCTGCATTTTCATCCAATTCAAACACAGCATCAGCATTATCAAACTTGACATAGAAGCCATACTGATTATTGAGTGCTTTATAGAGTTTGAGCTGTGTCGTTTTTTTATCGTGATAAAAAGTCAAAGTGCTTGAGAGATGAGAAAGAACGACTTGATCACTCTTTATAACTTTCTTGACTCGCATCTCACCCGAGATTTGCAAGAGCTTTTGAGCGATAGGAAGATAGCTTATTCCTTCTGGAGCTGTAGGTTGTGTTTGATTATTCAAGACATCTATAATAAATGATCTGTTTCGTTTACTGTCGATCACAATTTTTTCAATATTTTTAATTTCGTGGCGAGCAAACAAAGACCTTTCTATAAATAAATCCTCTTGCCCTTGGAGAATATTTCTAAACCTAAGATACTTTTTAATATTGAGATCTTGCTCTTCTTTGTAGGCAATATCAAAACGAGAATTGTCATAACAAATATAGATTTCTCTCTCAGGAGTATTAAGGTTTTGTAAATAAAACCTTCCTGACACTTGAGAAATATCACCGAGTAAAAACTTATATTCTTTATCAGCTACAAAAAGAGAAAAAGGCAGTTTTGTGTTTTGAAAAAAATGCTCATCCGACTTTTTTTCAATGACTCCTGCAGTCATGATGCCTTGAAAGATTTGTCTGAGTTCTTGAACCATTTGAAAAGAGGCTGGGTAATTAAGATTCTCTACCGTCCAAGCTTCAGGTGACTTTTCTCTCAATATATAATTGGGTGTTTTCACTTTATTAAACTTATAAGCTAAATCTTTAAAGAAACTTATTTCCTGAATTTTTTTATATTCTTCTTGAGACATTTTTTCTTTTTTGTAAATCTCTTCACTATAGTAAGCAAGTCCAATCAAGGCCAATAGAACGAGTCCTAGGAGGAGATTTTTCATCAGCGACTCATCTTTCTTTTATAGCTATAAATGGACAGTCCGAAAAAAAGAAAGGGAAAAAGCAAAATCACTAAATAAAAGATAAGACTGAGATGAATGTCAGAGATGTAGACAAGTTCACCACTTAACTCTGGCCTGTCGATAGAGCTCAGATTCTCCTCTCCTACTAACCAACCCAAGGAATTCAAGAAGAGGTTGTAGTTATTTGCCTGTCCTTGAAATTGATTGGTTAAAAAAGCACTGGACGACCACAAGACAAGCTTTGATTGTTTATACTCTCCAATGGTCATAAGGGTGAGAGGACCTTTGAAATCTCTATTGCTCTGGTAGGTCGCACGTCCTTGCTTAACTTCCTCAAAACTCGTCTCTCCCCAACTCGCAGGGAAATGAGTTGTTTGAATAATTTTTTCCCATTTATAGCTTCCTTGCGGGAAGGTGAAAAAACCACTTACGGGAAATACTGTGCGCCCCTTGAAATTCTTTGTAATGGGGTTCTCGCTATAATTATTAATGATAGGAATAGAAGCTTCTCCCCCTTGGCTGGCAGCTAATTTATCTAACACCAATCCGTTGACAAATTTTGCACCAAATTGAGCAAGCAATTCAACAAGATTTGAAACGAGAAGCTGACTAAACTGGGGAGCAAATGTCACCACAGCGGCCCCCCCTTTGGATAAATATTTTTCTAAATTCTTTAATTCTTTGTCGAGAAAACTATTCACTGGATTAATGATAAGAACGACATCTGCATCAGCAGGAACTTGATAAGATAAATCATGAGAACGCATTTCATAATTAGCACCTTTGAGAACGGAGTGAAGATAACTCCCCCCATTTAAGGATTTATCCGCCAAATCTAGTTCGTTATGGCCATGAACAAAATAAAGCACAGGTGTTTTTGAACGCAGAACTTTTATGAGAAGATTAGTCACTGACAGTTCATCTTTGATGACACTTAAATACTCTTTGCCTTTATATTGTACTAAAAGCGTTCCATTTTGTTCAACCCCATAGAGTTTAACCAGCTCAGGCTTTAAATCCACATCCACTGCATCTAATTCAACTTTTGAATTTTCATATTTATAGAGATTGAGTAATTTTAAATACCGAGACCAATCTTCTCGTTTCGCAAATAAAGTCATAGAGAGTGGCTCTGAAGCTAATTGTTTCATGACTTTTTTTGATTGATCAGAAAGTGTATTGAGTTTTGTTTGAGTGAAGTCAGCTGTCCAATCGTTTTTGAGAACAAGAAAATTGACCATTCCTAAAATAAAAAAGATTAAGACTAAAGTCAGCCCATTACTCATCAGTTTTTTGAAAAAATGTGAAGCCACCACTCTTTTAATCCATTTTCGATGAAAGATCAGATAAACTAAAAAAAGGAAAACAGTCCAAACGAGTAAATAAGTATTAAATTGAGTGTATTCACTCGCAACCACATACATACTTAATGTGATGACAAAAGAGCTGATCAAGACAAAAATCAAAAGAAAGTTTATGTATTTTTTCATAGCCACTTCCTTGATTCCAACCTCTTTTTAAGCACTATGAGAATATAAAGATTAAAGCTTAAATAAAAAAAGATATCTGATAAAGAAACAGCTCCTTTAAGAAAACTCGTCAAGTGATAATTCACCGAAAGAAAATTCAATATTTGTGAAAGAAAGTAATGTGAGGATATTTGTCCAAAAAAACCTAAAATCCATGTAAACATAATAAGAACAAAACCAAACAAAGCACAAATAATTGGGTTTCTTGAAAAACTTGAACTTAATAAACTGAGCGACGCAAAACAGCTAAAATTAAGAAAGATACCTATATAACCGGTGTAAATAAAGGCGGTATCATTCATTTGAATATTGCTTAAAACCAAAGGATAAACTGTCGTCATGGCCAGAATAAAAAGTCCCTGTAATAAAAAACTAATATACTTGCCTAATATGAGCTCAAAATCAGAAATGCGTGCAGAAAAATAAAGATCTATTGTTCGATTTTTGTATTCAGCTGAGAAAAAACTCATCCCTAAAATAGGCGTAATAAACAAAAAAAGAAAGTTCACGTTGGAAAATAATTTGATCACAACTTCATTGGTAAAGTCATAATGATTTCTTAAATGAACCGGAGCTTTTTGGATATTATTGATAAAGAAATCGAGTTGGTGCATAAACAACCACCCCACGACGAGACAAAATAATCCTGTGACGAGAAAGCCCATTGGGTTTCTAAAGAACATCAGCATTTCTCGTTTTACGATGAGCCCAATCACTGAGTGACATCTCCATCTGTGACTTGCATAAATATATCTTCAAGACTAAGTTCTTTTTGTTGAAAAAAGACAAGCTCCGCATTCAGCTCAACTGTTTTTGCGACAACTTCTGAGCGAATATCCTGCTCTGTAAAAAAATGGACTTGGTAGCTAAATTCGTTATCAATCTTTTCTTTATGAAAACTTTGATAGCCAGGGAGTTGCTGAATAAATAGATCTAATTCCTGACTCTCCTTTTTGGTTCTAAACTGAAGATGATTTTTACCTGCTAATTTTTTACGAATCTCTTTTATTTCACCCGTCTCAACGATCTCTCCATTCTTGATAATTGTGATCCGATCACAGACTAAGCCCATCTCATAAAGAAGATGAGAAGAGAGTAAAATGGTGTGTTCTTCACGCAGACCTTTAATAAAATTTCTTATCTCTACCACAGACTTAGGGTCTAACCCTACAGTCGGTTCATCAAGAATAAGCACTTCTGGCTTATGGACAATTGCTTGAGCAATACCGACTCGTTGCTTATAACCTTTTGAGATATTTTCGATAAGCCTATTTTCTATAGGTTTTAAATCCAAAGCTGAAAGTGCATATTCAACATTTTCTTCAATAAGCTTCGCTGGGACAGATCGAAGTTGAGCCAGAAATTTTAAATATTCTCTGACCGTCATATCAGAATACAAAGGGGGCTCATCTAAAAGGAAACCAACACTTGCTTGGAGATTTTTATTTTGAAATGTAACCGCTCCACTGTCAGCACTTAAAAGCTGAGTCAGAATTTTCATGGTTGTTGTTTTACCTGCACCATTAGGTCCAAGAAAACCGTGAATCTCACCACGGTGAACTGTAAAACTTATGTTATCAAGAACTTTTCTGTTCCCAAAAGACTTAGTAATGCCCTCAACTATAATCTCTCTCATAACAGAATCATATATCTTTTTGGCCATGTTGTGAATTTTAACTGTTTAATATTGAGTTTCTGTAGAGAATAACCGATATTTTACTTATGGTAATGATTAAGAATTTTTTAGAAGCTATAGATAAAGCAAATAATATCGTATTATCCACTCATTCTTTTCCTGATGCTGATGGTATCGGTGCAGAAATTAGTTTATGTTTGGCCTTAAAAGAAAAAGGGAAAAATGCTATTTGCTGTAATGATGAGCCTTTGCTTGAGAGATATAAATATCTAGACCCAAAAAATGTGGTTCACAGTGTTGATGTTATGGAAGAAGTCTATCCTCACCAGCCTGATCTCGTTATTGTCGTTGACACCAACACTATTCTTAGAACAGGCAAAAAATTTAAAGAATATTATGACAAATACAATTGTGACATTCTTTATATTGATCATCATCCTTGTAAAGAAAAATATGTCGACCAGCACTGTATAGACACCTCTAAGGCGGCTACGGGTCAACTGGTAGGAGAGCTCATCCAAGAGGGTCTTAAACTGGCTTTTACTAAGGATATGGCGCTTCCTCTCTACACCGCAATCTTGATTGACACCAGCAGCTTTCGCTACCCTACCGTCACTGCTTCAACTCATGAACTCATAGCGAAACTGATGGCCACGGGCATTGAACCCCCGGCGGCGTATAATGGAATTTACGGCACAAAAAAAATTGAACATATGCACTTGCTTGGTCATGTTCTTTCAAGTGCCAACGTCAATAAAAGCGAAGAAATAGCGTGGATCACTTTAAAGAAAGAAGATATCCGTCATTATGATATAGATATTGAAGACACCCATGCCTTTATTAACAATCTACTCATCTTAGATGAAGTGAAAGTTGCTTGTATGTTTCGAGATGATGGGGATATGGTTAAAATTTCCATGCGATCCAGCGGTGAATATGATGTGGGGGCTATTGCTATTGCTCTTGGCGGAGGGGGACACTCCCATTCTGCAGCAACTGTGATTAAAAAAACCGATAAAGATACACTGCAAGATATCGTGTGTGACATTATTAGTCAGATTGAAAGAGAATTAGAAAACGCTAGTATTGTTTAATTTGAATAATCAAAGATCCGGCGACTAAAATAATAGCTCCGGAAATTTGCACTATACTCAAACTTGCCCCCAGAAAAATCCAATTCACGATCACGGCCATCAAAGGAAAAAACATCTCAGCCAAAGTACAGAGTCGTGCAGGTATTCTTCTTAAACCTTGGTAGTAGAGATACATGGCCAGTAATCCTGAGACGAGAACCATAAGTGAAATCTTCGCATATATATCTACATCATGAGTAAATAAAGTCGTCTCAAAAAAAGCAAAAGGTAGAAGACATAAAAAGCCCGTTAAAAATCTTCCCGTTAAAATAAGATCATCTCCGTAACCAAGATTGACGAGTTTTTTTCCATAGACCGTAGCCGCAGCCCAACCGAGAACAGAAAATAACACCAACATATAACCTTGAAAGGAACGTTCATGAAAAATCAGCTGTTTGATATTTGTAAATTCTCTTACCACCAGCACAATGTCTTGATAACTGATAAGGAAAGCCCCTACTAAACAAACGATAGCCCATCCGATAAATTCTTTTTGAATTTTTTCATTTAAAATATAACTTGCCATCATGATGGCAAATAAGGGCTGAAACTTCTGCAGAATAATAACCAGGGAAGGATTGAGAAAACTAAAAGCCTTGGTAAAAGCAAGTGTGGCTAGGGCCGATCCAATTCCCCCAACGATAAAAAAACTCATAAAATGATTTAATTTTATATTTTTAAATCTTCTCAGAGATTTAAAGGATATGGCCAAAAGCAGTAGGCTTAAAAACATATGTTCATAAAAAACAATAACAAAGGAATTTTGTAGTAAATGGCTAAGTGGATATCTTATAAGAGTATCAAGGGCCCAAAAAGCACAGGCGGCTACAATGAGAAGAAAACCAATCAAAGTTTTGGCTCCCTTTCTAAAAAGGAGGCAAAGACTTCACGAGCTCTTTGGCTTGCAATTTCTTTTTTTACTCGCTTTTTACTTCGAGATCTTCTTTGCTCTCGAGTGAGAGTCACACTCGGAATAAGCCCGAAGTTGATAT
Organism: Halobacteriovoraceae bacterium; assembly: GCA_002713145.1. GTDB lineage: Bacteria > Bdellovibrionota > Bacteriovoracia > Bacteriovoracales > Bacteriovoracaceae. The sequence goes on from PAVS01000024.1 coordinate 60,930, forward strand.
TAGAAGGACAAGGTTTCTCACAGGTCATAATATAATTTACCAAGGCCCCCATCGCCGTTTCCACCGGAAACTGCTTGAACTCTTTATCCATCAATTTTTTATATAAATTATAAGCGACATAGAGACCACTACTCGCACTTTCGGTGTAACCTTCTACCCCTGTCATTTGACCTGCAAAATGTAGTTGAGGATATTTTTTCGCGCTTAAATCCCAGTTGAGTAACTTTCTCGCATTGAGAAACGAATTGCGATGAACACTACCCAAATGGATAAAGCTTGCGTTTTCAAAACCAGGTATCATGGAGAAAACTCTTTTTTGCTCCGGATATTTAAGACGGGTCTGAAATCCAACTAAATTAAAAGCAGAGCCAAGTAAGTTTTCTTTTCTTAATTGGACGACCGCATAAGGGGCGGTGCCATCAGCCATTTTGAGGCCAATAGGTTTCATACAAGAAAACCGAGGTGTATCCTTTCCCCTCTCCGCCATAAGATCAATAGGAAGGCAGGCTTCAAAGAATTTATACTCTTCAAAATCTTTTGGTTGTACTTTTTCGGCTTTCACAAGTTCTTCAACAAATTGCTCATATTGTTCTTTATTCATAGGAGCATTAAGATAGTCAGCTGAATCATCTATTTCTTTATGTCTGTCTTTGAAATAGAGTTTTGAATAATCGAGTGAATCCGCATCGACAACAGGTGCAATAGCATCGTAAAAATAAAAATCATCCTCAGCGAGATTCTCTTGAATCCATCCCGTAAGTTTGTCTGTCGTGAGAGGCCCTGTAGCCACAATGATATCTGAACATTCAAACTCAGCGGCTAATTCAAGAGGGTTATCTGCCTCTCTTGCCACCACGGTGATATTCGGGTGTTCGTGAAGAGTCGTGGTGATAAGAGCAGAAAATTTATCTCTATCGACGGCCAAGGCATCTCCAGCCGGAACCGCAGATTCTTTAGCACACTTTATAACTAATGAGCCGAGTGCTTCCATTTCAGTTTTTAGCAAACCATGAGCGCTGTCGGGATTAAGAGACTTAAGGGAATTGGTACAAACAAGTTCTGCAAATGAATCAATTTTTTGAGCTGGATTTTTAGTCAAAGTTTTATTTTCAACCAGTACAACTTGTACGCCTTTTTCAGCTAAATAAAAACTTGCGTCACTTCCCGCAAGACCAGCACCAATAACTAACACTCTTTTTTCTAACATCTTGTTTAAGTCCCTTAAAATACATGATATAATCTTTGTAATTAAAGCATTTTATGCCTTATAAAGCTGCAAAGTGTCAACTCATTTACAAAGGTTTTGGCTTGAAGATTATTATTCATCAAACTCACCACAAGATTGCAGACTTTAAGAGCATTTTCAAATATTTAGAAGAAAATTTTAAAAAGCCGGAAAAAGGAATTCATATCTTTCCTGAGTTATTCCTCACTGGCTATCCTCTGTTGGATTTATGCTTACAAAAGCCGTTTGTAGCAAAGTATCAGGCTTTTCTTGAAAAACTCATTCACTGGAGTCATTCACTTCCAAAAGATGTGTACCTCCTCATGGGTGGACTGGAATACAACTTAACTCAAAGTGGAATTCCTATGACAATAAAGAATGTTGTTTTCGGCGTTTCAAACAGTTTTCAAGGCGAAAGTCTCTATGCCAAAAAACTTCTCCCCAACTACGATATTTTTGATGAAAAAAAATACTTCACAAAAGGCAGAGAACCCCAAGTCATTGAAGTCTTTGACAAGAAAATTGGTCTTCTTATTTGCGAAGACATGTGGGCTTCTTCTTTTCATGATATTGATCCTGTTGATGACCTTCAGAAATTTTGCCAGAGCCGAGAGATTCAACTAGATGCTGTCGTTAATTTAAGTGCCTCTCCCTTTATTATCAATAAACATAAAAGTAGGCTGGAGCGCGCCGTTGAAATTTCCTGTCTTTTTCAATGCCCTTTTATTTACGTTAATCGCGTGGGTGGTGAAGACGAAATCCTCTTTGACGGAAGAAGCTTTGCCGTAGATGGAGAGCGAAAATTATTTGAAGGGAAAAAATTTAGGGGTGATATCCTTGAACTCGACTTCCCTGAAAAATCTCAACAATACTCGACTAAGCCAAATTCGAAAAGTTTAACCTGGGAAGAGTTGTTTCAAGCCAGGCTGAATGAAGAAGTTCAACCTGCCATTTTGAGAAAATGGAATAACCATGAATGCCAAGAAGTCTTAGAAGCCCTAGCATTTGGCTTCCAAGAATACGCAAGCAAAAACGGCTTTCAAAAATTTACGATTGCTCTGTCAGGAGGAATGGATTCTGCGATGGTTCTCACTATCATTAAGCTCTCTCTTAAAAAAGGGCAGAGCGTAGAAGCTATTTATATGCCCAGCATTCACTCTTCAAGCCTGAGTTATGATCTTTGTTTTGATTTATGTCAAAGACTAGGAGTTAAGCTCACCACCATGCCTATTAAGTTTTTGCACTCTGCTGCTAAAAACCTCTTTGGCCAGTCATTCAATGATCCCTTTAAGGGCTTAAGTGATGAGAATATTCAATCAAGACTCAGAGGAGTTCTTCTTTATGGAAGGACCAATCAAGTCAATTCAATGGCGGTTAACACTTCTAATAAGTCAGAGCTAGCCGTTGGTTATTCTACTCAGTACGGGGATAGCGTGGGTGCGATCAGCCTTTTAGGAGATCTTTACAAATCAGAGGTATATGCTCTCGCTCATTATATCAATGAGTTTTATCAAGAGCCTATTCCTCCTAAACTTATTCATAGGCCACCCACAGCTGAACTAAGAGCAGATCAAAAGGATGAAGACTCTCTTCCACCCTACGCGATTCTAGATGCTATTCTAGAAGGTATACTCTCTTATCGTTATTCAAAAGAAGATCTTCTGCAAAAAGGCTTTGACCAAGAAGACATCGATAAGGTTTTCACTCTCTATGCACGTAGTGAATATAAACGCTATCAATTTTGCCCCATCATCAAAATAAGCTCGAAAAGTTTTGGTTTTGGGTATAGAATTCCGTTGAGTAGCGATAAAACATTTTATAATCAATCAGATCAATAGGAGGCTTTGTGAGCGAAACAAAAAAACAAATCTTAGAATCTTGGAAAAAACTCCAAAATGAAGTGAACTCATTTGTAAAAAACAAAGATGTCACCGAGTTACAAAAGAATGTCAAAAAAATGGTCGAGAATGCTCAAAAAGACCTCTCTCAACTTATGGATAAAGATGTCACTAAAGTGAGAAATAGAATCAAAAAAGAAGCAGACCAGCTGGAAAAAAAGATTGAGAAAGTTGTTAATCTTGAGATCAAAAAAGCTAAAAAGTTTGTAGATAGTCAGAAAAAAGAGCTCGATAATTTACAGCAAAAATTAGAAAAATTTGTAGCAGCCAATAAGAAAAGTGCTCCTAAGAAAACGACCAAGAAAAAATCGACTAAGAAGAAAGCAACGAAAAAGGCGACCAAGAAAAGTACAACTAAAAAAGGTACGAAGAAAAAAGTGGCCAAAAAAGCCACGACCAAGTCAAAAGCTTCTACCAAGAAGAAAGCGACTAAAAAACCAGCGACTAAAAAACCAGCGACTAAAAAATAAATCTACAGCGGTCTTTTAAGGAAGATAAGAAGTCACAACTTCTTCCGTAAAAGGCCGCCATTTTCCCTTCCACACATTTAAATTTGCAGATTTAATGATATTCTTTTTTTCATTGATCTCGATGGCCACATAAGTAAGATTGGTGATGGTTTTGTGTTGAGCTGCATCTACCGATGGTACTTGGTTCCATGTTCCACAATTAAAGTAGAGCTTTCCATCTTTAAACCTTCTCCACTCAGTGATATGAGTATGCCCCATCACCACAATCTTTATATCAGGTCTAGTGGCCAGCACTCTTTTAGCATTTACATCGTATTTAGGATGAATCGCAATTTTAAAAACTTGCCCCAAACTGATTTTAAAATTTTTATTAAACTTACCATAGGGTCTAAATTGAGTTCTTACACAATAGCCAAACACACTCCATACTAAGTAGAGAAAAAAACGAAAGTCGTGAAAGAAGGTGTATTGAACATAAGATGATAAGGGACGAACCTTATCAATATAGGGTCTAATTTCTTTGAGCTTAGGTAAAAGATAAATGCAAAAAAGTGAAGCCCAAGGGAGATTGAGAATTTTTGTATTATCAGGTCCATCTATAATGAGTTTACTTCTAGGAACGGTATTAACCGGCTCAAATCGATGTCCATGCTCTACTAAAACTCCACAGGAGATAAACTGATGGGTAAATTCGATCCCCTCTCCTATTTCATCAATAAGTCTTTTCTGTGCTCCAGGATAAACCATACCAATATCATGGTTTCCAATGACATACGTAACTTTCTTATTAGGTCTTGCGAGGAATTTCTTCAGGGCTTCAAAAAAGAGAGGGTGTCCCTCAATAATCTGATCCACCATTTTGATAATATTATCTTCAGTGAGAAAATGGGTGAACTCCCCATCGACATCCATTTGTATGAGATTAAAGATATCTCCATTAAGGACTATATTCACGTCGCTAAAGTAATATGTCCCGGTAGAGTAGTGATCTAAAAACTCTGAGAATTTTTCATCTTCATCAAAGTCTTCAAGAATATTAGCGGAACCATCTTTTAAAAAACGTCCCTTTCCGAGATGAAAGTCACTTAGAATCAACATCAACATGGGCAACCTCATTCACATGAAACACACGACCTCTTCCAGATTTTTTTGATTTATACATCATTTCATCTGCAAATCGAATAATCTCTTTTGCTGTGTTTGCATCTGTAGGATATTCAGCAATCCCAATCGATATGGACATATTATAGATCTCGCCATTATCGATTTTAAATTCATGAGCCTTCAATTGCTTTAACACTCTTGAAGCCACTCGGTGAACAATCTCGATAGAAATATTAGGCATAATGATAACGAATTCATCTCCCCCATAGCGATAAATATGATCCGTTTCTCTTAAAATATTCTTTAAGAGCACTCCCATATCTTTGAGAAGTTGACTTCCAATAATATGACCATAGTTATCGTTAACATTTTTAAAATGATCAACATCAATAAACATGATACTAAACGTTTTATGTTCTTTCTGATGAATATCTACAGCAGTTTTCAAATCTTCTGTTAGTTTTCGTTGATTAAATAAGCCCGTCACATCATCAGTAAGAGCGAGAATTTCAAGTCCAGAGACTTTTTCTTTTTCAGCTCTTAATTTTGCATAAGACTTAATAAATGAAATAAATATTGAGTTTAAAGTTTCATTCTGATGATCAGAACTCTTCGTGTAGAAATATTGAGAACTATTTTCACTTCTATAAATAACGACCACCTGTTCGTGGTCTGAAATTTGCACCAACTTGCCTATTTCAAATTGTGACTGTGAATGGAGTGTCTCTTCAAGATGGGATAAATCTAGATTTTCATCATTGGTGAGTTTACTCCCCTTTAAATTGACAAAGGCAACTTGATTAAATGAATAATTCTCTTTTAAATACGTCTTAACTTCCTGGTAGAGCTCTCTTCGACTGAGCTCTAGATAATCAAAAAGTTTTACAGAAGCTTCAATAACTTCATTTTCATTTTTTTTCAATTATAGATCCATATTCTTTCTTAATTTGGCTATTCTTTCTTCTGCACCATAATCATCTTCAAGCTGTCCTATCGCTCCTCGCAATGTCTTGATGACTCGATTCATTCTTTCTTCTAAATCATGCTGACTATCGACAGAACTTTTCTCTTTGAGCTGGGCAGATTCAATATCAAACTCTAAAGTGTCAATTCGACGCTTCAGTTCAAGGATTTTTTTATCCCTATTCTGGATTTGAATTTCAGCATCACGTCTTAACATTTCTAACTTTTCTTCCAGTTCTCTTTCTCGGTATCTCACCTTATTGACATCTAATTTACTTTGTTTTGTTAATGTTTCAACTTGTTTCGCCAATTCCTCATTTTGTTTAGCGTAATATTCTTTTTTGTCTAAAGAGATGTCCAATTGAAATCTAAGATCATCGATTTGTTTTTCCATTCTTTTCTTAATCACAGCGACTTCAATTTTCTTCTCATCCAACTCAGCTTTAAGGGAGATAAAGTTTTCATCTTTCGCGTCTTGTTTGGATTCAAATTTATGTATTTTTGCGAGCAACTGCTCTCTATCTTCACGTAGAGATTTGATTGTCTCTCCCAACCTGATGAGTTCGTCATCATGAGTTTTCACATATTCACGATGCTCATCTTTTAGGTCTTGGGAAACCTCATTTTGTCCTCTCCTCGCAGTGGCAACTGTTTGCTCCTGCTCATCTTCATTTGGCTCGGGGGAGATTTCTTGAGTAAGTGTGGTTTTCTCTTCTGCATCAGAAGCGACGAGAGTATTATCTTCAGATTGATATGTATTCTCCACACCTTGAATTTCATCATCCATCATTTCATCGATATCATCTAGCTTTTTAGCCACACTGGTTGAAAACTCAGGCATTTCCGATGGTAGATCTACTGAGGACAGATCATGATTGATGGCCACTGAAGTAAGCTCATCCTCTTCGAAATCATCAAGCGCCTCTAGCTCTTCAAGCTGTGACGAATCATCTACCTTTTTTTGATGTTCTATCTCGCCCAATTGGTTCTGTTCAACTTGTTTGCGGTCTCTTTGAGACATGGCAACGCCCACAATAGTTGCATCATCCTCGTCTTCTTCCTCTTCTTGATAAACATCTGGGTCAAGTTCTTTCTCTGCTGCGACTTCTGCTTCGGACTGAGCTAACAACTCATCAATACTCGCAGAATCAGGGTTCTCATATTCCTGAGATGCATTTATGGATAAATCCCCCTCTTGCACAGAATCTTCTTGTAAGTTTTCTATAGACGTTGGTCTGGTTAAATCTTCTGACTCACTCTCAGACAACGAGAGCTCTTCATCCATGCCTGACAAAATGTCCACACCTGTATTCATATCCCCTGCGGAATTCTCTTCATCCACACTACTCAGAGAAAACTCCAACTCATCATCAGGCTTTTCAATCGCTGCTTCACCTGAATCAGAAAGACTGAGATCAAATTCCCCAGTGCTATCCAACAAACTCAGGTCTGCTTCATTATGATCTTCTTCAGAGTCAGTTTCTTCTGAGAGACTTAATTCATCTTGTTCATCTTGCTCATGGAGGGCTTCTGGTTGTTCAAAATCAGGAAAGGTTAAGTCATCTTCGCTAGGAAGTTTGGCTTCTTCCTCTGTATCGGCGTCATCATCTAAAGATAATTCAGCATTATCTTCCCATCCTTCTTCAGTAGAGAGGCTCAATTCATCACCATTATCAGATAAATCTAATTCATCTCCAGCCTCTGATAAGTTCAGGCCATCTTCTTGGTTATCATCAGAGAGCTCAAAGCCCTCGGAATCATCGAGGCTGATATCATTATGTCCCATCTCTTGAGGGACTTCGACATTCTCTTCCCCTAACTCGAAGCCTTCATCACTCTCTCCATCATCTAAGCTTAACTCATTGACCCCTGTCGCCTCCAAGCCAATTCCATCATCTTCCTGATCTTCACCTAAAGTGATTTCATCTTCTCCCAAGCTATCAGCTTCGTCATCGTCTAAGGAAATTTCATTATCTAAATCACTCGAAAGAGAAACTTCTCCCAAGCTCAGCTCTCCTTCATCTGCTGCAGAAGGCTCATCAACTTGATTTGGTTCAAGGGAGTCCGGTGCTGTTAAATCAGGTTGATTCAAACTAGAGAAACCAGCGGATTCAAAGACTTTGTTTATTTTACTATTTATCTCACTCGCTTTGTCCGAAAACTCCATCGTGTTATTTTGTGTTGATAAAATACTAGCGGCTCTATCAGTCGTGGACTCAAAATGATCTTGGTCTCCACTTTCAAATTCCTCAATTTCAAAAAACGTTTCTAAGAGTGTATCCAGAACGACATCATCCATGGGCGTTTGAAAATATAAATGAGCTCCCGTTTTAGAGTTTTGGTGTTTTGCTAGTTTTTTAGCATTCAAGGAATTGGCAAAGAGAAAAATATTAAGATTATCAAACTCTTTTTTAAGCGTGGTGATCATTTTATTTTTTTTTCGGCTCTCGCTATCAAAGTCTAGGAGCACTCCCCCGCAATCATCTGCAACACTTTCTATGAGATCATCTATTGTTTCAAATATATCTATTGAAACTTTTTGAGAGATCTGATCAATGAGATCTAAATAATCTTGATTTTCTGAATCGAGGGCATAAATTTTCACAATAATACTCCATGTTATTGTTCAATGATAACAAATACATAGACCAAATAATAGATCGGTAAAACCTATCATGAGGCTTAATGCTAATCTATTGATAAATAGCTATTAGTTGTTTAAAATAATGGCTGTGAAGTGATTTACACAGTTTATACTCGTTTTTAGATGGAGATTTTTATGAGTAAATTGACAATTCTAGTGCTTTTACTGGCCCTATTCAATACAGGCGAGTCTTTTGCTCAGAAATTTATCCCAAGTACCATTTATCAACTTGATCAACGTTTTTCTCATCACGTGCTAGTAGTTGAGAAATCCACTCATACTCTTTACCTCTATGAGTATGCTCAAGATGTACCCAAACTCATTAAAACCTATCAAGTTGCTACCGGTAAAATCAAAGGTGACAAATTAGTGCAAGGTGACGAAAAAACACCTGAGGGAATATACCACTTTCAAAACTTCCGCTCGTCAGAAGATCTCATAGGCCAATATGGAGACGAGACAGGGAAAATTTATGGTGCGGGAGCTTTTACCCTTAACTATCCCAACGAAATGGATAGAAGAGCAAGAAAAACTGGTGGAGGTATATGGTTACATTCTACCGATGATGATGCCCGAGTGAGCAAAGGCCTTGACTCAAGAGGATGTGTCGTGGCGATTGATCAGGATTTGAAAGAGATCTCCCAATATATAGATCTCTCTAATACCCCAGCGATTATTGTTCAAGACCTTCACTTTCTCTCTGAACAAACATGGAGAAGCAATAAAGAAGAAATTCTACAAACAGTCCAAAACTGGATGAAAGCTTGGCAAGAAAAAAACTTTAAAACCTATATACAACAATATTCAAAATCTGAATTCTATGATCGTAGGAAGGGAAATTGGAACGATTATAGAAGGTATAAAAAAGCTGTTTTCTCTCGAAAAGATTCACCTATTATCAAATTTAGGAATCTCAGTATTTTAAGTAACAGAGGGTATGTCGTGGTCACGATGGAGCAAGATTATAGCTCTGATGTTATCGATGATATTGGAAAGAAAACTCTCTATCTCAAACAAGATGAGAATTATGAATGGAAAATCGTAGCAGAATTATTTAATAAATTAGAAAAAAAAGAAACGATAGCATTTACTCCTTCCATGAGATTTTTTAATGATAAAGTTTCTAGAAGTAATGCTGAGGAGAAAAAAGCTAATGCAGAATCCATCTAAAGACCTTACCTTTATTGTCTATAACGCTCCTTCTCCTCCTCGTTATATTAAAGTAAAAAAAAGCATCATCAAAAGTTTATTCATTCTTATCCCTTTTATGGTGATCCTCTCGATAACCCTCTCTTATACTTATTCTTTTATCTACAAGCTTGAGAATAACTCGCTTCGATCGAATATCCCCATCGAAATACAAAAACTTCAAAAAGAAAACACAGAGCTCTCTCAAAACTTACAGTACTTAAAAAAGAATAATGAAGAGCTTATCTCAAAGCTCTCAAAAGGTGGGACATCGGAGTCTTCCATCAGCTCAATGAATCTTTTTACGATGCCTATTGGTATTGAAGACTTACGAGGTAAAGCACTGATCAATATCGATGACATAAAAATCACCACGACTCCTAAAGAGATCAAACTTCATTTTAATATGGAAAACCAATCTAATGAAAAGCTGCAGGGCTATATCAGTGTGGTGCAATTTCAAGAAAACCTCATCCAATTCTACCCAGTTAACGAGCTTTCTCAAAAAGATTACAAAATCGAATATACACAAGGTGAGAGTTTTGGTTTTTCTCGTTTTAGACCCACAACAGCCACATTTAATCGATACTCCAATTCCAGTGTAAAATATAAGATTTTTATATTCTCAAGAACAGGTAATCTCTTGGCCTATAAACAAATCGCTGCAAGAAACTTGGCCAATGAATAATCAAGATTTTAAATCACTCAATTTTTCTATGTTAGGAGCCCATTCTGATTTGGATGGGAATTTTAAATTCTCAGGGGATACGATTATTAATTGTAATGTGAAAGGAACAATTCACATGCTCAATAATGCCAGTTTAACCCTTGAGCGTGAGTCAAGATTTGAAGGTGAACTCTACGCTCATGATATAGAGATATTTGGTGAGTTCTCTGGATCAATCAATGCTTCTGGAAAAGTGGTCGTGAAGTCTTCAGGAAGCATTTCTGGGCAAGTGACCTCCAATCAACTCGTCATCTCTCCAGGAGCTGTCGTGAATATTGAAGGTCAAACTAAATCTTATAAATAGTCTTTATAATCCACCATTTTAACTTTATAACCATTTTCTTTAAGAGGTTTGATTAAGTCTTTACTTCCCAAAACAACAATCGTTTGTTTATTCCATGCAAAGATATCAGAGATCATCCCTTTTAAATCATCTACAGATACGTTATCTATCTTATCTGAAAATTTATAAATATCCGCATAAGGAACATCGATATGATCCTTAAACATGAGTGTTTTTAAAAATTCAGAGGTCGACTCAAGCCCTAGAAGATAATTTCCTTTGATATTTCTTTTCGCTAAAAGAAATCTATCTTTAGGAATTTCAGTACTTGATTTATTTATAATATCTTTAATAGCATCTAAAAGAGGGATAAGCGTTTCATTTCTTGTAAAAGTGGATATACCAGCTCTTCCATATTTTTTCTGTCCTGCCGCATAGGCCATCGCTGAGTAAGTCAGCCCTCTTTCAACTCTTAGGCCTTGAACTAATTGAGAAGTAAAACCACCCCCCATAAACTTAGCCGCGAACGATTGAAGTTCTCTATTTGCATCGACAACCTCATCAGTCATCAATACCCTTCCCACTCGCACCTGAGCTTGATTGGATTGACCAACATCAACGAAAATCACTTCATCTGTAGGACTAAGTTTTTTGACAACAAGATATTCTGATTTTTTGTTCTTTTGGTCCCATTTGCATTTGTTTTGGATAATACTCTTTACCCCGAGGATTTCTTTCGGTCCTTTAAGATAAATCTTCTTACCAATTTTTTTATTATAGTCTTTGAGTCTCGCGGACAAATCTTTAGATGTAATATTCTCAAGGGTCGCTAAATCTCCACTGGTAGGTGTTTCATAACCAGTCCCTTTAAGGGATTCATAACGAAAAATATGACTTGCAAGTTCACTATGTTGAGTCACAATCGTTTGAATACTGCTCATAATCCTTTTTTTAACTTTAGCCAGTTCTTCCTGGGGAAAAGTGGCGTCATCAAATAAATGACAGATCATATTGAGGGTGGGAACATAATCTTTCACTAGACCACTCACTTGAAAAACAGAATGTTCGTGAGTTAAATAACCTAAATATCTTGCTCCATAAAACTCTAGTGAAGAAATAATTTGTTTTTGGGTGTAACGATTTGTCCCAGAGGTGAGCTGACTGAACATGAGTTCCCCAGATCCTTTGAGTTTCTTTTCTTCTGTTAAAGAACCTTCATCAAAATAAACAAGCATTTCATAGGTGGGCAATGAGTTGTCTTCTAACCAGACCACCTCTATCCCATTCCAATCAAAGGTTTGCACATGCTCATCTAAGTAATTGGCATAAGTGCTAGGTAACAAGAGACTTAGAAAATAAACTAGACTTAAATATTTCATAAATTAACCTTTATTTTTATTCCAAATTGTAAATGTGTGAGGAGTTGCATTTTTAATGTATTCTTGACATGCCTTCTGCACTTCCTCAACAGTTATAGCTTCATAGATATCCATTTCTTTTTTGTAATGATTATAGTCACCAAAGAAAAACTCACGGTCACCTAGATATTTAGCTACCGCATCATTCGTATCCAGTCCCATAATAGTATCAGTAAGAAATTGATTTTTTACTTTTTGGATAGATCTCTCGTTAATAGCGTGGAGACAAGATTTGTTGAGAGCCGTTTTGATATGACTTAAAGTCTGGTCAAGAGGTTGTTTTTGCAATAACTCTCCCCCAACAAAAAAGACACCACTATTTTGTAAGGTGTAATTCGAAGCATACACCTGACTTAAGATAGGCTTTTTATTAGTAACGAAATTTTGGAAAAGATACGACGAAGCTCCTCCCCCCAATACACCGGAGAGGATATCTAGAATATAGCCATCCTTATTCGTGATGGGGACTCCCTTATAACCAAGAATAAAACTTGGATTTGGGCTTTGCCCTTTGAGATCAAATCTTTTTCCAAATTTTTGTTTGAATTCAAATCCACCTTGTTTTTCTATATGAGATTTTTTCTGTTCTGCTAGATTTTTAACCGCAGGTATTTTTCCGAATCGATTTTTAATTTCACTATAAACATCATCTTTATCAATATCTCCGACAATAACAATGATAGCGTTGTTGGGTGCATAGTATTGTTTGAAGTATCTTTGCACCTCTTCACGAGAAATTGTTTTAAGATCTTCCACCTCACCTATAACAGAGTTACCATAGGGCGTCCCCTTAAAGGTCTCTTGCATCATCTTTAAAAAAATCGCCCCTCTATCAGAATTTTCATAGCGCATTTTACGTTCTTCAAGCACAACATTTCTCTCTTTCTCAAAAGACTGGGGTGCCAGCAGAAGATTTTGCATTCTATCTGCTTCTAAATCGATAATCGTATTTATATGTTCACTAGGAAGACTTTCATAATAAACGGTATTGTCATGGGTGGTATAGGCGTTATTTCTTCCCCCATTTCCTTCAACTAATTTATCAAACTCATTTTCCCCATATTTTTTAGCTCCTTTAAACATCATATGTTCCAGCAAGTGAGAAGAGCCGGTGACCCCAGGGGTTTCAAACTTCCCCCCCACTTTATAGTAAGCAACAAAAGTAAAAATGGGTAACTTGTGGTCTTCCACCATGAGAAGTGTAAGGCCATTATCCAGGACTTTTTTGGTCACATCAAAATCAATTTCCATATCTTTAGCGGATTTGGACTTTGACGTGAGTTGAGCGCAGGCCACAAGGGCACAGCAAAATGTCATCAGCAACAGTCGGTTTAACATAGGTAACTCCTTATAAATATTTAGCAATTATACTAAAAATTTAGCTTTTTCCCCATAGGGGAAGTTTTATTAGGTGCGTGGCAATAAGAGTTCGGTCAATTCTAATATATTTTTTATCTAATTGACTAAAATGGTGGAGATAAGTGGCTTTTTCTAGTATAAATGCAACCAATTTTAACATTATTATTACTTATTAAGTGAGGCCATTATGAAAATTGCTGTCCCTAAAGAGATCAAAAACAACGAAAACCGTATTGGGTTAGTACCTGCCGGTGTAAAACAATTAGTCCAAGACGGACACGAACTTTTTGTTCAAAAAGGTGGAGGACTTGGGATTGGAATTTCCGATCAAGAGTATATTGACGCTGGTGCCACCATCCTTGATACACTTGAAGATTGTTTTGCAACTGGAGAGATGATTATCAAAGTAAAAGAGCCTCAACCAGAAGAGATTGCTCTGTTAAAGCCTCACCATATTCTCTACACTTATTTGCACCTTGCTGCTGATAAAGAACTTACTGAAGGTCTTATGAAATCTGGGTCTACTTGTATAGCTTATGAAACCATTCAATACCCTGATGGATCACTTCCTCTTCTCGTTCCCATGTCTGAAGTTGCAGGAAGAATGGCGACTCAAGTAGGAACCATGTGTCTACAAAAAGACAAAGGTGGAAAAGGTGTCCTTCTTGGTGGTGTGCCAGGGGTAAAAAGAGCAAAAGTAACCGTTATAGGTTGTGGAATCGCAGGAACAAATGCCACCAAAATGGCCATGGGTCTAGGAGCAGATGTCACTTGTATTGATCTCAACACCAAGCGCCTCGCTGAGATGGATGATCTATTTGATAACAGAATCACAACTCTCTACTCAAATGCTATGAATATTGAAGAGGCCGTCATCAATTCTGACCTCGTTATTGGAGCTGTTCTAGTGGCCGGGGCGAAAGCGCCTAAGCTTGTGACCAGAGAGATGATCTCTAAAATGGAGCCAGGCTCTGTTGTTGTTGATATCGCTGTTGACCAAGGTGGTTGTATCGAAACTTGTAAGCCAACCACTCACCAAAACCCAACCTTTGAAGTTGATGGTGTTATTCACTACTGTGTGGCCAATATGCCAGGTGCGGTTCCAAGAACTTCGACTTATGCGCTGACTAATGTGACTCTTAAATACGCAAGAATGATTGCCAAAAACGGAGTTGAAAAGTCAATTATGCAAGACGAGCCACTTCGCTATGGAGTCAATATATATAAAGGACAACTGGTTTATAAACAAGTTGCCCAAGACTTAAGCCTTCCTTTTACAGAATTACAACCAGAAAAATATCTCTAAATAGTGGGAATTGCTCCCCGTTATGGTAATATATTACTATGACGGGGAACCCTACACTCGACAAAATTCTCTTACTTATTAATGGTGCTATCGTTGCTGCTGCAACAGCTCTCGTTATTTATTCCCACATGGGAATAAAAGCCCCTCCTATCAATGAGGGGGCAGAGTTTGGAAGTGCTATTGAAAGCTCTATGGATGAATTCCAAAAAGTTCCTCTTTCAATGGAAGAGATTGTGGTTAATCTTTATTCGAGAGAAGCTCGTTTAAGATTTTTAGATACTAAAATGGATATTGAACTTTTTAAAGAATCTGACCGTGATTTTGTGACAAGCCTTAAACCAATTATAAATGATGCTCTTATTGATATTGCGGGAAATATGAAACCCAGTGAAGTGAATTCAGTGACAGGAAGAATTTTACTTGAGACCAGAATAAAAGAGCGTGTTAATAAACACGCTCGTCGTCCAGTTATAAAAAAGATTTATTTCAGTAAATTTATTGTTCAGTAGAACCAGCAGAAGATCTTCTTTCCTCATGCTCGATGCGCTCAAAATTATTGCTGTCGTCTGGAAGCTCATTAAGATACTTATCTACATCACTTTTGGTCACTTTACCTTCAGCGATAAGTCTATCTACAACTCTTACATCCATTTTTTTATCATTCAAAGCGTTCGCTAGTTTCATATGGTCCTCTTTGCATTTTAAATCAATTAATGAGATTTGATATCACATCATGTCGAAAATTGTAAAGTCTTACTGCCAATACTTTGGATTATTTGGGTCCGGTTTTTTAGGGGTCTTAGGGGCTTCTTCTTCATCTTTAACAATTTTGAGTTTTTGACGCATCTTGTTTCGATGATGTTCCTCTTTGAGAGCGCTTAACGTCACTCCCCTTGCCTGCAAGGACTTCATCTTTAAGAAAAGAAAGCCAAATAGCATTGAGGCGAGATGGGCCCAAGCAGCATTGCCATTAGCCGAAAACATCCCCATATAGATTTCAATAGCCGCTAGAAGCATACAAAAGTACTTAGCTTTCATAGGGAAGATAAGCATAAAGAGTAAAGTTCGCTCGCTGTAAATGATGGCGTAGGCCACAAATAAAGCCAAGTTTACCCCAGTCATCCCATTGAGAATCCCACCTATTCCCACAGTAGAAGCGAGTAACAGGTAACAAGCAGCTCCAGCCACCACTGCGACGGCCAAGAATTTAGCGTAAAATTTTGTGCCCCAACGTTGTTCTAACTCACTTCCTATAAACCATAAAATAAGAGAGTTAAATATGACTTGCATGAGCCCACGGTCAATCAGTGGGTAGGTCACAACTTGAAACACCGCTAGATTTTTTACACCTGCGAGCGAGAGTCCAAAGAGGTTCAGTAAATTAATTCCCCCACCTTGAACCATCAAACTATTCAGAATAAAAGCAACAACGTAGACACCAATTAAAATCTTATTGAATTTTGATAGTTGAGGAACATGAATTTGAGGTTGTTGCATTATTTTTTCTCCTCAAGTTTTTGAGAAATTTCCACTAAAACACCATTCATTGATTTAGGATGAATAAAATTAACTAAACAATTTCCAGCTCCAATAAAGGGCTTTTCGTAGATGAGTTTCATACCAGATGCTTCTAGCTCTTTTTGCTTTTTCTCCACATCCTTAACTCTAAAGCAGAGATGATGAATTCCCCCACCCTTGGTGTCTAAAAATTTCGCTATGGCACCTTCTGAGCTTATGGGTTCAAGTAATTCGATATGAGCATTTTCATCAATGGCCCCAAAAGCGGTTTTTACTTGTTGCGACTCAACAATCTCTCTTTTATCTTCAAAATTTATTCCGAGTGCTTCATAGAGTTTTACAGAGCTTTCAATATCAGCAGTGGCCACGGCAATATGATCAAGAACACAGTCTTCCAAATGTTTCATCGCTTCTCCTTAAAGTTAATCTATCATAAGCCAAACTTTAAAAGGAATAAACCCAGAATTTTAGAAAGTACAGAGGTCAGGATCGTTTGCGCACTCTACCAATTGATCAAAGCTAATAGCATTAGCACAACGGTTAGGATCGTTTTCGTCGAAGGTTGGTATAGAAGGCTGACTTGGTGGCACACAAATCCCCTCACTCAATCCATCAGTAGAAGTACAATCCCCATACACTTCTGCGGTGACGTGTCTAAGGGCACAAGTTCTATTACCCAAGTTATCAAATCCAGTATCCACAATTGCGTATGTGGTCACAGGATGTTTTTGACACCACTCTTTTGCCACACAGGTTTGACCACTTGGCTTTGAGCAATATGAAGGATTCTCCGAAATAGTATCGTGAGGTGCACATCTTCCATTAATTTTATTACAGCATAAAGAGGCACATTGGTAATCTGATGTACAAGCTTCTCCAGTAACTTGATTACCAAAGCTTGGTAGATCTTCGATACATTGATTAACAAGTGACTTACTCCAGCAATGTTTATTAATACAACACTCGTCGGATCCACATTGATTAGACGATGAACACTGTTGAAAACTAGAGAGGAGAACATTATCTCCATTGGTATCAAGAATGGCCTCTTTAACTAATTGGAGTTTGACTTCTTTGGTGATATCAATGGTTGTTTCAACTCCCGTATCATCATCAGTCGTCACAACTTCAATAGTCGCAGTAACGTTGCATGATCCAATATGCTCACCAGTAATATCATGAACGGTAGTCGCTCTCTCATTACAACCATCCATCCACTCACTGGTTCCATTCGTACTCATTGTAAAAGAAGTCTTTTCATCATCTGGAAGTGCACTTCCTAAATATTCAGTTCCTCCCAAAAGATTAAACTTGGTGTAGAGAGGAAAAAGATTTGATTTATATCCAAAGTCTAGTTCGTCTTCGTCCACGAGACCATCTACATCATCATCCCAGACTCCTTGAAATACACCGAACTGCCCTTTGATCGCCTCTTCCTCGACTTCCCAGTTTCCGGTATTTAAGGAGCGATAAGGACCTTCATAATGATAAACTGTACCATCAATAGTATTGCTACTGCCAAAGGTTCCAAAGGAATAAGTTCCATCATAAGTATAGAAATTTGTATAAAGCAGTGGGTTGTCTGGAAGACAACGAGATAATTTTATAGAATGAGTGTCATCATCAAGGCCTAGCGACCCACTTTGAATTTGGGGCTCACTTGGGATGATAGGTAAATCCGGATTTGCGCCTCGATCTTCCACAAGCCCTTTATCAACAATTTTAGCGTAAGCGTATTTACAAATATCATCTGAATCCTTACATCGCTCAGTGAGGCTTCCGGTAAAAGTGGGATCATTTTTTAATTTAAGTCCACGACAAAAAAGTTTATCATCTCTATTACTCGCGACAGGTTCATTAAGTGCCGATGGATCAGAACCACTGCCATCGAAGTCGTAAGTATTATAATCAAAAAGATCATAGAGAAGTTGAATATCACTGAAGGGCTTGGAGCGCAGATCCATCACCAGCACCTGAGTGTTTGTTTGAGGTGTAAGTCCTGCCCCTGTACTCACCGTCGCTGGTATTTCAATGGGAAGTGAATTGAGTCCAAAGTTAAACCTGACTTTCACATTCTTTGAAGCCAAGGTTGAAATATTTATTCCCGCTAAATAAAGAAGGCCGTTATAGTTTTTTGGAATGGTAAGTTTTCTTTTATAGTCACCTGCATCTGAGTCATCATCTACTTTCGGCTCAATCAAATGCCTCACCTCGACTTTAGCGATAATCTCTCCCTCATCAGAGCCAACTCCATCGTCATTATCAGCCACCCCATCTCCACCATTATCACCAGCCCCTTTGTTATCACTGCCAATAGCATCGGTTTCGGAACTGACCCGCGCACCTTGTTCAGCTTCTATACAAGCTGTTAAGATGAAAATAAGTAATATGAATATTGAAATTTTTCCCTTCATAATAATCCTAACTACTTATCGGCAGGAGCTGCAGCATAATTAAAATTATATGTGAGAAAATGAATCTCATTTAAAATTAAGCCTAAGTGTCTGGAATTACATAGTGAGTTTTAGGTCTTGAGGGTTCATCTGCCTCAGAAATAAGCTAGTCCAAGCTCAGAAACGCTCGAAAGTTTTTTTAACTTTATTTTTACGCACACCAGGGACAGAGAATAATCTATTGTGGAAACTGATAAAAATTCCAGGCGCGACTAGCTGAGCGCATATGAGTGCTTCCGTGACGTTTTGAAGGGCGTCACTATCCTCAAAGCCCAAGGGCTTCATGGCACCAGTAAAAATAATCGGAGCCTTTGGATTCTGAATGAGCTTTGAGGCCATTTCTGCAGTTTCTTGCATGGTATCGGTCCCATGTAAAATGACAATGGGATCATCTTCTAAACTATGCAGTTCCATAATGCGGTCACAAATCAATTGCCGATCAGATTCATTCATATCCAAGGAATCTTTGGCCAACACAGAGGAAATAATCACTTCGGTATAAGGCAGCCTGAGTTTTTCATTTATCTTTTTTTTGATCACAGTCTCGCGATTAAAAAGAGTTCCATCAGATTCATCATAGGTCTTCTCGATGGTTCCCCCTGTGGTGATAATTTGAATACGTTTCCATTTGTTTAAATCATTCATATCAAAATCTTTTTAAGCTGTGCGCAATTAATTTTATTCATAACTTAGCCCTAGTATAACGAAAAAAACCAAAGAAAACGAAAAGAATTCATAAAAATTTGGTACACAAACCTTGACGCGCGCCCAATCAATCCCATCTTATAAGCGTTAAATTTTAAAATTTCGAAGGAGATAATTTATGTCGACGCGCAAAGGTCATATTTCTGTTAACACCAATGATATTTTTCCTATCATTAAAAAGTGGCTCTATTCAGAGCACGATATTTTTGTCAGAGAACTTGTTTCAAACGCTTGTGATGCCATTACCAAAAGAGAGACTTTAGCGAGAACAACGGGGGCAGAAACTCCTGAAGGAAAAGTAGAAGTTCTTATCGATAAAGACAAGAAGACGATCACTTTTTCAGATAATGGTATTGGGATGACCGAAGAAGAAGTTGAAAAATATATCGCCCAACTGGCTTTCTCTGGAGCGGAAGAATTTGTTAAAAAGATGAAAGAAGAAGGAGAATCAACAGATGAGATCATTGGAAAATTTGGTCTTGGTTTTTACTCTGCTTTCATGGTGGCCGACAAAGTTGAAGTTAATTCACTTTCTATGAATGAGGGAGCAAAGCCAACCAAGTGGACTTGTGATGGAAACACGGATTATGAATTCAGCGACTCTCAAAAATCAACCGTTGGAACTGAAATTACTCTATTTATTAACGAAGAAAATAAAGAGTTTTTAGATGCTTGGAAAACTCGTAGCACACTCACAAACTATTGTGACTTTATGCCTTATCCAGTTGTCCTCAAAGACCTGGCCGAGATCGAGCGCATCAAAGCAGAGAATGCTAAAGCAGAAAAAGAAGAAGATAAAAAACCTGTGCCAGAAAATGATGTGATCAATGATACTGAACCTCTTTGGAAAAAAGATCCTGCGAGCCTCACAGATCAAGATTATAAGGATTTTTATAAAAAGCTCTACCCTATGGATCCAGAGCCACTTTTTTGGTTGCATTTAAATGTTGATCACCCATTTACACTCCAAGGGATACTCTTTTTTCCAAAACTCAATCCTAATAAACCACTGAACGAATCTAATATTAAACTTTATTGCAAGCAGGTCTTTGTTTCAGATAATGTGAAAAATGTTATTCCAGAATTTTTGGCCCTCCTTAAAGGTGCCATTGATTCAACAGATATTCCTTTGAACGTTTCAAGATCAGCGCTCCAGGGTGATCCTAATATTAAAAAGATCTCAAACTATATTGTTAAAAAAGTAGCTGAGAGTTTAAAGAAAAGATTCAAGCAAGACCGTGAGGCTTATAATAAATCCTGGGAAGATATTGGTCTTTTCGTAAAATATGGTGTTGTTTCAGATCCAAAATTTGATGAGCTGATGCGAGACAGAGTGGTTTTCAAAAACTCTAACGACGAACTGGTGACTCTTGGTGAATACGCAGAAAATGTTCCCGAAAAATACCAAGAAAAAATGAAAGGCAAAGTTGTTTATTTTGAAGAAGCTTCAAGTGATGCGAATCTTCGTGAACAACTCAAAGCGGAAGGTATTCAGGCGATCACCACTGATAACTATATCGACCCTCATTTTATGCAGCATACAGAGATGCAAAAGCAAGGGGACGAAGCCATCAAATATCAATTAGTAGATAATGCGATTGAAGACTTATTAGAAACTGAGAATGCTTCAGAAGATGATATGAAAATCAAAGACCTCTTCTTTGAACTCCTGGTGGGTAAAAAAGATGAGAACAACCCAAGTCAGATGGAAGTTGAGATTAAGAATTTCAAAAACTCTTCAACAGCGGCTTACTTTAAAGTGGATGAACAAATGAAGAGATTTGCTCAAATGACTAAGGCCATGGGGAACTCTGCTTTCGATATGCCTTCTAAAAAGACATTAGTGGTTAACCCGTCTCATAATTTAGTGAAAAATGCTTTCAAACTTTCAAGCTCTGAAGATAAAAAAGAATTGGCATCTAAAATTGCCCATCATATTCAAGATCTTGCTGCTATAAGTGGAGAAGGATTAACTGATGAAAAGAGAAAAGATTTTGTGTCACGTTCTCAAGATCTTATGTCTGAGCTTTCTAACTTAGCTTTGTAAAATAATATAGCCCCTCTTCTAGAGGGGCTTTTTTTTTATAATTTTTCAGCAATACCACTGGCCAAATACCCAACAGCATAAGGCACAGTGTATTTTCGAGTGGAATTAAATTCAAACGAATGACCAAAACCTGCATTATGCAACCACTCATGTAAGAGATTGCCTACGATAGAGTTCTCATCAAAGCCGGCATGACCATCCCGGTAATAGCGCATATTCACCCAAATTTCTTTGCGATTAGAGTAAGTGTAACCGATGACATTTTTTTGTGAATAATAAGGACATAAAATCATATCCAGTTCATAGTCCACAGTTCGATTGTATTTATCAGCTCCTTCAAGAATGATTTTATAGATTTCTTGATTGGACTTACCTTGATTTCTTTTGAATTGCTGTTTTTTAGCGTAAGTGTGGTTATAGATCTCTGTTCTAAAAAGCTTAGAGGAGATGATTTTTTCTAATTTCCCTCGGGCTTTTTCAACTTTTAATTGAACTTCTTCTCCTCCTCTCCAGTTTTCAAACCCTACTAACTGGACAGAAAATGATGTAGGCACATTTTCAAGTTCATCATTGACATCAATATTAGTGGTAAATTCAAATTCTTCATTTGGATCAAAATAAATATCATGTCTATCTTCTTCACTCATATGCTGGGTTGAACAAAGTTTAGCTTCAAGTTGTAGCGTAAAGATTGTGAGAACAATCATTAAACTTTTCATAAAGTTGCTCCTCATAAAACATAAATTTCCTATTGATTCTATTTCAAGAAATATAGGGAATTTCGTCAAGGAGCTTTTAAAGATACAAGGGTTTGTCTAAGAGTGTTGAGGTTTATTTAAATAAAAAGCCCCTCAATACGAGGGGCGACCCAACTCATTACTGAACTTTTAACCATTTATAAACTTTCTTCCAGCTCCACATCCAAAAAACATTTTTGGCCGCAGCTCTTAGTTCCCAGTTAATAAATTCAGTTCTTTTTTCTCCATTCTTTTCTAATTTTGCGATATCGTTTGGTTCCCAATGATACATACTCGTGATTTGAATATTACAGTACTCATTGTTCTGATTATAATCTTCGTAGTACTCACTTACATTTTTAATGACCTTACATCTATAACCATAAATCCCTTTGGCTTCCATTTTCTTGGTGAAGATTTTCTCCCATTCAACATCCGTTACAGGGTTGCGAGTAAATTCTTTATCCATGACATAGTACTGTCCATTCACATCAATCATGGGAGCAATATGAAACCACCATTTACCACCAATCTCTTTTCTAAACCTACTCGTGTAATAGATGAGGATCTTCATCGACTTCACTCCGTGGGTCATATCCATTTGTCTCGCCCAAAGATGAGCCCGATTAAAACATTGAGACATCCACTTCCCACCTTCTTTCAGTTCTTGAAAGAGCTCCACGGCCATATCATAACTGGCGACATTAGAAGGAGTGTAACCTGACATTGGGTGTAGATCTTGAGATGGGTAAAAGTCTAGAACGTCATCACCTTGCTCAATCACTTTAAGTGAAATAAGAACATTGTCTTCAGTTGCTTCTAACTCAACAACAGAATTAAAATCTTGAGCATCGATAAGTTCCTCGATGAGTTTCGTTTCACTGGCATTAACAGTAAAGATGGTTCTGTCCTTGGCGACTAAAACCTCATAGGCTTCAGTTGTATTTTCAGGAGTGATCACTTTCGTGATTCTGGTTTTAAGCCCAGCATGGGCTGAAGTAAGTAATAATGATTGTAAACAAAGTGCTAAAAATAATTTTTTCATATGTGTTCTCCTTAGTTGGGTATGGAGACAACTTAAACGAGGATGAAAAAGAATGCGATTTATTTGAGCACAAAGTGTACCCATTTTGAGACCACTCGTTGTAATACTTTCACGATTTGGTCAAAGAGAAGAACTGGACGTTCAATTGGTAGGTTTCATCCCCCTTATGAGCCGGAGCTTCGTGCTCTTCCACCAGCTTATTCACGAAATCTCGAATTTGCTCTTTAATCTTGGGGAGGTCTTTTTTCTTTATATTAAAGCAAAGAGCATTGTACTCTCTCTCCTCCACTGGTTGCTTGCTCAGCTGTTCATTGGCCAAGTTCGCACAGAACTTATGGTAATCCTGAACCACTTCGCTAGGAACATCGAATTTGGTGAAGAGGTGTTTGACTGGTTTATGCACCTTATTACCTTTCTTTTCAATGACACCAAGGTTTTTTAGACGATCTAATATAATTTCTAAGTCCCGCATATTTTGATTGATACGAAGATGCTGTTTTAGCCAAACAGAAGAATCTTGATAGCTCTTTAACTGGGTCATCTCTGCCACCGTTATATGAACCGGGTCTGTTAAATATCTATAAGCTTCCAGATCATGTATCTCCCGCAAAGGGACTGGCGAGAGCTTGGCCAGTTTTTCTTGATAGAAGCTAACCTCTTCTGGTTTTTTGGCCCGAGATAGATCCACTAGGGTTTCAAAATATTTTTCTTCATCTTTTTCAAGCTTGAGAGATTTAATAAGAGGGATCACCAAGTTCTTAGGAATCTTACGCTGCTTACGTAAAATAGCATGAAGTGGGCCGTGGGATTTCATCCCCAATTGTCTCGCCCAAGCACGCAAGGAGAAGCCAGGGGATCTTTGTTGGATCTCAGCAAACTTATCATTTACGAAATCCACAGCATCAATATAGTCATAAATTCTTTTCACCTTTTAACTATCGGAAATTATGTTCTTTTATTGAGTACAAATGTATCTAAATTTGAGACCACAGCATGTAAGTATTTCAGAGCTTATTGTGCGGAGCAACATTGTTCCGTAAAATTTAATTAAATTAACTATTTGGAACAGATTTATGAAAAAAGCACTTCTTGTCACTACCCTCAGCACTCTGGTCGCATTTTCGACTTATGCCCAGGAGAGCACGCAATCTTTTGATGAACCAGCAGTTATCACAGAAGATTCTATGGATGTGACAGAAGCTCCGGAGCCTGAGCAAAGGAATTTTCTAGAAGAACTTCTCGATTTAAATGCTATTGATACTCAAAGTGATATGAGAAGGTTTGAGCGAAGTGGTGGTGTTGGAAATGGCGGTGATGCTGTTATCTGTCCCGATGAAATTGTCATGTTGGATACTTATGAAGCGAGAAAGTATCGCTTTAAAATCAATTTAAATCCCTCCCAAAACGAAAATCCTACTTGGAGAAGTATGGTCAATGTAGCCGTTCAAAGACTGCAACGTTTTGATGAAACCCTTGCCACCAAACTTTATGATTATGCTATGGAGATGGTGAATGATTTTGAAAAATTTGAACTCTATCCCGAGGCGAGAGGGAATGCGGTCTATCTTGGTAAAGACGTCATCGCAGAAATAAATGATTCGGCCCATGTTTCCGTTCCGGAAGGTTGTGTGCTCAGACAATTTATTTCTCAGAGAACTCCTAGGTTTAGCCGTGACTACCGCTATGAATTCAGCCAATCTATTTGGGAGCGAATGAATACACAAGAGCAAACTATGGCGATTCTCCATGAAGCCTGGTACCGCATCATGCTTGATAATGGCGCTAAAAACTCTATTGCCGCTCGCTATATGAATGGACTGGTTGCTTCTGATGTTTTTGATCTCTACACCTTTGAAGATTATATTAATGATATTCAGGGCACTGAGATTAGAACCTATAGTGTCAGAAATGAATCTCACGCTCTCAAGCAAGATGATATCGTCATTAAACTTAAAGAGCATGATTTTGATTTTGAAGAAGGAATGCTTTGTGCTCCAAACTTTAAAATCGAAGTGAGCCTAAAGAAGCCTTATAATATTGGGGCTGCTCTTTTTGGCCAAGAATATTTAGGTCGAATTAAATTTCAAAATGTATGTCTTAAAAACTCAAGACTGCGTAAGCTTGTCCTTCCAGTAGACATCGTCAAAAAAGATAGAATTCTCAGGCTTCCCTTTGCTCAAGTTTATTTTAAAGAAGCCCTTTCAGACTCGCCATCTATTCACTTCAATGAGAAGGGTAAACTAACTCATTTAAGTGATATTCAGGCTTCTCACCTCTATCGAATGTTCTACACTTGCAATGGTGTTGATTCATTTGATCAGAGTGTAGGCTGTGAAGAAGGACCCTTTAACCATGGCGATTCCGTGGTAAAGAACACATCGATCATTGAATTTGATCAAGATGAGAAGTTAAAAAGATCTAATTAAAACATAAAAGCTTTTTATTTTAACTTACCTTTTATCTTTTCAAGATAAGCTTGTGAGATGTTATAAATAGCATGCTCTTTAGCCCACACTTTTCTCTCCACTTCACAAGCTTTAGCCCAATCTAAATTTTTAGGAATATTGAAGTTTGATTTATACATTTCTTTGTAATAAGGCGGGATATGCTTTACTTGATTCAGATAGTTGTTCACCCACTTGGTTCTCTCATTAGCTAAGTCTTGAATTTCCTTCTTTTTCTGCTTAAAGCCTTCGTCAAAAGGTTTCAAAACATTAAATTGAAGTGCAGTATCTAGGATTTCTAAAGTGATCATATTCTTAATGAGGCTCGTTTGATGATTGGCCTCAAACTCAACCAACTTATTAAGAGCTTTGACGATGGTCACACGTTCAGCTCCTCCCCATTCGTATAATTTGTAGGATTGAATAATTGCATTATAAGTATCAAGAACACTAAAGAAGTTACACCTCAATTTATCATCTAGCATTTTTATGCGCTGATGATACCAAAGAGAATTCTCCTCACTACAATTATTTTGAACGAGTTTTACATGCTCTATATAATCAGTAAGCGAAACTTTGGCTGGATCTAACTGGTTTATAAATGAAAGTGCCTTATCTTTATCTGAAATCAAAAAATTATTGGAAACCATCCAGTCCTCAATTTTTTTCTTTTCTATAAGGTGCGGCTTTAAATACTCTTTTTCATAGTTCTGGCAAATCTTAGCTTGCTCTAAATTTTGATTTAAAAGATTTTCCACTTTTTCTTGAGTTGGATTGCTGTTTTTACTGTCACAGGAAAGAAGAAAGAAAATAGTGAAAATTATGATGATAGCTTTATTTTTAGAATTCATACTTACCTCAAAAGTCACTCTTATTGTATTTTATTAAAATCAAGTTATTATCAACTTTTCGTCAAAAATGAGAATTTATGGTTTAAACCAGCATTTAGGTCTTTGATTCTCTGGACTATAACAATACCCTTTATCAGGGTCAGTAAAAGAAATATCCTCCTCATCAGCATGGCAAAGAGCTCCTCTTTTCATGGTATCCAAACGACATTGGCTTTTGGGATGCTTAGAGAGTGTTCTCGTGACCACATTGGGGTCTTCTTTAGAGAGACTGGGAAAATCGACCTTCTCAAGCTTGGCCAAAAAGTTCGCGAGTGACTGTGCTCCCATCAGCAAACGATAGCAAGCATCTTTATCGTCTTCAAGGCTGCAAATATTTTCTAGCTCAGTTGTAATTTCATAGGTTTTGTAGGGCTTAAGTTTGTGATAAATTTTCTTCGCACAATGAGTGGTGGAATAATAATCTGATTGGCCTTCAACACTGATGACTTTACTTTTAACAGGAGCCCCTCCTAAAAGATGACCCATTTCATGACAGATAAGGGTGATAAAGCCTTCTTCAGTAAAAAGATAATAACGACTTGATCCTCCAGGGATCTCAAGACGATAATTATCACCCCACCTTTCAGCAAAGGCATTCACAGTACCATCACGAAAATCTCGCAAGATAGTCAGAGTACCACCTTTAGCGGCTATAATGGGGCCATAAACAGCCTCCACAGTATCGAGCACTTTATGATAGCGTTCTTCTGGATAGCCATTATCGTATTCATCACCGAGTTTAATCGTTTGATGAATAAACGAATGACTAAAAGTTAAAATCGGATTTAAGCTAAATGAAATCAAGGTCAAAGTTACAAATATTAAATGGTACATTTATCACTCCATAAGGCCTTAACCATCCCTAATCCGATGGGATCAGAAGTCTTGAGCTCTTCTTTATCAAAGGGATAATAATCATTTTTACCGAAATAAGCCTCCGTTAATTCAGAGAAATATTCATACTCGTTCATTAAGGCATAGGCCCTAACTTTCTCAGATTGATTGACTCGACTTACTTTCTCATAGTTTTTTGAGGCTTGAGCATAAGCATAAGCTGAATCAAGTTTTGGATGAGAGCCGTTGAGACATTGATGGAGATAGCCATGAGCAAATTCATGAAGGAGCACTAAGGGTTGAGTTTGATATGGTTTCTCCTCTAATAAATAAACTCTGGGGTTTATCATATGAACCCCTGGTGCATATTTGCGATTGAGTTTATTGGCCTCTAGCCAATTCGGATCGATATGATAAACGATGCTACTTTTTTCACCGCTTCTAAAAGGGTAATTCTCCGAGCTCACCCATAGATTAATTTTTTGTAATTCACTTATTCGATCTTCAGGAAGAATTTCTTTTATTTTTTTAAAACTACTCTCTAAAAACTCATGCAAACTTTCTCTAAGCTCTTCATTTTCATATTCAGTTTTTTCCACCTGAACCGTCCAACCTTCGATATTTAGACTCACAAATTCCTTGGTGAAACTTTGAGCAGATGTGAGCAATAAAACTAAAATTAATAAATTCTTCAAATGTTTTCTCCTGCTATCTAAACTATCGTTTTTCGCCTAGTATTTGAATGAAAGATTTTAAATTGTAAGGAAAAACTATGACACATATAGACATTCTCGATTTCTGGTTCAAAGAAATCAGTCCTGAGCAATGGTTTCAAAAATCAGATGAGTTCGATCACACTATTCAAAAAAGGTTTGGTGAGGTTCATCACCAAGCTAGTCAGGGGGAGCTCTATCCATGGCGAGAAAATATTTATGGCCGCTTGGCCGAAATCATTGTTCTCGATCAATTCTCCAGAAATATTTACCGTGATGATCCAAGAGCTTTTGCTTGTGATCAAATGAGTCTGGTTCTGGCCCAAGAGGCAGTGGCGCAAAAACTCGATCAAGAACTTAAACCTCAAGAAAAATCTTTTCTGTATATGCCCTATATGCATTCAGAATCAAAACTCATCCACGAACAAGCAGTTAGATTGTATTCAGCTAAAGGACTTGAATATAATCTTGATTTTGAAATCAAACATAAAAAAATTATTGATCGCTTTGGACGCTATCCTCATCGCAACGAAATTTTAGGACGTACCTCTACTCCCGAAGAAATTGAGTTTCTCAAAGAAGAAGGGAGTTCCTTTTAAATAGGAACTCTTATATCTTCCACCAGCTCTTGGACTTCCTTTGGCGGCATCTTGGTCGATTTAGCCACGATGATAGAAACCGCAAAGTTCACCAACATTCCAATGCTTCCAATGCCTTCAGGCGAAATACCAAACCACCAAAAACTCTCCGAGTTATATTCAGGTGAAATAAATTTAAAATACACAATATAACTTGTAGTAAAAATGAGACCACTTAACATCCCCGCAATGGCTCCTTCTTTATTCATCCATTTGGTAAAAATTCCCATAAAGATCACAGGAAAAAATGAACTGGCCGCTAATCCAAAAGCAAAAGCCACAACGGAGGCCACAAAGTCAGGAGGATTGATTCCAAAATATCCGGCCACCACAACGGCTACTCCTGCAGCCCCCCTTGCCCATCTCAGTTCCTCTTTCTCGCTCATCTCTGGACGGTACGAACTTTTAACTAAATCATGGCTCACAGCACTTGAGATAACTAACAATAATCCTGCCGCTGTTGAAAGAGCTGCTGCCAAACCACCCGCGGCAACCAGAGCAATGATCCAAGCTGGAAGGTTCGCAATTTCTGGATTCGCCAGCACCATAATATCCTTATCCACATAAAGCTCGTTAGCATTATTCGTTATTGAGGGCCTTGTCAGTCTTTCCCCAAAACTTCCTCGCCCTTCAATAAATTCAGGTGTGCCTCCAAAGGCACTTCCCGCAAAATATTGAATCACCCCATCTCCATTTTTATCGGTCCAAGCAATAAGTCCCGCGTCTTCCCACTTCTTAAACCAATTGGGAGTGCTAATATATTCTTTTTGAGAAACTTCATTGAGAAGATTGTATTTTGCAAAAGCAGAAACCGCTGGTGCCGTGGTATAGAGGATGGCAATAAAAAATAAGGCATAACCTGCTGACTTTCTCGCGTCTGCTGGATTGGGCACGGTAAAAAAACGAATGATGACATGAGGAAGTCCTGCGGTTCCCACCATCAGCGCTAGAGTGATCGCAAAGACATCAACAGTGGATTTTGTCCCCGCTGTATAAGCAGTAAAACCCAACTCTTGTTGCAGACCATCGAGTTTATCTAAAATGCTTCCAAAACCTATTTGAGGTATAAAAGAATCCGAGAGCATAAGAGATATAAAAATCGCGGGAACTAAAAAAGCAAAAATAAGAACACAGTATTGCGCCACTTGAGTGTAAGTGATCCCTTTCATCCCTCCCAGCACGGCATAGAAAAAGACGATTCCCATACCTATAATAACACCTAAATCAATGGGCACTTCTAAAAAGCGAGAAAAGACAACCCCCACTCCCCGCATCTGACCAGCTACATAAGTAAATGAAATAAAGATAGCACACAGAACAGCTATCTCTCGAGCGAGTCTTGAATAATATCTCTCTCCCACAAAATCAGGGACAGTGAATTTACCAAACTTTTTTAAATAAGGAGCAAGTAATAAAGCAAGAAGAACATATCCTCCGGTCCACCCCATCAGATAAACCGAACCGTCACGTCCCATAAAAGAAATCGCTCCCGCCATCCCAAGAAAGCTGGCGGCACTCATCCAATCTGCTGCGGTGGCCAGTCCATTAGCTAGGGGTGAGACTTGACCATGGGCCACATAAAAGTCTGAAGTATCTTTGGCCTTAGACCAAATCGCAATTCCGATATACAGGGCAAAGGTCACCCCAACCATAATATAAGTCCAAGTCAGCACACTCATTGTACGCCTCCGAACTTTTTATCTAATCGTTTCATCAGAAAAATATAAGTTATGATAATAATGACAAAAGAAAAAATACTTCCTTGCTGAGCAAACCAAAAACCTAATTTAAAATCACCCAAGCGAAATTGATTCAGCCAATCAACCATCAAAATGGATAGACCAAAAGAAACAAAGGCCCAGAAAAAAAGTAAAATAAGGATATAACGGAGGTTATACTTCCAGTACAAATCTTTGTTTTTCATAAATAGCTCCTATTGAAATAGGCTACTTATGATTCATTCGTCTGGCAATTACCTATTGGCAGTTATCTATTTTTAAGAATGCGGCATCAACTTGAGTTTCTGCGACTCTATATCCTCCATCAACAAAAGCAATTTTTTCAGTGATAAGATCGGCATCAAACTCATTTATTTTGGCATCATAGTAGACTTGGATAAACGTATCTTCTTTCTTCTCAGCATTCTTGCCCACCAGAGACTCACCTTTATAGAGTTTATCGTTTTCACTGGTATAAGTAATATTCTCTAATTCTAGTCCTCTGAATTTAAATCCTTTAGTCACTCCTACAGCTGAATTATCTGGAGTGTTAAATATATGGGTAATTTGATTATCTTTTTTCTCTGAGACGACAATGATTTTCGATTTCTCTTTGGTGAGGAAGTTTTCGACATCACAGCTCATTGAGTTTTTCACCTGAACTTTCTGTTTATCATCTTTGCTTCCGCTTCCACTTGAACCTGAACAACTTACTAACATGAGAGCGCCTATGAGAGCGCCTGCGCACTTTTGATACGTCATAGTTTTCCTTCCAATTTTTAAACTTGACGCATAGTATCAGAAGACTGTAAATAAGCTAGTCACGTTGTAATAAATACAATAAAAAAAGGGAGCGCCAATTCCTGCTCCCTTTTACACTAACCTTATGATATTACAGGCTTTTAGAACATCCGTTCAGGCTTGAACAACTGATTCGAATTCAATATCTTTAACTGAATTATAAGTCTTCTTTGCTTTGATATGAGTATTAGCATCTGCTTCATCTGTTAATTTTTTAGCTGTTAAATCTCTTCTCTTTTGAATAGTCCCAAACTCATTGCGCTCTTTCTCTTCCTGACAGTTGATACATAATTTGGCCATAGGACGGGCCAATAATCTTTTCTGAGCGATGTCAGAGTCACACTCCTCACACACCCCATAGGTACCTTCTAAAATCTTTTGTTTAGCTTCTTTGACCTTTCTGAGGAAAAGTATTTTTCGCTCATCTAAGCGCATAGAGAGGTCTTGCTCTTTTTGTATATTTACGTGATCAACTTCATCACCACCAAAATTGGTATGAAGGACATTGTTTAAACTCTTTTGATTTTGGTCTTGTAACATGTTGTTAAACAGGTTCATAAATTTTTGTTGGTTTAATTTGTTCATCCTAAACTCCTTACTATTGGTTAGTTCTGCAATTCTTTAAAGGGTTAAATTCTTCCTAAATAAATTGATCAAAATCCGTTTCAATCAATTCCCTCAGTGGTGTAGATGCCCATTCTGTGCACCTTTCAAGCAACTCCTTTGCTTGATGTTGCCTGTATAGATGCATGAACCATGCCAATGTATAACCGTCGTAATTTCGGTAAATTATAGAATAATCCAGAAAATTTGCAAGTGTTTGAGCTTAGTGTCATTTTGACAGGTAGTGGAATTTTGTCTCCGAATTCTTTGGTCGGCCATCACAATTTGGCCCCAGGAAGTGAGAATATGTCTAAACCAACTCATCCCCATCAGGATTGATCACAATTTGACCCTGATCAATTTTATCTTTGAGCACTTTGAGGATTTTTGATTGAGCCGCTTGGACTTCTGAGAGTTTGCGAGGTTTGCCTTTAAGTCCGTCTTCTATATCTAATTTTATACCGGTTGAAACTTGTCCCAGTATCTTATCAGTAATCTCACTATCTAAAGTTCGAAGCGCTAATCCAAATTCTTCCAGGTCAAGATCACGAAGAAGCCCCACTAACATAGAAGGAGTAAGGTATTGAAGATCTTCCATGGAAATTAAATTATCTTCTAGCTCTTGGGCCATCTGGGGATCTTTTAAGCGAATTTGTTCTAGCAGTTTTTTTTGCTCGGCTTGCCCCAGACCGGCCAGCATTTTTGCAGCTTCTTTAACACCCCCGCTAAACTTAGCCACGATTTGATCTCGTATTTAGATAAGGAATAGGTGTAGCCAGATAGTTTTGCACATAATCCTTAACACCCTCTTCCAGTTCATGAAATTCAAAAGTAGGAAGTGCTGTTTTTAGTTTTTTCATATTAGCTTCAGTAAAATATTGATACTGGCCTTGCAAAGCTTCTGGCATATCGATGTATTGAATATTAATTTCTTTATCTAATGCTTTAAAGGTGGCTTCGGCTAAATCTTTAAAGGAGCGTGCCTTGCCTGTTCCTAAATTATAAATTCCATTTTTACCTGCGTGATCAGTTTCCATCAAATCTAACATGGCTCTTACTACGTCTTTTACGTAAACAAAGTCTCGCAATTGACCACCATCCGTATAGTCTGGGTGATGAGACTTAAAAAGTTTTACTTTATTGGCATCTTGAATCTGTTTATACGCTTGCGACACAACCGAGCGCATGCTTCCTTTGTGTTCCTCATTAGGTCCATAGACATTAAAAAACTTTACACCATACCACTTAACAGGAGTTTTGGTTTGAGCTAACACCCATTCATCCATAAGTTGCTTTGAATACCCATAGGCATTAAGTGGCATAAGCTTAGAAATTTCTTTTTCATTATCATCATACCCATTCTCACCTGCCCCATAAGTGGCAGCACTAGAAGCGTAGCAAATAGGCACATCAAAATGAGTGCAATAGGTAAAAAGAATTTGAGAGTACTCAACATTATTCTGCATGAGGAAATCCACATCACGCTCAGTGGTGGAAGAACAAGCTCCCATATGATAGACCCCGGTCACTCCATCTTCAAAAAGATCATCCAAAACTTCGGGTTGTAAAAAATCATCTGCATGAATAAAGCGGAAATATTGCAGACCTCTGAGGTTTAACCATTTGTTGCCATCGCGAAAACGATCCACACAAATAATATCTTTGATTCCTCTGTCGTTGAGTTGCGCCACAATATTACTACCAATAAAGCCCGCTGCTCCAGTGATTATGTACATAAGCTCTCCTTAAAGTACCCTTACTATAAGAGATAAAGTATTGATTTCATACCAAAAAATTAAGATTTGCGTTTCAAATTGAGGGTTTTTAAGCTAAAACAGCCTTTTAATTTCAACAGTATAGGAGTGATGATGCTGGACAATACTTGGTTTGTAGAAAAGAGTTATTTTGAGAAATTTGCCATGGCCTGGAAAGTTCGCAAAAAACTTCATAGTGAGCAATCTAAATTTCAAAAAATTGAAGTGCTGCAAACTGAGTCGGTAGGAAAATTACTGCTGCTGGATGGAAAAACCATGGTCAGTGAAATTGATGAGTTTGTCTATCATGAAGTCATGGCCCATATTCCTTATATGGTCGCTCGCAAATGCGAAAAAGTTCTCATCATTGGTGGTGGAGACGGTGGTGTTGTCCGTGAATTCGTCAAACATAAAGATATCAAACAAATCGATCTGGTAGAAATAGATGAAAGAGTGATTGAAGTCAGTAAGGAATTTTTTCCCGAGTGCACTCAAGGTCTTGATGACCCAAGAGTTAATATTCTTGCCGAAGATGGAATCGCTTTTATCAAATCCAAGACCAATGAATATGATGTGATCATCATTGATTCCACGGACCCGGAAGATTTTGCTTCGGGGCTATTTACCTCTGAGTTTTATAAAAATGTTTCTAACGCCCTTACAGAGGAAGGGATTATGATGAATCAAACTGAAAATCCCTTTTTAGATGAATGGGGGGTAGGAAAGATTTATAAAAATATGCGCGCTCAATTTCCTCATGTGCAGTCTTTTACCGCACCGATGCTTATCTACCCCGGAGTTTTTTGGACGTTTGGCTTTTCATCTAAAAAATATCAAGGCACTCAGCTCAATCCTGATAAAATTCGCCATATGCAAAGTCTTGAGCGCAGCTTAAAATGGTACAACACTGAATGGCACAAAGGGGCTTTTGCCCTGAGTAACTTTCATAAAAAGAAAATAGGACTTTAAGGAAAAAGTATGGATGTTATTGAACTTGATCAAATGGAAGCCAGTAAAGTTGTTCTTGGAACAAGTGGCTCAACCAGTATTCAAAAAAACGCCACTCATATCATGGGTTTTTGTTTTGATGGCACCACTAGTTTTCGCCCTGGTGCGCGCTTTGGACCGGACGCTATTCGAGACGCAAGTTTTGGAATTGAGTCCTACTCTCCCTACTTAGATAAAGATTTAGAAGATTACACGATTCTTGACTGTGGTAACCTTCCTATCTATCCCAGTAAGTGGAAGCTCACTAACGATTATTTTTATGGTGTGACTAAAGATCTAAGACTTAAAGCTGATCAAATCAAAATTCTCACCTTGGGGGGAGAGCATTCTATTTCTTATGGTCCCATGAGACTTTATCTCGAAAATTTTGAAGACCTCGTTATTATTCATCTTGATGCTCACACGGATCTTCGTGATGGATACCTTGAAGAAAAATTCTCTCACGCTTCCATCATCAGACGAATTTGGGATCATATGACTGACAAGCAAGAGCTTATTCAGTATGGGATTCGTTCTGGGCTCAAAGAGGAATTCGAATTTATGCGTGAGCATAAGACGCTCGCAACCTCACTTGATGAGATGATAAAAAGGCTCGAAGCCCTTGAAGGAAATCGTCCCATTTATTTAACTCTCGACCTTGATTTCTTTGACCCAAGTTTTATGCCTGGAACCGGAACTCCTGAAGCGGGCGGAGAAAATTTTCATAATTTTATGAAGCTTCTCAAGATTCTTAATCAGAAAAATTTAGTGGGAGCAGATATTGTCGAACTGGCCCCCATGATTGACTCAACCGGAAACTCAAGTGTATTTGCTTGTAAAGTTATGCGAGAAGTTCTGCTAGCAATGCAAAAATAATTAGTCTTTTTTTAATTGAATTTGCTCCTGCTCATCAAGATCACTTTTGATCGGCAGCTTCTCGGGAGTTCTACTTAAGTAGAGCCAAAGCCCTACAGCAAAAAAGATAAGAACAAGAAAGTAGGTAAGATTATTTCGGTTCAGAGGCAATACTTCTTTTGATTTTATCCGTTGGAGATTTCTGGTTGATGATATGATCTAAACCAGAACCTTTGATATAGGCCTGCAACGTTTTATTCTTTTTATTAGCAATTTCTATATTCGCCCCACTATGCCCTAAAAGAACCACTCCCCCGTAGCATTTATTTTTAGCTGCAAATATGATGGGTGTGTCACCATGGATATCTTGAACATCAAGCTTCGCACCATGATCCAAGAGGAATTGAGCGGAGTTAAGCTGACAGTTGGCCATAGCGGTAAAGAGAGGTGTTCTTTTTTTATGTTTTCCTTTCATGTTGATCAGTTCAGGCCTGCGCTTGAGCATTTCTTCAAGCATCATCACATTCCCTGAACCTGCTGCAATATGCGGGATATAACCTCCGAGAATTTCAATGTCCCATGGGAGATCTTTATGGGTGGCCAAGTAAGTTTCTATCTCTTGAGTGTTTTGTTGAGCAATGGCCATAAGAAGTCTTTTATCATCAACTTTAAGTGAGATTTTTTCATATTCTTTATTTAAGTTTTTAACCACAGGACTCACTTGTTTGAGATTTTTAAGTTTCTTTTGAATGAACTTTTCTGAGTAAAAAGTCATGGCAAGCGGAACTCCAATCACCATCGCTTTTACACCTATTCTCACCAAATCTCTTCTCAGCATGAGATAAGAAAGAGTTTCGTCTGTAAGCATCTTTATGGTTTTAGTATAAACAATGAATCCCATGATAGAGCAAAAAATTAACATTAAATATTGTTGCATCAAAACATGATTTTTAAAGCCTCCAATAATGATGGATGACGTCAGCATGATAATAAAAATAAACAACATAGAATCAAATGTTTTATTGAGCCACAAAAATGAGTTTTTAAAACTGGCTTGGGCATGTTGCATACGAGCAAAGTCGATTCTTTTATTAAAGGCAATCATATTAGCAATGAAGAGAACAAAATGAAGAATGATTCCTACGATAAAGACATTATAATTGGGAAAGCCCAAATAAAATCCATAGAGAAAGACAAAGGTCACAGGAAAGTAATGAAGAACGTCAGCTAAAGACTTCGTCCAAATCACTTCTTTTTTAGACATAGGTAGTGACATCATATGCTTCACATCGAACATCATGTTATTTCTGAAATTGATCTTCCCTATTAAAATAATAAAGATTGGATAAATTGAATATTGCATGAGAAAAGCAGCTTTATCAGCGGCTTTATCATAGAAGAAAATACCGAAGCTTAAAATCAGTGATGAGATAAAACTGATCAATAGAAAGCGATATTTGTTAAAAATAAAATGTTGTTTGCAAAAAAACCAAACTAACTTCATGCTGACTCTTTTTCACCAAATAATTTATTAATATCATGGGTGTCTTTGACCAAGACATTATGGTCGTCATCGATAAACAGTACTTTATCCATACAGTTTTCTAAATCTTCTGCGATATTGGTTGCTAAAAAAACAGAGCAATCATTTATATCTCTATATTGATTAAGAAATTTGAAAAAATTGTAACGAGACTTTGGATCTAATACCGCAGTCACTTCATCGAATAAATAAAGCTGGGCTCTTGCAGCAAAAGCCGCACATAGAAAGGCTTTTATTTTTTGACCTGTGGATAATGTTCCAAATTTTTTAGAGGCATCGAGCTCAAAAAGCTCTACCAGTTGTGCTTCAATTTCTTTATCGTACTGGGGATAAAAATACGCATAAAATTTAAACAAATCTTTTAAGATGATATTCCCTGGAACCTGCATATCGTGAGTGACGACAAAAATCTTATGTTTGTTTTTCCTACCCGTATGATTCACATCTTCGCCAAAAGCATAGATATTCCCGGTTTTTAGTTTACGCATGCCCATAATCATCTCAATAAGAGTGGTTTTTCCGGCACCGTTCTTCCCTAATACCCCATAATATTCGTTATGATGCACCTTTAAATTAAGGTTTTCATAGATCGACTGACCATTGGGTATGCAATAACTAACATTTTGAAAATCTAGAATCATAATTCCTCGCTTCAACTCGTTATCGGTTGAAACGTTGAAAAACTTGACCAAAAACCTCAACGCACTTAAATACTTGGATTTAGGTTGTCTCTAGCTCTTTTTCTCGCTTTTTTTGAAAGGGATCAATAAAAAGAAATACGAGTAAAACGCCCACGAAATAGAGAAAAATCAGCGGCAGCATAAGAGCAAGCATAGTGATAGGGTCTGGTGGGGTGAGCATGGCCGAGAGAACAGCAAAACCCACAATCACATAGCGAGAGAAGCTTATTAACTTTTTAGAATTCACAATTCCCATGGCACCAATAACAATCAAAACGATGGGCAATTGAAAGACAATGCCTAGAAAAATAAGAATTTTGGTTGATAAGACAAGATAGTCTTTTAAATTCATATAGGCTTCTGCTTGAACTTCACCAAAAGTTAGCATGGTTTCAAAAGTAAAAGGAAAAACGATAAAATAGCCAAAGCCCACACCTGCTGCAAAAAACAAGAAAGCCAGAAATAGAAGGGGTCTTACAACTTTGACTTCATGGTCATAGAGTCCAGGCTTAATAAAGCGCCAAATTTGAAAAAAAGTGAGGGGGGACGATGCTATAATTGAGGTCCAGAATGCCAGTTGAAATTGGGCCAGCACTTTTTCTAAAAGGCCTGAAAACACGACCTTATCGTTTTCACTCAAAGCACTTCTCAATGGCTTAAGTAAAAATTCTTGTATCTCACTTCCGTATCCATAGCAGACAAAAAAGGTCACAAACACAATCAGGACGATATAAATAAGACGCTTGCGGAGCTCATCAAGATGATCAACTAAAGCCATTTCTTTCATAATTAAAACCTCATGGAGTATTTTAAGCGCTAACTACCCTTTTGTCTCGAAGGAATATTCTTGTATAATGGAAAAATGAAATTACTTTTTTTGGCCACACTCCTTTTTTCACTTTCCTCCTTCCCAGCAACAAATTATTTAAAGTGCATTGGAAAAGAAGAAGCAAAAATTCATAAGAATCGATGGGGAGGAGCTTATAAGGCACTCAATCAGTCAATTATTAATGAATTTGCTATGTTCAGTGAATCTATTGAGATGAATAAAGAGATAGAGAAGAAAATCTGTTCAGAGAGCACCCAAAAACCTAGCTTAGTCGTGTTGGAACATATGTTCCTTGGAGATGAATTATTCTTCTCTAGCATTAACTCTCAGGATCTCAAACAACATGCCATTGATAAAACGAGTATTGAGAGTTTTACCACGAGCTCCTATTATATTTTTTTAGATTATTTAGCTGCTCTACAAATAGAGATCGGCCAGGCTCATTGTTTAAAACAGGAGTTTCCTCACCTCGCTAAATTCTATACTCGCGCTCGCTATATTCTTTCAGATGTGGGTATGAAAACCCTCGTGAAAGAGATACCTGATAAGAAAAAAATCTTTGAGAAATTACAAAGCGAGAACTGGAAAGCTAGTTGTAGCCCAAAAGATAAATCTCAATAGCAAGCTTAAGCTCTCTTTCTAGATAGTTTCGAAGAGTCTTTTTAGCAAACTCTTGCTCTAGCTCACCTTTATGATCGACTTTAATCACCACCTTAGGATACGCAACTTGCGTGCATTCCAATTGAACATGAGAAAACTCAGCCGGCGAGTAAAGTTGAAATTCTTCTAGAAGCTTGTTGATTTTATCGATCATTTCTTCTTGATCAAAACCAGCAAAATAATGATGTTTTTGACTTAAGGAATAGAGATAATTTTTAAACTCATAAGTGCAATCGCTGCAGATCATATTGATATTGGAATGTTTTTTTATCTCTTGCTCGTCCCCTTTAAACTTAACAATATAGCTTTCAAACTCGGCCAGAGAAATTCCAGTACAGCGGCAAATAAGTGGATCGTTCTCATTATCCAGTGGAATATGGCCTAGAAGAGCTTCAATCCCTTGTCTAAATTGCAGGCAACAAAAATCGAAATCATATGATTTTTTTTGTGAAGACAGTTCAATGAGTATATCAAGAGCTTGATCAATAGTTTTATCCTGCAATTGGGAGCAGATAAAATCCATGTGAGAGACAAGATTCTCGTTTTTGATTTCATATCTTAGTTTAAAAAAAGTGTTCTTAGAATCTAGCACTAAGGCTATTTGGCAAATATCATTTGCTAGAAGTGGAGTTTCATCACCTAGAGGAGAATATTTCATCATTCAAAAGTTGGAGAATAAGGCTTATCTGGATCGAGGGTTAAAATCTCGTGACCACTCTCGGTAATTAAAATAGTGTGCTCAAATTGAGCAGAAGGCTTTTTATCTTTAGTCACAACCGTCCACTCATCTTTTAAAAGCTTGCAATGTCTTTTGCCTAAGTTAATCATTGGCTCGATAGTAAAGGTCATACCGGGCTTGATCTCAACCCCTGTTCCTTTTTTACCGTAATGAAGAACCTGAGGCTCTTCATGAAATTCTCTACCTATTCCGTGACCACAATATTCATGAACAACACTATAGCCATGATCTCCAGCGATCTCTTCAATAATGGCCCCCACATCACCTAATCTGGTGCCTGGTTTACAAATTTCAATTCCGGCCATCATGCACTGATAGGTCACTTTCACCAAGTCTTTAATCTCAGGAGCGACATTCCCAATAAAAAACGTTCGATTGGTATCGCCATGAAATTTCTTATAATAAGTCGTGACGTCAATATTTAGTATATCCCCATCTTTGAGTTTATCTTTAGTTGAGGGTATCCCATGGCAGATGACTTCATTTAAAGAAGTACAAACTGATTTGGGAAAACCATTGTAATTAAGTGGAGATGGGTAGGCTCCATGAGAAGTGATAAAGTCATGACACAGAACATTAACATCTTCTGTACTCATTCCTATTTCTAATTTATCTTCAATAAAATTGAGAGTTTTTGCTGCAAGTTGGCAACTCTCTTTCATTATAGCAATTTCACGTTCTGATTTTATATTTATCATAGTTTACCTGTTTATATGCGCTGTAACATTTCTTACCTGAAAATGTCTAGTCTGTCACAAAATTTTACTTTAAAATTGAGTTATGAATTTACAAGTTTATAGAACAGACTCATCGTCTTATCAAGACTCTCATTTTTTGGCCAAAGAACAAAAAATACTCGAGAGTATTCCAGGGGTGAGTTATGTGAAGAGTTTAAGCCAAACTCAAAAAGAAATTCCATTCGTACTGATCACAAACACACACACTCAGATTGAGCATATCCCTAAGACGATTTTAGATCGCACCAAACTACTCGTTCACCCCAATTCTGGTTATGACAATATAGGTGATGAATTTGTTAAAAAATGTTCTTTTCCCATTGTGAAAGGAAATCCAATAAGAGCTAATGCGGTTGCGGAGTATATGCTGTCTTGTGTCTTCAAGGAAATAGCACAGGTACCCAATCATCTCCATTGGTCATCCACGCGAGTATGGAAAAGGCCTCTTCTTAGGGACCAAAAAGTTTTGATTATTGGAAATGGGCATATTGGACAATTACTAAAAAACTCTCTGAGACCCTTAGTCAGTCAACTCACTGTCTATGATCCCTTTACAAAAGAGCTAGGTGTAGAGAATGAGTTTTCCCATGAACTATTTTCTAAAGTTAATATTCTGCTCATCGCTGCGGATCTCAACGACACAAGTTATCATATGGTGGAGAAAGTCGCCCTTAATGAATTAGCGAAAAAAAATATTATTATCAATCCTGCAAGAGGCGGAATTATAAAGGAAGAAGATCTGTTTGATTATCTCCAACAGAATTCTAATTCAAAATGTTACTTAGATGTTTTTGAAGAAGAACCTTTTAAAGCAGGATTTCAAGCAAAACTTTCTAACTTAAATAAAACGTCTCATATTGCTGGAGTTTTCGATCGCCTCAATCAAGACATCATCTCTTTTGAGTATTTAATTATTAAAGATTTTCTAGAAAAACTTGCTTCAGACAATTCTCAAACTTTTTATCAAGACTACTCAGACTGTATCCTGAATCATGAGCCCACAACTATTGTATGAGTTTTATTCACGATAAAGTTTTTAACTACCTTTGCCCTCCTGGTA
The DNA here is from genome assembly GCA_002713145.1 of Halobacteriovoraceae bacterium. Taxonomy (GTDB): domain Bacteria; phylum Bdellovibrionota; class Bacteriovoracia; order Bacteriovoracales; family Bacteriovoracaceae. Next base: position 102,505 of record PAVS01000024.1, read on the forward strand.
ACGGAATTTTTACGACCCATTCCATGGCCAGTATAAAAAAGGCTTATCAAGAAAAACTCTATCCTCACTCTGATCTTGAAACTGTTCAAGGCCTTTGGGAAAAATCGTTGTTACAACTTAGTTCTGAAAAAAAACCGTTGCTTTTAGGTATTCCCACGGATGCTGGGGCAGGAGTTTTAAAAGGATCAAACTGGGGACCTATTTATATAAGAGACCAGATAGCACACCTTCAAAACTTTCTAGACTTGGGAGATGTGAAGTGTATCCCTCACCTCATTCACGATGATTACTTAAGTCCAGAAATTATGAAAAGCTGTAGAATTGATCTTTATCATAAAGATTTAAATCTCCCCGTGAGTCCCCTTAGTATTGCTGAAGACTTTTGTTCTGAAATTTATAGAACTCATTCCCAAGCTAAGATCATGGGACTGGGAGGAGACAATTCCACCTCTTATCCACTGATAAAAACTTGGCTCAAAAATCAATATCAATTAGGTCGAAACCCAGCGATTCTTCATTTAGATGCCCATACTGATTTAATGAATTCGAGACTGGGCATCCCACTGACATTTGGCTCATGGGCAAATCAACTGCTCCCTCACTTAAAAAATCCTCAGCAATTTATCCAAATCGGTCTTCGATCGAGTTCTCATCAAAAAGATTATTGGGAGTCAAAATATGGAATTAAGCAAATTTGGGCTAAGGATATACTAGATAATCAAAATTACCTGGATCTCATTCTTAAGACTCTTAGAGAAACGAATACTGACTCTGTTTATATCTCAATTGATATTGATGTGCTCGATCCTAAATATGCTTGGGCCACAGGAACCCCTGAACCTAACGGACTTGAACCACATCACCTCATAACTATTTTAGAAAGTATTCATCAAGAATGTGAAATCTCTGGTGCTGATTTAAGTGAGGTCGCTCCTCATATTTCTTTTCCTCATGAACAAAAACTCACTCCCGAACCAGAGACAACTCTATTAAGCGCCCGTCTCATTGTTCAGAGATTGATGGAAATATTATGCCAATAAAGTTTCCTCCCGTACATTCAGCGACACCAGAAGGGCTACTTGCTGTAGGTGGGAAGATAGATACCGAAACCCTCAAAAGTGCTTACACCCAAGGTATTTTTCCCTGGCCTATCTCTAAGAACTCTCCCCTCACATGGTTTTCTCCAGATCCGAGAGGGATTCTTGAGTTAAAAGATTTTCATATCTCTCGCTCCTTCAATAGGTTTTTAAGAAAAAATCCATACACTATAAAGTTCAACCATAATTTTGAAGAAGTGATCAGAAATTGTGCCGTTGTGAAAAGAAAACATGAAAAGGGAACTTGGATCTCTCAAGATATTATCACTGGATATAACGAACTATTCAACCAAGGACTTTCCTATTGTGTCGCAGTTTATCATGAAAAAAGACTTGTGGGTGGATTATATGGAGTTTGTATGGGGGAGCTCATTTCAGGTGAATCAATGTTTCATAAAGAAACAAATGCTTCAAAATTGGCTTTTTACGCTCTTGTTCACCAATTGGAGAGCAAAGGAATTCGCTGGATCGACACTCAGATGGTGACTCCTGTGATTAAAAGCTTTGGGGGAACTGAAATTTCAAGAACAAACTTTATTAAGAAGCTGCAAGCACTTAATTTTGAACATCCTCAACGCTCTCAACTTTTTGGGAGCTAGTTTTATTCTCAGCAAACTTAACTAAGTCAACAATCCCACTTTGATCCTCATAACTTGCATTGAGGCCAATTGCATCCACAAGGCATACATCAACACATAAATGACATTTGATACACGTCTCAAGATTGAGTTCAAAACTTTGGGGAACTTCTCCTGAGGTTAAACTCTGAGGCAATGATAACAGACCTGCTTTTTTAATCTTAATCGCTGCCACGGGACAAACTTGTTCACAACTGCCACAGCTGACGCATTTAATTTGATCAGCCACATTCTTTTTTAGCTGTGGGAATTTATGGTAAAAAAACTTAGTGAGATAATGAGAATCCTCTACGATTTTTATTATTTTCTGAGAAAGCAGAAAATGGGAAAACAGATAAACACAGCTCGACTTCAAGCTTTGGAGGAAGTTTAAATTTTTCTTTTTTAAATTTATAATCATTTATCTCTCAATATATTTTAGGTTAGGTTGTAAAACATGCCAAAGAGTTTCAAGCTCGCTCATATCCTTTCCGATGCTCACTTCTTCAAAAACTTTCTTAAGCAGCAAATCACTCGATCCTAAATGAAGCCGGTCAACATGACCTTCTTGCATATCGAGATAAAGACTTAAAATCCCATTGGCACTCTCAATATAAGAAAAATGAGTCAGTGATGTTTGTTCTGAAAAAATCGTTTTGAGTTTTGCTTTAAACGCATCTTCATTCCCTTCATGCTGAGTTGTTTGAATTTGAGTAAAGTCTAGATATTCATCATTCATACAACTCCCGGTGGGTAAGTTATCTAACACTTGCAAAATAATATTAATCGACTCTTTTATCTCTACTATTTTTATACAAACTAAATCAAAAGCAGTTCCATTCGTTGCGACAGGAACTTCAAATCGAACATCTTTATAAAAATAAAAAGGAGCTGACTTTCTAAAGTCGATATTAATCCCACTGGCCCTCACCATAGGTCCCGTTAAACAATAAAGAGCTGCATTTTGTTTATCAAAGAGTGAAATATTTAATGATTCTCGCCAATGCCTATGTTCAGTAAAGAATTTTTCAAACTGTTCAATTTCTTTTTCCAAAATCAACAAATCATCTATCGTTCGAGAGAGCCAAGCCTGATTGACATCCTTGATGACACCGCCAATACGAATGATATTCTTAAGGGCTTCATTACCACACAGGCTAATAAATAATGCCTGAAGTCTTTTCATCCATAATAATGAGTGATGATAGAAACTATCATTTTGATAATAAAAATTTAAGTTTCTCAAATACATGAGGTGAGAGAATATTCTTGAGAACTCAAGGCAGACCATTCTCAACGCTTGCGCCCTCTCAGGAATGATCATCTTTTTGCTCTTTTCAATATTGTGTGAGAGCAGAAAGCTCCAATCCAGTGATTGTGTCGAGAACACGTTCTCTAGCAGTTGATAAGTCTCAAAAAGGTTTAAGTTTTCACTTATTTTCTCCAAACCTATATGACCGTAGCCTAAGTTCACTTCACACTGAGAAATTAAATTATTTTCTTCAGCTGTCTTTATTTCAATCTGATATTCATTTAAAAAAAGATTTTTTTGAAATGAATATTCGTCAAACGGCTCTTTTTTAACCTCAGGCTTTCTCAACTCGTCTTTGAGTAAAGGATATATTTTATTTTCAGCTCCAAAAATTTCATTTCGATAAGTTTTATCAAATTGCACTCCAAAAAACTCATTGAGTTCTTGCTCATAAAGAGAGCTATTAAAAAATATATGACTAATGCTTTTTACCGTGTCTTTTTTGGCCTCTGAAACAGTCACAGTAATCAATTCATCATTCTCTACATCACTAAAATGATAGTGAAGCTCAACTCCCTTGTTTTGTAATGACTGATCAACACCTACGATATCAAGCAACCAAACACCATCAATATGATCCTTTAAAAACTGAGAAACACTATCGATATGACCACTTTCAGTTGCTATTTTCAAGAGTCCTGTCTTACTCAAGTTCTTGGCATGAGGAATTTGGCTCAAGTCTATCACTTTATGACCTCTTCATCTCTCATGCATTTTCTAATGTGCTGAATGATCTCTGTGGTGTTGAGAGGATATTTAGTTATTGTAAGATCAATCGGTAAATGTTCCGAGAGTTCTTCACATACGAAATAAGACTTTTCCTGAAGCTTCTGACTTAGGCCACCTGAGATATGAATCAATTTGGTTTCTTTTGACTTCATAAGAGCATGAATACCTTTGATTCTTTCCACTAAGTTTAAGTTGGGATGTCCTACAATAATAAGCAGCTCTGATTTTTCAACCTGCACTTGATTTAAGTTATGTATATTTTCAATTTGTTCTGTAAAAAAATAATTATTCTGTAGAAATTCTTGAGCATCAGCTCCAATAACGATGGCATTAAAGTCGTATATCTTTAGTGTATCTTCAAGCTTCTCTCTTAATTTTCTGATTGAACTTTTCATAACATAACTTTTAGTTAAGCTTACCTGAACTCATTTGACTGAGATCTCTTTTTTTCCATTTGATGTCCTTAGGAAATACAGGAGCTTTAAGATAATATTCACTTCCTTTTGAACACTGGTACTTTTGCAAAGGGATTGGGACAATGGAATAAAGCTTTTTATGGGTCCCATAAACACCACGATCATAGTCAATAAACCGATAACTTTTTGCATGATTTCTCTTCAGGTTAGACATCAACAACAAAGAATTTGAAAAAGCTTGGTCCAACTCTCTTCCGTCACAGTAAATAAATTCATCTTTGAGCTTTTTCGCTCTTTGTCCACTTGCCAATAAAGGGTTCCTAACCCAATTTCGGCTGGTACAACTATAGGTGTAACCTTCTTCATGAGCTTTTGTAAAAAAGTTGAGAAATGTAAAATACCAAAATCTCTCAGGATCATCATGATGATTTCCATAGTAGATGTATTTAAAACATGTCTTTAACTCCCTTTCATACTTTTTAAAATTTCTGATAAATCTTCGAAAAAAATACCCATCCTTTGTTCTTCTTGCGAGTTTTTCTAACTTAGCTCTTTCAGCAAGGCTTTTCGCTTGGAGAATTCTTTTCTCAATCTCACTTAGTTCTCCTGTTTTTTCCCAAAATTCATCATAAAGTTTATAGCAAGAATTTCTCATGGTGGTGAGCCTCTCAACAGTAAAGAATATTGAGTTATTTTTTAAGAAATCTAAGCTTGCTTGAGAATCAATAGGAAAACCCATTTTGAATGCTGAGAAGTAATCCTTTCCAAGTTTGTTTTGACCTTGAGCATTTTCGACGAAAGCTCTCACTTTTGGCCAATCCACTTCTTTTTGAAGCTCAGAGATTTCATTAACATCTTCGAGTTGAGTATAACCCGTCTGTATACCAACTAAAACGAGCCTAGACTTCCAAGTTTTTGGGTCTAAGCAAGCACCTTTTTCACAAAATTGCTCGATGAACCCACCTACGACTCTGACATCAAAAAAATTATCCATAAAGTGTTCTTGAATATAATTCTTATCACCAAAAACCAGGATTTTTTGTGGTGTGCCTGCTTGATCGAGTATACGTGGAACAATCCCTATACTAAAAGGAGGTTTTTCAATATCCCCTTTATATCTCCCCCAAAAATCTTTTAACTCACAATACTGATGATTCATATAATGTTGTCCCGAAACCAAATCTATTTTGTACTGATAAGGACTACCTTCAGGAGTTTCAATCACAACACTTACAGTTTTGTTCAGTTTAATATCTGGATTAACATCATAAAAGAAATGACTTGGAACCTCGACATCATCAGACTGTAAACTAAATGCTTTAGGTTTTTGAAACCAATTATTGGGAACATTGGTGACAAGCTCACTGGCAAATTCTTTATCAAGTGAAGAGCTTCCAGGAAGAATTGAATTTGATTGGGAACAATTCCAAAAAGAAAGCATAACGAGAATGAGTAAAAAACTTAACTTTTTAGTGTTCATTTTATATTGACTATCCTTTTCAATTTTTAGACACTAGCAATTCAACAAATGCACGGGTGGTGGAATTGGTAGACACAAGGGATTTAAAATCCCTCGGCTAATTTAGCTGTGCGGGTTCAAGTCCCGCCTCGTGCACCATACTTCTCAGCTTAAATTCCTTTTCAATATTTTGTCGTAATTTTTCTCAATCGACAATCAAAACATCAGAAATTCAAAGACTTTACTATGCGCATTATGAGAATTAGCATTTACAATAGTCACTAGAAACTATATTTTTAAACTAAACTTTAAGGAAACCCACTTGGAAAAAATAACGGCTATTATACCTTGCTTTAACGAAGAGCATAACATTCGGGGAGCAATTGAATCTTGTCTTTTTGCAGATGAAGTCATTGTGGTGGATTCATTCAGCACAGATAAAACAGTTGAGATCATAAAAGAATTTCCTCAAGTTAAATTTGTCCAACACGAATATGAACATTCTGCAGCACAAAAAAACTGGATCATCCCTCAAGCCAAACACGACTGGATTTTTTTATTGGACGCAGATGAAAGAACGAATAAAGATTTAATTGAAGAAATCCGACAGACAGTGAAGAGTGAACCGAAAGAAGTCGCCTTTTGGATTGGAAGAGATAATTATTTTATGGATCAAAAGCTCAATCATATTTGGGCCGGTGATGCTGTCATTAGATTATTTCGAAAATCTCAATGCAAATACCAAAACAAACATGTTCATGCTGAAATCGAAACCAACGGGCCCATAGGGAGATTAAAGAATTCTCTTGCTCATGATACTTATCAAGGAAAAGGCTTAGAGGCTCATCTTCTCAAAGGCATGCGCTATACAACTTGGGCCGCACTAGACCGCGTAAATAAGATTCAAAAAGTGACACTTTATCATTTGTTGATTAAGCCTTTTTTTGCTTTCTTAAAACGTTATCTTCTGCAAAAGGGCTTTCTCGATGGTAAAGCAGGTTTTATCATCTCTTGCATGGGTGCTTGGAATGTCTTTATTAGAAATGTCAAAGTCTGGCGAATGCATCAAGGCGAGAAATTCTCGACAAAACTAAAATCCTAATGACAAAAAAGATTGTATTCTTTAACACAAATGTTGAGTGGGGAGGCGGCGAAAAATGGCACTTCACCATGGCCAATCTACTCAAAGACCTTGGAATTCAAGTTCATTTTATCACAGCTGTTAATTCAGTACTCTTGCAAAGGGCTAAAGATAATGAACTTCACGTTCATCCTATTAAATCGAGCAATCTTAGTTTTCTTCATCCATCAACCAGAAAACAAATCAAAAGGATCTTAAGCACTCTCAATCCCGATGCTGTCATATTTAATTCTCCTAGGGACTTAAAGCTTGGAGCAGTGATCGCTAAAAAAGCGGGCGTTAAAAAAGTTATTTATCGCAGAGGGATGCCTCATCCTATTAAGAATACATTTCTTAATCGTTATATTTATCAACATATTGATATTATCATTGCAAATTCTGAAGAAATAAAAAAACAAGTGATCAAAAATATCCCAAGTCTAAGTTCGAAGGTTCATATCATTTATAACGGAGTTGAGCCCCATGAAAAAAGAATGAGCGAGATCCAGACTCCCGTGAGGCTTGGTAATCTTGCTCGTTTAGTCGACCAAAAAGGCCATGATATGCTGATAAAGGTCGCTAAAGGATTAAAAGAAAATAAGTTTGATTTTAAGCTCATCATCGCGGGGACTGGCCCAAATAAGGAGCTTATCCAGAACTGGATAGATGAAAATAAACTGGGTCAACATGTAGAGTTAGTAGGTCATCAAAAGGCCGAAGAATTTTTTCCTCAAATTGATATGTTTATCTTCACTTCACTTTTCGAAGGTTCCGCAAATGCTTTGGTTGAGTCATTACAGTATCAAATTCCTGCTATCACTTTTGATATTAGCTCGATGAGCGAAGTGGTAGAGAACAATACTGTGGGTAAGCTGATCCCTCCCTTTGACTGTGAAGCCATGGCCAGGGAAATTATGGCACTCGCTTCAGATTCTAAACGATACCAGCAGTATCAAAACAATTGCTATTATAAGGTTTTAATGAAATTCGATATTAAAGAGAAGTCGATGCAACTTTTGGGTCTTATCTATGACAACTAAAATACTCATCATCCAAACCGCTTTTATCGGTGATGTCATCTTGGCCACAAGTCTTATTGAAACAGTAAAAGAGCATTTTCCTCACAGTCGTATTGATTTTCTTCTGAGAAAAGGTAATGAATCTCTGCTCGCTAATTCTCCCCAGATTAACAAGGTACATATTTGGGACAAAAAAAGAAAACTGGGATCTCTTATAGAAAATATCAAAAATATTCGTCAGGAAAAATATGACTATGTGATCAATATCCAACGTTTTTTTAATTCAGGCTTAATGACAGCATTAAGTGGTGGAAAAAAAACAATAGGCTTTGATAAGAATCCACTTAGCTTTTTGTTTCATCATAAGGTGACTCACCTCATTCCTGATCAGCAAGAGGGGAAGCCTCTCCATGAGGTGGAACGCAATCAAAAACTGCTCAAAGCTATTCTCCCGGATCTCAAAATCTCTCCCCAAAGACCGAAACTCTATTTTTCAGAGGTGGAAGAAAATAAAATAAAGACTCTTCACCTTCCCCAAGACTATCTCGTTATGGCCCCAGCCAGCGTCTGGTATACAAAACAGTTTCATAAAGATAAATGGCAAGAGTTAATCGCTCAAGTGAGTCAAATGTATAAAGTCTATCTTATTGGAGCACCATCGGATAATGAGTTAGTGTCCAGCTTAATGCAAGAAAATTGTGAAAACCTTTGCGGCAAATTAAGCTTACTTGAATCGGCCATGCTCATGAAAAACGCAAAACGGGTTTTTGTGAATGACTCAGCCCCTCTTCATCTCGCAAGTGCGGTCAATGCGCCAACCACAGCGATCTATTGTTCAACGATTCCCGAATTTGGATACTTCCCGCTCGCCGAGCAAAGTATTATTATTCAAAGAGACCCAAGACTAGAGTGCATGCCTTGTGGCCTTCATGGTAAAGCGGCTTGTCCTCTGGGGCATTTTAAGTGTAGCTTTGATATTGAAATTGATCGCTTAATCGCAACTATTTAGCCAAAATCTCTACTTCGACTCTTCGGTTGAGCTGTGCTTCTTCAGAATATTGATCATTGGTTAAATGAAGATAACGTCTTCCCCCATAGCCAATGCATTTCAATCTATCCTCGGCCACCCCTAACTCGACTAGTTTCTGACATACAACACGGGCTCTACGTCCTGAGAGATTTGAGTCATCATAAACGCTTCCCTTCTCAAGTTCTTCTTTACTTAAAAAAATATGTCCGGAAACTTCGACTTTAATTTTTTTATTCTCAAGCAGAACTCTCGCGAGCTCTTGAATTTCACGACTCGCATAAGGCTCAATAGCCTTTTCAGTCCCTGCATAAAACTGAACATTATTAAGTTGAATCTTTGTCCCAACTTCAAACTTACTTGGATCTAAGTGGCTCTCAGATTTCTCACCTGATGATTTATAGATCTCTTTTAGGCTTTCAATGGTTTGATCAAGCTCTTTAATCTTAGCCGTTTTCTCTGTATCCGTATCCAGAAGATTTTTAATCTGCATTTTTTGTTTGGTGATAATTTCATTGAGCTCGTTTTTAACTTGATTAAGCGCCACGCTTTCTTCAAAACTCAATTGTTCAACGTCTTTATGTTTGCCCTCAGTCTTAGTCGTTGATTGTGAAAGCCTTTGCTGTAAGCCTTGATTTTTGAGCATTAAGTTTGCCAGGGCTTCTTCTTTTGCTTTAAGTTTTTGTTCTAAATCTTCAATAAGACTTTCATTGGCTTCATTTACTTTCTCTGGTTGACCAATTCTCTGATTTTCTTTTTTCTGATTTACCAAAGCGATAATCGCAACAATAAGAAAAACCCCTAAACCAGAGGCAAATAAATCGACGACGGAAGCCGAAAAAATATTAACTTCTCTATTTTTTTTAACTCGCATTATTTATGCTCAATAAGTTTGTTGATGAGATTATCTAAAATATATTTTCCAAAGCCATTGATAATATCTTCTTCTTTGGCTTCATAATGTTGAGCAAAGTATTGTAGTATCACCGAAAGAATTAAAGCTAAAAGTGTCGTATTAAAAGCGACCCCTAAATTTGAAGCCATTTTGGTGAGCAATTCAGGATCATCAAGAGAGCCTTCACTCAATCGACTAACGGCAAGACCAATTCCATAAACTGTTCCCATAAAACCTAAGGAAGGGATGAGCCAAATAATATATTTGATTTTACTAAAGCCAAGTTCAACCTCGTGAAAAAAAAGCTCTAACTGCTTAGTCAGAAAATCTGTCGTCAAAGAAATAGAATTATTCGTTCTAAATTGCAGGCATATTTGCAAGATCATATAAGGCAGAATTCCTAAATCCTCTCCTGCATCTTTTTTTGTTTTTTTTATAACTTCCGTCAGGTAGCCCGAATCAATAATGGTCTCAAAGTCTTCAGGAAGATAGGTATGGCCTTTATATTTTTGAATTTCTCTCAATCGTTTAACTCGATGGATGACAAGAAAGATACCAATCACAAATATAAACCACATCACATCTTGAAAGGTGAGAGAAAACTCGAGCTTTTCCTTACCTATAAGCAGATTTCTCCAAAACTTAGGAAAAAGAAGTGCGATGATATTGATCACCAAACAGGCGATGGCACTAAAGGAGAGAATTTTGATTAACTGTTGTTTATCCAGCTCAAGCTGCTTCTTCAAATATGGCCCCGCAACAGTCACAATAGATTTTCTTTTTTTCTAAAACACTTCCACAATCGATACAACGCTTAAAACTCATATGCTTAACTCGTTGATAGATATCTTTTTTCTGTTTCGCTTTTTGATCTTGATAGCTAGCGATGATCTCACTGACTTCAACCGCTTCGAGGTCACTTCCTAACCTGATCACAGTATTAAACTTTATTTTGGCACTTTTTATTCGCTTAAAGCTTCCTTCATGAAAAACAAATGTTCCCGCTCTAGAATCCAAGTCTTCTATGAGAACGGTATCATCAGTAAAATAAATTTTAGCATGGGCCCTATTGATCGAAGGATGAGTCATCCTCAAATCACATCCTATATGGCTTCCCACTGTGAATTGTTGCATCTCTATTGTCGTAGACATGGTTTATTTCTCCTTAAATTTAGCTTAATTCATTATCAGCTTGAAACGATGTCACTACAAGAAAAACAAGCTAACCCCCTTAAATTACATGACACCAGTTGAAACCTTTGGAGAAAAGTGACCATATTAGTTTGCATAAGGAAGAGCCCTATCTGAAAAGTCACTGAAGATTCCATCAATATTGAGTTTTCCAAAGAAGTATTGAAAAAACTCCTTATCCGTTTTCATCCCCTCTGGAAGGGCATCACTGCGATGGGTATAAGCATGTACTTTAAGACCATAGGCATGGGCCCATTTCACCATCTCTTCATTCTTAATGAGTTGTTGTACGTAAGGTCCGATACCATCGGCATAGCTGGCGATCTCTTTAATACCTGCTTTGGTTTGCATCTGTTGGTAATTGGCAGAACTCTCATTCCAACTCTGCTCTGCGATCAATTGAATCAAAGGAAACTTCGCTTTGAACTCATTTTTAAGTCTTTTAAGGGTGGGCGGGTAAAAACATTGAACATAAATATTTGCTTTTTCTGAATTATAACCATACTTCTCTAAAATCTTAAATGTGAGCTTGGCTATATCTTTTCCTTCTTTGGCATGAAACTCTGGGCTTTTCATTTCAGGATAGATCCCAATGTCTTTTCCCATTGATTGATTCAAGCCTTGGATGAGTTCTATAAATTCCTGAAAGCTAGGGATTCGAAAAGAACTTTTGTCTTGAGGAAAGCGTTTAGAAAAAACAGACTGTTGAGTCTTTAAATTCGTCCGCTCATTGACTCTGAGCTGTTTTAATTCAAAGAGAGTAAAATCAACAGCATAAAAACGGCCATCTTTTCTTTTCTTCTCAGGAAAAAGAGAGGCGACATTGGTGGTGCTATCAATATGCACGTCATGAAGGACAACTAAGTGATTATCTTTAGTCACAACTAAATCTGGCTCAATAAAATCCACTCCAAAACTATAGGCCATGGCAGCAGCTTCAAGAGTATGTTCAGGTAGATAACCAGAAGCTCCCCTATGTGCAATAATTGTTTTAGCTCCGCGACTCGCGCATGATACTAAGATCATAAGAGTTAACAAGAGGTACACCTTACTCATGCTTTAATCCTTGATTGAGAGTTTTCTTTTCAAATTAAAACATATTTAAGAGAATGAGAGGAAATTATTTTATACATAACAGGGAGCACAATTGATTCTTATTCAGGCCGTAAAATATATTGCCGCCGTCTCTATTATTGCCAGCTATTTTATTGTGACGATTCCACTCTACCCGCTTATTTTATTGTTTCCCTTTCGCACCCGTATGTTGATCAACCTTCTCGTCAGTCTCTACTCCAAACTATTACTGGTTTTCTTGCGGACAAAACTTACTGTTAAAGATCTCAGAGGAGAAGATCGTGAGAAAGCCTTAATCGTCTGTAATCATCTTTCCTATATCGATATTCTCATCTTGAGTTCTAAAATTCCGACTTGCTTTATCACCAGCCAAGAAATTAAAGAGACTCCCATCCTAGGTCAAATATGTACCTTAGCTGGATGTTTATTTGTTGAAAGAAGAAGTCGCAAGAATATTTTAAACGAAATCAAAGAAATAGAAGTCGCTCTTAAAAATAATTTGAATGTATTGTTTTTTCCTGAAGCTAAAAGCACAAATGGCGATAAAGTTCAGCCTTTTAAAAGGTCACTTTTTCAAGCCGCTATTAATACCGGCCATGCGGTTTTACCACTCACCTTGAACTACAAAGCCCTGGACGGACATCCCATCACTCAAGAAAATAGAGACTTGATCTGCTGGTATGATGATATGGAATTTGCTCCCCACCTGTGGGAGGTTTGTGGTCTGAGATCTCTTGAAGTTGAACTCACCATTCACCCAAAAATATCAACTCAAGAGACTGAAGATGATTCAGCTAAGCTTAGGGATCGAAGTTTTGAATTAATATCTGGAACTTATAAAAACCTAGCGGACTAAAATAAAAAGGGGCCACAATTTGCGACCCCTTCACCAAAACTGTTCGAGAATCATTAAGAAAAACCGATGCTAGTAGACTTGAGAGTTACAAATCCAGTTCAAAATTTCTCGCTAATGAGCTCTTTATATTGAATTCTTTTTTTTATCGAAAGCATTAATAACTGCTCTGCAACAATTTGCAAAGTTTTTTTTTGCGCAAAATGACATTTTTTTATTCTTGCTGGCTGATGCAATAGATACGGTTGGTGTTTGAGCAATTGTCACTATTCGACTCTATCCATTCGGAATTAGCCTGATTGGTTAACCCATAAAAGCCAGTCCCAGCAGTGGAAGTCCATCCATTACAGTGTTCTGCTGGTACCGTGGCACCGTCAGAACCTGTTCCGGTCCACACTCGAGCTCCACTGACCTGAGCCAATTGTTCATCAACATCTACATTTTCTATTAATTCAATAGAGTTTGTCGTCCCCCAAAAGTCTTCCCGAGAGGCTGCGATAAGAGTCTTGTCGCCATTTTGGTTTATGATATAGATGGCTCCCACCAAGCTTATGCGGTCAGAATCGGTGGCATTGCTAGAAGAAGTACTCAAAATCGCTTTGTAAGTACGAGATAATCCTGCGCTTTCTGCCAAACTTTGGCAGTTAGCATCTGCTGCATCCACCCCTCCCATATTTCCGGTATAGGAGCCCGAGCTGACAAAAATACGGTGCTCATCATCTGTCACGCCATCTATGGTATTAGCTCCGTCTCCATCAGGGGATCCACAAGCCACAAATAAAAAGATTAATGAGAGGAGGTAAATTATATTTTTCATGGAGAGATTATAGAAAAAGAAATAAAAAAGGGCCAAATAAATGACCCTTTTCTTAGTTTATCTTATTTATTTAGATTAGGTCTTCTGTAACGTCTGCCTAGAGCATCACGATAAGCAATTCTTAGTTCGTAATCACTCCACTGAGTCTGAAGAGTTCCATTTTCTTCATTTTTCTCAATCTGCCATGGTTGCCAGTAGTGAACGCTAGTGAAGATAACAAAACAATGACCTAACTGAGGATTTCTCTCATAGTCAGTATAAACTTTTGCTCTTCTACACTCTTGCTGACTTTGGATAAAGTAATTAGTCCAGTAACGAAGGTCAGCCGGTTGTTGCATATAGCGACGGTCCATAACTTTTTTTACCCCATTCGAATTTACGTAAGGTGAAACATGGAACCACCACTTATAACGGTAAGCTCTGATGTATTTTTTGGTAAAAAAGAGCCATACTTTTCCTGGCTGCACGCGACGTCCATTATAAGAGTAGTTACGCATTTCGTATGACCAAACATGAGCACGGTTATAGCATTGAGATCTTTTTCTCATACCCGTTTTTTGAGCTCTAAATACATTGTTGAGTGTATTAGAGTCACCAATGTCAGAGATATAATCTGTCATCAGTGGATCACGGTCTAAATCTTTAATTCCTTTAGCTTGATTTTTTGAAGCGACTGGAACTTTAAACTCTGAAGTTAATAACTTCACTCCTAAAATTTCTGAACGTTGAGCAAGGACATCTAATGCTTTCGTATGATCAGAAGTTTCAAATTCAACTTCTAAACCAGATTTTTGAGCATCTTTGATAGCTGCTATGACTTCAGTATCATTGATATGGACATCATAGACCTGTCCATCGGTTGCGAAAACGGCATAAAAGTTTTCATTTTCAAGTGGTTCTAATACATCTACTACCCCGAGTCTCAAGGTTTCGGCCATAGTCATTGTACTAAAAACCATAAGTAAGCATGCAAAGATTGTTTTCATCTTGTGGTTCTCCCTTTCTTAATTGCATTACTAGTTTCTTATAAAAAATTAAGAAAAGAACGTAAACCTTTTTGAAATGATGTGTAAAAACTTCAACTTTGTGAAGATTCTTACAAAAAAAAGCCCCTCATGTTAGAGGGGCCGGCTATTTATCTAATAAAAAGTAAATCGTAATAGGTAGGCAGTGGCCAAAGATCTTCAGCAACATTTTCTTCTAAATAAGCAATTGTATCTGCAATCTCTTCAGAAAGTGGTAGGAGTTCTTTTGCTATTTTTTCAGCATCTTCAATTTCCTCCCCTAGTCCTTCAAGTCCTTTACGAAGTTTATCTGAGTTGTCATAAAGCTTATTCAGATGTTCATTGAGTTTGTTAAGAACGGCAAGATCGACCTTAGGATCAATTTTACATTCTTTTTGATTCTCAATAGCTTCAGCAACGACACCTTTGTACTCAATAGTGGCAGGTATGATGTCTTTGTTAATGATATTAAGAAGGGTTCTAAACTCGATTTCTCTGTGCTTACAATAACGCTCAACTCGAACATTATAGCGCATCTTTAATTCGTTCTCAGAATAGATTCCAAGTTTGGTCAAAAAGGCATTGGCCCCTGAGTCTGCAATCACCTTGAGGGCATCAGCAGAAGTTCTTAAATTTGGAAGCCCTCTTTTAGCCGCTTCATCTTCCCACTCTTGAGAATATCCATCTCCATTAAAAACGATTTTTGAGCAGTTATTATAAAGATCTTTTATGATCCCCATAAGAATTTCATCAACCGCTTTCCCTTCACCTTTCTCTTTTTCGATTCGCTCATTCATCTCAACAAGAACGTCAGTTACAGCCGCATTAAGAATAGTCATAGGAATACCAACGTTGGCAGTAGATCCAACGGCTCGAAATTCAAATTTATTTCCAGTAAAAGCAAAAGGAGACGTTCTATTTCGGTCAGTGTTATCACGAACAAGTCTAGCCAACTGATCAGCCCCTAGATCCATAAAGTCTTCACCTTCTTTGGTATAACTCTCACCTTTAGCATAGGCTTCAAGAATTTTAGTAAGGGTATCTCCTAAAAATACAGAAATTATGCTTGGAGGAGCTTCATTGGCCCCAAGTCTATGATCATTAGAGTGAGAAGCAATCGCTGTTCTCAAAGAGGCTCCATGACGGAAGACACCTTCACAAATCATAGCGACCACAGCTAAGAACTTATAGTTAGTATGAGGACTATCCGTTGGCTCAAGCAGGTTTCCATATTTATTTCCACCCATTGACCAGTTTAAATGCTTTCCAGAACCGTTGATTCCTTGAAAAGGTTTCTCGTGCAAGAGGCAAACAAAGTCATGTTTTATAGCGACTGATTGTAAAACGGCCATCACCATTTGGTTTTGATCATTGGCAACATTTCCCTTATCAAAAATTGGAGCGATCTCAAATTGACCAGGAGCAACTTCATTATGTCTCGTTTTAGCCGGGATACCTAAGCGGTATAACTCAACTTCAACTTCTTGCATGAAGGCCATAACACGCTCAGGAACAGTTCCGAAGTAGTGATCCTCTAGCTGTTGATTTCTAGAAGTAACGGCACCAAAAAGAGTTCTTCCACTCATAACAAGGTCCGGTCTCTCAAAGTAGAGTCCTTTATCAATAAGAAAATATTCTTGCTCACATCCACAACTCACATCAACATGAGTATCGTGATCACCTTCGCGGTTTGAATCATTCACAAGATTTAAAAACTTAGTCGCCGCTTTAGACAGCTGAGTGATCGATCTAAGTAAAGGAGTTTTAATATCAAGAGCATCCCCTAAGTAAGATACGAATGCTGTTGGAATACAAAGAGTCTTTCCATTCTCATGAACTTTAATAAAAATGGGTGATGTTAAGTCCCAAGAAGTATACCCTCTAGCCTCGAAAGTTGATCTTGATCCACCGTGAGGAAAAGAAGATGCATCAGGCTCCCCTTGTATCAGTTGAGTGGCAGATAATTTTTCAATAGGTTTACCTTTTTCAATTGATAAAAAAGCGTCATGCTTTTCAGCAGTAGAACCAGTCATAGGTTGAAACCAGTGAGTAAAGTGAGTCGCACCTTTACCTGTTGCCCAATTTAAAACTGCGTTGGCAAATTTATCGGCCATCTCTTTAGTTAAGTCTTTTTTCTTAACCAAAACATCTTGAATATCTTGCTTATCTTGTTTGGTGAGTATCTCGGATTTCATGTAGTCAAATACGTTTTCTCCAAAGTATTCACTGACTCTAAGAGGATTTCCATTTACATCTGAAGGAACTTTAAATTTTCTTGTAGGAACCTTGAAGCTACCAAGTTGTGCTTGGGCCCTAATTGCTTTTGTCATCTGTTTACTCCTTTAAACATATGTTAACATTTCTATTATATGCAAATTGAAGGAGGATGCTAGCTGAGAATGTACTTAATCTATTGAATTTGAAAGATTTATTAATTGATTATTTATTTCTAGCAATGCACTGGGAATATCTTTTTTATCCCAATCCAAAGTCAAATAAGTTTTGAGAAGTTGATTAATTTGATCATCTTGATTGGCCACGACCTGCTTTTCAAGCAACACCTGGTCACTGCCACAAAAACCGGCATCTGTGACTTCTGACTTTTGGGCATTGAATGCCAAGCAACCGTAAGGTTTGTGAGCGCGAGAGAGTGAACAGCCCTGTGCCTTTTCTGTGAAAAATGGACATGTATAGGTTCTTCTCAAAGTATTACCTCTTCCGAGGAAAATTTCTTTATCAAGTCGGTATTTTGTTTGAGTATGTTGTAAATGATGGATGAGCTCATCGTTCCATTTATTTTCTTCTACCAACGCTAGGTAGATATCAATCGCTTCTAAAGGAGAGACTCGCATTGAATTATACTCAAATGTACAACACCAGCCCCCTTGGCATTTTTCACAGCCAAAACCAGTTTGCTCCAGCTGATCCATTTTTTCGATCAGAAGCGCCCTTTTCTGTCTTGGAGAATGATCCTTTAATAGAGAGATAAGCTCTTCAGTCATATCAGCTATTTACCCTATAAAATTTTAAAATAAAAGCAGATACGAGTAAAATTTTCAACTTCTTATTTTCTCATCAACTTTAGGCCAGACTCTTGCTATACCTAAGGCTATGAATCTAAAAAAATTTACGATTTTAACACGTAACGAGTCCATTCAGGCTGATGAAAAAGCAAATATTCTCATTAATCTTGAGCATATTGTCTCTATCAAACCCATTAAAATGACAACAGAGAGAAGAGATGTCATTGATGGCTACTGGATCAGGCTATCGAATGGAAAAAAATATCGAGCGATTCAAATTCCGGAATTTATTCAAGATAAGTTCAATGAGGAATTGCCAGCTATTTCAAAAAACAATGAATTTGAATTAGCTGACTTTAATATTCAATAAGAATTAATCATTCCAAGCATCATCAGCAGGTTCACACTCTCGAGTGGGATCTCTAAAACATTCATCACATTTAAATGGATTAGGATCATCGGCATCTTGCTGCTCCCCAATAACTTTTAAAACGGTAGCGAAGGTTACACGATGAGCGTCTGCATTTTTATTTCGTTTTAATAAGAATTTTAAAAAGCTCCATATACTACTAAACTTTTTAATATCAGGAACCTTTCCATACCGGATAAGATACTTATATATTGGTTTTGCCAGTATGGTCATAATCCCACCATCAGGTGCAACTAAACTCTTAATAGCCCCTTCATAAGTACTATAATAGGCATTCATAACTTCATTTACGTTATCTTTATTACGATAATCGATGACATTATTTTGATCCAAGTCATACCTCAAAACTGTCGACTCGATGTTAAGTAATCCTGCAAATACTGCAAAGGCATCTGTTGCTTTGAGTGGAATCTCTTCTAGCTTGGTGTCTTGATCGTAATGTGTACAGGAACGAGTAAACGCCTCTGTCTCGGTAATAAAATGCATATAATCTTCGGATTCTGTAATAGGCCTATCATCGGGAAGATCAGCGACCATACTCTCTAGATATTTTGTTAACTCAGGCATGTAATGACTGATGCTGTTACCATCACTTAAAGTAGGTTTCTTTAAGACGTTAATGAAGTTTCTTCTAAAACAATCTGGATAGATACGACCATATTCATCTTGCTCAGTTGCACATATTTGAGTCATCTCTTCTGTAAATGAATCTTTAACACTTAAAGCTGTCAGTAAATTGAGAATAAATTCAGTGGCTTCTGGTCGCTCTAAACATACGGTTGCTTCATCACAACCATCTGATTGATATTGAAATAATGTAGATAAAAGCATGAAGTTATTCGCTGTCCCTTCTATCTCTCTTCCCTTTTCTTTACCAATAACGATAAGACCTGCATCTCTTAACAACCATTTTAAATCGGTGATAAGCTTCAGAACATGGTCCATCGTTAAATCAACCCCTCCCCTGGCAGCGACGTTGGTTCGTCCATAATGAGACATGATGAGATGAACACCATACTCCAGAGCCGATATTTGAAAAAAGGCATTTGGGTTTCTTCTAAATTCATGGGTGTAAAAAGCAGAAGAATTCTCTCCTTTAAAAAACTTATAGTTGGCTGCAATTTCTGCATAATGATCTCGAAATTGCTTTTCTCGTGAAGAGCTCACTGGAAAAGAGCTTAAATCATGAGAGATCGGATCAGGAGAATTGAGTTCATCGCGAAAGAAATTATAGATACGATAACCAAAACTCCCCTCTGCAAAAACCGCTTCTAAATGGTTAAGAGCGCGATACAATTCACTGGCATAAAAGAGTTCATCATACTCGCCAAAAAAGATCTCTTTAATTTTTAACGTTTCCCGTGGAAAGTCTTTTAGATTAATAGGCAGCATATCACCTGCCATAATATTGAGAGCATGTATAAGTTCATCAAGAGTAAAGACGGCTGTTTGAGAGTTTTCTTCATAATATAAAATCGATTTAATAACTTCTATATCTCTTAGAAAAAATTTGATCAGTGTTTCTTGCTCATCCTTGAAGGTATAGAGATTCATTTTACTGACATCAAGTGCCACCTGCGCTACTTCAGGAAGAATTTCAAGAGCATCTGCAAATTCCACGTGGGTTAAATCCCATTTATCACCACCTAGAAAAACTCTTTTCAAGAAAATAATCGCCCTGATCTCTTCTAAGGTTTGTGGGTCTTTATTAAAGAAGTTTAAAACAAATTGCTGAGTATCAATTCGATGCAACTCTTTTCTATTGGCTTTAAAAATCGTCTTAAGCTTATTGGCAATAAGTGTAATTTTATTAAATACGATTCTTCTCTCTCGCTGATGTTGCGAGTAATTAACATCTTCTTTTGAAGAGAAATATTTATAAGCTTCAATAATATTTTCATTAAAATAGATAAGGAAATCGATAAGAACATCGACGTCTGTATTTTTCAAATAATCTTTATCTGTACCAATAATCAAATGGCTTAAATCGAAAACAGTATCAATTAATTCTGCGGTATCAGCTTCAACATCAATGGGTCCATTGAGAATAAAATTTTTGAGAACGGATTTAGAAACATATCCTGGTCTGTCTGTTTCAACGAGATTAACAAAATCATTGAGATAAAGGCCTAAACACTCTATATCTCCTTTAATATTTTTCTCTAGAATATGGCTGATACTATCAAAGTCTAATTCACAGTTCGCCATTCCAGTTAACTCAATACTGGAAGCTTTATCAGCTTTCATGAAAATATCACCGCAACTGATGAGTGAAAAAGAGAGGAGCACAGAAAGGCCAAATGTTTTAAAATCCATATTAAAATCTCGCTTGAATAATCCTTATTCAGTCATTGTACCACTGGGGGCCAACAAAATAAGTGTATCAAAATTTTCCACCTTAAATCTAAACAATAGTTAAGATAGTTGATATTTTTGATAAATTACCTAGTTAGACCCTGAAATTTATACATAAATCAGCCTTTTTTGATGCGCCGCACTACCAAATTAGTTATATTTTTCTCATGAAAGCATTTATTTTTTTATTTTTGATTCTATTCAATATTTCAGTATTCGCTCAAGAGACTCACTCTCCTCGTTACAAATGCATCATGTCAAATACTGATGAAGTCAGATATTTACTCATTGGAAACTACTTTCCACCCAATCCTGGAGTTGATGCCATCTATGAACAACTTGGTGAAGAGCCACCTGTCATACCGGAATGGAGCAACCAAGTGATTCTCGCCAGCAAAGAAGAGTATTATAGTGGCCAAAGGCCTCCTCAGCATATTTTTGAGTTCAAAGTGAAACCTAGTATCGACGGTTTTCTCACCCATAAAACAGAATTTGAGCTTGAAGATGGAAGCTTGGCTTCTACCTATCTTCTTATGAATGAATCATCAGAACTTATTCATACCATTGAGCTTGCTACAGACGAGTGTTTTTCAAACCCAACACTCCAAGTTTGCCATCAGCAGACTCGCTATCACTGTGTCGAACAAAAGTCTATTGATTAGTTTTTTAAATAATCTATTTTCATACATGTAAAGACTGTTTCATTTATTGGAAATAATTTAGAAAGTATGGAAATTGATAAAACTCACAAATTAAAAAATGTTCTCATTATTGGTTTAGGTGGAATCGGCGAAGCGATAGTTAAAGTCCTCAAAAGCGAAAACCCTCAGTTAAATATCTATGGTCTTGCCAGACAAAACAAAGATATCCCTTTTCTTGCAGATCAGTTTAATTTCAATCTGCTAGAAGAAGCAAAATGGGACAATTTCTCCCAGACCATTAATCACCTTCAATTTGATCTCATCATTTGTACTGTTGGCTTTTTACACAATGAAGAATTTAAGCCTGAAAAAAAATTAGATGATATGAACCTGGAACATTTAACTTATTCACTCCAAGTCAATACTGGTGTCCACGCACTGGCGCTTAAATATTTACAAAGGCATATCCCCCTCAATTCTCCTGCTCTTTTCGTCTCCCTTACTGCTAAATTAGGGAGTATTGCTGATAATAGAATGGGTGGATGGTATAGCTACCGTATGAGCAAAGCGGCATTGAATATGCTTATAAAAAATGCCTCTATTGAACTGGGGCGGAAGTACAAAAAACTCAGACTTATAGCCATTCATCCTGGCACAACTGACACTCAGCTCTCAGCTCCCTATACTGATCAAACAAACCTCAATGTAAAGGAACCAAAAGAAACAGCTTTGGCCATCATTAAAGCGATCTTCCACTCCCCTGCATCTGAAGATGAGATTTTCTTGAATTGGACCGGAGAGCCCCTTCCATGGTAGCGAAGAGCTTTACTGTTATTCTAGGAAATCAGCTTTTTCCTCTAAAACATTATAACCGCTTGAATGGTCCTTTTTTTATGTGCGAAGACTTTGGGCTTTGTACTCATTTTAAATACCATAAACATAAAATCATGCATTTTCTGATCGCAATGCGAGAGTACGCTGAGATGCTAAAAGCTAAAAAGAGGTCTGTTCACTATATTCAACTGGATAAACGACATCATTTTATAAGCAGTTTAAAAGACTATATTAAAGAGAATACATTCACCGAAGTGAACATTCATGAAATAGAAGATAAGTTTTTTGAAAAAGAACTTCTCGATTTATTCGATGAGCTCGATCTCAATGTCAATATTCTCGAGTCCCCAATGTTTTTATGTCCTCGCTATGAATTTAAAGAGTACTTAAAAAACAACAAGACCCCTTTTATGAAAACATTTTATGAAAGAGAGAGAAAAAGATTGGGCATTCTTTTAAACAAGGATGGCTCTCCCAAAGGTGGTCAATGGAGTTTTGATTCAGAGAACCGAAAAAAAGTTCCTAAGAAGGCTGAAGTGATTAATTATCAGCCCAGAGTGAATCAAAGTGAACACCTTGAATCAGTCAAAGAAATCGTTGAAAAATATTTCTCAGATCACCCAGGTTCTGTGGATAACTTTTGGATTCCTACCCATAGATCTTCAGCTCTTAGTTATTTCAATCGCTATCTAGAAGAGAG
Organism: Halobacteriovoraceae bacterium; assembly: GCA_002713145.1. Taxonomy (GTDB): domain Bacteria; phylum Bdellovibrionota; class Bacteriovoracia; order Bacteriovoracales; family Bacteriovoracaceae. The sequence goes on from PAVS01000024.1 coordinate 125,118, forward strand.
ATTTGATTCTTTTGGTACATATCAAGATGCCATCGACACACGCTCCGAATTTCTTCATCACTCACTGATCTCTCCTCTTCTCAATATGGGTCTCTTAACTCCCGAGGAAGTGATCGAAAAAGTTGAAGCCAAGCTAAATGATGGTGCCCCTCTCAATTCAGTGGAAGGCTTTATCAGACAAGTTTTAGGCTGGCGTGAGTTTATCCGAGGTATATATCAGAACTATTCCGATCAGCAGGAACAGGAAAATTTTTTCAAGCATACAAGAAAACTAAAACATTGTTGGTACACTGCAGAGACAGGGATTCCTATCATTGATGATGCTATTGAGAAAGCTCAAAAATGGGGGTACTGCCACCATATAGAAAGATTAATGATACTTAATAATGTTATGCTCATGCTGGAAGTTGACCCCAAAGAAGTTTACAAATGGTTTATGGAGATGTTTGTCGACTCTTCTGATTGGGTCATGGGCCCAAATGTTTATGGTATGGGCCAATTTAGTGATGGAGGTATTGTCGCAACCAAACCGTATATTTCTGGTTCAAATTATTTACTAAAAATGTCACATTATAAAAAAGGTGAATGGTGTGATGCTTTGGATGGCTTGTATTGGCAATTTATAGCAAGAAAAAGTGATTTTCTTTTGCACAATCATCGCATGGCCATGATGGTTAACTTATTAGAAAAAATGGATGATGACAAAAAAGAACGAATATTTAAGACAGCTGATGACTTTAGAGAACGCGTCACCTCTCAATGAGATAATTGCTGTTCAAAGTGATCAAGACCTTCTTCTCCACCTAATTTTCCCATAGCATTTTCTTGACTATATGTTCTGACTTTTCCAAAAACTTGACTCTCCCCCCAAGCTCTATCGTGCAGACCAAAACACCAAAGAATATTTGCATAGGAATTAGGATTTCGTCCATCAAGAAAATATTTATTATTCAGCTCAAGGGCAACTTTAAATCCATGAGCGGGAGTGTTAGTACATTGAATTATTTTCTTTCCCCAATACATTCGAAGGGCATTATGAAGATAACCAAATTTTTTCATATGTCGCATACATAAATTCCAAAGTTGATCATCAGTCTTAGCCTGTTCAAAATCACTTTCAGTGTATATCGATTTTCTTTCATCTGACTTATGTTTTTTTAAAGTCTCATAAGCCCACTCTGGAAGAGTGTTGAATTGATCATAGTGATTTTCAAAACTCACAAAATTATAAGCCAACTCTCTTCTCACCAGTAGTTCTTCAATAAAAGCTTTACGCCCTTTATGCTTAGCCCCTTTGGCTCGTTCAATTTTTCTTATCACTTCAATGGGAGAAATATGACCTTTGGCAAGATAAGCAGAGAGATTTGAGTGACCTGCATCATGCAAAACATTCTGCCTGTTATCAGCATAATCATCTAACTTATCCTTGATAAAACTTTTCAGTTTTTTCCTTGCTTCCTTATATCCCCCCTGAAATTGTTTTTTGTAATTTTGAGATGGTTTTTTGTAACCCAGGGAAGACAAAATTTTCTTATTTTTTTTACTCAAGTCGACATCAGACTTTATCTTAGCATTTAACGATGAGCTCTTAATTGCTGGTGTTCGGATTTTTTGAATAAAGTCTTGGTAACATTCTTCAATTTTTGGGCGAAAAGTCCTCGCCGCATATTCTCTTTTATCCGAGACAATATGAGCGGGCACCACCAAACTGGTTTCAGCTTCAATGATGGGTCCTGAGAATTTTTTCTTAAGTTTATTGATCTTTTTCGTATGTTCATTTAAATACCCTTTCTCAATCACCACACCGGCAGCCCCCTCCAAATGTTTGTTGATTTGAGTTAAATATTTTCCCTTCCGCACCACGAGCTTAATATTTTTAGTTTTAAGTTTTTCTTCTAACTCTCTGAGAGCTTCTAATCTAAAAATCAAATGTCGTATGGGTTGCTTATTTTTCGATACATAGGCCAGAACGATTAATTTTCTTGAATGCTCATTGGCCCATTGAATGGCATGAACAAGGGCGGGATTATATTTATATCTAGGAGCGAGTTCACAGACATAAAAAATATCGCCTTTTCGGTCTAGTTTTTTATCATTTAATAATTGAATACGTTCTTTAGCATCAAGATATTCCATGACTTAAATGTACAAAACGACACTTTATGAGACCTAAATATTTTGTTTTTATTTTTGCAGATTTTTAAACAGTTGGATAAAACAAGTCCCAAGAGTATGAATTCCAGGGACTTAGCATAGCAAGGATTTTTTATTATAAATTGGCTAAATCAATAATAGTGTAGGCCATAATGCGAGTGATCTCACTCATATACTCAAAATCCATGCGCTCATCCACCACATCACACCTTCTGTGATAGCAGCGGTCCGAATCTCCTCCAAAGAAATTTTCAGATAAAACAATAGCAGGGAGGTCTTGGTTCCAAAAACTAGAGTGATCACTTCTGGTGGTACAAGCTTCATTAATTTTTAAGGGAGAATTAAAGCTAGCAATATTACTGGCAATCATATCTGTCATAAAATTTGAATCAGCACGATCACAGTCTATAACATGAAAAACTTTATCCATACGACTATTAGTCGCCATCATCTCTAAGTTAATATTTCCTAGAAAATTTTCGCCATATTTCTGTTTCATTTCTCTGGCAAATGCTTTACTCCCGGCCATCCCTCTCTCTTCATTATCAAAGCCAACAAAATAAAGAGTGTGTTTAAAGTTCATATCCTTAAGAGCTTTGGCAATCATGAGCGCTGAAATCGTTCCACTGCCATTATCATTTGCACCCGCATTACAAACGCTATCAATATGGGAACTAATAACGAGTACTTTTGGATTTTGAGAGGTGCCCTTTTTCTTAGCGACAAAATTTAAATAGCGAGAACCGACCTTCATCCCGTTGGCATCATAGCCTAAAACACTATATTCTCTTTTTAAAAATTCAATTGTTGGTTCCAGTTCACTTAACTTACATCTAGAATTAAGTTTGACACCTGGTTCACTCTCTATGGCTCCAGAGAACATCTGTAGCTTTTCTTTAAAAAGAGCTTGATCAATTTCGATCAAAGGCGACATAAGTAGTTTTTTGATATGTGTTGCTTTAGAAAATATATTTAGCTTCTTATACATACGGGTAGACTGGTAAGCCTTTTTATCGAGAGTCCAATTATGACTTTCATCATGTTGATGAGAATGCTCATGTGCAAAAGAGCTCAGCATGAGAAAAATAAATAGTAATAATACATGAACAGACTTAAGCATATGGCCTCCAGTACTTATAGAAGTACCAAATCAATACCAGTATTAAAATAGATTATTTCTGACAACTTCCTTCCGTATACTCAAGTTCTTGAGTCGGATTTAACTTATTAAAACACTCTACATGACACTTCAGATAACGTGCATTATCTACACATACCACTTCCTCGTCTTGTAAACCATTTGAGAAAACATCCGTGCAAAGTGATTCAGGGGTGTTGATATTCATGCAAAACCACTCTGGATCATTTTGAGGCTGGAGAAGATTGAGAATAACTTCACTTTTAGGATCGTGCTTCATTTTTGACAGAACCGACATGGTCTGTTGATAATGCTTATTTCCTGGAGCTATTTCTATAAAGTGGGCAAAGGAGTACATTTTTGTCACCCCTTCTTTCCAATAGAAATATTCAGGGCTCACATTTTTGATAGGATAAGTATTACGCTCGTCCTCCCACATGCGACGAACCATATTAAAGCCTATGATGGTGATATGTTCCGGAGACTTTCCTGGTTTTTGCACCAAAGCCACCACGCTGTTGGGTGGATCGATTAATTGGGATTTATCCGAGGTACCGAGTGCATCACTTAGAGTCGTATCCGCTGCTCCTGTGAACGAGAAAAGACTTATTAAACATACTAACAAAAATCTATTATCCATAGCGACTCCTTGAGCCTCCATCTATAGCATATTTTGAAATAATCAGGTTAAATGCCGAATCAATTGTAGAAATTACTAAATCCTTTTTTAGTCGTTTTCCTAATATCAATATGTTATAACCAAGTTATGATAAATGATTTAAAGAACAAAAGAGTGATCATCACTGGGGCGTCTGCAGGAATAGGAAGAGCCTTGGCCCAAGCTTTAGCGTCAAAACAATGTGAACTCTTTCTCGTGGCGAGAAGAGAAGACAAATTAAAATCTTTGCAAAATGAACTTGAATGCAAAAGCCATATCATTGTCGGAGATATCAACGATGTAAAAACTCAAGAAGACATCTTAAAACAAATCGATGGCAAAATAGATATTTTAATAAACAATGCCGGACTGGCCCTGGGAAAAGATTCAGTCGCCCACTCTGAAATATCAGAGATGGAGCAAATGATTGCAACAAATATCACTTCAGTTTTTAGTCTCACCAGGCGTGTGCTTCCTTTAATGATTCAAGAAGAGTGTGGTGATATTCTCAATGTTTGTTCAATTGCTGGACATAATACTTATAAAGGTGGAGCAGTCTATTGCGCCACCAAACATGCCCTTCATGCCTTTACCAAAACTCTAAGAGAAGAAACCTGTCATCAAAATATTCGGGTGATGCAAATCTCACCAGGGATGGTGGATACTGAATTTAGTACTGTTCGCTTTAAAGGGAATAAAGATCAAGCCGACTCAGTCTATCAAGGAATGACCCCTCTGTATGCCGATGATATCGCTAGGATGATGGTCTTTATGCTGGAGCAACCAAAGCACGTGGTCATCGATGAAATTATCACCATGCCGACGGGGCAAGGCTCGGCTACAACGGTTGCCCGTTGATGTTCTCAATTTAATGATCCCAGTTAACCTCTGCCTCATAGATCTCTAATGCAGCATGATTATTTAGTTTATATGTGACACTGGCACTAAAGAATCCATACCAACAATAATCTACTGGTAAATCATAAGTAAAAGTACACTGAAAAAAGATTCCGTCTTTCGAGCAATTTGTCGAACGGACAGCTCCTAGATCTTGCCCGAGTCTCTCAGTTGAATATGTTTTGAAATCTTCCGCTTTTCTGAGCATCTCGCTTTGACTCATATCACTTGCTCTTTGATTGATATCCCAATCTTTTTCACAATAAATATCTCCATCGTAGATATGAGCAATAGGTGTTTTTAAATCATAAGAATAAACGGAGCCGTATGTATTTCCTCCGTCACAGTTATCTTCTGTAGAGCGAAAGCTCCACACCAATTTATCATTCACTTTTAATAAAGTTTGAGAGATGGCGTCAAAGCACTCATTAACATCAAACTTGGCCACCACATCAATTGTTTTCCAATTCTCTCGAGTCAGTGGACCTTGCCCCGTTTGCACTTCAGAGACTTGACTCTCTTCACTGACAAACTCTTCACAAGTAACAGCAGCATGAGATAATTGAGCCGTTATAAACAGAGGCAATACAAATAAAAACTTCATAAAAAGCTTCCTTTACTAAGGTTTAATTTATGAAGCATCTATAGCGAATAAAGCAGAGTAAGTTAATAAGACTTGTAAATTTTACTGGTAGACTTGTTAATCCCACCCAAACAGAATGGTTTCATCTCTGCTGGCAGCATTATTCTCACCCCCCGGAGTATTGAGAGTAGAGTTATTATCGGATTTAGGCTCATACCACATCTGAAAAGGAGCTGTTCCCTCAAACACTGTTCCTGCTTTAAAATCTGAGGTGGAGTACTGCTTAGTTGGTGTATTATTATTTGCACCCGTCCTTGTCATATTGAAAGTAGTGGTTGTGTAACCTCCCACACCATCTGGTTCATAGGCAGTCACTGTGAGTTCGTTCGTAGAAGCAAAAGCCACCCACTCGGCCCTAACATTCAAAGCAAATTTTGTTTTTTGGAATGCAACGGGGACAAGAGGAGCGGCACAACTTCCGTTACTATCGGCATAAGAAGTTGCGACAATATTGGCATTCGCTCGAATACGAATAGCTTCGTCTCGATATAAACCTGACGTTCCCCGTTGATTGATATTTCCTACGTCTCCTGCATTTGTAATATTAAGTGTGCCGTTGACTCCATCTGAGTGGTAATAAGTAGCACTGGTTCCATTTGTATCGGTGGACACTTTTGCATCTCGTGAAGGAACACCGACTAAGTCATTGGCAGCTGGTAAAAGTGGTTTCGGGTCGACGACTTGATTTCCACCGCCAGCGGCATAACTATAAGCGATAATAAAACCAGTTGATGCAATTTCGTAAGAACCATAACCATTGATAGTGAAAGCATGACCATTTTCAGCTGTCAAACTAATACTTCCACCTGCGATGGGATTGCCATTACTTGTTATAGTTATATCTGAATCGCTAAAGGCGTAAACATTCACCCGCATAGGATTACTTCTATTATGATTAAAAAGAAAGCTTTTCCCAATCCAAGCTTTTGTCCCCCAAACAATATTTCCTTTATTAGAATCTCCCCCTCCATAACGTAAAGTGCCCGCTATAAAAAAAGGTTTTGTCCCTCGAACGACAGTAAAATCATCTGCATCCACAGAGACATTTTCACCTTGATTCAAACCTGTATAGATAAGAGAGCCATCATTATATGTGGAGGCAGTATTGTCTCCATAATAAATATCATTTCCATCTTCCATTGAAACCAAAGCATTTTTAGTCGCTCCCCCAATATTGATAGCCACATAGGGGTAAGTAGCAAAATCTATATTAGGGAGGGTTTCCGCCACTAAAACTGGTGACCATGCTCCATAATTTGTTCCGTTATATGCGCGCACTCTAAAATCATATTCTGTTTCTGCACTTAATCCATTTAATGTATGCCGCCTAGAAGTAGAGATTCCATCGTTGATCGTTATCCAAGTGGAATCTGTTCCCAGGCGATACTGTATGACATAATCTGTGATAGGAAATCCATTATCATCAGGGTAAGGCCATCCAACTTTAATGGAATCATTTCCCGCTTCAACCACACTCATAGAAGTTATTTGTTCCGGAGAGAGAGCCGCAATCTGCCAAGCACTGGAACTACTTACCCCAGAGACGTTACCTGCTCTGTCCGTCGCTCTAACAAGAGTATAGTAATCTGTCACTGGAGATAACCAAGGCGTACTTCCATTATTTATACTTCCGTTAAGATCAGTGCCTACGTTTTTCCAGTCCCCTTCAGGAGAAATTATTCCACCGATAGTGTTGCTAGTCGAGACTGCAATCTCATAATAAGCGATGTCTGATGGCCCGTTATCTGAACCTACATTCCAAGTGGCTTCATCTGACTCAATATCAGAAGCATTATTAGAATTTGAAATCCCAGTTATAAGATTTGGAGCAGAATTGTCATGGATAATGGTCGCTGTTTGGCATTGAGAATACCCTCCACTTCCATTACCAGCAGCCACATAAAAAGTGTTGGTACCGTTGGTATTAAAAATATTAACTGGCTTGGTTGTGGCGAATGCACTTGCACTTCCACCACTAAGACAACTCGTTCCGATATAAAGTGTAGAAGCATTATTTGCGGCTACTGTTAAATTGGCACTAGCAGTATTCACGTAACTACTGGCAAAACTAATGACTAAGTCTGAAGTATCGACTTGATGTGAAGAAGTGTTGGGTACATCGTAATCCACAAGTACTTCTTTATTTGCGTAATCCTCTATTGTCGCTCCATTCAACTCCCAAGGAGATTGCAATTCAATTCCATCGTGATCGAGGTCACCCGCCTGTATGGTATATTCAAATCGAAAAGTATACGATTGTGATTCTGATCCGCTCACATAGTTTGCATAGCGAGTGACGCCACCAATATTGAGCGGTATTCTTGGTACTCCTCCATTAGTGATTCTCGTTCTTTTTTGGAAGACTCCATAAATAACAATTTTCTCACCAACATCAAAAACCTTTGGTGAGTTCAAATTCACTTCTTGAAAAAAAGGATTTCCTGAAAGCAGCGCTTTTTTTCTTTCCGCTGCTTCGTCTTCAGAAATAGAGATAAGATTATTAGGTTCAAAGTCCCCTTGTTGTTCATCACAACTTATAAAGATAAATAAAAATAGGACTAATAAAACCTTATCCATAATCTTCTTATCGGTTGAAATTAAAGAGCTTTTTAATAACTCCTAATATTTTAAAGCCTTGCTCATGATGGATAGAAACTTGAATTAATTTAGGTGAATTTTAGTGAATCAGAGAATACAATATTAAAAAATGCCAACTTTTTATGGCATCTAAAAGTTAAAACCTAAGGTCGCTCCATATTGGCGAACATCTATCTCAGCTGGTATAAAATCATCGCGCTCAAACTCAAGACGCATATTCGTATAAAAGACGCGCACAATGATAGATTTTCCGTAAGCATAAACTGGAAATTTTAAGTTTTTTCCTGAAAGAGGAAATACAAATTTCAGTCCTATTGTCGTCTCCTCTCTATCTCCAACATCTGAGAAAAGAGGAACTTTTAAATAGGGCGAAACTTGAAAAAACATATCTGATCCAAAAGGGAGCCACTCTACTTCAGGATACACTTGAGTTCCTCTAAGGTTTCTAAAACCAAATGCATCATCTTCGACGATCATAGAAGTATAAAAATACTCAGCAATCAACTTTACGTTCCAGAAATCTGAAAAAGGTAGCACTACTCCCAGATTGGCAAAGGCAGTTAAGTACTGAAACTGCTCTTCTTTTTCACTAGGACTTTGAACGGAGAGACCCGTGATATTTCCTCCCAGCGAAAAATCTAGCCATGGTGGTAGCAAATAGTACTGATAAATAAATTGGTGAAAATCAGCAACTTGCTCTATGTTAGCATTAGTCGACAAGATACTGGGTTGCTCTTCTAAGTAATGGGTTTTCGCCTGTCCATAATTATATTCAAATCTCCATCGAGGAGGAAGTTTGGCGGCCCAGGTACTTTGAATAAGAAAAAAGATAATTAAAAATCTCATGGGTGTATTTTCTCATTTTCAAGAACTCATAGACATTCATTCGGCAAGAACTTCCGCTTAATCAGACTTCAGCTTAAAACTATTTTTATTTAACGATAACGAGGGGAACAATCATAAATACAAAATACCCGACTATTTCGCTCGTTAAATTTCAACTACTTAACTACCGAAACAGATACTGAGCTCTGTCCAATGGCGGACAGATAAACTTAAAGGAGGTTCAAAGGACCCATGTAATTTAGGAGCATTCAAGGTTGAATGCCTTCTTATGAAGGTTTGTTAAAGGATTAGCTGGCTCTAACAAGAGTTACAGGATTCCTTTGTCTAAAAAATGAAGTCCTCAAAGCAAATGGTATGACATGACTAGAATCAGTAATACCACTTCAGGCATTTACCTTAGAAGGCAAGCTCGCAAAACAAATCAAGAGCTAAGGGATAATTCCGCTAAGATTTCTAGTGGGAGCAGAATCACTAAGTCTTCAGACGATGCAGCTGGCTTGAGTATGTCGACTAAAATGAATGCCAATATTCGCTCGCAAAGACAAGCTTCCCGTAATGCCCAAGACTTTGTGAGCGTTCTGCAAATTATGGAAGGACGTTTAAGTGGTCAAGCAGAAATGATGGTAAGAATACGTGAGCTGACTATCCAAGCAGCGACAGGCTCAATCTCTGACAATGAAAGAGAGCTTCTCAATTTAGAGGTTGAAGGGCTTATTCATGAAATTAAAAGAACAGCGGAGTCCACCAATCATCTGAATCAAGATTTACTCAAGGGTGATCAGAAAAAATTTGAAGTTCAAGTTGATAAAGGAAATGGTAAAAATGATAGACTTCATATTGACTTGAGTGACTTTGCTCAAACACCTTTTGCCTTAGGTATTGATACTGTTAAAATTGACAAGCAATACAGAGCCCAACATTCACTGGCCAAAATCGATTATGCCATCGAAAGCCTCTCTATGAGCCGGGCAGAAGTGGGAGCGATTCAAAACAGAATCCAATCAACAATAGGAAAACTCGGTAACGATGTCGCAAACCATACCAGTTCTAAGAGCAGAATTACCGATCTTGATTATGCTCAAGCCACAGCTAAGCAAGCCTCTGCTAAAATCAAACAATCAGTACAAACAAGTATTGCTGGACAAGTAAACAATATGGGTGCCAGCTATCTAAAACTACTTAAATAAACTTTCCTTAGAATTTAAAATAACGAGATTGATTCCAGTTATCAATAGCATGCTCTCTAAATAACCCCACACCAAATTCACATATGTGAGGTTCATCTGTATTTGAGCAATGAGATTCTGCTTGATAGGTCAACTCGATGACATCTCTCTCAGAGCTTCTAAAATTAAGGTTTCGCTCACTTAACCCTCTGGCATAGCGAACACCTTGATAACAAATTTTTAAATAATCATTTTGCCCTTGATAATTAAACTTACAACTCACAAGAGCGCTATTTTCAATTTGCCCCCAACAGCCAGTTAAAAGCAAGCTCATAGTAAGAATCAACATCATATTTCTTTTCATAGTTTCATTATCTTCGTTCTTCCTAAAACAATCAGCACGGAGTGTGAAAATTACGGGGTATATTAAAAATCTAAACACTTTTTATGCTAAAATAATTTTTATATGAGGTGAAAGTATGAAGTTAATCATGACCGGCGGTGGTGATTCAGAGCATTTTGAAGAGATCGACCAATTTTTTATAAGCCTGCTCCAAGAAGATCCCAAGCTTCTCTTTATTCCATTGGCCGGAGATCCAGAGCATTTTGATGATGGACTCGAGCGCATACAATCCACCTTCTCTACCATTCATTTCGATAAAATCGAGATGTGCCTCGACCTGCATGAACTCGAATGGGATTATTTAAAACGCTTTGATGCCATCTATATTGATGGAGGTAATACCTTTACACTGATGAATGAAATTCGTAACACTCACTTTTATGAACTCCTTCATCGTTTCCTCCATCATGGAGGTGTGGTCAATGGTGATAGTGCAGGAGCGATCATACTTGGCAGCCACTTAGAAACAGCTCACTTTGGTGAGACCCCGGATGAAAATGAAACGGAAGTCATCTCCTATCAAGGTCTGAATTTACTGGGCCCCTACGCTATTCATTGTCACTATGAATTGTCAGAAAAAAAAGAAGTGCAAGAGTTTGTGAAAGAATATGGCTTCCCTGTTATTGCCCTTCATGAAAACACGGCCATTGCTGTTATCGATAATGAGCTTCGCGTGATTGGAGAAGCAAATGTTACTTTATTCAATCAAGGTAATATAGCTGTTGTACATCCTAGTGAATTCATAAAATTAAAATAATGGGGATATTAGAAAAAGTGGTGGGCGTTGACGGGATCGAACCGCCGACATCTACCTTGTAAGGGTAGCGCTCTCCCAGCTGAGCTAAACGCCCACTTTTATTAAGAAACAACAAGATAATCGACCTTTAAAAGCTTGTCAATCTAAAATCTACAACTCTTTGCATAAAAAAAGACCCTCTATTTAGAGGGTCCGTCATCAAACTTTTTATTTGTACTATGTTTTTATCTAGCTGGTGCTAGTTCGCAACTGCTTGGTCTGTCCCTGAACCTTTAGCGCCATCAAGCACTGTAAGGTGTCTTCCCGCAAGAAATTCTTCTGGTTGCTCCAACTCAAGAGCGATTCTAAGAACTCTCTCTGCATGAGCCACAGGGTGAATATCTAGCCCTGACTTAATCTCATCAGGAACCTTAGCAAGATCTTTGGCATTTTTCTCAGGGATAACAACTGTCTGAATCCCCGCTTGCTTAGCTGCAAGAAGTTTTTCTTTTAGTCCACCAATAGGAAGCACTCTTCCTCTTAGTGTAATTTCCCCAGTCATTGCCACATCTTGTCTTACTGGAATATTAGCAATGGCACTTGTAAGAGCTGTTGCCATGGTGATCCCTGCACTAGGTCCATCTTTTGGAGTCGCACCTTCAGGTACGTGAATATGGATATCGTGCTTATTATACCAATCATGATCAACATTGATGAGGTCACTCAAAGATCTTACCCAAGACAGAGCTGCTTTAGCCGACTCTTGCATAACTTCTCCAAGCTTTCCAGTTACTTGAAGCTTCCCAGTTCCAGGAACTGTGATCACTTCAATATTCAGTAACTCTCCACCTACACTTGTCCAAGCCAGACCATTTACCAGTCCAACTTGATGCTCATCTTCAATGGCCGTTGATTCAAATTTCACAGGCCCTAAGTATTTCTCAACTTGCTTGTCTGTGAGTTTGTATTTTTTACCTTTCTCTACATCGTTCGTGACGATATCAGTGGCAATCTTTCTAGCAATGGTATTCATTTGTCTTTCAAGGTTACGAACACCAGCTTCTTTTGTGTACCCTCTAATAACTTTCATAAGAAGTTTATCAGAAATCGTCACTGGATAGTCTTGTAATCCGTGAGAATCAACAGATTTTTTAAGAAGGTATTTCTTAGCAATTTGTTGTTTCTCGTTTGGCGTATAACCAGCAAGGTTGATAATTTCCATTCTGTCTCTGAGTGGACCTGGAATTCTAGAAATATCATTTGCCGTCATAACAAACATAACTTTTGAAAGATCATATTCAACTTCAACATAATGATCAGTGAAGTTTTTATTCTGAGCTGGATCAAGGACTTCAAGCATGGCTGAAGCTGGATCCCCTCTAAAATCGTTACTCATTTTATCTATCTCATCAAGAAGAATAACTGGGTTACCAATTTTAGCTTTTTTCATGGCCTGGATAATCTTACCTGGCATGGCTCCGACATAAGTTCTTCTATGCCCTCTGATCTCAGCTTCATCTCTTACACCACCAAGAGAAATTCGAACAAATTCTCTTCCCATAGATGTTGCAAGTGACTTACAGATCGATGTTTTACCAACCCCAGGAGGACCAGCTAAACAAAGAATTGTTCCCGTCGTCTTATTGTTATCACCAACTAAGTTTTTAACAGCAAGATATTCAAGAATTCTTTCTTTAACATCATCAAGTCCATAATGATCTTCATCGAGAACCGACTTTGCGTGCTTAACGCTATTGTCATCTTCAGTGTATTCATTCCAAGGAAGATTCGTCATCCAATCGATATAGTTTCGAACGACTGCAGACTCTGCAGACATAGGAGACATAGACTTAAGCTTTTTAATTTCTTTTTCTACTTTCTCACGAGCATCTTCAGGCATATTTTTAGCGGCTAACCTATCTTCCATCTCAGCGATTTCAGATTTACCGTCTTCTTTATTACCTAATTCTTTTTGAATCGCATTCATTTGCTCATTAAGATAGTATTCTTTTTGAGATTTCTCCATCTGCGCTTTAACACGTGATCTGATTTTCTTCTCAACATTGATAACTTCTATCTCACCTTGCATTTTCTCAAGAAGTAATTGCAATCTTAATTCAACATTCATTGCATCTAAGATTTCTTGCTTCTCAGGAATCTTCATCGTTAAGTGAGCCACAATAATATCAGCTAATCTTGAAGGATCAGTAATAGATGAAATGCTCATTAACAATTCAGGTGGAATTCTTTTGTTTAATTTTACGTATTGTTCAAAAATGTTTTTGACTGATCTGACCGTCGCTTCAAGCTCGACTTCATTATCAGTAATATCATCACATTGTTCAACATCAGCATAGTATCCATCTGATTTGCATTCAAATTCAGAAATCTTCGCTCTATGCTTTCCTTCAATTAAAACTTTAACCGTGTTATCCGGAAGTCTTAACATCTGAATAATATTTACAACAGTTCCGATATCGTAAACATCTTCTCTCTCTGGGTTGAGAACACTCGCATCTTTTTGAGTGACCAGAAATAATTCGTTTCCATTCTTAGCCGCTTTTTCTAGGGCCGCGATTGATTTTTCTCTTCCTACAAATAGTGGCACCACCATGTGAGGAAAAATAATAACATCTCTTAAGGGTAAGAGAGGGTAGTTCTTTGCGTTTGATGACTTCTTGTCCGACATAGCACCTCCTGCGCTAAATTCCACCTACCGGACTAGTAGTGTGGGCTTATAAATATTTTCCCATGAAGATAAATTTAGAGCAAATAAAAAACAGGGGGTTAAAACTTTCCTAAGTATTTATTATTTATTTGGAAATACTGGCATAAAACGGTGTGAATGGCGTGATAGAAGCATTATAATGCGCCGCAAGGTGCGGCGCAAGTGTGGGTAAATTTTTCTAAAAAATTCTAACCTCTTCTGCTAGACAAGCTGTCTAAGAGGCATTTCCGACCGAACTGGCCACTTTTGAATCTTCTGCGGGCTTCTTGCGCTCGCCTTCAATAAGTTTAGGCTGTTCAGTTCCTTGTATAGCAGCTTTGGTCACTACACATTTAGCAATCTTTTCATTACTTGGTATTTCATACATCACATCTAACATAGTTTGTTCGAGAATAGAGCGCAGTCCACGAGCCCCTGTCTTTTTAGAGATTGCCGTTTTGGCTACTTCTAAAAGAGCATCTTCTTCGAACTCTAATTCAATCCCATCAAAGTCAAAAAGTTTTTGATATTGCTTAGTGATAGCATTCTTAGGCTCTTTTAAAATTCGAACCAATGCCTCTTCATCGAGCTCTTGTAAGAGAGCATTGACAGGAAGACGTCCAATAAATTCAGGGATGAGTCCAAATTTTGATAAATCTTCAGGCTCAATACCACCCATACGCTCAATGGCCGAAACAGTCATCTTATCGTCTTTTTTAGCAGGCTTGCCACTCAGACCTAAAGAAGGTTTTTTCACCTGTCTCTTTTCGATAATTTTATCGAGGCCGACAAAGGCTCCCGCGACGACGAAAAGAATATTCTTAGTGTTCACTTGTAAAAACTCTTGTTGAGGATGCTTACGTCCGCCTTTCGGTGGAACGCTTGCCACTGTCCCTTCTATAAGTTTAAGAAGTGCTTGCTGAACCCCCTCACCGGAAACATCTCTGGTAATAGAAGGGTTTTCTGACTTCTTAGCAATCTTATCAATCTCATCAATATAAACAATACCCCGCTCAGCACGCTCAATATCGTAATCACACGCTTGTAAGAGATTTAAAATAATATTTTCGACATCCTCACCTACATAACCAGCTTCTGTTAGAGAAGTGGCATCAGCGATAGCAAAAGGAACATTAAGATATTTCGCTAATGATTGAGCAATGAGTGTTTTACCCGAACCAGTTGGACCGGCTAAAAGAATATTTGATTTTGCCAATTCAACTTCTTCAGATTTTTTACCTGAAGGTCTGTGAGCAATTCTTTTGTAATGATTATGAACAGCAACAGAGATAATTTTCTTCGCTCTTTCTTGTCCGATAACATAACTGTCGAGATGCTCTTTAATCTCATGAGGTTTTGGAACATTATCAAGGGTTGTCTTTGAGACAGTTTTTACTGAATCCTCGTAGATAATATCATTACAAAGTTCAATACATTCATCACAAATGTACACACCAGGTCCTGCAATGAGCTTTTTAACTTCCTTTTGTGTTTTTCCACAAAAGTTACAGTTTAATGATCCATTAGCATCGCGCTTTTTTGACGTCATAATTTTTCCTTAATTCTCTTTTACTATTCTTCTGATTCTGTTTCTGATTTACCTTTAGGTTCAATAATTTTATCAATCAATCCCATCTCTACAGCCTTTTTTGGATTGAGGTAATTATCTCTATCCATCGCCTTCTCATAATCTTCGTACTTCATATCAGCAGAAGTATGATCAACATATATCTGAGTGAGTTGTTGTTTTAAATCTTGTATTTCTGCGGCTTGAATTTGAATATCACTGGCTTGACCTCGAGCTCCCCCAAGAGGTTGGTGAATCATAATTCTTGCATGAGGAAGTGAGTATCTATTTTCTTTATGTCCTGCTGATAAAAGCAGTGATCCCATAGAAGCTGCCAGACCAACACAATAAGTATAAACCGGACAAGAGATGTGTTGCATAATATCGTAGATCCCAAGACCAGCGTAAACACTTCCTCCCGGACTATTGATATAAAAGTGAATCGGAGCTTCAGCATCTGATTGTTCTAAGAATAACATTTGAGCAATCAGAAGATTCGCCACTGTATCGTTAACTTCCGTTCCTAAAAAAATAATTCTATCTAAAAGTAGTCTGGAATAGATATCGTATTGTCTCTCTCCACGTGCTGTTTGTTCGATAACGACAGGATTGGGGATATACATTTTCGGTTGAGTCATTTGAAATTTCCTTTTAATTTTAAATATGTACTTGTATCTCTTCGGTTTAATACTCCTAAAGCTTAACGAAGAATTTTTGGCAATTATATCTAGAATTCCACCTCTTTTCTATCGGTATTTTAACAACTTAGACCAATTTTAGATTGAAATAAACAACAGTCATTGAACTTAAGAAACTCATAAAAACCGATCTTTTTCGTCGGTGACTATTTTTCTCCAGCATTTTTTGCTGGTATCACTGTGCGTTTATAAATTTTTCATGGCTTTGATCAGTAAGAAACTAAGTAAAGATTACAAAAGCCTCAAAAAGGGTCTAGGTGCTCTTGAAATATCACTTCCTAATCCCTATAAAAGTGCTCAAGCAAATACAAAATTCCAAAAACATTATGGCATCCTATTTGCTTTTAGAGAGAGTAAGGAGAAAAGGAATTTCTCTGGTTTTAATAATGGATTATAAAAAAGGGAGAAAGTGAGTGTTAGATTCAAATGTTATTTCATTAAATGAGAGAAGAAAGTTAAAAGAGTTAAAAGAAACTGAGAAAGAGTTTAAGGGCTACCTTAAAAGCTTAAAGCAGGATCAGTTACAATTTGAAGCCAATTATATTATAGAAAAGATTAACGAAGAAAATCTTTCAGATGAGTTCCTTTTAAAAAGTGCTTTGTTAATGGATGAATTGGCCATGAGAATTAACGTAGAAAATATGGCAAATACAATAAACAAGTTTGCTCTTAACTTACGCTCAAAAGTAAGGTCAAATCAGTTATTAAACTAGTTCAATGGAAAATAGTTTAAAGCATGATTTTATTAACAACTGTCTTAGATTAGAAGTTCTTCATAACTTAATGTGTGAAAGTGTAAACCAAAACCATCAAATCAAAGAAGAGCTTCTCCTAGACTGTGAAAAATACTTAAACCTACAGCTTGAGTTTATCCATAAAATGAAGAGCAAAGATTAAAGCCACTGAAGGCTTTTATAATCATGCTCTACAATCTTACGCATATAAGAAATTTTTAAATGACCTGCATACCCTAAGATTGAGCTAACACGTCTAATTTTTGCTAAATTGTTTTTATCTGAATTGATTGAATCTATCAGAACTTGTAAATAGATAAGGTTACTAGAAAAAACATCTACGTAGTCGGAGATTTTAGCTTGATCAACGGGATTAATATCTTGGATCTCAACTCCAATCCTCGATTGGAACATACCATCCACCTTCGAATCAATTCCTATTTTTCTGACCATCTTAGCTTCAAACCGAATCGTTTCATGAGGTGTAAATTCATTTTCATAGTCTAAAATTTTATTCAGATTATAGTTTTTGAATAAAGGGTGATGAGGTAAGCAAATCATAAAAGAGAGGGATTTTGCATCAGGAAAATGACCAACATTATCGAGAAGCATGCCCCCTTCTGATATATTGAGTGAATTCGCCTTAAAAACATAATCATTTTCAGAAAATAAAACTTGTCCTCTATAGGGAGCCCTAAGGTATTTTCTTTGGTATGTCCTACTCTGTCTATTCATTAAAGTAATTCACTCGCGATTTCAGAAAGTGGTGATCTTTCACCTTGAATGAGCTTAGTATGGGCCACAATATGTTCTTTCTTAAGTCTATCGATACAGTAGACCAAACCATTATTGATTGAATCTAAATAAGGATTATCAATTTGCTCACTATCTCCTGTGAGCACTATTTTTGTTCCTTCACCGGCACGAGTAATAATCGTTTTGATTTCATGTGGAGTTAAATTCTGTGCTTCGTCCACAATCATATATTGACCAGGAAGAGAACGCCCCCTGATATAAGTCAGTGGTTCGACATGAAGAAGCCCTTGGTTGATAAGTTCATCCCAGGTGGTGGTTTGGTTACTTGCCCTTTGGTTACCGAATAAAAAATCAATATTATCAAAAATGGGCTGCATCCATGGGCCGAGCTTTTCGTTCACATCTCCTGGTAAAAAACCAAGGTCACGCCCCATAGGGACAATAGGTCTTGAAACGAGAACTCTAGAATACTGTTGTTGTCCAATAGCTGCTTCTAATCCAGCGGCTATGGCCAAAAGGGTTTTTCCGGTCCCCGCTTTTCCCACCAATGATACTAAACTCACTTCATGATTAAGGAGAGCATCGAGAGCAAATTGTTGCTCAACATTTTTAGGGTGAACTCCCCACACTCCTTCACGATTTTTGATGAGGGGAACTATTCCACCTTTGTGAGCATGATAGCGACCAAGTTGTCTTTTTTGAGGATTGCCAGTTTCATGAACAACTAAGTATTCATTGGCATAAAACATCTTACGCTCATTTTCTTCCAGCCCCAGATATCTGTTTTGCTCGAACTCATGAAGCCTCTCACTACTCACTTCAAACATTCGTTGTCCTGAGTAGAGTTCTTCAATTGAAATTTCTGCAGTCTCGTAATCTTCGGCTTTGAGTCCTAAGGCATCAGCTTTTAGTCGTAAATTAATATCTTTAGTAATAAGAACAGTATTCTCACCATTTTCTTGTAAAGAGAGAGCATTCGCTAAAATAAGATTATCATTTATGGATAAATCTATTCCCGCATGTTTCGTAATAGGTTCTCTGAGAATACTTATTTGAAGAAGACCTTCGTTGGGAAGGGAGACACCTTTGATGAGAGAGCCATGCTCTCTGAGCTCATCTACCATCCGAGCAAAGTATCTAGCGTTTCGACCATTTTCATTTTGATCTTTTTTGAAACGGTCTAACTCTTCTACGACTATTAAGGGAATAAACACTTTATTATTTCCAAATTTATTGATGGCCGTTGGATCAAAAAGTAAGACATTAGTATCAAGTACGAAAGTTTTGGTCGATTTGCTCAATTATCCCCCTAGAATGCTGTGATTAAGATAATTTTAAGCTAGAAAAAAAAGGATGGCTAGAACTCAATTAACCGACAAAACCACTAGGGCATAAAGTTAAATTCGAACAAGCTAAGATAAACGAGAAATCGATCGGAATCTTCCTGACCTAAGCTTTCACCAGTTTCTACTCCATAAAAACCTGCATAAGCCTTGACTAAGCCCATATTCAACTTAAGACCATAGCTATAATTATCCAGCGCGTTCATTCCTGCGAGAACGCTTAAGGCCGGAGTGAGATTAACTTCCCCACCAAGATGAACTCTTCGCATAAATTCAACATTTTCACTTAATCTTTTAATATCAACTGAAAGTGTATAACCGATGGCCTCCCCAAGTTTTTGCGCATAAGAAGTACCAAAATTTACTTGCATTGGTTGTGATTGAACCTCGTAATCATTTTCGTTATCTTCGGTTTGTAAATTTGTCACCACATCTAGAAAAGCAAGACCTGCTGAAAAAGTAGTGCCACCATTAGATTTAATATAATCCACTCCTAAATCAAAGCCCCAACCTTGCCCTCTGACTTTTCCCAACTCATTTAAAATTTGTGTGGGGTCTTCGGCACCAACAGCATCCATAAGTGTCGTGCCTAAAAGATAATAAGCTCCATTAATTGATTCGCGATCGATATACTTTACACTGACTCCCAAAGAGAGCTGAGTCCCTCCCCCAAGTTGAGTGTAACTGCCTTGAATAGGTGCTCCAAAGCCTGCAATAAATCCGCGGTCATTTCTAAAATCAACATCAAGAGTGGGTGAGACTTTATTTTGTAAATTTAAATTTGATTGTGAATTCATCAAAGCGACCAAACCAAAATTTCCCATTTTAAACCCTGGAGCAAAGTTAGCTCCTACATGGATGGGAAAACCCAGCATAGCATCGGCAATATCACCAGGGTCATCTCCTAGATCTTCAAATCGAGATTGATCACTCAAAACATTTGTCCCTGTAACAGTGGGATTAAAAGGATGAAAAGTGAACCCCGAATGCCTACCTAGCAAAGCGGGATTATAAAAAAGGCTATATTCATCATCGGCCAGAGCCGTAAAGGCATCACCGATTAACAGCCCTCTAGGACTTTTACCTAAAGCTCTTTCCTCGCCAGCAATGACGACAGAAAGGTTTATGAATATGAGAGTGAGCCATAAAATTTTCATTGATGATTAGTCTCAAACATAATGACAAAATATCTTTCCACATCAGCTTGATCTTCTGCCTCGCATGCGGATTGAGAAGTGATTGCTTTAAATTTTAAAACATTTCCACTACTCCAAGACTGAGTGGTTTCAAAAGAAGTCGCCGTATCAAAAAGAGTATTAATCGAATCTTCAACATCAGAAAGATCCCCCAAACTGTCATTGGAACTCAACTCAGAGTTAGCAAGAATGTCTAAGAGATTATGGAATAAAACGATTCCTTCACAAAGTCTTCTTTTTGCATCAGCGTCATCTGCACTATCAGCTGCAATATCAGCATGACCCTGAGAAGATCCGGTACAGCTTCCAGTCACACCATTATCTAAGTAGTCATTGACATCGGCATCGAATTCGTATTGGCCATAACATGTGCCACCACCTGTTATCGAACCCTGACCTTTCACTCCATCGCTATCTGCATTGCCATAAAAGGCGAGAAACTTCCCAAATGCCACGGTGATCATGACAAAGGCTTGCATGCTTAAATCATTACCGTATCGTGAGCCATACTTTGAAATTCGCTGGGAAGTACTAGGTTGAGTTCCTCCATCAGCTTCTAAGATATAATCAATCGCTTCTTTAAGTTTTGAATAAGTTGCAGCGTCTGCAACTGTTTCGTTGGAAGAAGCAAAAGCCGCCATTGAGCCAAAAAGCGTTGTGGGGTCGCTGTCTAAATCTTCAAAATTGGGAAGTGCAGAAGTGATATCAGAATAACCTGCATCGCAAGCGATCGCTGATGCATAGACAGAAACAAATTCGGGGTCATCTTTTTCTTCATCAACTTCATCCAAGACATCTTGAGCAGCACTACAATCCATTGTAGTTAAGAGGTGACGTGCTTCACGAATAGCGGAGGAGCGAGCTTCGTCATCAGTTTTTGCACAACTGATCAAAGTCACGAGTATAACTAACAAGAAAGAATGTTGGACTTTTAGCTTGGCCATTAGGAACTCCTCTCTCTATTGTAGGAAAAAAAAGCTTTGGGCTAAAGGGAGTAAATATGGCCAATTGAGGAGCTTATTTTTGAGAAATATACTCCATTAACTTAGAAATCGCTTCCTCAAAGGGAATTTGTTCCAAAGTTAAACTCATACGAGCTGAATTTGGGTAGCCAAAGCTTGAACCTGGAACCAACGCCACACCTGTTTTATCAAGTATATCATCAACGATCTCTTGGGAGTGATCACTTCCCTTTTCATCTTTAAATCTTTCATAAAAAGGCATGCGTGAGAAATCGAGCAGATAGTAAAAAGCAGATGTTGTTTGATAATAACAATGAGGAAGATTTTTTTCTCTAAAGCTTTCTCTTAAAAACTGAGTTGAGTTTCTGAGTTGCTCTTTAATGGTATTAAAATAATTTTCACACTCATTGAAGTCGAATTCTATGAGGGCCCTTTGAATAAGGCTATTAGGTCCAGAAGTGGTCTGACTTTGAATTTTTCCTATAGCAGTGATGAGCGATTTATGTCCAATAGTATAACCTATACGTAGTCCAGTGGACGCAAGGGATTTAGATATAGAATTGACAACAATTGTCTGTGAGAGCACTTCAGGATCTTTTTGATAAAAATAGGTCGGAGCAGGATCATAATAATAGAGCTCACTATAAGCTTCATCACTAATAGCAATGAGATCTTCATGCTTTTTTAAAAATTTAGCAAAATCTTTCATCCATTGATCATCGTAATGAATTCCTGCTGGATTATTTGGACTATTGATTATGATCGCTTTCGTTCTGGGACTAATGGCCTTTTCGATTTCATCAATACTGGGAGTGTAGGCATCAAAAGCATGTGATTTGACAACAACAGGAACTCCTCCCCAAAATTTCACCATTTCAGGATAGGAAACCCAAAAAGGAGTCAGGATGATCACTTCATCTCCGCTATTAATGAGTGCTCCAAATATATTATACAGAGAATGTTTGGAACCATTACTTACAACACAATCGTACTCAAACTTATCTGTTATTGTTTCTGTTATGTTGCGATGGAGCCTAAAGCGGTCCATAAATTTAGCACGCAAACTCTCCATCCCAGAGACAGGGCTGTATTGATAACTCTTTAAAAAATTTAACTGCTTAGAAATTTCAGTTATAAAATTAGCGGGGGGTTTTACTTTGAGTTGTCCACTCGTCAAGTTATAAACGTGACGACCCGATTGAGTCATCTGTTCCACTTTTTCACTCACCTTGAGCGTAATACTGGTTTGAGTTTCCTTAACTCTAGAACTTAAAATCATTTCCCCTCTTTTTTATGCTCTAAATATTCTGAAATTGCTTTGGGCACAAAACGTGAAATATCTCCCCCGTGTTTATGAACATCCTTAACCAAACTAGAAGATATATAATAAAGGTTTTCACCAGTGATAAAGAAAACAGTTTCTATTTTTTCATTGAGCTTTTGATTCATAGATGCCATTTGAAACTCAAAATCAAAGTCTCCTGTAGGCCTTAAACCACGAACGATAGAAGTAATACCATGGTCTCGAGCATAATCTACAATAAGTCCATCCCAAGCCGCTATTTTCACTCTCGGCTCATCAGCAAAGATTTTTTTTAACAAGTTTTTCCTATCACTCATTTTAATTAAAGGAGCCTTATTGGGGGAAACAGCCACCACAATGGTTAACTCATCAAATATTTTAAGTGCTCGTTTCACTATATCTAAATGTCCAATAGTAAACGGATCAAAAGAACCTGCATAAAGTGCATTTTTATTACCCATCATTCTTCCTTGTTAAAACAATTATAACATTTTATCCAATATCATAAATGACAAAATAACTTGTTCCTTTCTCAAAGACTTTAGTATGACCGGGGAATTTTTCCAGAAACTGAGTTAACTTCATCGTCTTTTGAGAGCAGCCTTCCATTATAAGTTTCATTTTTAAACCAGAGTTAAACACTTCTGTATAGATTGTTTGATACAAATCTAGGGCATAATAAGGGGGATCAAAGAAAAGAACGTTATGAGGATGGTCAAAATCAGACAATGACTTGATCCATTTACTTGCATCCACTTTTATTATTTGCGATCTTGATTTCTTTGAGATTTCATATTTTTCAAGAGCTTTTAAGTTCTTTTTAACTGCTTCCAAAGCAAGATTATGGCTATCAATAAAAATAGCCTTTGAAGCATTTCGAGATAAAGCTTCTATACCGATAGAGCCACTTCCACAGCATAAATCGATAAATTGATGCTCAGAGAAATCTTGAATTGAATCGAAAAGTTTTCGTTTGAGGGTGACCGAAGTTGGTCTCGTAGTAAAAGACTTTGGAGTAGCTATGGGCATACCTTTAGCCACTCCTCCAAGTACTCTTATGGACATTGATTATATTATGCTGACTTTTTTTGATCTAGAGGAAGACTGAATTTCATTCCTTGCTCTAGCTCAATATCAAACTGATGATCGTCGATGGTTAACATAACGACTTGTCCACCTACATTAAACTTTAAGTTTAATTGCATATCTCCTTGAACAGAGAATTCCATAGAACTCTTTTCTTTTGAGTGAGCACCTACTTTATGATCACTAGATTTATGTTTGAGATGGTGAATATTTTCATCGTCATGAGAGCTGGTCTGTACCTTTTCCAGGTCTTCACCCTTCATGGCTACAACTTCACTCGCAACGTGTGTGTCCTGCTCATGCTCTTCACTGTGACTCTCTGAGTCATCTTCTTTTTCAGCGACAGCTTGTTGCTCTGGAGCATCATCTCCAAATTCTTTTTCTAAGCTTTCGATCTCATTCATGATATCAGCGAGCTCATCATCATTAAATCCTTGGTCCATAAGAATCTCCTCGTAAATAAAGCTTATTCAGTGCTTTAGTGCTCTTATTAAAAGCTTTTTCGGTGAAATTGAAACAAAGCATAAATATAAATAATGAATAGGAAAAATTTTCTTTTTAGATGACAAAACTTGAGTAAATTTATAAAAAATATGACCACACAAAACCAGATAAACAACTAATATTATTTAGTTAAGAGAGAGAGCATTTTTGAAGAAATCATTTTCGGCCAGCCATTGGTTTAAATCTGTTGAGCCTAAGACTAAGTCTTCTGACTACCAGGACAAAGTCATCAATAAAGCTCAGGGAAAGACAAACAAAAATGATATCCTTGCTCCTTTCTACAACAGAGCAGAACAACCGGTTAAAATTGAAAACCAACTCAATAAATTTTTTGTTCCAGGGTGGAAGGGTGAGTCTCTCATTTCTAAAAATGTGAAGTCTTTTATTCAAGTGCTTGAGGCTTTTCATCTGGATGTCACTCAATGTTTACAAAAAGCCGAGATGTTCTCAAGAAAACAAAAGATGGCCATCTATGAAGAGTTTATCAGCTACGCTGAGTTTAAAACTCTCAACTGTAGTCAACTGGATAATCACCTTAAGTTTTGGCAGGAATTTAAAAACCCTGACTCTCCTTATAAGGATCAAATTAATCATTTCTTTAAAATTTTTAGTTTTAGAATAGCAGTCATCTATTTATTTAAAATCAGATTTATTCTTACTTTCGGTGAAAATACAGATCAAGAAATTAAACTCAAGTCATTACTCTATCCCAATTCATTTCTCATGAATGCTTTTAAACTTTCGAGTTCAAGTGAGTTAAAAGCTAGATCCCTTGAGCAAAATATTTTTAATTGGTATAGACCAAGCAAGGATCTTGAAGATCAACTCATATTATTTAAAAGTATTTATGATAAAATTAGTATTACGGAATTTGTTAAAACAATTTCAATTAAATCTGAAGAAGTCTTAGATCAACAAACCTTATACTCCCACTCGTTGAGTAATAAGCAATTTGGTCTTTACCTTAATTCACTGCTTATCAATTTCCCTCTTTGGATCAGCACTTTAAATAATAAAAATTATTGTCCTTATAAAAACTCTAATGATTTAGAAATTATTAGCTGTAAATACTCTGGGGACTTTCTAGAGTCGATTGGACTTTCACACTGGTTAGCTCAAGAAAACAACAAAGATTTAAAATGGGATCAAATTCTTTGTCCTGACTATAAAAATGATGATTTTGCTAATGGTCTTTATATGAAAGTTCTTAATGAACTGCAATTTCTGACCTTCCTAGCTGAAGTTGCTTCCATACAAGGTCACGATACCAAGTCATTCTTGTGTGATGTCATCAACTCTCACCTTTATAATAGAAAGAGTTCAAATGACATTCAAAAGTCACTCATTTTTAAAGAGGATAGTTTAAATAATTCAACCTATGATCGAGTTATTCTTAATCTCATACAGTTTCCAGAAAACAACCCTCAACATTATCTTTATCAAAGAATATTAAGTGAAAAAACTTACTTAAAAGAAAATGGGTTTATTTTTGTCCTCACTCCTAAGAAAATCTTTGTTCCAAGCCAGAAGAACAAAGTCACAAACTTACTACAAGAGCTCAAAATAGAAGGGGTTTTTGACCTCACTGAAATAACAGGCAAAGGAGAAGTGGGTCATTATTTATATATCTTTTCAAACAAAAATAGCTCACTTAAATCAACACCTAAAAATAAACACACATGCTTAAGCTTTAGGTTTAATGCTAATTTAAAAACTTTTCATGAGTTTGAGAAAATGACTCATATGACTTATGAATTTTTTAAAAAGAATTTAGGGGAACTACCTCCTATGGCCCAATTATATAATGGTCAGTTTAGAATGGAATTTTACCAAAATGCCATTATGGATGGTCAGTTAATTCACTCTTCTTCTAAAGACTCTACAAGTATTACCCATCCCAGTTTTTTTAATCAATTAATGAAACTTTGTCGTCCCCTTGATTACTTCTTTGATATTCAGGCTGTTCATTTTGATTCAAGACATAGCGGTGACGATTCTCAATATCTTAATCTTGAGAATTCGTCCTACGAACGAGCGCCTTTTGTTATTATTGTCGATCAAAGAATTAAAAATAATGTTCGCCTCGAAATTATACCTTCAAACTTACTTGAAGCGAAAGCGTATGAATATGGACATGCTCATTGCCATTATTTTTATGGCTTTTCTAAATGGCCAGATTTAAATGTTTACGCCATTTTAGACTTTTTAGAATCTTCGATTGGAAAACAAATTATCAATCTTACTTTCAGTAATGATATTAGACGAGTCAAAGGTAACTTAAGTAAAATCCTCGTGCCTAGTTTTTATACAAATTCTAAAAAAATGCCTGAACATATAAGCACGGCACTCAATTTGTTTAAAGTTTCAGCAGATGATTTACTCAATATACACCCTAGAGATTTAGAAAAAAACTTTTCAGAACTAGAGTGTCTCATCCTTAAAATTGCTAAGGAATATCCTGCTCAGATTTTAAATGACCTCACTTCTTTTAAAAAGACAGTACAAAGATCAATCGAAAACTTACAAAATAATGATAGCCATAGCACTGTTAACTTTAATAATCCTTTATTAAAATCTCCGCTTTTGCTTTCTAAAACCTACCCTATCTATCCTGAGAATGAAGAAATCTATATAGAGTTTTCTTCAGATGCTGGGCAAAATATTCACTCCCAACTTACTCATACTAAAACTGTGAATAAAAAAATTGGTGAAGATGAAGTCTTTTTTGTAGAACTCTTCGCAGGAGAAAAGGCCCTATTAAAACTCCACTCTGATAAAGACATGGTTCAGTTTTTGAAATTTATTCTCGATCATGCTGAGGGGGTCCCTATTTCAACGATTCTACAATCTGTATCAGTTCCTAGAATTGAAGATTTAAAATCAATACTTAACTCCTTTAATTCTCTTTGCAGAACTTTAACTGAAGTAGCCGAGAAGATCACTCCAATCCAAAACAGACTTCTTAACTCCGTTATCTTGGCAGAAAATAATATCTGATTTTAATTTATTCAACTTAGGCCTAAAATGGTACGGGGCTAGGTAATATATTGAAATCACAAATTTTAAAACTAAGAAAACAGATTTATGAATACTTTAAGAATAAGGCCTTAGAGCTGGAGTCAAGAAGTGTTGAACTCGATGCCTATCTTTATGATCAAAATGAAATGGCCAAAAGAAAATTCAAAGTGGTCGATATTGAAAGAATACAAAACAGAATTATCGATGCCAATGTTGTGTATTTGGGTGATTTCCATACTTTTGATCAAAACATCAGAAATGTTTTACGCATCATCAAATATCTTATAGCCAATAATAAGACCTGCATTCTCGGTCTTGAGATGATTCGCTACGACTTTCAAATCTATATTGATACTTATTTAGAAAATCATATAACGGACTTAGAGTTTCTTGACTCAATTAGATATCATGATTCCTGGCGCTTTCCCTGGACCCATTACAAGGTGATTTTTGAATTAGCAAAAAAACATGGAATAAAAGTGATAGGCTTAAATACAGATGGATCTCTCGCCGAACGTGATCAGTTTGCAGCTCAAATTATTCATGATATTCACCAGCAACATCCAGACACCCCTCAAATCATTCTTTATGGAGAGCTTCATATCTCACCCAATAAAATTCCAGGGTTAGTGCAACTCCAAAAGCCAAGTATCAATCAAACTATTATTCACCAAAATTTAGATGAAGTGTACTGGAACTTAGTCCAAGAAAATCTTGAACAAGGAATTGTAGAATTTAATCGTAGTGAATTTTGCCTCATATCCGCCCCTCCTTGGATCAAATATGAAAGTATGATTTATTGGTACGAAAACTTATGTGATGACCCTGATTTTGATATTCATGAATACATTATAGAAAATGGGAAGAAGACTTTTTCAGAGGATACCAGTGATCAATTTCACAGTATATGTGTGGAACTCAATAGCAATCTAAGTCTTCAAATAGAAGCTTCTGATTTAGAGAATTTCAATCTCTTTGATCATACGGGACTCGAGTTTATAGAGAATAAACTGGAGTCTAGCTTAGAGCAAAAGACACTTGATTTTTTTCAGTATCTTATCGCCACAGGTAAATCTTTTAAGATTCCCCATCAGAACATACTCTATTGCTCAAGCTACTCCATGAATAGAATTTCATATTTAGCAGGAATCCACTTACTCTATCAAAAGAAACCATTTGAAGAGTCCACGGAGAATGAAGCGTTTTTTATTTTAAAAAGCTATGAAAGCCTCTTTGCTTTTTTCTTTTCTAAAATTATTAATCCTCATAGAAAGTGTGATATGTTTCAAGACCTTCTGATGCAAGAAGCTGCCACTCAAAATATCTCTGAGAAACAGTACCTCAAACTTTGCTTAGACATATTAAGAAATCAAAGGCTACCAGAGCTTGAAAGCTTTTCTTACTCTATACTTTTTGAAGCTTCAGCATGTTTAGGTCATATTATAGGGGAATACCTCTATCAAAGCTTTGCCTTACCAATGAACCAACAAGATATTAATGAGCTTATTGAAAGCTTGGAAATTAACCAAGACTTCTTTAATGATCAAGTGTTGAGTAAATTATTGCATCTCAATTTCCAAAATCACAGGAAAAGGACTTTTTAATGAAAGCCGTCGTCCAAAGAGTCCACTCCGCACAAGTAGAAGTTAATCAAAAAGTCGTTGGAAAAATAGGACAAGGCTATCTCATTTATATTTGTTTTGAGTTAGGAGACACCAAACAAAACATGGAGAAATTAATTAAAAAAATTCTTAATTTAAGAGTTTTTGAAGATGAAAATGAAAAGATGAACCTCAGCCTTTCAGATGTTTCAGGCCAGATTCTCTCTGTGAGCCAGTTCACTTTGAGTTGGGATGGGAAAAAAGGCCACCGTCCAAGCTTTGACAAATCAATGCCACCTAACGAAGCAAAGGTCATGTACAAGTTTTTTAATGATGAGTTAAAAAAAGCTGGTATTCAATTAGAGATGGGACGCTTTGGAGCTCAAATGAATGTAAGCTCTATCAATGATGGTCCAGTTACATTTTTTCTAGACTATTAATAAAGACCTGATTCATCATTCTCTTCATCCCCAAACATAAGATTTCTCTCGAAATCTTCAGGACTAGAAGCATTATTCTTTGCCTCTTCTTTCGTAATTTTTCCGGCTTTATATAAATCAGTTAAATGTTGGTCAAATGTTTGTGTCCCAGATCCTCTTTTTCCCTTGCGAATATAAGTATAGATCTCAGCAATTTTATTCGCGTCTGAAATAGACTCTCTGATACCTGGCGAGGTGATCATAATCTCCTGCGCAGCTACTCGTCCTTTGCCATCTACTGTTTTCACTAAGCGCTGGCTAATGGTTGCATAGAGATTATCTGAAATTCTGTTTCTAACTGCATCCTGCTCTTCAGGAGGAAACATTGAAATAAGTCTTCCAATTGTATTAAGCGCATCAGTTGTATGGACAGTCCCAAAAACGAGATGCCCTGTTTCAGCTGCTTTTAAAGCAATACCAATTGTTTCAGAATCTCGCATCTCACCAATAAGAATAATATCAGGATCCTGCCTGAGAGCTGACCTGAGGGCCGAACCAAAATCCTCTGTGTCTTCCCCTATTTCTCTTTGAGTGATCCTCGCTTTTTGTGGCACGTGAATATACTCAACGGGATCTTCCAGTGTAAGGATATGAACAGGTTTGGTTTTATTGATATGATTAATCATCGCCGCTAATGTAGAACTTTTTCCAGAACCGGTGGCACCAGTCACAAGGACGAGCCCGTTGTGGGCGAGAGCTATTTTATTGACGACAGCTGGAAGACCTAAAGCCTCCGTCGTAGGAATATCCGCATCTATAATTCGAAGAATGATCCCCATTTTATTTTGATAGCGAAGAAGATTGTATCGAAGCCGGCAAAGCTTAGGGATCTGAAAAGAGCCATCTAATTCTTTGAGAGTGTCTAACTCCGTTTTGATTTTTGGATTTTTCACCATAATCTCAGCACAGGCCTTTACATCGTCGTAGCTGAAGACATCGGTTTTGACAGGAACTAAATCTCCCCTGATACGAAAACAAGGACGCTCATTAGTACGAATATGAATATCACTGACCCCATTTGATACAGCTGTTTTGACCAGCTTCAAAAAGTCTTCTTTTGCGATTGGCATGAATAACTATTCGTAATAACTAAAGAAAATATTAAGGTAAAAATGTATTATTTATTGATGAAATTTTTTGTCCCCTTAAAAAAGCAAGCCGTCCTTCCAATAAATGAGATTTCATCATCACTAATAACAATTCCAGCTCCATCACTACTTGCATACAGGGGGTGTTTAACGGTTTTTGAATAATTGAGCAATTCTCTATCATACCGTTTTGAATTTCTATAATGGGGAAAAAACTCAAAGGGGACCAATCCCATGGCCTTAAGGTTTTTAAGATTCTCTTCATTTTCATCACAGTCAAATTCAGGAAAACTCGCTGTATTAATATTTTTAGTAAGCAGTATGGCCCCAGCTGAAAGTCCAGTGAGGATTCCACCAGCGTGTACCCAGTTCTTTAACTCATGAATAAAATTATTTCGCCGTAGATTTTTTAGAAAATAAAAGGTGTTTCCACCACCCAAATGGATGATGTCAGATTTAAAAATCGCTTTCTTAAAAGCGATACCATAACTAGCATCTAATTCAAACTTTATAAACCTCTTCAGTCCCAACTCTTCATAATGTTCGATCAGCTCATTAAACTCAATATCTGATTGATAAAAAGAGGAAGGGATATAAGTAAAAAGTGGGTTTTTCTTATTTTCTAGGAGAGCTAGAACTTTTTTATCTATGGAAGTGTTATCAACAAAATCACCTCCTCCCATAAGAGCAATTTTCATAATCCTTCTCGGTGCATCCTTATAACATTAAACATTTTTTGTAATACAGCATTAGGCTTGATGACCTTGGAAGATAATTTTATATCTGGATTTGTGTTTTGATTGACGACTAAATCTTGAATCAAATTGTAAATTTCCTCAGGTGACATTCGACCTGAATGCTCTTTGATGAGTTCCACAATATAAGTGACAGCATCTCCCGTAATCCTATTGGGCTTATTCACGACGTGGCTGCGCTTAATCAACTTCATAAGCGTCTCATCAAAATCTTCTTGAAAGAGCGATGACATTTTTTCCACTATTTCAATATACTGATCTTGTAGATCATTAAGTTTTTGTCTTCTGTAATTATTAATTTCTATATCTTCAGCTTCTGCAAAAACGGACTGGATCATCTCAATAAGATCCTCATCAGATAACTTAATCCTTTCGGCGAGGATGACTTGTGGATATTCACGCAGAAAACTTCGCATATTGAAAACAGCATCACAGGTTTTTCCATCAGGTACTCTTACCATTCCTGTTTTAACTTTTGCTTTTTCAAAGTAATTAAACGTTTTCCTAAATTGGGTTATATCTTCAGCGTAACGTTTTAAATACTGAGCAGATTTCTTTGAAGAAAAGCCCATTTTTTTTAAAAGATTCTCATTTTTTCTTTGCTCAAAGCGAACTTCAAAATTTTCAAGGTACTTATCATTTGCAAAATGATTGAGCTGTTTTTTTTCTTTCGTTTTGATGAAGTCTATCGCCTGCACAAATGTCTGAAGCATGTACTTAGCTTTAGACTTCTGTTCTAAAATATTTGTGGAAAATCTATCGTCATCATCATAGCGATATTCATGATGGAACAATCCAAACTGTCGGATAGACCCATAGTCTATGATGCCACCATCCATTAAAATATTATCACCATCCCAATCTAACCAACAGAATATATACTGGTCTTCAAAATCTGCTGAAATTTGAGCGAATGTTTCTGTAAGTTTATCTAAAAAGTAATTGTATTTTTTCTTACCAGTGAGTTTTGTATCCCAAAGTTGAGCCTCGACTTGTCTCTGGATATAAAAGTCAGTGATATTTTTGAGACTCTTATAGTCATCTTGCTTGAGATAGAGAAAGAAATGGCTTGGCCTAAGCAGATTCTCATGCACTCTAATATTAATAGAAATATTATTCTTAAATTCGATAATACAAAGAGTCTGTTCCGTTTTGATATTATTATTATGAAAGATCTCACTCATGATGGCAGTTGCGATGCCTTCGTCTAGTTCTCCGTAACCACAGCCGTAAGCTATAGAGGGATCACCTGTTTCAAAAAACTTATTATATTTGCTCGTTGCAGGAGAGAGTCTCGTTGCTCCGGTACCACATGCCGATATATCCCAAGCTTGCCCCTGATGTTTTAAGTGCCCCAGCCAGACAGATCTGCCATCTCCAGAATTTAAACCCTTTTTATCATCGTGTTGCATTTGAAGATAGCGAGTGGCCATATAAGTCCCCTCTTTCATATCTTCGGCTTTAAATTTTCTTCCCTTCATTTGATCAAATTCATTAATAATTTGAATAGAAAAGGTATTGTAAATTTCTTCAGTAAGTTCTTTGGTGAGAGTATGATCAGCATTTTTAGAGATTAACCCCATCTTCTTGGCCAACTCAAAATTAAAATAGCTAACTTTTCCCCCCCTTCTTATTCGAGCAGGGTAATCTATAAATCCATTAGGTAGAATTTTTTTGAAAGGATGAGAACCATCGATTTGTTTAAACTTTCGATAGTCATCAATTAATTTGTGCTTTTGCTTTTTAACTACTGTCATAATAAAGAACTTCCTGTTCTCTCATTATGCTAACATGGCTTATACATTAAATAGAAGAATGAAATTTTTTATTTTTTTAGTGCGTTAATAAATTCAACAACTTCAGCTTGAGCTGAAATAAAATGTTGATTAGAAAGCTCAAGTCCTTTTGTAATCAAACGAATCTCTTCCGACTCTACTATAGCCACATTTCCATCACTGGCAGCGACTAAAAAGAGTGACTGAAGAACTTTATATCTTTCATTTTCTGAGAGGTGTTCTTTTAAGGGATGAACATAAAGATGGTTATCGAGTCCGGCCATATTTTTAATATGGGCCATGGCCATCTTCCCAGCTACTACTGGATCAAGTTTGTCAGATATATCCCACATTTTAAGAACTTCTAAAATTTTAGTCATCTCTTTAGGATCTAATTTGAAATCAACGTAAGCCACTCTGGCCAATAAGCCCGCAAGACAACTTGCTAAGATTAACTCTTTTTCGTTTAAATCGGGAAACTCATAAGCGAGAACATCATACAGCTCACTATACTTCTTAACTTTATCTTGTTCTTGGCCCATAAAATAATCAAAAAATCCCATCTCAACTCCTTGTAATGAGCAATTTTAGACCGCTTTGCTTGCTTTTTCAATCTCAGTTATAATGAAATATGGAGGTGCGATACAGCATGTTAAACTTTAGTCAAACAATCAACTTAGAACTCTTTGGAACAGTTAATATTTACTTAGGTATTGGAATTCAAATCATATTTGCTCTTCTTTTAGGTGGTATGGTGGGGCTCGACCGAGAGATCAAGTCAAAATCAGCAGGCCTCAAAACAAATATTATGATCTGCCTTGGTGCGACTCTTTACACAAGTATCTCATTATTAAATATTGCGGGTAGCGAAGCCCTGGTAGACCCAAATAGATTATCTGCCCAAATCGTAAGTGGAATTGGTTTTCTAGGTGCTGGTGCTATTATTCAAGGAAGAGGAAGTGTCACGGGGCTGACCACAGCAGCAACAATTTGGGTTGTGGCCGCTATTGGATATACGATTGGCGTTGGCTACCCTATTGTGGCGCTGTTTTTCTCACTCACCGTTTTAGTCGTCTTAAAAATGATTAACCCGCTCAATAAATTTATTGAGCGTAAAAATCATCATACATACTTTCATGTAGAGCTTCTTTCATATCAGGATGCCACTCAGACCATTCGTCATATTCTTAGATCTGAGGAAATAAAAATATTAAATTACAAAGAAGTCACTCATAGCGAGCGATCCGGAATGAACTTAGTTGATATCTATATCAAAGGTCATTACCGAGCTATTGATCGTATCAGTCATGAGTTCATTGACTCTATAAAGATAAGTAAATCAAATATCAGACAAATCGAGGAACTTCCCACCTTTCTTCATGATGAAGAAAAAGTCACGTTTGTCGCTTAACCTTAAATTAATCGTTGAGTAATTCTTGATTTTGAGCAAAGTAATAAGTGGTGATAAAACTTAACCTCACTCTTTTTTCAACAGAGTCAGGTTGCTCATGGAGAAAATCTTCCAGCTCATCCATATAACCCATCTTGCAGGCAAACTCGTCAGCATCAACTTGAGTCTCCATAATATCTGAATTTTGATAATGATCAAAATGGATATGGGCCACCTCATGGGCCAGTACTGCTTTTGCCCAACCATCATTAATACGAGTTAAATTTTGATAGAGTTCCGGAAAAACAATAATGGCATTTTGGTGAAAGTTTGAAACAGAGCAAGCGAACTTTCCATTAGAGCGCACCATGATGGTTGTTTTGGTATAAAAAACATCATAAAGCACATCATAAGGAAGTCTTTCAAAAAACTCAGTCATATTTAACTTAGTGTATTGATTTTCTTTCATCCATTGATGTTCAGAAAAATTTATAATTTGAGCAATCATTTCATTTTTCGTCTGTTTTCTTTGGCTACGTGATTTCATTAAATTTAGCATATATATCTCCAATCCCTTGATATTCTTATCGGAGATACACGCGAGGAGATCATTTTTAATTAGGTTGTGGTAAAATATTCCAGGATGAAGCACATTATCACTCTAAGTCTATGTATTTATGTTTTTACGGGTCAGCAACAACTTCTGGCCGCTGAATACCAATGGATACGCTCTAAAAATAATTATTTCAGTGGAGATTGTTATCAAATTGAAAAAAAAGACTCACAACAAATAAAGCTCAAAGTAAAAATTGAAAAGTGTCGTCCTCAGCTCACTGAATATGTCTTTTTAAAAGAAAAAGGTAACTGTTATGAAATAGACAGTAAGACCAAAGGTCAGACTTTCACGAGAAGAGTTTCTAAAAAGTTATGTCGTAGTGAAGACACCATTTATCTTATGGGTCAGTTCGGGAAGCAAAAAGGTTGCTTTGAAGTTGACAGTGAAACCAATGGAGAAAAGTTCTATAAAAAAACTTCCCTAGAGAATTGTAAAGAAAACACAGAAGAGACCTTCTTTTCATATGATGAAAAAATCCAAGAAGGAAAATGTTTTGTGAAGGATCAAAACGATAAATTCTTGGAAGTTAAGACCCATTTATGCAAAACACCTAATACAGAAACTTTATTCGAGAAACAAAATCTCATCGAAGGAAAATGTTTTATCCAGGATGTAAGAGGTGCAAAATATTATAGGCATGAAACGAAAATCGAAAATTGTAAGCCACAGAAAACTGACTATATTATCATCTCCCCTCCTAACAAACCTTCTGCACAATGTTTTGAAGTTGATACTGAAACTAACGGAGAAAAGTTTATCCAAAAAGTTCGAAATAAATTTTGTGAGAAGTGAGAAGTAAGTCACTAAAATTGCTCTTATTCTTTATAAACTTTAAGCTTAGGTATTGAAAAAAAAACAAAACCGTACGAAAATACCCCAGTATATAAAATTTTTAAAACACTCTTTTTATGTGTCGTACGTATTTACATGTTGCACGTTTCAGTTGTTAACATAAAAGAGTAACCGCTAGGCAAACAAACTCACTAACAGATTTATAATCACCACTTAAGGACTTACCTCGAGGTTAGACTTATGTAGATCTTAATCTGTTTGCCTTGACGCTCGAATTCTGGAGCGAAAAATGAAAACTAAAGGCTTAACTAAAGTTCTGATCATGGGCCTTGCGTTGACAGTGTTCACTGGTTGTCAAGAAGAAGAGTTTTACGAGAAAGAGTACTTTGATGGTGCCATCGAAGAATTCGAACGTAAGCAAAAAACTATCGAAGAAGACGACCTAGCGGAACAAATTGTTGACGAGGAAGATGATCAAGGCATCAATCCGGGTGACTCAGATTCTGATGACCCAAGAGACGATGATGGTTCTGGAGACGATGGTTCTGGAGACGATGGTTCTGGAGACGATGGTTCTGGAGACGATGGTTCTGGAGACGATGGTTCTGGAGACGATGGTTC